>NZ_NSDZ01000007.1:0-630424 GCF_002300155.1 Rhodococcus sp. ACS1
TGGCACTTCACCACCGACGACGCCCGCATCAAACTCCGCCACCTATATCCCAACACTTAGCCGCGACAGTCTACTAGTTGCCGTCCACCGGAACTGCATCCGTGCCCGGTGCGGAGGGATCGAACGGCGGCGGATCGGCGGGGTCGAATCCGCCGCGCACCGTCGAGCAGGTCGCTCCGGGCTCCGGGTACGTGTTCGGGTTCTGTCGCAGAGCTGTGAGGAAGTCGGCGATCCGCTGGTCGTGGACGTCGTCGAGTCGGAGTTGGTGACCCCACGACTGCAGCGACACTGCCGAACCGAGACCCGGGTACGGCGACATCAGGCTGTACGGTTCGCCCTCGACGTGCGCCGCCAGTGCGGTGATGTCGTCGGCGCTCAGACGATCCGGGTCGTAGGTCACCCACACGGCCCCGTGCTCGAGGGAATGCACGGCGTTCTCGGTGCGGATCGCATCGGGATAGACAATTCCGGTGCAGGTTGCCCAGTACTGATCGTGTGCACCACCGAACGGCGGACTCTGGTCGTAGGCCACCCGTTGCGGTGCCTGCACATGATCGGCGGGCCCATAGTCGACGGTGACGATCCCCTTGATTGCCAGTGACGGGTCGGGATTGTCCGCGCTGGGTGCGAAGTCGTGGGCTTCGCCCGCGTCGTCGGATCCGGCGGTCAGCACGTACGCACCGACGGCGACAACCCCCACCACCGCCACCGTGGCGGCCACCAGCCAGTGCAGTCGCCGCCGCAGGCCGCCCGGCTTCGGGTGGGATTGCGGGCTCTCCCTGCGGTCGTTCGTCATTGCCGATCCTTCGTCTCACCGGGCGCCCAGACCGCGCGTCCCATCTGCGAAGGATGGTAGTGGACGGGTGCGGTGGGCCCGGGTCGCACGACGGTGCGGGTGATCTACCGCCGCGCCATTGCTACGATGCGGAGATCGCGGGTGCGCGCCTGGTGCGCGATCATCAGGGTTCGCGCCTCCTCTGCATCACCGGCCTGCACCGCGGTCAGGATCTCGCGGTGTTCCGATTCGAACTGCTGCAGATTGGACGAGGCCTCTGATTGTGTGCCGCGCTCCGAAGCGCGCGCGAACTCGTAGTCGAAGATGCGCAGCATGTCCCGGCCGTTCTGGGCCAGGAACCGGATGCCCTCGCTGGTGGCGATCGTGTCGGCGATCACCAGCGGGACCAGGGCGAGGTGCGGAAGGGCACGCAGCATCTGCAGGGTGTGGTCCACCAACCCCTACGACCGGACCGTTCTCGCGATCCTGCTGTACGCCGCGTATTGCCGGAGCGGTGTATCGGCGGAACTCGGCACAGCCCCGCCCACCACGGGCTCGGGATGCCGCTCTTCTTGCTCGGGTATTCACGACAGCGCGGTCATGCTACTCCGCGCACGGTCAATGCTGCGCAGAGTGCGAGGATCGATCAGCGCGAATTGTCCGGAGACGCTGAACCAGGAGGCCGATCAGGACGCGCGGCACGCGCGGTGCAACTTCCAGAAGCAACCACCGGTACTCGAGAATTCGCTGCTCGCGGGGAGTGCGGTCGAGAATGCGTTGCAGAGCGGCTTCCAGCTCGGCGTCGTGGATTCCCCGGGCGCGCATCGCGTCGAGGTTCTCCTTCGCGAAGGGGAAAGCCCCCGACGTGACGTGCATGCGGTTCATTCTCTCGATCGGGATCGTATGGGGAAGCGTCTCACACCGTTCCAGCCCTCCGGCGATGTACAGGTTGATCATGGTGCGGATGCACTTTTCGCACTTCCCGCAGTTGTAGTCGCCGTCCCAGTTCAAATTGCACACGCGCAGGTGGCGCATCGCCAGATCGCTGTCCTGGATGGCCTCGGCCTTGTCGATCCTGTTGGCGTCCGTACCGTCCTGAACGATCTCGAGGTTTCCGCTCGACCACAGCGGATCGAGATCCGGATGACTCCCGTGCGGGGTCATGTTGCCCGTGTCGTAGGACCCGGACGCGGCCACAATCACCTTGCGCAGGTGGGGTGAGAGAAGGAGCGCCACATGTGCGAGCGCAGCGCCATGTGCGGTGCTACCCCAGTTGTTTCCGTGTCTCGTGTGGAGAAACTGGAGGTCGGTACGAATCTCGATCAGCTCTACTCCCATCTCGGCAGCAACTTCGCGCGCACCTGCCGATATTCGCTCGTATGGTTTCGGGCGACGAGGATCGATGTCGAATCCGTGCACCAGGATGAGATGCGTGATCTCGGCTCGATTCTTCAGAACGGAGTAGAACGCGTCGAGACCGCCACTGAAGAAGCATCCGACCCCGCCGCCCTCACGATCGCTTGTTGAAATGACGGGCGCGACGACGCTCGGGGTGTGGAGTTGCGGGTACCACGAGTGCAGTAGGTCACGTGCCTGTTCGGCACCGGACAGTGCGGCAGGATCGACGGGGGCGTCGAGCTCCAAGTCCTGCTCGGTCGTCATCGCCACCACGACTCCCGGGGGCAGCCATGGCGTTCCGCTCCGATCCAGGGAGACGTTGGCCGATGTCTGCACGGTGAAGTGCTTGCCATCGATGGAGAACACCGATTTGATGACGTTCACCTCGACGAGGTCGATGGATGCTTGCACTGCCATGCCTTGATCCCTCTCTTCACGGTGATGATGCCAGGCACGCGCGTCCCCGGTCATCACCGAATCTCGATTCCACCATCTTCCGTCGAAGTGTGCCGTACTGGCACGATCTTCCCGAACGTGACCCACAAAGTAACGCCGCACAGATGTGTTCAGGCAGATCGAGCTCCGGCGCGGATCGGACAGTCGCCGCATACGGTACGGGCTATGTCGGCCACTGGGTCAACGGGTTGGCAATTACAGCAATGGTTTTGAGTGGCGATGTCGCTGCTGACATCGTGACCTCGATACACCCAGGTGACAGCCGGATCGGCGCCGGTGGGGGCCTCGAACACCGAGGGGGTCGGGGACCTGGGCGACGGTGCGTTCGCAAACCAACCCCGCGCTCGCGCAGTTGCGCGTCGAGGGTGGTCAGGTGGGCGCAGCGCATCGACCTGACGGTCTGAGTCCAATTCCAAAGGGGTAGTTCGACAGTCCAGTTCGTGAGGAGGCCCGGTAACCGACCTCAGGTATTGGAGATCCATGGATTCCGGCACCCGTCCCGTCCGTCTGTCATCACTGCCGATGGGGATGGCGAGTCGATTTTCGATGCTGGGTATGGTGAATCAGTTCGAATCAGTAACTGTGCCAACTTCCGAGAGACCACCGAGCAGGAAAATAGGCGCGTAGCGGTGTATTTCGAGGCGTGACACGTCGCTGCCGCACAGCGCCCGACCGAAGGGCCGCTCCACCATGCCTGTTGAAAGTACGTCCAGCTTTGTTCTCATCGCCGATCGTCGGTTGCATTACTGCACTGCCGGAGATGGGTCGGTGTCGGTGTTCTTCGAGTCTGGGATGGGGAAGAGTCGATCGACCTGGTCGCTTGTTCAACCACTGGTTGCCGAGTTTGCACACACCATCGTGTATGACCGCGCTGGGCACGGACTCAGCGACCCCGACGAGACCGGACGCGATTTCGATCGGATACTCGACGACCATCTGGCCGTCCTCGACGCCACCGTCGACCGCCCCTGCGTCGTTGTGGGACACAGCTACGGCGGCCCGGTGGTACGCGTGGCGGCGAACCGTCGACCGGACACGATCAAGGCCGTCGCTCTGGTCGACGAAGTGTCGGAGATCTGCAAACCCGAGCGGATGATGGCAGCCATGCGGGGTGCTTCGGTGCTGTACGGTTCGCAGGTGATTCTGGCGCGGTTGAAACTTCTTCGCCCGCTGCTGGGGAAGTCCTACTACCGCTTCTTGCAGGGTGCGGCGCTGAAGGAAGCGGTCGACGAGGGATCGACGATGAACTCCGTCCGCGCTGCGCGGGCCGAGTGGCGAGCCTTCCGCGAAAGTTTCACTGCGCTTCACGACAGTGGCCCCCACATACCCGACGTCTCGCTCACCACGATCTCGTCGAACAGGATCCCACCCGAGAAGGATCGCGATCGCGATTTCCTCGGCGCCGCGCACCGCCGAACCGCGGAACTCTCCCCGTCCGGACGGCACGTCTATTCGGAGAACCGGCATCACTACATTCCGCTGGTCGAACCCCATCTCGTCGCGCAGGAGATTCGGGACTTGGTCAGGCAGGTAGGCGCCGCTGCGGGGCCCGGTGCTCAGTGACGCAGGCTTCCTTCGTCCCCGGTCCCACTCCGATGGTTGCTCGGCCGACGACGACACGGTGCGGTAACTTGCGAGAGTCACACAGAGCTGAACGAGGAACTCGAATGAATACCTATATTGAGGTGCGGCAATGGAACTGAAGGCTTCGGTGTCGGTTGACGACACGTACCGCTCGACTGCGAAGCTGGTGATCGATGGCGAATCGTTCACCGTGTGGACCGAGTCCGACGTGGCTGTCGATGTCACCGGTACCCCGTGGCTGCCCACGCTTCGTGTGACAGCGATGCGAAAAGGGTTGCAGCTCGCAATCACCCCGGCCGTCGACAATACCGCGTTGGAGGGCAGCCTGGCCGCCCAGGACGTGCTGCTCGACTGGTTCCCCGAGATGCTTCAGCGCACCTCCACGCAGGCCGAGACCGCGGCACCCAGCCCGCTGGAGCAGGACCGTCGAGGGGTCGGGTGCTTCTTCTCGGGTGGCGTGGACTCGTTCTACACCGCACTGAAGCATCTCGATGAGATCACGCACTTGATCATCATCCACGGACTGGATATCAGTCTCGACAACCACGTGCTGTGGGAGGAGGCGGTCGATCGGGCCCGGACGATGGCGACCGAACTCGGAAAGGAACTGATCGAGGTCCGATCCAACGTTCGCCTGCTCCACGCCAAGCACGGACCGCACTGGCAGAGCCAGGCACACGGCGCCTTCCTCGCCCACGTTTCGCTACTATTGTCCCCTCACCTGCGCAAGGTCTACATTCCGGCGTCCGACGACGAATCGCGGCTTGCCCCGCTCGGGACGCATCCCGACCTCGACCCGCTGTGGTCGAGCAGTGATGTCGAGATCGTGCACGACGGCATCGAAGCGGACCGTGTTGCCAAACTGGCCCGCATCAAGGAGTCCGCGGTCGCCATGAATCACCTGCGGGTGTGCTGGTGGAATCTGGCGAGCAAATACAACTGCGGCCGATGCGAGAAGTGCCTGCGGACGATGATCGGACTCCACATCGTGGGTGCATCCGGACAGTGCACGAGCCTGCCCCGGGAGATCCCGTCGAGGGCGGTCCGCCGCATGTACTTGAACGCTGCCGGGGAGGGCGGTGAGCTGTTCGCTCGCGAGAACCTCGAGCGGCTGGCGGAGCTCGGCGAAGCCGATACCGAACTCGTCCGTTCCCTGAGCTATGCGGTCAACCGCAACAAGTTTCAGGAATTCCTCGTGACCGCCCGTTTCTATGTCATCGACGTGGGCTTCGGGCTGGTGCGATACCAGGCACGAAAACTCTTCGGCAGCAACCGGCCGGCCAAGACGACGGCTTTATGAGTCCGACGATCGCGGGCTGAGCCGTCATGTGGCGGTGCTGTGATGGCGGCATTTCGTAGCCAGGAGCATCATCTCGGTGACGTGCTCGTCGATGACGACCGTGTCGAACGGATCGGCCACGGGGCCACACGGCCCAGCTGGCCCGAGCGGCGTCCCCAGCACCGCCACGGCGGCCACCAGCCAGGGCAGACGCCGCCGCGGCACGCCCGGCTTCGGTCGGGATTGCGGGGTCCGGTCGCACGGCGGTGCGGGTGATCTACCGCCGCGCCATTGCTGCGATCCGGAGATCGCGGGTGCGCGCCTGGTGCGCGATCATCAGGATTCGCGCCTTCTCGGCATCGCCGGCCTGCACCGCGGTCAGGATCTCGCGGTGTTCCGATTCGATCTGCTGCAGATTGGACGAGGCCTGCGCTTCCTCGGCGTCGTAGACCCGCAACTGGGCGTCCAGCCGGTCCATCAGTTGCGTGATGGTCTGATTGTGTGCCGCGCTCCGAAGCGCGCCGTGCCATTCGTTGTGAAGCGCCAGGCTCGTCGAGGGGTCGGGTGATTCGATCGCCTGCTCGAACAGTCGGGTCAACCGTGCAAGGTCCAATTCGGTGTGACGGGTCGCGGCGGAGTAGGCGATCGCGGACTCGAGTGCGATCCGTGCCTCGCAGATCTCGAGAACCTCTTCGGCGGTGCGTTCACGTACGCGGTATCCGCGCGGTGCCTGAACAACCAGCCCCTCGTATTCGAGCCGTTGCAGCGCTTCCCGCACCGGTGTGCGGGACAGTCCCAGCTCCGCGCCGATCGTCGCCGGTATCAGCATCGTCCCGGGCCGATCGGCGCCACCCGTTATCCGCTCACGTAGCTGCTTGTACACCGATGATTCTCTCTCCACCGAGTTCCCCTGTCCGGGCACGAACGCCGTGCCGTGAAGCAAGCCTTACCAGAGGCGGACAACCGAAGTAAAGAGTTTGAATCCATGTGTATACAGATGCAGACAACGTTGTGCAGATGTTCGTAGGCTCCTCGGCGTCAGCACAAGGAGAAGCCATGAATATCCACTCAGCGCGAGTTCGTATCCGAAAATCAGCACAACCCGGATCAGGTGTCGCCGGGAATGTCTGAGACACAACTTGCTGCACCGCGAGCCGCCCGGGCCGAGCCGACGGAGGATCCCCGCCGGCCGCGACGTTCCGTTCCTCGCTACCGACTTCAACCGTTGTCGTTGCTGCCGTGGGTGGTGCCCGTCCTCGTGATTCTCGGCTGGCAATGGGCGTCCTCGACCGGGGCGATCTCACCCTCGATCCTGCCTCCACCCAGCAAGGTCCTGGCCACTGCAGACCAATTGTGGGCCGCGGGAGAGCTGCAGCGGCACCTGACGGTCAGCCTGCGGCGGATCCTGATCGGGTTCGCCCTCGGAGCATCGATCGGACTCGCGCTCGGCTTCGTCGTCGGACTGTCGAAGATCGCCGAGGGGTTGGTGGACCGCACCCTGCAGATGCTGCGTGCCCTTCCGCACCTCGCCCTGGTCCCGCTGCTGATCGCGGCGTTCGGCATCGGTGAACTCCCGAAGGTCGTGCTCGTGACCTTGGGTGTGATCTTTCCCGTGTACCTCAACACCGTCGCGGGAATTCGCACCGTCGATCCGAAACTCGTTCAGCTGGGCGAGTCCTACGGACTGGGCCGGGGCGCTCGCATACGGGACATCATCATTCCCGGGGCCATGCCGATGATTCTCACGGGCATCCGGTATGCGCTGGGAGTCGCCTGGCTGACGCTGGTGATCGCCGAGACGATCGCCACCAGCGAGGGCATCGGGTTCCTGGCCCAGAACGGCCGGGACATGCTGCGCAACGACCGGATCGTTCTCGCGATCCTGCTGTACGCAGTCGCAGGACTACTCGCCGACCAGATCACCAGGCTGATCGAAGCCCGGGTTCTGCGGTGGAATCCCCACTACCAGGGAGGGAATCGCTGATGCCGCCCACCGACCTCGTCGGCCTCGAATTGTCCGGAATCGGCCACCGCTACCGGGACAAGACCGTTCTCCACGATATCGACCTGAGTGTCGCGCCCGGCGAGTTCGTCTCGTTCCTCGGACCCAGCGGGGTCGGCAAGTCCACGCTTCTGCGCATCATCGCCGGCCTCGAACAACCGACGCGCGGCGCGGTCGAATCCACCGGCGACAGGTCGGGCGGCCCGATGTCGCGGATGATGTTCCAGGAGGATCGACTGCTGCCGTGGCGGAATGTCCTGGACAACGTGCAGCTCGGAACCCGGCACCAACGCGAACGCGCAGTGGAGCTGCTGAACGAAGTAGGTTTGTCCGGGCGTGAGACCGACTGGCCGTCAGAACTTTCGGGCGGACAACGTCAACGGGTGGCGCTCGCCCGAGCGTTGCTGCACCGGCCTCACGTCCTCCTCCTCGACGAGCCCTTCGGCGCTCTGGACGCGATCACTCGCGTGGCCATGCAGCAACTCCTCGAACGCGTCCTGGCCGAGCAACCGAGAACGGTCCTGCTCGTGACCCACGATGTGGAGGAGGCACTTGTGCTGTCCGACCGTGTGCTCCTCCTGACCGAACAGGGCATCACCCGCGATCTGCGGATCGGGCAGGCCAGGCCACGGCACCGTGGAGACGCCCAACTCGCCGCCTGGAAGGAGGAGTTGCTCGACGGACTCCTCCAGGCAGACAACGCACTCGCCTGATCCCCAGTCTCACCGAAAGGTCTTCACCCCTCATGTCACCCCGCGTCCCTTCACAATTGCGCGCCCTCGATCGGCGAGGATTCCTCAAGGCGGCAGGCGCCGGAGTCCTCGGCCTCTCCGCTCTCTCGCTGACTGGTTGCGGCGCATCGGCTTCCGGCTCCGCCGGCGGTCCCTTGACCGAGGTGCGATACGCATTGATCGGCGACGGGAAGGCAGAGCCCGGCACCATCCTGCGCAACAATCTCGGCGGATTCGACCTCGCCAAGGATCTTGGAGTCCCTGTCCAGTGGCCGTCGGGATTCCCGGCCTCCCTTCCGGTCATGGAAGCCGTCAAGTCCGGAAGTGTCGACTTCTCCTTCGCCACCGCCACTGCGGTGATCTACGCGATCGGTGGTGGCGTACCGATCGTTCCGCTGGTCGCGTATCCACTTCCGGCCAACGAGGTGGACATCCTCGTTCCGCAGGGATCGGACATCAAGTCGGGTGCAGATCTGCGAGGACGCAAGGTCGCGGATCATCGCGGCACCACCGGGACGTACAGCTTGGTGAAGTACCTGGAATCGGTGGGCCTCACACTCGAAGACGTCGAATACGTCAATCTTCCCGCTGCGGACGCGGAAGCGGCCTTCGCGGAGGGCAAGGTCGACGCGTGGATCAGTTGGCAGCCCACCATCGAGTTGGCCAAGCGCAAACACAACGCGGTCGCGCTGCCTGACGTGAAGACCTACGACTACGCCTTCTTCGTCGCAAGTGAGGACTTCGCATTCAATCACCCGGATACCGCCGCCACACTGGTCCGGAACGTGCGTGATGCGCAGCGCTGGATCGACGGCAATCCCGAGGTCGCGGTAGCCGCATTTGCCGAGCTGGGTGGTTTCGGGAACAGTGATCTCGAGGAGAAGGTGTATCTCGACCTGGTGAAGGCGAAGCGCCTGTCCTACTCCGGCGCCGGAGAATTCACTGCCGTCGATGCGGCGGCGATCAACGGAACCCAGGACCTGGCGGACAACTTTCACGAACTCGGCGTGTATCCGGAGCGCGTCGACGTCACAACCTGGTTGCAGGATTCGCGGTTCGACTCGATCAAGTCCGTCATCACTCAGGCTCTTGCAAAGTAGGTATCACCACACATGTCTCCCTCTCTCATGCATCTGGCCGCTTTCGTCACCGCCGGCCCCGGCAGGCCCGGCGGTTGGCGGTTCCCGGGGTCGGTTCCCGGCTGGCTCAGCGCCGGCTACTACCAGAACATCGCTCGTACGCTCGAAGATGCTCGTTTCGACCTTGCATTCTTCGCTGACATCCTGTCGGTGCCCGACCGGTTCGGCGGCAGCCCCGACTCCCAGTTGCGTAACGGTGCCCTCGGTTCGATGCGACTGGACCCGCTGCACGTCCTGTCTTCGATGGGTGCGGTCACCTCGCACCTCGGCCTCGCCGCCACGGTTTCCACCACGTATGCGCAGCCGTTCACGGTCGCGCGGTCCTTCGCCACACTGGACCATCTGACGGAGGGACGCGCCGCCTGGAACGTGGTGACCTCGTTCCAGGAGTCGGAGGCGCGAAACTTCAACCGGGACGAGCAGTTTCCCCGTGATCAGCGCTACGAGCGCGCGGACGAGTTCCTCGAGGTCGCGGGCAAGCTCTGGGACAGCTGGGAGGACGACGCTCTCGTCCTCGACACCGAACAGCCGTTGTTCGCGGATCCGGATCGTGTGCACCCGATTCGCCACAAGGGCGACTGGTTCACGGTGCAGGGACCGCTGAACGTACCCCGGCCACCGCAGGGCTACCCCGTGGTGATCCAGGCCGGTGCGTCCGCCAAGGGCAAGGACTTCGCAGCACGCTGGTCCGATGTGATCTTCTGCAGCCACGCGTCACTCGAGTCCGCCCGGGACTTCTACACGGAGATCAAGGAACGGGCGGCGACGCACGGTCGCAACCCGGATGGCGTGAAGATCCTCCCGTCCGTCGCGCCCGTCGTCGGGGCGACGTCCGCGATCGCGCAGCAGACGTTCGAGGAACTCTTCGACCTCGTACCGCCCCTCGGGGGTCTGTCCACGCTCGCATACCACTTGGATGTGGACCTTTCGACCTTCCCGCTCGACGAGCGGCTTCCCGACGTCGAAGTTCCCGGCGTCGAGGGCCACTACCAGGAGGTCAAGGAGATGACCGAGCGCGAAGGGCTCACGCTGCGCGAACTCGGAAAGCGTTACGGGGGCCGTGTCGAGGGTGGGTTCATCGGCACCGCGACAGAAGTCGCCGACGGGCTCGAGGAATGGTTCCGGCAGGGAGCGTGCGACGGCTTCATGGTGCAGGCGCCGTATCAACCCGGCGGATTCGAGGACTTCACCCGGCAGGTCGTTCCCGAGTTGCAGAAACGAGGACTGTTCCGCAGCGAGTACGAGGGGAGCACGCTCCGCGAGAATCTCGGGCTCCCTCGTGTGCAGAGTGGGGAGTGGGCCAACCGGGTACGTCGAGCGACCGAGGCCTCACGGTGACTGCGGACGTCGCGGTGACTTCGGACGTCGCGCAGGTGTTCGGGCATACCGTCGCCGGGACGCCGGGGCGCTTCATCCTCGATGCACGTGAGAACCACCTCGTCTCGGATTCGAGGTTCGGCCCGGCCGAGGCCATTCAGGCAGGCGAACTGCTCTTGGCCGCCGTCACGTCGTGCGCGATGGCGAACATCCAGTCGAACGCGGAGGCCGACGACATCCCCGTCACCCACATCGAGGTGCACGCGTCCCATCGACGGGGTTCCGCCGACCCGACTCGATACGAGTTCACGGAAGTGCGCATCGATATTCGCGGCGTCGACCAGTCGACGGCGGACGCTTTGGCTGCGAAGTTCGCGGCCTCCTGCCCGATCTACAACACCATCAGGCGGGGGAGCGGCATCGAGTTGATCGTCACCGCCCAACCCGGGCCCCATGAATCGAATGGGTGCGCCCGGCAGCGCGCTTCTGGCTCGGCCGATTCAGAGTGACGGGCGCGGGCGGGAGATCGCGGAATCGATCATGGCGACGATGTCGCGCTGTGAAATCGTGTCACCCAGGCCGTTCGTTTGAGCGGCCTCGATGAGGTCGTCGGTGAGGCTGTCGAACAGCAATGCCGTGCGGGGGTCGGCCCGCAGGGGTCCCTGGGTTTCGAGGGCGGCCAGCGCATCGACCGCGTCGCGGTAGTCGGCGAGGCCGTCGCGCGGCGGGAGCAACTGCATCGCGTGCACGTTCATCGTGCTCAGCTCCGAACCAGGCTGTCCGACAGTCGCGCTTCCTGCAGCGCTCGACTAGTGGGATCGCAGCGGAACTGCCCGGTCGTGGTGTGCCGGTAGCCCGGGCCGTCCTTCGCGACGGCGTGCCCGCAGTAGCGGCATTCGTGGCCGTACTGCCCGATGCGGATGGTTTCGATGGTGGGATAAGTGTTGGTGCTCATGGTCTCGTTCGTCGGTGTGGGTGGTGTGGTCGGTGCAGCGGTGGGGTCGGGCCCGGCCGGGGTGGACTTCGCGGTGACATTGCCGCCGGCGGGCGGGTCATGCGTATTCGACGACGGCGTCGGCCGACCCGGCGTGAGCGCTTCGTTCCAGGGCTTCCCAGACGAGGTCGTAGCGCTTGAGAGTGATTTCGTCCGCGTTGGCGAGCAGGGCGCTGAGGAGCGAGTGCGGGTCGTCCTGCCAGGAGTCCAGGGCGTCCGCGACTGTTCCGTTGCTGAACAGGCCCGATTGGGCGAGGGCGTGTGTCCACTCGTCGAACAGCCCGCGGTGGATGCGCTCGACAGTGTCGTGGTCGAACCCGTCGGCGACGAAGTCGCGGGCGAAGGTGGCCGTGACGTAGTCACCGCAGGTCATCGGTTGTGCGTTCATCGGTGCGGGCATCCTCCGTCAGTGGCGGCGTCGGACCATCGGGCGACTCCGTGCTTATGAGTGAGACAGCTCACATCGTCGCCCATGCGGGGTGTGGGACACATCGGCCGAATCACCGGGGGGTATACCTATTTCTGGTCCGCGCCGCCCCTGCCCGGTCGGCGCCCGGGAATGTTTGGCCTGGTCACAGCGTCGAGGTTTGGCCGACCCGCGCTCCGGATATACCCGGTCAGTCTTGCGCGGCGTAGTTCGCGACGAACCGCACCCGGTCGCTGCGACACGCACGGTGGATGTACACGGTGGGGGCTTCGTCCTCGTCGAGATTCAGGCCGTCGCGAAAAAGGACCGCCGCACCCGGCGGTACCCCGAGCAGTGCTGCTACCTGCGGAGACGCAGCGCCCGCGGCGAATGAACGCCACGCGGCCTTCAGTCGGACGCCGTAGACGTCACGCCACACGGTGTACAGCGGGACGCCGTCACGCAGGTGCCCGTCGATGTCGGCGAACCGGCGGTCGTCCATCCAGACCGAGTTCGCGAACCACGGCTCACCGTCGACCGCGAGCACCGTGTCGACGCGGCGCAACCGGCATCCCGGCAGATACTCCTCTACTCGCGGTGCACTGCCGCCGAGGACGATCTCGCTCGAGACGAGTGACTCGGTCAGTTCTCGGCCCACCGACCTGAACGCCTCGCTGAGACCGTCGGCATCGTTGATGAAACGGGCGGCGAGTTCGATGGGGAAGTGCCGGGGCGGCGGGGCGACGAACGTGCCGGACCCCTGCTTGGCGACCAGCCGCCCGGCCCGGGTCAGTTCGCCGATCGCCTGCCGCACCGTGAGCCGGTTGACGCGGAGTTCGGCCGCAAGGTCGGTCTCGGGCGGCAACCGGTCTCCCGGCTGCAACGTGCCACCGTCGAGTCGCTGCAACAAGACGTCCTGCACCTGCCGGTAGAGCGGCACCCGACCAGTCGGCGTTTTGCTCGGCATTCCGTAAGTCTAGAGGACCCATCGATGGCAAGTCTCGCGAGTGATGCCCGTCTTTGCAGGCCAGATGCATTCACCAGCCGGTTGTCCGGCATCGTGGTTTAGGCTAGTTGTATAGATGAATATTCGGCACCAGCTCCGTCGACATCGTTGTGGAACCGACCCGGCGACTCGACCGCAGCGCCTCCTCCATCGGAAAGAAGCTCATATGACAGTGACCGACCTCGACGTACTCCCCAACCTGCGTGACCTCGGCGGACTTCCCGTTGCCGAGGGCGGTCGGACGCGGACCGGAGTGCTGTATCGCAGCGCACTGCCCGCGCCGGGCGACGCCCGCCCCACCGCGGTCGACGAATGGCCTGTCCGCACCGTCGTCGACCTCCGCAGCCCCCGCGAGTTCGCGACCCGGGAGCACCCGCTGCGGTCGGCCGAGACGGTGGTGCACCAGATCTCCCTGCTGTCAGACGCCGAGGTCGCCGCGCCGAATCAGGGGGCGAGGCTCGCCGACATCTACCAGGGCATCCTCGCGAATGCGGCGGAGCGACTCGTGGACGTCCTGCAAGTGGCGGCCACCGCGCCCGGCCCGGTGCTGCTGCACTGCGCGGCCGGCAAGGATCGCACCGGGGTCGCGGTTGCCTTGCTGTTGCGCACCGCCGGAGTCGAACCCGAGCGCATCGTTGCCGACTACGAATCGACCAACGAACACATGGCTGCCGTCCTGGCGCGCATTACCCGTTTCGCCCCTGAACTCGGTCAGGCGCATCCCAACGACCGCGATCTGCGCGGTGCCGTCCCCGAGGCGATCGAGGGTGTCCTCGACCGCTGGGATGCGCACCCGGGCGGTGTGCACGGGTGGCTGAGGGAGCGCGGTGCCGCCGATGAGACGATCCGACTCTGGACCACGCGTTTCACCGGGTGACGCAGTTCGGCTGAGCGGGACGGGTGCGGGCAGCGGCTCACCGACTCGCGACGGCTCTCATCCGGTCGTCGCGCAGAGCGTCGGTCAATTTGCTGCACCCGCTCTCGCGGCCGAGCAGGGTCCGGCCCAGTAGCACCAACCCCCATGGGCCTATCACCCACACCGGCCAGAAGTAGATCATCATCCCGGTAGCGAGCGAGATGATGCCCCAGATCGCGAAATTGATTCCGCCCGCGACGGCCCAGGCGAGCCACTCGATCTGCTGGTGACCCGGGATGCGGCGACGCGCGGGACGGTTGGGTGGTGTCGCGACCGGGGCAGTGGCAACTGCTGAGGCTGCGGACGGTAGATCGCGCAACACCTGATGCGCCTGCTGCCGGGTGGTCGATCGATAGACCTCTGCCACCCGCTGGTCGAACTCCACGATGGTCAGCCGCCCGGCGGTGAGGTGCCGCCCGAGTTCACCGACGACCTGGTCACGTTCGGAATCGGATATCCGGATGTTGTCCGCGTACTGCATCGGACCCTCCTTGGCGATGACGTTCCACTGTGGAATGTCGCTGATAACCATGATCGATATGACACAGTGGAATGTCAACCCCGATCGAGCGAAGGACCGCGAGATGGACGAACGCCCCCTCAACGCCACTGCGGCGTCGCTCCTCGGGTTCCTGCACGAGGGTTCCAAGACCGGATGGGATCTGGTGGTGACCGCGCAGGAACGCATCGGCAAGTTCTGGTCGATCACGACCAGCCAGGTCTATCGAGAACTCGCGGCAATGGAGCGTGCCGGTTTGATCGAGGCGGGGGAGCGCGGTGCCCGCGAACGCAAGCCCTACACGCTCACCGACGAGGGTCGCCGGGCGTTCGCGGAATGGATCGAGCGAGAACCCGGCCAGGAGAACATTCGCTACCCGTTGCTTCTCACCGTCGCGTTCGGCGCGCACCTTCCGCCCGAGCGATTGGCCGCGATGCTGGACTCGCACCGCGCGGCCCACGAGAGTCAGCTCGCCGAGTACGAGCGTGACGCCGCCGTGCACGGATCCAACCGATTTGCGCTGGCGACACTCGACTTCGGGATCGTGTACGAGCGCGCAGTGCTCGACTGGTTCGACCTGGTCGAGGACCGGCTGGGGCAGTGAACGTTCGATCGCGCCTCGCCGGGTGCTGGTGTCGGGCAGTCAGCCGATCACGCCGTCCTCGGTGACGACGGCCGTCGGCAGGTCCAGTCGTCGCGGAGTCCCGGCCTCGTCGTGAATCACGGTGACAAAGGCCGGAAACACGATTCGCCACGAGCCGGCGACGGGAGACAGCGCGCTCGCGGAGAAATCGGCCCACTCCTTCGGCAGCAGCGTCACCGCGACTTCGTCCAGCCACTGCGGCGTCGGGACCCGCCGATTCTGCTCCTCGGCGGGATCGACGACGAATCGCACGTTGGTGGCGATTCCCGTTCCGACGTTGCGGAGCCGGAATCGGTCGACGGGTCCACGGATGCGCTGGACGTCGAACTCGACTTCCAGCGGCCGTGGGAGCGCTTGCTGCGCGGCTTCGGCGATCCGGGTCATCGCTTCGAGTTGCTCGAGCGCCGCATCCAGTGCGACCTCCGCTTCGCGCCTGGCCTGATCGGCAAGACTCGCTTTCCTCCACGCTGCGGCAGCGGTGGCGCCGAGCAACACCGCAGTCGCCGCGCTGACCCACGATGCGGTTCTCATGCGCGGAAACTTACCCGAACGCGAATCCGGCGGGCGCGCTGGTGACGTCTCCACGGGCGGCGAGGTAGCGGACCGCGCTCAAGGGTTGACGGAGAGAAACACGTACGCGGCCAACAGCACCAGGTGGACGCCGCCCTGGAGTCGGGTGGCGCGGCCGGGTACCACCGTCAGCATGCCCACCACCACGGTGATCGCGAGCAGCACGACCTGGGTCGGACCGAGGCCGAGCAGAAGCGGCCCGTCCAGCCAGATGGACGCGACGGCGATGGCGGGGATGGTCAAGCCGATGCTGGCCATCGCGGATCCGAAGGCCAGGTTCAAGCTGATCTGGATCCGGTTTCGCTGCGCCGCCCGCACCGCGGCGAGGGTTTCCGGCAGAAGCACGAGCAGCGCGATGACCACACCGACGATGGATTGTGGCAATCCGGCATCCTCGACCGCATCCTCGATCGCGGGTGATTCCACTTTCGCCAATCCCACGACTGCGCACAGCGCCACCACCAGCAGGGCGAGGCTCATCCCGGCCATCCGGCCGGTCGGGGGCGCGGAGTTCCGGTCGCCGGTTTCCGGTTCATCGGCGATGACCGGCAGGAAGAAGTGCCGGTGCGGGCCGGTCTGAGTGAGGACGAACATCCCGTACAGCACCAGCGACGCCACCGCCGCGAATACCAATTGGGCCGAGGAGAATTCGGGACCCGGCCGGCTCGTCGTGAAGGTCGGGAGCACCAGACTCAACGTCGCGAGTGATGCCACCGTCGCCAGTGCTGCGCCGGTTCCCTCCGCATTGAACAGCGCGACTCCGTACCTTCGTGAGCCGACGAGCAGCGACAACCCGGCGATGCCGTTGACGGTGATCATCACCGCCGCGAACACGGTGTCGCGGGCCAGCGACGCCGTCGCCGGACCACCCGAGATCATCAACGTCACGATCAGTCCGACCTCGATGACGGTGACGGCGACCGCGAGAATCAGCGATCCGAACGGCTCACCGACCTTGTGCGCAACCACCTCGGCGTGATGAACCGCCGCGAGCACCGCACCGACCAGGACCACCGCGACGGCGAGCACCAGGACTGTGCCGATGTGGCGGCCCCACGTCATGCCCAGCACCGCAACCGCGACGGGTGGTATCACCAGCGGCCACTCCGCAGCGACCGACCGCCACCCGAATGCCATGACTAGACCTTGCCAGCTCGATCCGCTCCGGTGCACCGCAATGGGTCAGGTCCGATCGGTCCGGGCGATCGCTGCGTGGGTGGCGGCTTCGACGGTCATCACGATGAATTCGCGTCTTCGTGAATCCCGGTCGTCGCGGCGAGAACGAGGTGGCGAGAACAGTCGGTCCGCGGTCTGGAGCGTGACCCAACCGTCGACCAGTGTGATCACCGTGATGAGGAGTTCCTGGGCGTCGGCCACGGAAAGGTCGGTGGCTTTCCGTGCTCCCGCAACCAGCGCCTGCGCGTGCTTCCGACGGGTTTCCTCGGCTACCGGTTCCTCGAGTTCGAGGCCTTCCCAGAACAGCAGGCGGGTGAAGGCCGGGTGCGTGCGCTGGTAGTCGAATCGACGGCCGGCGTAGTCGGTGACGGCAGACACTCCGTCTCCGGACAGTTCGACGGCGGCGAGTGACGCCGTCAGTTCACTCTCGACGACGGCGCTGAAGAACGCCTCCTTCTTGCCGAAGTACTGGTAGATGCGCTCTTTGTTCACGCCTGCCTTCGCGGCGATCCGATCGACTCGGCCGCCGGCCAGGCCGAACGCACTGAACTCCTCGGCGCCGGCCTCGAGGAGGAGTCTCCTGGTTCGTTCGGTATCCCACGCCACCGGTGAATCCTACGACAAACTCCAACTGTTTGGTTGCAAGTTGCTTCGCCACGCTTTACGCTCCAAGTGCAACTGAATAGTTGGAGTTTCGAAAGGTCTGCCTCAGGATGGAATCTCTCGCTCTCGCATCCGCAGTGGTCGAGCAACTCGCCCCGGCGGTGACAAAGCCGCGCCGCAAGCGTGCGGGCCGGCCTGTCCGGGACGTCGTGTCGGTGCCGTCCATCCACCTGCGGGTCGCCGTCACCTGGGTCTCGATCTTCCCGCTCGTCACACTGGGCATGACCGTCATGACGCTGTCGGGCCCGATCACTGCCGCCTGGCCGACTTGGCTTCGAGCCTTGTCGCTGACCGGGGTCGTCGTTCCCACCGCGGTCTATTTCGTCGTGCCGCGAGTGCTTGCCTTGTCCCTCCGGTGGTTCAGCTGGCGGCGACGGCGGTCCGCCGCTGCAGAGTCCGGCCGGGAGATTCGTGTCGGAGGGGCGAGGTAGGTTTCTGATTGCGACGAAACAGGTCGCCACTCACACTCACGAATCCGAGGCATTCCGGCTCGGGTGGATACGAGGCGCAACCGCGCGTCGTATCTCGGGGGAGTGGCGATCTGTCTCGGCCCACGACGATCGAGCTGGTCGTGCCGGATCAAACCGGTTCGGCGGCGATCCGCCCCGATTTCACGGCGGCCACCAGCACTGCGTGGTCGGCTTCGGTCTGATCGGCGTAGCGGACGGCATACCGCCCGATCGCCTCGTCCAGTTCCGTGTCGCCGGCGAAGTATCCGGCGAGCGCCCGCGGATCGAGGGAGCGGGTATGCGCACGCGCGAGCAGGGCGCCCGCCAGGCGGCCGTAGTCATCGA
The DNA here is from genome assembly GCF_002300155.1 of Rhodococcus sp. ACS1. Classification (NCBI taxonomy): domain Bacteria; kingdom Bacillati; phylum Actinomycetota; class Actinomycetes; order Mycobacteriales; family Nocardiaceae; genus Rhodococcus; species Rhodococcus sp. ACS1. The sequence continues at coordinate 18,349 of NZ_NSDZ01000007.1, forward strand.
GATGATCCTGCTCGAGACCGGTTGGATCGATGTCGCCTTTGAGGTTTCGGAACTGCCGCACGATGTAGGGGAGGCCGTCGATGGTCGTCCAGCCCAGGAGGATGTCCGATTCCGCTTGCACCAGCCGGGCGCCGTGCACGATCCGCTTGCCCTCGTGCTTCGGTTCGTCGACCGGCAGGTACGCCGCCAGTGCGGACGGCCGGGCCTGTTTCAGTTGAAGTACGAGCACCTCGTCCCGATTGCCGTGCAGCAGGGCGATATAGCTGCGCAGACCCACGCTGCCGGTTCCGACGATCCGGAACGCGACGTCGGACACGGCGAATCGGGTGATCAGGTTCCGTCGCGACTCCCGAAGCGACTCGACATAGCGTTCCAGCCCGTCGGTCACCGCATCGGCGGTCGCCTGATCCACATGGGTGAGGATCGGCGGATCGTCGATGAACCGTCGCCTGCGGATCCCGGTCTCGTGGTTCTCGATGTGGGCGGTCCATTTCGCCGCCACCTTCTCGCTCGTGTTGCGTCGCGCTTTCTGCGCGGCCTTGTCGAAGTCGTCGAGCAGAGCGTCGGCCTTCGCCCGCGCAAGCACCGACTTGTCCGGCAGCGCATTCCAGGACTGGAGGAACGGAAGTTCGGCGAGATCGCGGATGGTGCGCCGATACGACTTGACGGCGTCTTCGGCGGCCTCGGCGCACGCGCTCTCGGTCACACCGCCTTCGCGTCCGGCGAGTACCAGGCTGGCGGCGAGGCGCTTGAGATCCCATTCCCACGGACCGGGGAGCGTCTCGTCGAAGTCATTGATGTCCATGACAATGTGACCGTCCGGCGTCCCGTACAGGCCGAAGTTAGCCGCATGCGCGTCACCGCACAGCTGCGCCGTCAATCCGGTGACCGGAGAGGCGGCGAGGTCGGCCGCCATCAGACCGGCGGCGCCGCGGAAGAAGGCGAACGGCGAGGCGATCATCCGCCCGATCCGCAGCGGGACGAGATTCGCCAGCCTGCCCTCGTTGTCGGCCTCGACGAAGTCGAGCACATCCGGCCGGCCGGCGCCGGCCGCGGCGTGATCGTGTGCACGCGACGGCCCGGTTGCCTGCAACGCACCTCCACGCGCGAAGACGTCGTCCGCCTCGTCCTGGGTTCGCAGGTCCACGGCGCGCGCTCGATTCTTCGTCACCACGGCGACACTATCGGAGGCATTTGCGCGGCCTGAACGCTCGGCGCATTCGCCGCACGACATTGTGGCTGAAGAGTGGTTATGCTTCGGTTTCCGGTCGCAGGCAGCATCCGGCGCCGGAGACACGTTCCGGAGGCATGCCGTGCCGCCGGGCCTTCCTTGACGGAGGAATGTCATGTCCGCTGAACCCGTTGCCGCGACGCCCGAAAACCCCGCCGGCCACATCCGATTGACGTCCCACAGTGGTGGCGTCGGGGCTATTCCGGTCAACTGGGGCGCACCCACGGCGTCCGAGCGCGGTCCGGTGGTCGGCACCACCACCAATCGCGCCCACCGCAACGTGATCGGGACGCACAGCGGCTCGTACAGCATCTACCGGGCTCTGGCGGTCGCGTCGGGTGCACTGTCGCGCCACCACAAGGCCGACCTCACCAACACCGCGCCCACCAACGCCATCGGCCCGTATCCGCAGTGGAGCGAGCCCGGCAAGATCGTGAGCCTGGACCCGTGGGGTGCCACGGTCGCCGAGGTCTTCGCGGCCGAGTTGGCGGCGGGGCACGACATCCGGCCCAGCATCGCCGTGACGAAGGCACACGTGATCCTGCCGGAGATCATGGAGGCGATCCAGAAAGGTCGGCTGCACCCGGACGGCCGTTTCCTGCTGCCCAGCGGTGCTGCGCTGGTCACCAAGGCGGCGATCGAGCCCGTCTGGCATCTGCCGGGTGTGGCGGAGCGCTTCCACTGCAGCGAGACGGATCTGCGGCGCGTGCTGTTCGAGGAGACCGGCGGCATGTACCCGGAGCTCGTGACGCGTTCGGATCTCGAGGTGTTCCTGCCTCCGATCGGCGGGCAGACCGTGTACATCTTCGGTGACGCGCGAGACCTGGCCGATCCCGCGGTGGAGCTGACCGCGCGGGTGCACGACGAGTGCAACGGCTCGGACGTGTTCGGCTCCGACATCTGTACGTGCCGTCCGTACCTCACACATGCGATCGAGGAATGTATCCAGGGTGCGCAGCGTGGCGGTGTCGGCCTGGTGGCCTACTCGCGCAAGGAAGGCCGCGCGCTGGGCGAGGTGACCAAATTCCTGGTCTACAACGCCCGTAAGCGCCAGGTGGGCGGCGACACTGCCGACCAGTACTTCGCCCGCACCGAATGCGTGGCAGGCGTGCAGGACATGCGCTTCCAGGAAATGATGCCCGACGTGCTGCACTGGCTCGGCGTCCGAAAGATCCACCGCCTGGTCTCCATGAGCAACATGAAGTACGACGCCATCACCGGGTCTGGGATCGAGGTCGGGGAGCGGGTGGACCTCCCCGCCGACCTGATTCCGGCCGACGCGCGCGTGGAGATCGACGCGAAGATGGCGGCCGGCTACTTCACCCCGGGCGCGGTGCCGGACGCCGAAGAGTTGGCGAAGGTCAAGGGGCGGGAGTTGGACGAATGAGCGTGACCGGCGTCGGTCCCGCACTGGACGTCGGGCGGGCCGAGGGTGCGGCCGCGGCCCTGCGCACCACGTCCGCCGTGCGGGAACGCGCGCAACTGCTGCTGCGTCGCGCGCGCGAGGACGGTTCACGCTGGTTCGGCGTGGACGACGGCGCGCTGCATACGGCCGCGGGCGAGGTCGTGGACGTCACGCGTGCCCGCTATCCGGACCTGAAGATTCCCTACCACAGCCGGTGGCGCCATTTCGAGGCCGGCGGAGTGGAGCGAAAGGCCGGGCTGGACGCGCGCCTGGCCGCGCTGGACGCGCCGGGCCGCGCCCGCGCCATGATCGACCTCGCCGTTGTCAGCGTGCTGCTCGATGCCGGCGCCGGTCCCGACTGGCGATACCGCGAGGCGGCGAGCGGACAGCACTTCGCCCGTTCCGAGGGTCTGGGCGTCGCGAGTTGGCACGCCTTCTTGGGCGGACTGTTCTCGAGCGACGTGACGCGGCCGCTGCAGGTCGACGCGGCCGGACTTCGTGGCCTGGACGCGGACCGGCTGGCCGAGGCGTTCCAGGTGGGTCCGTCGAATCCGTTGGTGGGACTCGACGGTCGCGTGCTGTTGCTGCGCCGACTGGGCGAGGCGCTCGCCGCGCAACCCGACGTGTTCGGTCCGCACGGCCGGCCGGGTGGACTGTTCGACCTACTGGTTGCGCCGCAGGGGCCGGCCGCGTCGACGGTGGCGGCCCACGACATCCTGTCGCAGCTGCTGACGTCGCTGTCGGGCATCTGGCCGGCGGGCAACGCCATCGGCGCCGAACCGTTGGGCGACTGCTGGCCTCACGAGGCAGTGGACGGTGCGGGTCTGACCCGGGGCTGGGTGCCGTTCCACAAACTGTCGCAGTGGCTGACCTATTCGTTGCTCGAGCCTTTCCAGTGGGCCGGTGTGCAGGTGGTGGGGCTGGACGCGTTGACGGGCCTGCCCGAATACCGCAACGGCGGCCTGCTGCTGGACACCGGCGCGCTGCGCCTGCGCGACCCCGACTGGGCTGTGTGCAGCTGGGCGGCGGGCGACGAACTGGTCGTCGAGTGGCGCGCATTGACGGTCGCGCTGCTGGACGAACTGGCCCCGCTGGTGCGCGCACGCCTGGGTCTGGATGCCCGGGAGATGCCGCTGGCCTGCGTCCTCGAGGGCGGCACCTGGGCGGCGGGCCGTGCGCTGGCACAGCGCACGCGAGGCGGGCTGCCTCCGCTCTCCGTCGTCAGCGACGGCACGGTCTTCTAGAACGAAACGAGGACGGACACATGGGGACAGTACACCTGATCGACCACCCTCTGGTGCAGCACAAGCTCACGATGATGCGCCGTAAGGATGCCTCCACCAACAGCTTTCGGCGCCTGGCGAACGAGATCTCCGCGCTGATGACGTATGAGGTGCTGCGCGACATTCCGATGCAGGAGGTCGAGATCGAGACGCCGCTCGAGGTCACGACCGGCAGGGTCATCGACGGGAAGAAGCTGGTCTTCGTCTCCATTCTGCGCGCGGGTACCGGCATCCTGGACGGCATGCTGACGATCGTGCCGGGTGCGCGGGTGGGGCATATCGGTCTGTACCGCGATCCGAAGACCCTCGTGGCGGTCGAGTACTACTTCAAGATGCCCGGCGACCTGCACGAGCGCGACGTGGTAGTGGTCGATCCGCTGCTGGCCACCGGCAATTCAGCGGTGGCGGCGGTGGAGCGGCTGAAGGAGTGCGGTCCCAAATCCATCAAATTCGTGTGCCTGCTGACCTGTCCGGAAGGCGTTGCCGCGCTGGACAAGGCGCATCCCGATGTGCCGATCTACACCGCCGCCGTCGACCGCCAACTCGACGAGCACGGCTACATCCTGCCCGGCATCGGCGACGCAGGCGACCGCATCTTCGGCACCAAATAGCAGCTGCGGTCGTTGCCGGCGGTTACGCGGGGAACCGCAACGCGAGTGCTGTCTTGATCTCGATGTGACGCAGCAGGAAGGCGCGCTCGTCGAGCCGCTTGCGCCGCAGCCAGCCGGTGACCTCGTCGTTGCATTTGCTGGCGTTGCAGGAGCCGCAGGCCGGGGCGATGTTGTCGAGGGTGTACCGCCCGCCGCGCGACAGTGCCTGTACGCAGTCGCGTTGCAGCGGCTTGTCGGTCGCACCGCAATACGCGCAGCCGCCCCACGCCTCGGTGAGCGCACTCCACTGCTCGTCGGTGAGGTCGTGCTCGACACTGTCCATCCGACGCTTGCGTTTACGGGCTCCCCTGGCCTTACGACTTCGGTTGACCGCCATCGCCACAGCGTAGGGCTCGCGACGGGTCAGACGGCAACGGGGGCACGCTCTGCTCGAAGGTGAACACGTTCTCCGGGTCGTAGGTGGCCTTGACCTCGCGCAACCGCTCGCGGTGGGAGCCGTAGTACTCGCGCTCCCAGTCCGACGCCGACGCGTTCGGCACGTTGACATACGCGCCGTCGCCGAAGGGGCGCAGCGCGCGCCAGAAGTCGGAGGCCCAGCCCAGCGCCACCGAGTTCAGGGCGGGGTCGTTCCACGCCGCGCCCGGCTCGCAGTAGAACAGCGCGTCGCGGTGCGGGAACGCGGATCCCCCTGGCGGCGCGTGCCGCACGGCCCCGCCGAAGCTCGAGCAGAAGAAGTTGCTCGTCGGGCTGGGTGTGTTGTCCATGAAGCGGACGATCAGGTCGATCGCCTCATCGGGGAACGGGCGGGTGACGAACTGGGAGTAGAACTTCCAGAGGGCGACATCGTTCGGACCCCTGTCCACGTCGCCGTACACGGTTGGCCAGGCACCCTCCGTCACCGTCACCTCGGGACTGCCGATCGTCAACAGCGAGCGCAGTTGGTCCTCTAGTTCTTGCCGCGAACCGCCGTGCAGCAGTGCAGACAGCTCGACCGCGGTGGAATCTGCCTCGAGTGCGCTCGTCAGCCGCTCGTCGGCGACCGGCGCCTCGCGCTGCCATGCTCGAAGTAGGTCACCCAGGTCGCCGTGACCAGTCCACCTCGCGACCAGGAATGTGACGTCAGACAGCTCGTGCAGTTTCAACGTGTAGGACGTCGCGATCCCGAAGTTGCCGCCGCCCCCACCACGGCACGCCCACAGCAGATCGAGGTTGCTGTGCTCGGAGGCCTCCACGACCTTCGCCGAGCGCGCACCGTCGGCGACCACGACCTCTGCGGCGAGCAGGTTGTCGCAGGCCATGCCCATAGTGCGGGTCAGAAGTCCGAAGCCACCCCCGAGAATCACGCCACCGAGTCCGACACCGCCCTCCGAGCCGGTCGGAACGACGAAGCCGTGTTGCCCGAGCGCCGCGACCGTCTCCATCTGCGTCAGACCAGTTCCCACCGTCGCCGTACCCGCCGATTCGTCGATCACGATGTTCTTCATTCTGCTGACGTCGACAACGAGGCCGCCGTCGAGTGACGACCACCCCTCGAGGCTGTGGCGTCCGCTGCGGGCACGGAGGGCGATGCCTTCTTCTCGGGCCCAGCAGACCGCGTTGACCACATCCTGCGTGTCGCAGCAGAACACGATGGCCTCGGGGTAGCGGGAATACAGGCGGTTCCAGCCGACCCGCGCCTCCTCGTACCCGGAATCGCCCGGACGCACCACGTCACCCGTGAGCATGGTGGTGGTGGTGGTGGTGGTGAGGGGCTGCATCGTTCGGTCAGTGCGCGAAGACATCGGCGTCTCCGGGCTCGGTGTCCAGTACCTCGCGCTTGAACATCAAGAGGTAGGCGAAATACACCCCGCCCGCGAGGAGCAACCCGACCGCAATCAGTATCGAGGTCAACGCACTCGAGGGCGACACGATCACGAACACCACGAAGGCCGACCACACCAGTGCACCGATCGCGACCGGCAGTTCGAAGCGCCCGAGATCGAACGCGCCCGCCCTGTGATCCAACCGTTTTCGGACCGCGAGATACAGGACGATTATCCCGCCGTAGAGGCACGCCGAGATGACCGTTCCCACCGTGAGCAACTCCAGCAGTGCGCCGCCCGGCAGGGCGGCCATCAGCACGACCCCCACGACGACGATCAAGATCGTCGCCGGAATGGGCGTCTGCGTGCGCGGATTGACCCGGCGCATCAGCCGGTGAGCGGGGAAACGTGCGTCGCGCGACATCGCGAACACCATCCGCGAGCAGGTCGCCAAGGTCACCATTCCCGCGCCGAAGAAGGCGAACGCGATTGCGACCAGCAGTGTCCGCTCCATCACCGGACCCAGCTGATCGCGCAGGATCGCCGCCACCGGTGTGTCACTGGTGCTCACCCGGGGGATGTCTTTGATCGCGATCGTGAGCGCGATCAGGAACACCAGTCCCAGCACGGCCGCTGCCACGACCGATCCCACGATTGCGCGCGGGACGCTGCGAAACGGATCCTTGGCCTCCTCAGCCATGTTCGCCGCGGAGTCGAAGCCGACGAGCGTGGCGAGGCCCATGATCATCGCAGCCATCAACCCGCCGCCGACGGCGAAGTAGTTGGGGGCGCCCTCGGTGATACCGCGGGAGGTGAGGTTGCCGACCGAGCCCTCGCCCGAGATCGCCACGGCGACGAAGAGCCCGATCGCCAGCACCACGACGATCACCAGTTCGAGCCCTACCGCGCCCGACGTGATCAAGCCGACGAGGCGCGTGGAAAACACGACGAGCACCGCTTGAACAAGTACCACGGCGAGCGTGATCATGCGCGCCGTGGCCTCGTCGGGCTGCATGCCGAACAGCGGCATGAGGGCGGAGCTTGCCATCGCGTTGTCGACCGTCACCACGCCGAGCGCCAGGTAACAGAAGGTCAGCCAACCGAACAACCAGCCGATCTTCGGGTTGGCCAGCCGTGACGCCCATTGGTAGGAGGAGCCGCTGAGGGGGATGCGGGCTGCGAATTGGGCGATCACCAGCGCCACCAGGGTCTGCCCCAGAGCCACGACGACCCAGAGCCAGATCCCCACCGGCCCGGCGTCTCGAAGGACGTCGTCGTAGGTGCCGAAGATCCCGACCGCCACCGAGATGAACGCGAACGACACAGCGAACACCTGAAAGGAGCCGAGCGTTCGCTTCAGTTCCGGCTTGTAGCCGCAGTCCTCACACTCTTGATCGGCGGTCTGCGAGCCCAACACGTTTTCTGCCGTCATCTCGGCCGCCTCACGTTCGATCGGGAACTGCGGAGAAGGTGAATTGCTTCGAATAAACCCGCGACTACGGGACCCGTTCCACGATCAGAGCGAGACCGGTCTGTTTCATCGTCCTCCTCGCGTGTGCGAATGTCAGCGATGGTTCGTCTTTCTAAATATTCCGGCTGCGCACGGCACGCGTCGTCGCACACACCTCGGCCGCCGGTGCCATTGGCTCCGGCGGCCGAGAATCTGCAGATCCATCAATCCACAGTCGTCTACTCCAGGTCGTCGTCACATCACATCCAGGGCATGTCGGGATCGAGCGGGTGGGAGATCACCCCGTCGTCGGGCTCGAGGGGGTAGTTGACCTGATGGATGGTCGCGGAGGCGGGTCCGAAGAGGGACGTGCCACCGGGCTCGACCAGGGTGGTGCCGGGCTCGACGAGGGTGACCTGCGGGGGCACGTCCTCGTCGGGGGCGTCGCATGCGACCATGGGCCATGCATTGGCGCAACCGATACGGTTTCTGACCTCGACCTTGTACGGGGAGAGCCCGGAGTCCGGGGAGACGACCTGAGGCGACGTCGACTGCGCGGGTGCGGCGACGGCAGTGGCGCTCTGGCCCAGGAACATTCCGAGTCCGAGGGCGGCGCCTGTTGCGGCGGCTGCGGCGATGCGTGTCTTGGTCGAGTTCATTGCGTTTCTCCTGAGTGTGGTGTGGTCGGTATCCCTGTCCCTTGTGGACTGACACCAGTCTTCGCCGTTACAGGACCCCGCCAACTCCCCCCAGAGGGGTGGTCGGCCCTCCATCCGGGGGTGGATGTTTGCACCCCCAGGGGTGTTCCCACAGCTGTGAACGGACAGTGGCCCGCCGCCGCTGCGTCAGAGATAGAGGTCGACGAGCGTGCTGACCAGCGACCAGTGCGTGGTGCGGGCCCGCAGGGTCCTCAGTTCGGGGTAGATGATGCGGAAGGTGCGCGCGAGGGCGACACTCAGCCCTCCGGTGATGTCGGGGAGCCCTGATCGGGTGTCGCTTGCGAGGACGCGGTCGAGGGGTGGGTAGGCGGCCAGTCGCTCGAGGATCGGGTCGACCCGAAGGTGCGGGCCCAGTTCCCGGAACAACCCGATATTCTCCTGCAGGCCTCTGGTGATCGGCAGGTCGGTGAGTTCGATGACGTGCCGGTGCTGGGCCGCTGCATCCGACTGGGCGACCAGCAGCAGGTCGTACAGCTTCCCGGTGACGACGTCGTCGAATCGGTGAAAGTCGTCCCTCACGACGCCGATACTGGCGGCCACCCGGAAGATGTCCTCGAACTGGTCGAACGTCATGAGCGACCCGTGGCTTCCGACCTCCGCACCGTCCATCAGGTGATCATCCTCCCCGATACGCCCCGGCTATGTCATGTTCATTCTTCCGCCGGAGGTCATGCCGAGGTCACGGATGTCGCGCTCTGGAATCGCGTTGTCCGGCACGAAGTCCTGCGTGGCCGGCCGACCGGGTTGTGCACGACCACCGACTGCGAGTACAGCGAAGGGTATGGCCCGGTGGGTGCGGCGCGGGGCGCGGTGGTGGCCGTTGGCGGCCGCCGCGGTGCTGGTCGTCGTGTTGGCGCTGTGCGGGGTGGTCCCCGTGTGGCCGGGACTGTTGCACCTCGTCGCGCTGCCGCCGCTGGATCAGTTCGCGGACCTGCGACTTCTGCTGGTACGCACCGACTCGTGGTCGCAGTGCATCGTGCTGCTGGGCGTCGTGTCGGCCGTGCGGATCATGCTGATGGCCTGGCTGCTCGGTGGACTCGACACGAGGCGTATCCGCTTCGCCGTGGCGTTCTACGCGACTGCGTTCGGTCCCGTCCTGCTGGCGTCGTGCGCCGATGCGACCGCCTACGCGATGCTGTACTCGCGGGCGTTCTGGCCGGCGGTAGCGCTCGTCGCGGTGCTGGTGTCGATACTCGGGCCGGTGCCGTGGCAGGGCGGCGCCGGCCTGCGCGCGGCCACGGGGCGGGCGTGGCGCCGGGGCCTGCGAATCGAGGTGATGGTGCCGTATTGCGCGGCGATCCTCGCACTGGGCGCCCTGGCCGACCGCGTGCCTGCCCTCACCGTGCTGCTCGTGCCGGTATCGGCAGCGGCAACGGGACTGACGGTGTGGGCGATGGGCCGTGCGCCGCTGAGGCGGCCCGTCGCGGCGCTCGCCGCGGTGCTCGTCGCGTCGACGATCGTGTCGGTGATCTTCGTTCGGACCCGCGTCTACGACGATCCGGAACCCGGACCACGACAGGCTGGTTCGCTGCTCGTCATGTCCGGCATCGACTCGCGTTCGGGGGAGGGGACGATCCACCGGGCCGACGTGCAGCGGCTGGGGTATGAATGCGAACAGGTGTACTACTTTTCCTACGCCGGAACCGGGGGTGGGCAGCCCCGACGCGACGCCACCTGCCCGATCCGAACGGGCGCCCCCTACGAACCGGCCGACACCCATCGACCCGTCGAGGAACAGGTCGCCGTGTTCACCGAGCAGGCGGCGAACCTGCAGCGGCCGTTGACCGTTGCCGCGCATTCGCACGCCGGCTGGATCGCGTGGGAAGCGGTCGCCACAGGTCGGGCACAGGTGGACGTGCTGATCCTGGTGGGTGTGTTCCCGGAGACCCCGCTCGGATTTCCGCCGCCGGAAGTCGACCGACCGGGCAGGGTGTTCGGCGACCTGTTGCGGTGGGCGGTGCCCGCGATCGACTTCGTCTTCTTTCAGTTCGACCCGGACACACCCGCCGCGCGCCAACTGCTCGGTACCGCGGGTACCGCACAGGCCGTTTTCGGTGAGGTACTGCCCGAGGACGTGCGCGTGCTGAGTATCGCGTCGGCCGCCGATCTTCCGCTGATGCCGCACGGCTGGCGCCTGGACGTCGAACGCAACGGTTGCCCGGTTCGCGCCGCGCACTCGTCTCTACCGACCTCCGCTGCCTTCAACGATGAGGTGATCCGGTTCCTGAACCACCGGGATCCTGTGCCCTGCCCGGTATGGCGGGACTGGGGTGCGGTCGTGATGCAGGCCTTCGGTGTGCCCCCGAGTGCACGCTGACGAGAATGTGCGGAAGCGGACGGGACGATTTCGCGGACGCCGGAGCATCGGCCGGAGTTAAATGGAATGACGCAGGCGTAAAGGATTTCGGCACAGGGTAAGCCCAACTCAAGGTCCGTCGCCGCCCGCTCCGGTCTCGTTCCCACGGCGCGGGAGGCCGAGCGTCGGGGTGCGCGATGATCGAAGCAGTGACAGGGCTCCTCACGAGGAGAAACGAACCCGCCGATGCTCGATCCGAACCGCCCGAACAACCCGATCACGCCGCCCCTGTCAGTGGTGTGGCACTCGGAAGGCTCCTCGCGGCGGCGATACTGTCACCGGCACAGGCGTCGCTGCTCGTTGCCGATGCGCTCGATCAGCTCGAACCGGCGCGCAGCGAGGGGCAGGACCGGATCCGTCTCCGGAACGTGACGGTGTCCGACAGCGGGCATCTCACGATCGAGTACGCGCGCGGTGCGGTGTCCGGCCACGACGTGACCGAGGAGGTTACCGGGCTGTTCCGAAGCATCGCGACGAACTGTCGCGGTTCGGCACTGCCCGGCCGGTTGCACGAATCGCTGCTCGAAACAACAGATCTCGACGTGCTGCTGCAGCGAGTTCGTCTGGCTGTCGAACCCGACGTCGATGCCGCCGAGGAGAGTCGGAAACGCTGCCAGCTCGCCCGGCTGGTCGCGGCGACCAGGGGGCGGCCGCGCCCGGACGACCGGACAGTGGAGGAGCGGACGGCCGGTGAGAAGCCGCCGCCGGTGGACACCGGTTCCACCCTTGCATCGCCGGGCTGGTTCCCGCCGGCCCGGAATCCGTGGCATCGCAGGAAGAGACGGCCCTCGCGGAGGCAGGGAGCCCTCGGGCTCGTCGCGATCCTGATACTTTTCGCCGCAGTGTGGATGGCTCCGCGGGCGTGGTCGGACCTGCGGCGAGGTTGGGACGCCGTCCTGAATCCGGTGAATCCCGAGGAGCAGAATCAGATTCGACCCGTGTCGCCGCCACCGGAACCCCCGGCCGAACAGCCCACGCCGGCTACGACCGATGCCGGACGAGTGCCGCCACCCGTCGACGTCGGTGCTCCCGGCAGCGCCGGGCCGATCACGCTCGTCACGGCCACGCGCGCCAACGGGGAGTGCGGGCCCGGGCAGGCGTGCGAGATCCGGATCGACGTCCACCTCGATCCGGCGGCGACTGTCGATGCCGTGACCTGGAGGGTGAACGTGTACGACCGCTGTTCGGGCGAGGTGCGGGCGGGCGGCGACGTGTCGGAGCGCGTTCAGCCCGGGTCGCAGCAGGTGTACGGCATCGTCCGGACCGATCTGCCGCCCGGGGCCGCGCTCGCCGTCGCGGCGATCACGAGCGCCCCGGCAACAGCCGCGTCCGAGCCGCTGCTGATGCCCGCCGAAAACGCACGCTGCTGAGTGCCGGGGCAGCCATGCAGGACGGCAAGCGTGAATCCGACCCGTGGATAGTCGGGGCGGCGATCGTCCTCGTCGTGCTCGGACTCCTGAATCTCACGGCGACCGGGATGACGGGGCACGCCGTTCGCCATCTCCTCTTCGCGGTGGCCGGACTCGCGATCATGTGGGTGGTGTCCCGCCTGCGGATCAGTGACCTCCGCGCCTTCGGCTGGGCGGTGTTCGCGGTGGCGACCCTGTTGCTTGCGGCCGTTCCCCTGGCGGGGGTTGCGACGAAGGGCGCGCAGCGCTGGCTGAACTTCGGCGTGTTCACCGTTCAGCCTTCCGAGTTGGCCAAGCTTGCCCTGATTCTGGTGCCCGCGGGCATGCTCGCGGGTGGGTTCACCCTCGCACGATTCGTCGCGACCCTGGCGATTGCAGCGGTGCCGGTAGCACTCGTCGCGGTCCAGCCCGACCTGTCGACGGCCGTCGTGCTCGTTGCGACGGCCGGGTTCATGCTCATCCTCGCGCGGGTCCCGCTGCTGCCGCTGGTCCCGTTGTTCGTGATGGGGATCGCGTCGCTGCCGCTCGCGGTGCTGTTCCTCCGGCCGTATCAGCTCGAACGGGTCCACGTGTTCCTGTCGAGCAACGCCGACCCGGCAGGCGCGGGGTGGGCTGAGTTGCAGGCGAACATCGCGATCGGCAGCGGCGGCCTGTGGGGTCTGGCGCGTGACCCGCTGTACGACGTGCGGGCACAGTTTCTCCCCGAATCGGAGCACGATCTGGCGTTCGCCAGCCTGGTGTACGGGTGGGGTCTGATCGCCGGCCTGGCCGTCGTGGTGGCGACGTCGGTGATCGTGTGGCGGGCCGCACTCGCCGCGCGCACGGCACGGACCCGGGAGGCTGCACTCGTCGCTGCCGGAATCGGTGGGTTGTTCGGAATCCACGCGCTGGTGTCGATCGGTCAGAGTCTGTCGCTGCTGCCCCACACCGGAATGCCGATTCCGCTCTTCAGCTACGGCGGGACGGCCGCGATCGTCGGATTCGCCGCCATCGGACTGGTACTCGCGGTGCGCCGAGACGGCGTCGCGCGACCGCTGTGGGCCCCCGACCCCCGGCGCCGGCGCCGCCCACGCGGAATGTCGGCGGGCACGATGACGATGATCGCCGCACTCGTCGCCATGTCGGTGTTCGCCTGGCAGGTGCAGCACGACCGGGGTGCGGAATATCGGGCGATGAGTGATGCACAGATGATGCGGTGCATCCGCCTGCCTGCCGAACGCGGACTGATCGTCGACCGCAACGGTGTCCCTCTCGTAGTGAACGTCGCCGAGTACGCCGTCGCGGTGGTCGCTCGGATGTTCGAGGACAGCGACGACGACGCCCGCAACCGGCTCGCCGCGTTGCTCGCGAAGTCACCCGACGAGTTGTCGGACCTGATCGACGCCGGCGGTGAGGGCGAAACCCAGGTGGCCGTGGGCACAGTCGCGCCCGACCAGGCTCGGCGCATCGTGGATGCGCACCTTCCCGGTGTCCTCGTCGTGCCGTCCGGTCGCAGGCAGTACCCGTACGGTGCCGTACTCGCGTCCATCCTCGGACACGTCGGGGTCGCCGACGCCGACGACATGGAACGCTGGCCTCACCTCGCACTCGGATCACGGGTCGGCAAAGCGGGACTCGAGAAGCAGTACGACGCTCTGCTCCGCGGCAGCGACGGCACACAGTGCATGTACGTCGATCCGTCCGGCAATCCGGTGGCCACCGGCGAGCGCGTCGACCCGGTGCGGGGCCACGATCTGCGCCTACACCTCGACATCGGTGTGCAGACCCTGGCCACCGATGCGCTCGTGGAGGCGATGCGCACCAGTAAGGGCGACCTCGGCGCCGCCGTCGTGATGGATGCGCGGACCGGGGCCGTGCTGGCTCTCGCCAGCGTCCCGGGCGCCGACAACAATGTCTACGGACCCCCGGCCGACCTCGTCGCGCTCGCGGCGCAGAGCCAGACCCCGGGCCCGAGTGCGTTGGTCAACCACGCCACCCAGACCGCGGTCCCGCCCGGCTCGACATTCAAGATTGTCGTCGCGTCGACGGATATGCAGTATCCGGTGCTGTCGCCCGACGCGGTGATCGAGACCGGCGCTGCCTACACCTACGGTGGGCACACTTTCCGGAACTGGCAGCCGATGGGCCCGAACAATATGCTGCAGGCGATCCAATGGTCCGACAACGTGTACTTCTACAAGCTCGGTGAGCTCCTGGGCCCGGAGAAGATGGCGGACGTCGCGAGCCAACTCGGCGCGGGACGGCGGTCCGGGATCGACTTGCCCGGCGAGGCGGAGGGATTTCTCGGCACCCCGGAGAACGTCGGAAGCATCGGAGCCACGTGGTATCCCGGGTCGACGCTGTTGATGGGTATCGGGCAGGGCACGGTCAGCGCGACCCCTATCCAGGTTGCGCGATGGACGTCCGGGATCGCCACCGGCGCGATGGTGACCCCTCAGCTCGCCGCGGCGTACGGGCCGGAACTGATCCCCATCCCCACAGCGGCGCCACAGCGGCTCGCGTTCGCCGACCGTCTCGATCCTGTCCGGGCGGGAATGCGGGCGTCCGCGGCGGCCGGGACCGCCGGGCAACTCGCGGACCTCCCGGTACCGGCCGGCGCCAAGACGGGAACCGCGGAGGATCCGTCGGCGCCGGGGGAGGGACTGAACGCCTGGTTCTCCGCGGTGGCGCCATTCGATGCCCCCGAGATCGTGGTGACGGCGCTGGTCCGTGGTGGTGGTTTCGGGTCGGCGACTTCAGGCCCCGTGGTCAAGAAGATTCTCGAGCACTACTTCCCGCGACCACCTGCTCCGGCGCCGACCCGGTGATCAGCTGCTGTAGGCGGCAACGACCTCGGGGTGCACGAGACATGCCGTAGCGCCTTCGGCGACGCAGGTGAGGGGGCGTTCGGCCGTCTTCACCGGGAATCCGAACGCCTCCTCGAGCAGTTGCGACAGACCACGCAGCATCGCCCCGCCGCCGATGACGAGCAGCCCTTCCGACATCACGTCGCCGATCGCCTGCGGCGGAAGGTCTTCGAGGCATTCGGTCAGGGTATGGACGATTCCGGCTGTGGTCGCCCGCAATGCATCCACGATCTCCTCGGTTTCGAGAGTGACGAACCGTGCCCGGCCGGTGGCGGCGTCGCGGCCCTCGACGACGAGTGACTGCCCTTCGTCGGTGTCCGGTGCGCCCAGCTTCGCGCGTTCGGCGGTGAGCTCGCCGACGACGATGTTGTGCTCCTCCCGCAGGTAGTGGTACAGCGCGTTGGTCAGTTCGTCGCCCGCAAGTCGGCAACTGCGGTGGGAGAGAATGCCACCGAAACAGATGGCGGTGATTTCCGAAGTGCCGCCACCGATGTCGACGACGAGGTGGGCGCGCGGTTCGAGCGGGTTGATTCCGCAGCCGAGGGCACCCGCGACCGGCTCGGGCACCAACCCCACTTTTCGCAGACCGGCCTCGTGCCCGACCTCGAGCAGTGCCCTGCGCTCGAGCGGAGTGGCGCCGGCGGGCACCGAGATGACGGCCTTGGGCCGCACCCCGTATCGCCTGCCCGGCGACACCCGTTTGACGATCGCCGTCACGAAGGTCCGCGCCGACTCCAGGTCGACGATCACCCCGTCACGCAACGGCCGCACCGGAGTTATTCCGATAGGCGTACGGCCGACGAGACTTCGCGCCTCGGTGCCGATGGCGAGAGCACGGTTCGGTTCCTTCGTCCGAACCAACATGAAAGAAGGCTCGTTCAGTACGATGCCGTCGTCGGGAGTTCCGACGACAGTGTTGGCAGTTCCGAGATCGATACCAAGTCCACCCACGTCGGCCTCCAGAGGGATTCCAGCGAGATGTGCTTGATGTTACGCAGCGGCAGCGTCATTCGGAAGGTATCGCGCGCATTGGAAGAATCCCGGTAAGCGGTCACGACGTCGTCACGCGAAGTCGAACAGTGGTGGAAGCACGCCGACCATCAACGCCGCCCACACACCGAACACTGGGAGGTAACGGGTCTGCCAGCGTTCGGTGGAGCCGAATTCGCGGCGGCCCCGCAGGAACCCGAGGATGAGAACGGCCGACCAGGTCAGGTTGACGAGGAGAACCAGGTTCATTCCGAGTGCGGCCACCTTGTTCGGTGTGAAGCCGAATTCCGCGATTCGAGTGAGCATGGCGAACAGCATCAGCAGGTCGACCGCGAGGGCGCTCGCAACGAGGACGAGTTGGAGGCGGTCGAACAGCTCGGGCGGCAGGTAGGGGTCGCGGGCGGAAATCGCGTACAGCAGCAGGCCCAGGACGACGACCAGGATGAGGTCCATCAGGATCAGCAGGTTCCGGTCGACGTCGACCACGCTGCCGGTCGTCGCGAATGCGACGAGCAGCACCAGCAGCATGAGAGTCGTCAGTGGTGTGAACACACGCGTGAGGACGGGGGCGATGTTCTCCACGACGTTCTGTTTCGCCTCCACGAGCCATGCGGCGACGATGACCGCACCGGCCGCTCCGAACGGCAGCACCCAGTCCTCGACGACCCACTCGACGCTCAGGCCGAGGGCGTCGAAAGCATTGACGGTCAGGCCGATGAGCACGCCGCCACCAAGGGCGAGGAGGGTCAGGTAGACCACCCATTCGCCGGTGAATCGAATGAAATCCATCCGCCGCCGGTCCGACCGCCACTGGCCGCCGACGTACGCGACGCCGACCGCGAACCACAACGCGATCGGTGTGTGGATCGCCGCGATCACCTCGGTGGAGCCGTTCGAGACGAACGGGAAGACGTTCAACAGCACCGCCGCCAGGGCGAACGGCACCACCAGTGCCGCGGCCAGTCGGTGCGTCACCTTCCGTTTCCACGCGAAGTATCCGGTGAGGAAGGGAAGAACGAACAGGCTGACGTTGCGGGCGAGGTCCTGCTCGTCGAGTGTCGCCAAGCCTGCCTTGAGGACGAGTGCTGCGCCGACCGCGAACCCGAGAACGACGAACAGTTCACGGGTGGGGCGGGTGCGACCGCCGTCGGGCGCGGCGGGCAGCAGGACGAGTTGCTTCCACAGCCGATCGGAGTGCTCCCGCGCGAACTCGCGGGAGATGTCGTCCACGTTGCCCATCCGTTTGACCGCGACCAGGAACGCCTCGTCGGTCTTCAGGCCGGCGGCGGACAGATCCGAAATCTGATCGCGTAGATGGTCTTCCATCTCATCCGTGTCGGCGGACGATATCGCGTGACGGCGCTCGACGTACCCCCGCCACTGACCGATCTGAGATTCGAGTTCCTTGTCGGTATCCATCACGACCATCCTTCCGCGGGTGCCGGGGGCAGTTGGACGGAGCGCCACACCTGGCTCAGCGCGTCCGCGACCACGTCCCACTGAGCGCGCCGTTCCGCCAGCATTTCCCGGCCCGTATCGGTGATCGTGTAGTGCTTGCGCCGGCGCCCGCTGTCGGAGGCGCCCCACGACGCCGACACCAATCCCAGCCGTTCGAGCCGATGCAGCAGGGGGTACAACATGCCGTCGGTCCACTGGATCCGTCCGCCGGACAGGTCGTTGACTCGCTTCAGGATGGCGTACCCGTAGGACTCGCCCTCGGCGAGAATTCCGAGTACCAGGGGAGTGGCCGACGCGGCAACCAGGTCCTTCTCGATATGCATAGAACACCTATCCCTAGATCTGCTAGTCATCAACGTAGCAGACCGCCCGTCGCTCATTGCCCGCTCGGGGCGGATCGGCGTGAATGCGTCGATCGACAACCTGGGGTTGACGATTCGAGAGCGTCAACTTAGAGTTGACGCATGGAGAATTCAACGCCCGCCACCCCGCCCATCCGCCTCGACGACCTCATCGAGGCGATCAAGAAGGTGCACTCGGAGGCCCCGCTCGAGCAACTCACCGACGCGGTTCTCGCCGCCGAGCATCTGGGCGAACTCGCGGACCACCTCATCGGTCACTTCGTCGACCAGGCCCGCCGTTCGGGGGCGTCGTGGACCGAAATCGGCAAGAGCATGGGAGTCACCAAGCAGGCCGCACAGAAGCGGTTCGTCCCCAAGGACCCCGGGCAGGCCTCCGACCTCGATCCGAATCAGGGATTCAGCCGATTCACTCCCCGCGCACGGCAGGTCGTTGTCGTCGCGCAGAACGAGGCCAGGGCCGCGAACAACTCCGAGATCCTGCCCCAGCATCTCGTCCTCGGACTCCTGACCGACCCCGACGGACTCGGCGCCCGGGCGATCGCCGCACAGGGCGTGGATCTGGATACGGTCCGGCACGCCGCGACCGCGACGCTGCCGCCCGCCGCCGAGGAGATACCCGCACTCATCCCCTTCGACGCCCAGTCGCGCAAAGCGCTCGAACTGACGTTCCGTGAAGCACTTCGTCTGGGGCACAACTACATCGGAACCGAGCACATTCTGCTCGCCCTACTCGAGGTCGAGGACGGGGTCGGTGTGCTCGCCGGCCTGGGCGTCGACAAAGCCGCCGTCGAGGAGAACGTTGCCGCCAACCTCGCCGCCATCGTCGCCGCCCGCACCAAGGAATGATCCCCCGACACAGCGTAGGCGGCGCCGCCCGCGGCCGGGGCAACCCGTCGATGCGCTGCATCGAGATGGGCAAGAGGCGACAGGTCAGGGCAGCGGTCCGGCGTGGGACAGTGCGGTCCTGGTGCGCAATCCCTGGGCGTCCTGCCCCGGGGAGGCACCGAACAGGCGGCGGTATTCACGGTTGAACTGTGAGGGGCTGTCGTAGCCGACGAGATGTCCGACACCGGCGACGTCACCGGGATGGGCAACCAGCATCGAGCGGGCCTGCTGCAGTCGGATTCGCTTCTGAAACTGCAAGGGGCTCAGTGCCGTAACGGCACGAAAGTGCCGGTGAAATGCGGATGTGCTCATGCTGGACAACCGCGCGAGATCGTCGATTCGCATCGGCTCGGCGTAATTATCGCGGATCCAGTGGATCGCCCGGCTGACATGCGACAGGTCGCTGTCGGCTACGCCGATCTGGCGGGTGGTGCTCCCGTGCGGGCCGGTGAGCAGTCGCCAGAGGATCTCCTGCTCGACGAGCGGAGCGAGCACGGGTGCATCGGCGGGATGATCGAGCAGCCGCAGCATCCGCGCCGCGGCGTCGAGTAGATCGTCGTCTGCGACGCCGGTTGCGATCGCCGGCAGGCCGCTCGTTCCACGGGACCACCGTTCGGTGGGGGCCTGCAGCACCAGCGCGGCGAGGGCGGCCGGGCGCAACACCAGGCCCATGGCCAACGACGGCGCGCCGTCGTCGACGTCGATGTAGTTGCCGGTGACGGGCAAGTTGGCGGTGACGACCAGACACTGCCCGGCCCGGTACTCGAACACCCGGTCGCCGAGCAGCAGTCGCTTGCCGCCCTGTGCCATGATCACCAGCAGTGGCGCCGTCAACGAATACTCCGGCGCCGCCGAGTCCGTCGTCACTTTCGACAACAACAGCCCGGCGATCGGCGTCCGAAGATCGGGCCGGGCATGGGCCGCGATGCTGCTGCGGATTTCGTCCAGCAGGTCGGGTGAGGTGCGCACACTTCACGAAAACATCCGCGTCGCAGTCCGGCAACCCGATCGCGGCGATCTCGAGAGGATCGTGCAATCCCCGGCGTGGATCGATCTACCACCGTCACCGCAGTTCGCGTTTCGATGAACATGCACATTCCGACCGACACCCTATGGAGCAGATCATGCGACTCGATCACTACGTCACCCTCGGCCGCTCAGGGCTGAGGGTCAGCCCGTTCGCCCTCGGTGCCATGACTTTCGGCGAGGACGCCGGCGGCGCCGGCTGCAGCGTGGCGGAATCCGAGAAGATCCTCGCCACCTATCTCGATCTCGGCGGGAATTTCATCGACACCGCCAACTTCTACACCAACGGCCATTCGGAGAAGATTCTCGGCGACTTTTTCGCCGCCCACCGCGGACGCCGCGAGCGCGTGGTGCTGGCATCGAAGTTCTTCGCGAACCTGTTCCCCGGCGACCCGAACGGGGGCGGTGCAGGACGCGCCGCCGTCATCGCCCAGCTGCACGAGACACTCCGCCGCCTCCGCACCGACTACCTCGACGTGTACTGGCTACACAACTGGGACCGCCACACCCCGATCGAGGAAACCCTGCGCACCCTCGACGACCTGGTCCGTGCCGGCAAGATCCGCTATGTCGGGATCTCCAACAACCCGGCGTGGGTGACCGCGCAGGCCCAGACCACAGCGCTGTTGCGCGGCTGGACGCCGTTGATCGCGATGCAGGTCGAGTACTCCTTGCTGGCACGGACTGTAGAAGGCGAACTCGCGCCCCTCGCGCTCGATCAGGGAATGGCACTGGTGCCGTGGAGCCCACTGAAGAACGGGTTCCTCTCCGGCAAGTATCGGCGCGGCACCGAGGTCACCGACTCCGCCCGCACCGCCTTCGTCGGCGGCCCGACCGATGCCGAGTTCGTCGTCATCGACGCCGTCGCCGCAATCGCCGACGAACTCGGGACCACCTCGGCTGCCGTCGCGTTGGCCTGGCTGCGAGGCCGATCCGGGACCGTCGTGCCGATCCTCGGCGCCAGGCGCGTCGAACACCTGACGGACAACATCGCCGGCCTCGAGGTGAGCCTCGGCCCCGAGCATCTCCGCGTGCTCGACGAGGTCTCGGCTCCCACGTTGCACTATCCGGCGCCGATGCACGGCGAACTGCGGGCGATGCTGCAGTTCGCCGGCAGCACCGTGGACGGGGAGCGGTCCACCGTGTACCCGCCGCTGCTGCAGAGTGACGTGCGGTACTGACAACTACCGGCGCGCCGGTACGAAGCGCCGGACCGCGCGGATCGTGGCGGCCGGTCGCGCCGGATGCCACACTTCGCGATCGGTGTACGACCAGGCATAGGTCGGGCTGCCGTCGCGAATGCAGTCGAGCAGCCGCGGTTCGTCGAGCTTGTCGGCCGACCATTCGTACAGGTCCTGCAGGCGCGGCCCGATCAGGCCGTAGTCCAGCAGCTCGCCGAGGTTGTGCTCGGCGGCGACGTACGTGGCGACGTCGTCACCGAGTGGATAGCGGTCGGGGAGAATCCGCGAAAGGGAGAGGAAGATCCCGGTCATCGACAGTCGCGGATCGCCGAGCAGGGGGCCTGCCGGCGCGAGCCGCCCGAGCGCCAGACGTGGCGCCGCGACCAAGGCGTGGGCGAAGAGAACGCGGAGCAGCACGACGTTGAGAAAGAAGCGCTCGGGACGGCTCTCGGTGTCGGCGAGGTCGCGATGGTCGAGGTAGGCGGAGACGATGCTCGCATTGTGGGCCCGGTACCAGGTGCGTGCGGTCGGATCGGCAACGAACAGCATCCACAGGTCGACCGCGTGCGATGACGGCGTCCCTCCCATTCCGCCGCTCCGGGCGACGGCCTCGCACCCGTCGCGCAGCAGTCGCTCGTTGACTGCCCGCCACCACGGACTCCCGGGAGGCGTCGCCTCGAGTGCGGCCAGCACGCCGCGGCCGACCTGCCAGCGCATGAACGACAGCGCCGCACGGCGAAACGGCAAATGCCGCGGTGCGTTGCCCACCGGACCGTGATACGTGCGGGCGCTCAGCTCGAGGCGGGCATCAGGGTCGTCACGCACGGCGTGGACCTGGCCGAGTGCCCAGTCTGCGGCGGAACCTCGCGAACTCACCGTCCCATTGTCGGACCCGACCGGTCCGGGAGGAAAGCTCGAAACGGATTCGACACTTCCGCGACAATGATCACCCGCCTGACTCTTTCGAGTGAGACTGGCTCACGCTAGACAGCTATACCGACAAACAATGTTGGCCTGCAGAGTTCCGAATCGCACCCGCTGCACACGGGCGAGAGCAGGACGAAGGGAGGGGCAGATGACCGCAGCTCATGCAGTCTCGATCGCGGTGACGTTCACCTGGCTCGGGATGGTCTTCGCGATCTCGTTCCTCGAGGCGCCGCTGAAGTTCCGTGCACCCGGGGTGACGGTGCGGCTCGGGCTGGGGATCGGCCGTCTCGTATTCCGGGCGCTGAACGTCACCGAGATGGTGTGGGCAGCGTTGCTCGTCGCCGGACTCCTCATCGAAGGGCCACCGGTCCGGGTGGCGGTGGCAGGCGCGACCGCGGTCGCGGTGCTGGTGGTTCAGCTGGTCGGGGTCCGGCCCCGGTTGACACCTCGATCCGACCGCGTCCTCGCCGGCGAGGACGTCCCGCGGTCTCACGCGCACTACGTCTACATCGGTCTGGAAGTGGTGAAAGTCGTCGCTCTGCTCGCAACCGGGGTGCTGCTCCTCGGTGTATGACCGGGTGCACCGAAGGGCTCGATCACTGGGCGCGGGGTCTCGCGCTCAGCGTGTGCCGTCGGCGGCGTTTCGACATCACCCGCCTGGATGGCCTCGAAGAGGTCGGCGTTGGTATCGCATGTGACGATGGTGGCATCGTTGCCGGCGGTCTCTTCGGACTGCACGGCAGTGAGGGCGATGGCGGCATCGAGCGCCACGACGTGGTCGATCGTAGGGTCCTGTTGGAGCTTGGCGGTGATGGACGCCTCGACGGATGTCATGTCTTGGCTGTTGACATTGAGAACCTCGCTGTTGCCCCCCGACAGGCCCTGCGCCACACCGGCGCAGCGGGCTTCGAGGGAGACGTTGCCCTGTTCGTGGTTGATGCAGAGCGTTCTGCGGGCGTCCTCGGCGGCGCGGACCGACGGGCCCATGGCGTCAGGTGTGGCCAGGGTGAGTAGCGATCCCGCGGGAGAGGTCAGAGTGCGGGTGGTTTTCATCGTGCGGTCTCCGATTCGGCGGGATCAACGCTCGGCCTACGTCGAGATGGGCAAACTGCGCCGTGCAGAAGCTCGTCGCTCGCATCGAGGGACCGGAAAGCCGCGCGTACGGTCAGCCTGCTCGACCCGACCCTGCTACCCCGCAGGACCTCGGGTTCACCCGCACGCTCCGATTGAGCGCAACCGACGACCATCATGTCGGTCCGTCGACCACCACCTTCGGTGCACACTGGACTCAGCCACCCTGCCCGGATCGGTGCTCAACCGAAATCGCGGCGGCGGTGCAGGAGGGCCGGATGTTCCACCGCGGCGACCACGTGGTCACCGAAACCCCGACGCTCGACGAGGATCTGCTCGTCGAGCCCGAGGGGCGCCGCCCGTGGGTCGAATTCCTCACGTCCACCCCCGGACGGCTGTCCGTGCTGGGGATCGCGCTCATCGCCGTGGTCATCGCCGCCGGCGTGATCACCTCGGCGGCGGTCGGTGCGCGGCAACAGCGAGTCGAGGTACTGCGCACCCACACCGAGCCCCTGGCGAACGCCGCCCAGGCCCTCTACAGCTCACTGTCGATCGCCGATGCCGCCGCGACGACCTCCTTCATCTCCGGTGGCGAGTCGGGTACCGGCGCGGAGCAGTTCACGCAGGCGGTGGGGGACGCGTCGAATGCGCTGGTCACGGCGACCAATGGGGTGTCGTCTCAGGATGCCGAATCGCTGGCACTCTTGTCGGACGTCGTGCGCAACCTCGCCGAGTACTTCAACCTCGTCGCCACGGCTCAAGCGAACGATCGGGCCGGAAACCCCGTCGGGGTGGCCTATCTGTCCGATGCGTCCGCGCTCATGCAGCACACCATCCTCCCGTTGGCGGAGCAGCTCTACGTCCGTCAGGCCGAGGCGGTCGCCGAGACTCAGACGCACACGGCCCAACTGCCCGCGGCCGCGTTCACGGTGACCGCGGCCGCCGTCGTCGCGCTCGTTCTCGCCCAGCTGTACGTCGTGCGGAAGAGCAAGCGCCGGTTCAACCCCGGGCTCGCTGTCGGGACGCTGCTCATGGCGGGACTCCTGATCTGGCTGATCGCCGGAAGCCTGGTGTCGACGTCGGCCAGCGAACACGCGAGAACCGAAGGAACACAACCCATCAACACTGTTGCGCGCGCTCGTATCCTGGCGCAGCAAGCCCGCGCCGACGAGACCCTCGCCCTCCTGCAGCGCGGGGCCGACACTCAATCGGAAGTCGACTACATGCGGCACTCCCAGGCGTTGTCCGACGAGCTCACCCGGCAGCTGGACAGCTCGCACGGCGACGTCGCCGCGGCCGACCTCCGCGACGCCGTGGCGGCCCGCGACGGCTGGCTGGCCGCGCACCGGGACATCGAGATCGCCCTCGAGCGCGGTGACTACCCGACCGCCGCGGCGATCGCCGCCGGGTCCGGCTCCGGCACGTCGGCCGCGAAGTTCGCGGCCATGGACGCGGCCCTCCGAAAGGCGATCGACCGACTTCGCGACGACGAGGCAAGCGCCGTGACCGACGCCTATCGGTCGATGTCGTCCTTGGCGATCGGTAGCATGATTATTGGCGTGTCCTGCGGATTCGCCGTCGGCGGGGGTATCTGGCCGCGACTGAACGAGTACCACTGATGACGCAGGTGAGGCTTTCGAGACCGGGGGCGACGCCGCGTGCTCGGCTCCTGGTCGGCATTCTCGCGGTCGCCGTCCTCGCCGGCTGCGCAACACCCGACCCCCTCACCCCGACGGTCGCGGGCACGTACACCACACGACCGATGACAAACGGTGCACAGATCATCCCGCCCACGAACAACCCGCCGCCTGCAGGACCGTCCCCCGAGTCGTGCGGAGCCCTCGCGAGCCTGCGGCCCGGCCCGCAGCCCCCGCCCGGGCAGATGCCGCCCGGTGGGTCACTCGCCGAGATCGCGTCGCGCGGCCGGTTGATTGTCGGTGTGGACCAGAACACGAACCCGTTCAGCTTCCGCGACCCGACCACGGGCACCCTGCAGGGCTTCGACATCGACGTGGCGAAGGAGATCACCAAGGACATCTTCGGCGATCCGGCAAAAGTCGAATTCCGGCTGCTCACCTCGGCCGGCCGGTTCACAGCACTCGAGCACAACGATGTCGACGTCGTCGTTCACGCCACCGCGATCACGTGCGAACGCGCCCAACGCGTCGCCTTCTCCACCGAGTACTTCCGCGCCTTTCAGCGAATCATGGTCCCGCGGGGTTCCGACATCACGGGACCGGCGGACCTGGCCGGAAAGCGGGTCTGTACGTTCGTCGACACCACGTCGCTTCCCACCGTCCAACGGGTCGCGCCGGAGGCCACGATCGTCGCGGTCCCCGATTGGGACGACTGCCTCGTCACCATGCAGAAACGGCAGGCCGACGCGACCAGCACCTCCGACTCGCTCCTGGCCGGCCTGGTGTCCCAGGACCCGCATTTTCAGATCGTGGGGCCACCGATGGAGGACGAAGAGCACTGGGGAATCGGTGTCAACAAGTACAAGGACGACCTGGTGCGGTTCGTCAACGGCACCCTCGACCGCCTGCGCGCGGACGGCACGTGGATGCGCCTGTACGACCGGTGGCTCGCCGCTTCGCTCGGGCCGATCGCAGGCCCACCCCCGGCCACCTATCGAGATTGAAAGGACGGGGTCGCACCACGAGTGTTCATGCGTTCGCGCATCCTCTCTAACTAAAAATTTAGTCAGGCTAGTATGGTCGCAGTGGGTTATCGGCTGGACCGGAGTTGCGATGCAAGGGAAAAAGGAAAAACAGAGTGATGCTCAGACGGCGCTTCATCCAGTCGGGGCTGGCCGCGGTCGGAGGGCTGCTGGTAGCAGCGTGTACCGACCCGGTGTCCTACCTCGAAGGTGGCAGCAGCGCCGATGAGGATGATCAGCGGATGTGGCGAATGCCCGAGGAGGGGGAACCGCACAAGCGGACCTGGATGGCGTTCGGTGCGAGTGAGGAGATCTGGGGAGCCGAGCTGCTTCCCGAGGTCCGCCGCAACCTCGCCGCCATCGCCCAGGCGATCGCGCAGTTCGAGCCCGTCTCGATGCTGGTACGCGAAGAGGAACTCGACCTGGCCCGCGGGCTCGTCGGCCCCGCCGTCGAACTGGTAGCGGCCCCGCTCGACGACCTCTGGATGCGCGACACCGGCCCGGTGTTCGTCGAGGGTAACGGGACCAGGGCCGGGATCAACTTCAACTTCAACGGCTGGGGCGAAAAGCAGGACTTCGACCAGGATGCGGGAGTGGCGGACATCGTCACGGGCAGCGCCGGCGTCGAATCGTTGCCCACCGACCTCATCCTCGAGGGCGGCGGGATCGAGGTCGACGGCGAAGGAACCGCCATCATCACCGAAAGCTGCGTGCTCAACGACAACCGCAACCCCGGATGGTCCAAGGCGGACGTCGAGGCCGAACTGAGACCGCTGCTCGGGCTCGACAAGATCGTCTGGCTGCCCGGGATCGCGGGCAAGGACATCACCGACGGCCACACCGACTTCTACGCCCGTTTCGCCCGTCCCGGCGTGGTCGTCGCCGGGTACGATCCGGATCCGGAATCGTTCGACCACGACGTGACCACCCGTCACCTCGAGACCCTCGAGGCGGCGATGGATGCGCAAGGCCGCACGCTCGAGGTCGTGGTACTCGAGGCGCCGGGTTCCGTTCGGCCCGAGTTCGAATCGGACGACTTCGCGGCCGGATACATCAACTTCTACGTCTGCAACGGCGCCGTGATCGCACCCGAGTTCGGTGACCCGGCCGCGGACGAGGCCGCCAGACAGGAACTCGAACGACTCTTCCCCGACCGTCGTGTTGTGCAGATCAACATCGACGCCATCGCCGCCGGCGGCGGCGGAATCCACTGCACCACCCAGCAAGAGCCCGCGGGCTGATCGCGCGCTGCGTCAACCGAGGTCTCCGCACCGGCCGCCCCGCCGCCTTCCCGTAAAGTGAGGTTCCGTGTCCGAACGTCAGACGTTGATTCTGGAAGCAGCCGTCCGTGTGATCGCGCAAAGTGGTGTGCGCGGGCTGCGGATCGAGAAGCTCGCCGCCGAGGCCGGGGTCTCGACCGCCCTGATCTATTACCACTTCCAGGACCGGGCAGGTGTGTTGCGCCGCGCCCTCGAGCACATCAACGAGAGGGCCGAGCGCTACACCACGGAGGCCCTTGCCTCGACGAACCCTCGGACCCAGCTCGAACAGACGCTCCTGCTCGAGATTCAGAACACCCCCTCCGTCCGTGAAAACAGCATCGCCTGGGGCGAACTCCGGGCCACCGCAATCTTCGACGAAGACCTCCGCGACCAACTCCGCGACGCGACCCGCGCCTGGGCAAAGGACGTCGAAACCCTCATCGTCGAGGCGCAGGCCGTCGAACTGGCCGACCCGGACGCCGACCCCGCCGATGCCTCCGAACGCCTCACCGCCCTCATCGAGGGGCTGAGCGAACGCTGGCTCAGCGGATCCATCACCCTCGAACGGGCCCAGCAGCTCGCCGCCGGAGCGATCACCGCAGAACTCGGACCCCGGCCCTGACGGTGCGCTCTCGCACCTACGTTCCGGGTGCGGTGGGCGTTCTGGAATCGTCGGGCCGCACCGGCCGCCGCTGTGGTCTCCATCCGGGGCGGGGAACGCTGTCGAGCAGCGTGCGGGTGTAGGGGTGCCGGGGATCGCGGAGCAGATCCTCCGTTCGACTGCTCTCGACGATTCGCCCGTTCTGCATCACGATGACGTGTTCGGTGACCTGCCGGACGACTGCGAGATCGTGGGTGATGAATACGTACGAGATCCCGGTCGCGTCGCGGATGTCGGCGAGCAGGTTCAGAATCTGAGCCTGGATGGACACGTCGAGAGCCGCGATGGCTTCATCGAGCACGAGCACGCGAGGTTCGGCTGCGAGGGCACGCGCGATCGCGACGCGCTGCCGCTGGCCACCCGACAGGTGGCCGGGCATGGAGGCCAGCAGCCGCGTATCGAGCGACACCAGGTCGGCGATCTCCTGCACACGATCGGAATGCGTTGCTCCCGAGTAGGTGTCGTACAGCCGCACCGCCTCGGTGAGCGTCTGCTGAATCGTCTTGTGCGGGTCGAGGCTCGTGTACGGATCCTGGAACACCATCTGCGCCTCGCGTGCCCGCGCGCGCCGGGCACGGGTCGCCCGGGACGGGAGGGAGCGGTCGATGCCGCAGCAGGTGATGGTGCCGGCGCTCGGCTGCTCCAGGCCGATGATCATGCGGGCGACGGTCGTCTTGCCGGAGCCCGATTCGCCCACGACGCCGAGCGAGGAGCCCGCGGCAAGTTCGAACGTGACACCGTCGACCGCCGTGAACGTGCCGAAGGTCTTGCTGAGACCGGTCACCGTCAGCACCGGGTCAGTCATTCGGAGTTCCTTCCTGAAGTGGATCGTGATTGTCGATGCGCAGACAGCGCACCGCGTGGTCGGATTCTCGGATTAGGGGGACCGGCCCCGACTCCGTGCAGAGTGTGAGCCTGCGGGGGCACCGGTCGGCGAATGCGCAGGTCTCTGCGGCCTCCCATGCTCCGATCGGGCGGCCGGGGACGGCGGCGAGCCTGGGCCGTGGATGGTCCAGATCCGGGCGGGCCGCGGCGAGTGCCGCCGTGTAGGGGTGTCGCGGATGATGGTGCAGTCCGGTGGAGGCCTGGGTCTCCACGATCTGGCCGGCGTACATGACCGAGGTCCGATCGCACACGGCGGCAGCCAGATCGAGGTCGTGAGTGATGAACAGCAGGGCGACACCCGCATCGTGACGCAGTTCGTCGAGAATGGCCATCACCTCCGACTGCGTGGTGACATCGAGGGCGGTGGTGGGCTCGTCGGCGAGGATCAGCTTCGGGTCGGACAGCAGGGCCGAGGCGATCATCACCCGCTGCAGCATCCCGCCGGACAGGTCGCCGGGGTACTGGCGCATCCGCCGGGCGGTGTCGGTGATGCCGACCTCCGACAGTATTCTCTGGGCACGGCGGGTCGCCTCGTGCCGGTCGACGCGGGCGACGATTCGGAGTTGTTCGGTGAGGAAGTCCCCGACGCGCCGGACCGGATTGATGTACGCCCGGGGGTCCTGGAATATCACCGAAATTCCGCTGCGGGCCCGGAGCAGCGATTCGCCCCGCAGACTCAGCATCTCGTGTCCCTCGAGCCGGACGGTGCCCCTCGTGGTCGCCCGCTCCGGTAGCAGCCGGGCGATCGCCCGCAGGGTCATGGACTTGCCGGCACCGGATTCACCCACAAGCCCGAGGGCCTCGCCGCGCTGGATCGTCAGTGACACATCACGGAGAACCTGCCGCGTCTGGCCGGCGACATCGAGCGTCAGGTTCAGCCCCTCGACGGCGACGAGCGGGGCGGTCGGCGCCGGCGCCGCCGAAATGGGCGAACGAGATGCGAGGTGGGATATCGCTTCTGTCATGAGAGTTCCTTCGCCTGTCTGTCGTTGAGCCGCTCGCCGAGAATGTTGAACGCGACGATCACGAGCACCAGTGCTGTGCCTGCGGCCAGCGATTCGGCGGGGAATCCCTGCAACACACCGGTTTGTCCCTCCGAGACCATCACGCCCCAGTCGGCCTGTGGTGGCTGGACACCGAGGCCGAGGAAGGAGATCGCGGCCAGATCGAGTGCGGCCCAGCCGAAGAGGATGGTTCCCTGCCCGACGAGCATAGGTGCGATGTTGGGGACGATGTGCCGAACGCAGATGGCCCAGGCACCCCTTCCCTGAACCTCGAGTGCCTCGATATAGGGCAGCGATCGTTCCCGGATCGCCGCTCCTCGGACGATCCTCGCCACGTACGGGGTGTATGCGACCGCCAGTGACAGGGCCGCAGACCACTGGCTGGGACCGAACACCGCCGCGGCGAGCACCGCGAGCAACAGCCCGGGAAAGGCGAAGACCAGGTCCGAACCCGAGGAGGTGACGCTGTCGACCCAACCCCCTCGCCAGGCCGCGGTAACGGCGAGAACCGTCCCGGCGACCATTGCGAGAGCGATGACAACGAAGGCGCCGAGCATGGACGAGCGCGCACCGACCAGCAGACGCGACAGAATACCGCGGCCCTGGGAGTCGTATCCCAGCGGATGGGCGGGGCCGGCCCCGCCGAACGCGTGGGCGAGATCGCTCTGATTCGGCGGGTACGGCGCGAGGAGTGGGCCGAACACCGCGATGACTGCGGCCAGCGCGATGATCGCCGCGCTCGTGTAGCCCAGCCATCCCACCCCGCGCAGGCCTGGAACTCCGCGCCTGCAGGTGGTTGTGGCGGCTCCGATGACGGGGGAGTGCCCGGTGGCGGTGGCCATCACGCCGCCGCCGTTCCGAGACTCACGCGCGGGTCGAGCAGTGCGTAGAGGACGTCGACGATGCCGTTGACGATCACGAACGCCACCACCATGAGTAGCGAGACAGCTTGAACCACAGCGAAATCCTTGTTCTGTGCGGCGGTGACCAACGTCGACCCCAATCCGTTGAGGTTGAATGCCTGTTCCACGATCGACACCAGCACGATCAGCGTGGCGATGGTGAGGCCAGTGACGGTCGTGATCGGGATGGCGGCGTTGCGGAGAATGTGACGCCGCAACACGGCCCGGTACGGCAGTCCCCGACTGATCGCGGTGTGCACATGCTCACGCTTGGCCTCGTCACGGACCGACGCGCGGGTGATGCGTGCGACGAGCGCGAGGGAGGAGCAGGCCAGCGCGACGGCGGGGAGCGTGAGGTGGACGATCTGGTCGGCGAACCCCTCGCCTTCTCCCAACGCGGGGAACCAGTTCAGGTTGACCGCGAAGATGCTGATCAGGATGAGGGCGGCGACGAACGACGGGATCGCGGCGAGCACCGTGGTGACCAGCAGGGCCGCGGTGTCGACGAGACCGGGCTTCAGCGCACTGAGAACGCCGATGCCGATCCCGACGACGACGATGATGAGCGACGCGTAGGCCACCAGTTCGATCGTCGTGGGTGCACGCTGCGCGATCAGGGTCGACACGTCTTCCTTGCCGGCGAGCGAGTACCCGAAATCCCCCTGTAGCGCGGAGGTCAGCCAATACCAGTAGCGCACGGGCAGCGGGTCGTCGAGGTGGTATCGCGCCGTCAGCAGGGCCCGTGCTTCCGGCGTGACCTGCCGTCCGCCGGTCAGCACCGCGATCGGGTCACCGGGCGCCAGGTCCAGGGCGACGTAGATCGCAACACTGGCCACCGCCAGGGTCCCGAGCAGGAGGGCGCCGCGCCGGAAAATGAATCCACGCATGTCAGCTCCCGCCGCCGAGTTGGGCCAGCCACGGGGCCTGCATGTAGGCGAACGACGACGGGGCGCCGGTCAGCCGCTTGTCCAGAACCAGGAACGACGCGGGGTGGGACATCGGGATCCAGGGCAGGTCCTGCATGACCAGTCGGTCGGCCTCGATCGTCGCCTCGGCCCGGCGTGCGGGGTCCGGTTCGGTGCGGGCCCGGGCCAGCACCGCAGACAGGTCGGGGTTGGCGTAACCCGAGTAGTTCTGGACGCCGTTCGGCTCTACGTAGGAGGCGATCAACGCCGCAGGATCCGCGTAGTCGCCGTACGTCGTCGAACTGAATGCGTCGACGGCGGCGCGCGCGTCCGGATCGGTGAAGAAGTTGATGTAGTTCTGAGGCGAGACGTTGTGCAGGCTCGCGTCGAGCCCGATCGCCTCGGCCGCCTCCAGCCACGCGTTCGCGGCGGTGTTCACGGTGGCGAGCCCGGTGGATGTGCCGATGACCAGTGGCTTGCCGGCCGCGCCTGCCTCGTCGACGAGCTGTCTCGCCCTGGCCAGGTCTCGTGTCTGTTCGGGGGCGGCGTCCCAGGCCGCGGTGAACGTGTCCCTGGCGTATCCCCACGTTCCCGGGTTCGTCGACAGGCGCGGGCCGACCGCGTTGCCCTGATAAACGGCACCGTCGAAGCTCTGCCGATCGAACGCGAGCGACAACGCCTGTCGCACACGGCGGTCGCCGAGGACGCCGGTGAGATTGGCGGGGATGAAGAACTCGGTCTCGAACGACGGCCCGACGTGCACGGTGACGTTGCTCGTCCGCTGCAGCTGCGGCAGGGTGGAGGTGTCGGTGATCCACGTGCCGCTGATCTCGCCGGTCGCCAGACCCGTCGTCAGGGTCGCCGCGTCGGACACACCGCGGAACTCGATCTCGCGGGTCATCGGCTTCAGGGACGAGTCCCAGTAGTCGGGGTTCGCTTCGACCTTCAGCGTCTTCCCTGACGTCCACTCCGCCAACTGGTACGGGCCCGTGCACATGGCGCCGCCACCGGGTGTCCCGTAATCACGGCCCCGGGCGCGGGCGAACCGTTCCTGGACGACGACCCCCGGCATCGCCGCGAGCTCACCCGGCAGCCAGTAGTCCGGGCTGCTCAGCACGAGCGTGACGGTGTCGGGGCCGTCGGCGCTGATCGACGTGATCCGATCGAGGACGGTGCCGTAGAAGCCACCGACCTCGGGATCCTTGTTCCTCTGCAAGCTGAACACCACATCGGCGGGAGTGAGGGGTTGTCCGTCCCAGAAGCGCACGTCGGAGCGCAGTTTCAGTACCAGCGTGGTCGGTGACGTGTAGTGGTATTCACTCGCCAGTCCGGGCGTGATGGCGCCGTCCGGTTGTTGCCGCAGAAGCGACTCGCACATGGTCGATATGACCGTGTTCTCCGGATAGTCGAATGCGGTGGCCGGATCGACGGTGGTGGGGTCGCGGTACAGCGCCCACGTCGCGCTGTCGGTGTGACCGGTGGCAGCATCCGTGGTCGGGGGGAGACTGAGGAAGGTCGTGTTGTTTCCGGTTGCGGGGACCAGCTCCGGTCGACCCCCGCAACCCGCCAGGGCGACTACCGTGCACGCGGCGACCGCCACGATCCGTAACTTGTTGATGCGCATGTTCGATCCCTCGAAAGTGGTGAACCTGTCTTTTGTGCCGCGGAGCGAGCCGCGGGCACGGCAGTTGCCCGTCAGGGCGTGGTTGCGTGCGACTCGTCGACGAGATCGCGGTAGCTGGCGGGCCGGCGGGTGTCGAACAAGCCGAACGTGAGCCAGTCACGCCGCTGATCCAGATCGAGATCCGCGACGAGGACACTGTCGCGGTGACGGGGGGCCTGAACGATCGTGCGCCCATAGGGATCCGAGATGAACGACGATCCGTAGAAGGTGATCCCGTCCTCGTCGCCGATTCGATTGACGGCAACCATGAAGGTGGCGTTGGCCAGGCCGTTCCCCGAGATCATCTGATGCCACATCGGTTGGGTGTCGAAATCTTTCAGCTCGGGGTCGCTCCCGATCGCCGTGGGATAGACGAGGATCTCGGCGCCCCGCATCGAATACGCTCGCGCCAATTCGGGGAACCACTGGTCCCAGCAGGTGGGGAACCCGAATTGGCCACCCGCAGCCGGGATCACCGGAAATCCGCTGTCACCCGAGTCGAAGTAGCGATCCTCGTGGTAGCCGGGGAAGGCGGGAATGTGGAGTTTGCGGGTCCGCGCGAGCACCGCTCCGTCCGGGGCGACGAGGATCGCGGTGTTGAACCCGCGTCCGGTGTCACTGTGCTCATAGAGCGAGGCGTGGACGAAGATGTCGTGCCGGGCCGCGAGTTCCCGCACGAACGAGGTCGTGGGGCCGTCCGGGATCGACTCGCTGTGATTCGCGGCGTCGGTGTTGTCAGGGATGGTCGCGAAGTACGGGCTCAGGGTCAGCTCCTGCAGACATACGACCTGCGCACCCAAGTCGGCGGCCCGCCGTACCCCGCTCGCCAGGACGGCCCGATGTTCTTCGGGATCCGGGTGCCAGGAGGTCTGCACCGCGCCGACGCGGACCGGCATCCTTGTCGACGGCCGGTCGCGGGCCGGCGAGGGCAGCACGGTCTCGACCGCAGTCACGACGACGAAGTCGCCGGCGTCCACGACATTCTGACCGATCACCCCGGCAAGGGCGCCGCTGTCACGAGGGTTCATCGCGCCGTCTCCCGAGCGGAGTGGGCCGCGGGGATCTGCTGGGTGATGCAGTGCACGCCGCCGCCGCCGTACGCGACGATGTTGCCCGGCACACCGACCACCTCGCGGTCGGGAAACGCGAGGCGCAGCGTCGCCAGCGCCTGCTCGTCGAGGTCGTGCCCGGCGATCGGAACGACCACTCCGCCGTTGGCGACGTAGAAGTTGGCGTAGGCCACCATCGTCTCGGTGCCGTCCGGCAGCGTCTGTACCGGGAACTGGGGCAACTCGAGGATCTCGAGCTGCCGTCCTGCGGCATCCGTCGACTCGCGCAGGACCTGCAGGTTCGCGGCCATGCGCTCGAAATCGGGCAGCTCGGGATCTTCACACGTCTGAGCGATCACGACTCCCGGCCGCACATATGTGCACACGCCGTCGACGTGCCCGTCGGTGTGGGCGTCGTCGAAGTGACCGTAGGGGAGCCAGATCACTGTCGACACACCCAGACGCGTCTTCAATTCGTTCTCGATCTCCGCCCGCGACATCGACGGATTGCGGTTCTCGTTGAGCAGGCACTGCTCGGTCGTGATCAGGGTGCCTTCGCCGTCGATGGTGATCGATCCGCCTTCGAGGACCATGCCCGACGGGATGCGGTCGATCCCGAGGGCCGCGAGCACTCGCCGGCTGATGGTGGCGTCCTTGTCGTATGGCTGGAAACGCTCGCCCCACGAGTTGAAGCCGAAGTCGACGGCGGAACGTTGCCCCGTCCGGTCGAGTACGACCAACGGACCCGAATCCCGGATCCAGGAATCGTCGATCGCCAGTTCCACGACGTCCACCCGGCTGCTGCACGCGGCGCGGGCTTCGTCGGCCTGGCCGGGGTTGGCGATCATGAGGACGGGTTCGAATTCGCCGATCGCGTTCGCGGTCGCAGCGTATTCGGATTTTGCCTCTTCGAAGTACGGACCCCAGAGGCTTTCTCGGGTGGGCCATGCCATGAGGCACCGTTCGTGCGGCGCCCATTCGGCGGGCATCTGCCAGATCGTCGAGGTGGTACTTCCGGTGGTCTTCTGCAGTTGTGGCGTGTTGGTCATGGCGAAATCATCACACTGACTAAAAAATTAGTCAATGGTCATTTTCGTGGTGCGCTACGGCCTCCGGCGGCCTGCTCGTGAACCTCCGCCGGCGCGGTCACGGGGATAGCTGCACAGGGTGAGCCTCGTCGGCGGGGCATGGTCGCGCGGCTGCGAATGCTGAAACCTGCTGGTGTTCGGCAGTCGTCGATCCGTGCTCATTTCGTCTGTTCGGCAGTGTCATTCACGCAGCCGACACAGAACCGGGGGTGTTGTCGACCCGCTGACGGCGTGAATGCCCGCGGCGACACGATGTTTGCCGGGTGGTGTCCGTGAGCGAAACGAACCGATTAGTATGCGCAGTTGATGCGACGGACGTCGGTTGTCGGCACAGGCCCTGTCCGGCGGCACAGGTCGTTGCGGTACCGGGTCGAACAAAGGTGGTTCTGGTGGAGTTTCCGATGCTGTCCAAGGGGCAGAACCTGTCCCTGCCCGCTGACGTGGAGCAGATCGACGTGGTGCTCGGGTGGACCGAGTCGGACGTCGAGGTCGACGCGTCGGCATTGCTGCTGAACGCGGACCGGAAGGTGCGCTCCGATGCCGATTTCGTGTTCTACAACCAGCCGGAGTCGACCGACGGATCGATTCGGTTCCTGGGCGCGAGCGGCACCGAGGAAGGGGCGCAGGCGAGGATCGCGATCGATCTGTCCGCCGTGCCGGACGATGTGCACACCGTTGCCCTCGGCGGCAGTGTCGCTGCCGGCGGGTTCGGTGACCTCGGCAAACTCGCCCTCCGGGTCGTCGACGGTGCCGGGCACACGTTGGCGGAGTACATCACTGCCGATGCCACCACCGAGTCGGCATTCGTATTCGGCGAGGTGTACCGCCGCAATGGCGACTGGAAGGTTCGGGCGGTCGGGCAGGGCTGGGAGTCCGGGCTGGCGGGGTTGGCCACGGATTTCGGAGTCGACATCGACGACGACCAGGACCCCGAACTCACCGCGACCGCCGACACCCCATCCGACAGTGAGGAATCCGCCGTGGTGGCGCCGCCCGGCTCCACCGGCGACGCCCCGCAATTGGTGCCCGAACTGCCCACGACACCGGCCGCACCACGGAAAGCGACGACCCGGGGTGTCCGCACTGCCAAACGGGCGGTGAAGAAGTCGAAGCCACTCGTGTTCGGCCTCGCCGAACAGGACACCTGGCAGCCGGCGCGGTTGTTCTCGGTCATCGGCGTCGGCGCGGGTGAGGAGCAGGAGCGGCGTGCCACGTCCGCACTGATCGCGACGATGCAGGCGGTGCGTCCGTTCGCACGCGCGGTGTGTGCCCGGGTGGGGGCTCCCGCGGGCACCTTCGAGGGGTACGTGGAGGTGGCGTACGAGCGGGGCGAGACGAAGGTGATTCCGGATGCCGTGTTGAAGGTGGCCCGCGGCAGCAGGGTGTGGACCGGTCTGCTCGAGGTCAAGACCGGCAGCGGCAAGCTGAAGAAGGAGCAGCTCGAGAACTATCTCGACGTAGCTCGGAAGAAGAAGTACGACGTCGTGGTCAGCTTGTCGAACGATGTCCCGGCCAGCGCGGGGGAGCTGCCGGTGGAGGTCGATCGGCGCAAGCTCGCCAAGGTCGCTCTACGGCATTTGTCGTGGGCGGAGGTGGCGCACGAGGCGCGGATGCTGCTGTCCCACGGCGGAATCGACGACGATCTGCAGGCGTGGGTCCTTGCCGAGTTCGTGCGGTACCTGGACCATCCGCGTTCCGGGGCGGTCGAGTTCGTCGACATGGGAAGGCACTGGGTCACGGTCCGCGACGCGGTCACCGCCGGCACCCTGCGCGCCGGCGACCAGAAAGCCGCCTCCGTGGCCGACACCTGGGTGTCCCTGTCCCGGCATCTCGCACTGCGACTGACGGCCGAGTTGGGGGTCACCGTCAAACACGTCCTGCCGCGCAGGCACAGCACCGATCCGGTGGCCCGCAATGCGGCGGTTGCCGAGCGGTTGTCGGCCGACGGCGTGTTCGAGGCGGTCCTGCGGATCCCGGAGACTGCGGGCGATCTGGTGGTGATCGCGGATGTGCGGACCAACAAGATCCGCTGCCGCACCACCGTAGACGCACCGAACGAGGGAGCCTCCGGTCGCCGGCTGTCGTGGCTGCTCAAGCAACTCAAGGATGTCCCCGGCGATGTGCAGGTGGAGGCGGTGTTTTCCGAGCGGGGAAACGAAGCATGCGAGCACATCGCGGCGGTGCGGGCCGATCCGAAAGTGCTCACCGCCGGCCGGTCCGGGGACATCGTGTCCTTCTGCCTCGAGCAGTCATTCCCGATGGGCGGTCGAAGGTCGGGAACGGCGGCGAGTTTCATCAGCAGCGTGACGTCCTCGGCGGACGCGTTCTACGGGACGGTGGTGCAGCAACTACGGGAATGGGTGCCGGCTGCACCCAAGCAGACCGAGCAGCCGAGGACTGCAGAACCCGAAGGCGAGTAGAACTCGGTTGACATGCGCGGCCGGCCGCGACCTCACAGCGTCGGCCGGTCCAGCGGCCGTGGGAGCGGTGCGAGTGCGCCCGCGTCCCGCAGCTGCTCGTACACGCTGACCACCGTGTCGATCTCGCCCGACGCTGCGATCTGCAGAAGCACGCCGCCGTCCGGAACGGCCCGACGGCTCGCCTCCAGGCCGTCGGGTATCAGGACTGCGCGGGCCGAGCACAGGTAGCCGGACCGGCCGACCACAGGATCGCCGACGACGAATCCGGCGTCGTCCTCGAGGGCATCGAGAGTGTCGTCGTCGGTCACGTCGCCGAAGTCCGGTTCCCACGTCGACGCAAGCATCGTGAGCAGTTCAGACTCGGGGACGACGGCACCGTGGGGCGCGTCGACACTCATCACCATTGACTGCAACAGAAACTGCGGGGTACCTCCGGCCTCGCCGGAGAGTTCGACCGCCCACCCGGCCTCACCGGTACAGAGCAACCGCAACCCGGTGCCCGTCAAATCCGACCACGCCTCCGCCTCCTGCGCGACGAGGAGAACGGCTGTCAGCTCATCCGGCGCACAAGCGGTATCCGGTCCCGACGCGTGCACCTGCCGCCAGTTGCCTTCCACCGGTGACGCGACTTCCGGCAGCAGCTGCGAGACCTGTTCCACAGTCTGCCGCCACCGCCCCGCCAGCGCTTCGACCGGCTCCGGCCGCGGCCCCCAGAAGGCCCGCACGACGCGTCGCATTCGAATGCGTCCTCCTTGTCTCGCGAGTATCGGGCTCCGCCGAGATCGGCGAGCGTACCTGCGGGCACAGTCTATTCGCGATCGTCCTATTCGCGCGCGTCGCCGTACGACCGAATGTCGAATGCGAGTGTCTACTCAACGAGGACCGGAATTAGTTGTTCCAGTTGGTCCTGCGGTGACAGCCGCGAGTAGAGCATCCGCCCGCTTCACCTGGCGATGCATCCCGAACGCCGCGGCAAGTAACGTGGCGGCCAACCATACGAACACCCACGTCAGGAAGGAGTCACCCTCGTCGGCGAAGTTGGCGAGCGCGACGAATGACATGAGGACACCGGCGGCGAGCATCGCCCAGCTGCCGCGGGCGACCGACTGTCGGTTCTCGACCACTCGCGTTCGCCATGACCAGATGTCTGCGTTCGGTGGTAGCGCGCCGTTGTCGATCGCCGTGGACACCTCACGTTTCGCGGCCAGCCGCGGACTGCGGCCGCTTCGAATCAGCCAGAGCGGCACGACATATGCGGCGACGGCGCCCACCACACCACTGAGAATCACGATGATCGGATCCATGCATTCCTCGCTTGATAGATTTTGTTGGCAACAACAGGATCCGCCGGACCTCCCGCGCATCGAAACGCATCTTAGGGTTGGAAATCGACCCCCTTCGGCTTGGAACCGATCAGAACCCTAGTTGAGGATGCCGTTGTTGAGGGCGAGAGTGACGAGTCGGGAGCGTTTCTGATTCTGAGGGAGGTCCTCTATCTGGAATGTGCTGAAGAGGGCACGGAGATGGGTCTTGACGGTTTCGGTGCTCAGGTGCAGGGCGTCGGCAATCTGTCGGTTCGAGGCCGGGATGGGGTGGTCGGTGCCGTCGTGGAATGGCCGGCACAGTTCGGTGAGGACGGTGCGTTGCGCGGGTGTGAGAACGATGTCGGCGTCGACGGTGCCCCCGATGTGGGTGACGCCGCAGTCGGTGCCAGGCTCCCCATGGTAGGTGAGCATGCTCTCGCCGACTTGGATGACGTCTCCGGGGTGCAGTGTCTGGCGTCCTTGCAGGCGGGTGCCGTTGACGAAGGTGCCGTTGCGGGAGAGGCCGTCGTCGGTGATGGTCCAGTGGATGCCGATGCGTTCGATGGTCGCGTGCAGGCGTGAGATGTCGGGGTCGGTGGGCAGCGACAGGTCGGCGTACGAGGAGCGGCCGATGACGATCGGGGAGTGGTCCGGGACGAGAGTCATCTCGTCGGTACGCCCACGGTCGGTGTACGAGAGAACAGAGTCCGTCACTGGGAGTTCCCCTTTCGGAGTGCGCCCGTTGAGGTAGTGTGTTGCCGGGCTCCGTCGGTCGGCGGGTCGCCGTAGTTGGTCGACGTCATGGTGTGCTTTCTGGCGGTCGGGGCGGGTGTTGTCGATTCCGGTTCCTCCATCGTGGCGCGCAGGGGGCGGGTCGTGTTAGACCCCCTGGGGGTGGTGTCTGGCCACCCCTCTGGACCGAGTCGGCGAGGGATGCGGCCCTCGACAGATCGCGGGGGTCAGCCGGAGGCCTTGCGTTCGAGGCCTTCGCGTGCCACGCTCATACGCATGACTATGGGAAAGGCGGACTCCGCCACAGTCGCGTGAGCGCCGCACCGTTTCGCTCGGCGACTCGACACCGAGCGACATTCACCGATAACACTGATCACTCCGCCGAATACATGTTCGGTGTCGAAGCTGCGCGTGACGCATGGCTCGCGCACGGGTTGTGTGCACGCCCATCCGATCGCACCACGGCGGAATCGGCTGTCGAAACATTTTATCGTCGAGCCGGATTCAGCCGGCCGGAGTTCGTCTGGGTGCCGTCACCTCCAGCGGGATCGGACCTGATCGCCGCCGAGGGGTTGGCGACGACGCTGTCGTTTGCCGGCGACGGAGTTCAGTGCGTCTCCGCCCGAATAGCAACCATGCTTTCGAAATCGCGCAGACGCATGGACGCATTGATCGCCCGAGGGCGATCCGACTGGCCGCACGAACGCCGGGCGATCGAAACCGCGCGAGCCCAGTCGCCCGACAACTCTGCCCGCGTCGGCATCAGCCCCAATGCAATCATTCGAGCCGCCGTGTGGGATTCGTTGCGCACGAGCCTTTTCGATGGGGCCGCGGCTGCGATACGGACACTGATGCCCGCCGTCGTCGGCGGCGTGAGCTGGTATGGACAGCAAGAGGCCCATCGGGTCGCGTACTACGACGCGTACCGTCGGTTTGGGCTCGCCAGGTTCCGCTCCGACGATGTCGAGCTACTCGACGTCCATACCGCCCTGACCGGCGCGACCGGGTGGTGGTGGGCGTTCGACAATGTGTGCGTCGTTGCCGAACGGCCCACCGCCCTGCATGCTGAGCCCATACCGGGCCGTGTTCACAACGAGCACCGGTTGCATCACCCGGATGCGCCTGCGCTGGAATTCGAAGATGGTCGGGCGCTTTTCGTGCAGCACGGGACTGTCGTCCCCGACTGGGTCGTCCTCGAGCCGACGGTCGAACGTATCGCCCGCGAACGTAATGTCGAGGTCCGCCGATGCGCGATCGAGCGCATCGGATGGGACACCTACATCGACGCGGCCGGACTCGCGCTGATCGACCGAGCCGACGATCCCGGCAATGTCGGTCACACGCTGCAGCTTTACGTGATATCGGACGGCTGGGGCCGCAGCGATCACATCCTGCTCGCCGTCAACGGTTCCCCCGAACGCGACGGCCGTCGGCGACGATACGGGATCTATGTGCCGACACGAATTTCGTCGGCGTTGGATGCCGCAGCCTGGACCTACGGCATCAATGGCGCCGACTACGCCCGGCTCGTTCGTCGAACCTGAAACCCGAAAACCCGAACTCCGAAGGTGATTCGCATGAATTCGATCATGACCTTGTCCGATCTCACGGCCCTCACGGGCCTCGATGTGTTCGACTATCTCGATCAGGAGGTATCCGTACCCGTCATCGACGGTATGCAGGCTCAGGGCGACCTCATCGTAGTCCCGTATTCGCTTGTCGCCGACGTCGTCACGCCCGGTCCATGGACGCGGTCGGAGAACGTCCCGCTGTCGGGAGTGGAGTTGCTGCGGAGCGCGGCGGGCGGAAACCCGCACAGCCTCGTCGCCGACGAAGGCATGTGCATATGGTCGACACCGGTGAACGACCCCCGGCGCCTCGCGCGCGGCATCCTCGACACCCGCGT
This sequence comes from Rhodococcus sp. ACS1, assembly GCF_002300155.1. NCBI lineage: Bacteria > Bacillati > Actinomycetota > Actinomycetes > Mycobacteriales > Nocardiaceae > Rhodococcus > Rhodococcus sp. ACS1. The sequence continues at coordinate 59,801 of NZ_NSDZ01000007.1, forward strand.
TACCGCCTACCTCATCCACCCCGAGCACGGAGCCACCGGCATGGCCCCCGGTCGGTATGTCATCGGACGACAGCGGGAACGGGGCGTCGGGCGGTTCTTCGAGCGGACGCACTTCGTCGTCGATTGACGTCCGGGATCCGTCCGATTCGGCTCTACGTGCCGCGCGGGGGACGCAGGGCCGTGCTCACCCGGACAAGCTCGTCGAACATTGCCTGGGCCGATGCGGACACGGCGGGGTCGGGACGAAGTTGCGCTTCTCGTCGAGGAACTGGGCGACGAACGGTATCGCGACCGCCTCCGCCACCGGGGTCATGTTCACTGTCGTGACAACCTGCTTGATCATCTGTGCGGCGCTCGTGTCCCGGCTGAGATGCCGCCGCAGCTGACCAGGCCGACCGGCTCGTAGACGAACGCATCCGTCTCGGCGACCGTGGCGGTCCAGTCGATGGTGTGCTGATGCGTGTTCTGGCTCAGTCGTCGATGGTGGGGTTCGTCCATGAACGGCAGGTTCACCTCTCGGAGGTCGACGAGTTCGACCTCCGAGAATCCCCCGTGAACATCGGCATCCGATGCTACCCACTGTCCTACCTGCAAACCGATTCTGCCTGGACGGGTGCTGGCGACGATGATGTCGAGCTTGGGCAACGCTGTTCCTCCTTCGAGTGACGGGTCCGAGGGTCGCGCGGTCACACCATCCGGCGGTTCTCGTCGGTCTGGAGGCCGAGGATGAATTCTGCGTGGCTTTCGAAACCGGCCTCACCCATCACCCCATGAGCGGAGATGGTGTTGAGGTCGCGGAGGAGTTTGGACAGGAGACTGTCGTCGAGGATCGCGGCGGCACCCGCATGTCGGAACGCGCGGGTGACCACTTCCACCGAGGTCTTCGCGGCGAGCGAGGCGGCGGTCTGCATCTGGTCGAGCAGTGGGAGCTGAACACGGTCTCCTGCGTCGATCACATCGTTGACCTGGTGGAGGGTATCGATGCAGAGGCTGCGCGCGGCGCGGACGCGGGCGTCGAGTTCGCCGAGTTCGCGTTGGAACCAGGTGAGTTCGGTCAGGGCAGGAGGCTGATGCAGGTTGATCCGCCCACCGCGCCGGATCTTCGGCGCGGCGCCGACAATTTCGTCCAGAGCCCGGCGGGCCGCGCCGAGGACCATGCCGGGGTGCATTTGCAACACGAAGGGCACCATGCCGAGGCGGGACAGCGGGGTGTCGGTGCGGCAGCCTTCACCCATCGGGTCGTAGATCATGTCGTCGGCGACGAAGACATGGTCGGCCTGGAAGCTGCTGCTGCCCGTGCCACGCATGCCGAGTACTTGCCAGTCGTCGAGGATCTCTATCTCGCCACGCGGCAGGAGCGCGGCCCGGCGTACCGGTTTGCCGGCCTCATCGGCGATGAGGAACGTCGCGGTGACGTAGTCAGCGTGGTAGAGACCGCTGACGAAGTCCCACCGACCGCTGACCACGTAGCCGCCGTCCACCCTTTGCGCGCTGCCGGGCTTGAGGGACGCCGCCTTGAGGGCGATGCCGCCGGCGAAGATCCTGCGGGCTGTGTCTTCGCTGACCACGGTGGCGAGCTCGCCGGCACCTTCGAGAAGAATCGTGGCTGTCCAGGCGGTGGCGGGGTCGATGTGCCCAATCTTTTCGATTACCTCGAACGCGGTGACGGCATCGACGACGTTGCCGCCGAGATCGTCGGGAGTCATGATTCCGAGCACGCGCGACTGCCGCAGTGCTGCGATGGAGCGGTCACTGAGGCGCCGACCCGATTCGGATTCGATTGCGCCGATCGCGAGTTCGTCACGGATGGAATCGACCGCGGCGAGGGCCGCGGCGCGCCGATCGGTGCGGGCGAGCGGCCACGAGGTCAGCGGGGCAGTCGTGGTGGAGGTCATCGGTCGGTTCCTTTGCGGTTGGGGAGTCACGGACGGGCCGAGGCGGGCAGCGGAGTATGGATCCCGAATCGGCGTTTGCTGTAGGAGAGGGTGCGGGCGGGCCGGTTTTCGACCGTTCTGACCTGCCCGAGAATGATGACGTGGTCGCCGCCGCCGACGATCCGGGCGACGTCGCATCCGAGCCAGCCGGGGGCGTCGATCAAGCGGGGCAGGCCGCTGTCCATCCGCCAGGGTGCGTCGGCGAATCGATCGATGCCGCTGGTAGCAAAGATGCGGGCGAGTTCCTCATCGTGCTCGCCGAGGATGTTCACGCCCAGTCGGCCGGTGGCGGTGACAGCGGTCAGCACCCGCGAGCGGCGGTCGAGGGCGACGGTGATCATGGGCGGGGTCAGCGACAGCGAGCCGAAGGCGCTGACAGTGGCACCCACGGGCGTGTCCTCGGTCATGGCGGTGATCACCGTGACCGGGGCGCACAGGGATGCCATCGTGTCTTTGAATTCGTCGGCGATCGAGGTGGTGTCGGTCCGGTCGGGGGTGTCTGTGCTGATCGACATTCGTGCCCTCACTTCAGGTCAGTGGTGGGAGGTGTTCTTGCTCGATACTGCTCGGGCCGGCAACGTCGGTTCATCCCCGGAACTCGGGATTTTTCAGCGCCGGATCAGTCCGAGGACATGTGCGCGTAGCTCGGCGAAGGCCGGCTCGAGTTTGGTGTGCAGTTGATCCCGGGGGCCGGGTAGGGGGACCTGGATGATCTCGGTGACCGACGTCGGAGCGCCGGAGAGGACGATGACGCGGTCGGCCAGGTACACCGCTTCGTCGATGTCATGGGTGACGAGAACGACGGTCATCCCCAGTTCCTCACGCAGTCTGAGCATCAGGTCCTCGAGATCTGCTCGGGTCTGCGCGTCGACCGATGCGAAGGGCTCGTCCATCAGCAGCACTTCGGGCCGGCACGCGACTGCGCGGGCGATGGCGGCGCGTTGCTGCATCCCACCCGACATCTGCCAGGGATAGAGGTTCGTCGCGTGTGCAAGGCCCACCGCCTGCAGCGCCTGCTCGGCGATGCGGTGGCGTTCTGTTCGTTTCAGGCCCGAACGGCGGAGCGGGAGCATGACATTGCCCAGCACACTCATCCAGGGGAGCAGGGACCGTGAGTAGTCCTGGAAGACGAGGGCCAGGCCCTTCGGGGGAGCGGTGACATTCTCTCCCTCCAGTGCGACCTCACCGGCGTCCGGTGAGAGCAGTCCCGCGAGGCACCGCAACAGGGTGGTCTTGCCTGCCCCCGAGGGGCCGACCACGGTGACGAATTCCCCTTGATGGACCGTGAACGTGACGTCGGCCAGGATGTGCCGGGAGGCGGTCCCGCGACCATAGGATTTTGCCACGGCCCGCACATCAAGAGTGAGACGAGCGGGCACATCCGGGTCGGTGGCTGCGGCCGGGGTAGTGGTGGATGTGGTCATGATGCAGAACCTCCTTGCCCAGCTTTCCTGAGCCCGTAGTACCAGCGGAGTAGATACCGTTCGATGACGCGGAACACGACGTTGCTCGTGTAACCGAGAATTCCCAGAAGTAACAATGCCGACCACATCTCCGGAATCGCGAAGGTGCGTTCGGCCTGCAGTTGCACGTATCCGATTCCGTGCGTGGACGCGACGTATTCGCTGGCGATGATCAACACCACGCCGAGCGCGACGCTGATCCGCGCTCCGGCCAGAATCTGCGGGCTTGCCCCCGGCAGGACGACCCGCAGCAACCGATGGTGGACCGGAATGTGATAGCTGCGCATCATGTCTCGTACGAGCGGGTCCAGGGAGCGGACACCGTCGATCGTGCCGAGCAGAATCGGCCAGATCGTCCCGTAGGCGATAACCGCGATCTTCATCTCGTCCCCGACACCCATCAGCACGAGGCCGACGGGAACGAGCACGATCCCAGGTACCGAGCGCATGAACTCGAACACCGGGTGAGCGGCATCGTAGAGACCCTCGCGCAGCGCCAGCACCAACCCGGCACCGATTCCGATCACTGTCGCAATCACCAGACCGGCGAGGAAGTTCCGCACGCTGGGAACGGCATCCGATCCGATCCGGTCGAACAACCACATCTGCTGGAAGGTATGCGCCACCTGCTGAAGTGGAGGGAAATAGAAACTCTCCCTGCGTGTTGTCGCCACCCACACCACGGCGACGGCCACGATGGGCAGCCACAGTTCGACGGCGGCCGCTCGTGCTGTTCTCCGTATCATTTCACTGTCTCTCTGTTGGCGGGCGACCACGGAATCACCCGGCGTTCGAGGTGGAGGAAGACCACGTTGAGGGCAACACCGAGCAGTCCCGCGACCATCAGCCAGGCGAACATCACGTCCACACCACCGGCCTGCTGCGCTATGCCCAGTGACTTGCCCAGTCCCGGAGCCGAGCCGAGGTACTCGGCCGCCGTCGTCAGCATCAGCGCGATGGCGGCCGAAGTGCGTAATCCGGTGACCACGAAGGGGAGCGCGGACGGCAGGACCAGTTGCGTCATGCGATCGAACCGCGAGAGTCGTAACGACCGCACGGTGTCGGCGGCGACAGGGTCGACGTTATGCACACCGTCGACGGTGGACGTCAGTAGCGGCCAGCACGCCCCGAACACGACCAGGAGCACCTTCATCTCCATCGTCGAGCCGAGGATCAGCAGCAGAACGGGGGTGAGTGCGACCGCGGGAATGGTGCGCAGGAAGTCGAACATCAAGCGTGTGCTGCGGGTGAGGAACCCGGATGTTCCGATCAGCAGTCCGACGGGGACGGCGAGGACGACGCACAGGGCGAGGCCCGCAACCCAGCCCACCGCGGTCTGGCCCAGCGTCATCCAGAATTCCGGCGTGGTCGTCATCGACGCGAGAGCCGACAGTGATTGTGTGGCAGTCGGTATCGAACTCGAGGGCAACAGCCCGGACTGCACCGCCAGTTGCCAGCCAGCCAGGGCTGCGACGACGACCACTGCCCGCGTGGCCAGGCGTCGCTGGGGGAGTGGAAACCAGGGTGAGGTTGCGGCCGGGGGCCGAGGCGTGCGCGTGAGCGTGGTCATGATCGATCAGCTCATCAACTCGTCGACATCGACGTCTCCTGAGACGAACTGATACTGCTCCATCAGCCCGGTCCACAGCGTCAGTGCGGCGCGAGGGTCGCCGGCGTCGAAGACAGGGAGCCGCATTGCCGGAATCAGTTCAGCGGGAACCGGGCTGATCGTCGGCAGCACTGCCCGCACCTCGTCCGGATGCGCGGCGGCGTATTCGATGCCCCGGTTCAGTGCCCGGACGAAGCCCTGCACTACCTCCGGATTTTCCTGTTCGAACTTCTGCGAGGTGGCGACGGTCAGCTGCATGCCACCCGGTACCGCCTCTGCGCCCGGCGACATCAAGCGGGTGGCACCCTGGGCGAGCGCGGCGGTATCGAACGGTGAGATCGTGCTGATGGCGTCGACATGGCCTTTGGCGAGGGCGTCGGTCATGTCCGACAACGGCATTTCCAGGAATTTCACCTGGTCGCTGTCCGCCCCGGCCTTGTCGAGCGCGGCACGGAGAGACAGTTCTCCACTGCCTTTCAGTGCCCCGACCGCGACGGTTCTTCCGGTCAGGTCCGCGGGTGTCTTGACGGCACTGTTCTCCGCGACGAGCACGACTCCGGTGTCCTCAGCGGGGAGATCGGTGCTCTTGGTGACGCCCCCGACGATCCGCAGCGGGAGCCCCTTGTCGAACGCCTGGATGACGATCGCTGTCTCTCCGAGAGCGAACTGGTCGGAGCCGTTGACCAAGTTCGTGATCATGGCACCGGCATTGGTGAAGTCTGCGGTCGCGTTGATCCCTTCCTCGCGGAAGAATCCCTTGTCGACCGCAAACGTGAAGGGAACGGAGTCGACGATGGGTAGCTGACCCACCGTGACGTCGAGAAGGCCATCGGTTCGGGACTCTGTGTCCGAGGAACTACAACTTGCCGTCGATACCAGGGCAAGTGTGACCAGGCCGGCGATGACGGCGTGTCGGGGCAGTATGTGCATCGGTCGTTTCCTTCTCCGAGAATGAGGTCGGGGACCTGAAGGGACTCGCGGTTCGCGCGATCTTTCGAGACTGGCGGTGTGGCGAAAGTCTCGTTGTACTGAGCCTGGCGGGTTCGAGTTGTGGCCGCAATGACGAGAACTCGGGATGTGTCAGGTCAGTCCAGCCACCGCTGCAGATGCAGCAGGGTGCGCTCGAACGCGAGATCGGTTGCTTCGGAATCGAACGTGTCGCGTCCGAAGGTGGCGAACGCGTGGTTCGCACCGGGGTACCGGTAGAACTCCGCCTCCGGGTTCCCGGCGAACGCCTCCGCGATGGCGGTTCGTGCCTCGGGCGGGCAATAGTGATCATTTTCGGCGAAGTGGAACAGGACGGGGACATCGATCTGTTCGGCCACCTCGAGGCGGTCCTGCACTCCGACGCCGTAGTAGCTCACCGCAGTATCGACGTCGGTACTCGCGGCGGCCAGGATAGCCAGACCGCCGCCGAGGCAGTAGCCGAGCGCACCGACCCGCCCATTGCCCCAGTCGCTTCGGCGAAGCCACTGGACTGCCGCGGAAATGTCGAGGCCGGCGGTGGACAGGTCCAGGTTGTCCCGCAGCTCGATCGCGTGAGTGAAGTCCTCCCCGGTGTAGTCGAGTTCGACATCAGCCTCCTGGCGGGCGAACAAGTCGGGGACGAGCGCCTGAAACCCCTGCGCCGCAAAGATCTCAGCCATGGTCCGCATGTAACGGTTGATACCGAAGATTTCGTGCAGCAGAACGATTCCACCGCGATGGTGACGTGTTTCGGGTCCCGCGGAGTAGGCCCGGAACGTGTGGCCGTCCCCGGCAGTGAGGCGAACCGTCGAGGTGAGGATCATCGTGCCTGCCCCGTCCAGTAGTCGACGTGGGGTTCGAGGGCGGCCTGTCCCATCGGATGATGCCGGATCTCCGGACGACCATCGCCACCTGCGAGCACCTCCGCCATGGGCGTAGGGACCGTGCGGACCTGGTCCGATGCCCCCGGAAATGACGCCAGATCCTTGGCTGCGAGTGCGTACACCACGCGTCCTATGCCGCTCAGATAGATCGCCCCGGCGCACATCGGGCACGGTTCCGCGCTGCTGTACAGCGTGGTCGAGGCAAGAGCCGGAGCCCACCTCGACGCCGACGCCGCGCGCACCACATTGGTCTCGGCGTGCGCAGTGACGTCGCGGTCGGTGACGGCGGTGTTCGTTGCCGTCAGCAGAACGATCCCTGCGGCATCGACGAGAAGGGAACCAAATGGTCGGTTGCCGTCGGCGCGCGCCGTTCTCGCCAGATCCAACGTGTGCAGCAGGTGCGTTCGATCGGTGGCCTCGCCGACCGTGCTGCCGGCCGGATTCACACCGACCTCGTGAAGATCGGAACCGAGCGCCGCTCACGGAAACGCCACACATGGTCGGCGCCCCGAACGTAGATGTCCCGGTATTCCGCCACCGACTGTGCGATGGGTTCACCAGCCTCGAGTCCGTCGTGCATGTACAAGGTGACGAGCACCGTGCCCTCGATCGACGAGGTGGAGAGACGAACGAGGCGATGGTTGCTGAGCACGCTTCGGGACGTGCGAGCCATTGCTGTGCGTCCGTCGGCGAACGCCTGCAGTGCGGCAGTGCCGGCCGTGACCGCCTGACCGGTGACGAACCTTCCGTCTGTCTCGAACAGTTCCGCGAACCCGGCCGGCTCCGCATGGTCGAGCTTCCAGGTGAATTCGACGACGAGGTCGTGTATCGCCGATCGCGTGGGGGTGTCGATGTCGCCGCGGATTGCGTGCACCAGTCGCTCCTTCAGTCGAAGTTGTCGTATCGCTCGTAAGCCTTCTCCGACAACACCGGTCGGCGCATCACAAGTTCTCGTCAACTCCGGCTCTGAACCGCACCCCGTGCGCAACCGACCGCACTCGAGTCGTGGCGGGCGTCAGTCGTCCATCAGCCCGGATCTGATGGCATACGCGGTTGCGTCCGCTCGCCCGGAGGCCCCGATCTTGCGATACAGGTTGCTGATGTGCCTGCCGACGGTCTCGATGCTGATGACGAGTTCGGTGGCGATCGCCCGGCTGGTCGAACCGGCCGCGATCAACCGCAGCACCTGCACCTCGCGGGCGGTCAGACCGTCGGGATAGCGATCCTGTCGACTACGCCGGGCGCTGCGGGCGGCCACGAGCTGCGGTGCGTAGGCCAGGACGTCACCGACTGTCATTCGGAAGCCTTCTGCGTGCAGCACCGAGAGATTGGACGGCGGTCCGGTGAGGATTCCGGTCAAATCTATCGCTCTGGCCGGGAATTCGATCCAGTCATGCAGATTCAACGTCGAGCGGACAGACATGGCCAGACCTACCAGCCGGGCGGCATAGTCGCTGTCGCCGAGATCGTGCAGGCACACGGCAAGACCTTCCAGACACCAGATGAAACGTGGTCTCGCACCGATCGCGGCCGCCAGCGCGAGGCTCTCAAGGTAATGGGTGGCAGCCGCGACGACGGTGCCACGGCCCAGTTCGATCTCGGCGATGAGGTTGAGGAAGACCGAACTGTTCCAGGCATCACCGGCGTCCTGGGCCAGACGTAGTCCCTCTGCGAGCAGCGCTGTCGCCTGAGTGTCGTGGCCGTCCTCATGGAGAATGCGGCCGAGTTGTTGCAGTGGCACGTTGGTGTACGAGCTGTCTCCGACACCGCGAAACCCTTCGACGGCACGGTCCAGGGTGCTGCGGGCAAGCTCGCGGTGCTGGCCGGTCGCGGCGGCCGAGGCGCCGAAGAGGCTGCGGGCGCGGGCTGCCCACCACTGGTCGTCCGCGTCGTCGAGGCTGGCGATGGCCTCCTCGAAGAGCGGGCGGGCGGCGTCGAATCCGTGTACTTCGAATCGGGCGGCGGCAAGGTCGACGAGAGTGCGGGCTCGCGCGGTCGGTTCACCCAATTCCTGCCAAAGACGTGCACATTCGTCCAGTTCGGCGAGCGCATGCGCATATGACGACGCGGCACCGGTGAGAACTGCCCGGGCCTCGCGGGCGCGCACGGCCGGCACGGACCGCCTGTCTCCCGTGAGCCGAAGACTGTCGGTGAGCCAGTGCAAGCCCTCCTGCAGGAGACCTCTCGCGAGCCAGTAGCTGCGCATTCCTGCGGCAAGGTCGACTGCGCGTTCGTCGCCCAATTCGAGGTAGAACCGTAGTGACGACCTGATGTCGCCGAGGTCACCGTCGGTGCGTGTGAGCCAGTCGTCGGCGGCAGGCCCCACGAGGTCCGCGCCGTCGAGCACTCTGTGCAGAAAGTACTGTGCGTGGGCAGTTCGGGCGGTCGCGGGCTGTGGTTCCGACCGCAGTAGTAGCCGGCCGTAGTCGCGCGTGGTCTGCGCCATCGCGAAGGCGGGTCTGCGACGGTCCGGCCGATCGGGCACCGGAGTGAGCAGGCTGAGGCGCACGAATTCGTCGAGGTGATCCACCACCGCGTGCGGAGAACAGACTTCGGCAGGTCCATGCAGTTCGCCCACCGAATCGGCGAGAATCGCTGACAGTGCTCGAGGTTCGATGACGCCGTCGAAAACCGCAAGGACCTTGTACAAGGCGGCATCGACCGGCTCGAGCAGCGACACGGTGTCCGCCACGGTGCGGGCCAAGGTGCGGTGACGGTCGGGAAGATCAGCGGGTCCACGCATGTTCGGCGACCAACCGTCTTCGATCCGCGCCGCCAAGGCGTCCAGCGTCAACGTGCTCAGTTGATGGGCGGCGATCACGAGGGCGAGGGGAAGCCCGCCGAGTTGCCGGCAAATCGAGGCGACCGTGTGGGCCTGGGCCCCGAGGTCTCGTTCGAAGGCAACCCGGCGGGCGTGATCGAGGAAGAGTTTCAGCGCTGGACTGGTCGACGCGTCGATGTTGGGGGCACCGTCTGCGTCCGGACAGGGGAGAGGGCGCAGTACATATCGGTATTCGTGTGACAGATCGGTCGCGGCCCTGCTCGTTGCGAGGAGCCGGACGTGCGGGTGGGCAGTCAGGAGCGCGCCGAGGGCGCGCACCTCGGAGCGGATCCGTTCGAGACTGTCGACCACGACGACGTGTGGTTTCTCCGATTCGGGCGGCGTCGCCATGGCGTTGCCGATCTGGGTCACCGCATCTGTCGCGGACTCGCATCCCGACAGATCTACCGGCGTGACGTCGGTGCCCGATGTCACCAGTTCCCTCGTCACTGCGGCGACGACCGCGGTCTTCCCCACACCTCCGGTACCGACCACGGTCAGCATCCTGACCGCGGGGTCGCGGAGAAGTGTGACGATCGAGGCAACGTCGTCGTCCCGGCCGACGAGCGCGCGTGGTGGCAATGTGTCCGAGTCCATGGCAGAACCCTCTCGATGTCGACGAAGCCCGCAGTCACCCCTTCGCGGAATGCGCTCCGGTCATGAGGGCCGCGAGGTCGTCCGGTTCGAGGAACGACGGCGGGGGCGGCGGTCCCCAGGCGTAGAGGCCCTGCAGTCCGTGCAGCACCTCCGGGGACCAGAGTTCGTCTTCGGGGACGGTGTCCATGTCGGAGTAGTACTCGGAGAAGTTCCCGGCGGGGTCCTTGAGGTACCAGAAGAAGTTCGCGCCCGCGTGGTGGCGGCCGAGTCCCCAGATGTGGCGTTCGGGGTTGTTCTCGAGCATGGTGTGGGCGCCGCGGCCGACCTCGTCGATGTCGTCGACCTGCCAGCTGGTGTGGTGCATGAAGTTCACCGGTGCGGCCATGACGAGGACGTTGTGGTGCTCGACGGAGCAGCGCAGGAACGCGGCCTTGTCGCCCATGTAGTCGCTGACCTTGAAGCCGAGGCCGTCGGTGAAGAACTTCATGGTGGTCTCGAGGTCGGTGGACCCGATCACCGCGTGTCCGAGTTTGCGGGGGCGTACCGGCTCGGTGCGGGTGAGGAACGGGGCCCGCCCCCACCGGTCGATCCGGCCCGGACCGTTGTACGGCGTCGGCGACACCGCGGGCTCGATCACGATCCGGGGTCGCACCGCGACGTGCACCAGGGTGCCGGTGATCGGTTCGACGGCGCTGACGGAGGTGCCGTCGTGCTGGATCGCGGTACCGAGCCTGGTCAGCCGCGCTGTGGTGGCGGTGATGTCGTCGGGGTCGTCGGCGGCGACGGTCAGCTCGACCAGTCGCCGGGTCGGTGCGTGCACGATGTGGAGTTGTTCGCCGCCGTTGCGGGTGGCGAACACCCCGTGTCCGTGGTGTTCGAGTCCGAAGTCGGTGTAGTAGGCGATGGTGTCGTCGACGTTGGGGACGCCGATGGTGACCTTGCCCAGTCCGTGTAGTGCCATGACGTGGTGTCCTTACTGCGCGTCGGGTTCGGCGACGAATCTCTGGTGCAGTTCGCCGATGCCGTCGATCCAGCTGTGGAGTGTGTCGCCGGGCTGCAGGAACCGTTGCGGGTTGCGGCCGACACCGACACCGGCGGGGGTGCCGGTGAAGATCACGTCACCGGGGTAGAGGGTGACGGTGTGGGAGAGGGTGGCGATGAGCGTGGAGACGGGGAAGATGAGGTCGCGGGTGCGGCCTTTCTGCACTTGTTCGCCGTCGATGGTGCAGCCGAGTTCGAGGTCGTCGGGGTCGGCGAACTCGTCGGGGGTGACCAGCCACGGTCCTTGCGGGGAGAACCCGGCGTAGGATTTTCCGAGACCGAATTGCGGTGCGGGGCCACGGGTCTGGGTGATGCGTTCGGAGATGTCCTGTCCGGCGGTGAGTCCGGCGATGTGGGACCAGGCGTCGGCGTCGTCGATGTTGCCGGCTTCGCGGCCGATGACGGCGACGAGTTCGACCTCCCAGTCGACGTTGCCGCCGGTGGGTATCACGACGTCGGTGTCGGGGCCGGTGAAGCTGGACGCGTATTTGGTGAAGACCGGTGGCAGGTGGGTGGGGGATTCGAAGCCGGATTCGGCGGCGTGGGCGTGGTAGTTCAGGCCGACGGCGAACACCTGCCGGGGAGCCGGTGAGGGTGCGCGGAGGTGGGACCGGTCGATCGGGACGCTGTCGTCGGCCAGAGCCGAGAGGTCCTGGACTGCGGCCCATTCGGTGACGTCGTCCCAGGCCTCGTAGAGAGCCTGCAGGTTCGGGCCGAACCGGCCGCGGGAGGCGTGGGCGATGTCGACGGCCCGCTCGGAACCCTCCTCTCCGAGGACGAGGGCGGCACGGTGGTCGATATTGGCGATACGCATGAAAGTGGTTCTCCTGGAGTGAGTTCACACGGTGGTAGTTGCGGGGTGGGGGCTGGTGGGGGATGGGTCGAGGGCTCGCAGTCGGTCGCGGTATTCGCTGAGCAGATCCGTCAGTTGGGTGTTGTCGGTGACGGCGCCGAAGATGTAGTGATCCGGCCGGACGAGCACTGCGCTGATGTTCTGTCCGTGGAACCACCGAGTCCATTGACCGGTCGCGTCGAGCAGATCCGGTGCTCCGGTCTCCGCGACGGTCTTCAGCCGTACGCCGGTGCTGTCGAGCAGTCGCTGCAGTGTCGGATCCGCGTGCGCGACATCGGGTTTACCGCGTACCAGCAGGACCGAACCGAAGCCGGTGACCTCGTCGAGGAGGTCGCTGTGGGCGCCGATCCGCACCGGAAACTGTGGTGCAAGGGTCCCGCGCAGCCCGCCGCCGTCAGTGTCCTGCGCGGTGACGCCGTCTCCGAGGACGGGAAGGGCTGTGACCGGCAAAACCTTCGCGGGGTCGGCGTCACCGCCGATCATGCGGGTATCGCGTTCGGTGGCCTTCTCCTCGTCGAGGACGCAGATGACCCGCCCGAGTTCGACCGACATCGTGACCGCATGCTGCAGGTGCGCGCTGCGTTCGGACGAGTACGAATCGAGCAATGCGAGGTCGGATTCGCCGCGCAGGACGCGATCGAGCTTCCACGAGAGATTGGCTGCGTCGCGGATACCCGAGCACATGCCTTGCCCGGCGAAGGGAGGCATCTGGTGCGCGGCGTCACCGGCGATCGCGAGCCTGCCGGCGTTCCACCGGTCCGCCCACCGCGCGGCGAACGTGTAGACGGCGTGCCGCTCGAGTTCACTGTTCTCCGGCGTCCGGTCCCACGCCCGGAGCAATTCCCATGCCTTCTCCGGCGTGTTCAGTTCTTCTCTCGTCTCGCCGGGCAGTCGCATGAACTCCCACCGACGACGCCCCGGTCCGCCCGACACGACCGTGGTCGGCCGGGCGGGATCGCACAGTTGCCAGTTCTGTGGTGCCCACTCGCGGTCGTCGAGCGGAATGGTGTCGACGATCAGCCAGTCGAAGAAGAAGCCCTCGTCGTGCATGGCCGCACCCATGCGCTCACGGACGAAGCTGTTCGCGCCGTCGCAGCCGACGACGAACCGTGCTCGCACCTGCCGCTGTTTGACGACGGTGCTGGTGAATGTCACTGCGACGTCGTCTGCGCCCTCGTCGATACCGACCACTTCGGCGCCGCGCAGCAGAGTGACGTTCGGCATCGTCGCCACCGCCTCGGCCAGTACCTTCTCGAGCTGCGGCTGGGAGAAGAAGCTCGCTGTCGGCCAGCCGTTCGGACCGGTGCCGGACCAGTCGATCCGCACCAGCGCCTCGCCCGCCGCATTGCGCCATTCGTAGTAGTCGGGCACCGCCTCGGAGATCGACTCGACCTCATCGGTCAGGTCCATCGATTGGAAGACACGGCCGATCTCGTCGTCGAAATGGACTGCCCTCGGGAGCGGGTACGGCTCCGGCCAGCGTTCGACGATCACCACGTCGTGGCCGCGCAGGCCGAGCATCCGACCCAGCGTCAGTCCTACGGGCCCGGCGCCGACGACCACGACATCGTGCGTGTTGTCCTGCATGTTCGTTGCTCTTCCTCGGGTGCGAGTGCAATAGGACCCCAATTGAGCCCTATTGAGCATGTTGAATAGCTACAGCATGCTGTGACCCGCGCCGCATGTCAAGAGACTCGACCCAATCAATCCGTATCAAGCATGCTAAATAAGGTAGAATCGGCGTTGGCCCGACTCCCAGCGGTGAAGCGGCGATGGGCACGACGAAACGAGGACACGATGACCGATCTCGCGCAGCGGATGATGGACGCATCGCTGAGCCGGACCGAGCAAGCTGCATTGGCTATCGGTCAACTCGCGGAGCAGGCGCCGCACGGGGCGCGCCTCGGGACGAAAAAGGAACTCCAGGAACAATGCGGCGTCGCTAAAGGCACCTTCAACGAAGCTCTGCGCATTCTGCAGTCACGTGGGGTGATCACAGTCCGATCGGGACCCGGTGGGGGGCTGTTTGCCGCTTCACCCACCCCCATCGCGCGTCTCGGGAACTCCATCCTCTCCCTCGACGCCGCGGAAGGAGATGTCGCCGATGCGGTACGCATCCGTGACGCGCTGGACCCGCTGCTCATCGAGGACGCACTCGATCACAGTTCGGCCGTCGACATCACTCGTATGCGCACCGCTCTCGACGTCATGCGGCAGTCCGCCGACGCCGGCGACGCGACGGAATTCGTCCGAGCCAACTGGGAACTGCACGCCGCGATCGCTCGCGTGAGTCCCAACGCGATCCTGAAGTCGATCTACCTGAGCCTGCTCGATCTGATCGAATCCCACACCGTCTCCGTCGAACCGGTCGGCGACAGACCTCTGCCGGGATACATCGCCGAACGACAGCAGTTGCACGTCGACCTCGTCGACGCCCTGGACCGCCGTGACCGGGACGCTGCCCTTCGACTCATCCATGCGCACAACACAACACAAACCTGAGGCCGGACGCGCACACACGGCCTGAAACCCGATACGGAGGCGCCCCGGATGCCGAGCATTTAGGGTGGTGCGGTGGGAATCAGTAGCCGGGCGGCACGGGTCGAAGACGTGCACGAATTGGCTCTCGGCATGCCGCACGTCACCGTCATCCACGGCCCCGGCGACAATCCCGTCTACCAGATCGGGGGCAAGTCGTTCGTGTTCTTCCGCAATCCGCGACCCGATGCGACGGACCCCGACACCGGGGAACGTTATGACGACGTGATCGTGTTCTGGGTGCCGTCCGAAGCCGACAAGCAGGCGCTTGTCCGCGACCACGCGACACCGTTCTTCACCACCTCACACTTCGACGGCCACCTGTCGGTGCTCTTGCGGGGGAGCCGCATCGGCGAGTTGTCCCGGCAAGAATTGGTGGAGCTCGTTCAGGATGCGTGGCTCTCGCGCGCGTCGGCGCGCAGGGCAGCGACCTGGCTCGGCGCGCACCCTCCCGCGTGACCCACGATCCGGTGGCGATCGGACTCGGCAATCGGTTCCGCCGCGCAGGTCGGGCGCAATAGTGTGGAAACCGGCGGGGTCGGGACGTCCATGCACCCGATCCCGTGTTCGGAACGGGTGAGAGGCTGACCATGTCGGGTCGGACTGCGAATGCCAGACGGATGTCGTTGCGGACATTGCTGTGGCTGGCGATCGGGATCCTCGTGGCCCTGTTCGCCGTTTCTGCCGCGTTTTCCGTGTACGGGAGACTGGTGGTTCGTGCGTCCGAGACCCTGCTCTCCGAGCGCCTCCTGCCCGCACAGCATGCCGTGTCGGATCTGACGACCGCCTATGTGGACCAGGAGACCGGGCAGCGTGGCTATGTTCTGACCGGTGATCCGAGTTTCCTCGAACCGTACGACGCAGGCAGGGACGCCGCGGCCGCGTCCCTGTCGGATCTGACCGCGCTCCTTGCCGGCGACGCGGAGGCTTCGGCAACGCTGGACGAGGTCGTCGAGGCGGCGAACACCTGGACCACTCAGGCCAGCGAGCCGGAGATCCTCGCTCGTCGCAACAACGAGATAGCGGACGAGCAGGTCGTGGCCATGACCGCGACGGGCAAGGAACTGTTCGACGGGCTGCGCTCACAGCTTCAGGACCTCAATGCCCTGACGGATGAACGGGTGACCGAACAGGTCGATCGGGTTCGCTCGGCGCAGGTCTTGGCAAATGTCGCGACCGCCGTCGCGTTCGTTCTCGCCGTCGGCACCGCGATAGCCTCCCTGTATCTGACGCGACGATTGCTGACCCGGCCGATCGAGCGTCTCGTCGCGGACATCAGCGCGGTGGCCGAAGGCGACTACGAGCGGGAGATCGGCACCGACGGGCCGAGGGAAGTGTCGATGATCGGCGGCGCCGTCGACACCATGCGGACCAGTCTGCTCACCCAGAATCGGCTACTCGTGCAGGCGGAACACGAACGAACCCGCCACGACGAACAAACCCGGATGGCGGCCGATCTGCACGACCTGACGATTCAGCGCGTGTTCGGGCTGGGCCTGGCATTGACTTCCCTGGCTCGACGGCATCCCCGTCTTGCCGCGGATCTCGATCCGCTGATCGACGAAACCGACAGCATCGTTCGCGGTTTGAGGGCGGTCATCTTCGACCTCGAGAGTGGTGCGACCGCACCGACGAACGGCACCGCAAGTTTGAGCGCGGCGGTCGGTGAGATCGTCGAGAGCAGTACAGCCGCACTCGGATTCACTCCCGACGTGTGCCTGGACGGGCCGGTCGACCAGTTCTCCGGCCACGACGCCGGTCCGGAACTTCAGGCGGTGCTCCGCGAGGCCCTGAACAACGTTGCCCGGCACGCCCATGCGACATCGTGCCGTGTGATGGTCGCCGCCGCCGACGACCGTCTGGCGCTGAGCGTGACCGACGACGGTACCGGGATGGGCGCGGACGCTGTCCGGGGGCACGGGCTGGCGAACATCTGCAACCGAGCCGCGCAACTCGGTGGTCGTGCCGTCATCCGCGACGGCGCGCCGGGGACCGTGGTCGAGTGGGAAGTGCCCGTGTCCTGATCGCGGGGCTACGCACACCACTCGATCAACGGCGGTCGCACTGCAGCGCACAGGGGATTCCCGCGGGCGTCGGTGAGTCCGAGTCGCGCGGTGATGCGCCCGGCCGACGCCGCCGCGTCCGCGGTGACCTGATCCACCCCGGCCCACATCAACTTCGCCCGTCGGAACATGACGAATCCGCCGTCTCCGTCGACTGTCCCCCACGACAGGTAGACGAACCGTGCACCGGGACGGCCCTGTACGTACGGCCCGGTGATGTCGAGACCCGCCGGCGTCGGGGTCGTCTTGCACTCGAGAACCCAGCGGGCGGTGGCCGCGTCCCCGGGATGCAGGTCGAGCAGATCGCCGGGAGAACCGCGGCGCTGCACGGCCACATGGATGTTGTCGTAGCCGGGGAAATCGGCCCCCGGCGGGCACGACGATCCGGGAAGGTCGGTTGCCTCGATCACGAGTTGCACCAATTCATCCAATCACCTGGGAGAGCCTCCGTGCGGGCGGTCGAAGCGCGGGTGGCGCACCAAGTTCACCCCGCCGCGGTGAGTTTTCCCGGCACCTCCGGTCTGTACTGGTGTGAGGACCCACGAAGCGTGTTGGAGCGGACAATATGCCGCGCTACACCGACGGCGGACATTCCAGGCCGGCGGTGTGCAGCTTCCTGAACAACAAGGAGAAATCTCATGACCTCGACACCTCCCGCCACCGGAGCGTCCGACGCGACATCCGCTCCCACGGACGGAACGACGAAGAAGGCCCGAGTCGCAGGGCTCGTCGTCAGCGCACTCGCGGTGCTGTTTCTCCTGTTCGACTCGCTGATCCACATCGCGAACACCCAGATGGTGCGTGATGCGATGGCCGAACTGGGCTTTGCCGAGAACCTCAACCGTGTGATCGGGGTGGTTCTGCTGGTGTGCCTGATTCTCTACATCGTGCCCGCCACCTCGATCCTGGGAGCCGTGCTGCTCACCGGATACCTCGGTGGAGCGGTCGCTACCAACATGCTCACCGAGCAGCCGATCGTCAGCACCACACTGTTCCCGATCTATGTCGGCATATTCGTGTGGGGTGGGTTGTACCTCCGTGACCCGCTGGTGCGCTCGATCATGCCCGTTCGACGCGTCTGAACCATCCGCGCGGCGACTCGTGACGGCGAGTCGCCGCACTATTGTGGTGCGACGTCGTACGTTCGAGCGAAAGGACGCCTCATGGGTGGTACGCGGTTCCGGTCCCTGTCGACGGGACGCAGTATTCGTGCCGTGTTGTTCGATACGTTCGGCACCGTCGTCGACTGGCGAACCGGTATCGCCTCCGCTGTGGCGGGCTACGCGGAACGCCACCAGCTCGAATTGGACGCAGCCGCGTTCGCCGATCGGTGGCGGGACCGCTACCAGCCGTCCATGGAACCCATCCGGTCCGGTGCTCGCGAGTTCGTGACACTCGATACCCTGCACCGCGAAAACCTCGACGCCGCGCTCCTCGAATCGGGCATCGCCCCCACAGATCACGACTCCGGAGAGCTGGACGAGCTCGCGCGTGCCTGGCACGAACTCACTCCGTGGCCCGACAGCGTGCCCGGTCTCACCGCAATCCGGTCCGGCTACATCATCGGTCCGCTCTCGAACGGCAACACCTCTCTGCTGCTCGACATGGCCAAGAACGCCGGAATCCCGTGAGATATCATCATCGGCTCCGATTTGACGTCCTCTCGGCCGTGTACGACCGAGATTCTCCTCGGGACTCGCGTCCCGAGGTTCCTGTTTCACCGACAGTCGCCTCCCCACACTTTAGGTGCGGGGTGGTCTCACACCGTCTCCGCAGGCTGCCACCGCCAGTCCGACGGCCAAAATGTTCCTCGCCGCGTTCACATCCCGGTCGTGGACGGCGCCGCATCGGCACGTCCACTCCCGCACATTCAGCGGCATCGCCGAGGCGACCTCCCCGCACGCCGAGCAGGTCTTCGACGACGGATGAAACCGGTCGACCGCCACCACCCGCCGCCCGTACCAGTCGGCCTTGTACTCGAGCATCGACCGGAACTCGGACCACCCCGCATCCGAGATCGCCCGAGACAACGACCGATTCTTGACCATGTTCCGCACACTCAGATCCTCGATGGCGATCACTTGATTTTCGCGCACCAAACGAGTGGAAAGTGTGTGCAGATAATCGCGACGCCGATCGGCGATCCGACCATGAATCTTCGCGACCTTCAGTCGGGCCTTGGCCCGGTTCCGGGATCCCTTCTGCTTCTTGGCCAGCGCCCGTTGCGCCTTCGCCAACCGCTCGCGGTCCGTGCGCTCGTGTCGCGGGTTGGCGATCTTCTCCCCCGTCGACAGCGTGTACAGGCTGGTGATCCCGGCATCGAGCCCGACCACCCGATCGGCCGGTTCGAGCTCGGGAATCACGTCTTCGACGAGAATCGAGATGTGGTACTGACCACGAGCATTGCGCGACACCGTCACCTGCGACGGCACGGCCCCCTCCGGCAGCGGCCTCGACCACCGAATATCCAGAGGTTCGGACTGCTTGGCCAACCGGATCTGCCCACCCCGGTAGGTGAAGCAGTTCGAGTAGTAGGTCGCCGACTCCTTCGACCGCCCCTTCTTCTTGAACTTTGGGTAGCGGGACTGCCCGCGCCAGAACCTGTCGAAGGCGCCCTGCAATTGCCGCAGCGATTCCTGCAGCGGCCCCTTCGACGGCTCCGCCAACCACTCCGTCTCGGTGTCCCGCTTCCATCCGGTGAGCATCTTCGAGGTGTCCGCGTAGGTCACCCGACGCTGCTCCTGCAACCAGGCACGCGAGCGCTCGGCCAACGCCCGGTTGTAGACATACCGGGTGCACCCGAACGTCCGAGCAAGCTGTTCCGCCTGCACCGCAGTCGGATAGAAACGAAACTTGAACGCCCGCTTCACCACCCTCCCCGCCATGCCCCAGACACTAACCCCACGGTCCGACAAAACCAGATCGGCTCACCCGGCCCTGAAGAACCGGGTTTGCGCCGAAAGACTCACGGATCAACCGAATTTACAAACCGCATCCCCGGGCCTATCTGCACACCGCACAACTTCTCGGCCTCCACCCGGGCGAAGTCATGCTTGCGGCCGCGCACAACGGCGACCTCGAGGCTGCACAAGCCGCGGGCCTGGCGACAGCGTTCATTCTCCGGCCCCTCGAACACGGACCTCACCAGACCACTGATCTCGCGCCGACGGGCAGCTGGGACATTTCGGCGACAGACATCACCGATCTCGCAGCACAGCTCCGTGCGTGCTGATCCCGACGCGTGTCAGGTAATCCTTGACGCCGACGCCGACACCTGTCAGGCTTGTCCTGACAGAATGGGAGATCGTCATGGAACTCGTCGAACGCGCCGTCAGCGCCGACATCGACGCCGCTGCGCGCGCCGTGATCACGGCTGCGGCAGCCGAAGCGAGCCGTCACGCCGACGAAATCATCGGCACCGGGCCGCTTCCCGGCACGGCCGAATGGGATGCCGAGCAGGGCACGGACATTCCGAACCAGCGCACCCTGGCCTGGCATCTGCTGAGTCTTCGCATCCAACTGGCGGCGGGACTGGACGGCATCGAAACTGTTCTCGGACTGCGCTTTCAGGGTGCGACATGGGCAACGATCGGGAAGGCCGCCGGAATGACCCGTCAGTCGGCGCACGAGCGATGGGGTGCCCGCACGACCGCCCTGCTCGACCCGATGGGGACCGGCCTTCCGCGGACCGTTGCCGACGATGATCCCGAGGTGGCCCGCTAATTGCGGCTACGCGAGGTGATCAGTCCCGGTACTCCGGGGACGGCGGTGCGGGTGCCGGGCCGAGCGGCGACAACCAGCGATCGTAGAGGGCAGTCCAGGTTCCGTCTGTGCGCAGTCGCTCCAAGGTGCCGTTGACGAACCGGACGAGGTCGTCGTTGCCGGGCGCGAGGGCGATGGCGTACCGGGCGGAATCGGAGTCGGGACCGACGATGTCGAGATTCGGATCCTGGGCGACGAGGCCGGCGAGGAGGGCAGCACCCACGACGGCGTCGACCTGCCGTTGCTGGATGGCCATGAGGCAGTCGTCCCAGTCGGGTACGGCAAGGATCGTGGCTTTGGGGGCGATCCGCGACAGCGCCGATATCGAGGCCGGATCGTCGTGCGTGCAGACCCGTCGCCGTGCCAGGTCCGCGGGTTCGGATATCCCGGATCCGTCCCGCACGACGAGCCGACGGGGCGTCTCGAGGTACACCGTGGAGAAGGCCAGATCCGGGGGGCTCTCACAGGGCAGTGCCACTGGGCGCACAATCAGGTCCGCGTCCCGGTGCGCGAGCATGTCGGCGCCGTCGTCGGAACCGAGCGGCCGGAATTCGACCTTGCTGGGGTCGCCGAGTAGGTCGCGGGCGACCTCCCTCGCGAGGTCGACGCCGAAGCCGGTGAGGGTGCCGGTAGTCGGATCGCGGAAGCTGAACAGGTTGGTGTTCTGATCGACGGCGACGACCAGGGTTCCGCGGGCCCGGATCTCGTCGAGAGTGCCGCCGACGCCGGCGATCCCCGGACGGAGGCTCGCCGTTGGTGCGCAGGACGACGGCTCCGCGGCGGGTGGCGGCGATTCGGACGGTTCGATGATCCGGGCGCCGACGGACACGGGAAACTCCGTGAAGTCCCCGGAGAACATCGGGGTGGGTGCATCGGGTGCCCCGCAACCGGCGATCAGCACAGTTTCGAACGCGAGGCTGCCGAGCAGCCGAGTGAGCCCCGGTCGCCGTGCGCGGAAAGGTCGCACCATCAGTGATACTCACTCACTCTGGGCTCGATCCCCGCGATCACGGCGAGTGCCGCGGAAACGGCGAGCACGACGGCACCCACGGCGAGCGCCGCCATCGTCCGGTACGACTCACGCATCGCGTGGAGTTCCTCGGCACGCAGCGCGATGATGGCATCTTCGAGCGATTCGTCGAGGGCCCGGAACTGGGCCGTCGACGCCGTCGATCCCGGGCCGACCGCGACGTCCGCCGCACCCTGGTAGTCGCCGTCCGCAAGCTTGCGCAGCAAATCCCGGTGCGCGCTCCGCCATCCCTCGAACGCAGCGGACGCATCGTCGATCGCCGGCACGTCGACGGCGTCCGGTGATGCGTCCGAGCTCAGAATCGCGGTCAGGGCGTCCGTGTGCCGGGTGTAGTCGCTGCCCGCCGGATCGAACCCCGGCCGGAGCAGTCCGAGCGTCTCGTCGGCGCGTGCCTGCTGCGCGAGGATCCGCGCCTTCGTGACCGCCGCGAGAGGCTCGGCGCCGTCGATCCGCGCGCGTTCGCTCGCCGACGTCGACAACAGCCCCGCGACCACGATCCACACGACGAGCGCAGTGAGCAGGACCGTCGCGCACGCAAGCCCCGGATTGACCCGACGGCGACTTCGATGCGCCACGTACACGTGCGCGACGGCGAGGACGACGACCCCCGCCGACGCAACCACGATGGCGGTGACGGGCAGTCGCGCGGTGTGGGACTGGGTGTCGGCGACCGCGCCGGCCTGATCGTTGTAGAGGCGTTCGGCCAGCGGCAGGATGGTGTCCTGCATCAGGGCTGACGCGGTTCCCAGGTACGCCACCCCGACCGGATTTCCCGCGGAGTCGTTGGACCGTGCGGTCGCTACGAGGTCCGTGTAGACGGCGAGGTGCCGCGACATCTCGGTGAGCAGGCGCAGCGAGTCCACATCACCGGAGGTGACGCCGTACGAAGCGGTGACGAGTGCGTTCGACGCGTCGCCGATCGCCTGGTTGTACCGGTCGCGGACCGCGAGCGGTTCGATGGCGCCCGCGATGAACGACGACGTCGCGGCGGCGTCGGCGATCGAAAGGGAGCTGAAGAGGTTCTGCGCGGAGTCCGCCAGCGGTTCGGTATGGGCGCGAAGGGTTTCCATTCGCTGCTGTCGTGCACCGATCACGGCGGACGTCACGACACCGGCCGTCAGCGCCACCGCGACGAGGACGACAGCGAGGACGGAAAGGCGCCCGGGCGTCGACTCCAGGAATTCGCGCCACGGGCGTCGGCGGATGTCGGGTTCGACGAGCAGGGATTCTTTCAGGAGGTGCTCGTCCGCCGGCGAAGTGTCACGCTCTTCGCTGGATACGGTGCCGCGGTCCTGGTCGAACACCCTCTCCTCCTCATCCCTGCCCTCAGTGTGCGCCGATCGGTGCCGGAAAACACCGAAAGCATCGACGAGCGCGCGTAGCCGTCCTCGCCCGCGGGTATGTCCGAACCAGGCATGATCAGGCTGGAGGTTCTCGACTCATGAAGACAAGCATCGTGAACGCAAGGGTGCGCGCGTTCGGTGTCGCAGCCTCGGTCGCCGCGATGGTGCTCGGGGCGTGCGCGGCCCCGCCGCCCGGCGACGACGGGGCGAAGAAGGTGTATTTTTTTCTGCCGAACACCACGACGACCCGGTTCATGGAGCGAGACGAACCCTTGTTCACCGACTTCCTCGAACTGTTCGCGCCGAAGGCGACCGTGACGGTCCGCAACGCCGAGGGTGATCCCGGCCGGCAGCAGAGTCAGGTCGAGTCGGCGATCGCGGACGGCGCGTCGGTGCTCGTGTTGATCTCCGCGGACGCGAGATTTTCGGGGGGAGCATTGACCGCCGCTGCCGACGCGAATGTTCCGGTGGTGCTCTACGACCACGACGCGGTCGGCGGACCGGCGGAGGTCCAGGTGATCTTCGATCCACTCGAGGTCGGCCGACGACAGGGAAGTCGCGCCGCGGATCTGATCGCCGCGATGCCCGGTGACGGTCTGAAAATCGCCAGGGTGCAGGGCAATCTGGGTGAATACGGAACCCGCCAGTTTCAGCTCGGCCAGAACGAGTATCTGCAGCCCCTCATCGACAGCGGCAAGATCCGCGTGGTCTGCGAGACCACGATCGACGACTGGGACCCGGCCGAAGGTCAAGCGTTCGCGGACGAATGCCTGACCCGGGAGAACAACGACATCGACCTGTTCGTCACCATGAACGACGACCTGGCAGGCGGAATCGTCGCCGCCCTTGCCGGCCGCGGGCTCGCCGGTCGGATTCCCGTCACCGGGGGACAGGACGCCAATCTCGCTGCCCTGCAACTCATCGCACAGGGCTCCCTCGACAACACGATCTTCAAGAACCTGTCCGACCAGGCGAAGGTCGCCGCGCAGCTGACCACGTCGATTCTCCACGGCGACGGCGTGCCCGAGGACATGATCAACGGCACGATCGACAACCAGTACATGGCGGTGCCGACGGTGTTCCTGCCCGTCCAGAACATCACGAAGGACAACCTCCACGTGGTGGTCAACTCCGGCTTCTACACCTGGCAGCAGATCTGCGCACCGGATCCGGCCTCCATAGTGTGCCGGGAGCACGACTGAGCCATACGACTGGTCAGCGGGGCGCGATGACACTCCGGTCGCCGATCTCGGCGCGCACATCGATCTCCCGCCCGGACAGCAACCAGCCCGACGGGCCGCGCCGCCACTCGTCCCGGTATTCGCCGAGGCATTCGTACGTCGCGCCGGCACGGTCGCCGAGGCCGACGTGAAAGGCCCGGAAATAGGACGTCGTGCGTGCCGTGTCGCCGTCGAGGTCGATGCGGATGTTGCCGAGCAGGTGCTGGGTGGCGCCGCAGACGTCGAGGTGGGAGCGGACACGCGCGACCACGTCAGCGGGCCCGGTCCGACCGTAGGCCACGGTGTCCTCGGTGAGGGTCGCGGCGAACCCCGGCCAGTCCTTCGTGTCGAGCAGGGTTGCCACGGTGTGCAGGCGGTCGCTGATCTGGACGCGTTCGGGTAGAGACTCGCTCATGGCTCGATTCTCCCCGGAGACCTTGCCGGGTGGGCCCCGGCGTCCCGTTGACCGAGACCTTTCGCGCGAACCGGGTTCGCTACGGTGGCACTGGCCCGCCGAACGGGCCGGATCGAGGAGGAATCGACAATGAGCGAGCGCACCCCCAGTGGACGCACTCCCAGCAGGTGGGAGGAGATCACCGCGGCCGACCCGGGTCATTCGACGTGGTATGTCGAACGGTTCCGGGCGATGGAGGCGAAGGGCCAGGACATCGTGGGCGAGGCCCGGCTGGTCGATGCGATGCTGGGCCGTGGCGGCCGGGTTCTCGATGCGGGGTGCGGACTGGGCCGGCTCGGTGGTTATCTGCACGATGCAGGTCATGTCGTGGTCGGGGTCGATGTCGATCCGGTGCTGATCGGCGTCGCGGAGGAGGATCACCCCGGCCCGACGTGGCTGGTCGGCGACCTCGCGGAGTTGGATCTGCCCTCCCGCGGCGTCGCGGCCGATTTCGACGTGATCGCGTGTGCGGGCAACGTGATGACCTTCCTGGCGCCGTCGACACGGGAGTCGGTGCTGGCGGGATTCGCCGCTCATCTCGCCCCGACCGGCCGGGTGATCGTCGGGTTCGGCGCCGACCGGGGCTACGAGTTCCCGCAATTCCTCGCGGACGCCGCAGCCAACGGTCTGAGGGTGGATCTGCTGCTCTCGACGTGGGATCTGCGTCCGTTCACCGACGACTCCGATTTTCTGGTGGCGGTGCTGTCGCGCGCGGACTGACACTGTGGGGCGGCAGAAGCCCGGCGAGCGCGGCGGTGGCGTCGACCAAGGCTCTGGAGCGGGTCGTGAGGGTCTCGTCACGGACGGCGAGTGCGGCGCCGACGTCGCCCGATCCGGGTGGGTGCCGCAGTTGTGCCATCACAGCGCAGAGGGGTGCGATGCGGTAACCGGCTTTGCGCAACTGATGCACGATGCGGGCATCGCGGACCTGGGACGGGGAGTATCGGCGCGCTCCCGTGGGTGCGTTCCGATCGGGGATGACGAGTCCCTCTGCGTCCCAGTGTCGCAACGTGGACGAGCGGACACCGAGCGCGGCGGCGAGTTCGGCCACACTCATCCAGTCGGATGCCCGGACGTCCTCGATCGGCTCGGTGGAGATCACCGCGGCGGCCTTCTTCGCCAGCGCGAGTTCGGCGCGTTCGGCGTGGAGCCGGGCGTGCGCGGCGTCGAGGAGAGCAACCGTCGTCGAGGCCGGGCACGTGTGCACGCTGCGCACGATCCTTTTGGCGTCGACCGGACCGGCGGCGACGGTGAGTTCTCGATAGGCCAGCGCGGACTGCAGATGCACCTCGGTGTAGATCCGGTATCCGGTGGCGGTGCGGGTGGCGGGAGGCAGCACACCGTCGCGTTCGAGGTTGCGGATCTGCTGGACGGAGCACCCCGCACGGCGGGCCACGTCCACGGTTCGGAAATTCTGCATGTGGAGACTCGACCCCCTGTTTCTCCTGTAGACGCACTACAGAGTCTCCACATGCACCTCAATGAAACGCTGGAACCATGACGATAGACGACATCATCGACTTCGTGGAAGGACTCGACGACGTCCTCACCCTCAGGCCGGTCCCGGGGGACGGCTCGCCGGAGATCAGCTGGGGCGACACCTTCTTCTACTACTCACCGGATGGGGTCGTACCGACGACGACCCAGCCGTTCGCTACGATCGTCACGAAGAACTATCCGGGTGACGAAGATTCGCGGCTCGACCGTGCGGGCGCATTCCGAGTAAATATCCACGCCGGGAGGGAGCCGTTCATCGTGGCGCTCGGTCACGCACCTCGAGAACAAGGGTCCGCCGACGTCGACGCCGGCGCGCCCGACACGGTCATCGCCCATCCCGTCTACGGCTCCTGGCTGGCCGTCGTGAATCCCGCAACACGCACCAGTCAACTTACCCGCGAGTTACTGCGCACGGCATACGCCGTCGCCCGATCGCGGTACGAGCGAAAAGCGGATGCCGTGCGTCGTCACATCTGATGAATCTGGCTGCTGTTCCACCCGACGAGGAGTTCGTCGAGCGTCATGCCCTGGTCCCTGCGCTCTTGCCGTTGATCGCGTTGCCGATCATGGCGGGGGCCGTCACCGTTGTCGCCGCGGTCGCCGGGAATGGTCGGCGCGGAGACCGTCGTTGCGGGGAGTTCGGTCGCCGCCGCGACGGCGGTGGCCGCCCCGACAGGGATGACCGCGAGTGCGGCGGTGGCAACGACCGTGACGAGCCGGTTCCGCAGCGGGACTCGACGGGGAGCGTTCACTGCGCCCGAACGATTCGACGCGTGCGAAGCCTCGTGGGGAAGTGAGGTGTGCATTTTCAAGTGTCCTGTCCGAATGCGTGGACCCGACGTCCACAGCTACAAGAATGGTGTCCGTGAGGGCCCGAAACGTTACACCCGGTGGTCGACGAATTCCGCCAACGTGGCCCTCCCACAAAGCCGGGCTGAACTCCACACAGGAATGCTTGTGCCATGGAGAAGTTCTCCATGGATTGTCTCCCTCGCGCTGTACTACCGTCGCAGTGACGCAGGCGGACACCGTGCCACCTGGCAGGAGGGCGACGGGAGAAAAGGTGCCATCCATCGAATCCGGCGAAGCTCGAATCGACTACACCGTGCACGGTGACGGCGGCCGGTCCTCGTCGAACGTGATCTTGCTGGCAGGGTTCAAAGCGCCCGCCACCTCGTGGCGCTATCAGATCCCGTCGCTGATCCGGGCCGGCCACCGCGTCGTCGCCGTGGATCTGCCGGGCCACGGGACTGCTCCGGCCATGCCGCACGGAACGACGATGCAGACACGGGCCGACCACGTGCACGCGCTCCTCGACGAACTCGACCTCCGGGATGCGGCGATGATCGGGGGCTCGATGGGCGGGAACACGATCTGGTCGTATGTCGACACGTACGGCACGGGGCGGCTTCGCGCCGCGGTCGTGGTCGACCAGACACCGAGGATGCTCAACACACCGGACTGGGAATACGGGTTCTACGGTTACGACGGGGACGGGGTGGACACGTTCTTCGAGGACGGAATTCCCTCGACCGGCCACGGCACCCCGATCTGGAAGCGCGGGATGCGGCTGGTCCGTTTCATCGCCGCGATGGGCCGCGTCGACTGGAAACTGTCGCAACCGGAACTCGCCTTGTTGAACGACCACGCGAAACGCGATTGGCGTCCGGCAATCCGCTCGAGTGATCTTCCGGTGCTTTTCGTCGCCGGTTCCGAGAGCGAATTCTGGCCGTCGGCACACGCGGAGGCGGCCGCGGCACTGTCGCCGAAGGGGGCGTCGATCGTTGTCCCGCGTGCGGGACACGCAACGAACATGGAGCGACCGGATCCGGTCAACACGGCTGTCGCCGAATTCCTCTCCTCGGCACGCTGAGCCGACTCTACGTCCTCGGAGTTCCGGAGAACGTCGGCTCACCGACGTCGCAATACAGGACCCGGCAATCACAGTCGACACGGTGGGCCCCAAATTCCGCATCACCGCCGATCAGGACATCGTCATCGACCGGCGAGCCACCGGATGCCGTCACGCCGTCTGGTGCAGCTCCGTTGCAGGCCTAGAAGACTCGCGCATCGCTCACGTGCTCGTTTCCGAGTTCCTCGCTTGCGGATGCGCAGTGTGGACGCAGGGCGCTCGCACCACGGGCAACGATCTGACGCTGCTGCACGAGCAGGCGCTGCTCGATATGGCGGCCGGTCACGTCTTCCTCCGGCAACACGGATTCGACGCCGTCGTCGCGGGCGGTCGCGCCGGAGGCGGCACCTCCGGCGGCAAGACTCGGTGGACCCGAGCGGGGCACTCGATCGAACTGCACCATGGGGCACGTGCGTACGTACTGCGGCAGTTGGCTTTCGTAGAGGAGTGCCTCGCCCCGTGAGCTTGGTGCACCGCGGCGGTTCAGCGGCAGTAGTTGCCCGTCAGTCGACGGGCGGCACGGCGACCGTGCGGCCGGTCTCGGCGGCCTCACGTGCCGCCGCCAGCACCGCGATGGTGCCGAGTGCGGTGCGCGCCGGAACCGGCTGCGGGCCGGCGCCGGCCACTGCCGCCGCGAACTCGGTGTAATAGTCCTGATACGCACCCCGCTGAGACGGGATCGTTTCCGGTCCTCGCGCCGTGTGAAGGACACCCCACCGTTCCGGTCGTTCGAGACCCCACCCGGTCGGATCGTCGACGGGCCGACTCCCCGCGAACAGCGCCTGCGCCTGAACGTCCGTGCCGTCCGCCACATAGCTGCCGGCACTGCCGAACGCGCGCAGCCGCCGTCCCTCGAGATGGTTGACCTTGGTCGACGAGACGGTCGAATAGACGCCGCTGCGGTGGGTGATGTTGACGACGAAGCCGGCGTCGGTGCGTCCCTCCGGCCGGTCGACGTAATCGAGATGTGCGTCCACCCGCTCGGCCGGACCGAGCAACCACAGCATCTGGTCGACGACGTGTGCGCCGATGTCCCGCAACAGCCCACCGGTCGGGCCCGCTTCGAGGGTGTCGGCACCGTCCAGGTCGAAATGCGACTCGACACGCCAGATGTCGCCGAGCCGCGGCAACACCGACTTCAGCGTGCGGATATCGGCGTCGTAGCGACGGTTGTGAAAAACGCTGAGCAGCACCCCGGCTTCGTCGCCGGCGGCGATCAACTCGGAGGCCGTCGCGACATCCGGTGCGAACGGCTTGTCCGCGACCACGTGCACACCCCGCCCGACCGCCTCGAGCACGAGTTCGCGTCGCGTCTGCGGTGGGGTGGTGATGGTGACGGCATCGACGCCGGAATCGATGAGCTCGCCCAGGCTCGGGAACACCGGCACTCCGGGGAAGTCGGCGGTAGCCTGGGCGACGCGGTCGGGGGAGCGGGTCACGATGCCGCCCAGTGTGATTCCCTCCGCCGCCTCGATGAACGGCGCGTGGAAATACCGGCCACCCAGGCCGTACCCGGCAATTCCAATCTTTACGGTCATGCCATGAGTCTATGTTAAGACATTCGAACAATCCACCGGTGTGCGCGGACGCAAGGGTCCGCAGTGGTGGCGCCGTTTTCGAATGAGCCATCGGGGTACACGGTCGAGGGACGAGGAGGTTTGAGGAAATGCCTGTTTGGGGATGGATCTTGATCGCGGTGCTCGTCGTGATCGCGGTGCTGGCGATCTTCGCGTCCCGCTCGATCAGCAGTCGCAAGAGGACGGAACGGCTGAAAGGGCGGTTCGGCCCCGAATACGAGCGGACGGTCGGTGAGGCGGGCGACCAAGGCGCCGCCGAGAAGGAGCTCGCCGCCCGCGAACGAAAGCGGGAGAAGCTCGACATCGTCCCGCTGCCACCCGAGGCGCGCGCGAAGTACACCGATTCCTGGCGGACGGTTCAGATCGAGTTCGTCGACAACCCGTCGAGCGCGGTCGCCGCTGCGGACCGGCTCGTAATACACGTCATGCGCGAACGTGGTTACCCGATCGACGACTTCGATCAGCGCGCGGCCGACATTTCGGTAGACCACCCGAAGGTCGTCGAGAACTACCGCACGGCGCACGGTATCTATCTCGCGCAAGAGCAGGGCGACATCGGTACAGAGCAACAGCGGGAGGCGTTCGTGCACTACCGCGAACTTTTCGAGAAGTTGCTCGAGACGGATGAGAGCAAAGACGAGCCGAACAAGGACGAGTCGAAGGAGACGCGCGCATGACAACCCCAGACCGGCAACCCGAGGGCACCAGCCCGGCCGGGAGCGGCGAAACGTCCACCGAGAACCCCGCCTCGGCGGTCGAGGGAACCGGATCACCCACCGGAACAACCGAATCTGCCCCCGAGGTTGCCGCCGCGCCGGCCGAGGGTGTCCAGCGGCCGACGGAGGTCCCGGACTCGGCGGGCGAGGCCCGACCCGCGTCGGCCGAGGGGGCTCGACCGTCCGCACAGGACGCCGACACGCCGGTCGGGCAGACACTGTTCGCCGAGGATGAACTTTCGGTTCTTCGCTTGCGCTGGGACGAGGTTCAGGCGGGCTTCGTCGACGATCCCCGAGAGTGTGTGCAGAAGGCGGACGGTCTCGTGTCGGACGTCGTCGACCGGATCACGACCGGGTTCTCGGAGGCGCGTTCGCGGCTCGAGGAGCAGTGGGCCCGAGGTGAAGAGGGCTCGACGGAGGACCTTCGTCTTGCGCTGAAGCGCTATCGCGAGTTCTTCCAGCGATTGCTCGAGCTCTGAGCGAGGAGTTCGAGGGCAAGTAAGTGGGGAGGGCCTGATTCCATTACTGCACAGACGAGGGAGACGTGCGTGACAGGTTCGCCGAATGATATCGGTGTAGCGGCGCGGCCGGCAGTGAGGTGGACAGCTCGACGAGGAGCTCCATGGCCTCTCGACCGAAACTGCGAGGAGCGAGATCCACTGCGAATATCTGCGAACTTCCCAACTCGCTGACCGGGTCACCTGCAAGGGATGCCACCCGAAAACCGTTCTCGCTGTCGGCGTCGGGCGCCTTCCCCAGCGCGTGCAGCATCGGCACGGCGCGAGCTGCCAATCCTTGAGGTCCGAAAACAATTGCGTCGACTTCACATTCGCCGACCAACCTCTCGAGAACGGCGAACAACTCGGCCTCGCTCGGGTCGGCTGGCAGACTGAACACAAGCGGCTCGAAGCGCTCTCGCAGGCACCACTGTTCAAAGCTGCGCGCCGAGTCCGCCGCCCACCTGGGGCCGTGGAACGACTCCAAGCCGATATATCCTGGACGCCGCGTTCCCGTTGACTCGAGTTGCCCAAGAACGAAATCGACGACCGCGGCATGGTCGATCTCGATCGTTCCCTGCGGCTCCGTGGGCAGTGGGCCGCTTCGCCCGGCAAAGACTATCGGGATCGATGCGCTGAGCATTCTCTCGACCACCGGATCCTCGTCCAGGGCATCGATGACGACCGCGCCGTCGACCTGAAAATGTTCGGACGTTCGCGTGTGCAGTGTGAGATCTCGCCCCACCGCCGCCGCCGCGTCCGCCGCCCCGAAAGCGAAATGCATGTAGAAGGACAATCCTCGAACCTCGGACGGGATATACAACCCGAAAGCCCCGGTGCTTCGCCGACGCAAAGACCGGGCTGCCCGATTCGACACGTACCCCATCGATTGCGCGGCCGTCATCACCCGCTGGCGAGTCGCCTCCGACACCCGCCCGGATCCGACCAATGCATCGGACACCGTCGTCTTCGACAGGCCGAGTTCGCGAGCCAGATCGACGATCGTCACTGTGGGCATGCCCCGATCCTACCGACCCAGCGATTCGGGAAACCTCGGTAACACCTCTTGACATGTGACATGGGTTACGAGCACGATTAATGCGTGCCGGAACGTTCCGGCATCCGCCTTCGGCGGCTCTACCTCGGAGTTTGCACATGACACATTCGACCCGCTCGCCCGCGAGTAGGTGGCGTTCCCCTGTCATCGCGGGGCTGCTGATGCTCGATTTGGCCGTCGGCTTGGCGCCGCCGCTGCATTGGCTTGCCGGCAACGGCACCGCCTTGCTGTCGATGGGGTACTTCCTCGCAGCCGGTGTGTCCATCACCCTGAGCCTGCTCGTAATGTTCGCCCTCGACTCGGACCCCGGTGATCGTCGATGAACATGCTCGTCGGATATGGCAGCGTCGCCGTCTTCTTCCTGATCGTCGTTGCCGCGTTGGAGCTGACCAAGCGGAAAGACGCGACGTTCAGCGAATACGCGACGGCAGGACGCTCGTTCGGATCGTTCTTCGGAACGATGGCGTTCCTCAACACCTGGCTGCCCGGAACGATGTTCATCTCGTTTGCAGGTCTCGCGGCGGGCGCGGGGGTCATCGGCTTCTACTCACTGATCTATTCGCTGCTCGCCGTCGTGCTGATGTTCTTCCTCGCCAAACCCGTGCACGATTGGGGTAAGCGGTACGACCTGCGAACTCAGGCGGATCTCCTCGGCGCCCGCTACAACTCACGAGCCGTGCGGGTGGTCGCAGCGCTGATCGGCATCGCTGCATCCTTCCCGTGGATCGTTCTGGGGATGCAGTCGCTGGCACTGGTGTTCCAGTACCTGTCGTTCGGGCGAATCGGCGGAGCGACCGCCGTTCTGATCGGGATCATGGTGATCGGGCTGCGACAGATCTGGACAATCCGATTCGGGATGCGCGGTGTGATCATCAGCGACATGGTGCAGGGAATCGTCGCCTACTTCGTCGGCACCCTCGTCATTCTCGGCCTGCTCACCTGGCTGGTCAGTAACGGCCACGGATTCGGTGACGTCGACCCGACCCACTTCGAGTTGCCGGGTCCGGGGAGCGCCTTGGGGCCTTTGTACCTTTCGTCGCTGATACTGACCGGTGCGCTCGGAGGGTGGTGTTGGCCGGACATCTTTGTTCGACTCTTCACTGCGAGAAGCGCCGCGACGATCAAACGTTCGGCGGTACAGGCGGCGCCGGTCCTGCTGATCTTCGGGGCGGCACTGACCCTGATGGCGATCGCAGCGTCCAGCGTCCCCGGTGTCGCGGAGGCACCCGACGATGTATGGTTCATCGCCGCCGGTGTCGGCGGCATCGGCTTGATCACCGTCGCCGGCATTTGCGTGGTCGCGGCCACCATGGGCAATGTCGGCGCCAACCTTCAGGCGCTCGGCACTCAGACCGCGAACGATATCATCGGTGTCGCCAAGGGGGTTCGGGTCACCGATCCAAGGATCGGACGCATCGCGGTGGGGGTGCTGACGCTGTTGGCGGCCCTCGGCGCTTCCGCCACCGTCGGTATCTCCTCCGGACTGATCACCCTCGCTCTCATCTCATACCAGGGCATCTGCCAACTCGCCCCGACCCTGTTCCTGGGCATCTTCTGGAGGAAAGGCACTGCAGCCGCGGCAGTCTCCGCGATGTCGAGTGGCTTCGCTACGGCAGCCGTGCTGCAGTGGCTCTACCCGGTGTCGATCCCATGGCTCGGGGGCCTGACCTCCGGCGTCGCAGCCTTGGCCGTCAACGCTGCCGTCTATGTGGCGGTGACTTACTCGGCGCCGATGAACGATACCGAACGCAACCGAGTCGGCCAGCTGTTCGACCGATTGAGCGAATCGAAGGCCGATCCGGACCCCGAAAGCCGGTCGAGCCCCGACACCGAATCCGATTCCGACACCACCAGCCAGTACACCCACCAGTAGAAGGCAACGCCCAATGAGACACACCCTCGCAACGAACCCACGGTCGGTGACCGTGGCGGCCACCCAGTTCGCCTGCACCTGGGACCCGCACACGAACCTCGAGACGGCCGAACGACTCGTGCGCCACGCAGCCGACTCGGGTGCTCAGATCGTAGCCCTCCCTGAGCTGTTCGAAACGCCGTACTTCTGCCAGACCCTCGGCGACGAGTACTTCGCCCTCGCTGTGCCCATCGACGAGAATCCGGCCGTCGAACTGTGCCGTCACCTCGCCCATGAACTGCAGATCGTCCTCCCTGTGAGCACATTCGAACGTGACGGCCAGAAGTACTTCAACAGCGTCACCATCATCGACGCCGACGGCAGGAAGCTCGGAACGTACCGGAAAACTCACATACCGGAAGGTCCCGGATATCACGAGAAGTTCTACTTCAATCCCGGCGACACCGGCTTGTCGGTGTGGCGCACGCGTTACGCCACCATCGGCGTCGGCATCTGCTGGGATCAGTGGTTCGTCGAATCGGCACGGATCATGGCGTTGCAGGGCGCAGAGATCCTGCTCTTCCCCACGGCAATCGGATCGAGTCCCATCGCCGATGACGGTCACGGTGAACACGCCACGGAACCGGGAGACCTGCAGGACACTGCTCTGCGACACGCCCATTGGCAGAACGTGCAACGCGGACACGCTGCCGCGAACATGATGCCCGTAGTGGCCGCAAATCGGGTTGGCTGCGAAAGCCAGGGTTCCACGCACATCGACTTCTTCGGACAATCCTTCATGACAAATCAACGGGGAGAAGTCGTCGAGGAACTCAGCGGCGACGGCGAGGGCGTCATCCTTCACGAATACGATTTGGAGCAGCTGCGCACTCAGCGAGCGAGTTGGGGCCTGTTCCGCGACCGCCGCCCAAATGCTTACGCAGACCTGACGGCTGGATCTCACCCTTCACCGAACAACTCGAGTTCAGATCAGCATCAAGGGGGTCGTCGGACCGTATCGGTAGGAACGTTCTGACCCAGACGCCGAAGGTGCGGTTCGTTCATCCCTTCGTGCACGGCCCGCACCCGAACCTCCGGGTGCGGGCCGTGACCTTGTGAGGAATGTGACGGCCTGCGACGGTGGCGAATGAGCGGATCGCGTGTACGAGGAACCGGCCGAGTGTCACGCATTGCCGTGTCACGATGGGTTGGCGCGATCGGGTGCAGGAAGGGGGCGGTGGTGTCGGAGCGATCAGGACCTCCAGCCGACGATCCGTTCGGCGGTCGGGAACCGACCAGCCACGAGCGGATGACGGGGCTGCCCTGGGATGCGTCGTACCACGAGGGCCGTGCGCCCTGGGATATCGACGGGCCCCAGCCGGCGATCGTGCGGGTGGCATCCGAGGGCGGATTCGCCGGAGCGGTCCTCGACGCGGGCTGCGGAACCGGCGAAAACGCACTTCACCTCGCCGTGCTGGGACTGTCGGTTGTGGGCGTGGATGTGGCAGAGACGGCGCTGGCGATCGCTAGGGCAAAGGCCGAGGATCGTCGGATCGAGATAGAGTTCGCCGCGGCCGACGCACTCCGGCTGGAGACGCTGGGACGCCGGTTCGCGACAGTGCTGGACTGCGGACTGTTCCACACCTTCGACGCCGGCGAGTGGCCGGGCTACGTGGCGAGTCTGGCCTCGGTGACCGAACCCGACGGGATCCTGTATGTGCTGTGCTTCAGTGATGACGGACCCGATGCCGGCCCGCACCCCGTCAGCCGGGAGGAGTTGAGAGCAGCGTTCAACCCCGGAGCCGGATGGACCATCGCAGCCATCCAACCGGACCGGATTCACACGCGATTCCACGGCGACGGCGCACCGGCCTGGCTCGCGACCGTCACGCGGATCTAGATATCGCGTGCGGCGCGCTGTTACTCGGCGTTGCCGGTCGGGAAGTAGACCGACCCGTCGCTACCGACGCAGCCGCCCTGGACGGGGCCGGGTCCGAAATAGGCGCCGTTGACCGAACCGGCGCTACCGGAGGAATTCGAGCCGACTCCGGCTCCCGCGACGCCGACTGCCCCACAGGTGTAGCTGTTCGAGTCGCCCGGCTCGCTCTCCACCTGAACCTGGGTGCCGGGAGTCGTCGGATCCCCGTGCAGGTTCGGTGCTGCGGCCGCGATACCGGGTGCGGCGAAGGCGGCGAATGCAGCGGCCGCTGCGATCGCCGAGCGCACTGCGACTGTGTTCATGCGAAGTCACTCTCGATTCTGTTGGCGCCCCGGTTCGGCTCGCAGGCTTCAGCGCGGGTCGTGGCACGTGGCGCATTCGTCTCACGGTAGGGACTCATTATCGTCCGATCGACCTCGGAATCCCACCCCTCGGTGCGGGCGCCCCGCCCGGACCGGCCCCGCAGGACAGCGGCCCTTGACATGAAGTGGACTTCAGGTTTCAAGATGGTGCCAGATGTCACTGGAGGCAAGGAGTCCGCGATGAACGGCACCAGAACGGCGCTGATCACTGGGGGATCGGCAGGATTGGGACGGGCGAGCGCACTCGCGCTCGCGGAGCGCGGCTGGGAGGTGATCGTCACCGGAAGGCGGGTCGAACCGCTCGATCGGGTCGCCTCGCGGGGGAGCACCATCACCGCCGTCCCCGGTGATGTGACGGATCCGCGGCATCGCGAGCGTATCGCCGAGGTGATCGAGGCGCAGGGGCGACTGGACCTGCTCCTCAACAACGCCAGCGCGCTCGGCCCCAGCCCCATGCCCGCACTGACCCGGTACCCGGAGGACGCACTGGCCCAGGTCTTCACGACGAACGTACTGGCCCCGCTCGCGCTGATCGGCGCGCTGATCGGGCAGATAAAGGCCGCGGACGGCATCGTGATCAACATTTCGTCGGACGCCGCGGTCGAGGCCTATGCGGGCTGGGGCGGCTACGGTGCGGCGAAGGCGGCGCTCGACCACGCGACCGCGGTACTGGCGGTCGAGGAGCCGGATCTCGCGATCTACGCGTTCGATCCCGGCGACATGCGCACCGCGATGCACCAGGCGGCGTTCCCCGGCGAGGACATCTCGGATCGGCCCGAGCCGGAGACCGTGGTCCCGGCCCTGCTGAGGCTGCTCGACACGAGACCGCCCAGCGGCCGGTACCGTGCATCCGACGTCGCGGCCGCGAACACCGGAGTGTCGTCGTGACCCGGTCGGGCAGCGACTCCGTGACCGAATTCCGGTTCGTCCTGCCGCAGCGGTTGGAGGCGAGCGGCCCGCCGGAGGAGCGGGGCCTGCTGCGGGACTCGGTGAAGCTGCTCGTGTCCGACCGGGGCAACTTGGTGCACAGCACATTTCACGACCTGCCCCGCTTTCTCCGGCCGGGCGACGTGGTGGTGGTGAACGCGTCGGCGACGTTGGCCGCGGCAATGGACGGCACCGTCGACACGGTAGGACCGGTGGTCGTGCACTTCTCCACCGAACTCGAGGGTGGCGACTGGGCGGTCGAGGTGCGAGCGCCGGGCCCGGTATCCGGAGCCCTCGACTCGGTCACGGAGGGAACGCGGATCAGGCTGTCGCGCGGCGCCGTTGCGACACTCCAGGAGCCCTGGCCCCGTGGTTCGACCCGGCTGTGGCGGGCCTCGGTCGACGGCGTCACGGACGTAGCCGCGGAACTGCTCGCCACCGCGGGCCGTCCGATCACGTACGCGTACGTCCACGAGCGATGGCCCCTGTCCTACTACCAGACGATCTTCGGCCGGACCGGTGGGAGCGCCGAGATGGCCAGCGCCGCGCGGCCGTTCACGCATCCGATCGTCACCGATCTCGCGACCTCGGGGGTGGTGACAGCGCCGATCCTGTTGCACACGGGTGTGTCCTCGCCCGAGCGCGGGGAGCCGCCGATCCCCGAGCGGTACGAGGTGCCGGAGCACACGGCGCGGCTGATCAATGATCGTCGCGCGGCGGGCGGGCGCGTGATCGCGGTCGGCACCACGGTGACCAGGGCTCTCGAGACCCGGGCAACGCCGGACGGGCTGGCGGTGGCGGGCGGGGGCTGGACGAACCTGGTGCTGAGCGCGGGGCGGCCGGCCCGCGTGGTGGACGGGCTGATCACGGGTTGGCACGCGCCCGGGGCTTCCCACCTGATGCTGCTCGAATCGGTGGTGGGCGCGGCGGCCGTCCGACGCGCCTACGACGAGGCACTCGCGCGCGGATACCTGTGGCACGAGTTCGGGGACAGCGCGCTGTTGCTGCGGCGGTGATCGCACGATCGGATGCGACGCCGCACGGGGCGTGATTGAAACCGGTGGCGCAGGGCAATCGGGAGGGACCGCAGAGGACAGGACAGCGTCATGAACATGGGAAAGAAGATCCGGCACAAGGTCGAAACCGCCGAGGGCGCCGCCAAGAAGGCGGTCGGCAAGGCCACCGGCAACGCCCACCTCGAAGCAGAGGGGAGCAAAGAACAGGCCAGGGGCAACGCCAAGCAGATGGGAGACAAGGTCAAGGACGCCGGAAAGAAGATCAAGAACGCCCTCAAACATTGATATCGACGACGCTTTCAGGGTCCGGCCTATTCGTTCGACAGCAGCGGCCCCAGCGGTCCGAGATCGATGTTCAGGTCCTCGGGTGTGAGATCGAAATGATCACGCAGCTCCGCCATGCGCTCCTCGAGCAGCATGAGCGTCGTCCCGATGCGTTCGATCTGGTCGTCGCTGAGATCGCCGTGCTCGACTCGGCGCAGCGCCTGCCGTTCCATCAACTGCCGCAGTAGCTCGACGATCGTCAGCACGAGGGTGACCAGGCCCTTCTCGACCGATTCGGGATCCGCGTCGATCCGCTGCGGCAATACCCGGCGACCGATGTCGCTCGGGACATCCGAATCGACAGGCTCGGGCTCAGCCATCGGTGGAATCCTGCTCGGCCGGATCTGGGACAAGTGCGCTCACCGACGCGATGAGCGTGCGCAGGGAGATGCGGACCATGTCGACGTCGGCGAGCGACAGCGTGATCTCACCGGTGATGACGACACCGCCGCCCAGCACCCGGTCGAGTAGATCGACGAGCGCGATGCGTCGAGTGTCGTCCGCGGGGACCATCTCACTCATGGCTCACCCGTCGATCCCGGCGAACGAATACGGCGGCCACGGTCCGGTCAATTCCAATGTGATGCCCGGACGTTGGGTGTCGAGTGCCGTGACGAGTGCAGCGAAACCCTCGACGCGATCATTGTCGACGAGGTAGGTGCCGTTGAAGATCATCCAGGCCCGCTTGCCGGTCAGCACCGGGTCGGTGACTTGCCGGCGTACCCCGTCGACGGCCCGGTCCAGGAGCGCGGTGTGAATTTCTCCCGCGTGGCCGGCCGCTTTGCGTTCGACGTCCTGCTGCGCGCTCAATTCCGCACGGCGTCGCAGTAGATACGCGGTTCCCTTTCCGGCCGCACCCGTCGGGGGCGGCTCCTCCTTCACGTCCTGCGACAGCGTCTTGGCGTCGCCGTATCCTTTGACGCCCCATTCGCTCCTACCGGTCACCCGGCGCAGCGTCGCACCGAACTCCTCCTGTCGTTCCGTGAGGAGGCGGCGGACGCGCTCGTCGTCGAGATAGAGGGTCGCCAATCGCAACGGAACGGTGGGGCCGTTGCGCAACACGGCCGCCACCACGGCGTCGTGGGCTCTCGCGGTTGCGGCGAGCCAGTCGAGGTCCTCGAGTTTGCGTTGCAGAGGCTCCTGCCCGAATTCGCCGAGGCTCACCGTCCCCACCACCGCGACCAGACCCGACGACGTCACCGCCCGGACCGGCTCGCCTGCCACGCCGGTGACCCCGGCGAGTTGCGCATCGCCGACGCCGTCCGTCGTGATGCTGTAGAGCCAGACACCGTCATCCGCGGTCATCGTCGCGCTCCTGACGCCTCGCCTCCACCTCGACCGTGTCGGCGGCCTCGACGGCAGGGCGGACCGACCTGTCGGACTCGAGTGCGGCAATCCGCTCCTTGAGCTTTCGATTCTCGAGTTCGAGGTCGCTGCTCTTGCCGGTCAGCCAGGGGTCGTTCTCCCACCAGTTGATCCCGACCTCCCTTGCCGTCTCCAGCGAGGCGATGACCAACCGCACCTTGATGGTCAACAGTTCGATGTCGAGCAGGTTGACCTGGATGTCTCCGGCGATCACGAGCCCCTTGTCGAGCACCCGCTCGAGGATCTCGCCGAGATTCGTCGACTGATGCCCGCCGCCGAATCCGCCGCCCGAACTCTGCGGAAGGTTGCTCGTACCGCCGCCGGCGATCGTCATGACTGCGTGCTCCCGCTGTCACCGACACCGCGGATGTAGCGGCGGGTTCTGCGGTAGGACAACAGTTCTCCATCCAGATCGACGACCACCTCGTACAACGCGAGCATGTCCGTCGACGACGGGATCCGCCGATCCTCGACCACTTCCACCTCGACCGTCCAGCCGTCGTCGGTGGGCATGACCGATGTGGCACCCAGGGGTTTCTTGCCGGTCAATTGCGCAATGTCACGCGTTGCGATCTCCGCGATCTCGGGTGCCGGCAACGGAGGTGGCTCCTCTTCTGCCATCGCCGATCACTCCCTCTCCGTACTGCTGGGCCGTGTCGTTCCGGTCATGCGGTCGAGGATGGCCTGCTGGGCCTGCTCTTCCTCCTCGGCGGAGATCTCGCCCGCCGCGCGTGCGTCCTCCAACTCCTCGAGCGCGCGCCGCGCACTCGCGGGGTTGTGGAGTTCCTCCTCGACCTGCCGCTGAATCAGCTCGGCAAGCGAGATCACTCCACGAACGGGGGCGAGCGGCAGCGTGGCGATGAACGACAGCAGGCCCATCGGTCAGCCCTCCGGCTTCTGCGTCACCACGAAGTCGTAGGCGGCGAGGGGTCCGAGCAGGCGCATCTCGACGCGGCCGTCCCACCGTTCGGCCAGGTCTCCGACTGCCTTCTCGAGTTCGTCCTGCCGGGCGACCTCGACGAGCACGGCCACCTGCGCGGCCTCCTCCTCGTGAGTCGGTTCCCGCACGTTGACCGAATCGGACAGCGACTCGAGCGCCTCGACCACCGTGCGCGTGTCTTCGTCCCGCTTGGCCTCGATGCCGTTGCTGACGATCTCGCCCAGCGCCATCCGGGCGTCGCGGGTGGTCTCCTCGGGCTGATTTCGGATCGCGTCGACCAGTTCGCCCGCTTGTTGGTTTTCCTCGATTATTTCCCGGAGGATCGCTTCCTCGACGTACCGCCCCTTCACGACGTACTGCGCTCGACCCTCGAGTTCCTTCAACGCTGCCGCGAACTCGTCGGCGTGTGCTTCGAGCAGTTCCTTCTCGACGGCGTCCTCATCGGTCATGACCGCCCCGAAACGAAGCGGGAGCACCGGTGCCACACGCGAGGTACCGTCCAGCACGTGCGCATGGGTTCGAAGGTCCTCGGGCTTGCCGAGCGGCCTGTCCACCGAGATCTCGCTGACGAGCGCCGCGATGTCGCCGTGCTTGACGATGCTGACCGGTCCGTCACACACGCCGACCGCGTCCTCTTCGGCTTCCACATCCGCGGGCACTATGCCGTACACGTAGACACCGCTGGTCCGCGGCTCCTCGGGTGCGTCGTTGGACTTTTCTGACGTAGACATCACTTGTCCCCTCGACTGGACTTGCGCGAAACCCGCTCGCGCTCGGGTTCTTCCTGCCCGCCGCCGAGGATGTCGCCGAGTTTGTCACCCGCGGCCTCGAGCGCACCCTTGGTTTTCGATTTGGCGCCACCCTCGGTGACGTCGCCGACCAGGTCCGTCAGACCCTTCGGCTCGCCACTGCCGATCTCGAGCCGGTTCACGGCCTCCGCGAACCGCAGATAGGTGTCGACACTGGCGACGACGACGCGCGCGTCGATGGTCAGCAGTTCGATACCGACCAGTGACACCCGCACGTAGGCATCGATAACCAGGCCCTTGTCGAGGATGGTGTCGATGACGTCGGCGAGGCTACTGGAGCTGGGGCCGCCGCTGACTCCACCACCTCCGCCGCCTCCCGCCGGTTGTATTGCCGTCATTGCCGCGCTCCTTGACGCGAGCCGGCGGATTTCTTGGCGGCAGTCTTACGCGGGCGGCCCCGCCTCTTCGGGGCTGCCTTGTCCTCGGCGGCCGCAGCGGTCTTGCGTGGGCGACCTCGACGTGCCCGCGGGGGTGTTTCCTCTTCCTCTTCTTCCTCTTCCTCCTCGGACTCGTCTTCGTCGGTTTCCTCGGGCTCTTCCTGCTCCGACTCGTCCTGCTCCGACTCGTCCTGCTCGGGCTCCTCGTCTTCGCTCTCCTCGCCTTCGGCTTCGTCGGTTTCGTCGGTTTCGTCGAGCTCGTCCGACTCGTCCGGCTGCGTCTCTTCCTCGTCGGGCTCGACCACCTCGCCGTCCCGGATCTCCCCGCGCCAGCCCACCACCTCGTCGGGATGGAGAACGGACTGCGTCATGACGTGGCGTCCAAAGTGCTTCAACTCCAGTCGCGCTCGTCGTCCCTGGGCCCGCCAGATGTTGCCCGTCTTCTCGAACAGACCCTTCGGGTGATACTCGAGGATGAGGACGATGCGGGTGAGATCGGGAGTCACCTCGTGGAACGTCACCGC
Source organism: Rhodococcus sp. ACS1 (assembly GCF_002300155.1). Classification (NCBI taxonomy): domain Bacteria; kingdom Bacillati; phylum Actinomycetota; class Actinomycetes; order Mycobacteriales; family Nocardiaceae; genus Rhodococcus; species Rhodococcus sp. ACS1. The sequence continues at coordinate 102,070 of NZ_NSDZ01000007.1, forward strand.
GCCGTCGACATAACCCTTGGCACCCTTCGAGTGCCACACGATCCGCTCATCGGGAACCTGCTCGATGATCGACGCTTCCCACGTGCGGTGCGACAGGAACACCTGCGCCTTCCACTCGAGCTTTTCGTCCGATTCCTGCTCCACCCGCTCGACCTTCTTCATGAAGGAGGGGAAGTCGGCGAACTGGGTCCACTGGTTGTAGGCGAGCTGGACCGGGACCCCGACATCGAGCGTTTCGACGATGTTGGTCAACTTGAGCTTCTTGCCCTTGCTGCCGCCACCACCGGTGACGGCCTCCTTGACGTCAGAGGCGGTGTCCTTGACCATTTGCTTGGCGCCCTGCCAGCCACCGCTCACCGCCGACTTGATCGGTGATTCACCCTCGGCCAGCTTCTCGGAACCGGTCACGGCGGCGAGCAGCCCGCCTCCGCCGCCCTCGGCGTAATCGGTGAGCCTGCCGGACGCGTTCTGCACCTTGTCGGAGACCGATGTGAGCGCCTTCTCCGTCACCGTGCCGACCAGCTTCTGCAGTGCCTCCTGCAGCACACCCGACGATCCGCCCCCGTCTCCCGGTGCGGCTTCTCGCAGTTTGTTCGCGGCGTTCGTCATCGTGCTCACCGTCCGCCGCGCCGGACGGGCGCGGAATCAGTCGTCGCTTTGGCCCGTGTCCGGCGGCCGCGGGTCGGGGCTTCCTCGTCGTCCTCGTCGGATTTCGCGCTGCGCGACCTGCTCGACGGCCGGGAGTTGCCGTTGGTGCTGGACGCGCGTCGACGTGCGGCGGGTCGCTTGCGTGGAGCGGGTGCCTCCTCGTCGGCGGCTTCCTCCTCGTCGGGTTCGGGCTCCTCGTAGTCCTCGTCCTCGTCGGCGTACTGTTCGTCCGGCTCTTCGTCGACTTCGGATTCGTCGTACTCCTCGTCCTTGGACCGACCGCGTCGCTTGCGGCCGAGTTTTCCGAGACTGCTGAGTTTGCCGACCGAGTTACCGACACCACCCACAGTGTCGTCGACTGTGTCGCCCACGTCGCTGACGGCTTCGCCGCCGCCCGACAGAATCCGGTTGTTGAGCTGGTTGATGCGCTGACTTGCTGCGGTGACCGCCGCGGCCTTCGCCGCGCTGACCAGCTCTTGTCGAACCGAATCGCTGATCTTGGCGAACTCGGGGGAGTTCGCGAGCACCTTCGTGCCGCGTTCCAACAAGTCGCGTGGCCCGCCGGGGAAGCGTCCGGTCGCACCCGCAGCCGCCAGCATCAGTGCCATTTTCATCCTGTGTGTTCGGCCCAGCATGTACCCCGCGCCGACGGCCAACGCCACCTGACCTTTGGTTTTCATCGTCGAACCCCTTTACCGAGTAGTCGCCGGCGCACCTCTCGCCAACTTCGGCAATGTGTCGCAATACCGTGCGCGGTAAGGGGGCGCCGTCTCCCGACTACCCCAGCCGCACGACGCTCAACCAGCGGCAGAAAAGTCGGTTCGGCCGGCGTGCCGCGGAGCACGCTTTCTGCGTATTTACACGGGCGGTGGCGATATCGACGCGTCGTTGTCGTATTTCGAGAGTCGTTGAGTTGCAACGCGTTCCCTGTGACAGCGGGAAAATGTCACTGGGCGGCGGCTCGTACCGCAGCGACGATCACTGCGACAAGGAGCACCAGCAGAAGAACCACGAGTAATACGGGTCCGAGCAGCAGCGCGACGATCAGAAGGAGAACAAGGCCGAACTTGGCCTTTCCGCTCAAGCCGGATACCAGCGCCTTGATCGCGGCCCACACCGGATTCTTACCCGTCAAGGCGGCGCGAATGCCTTCGAGTCCGGCGCCGACCCCGGCGTTGCTGTGTATCACCTCGTGGACGAGCGACGCCAACCATTTCTTGAATTTCTGCCGAAGATTCTGCGCCTCCATCTCGCCGCGGTCCCGCAGTGCGTCCACGAGGTGGCGAACCTGGTCCTTCAGCCACTCGGTGACGTCCCCGAAGTCCTGCGGAACCGGATCGGGCAGGCGCGAGCGGCCGGCGCCGGAGGATCGGGTGTGGGCCGGTGCGGGGGACCCTGTGTCCCGGGGACGCTTCCCCGTCGGCTTAGTCGCGGATTCGGTGCCGGCATCCGTACGCGTCGGCCGGGCCGCCGTCTCGGTCCGCCGGGGAAGGCCGTGCCGCGATCCGGCCGACGCTGATGTCGAGCTTGCCGGCCGCCTGGGCGGGAGTGGCTGCCTCCGCGGCAGTCGACCCGGGGGAGCGTCGGCGAGCGCCGTCGACCGTGTCGTCGTCCTCTCTCGTGCGCCCATACACCCCAATTACCCTCGGGGAAATTCTTGAAACCGGAGCGGGAACGGCGGCAATCCGGGTACGACGGGTTACCGCTCTCCGCGTTCGTCGAGCGGGTTGTTGCGGGTGACGATGAGCGGGTCGGCGGGGGTGAACGGGAAATTCGGCAGATCGCCGATGTGGGTGCCGAACGTGGCGGCGAGGACTTCGCGGGAGTACGCGCTGACCGATGCGCGGTATCCGATGTCACCGGGCGTCGGCTGGTCGAAGAAAATCAGAAAATGGATGTCGTCGGACCCCGCGACCTCGATGTGGTGTGGGTATGCGCGGGGAATGAAATACACGTCCCCCTGCTCGAGATACCAGGTGTCGAGGGAGCCGTCCGGGTCCATGACCGTCATCCGCGCCGATCCGCGCCGCACATAACCCATTTCGCCGCCGACGGCACCACGGGATCGCCGATTCGCGCCGCCAGGGCGCGGTCCGCGGTGTCGCGTCGGAGAGCGGTGAAGTCGGAGGCGTCGAGATCGTAGGTGTTGCCGAGGACGGCATCGGTCATCGCGCCGAACGCGGCTCCACCGAAGTCCTCGGGGCGCTCGCTCCGGAAGGCGATGAGAATTCCGCGACCTCGTCGCCGATGTTCTCGATGTGGTGCAGCGATCCCGAATCGATGTGGAACATCTCTCCGGCGCCGACAGTGAAGGTGGAGAACACGCTGCCGGTGTCGAGCACGGAGACAAGTGACGTTCCGGACAGGCAATAGGTGAGTTCGTTGGCGTTGGCGTGCCAATGCGAGGTGCGCATCGCTCCGGGGTTGATCGACAGGCGCTTCAGGATCGGGAAGGTGTCCGCTGTCACCCGGGTGATCGAGCCCATGTCGGATTGCTCGACGATCTCGCCGTCGGTCAACGAGGTGTTGTGAATGCTGCGTCGCGTGCTCATGGATGTGCCTTCCGTGTCGGACGGTTGCCTGGGACGGCCTCGGCGGTGGGAAGCAGTTCGCGCATACAGGTAGAAGTATGTCTTTCCGCAGTGAAATGTTCCGGTGATCGCGACGGAGTGAGTGGGCTCTCGGGCTAGGATTCGAAGAAGGCCTGCCAGCTGGTGCCGCCCGTCGGCGCGGTACTCGAACCATGGCGCCGAGGCGGTGATGGCGACGATGAGGGATTTCCCGGTGGAGTACATGCGGGGCCGGAGAAATGGAGTGGGTCGGTTCCGCACACTGCGCGCCACCCGCCTCGTTGTGATCGCGGCGTGCGGCGCACTCGTGATCGCTGGGTGCTCGCCGACGTCCGAGCCGACGACCTCGGAGAACGGTTCACTGCCTGCCGCGACGACGGCGACGGGGACCACTGCTTCGGGTTCGGCGCTCAATTCCATCGATCCGGCCACATTCCAGGCTGCGGTCGACGCTGCCGCCGAGGAGCTGATGATCCCCGGCGCGGTGGTGCAGCTCCGCACCCCGCAGGGAGACTTCGTCGCGGCGGTCGGCACCACGGAACTGGGCGCGGACACACCGCCGGCTGCGCAGACTCATTTCCGGATCGCCTCGAACACCAAGACCTTGACGGCGGCCCTGACGGTCCTGCTGGCACAGGACGGCAAGCTCCGGTTCAGCGACCCGGTGTCGACCTACGTCGCCGACGTGCCCAACGGCGAGAACATCACCATCGCACAGCTGTTGACGATGCGCAGCGGGCTGTACAACTACACGAGTTCGCCCGAGTTGGCGGCGACTTTGGACAGCGACCCGGCGAAGGCCTGGACACCTCAGGAGGTCTTGGACATCGCGTTCAGCCGGCCGCCGAACTTCCCACCAGGCACGTCGTACGAATACAACAACACCAATTACGCGTTGCTGGGTCTGATCGCCGAGAAGGTCGGCGGTCGCCCACTGGCCGAGCAGTTCCAGGAACGGTTGCTCGGGCCGCTCGGGCTGAACCAGACCTCGTTACCCGCCGCCGACGATACGGCGATCCCGGATCCGTATTCGCACGGTTACATGTACGGCGAATCGGCCTACGCTCTAGTGGACGAGCCGTATCCCGCCGACATGCAGGCCGCCGCGCGGGCGGGAACACTGCAACCCCTCGACTACACCAACCAGAATCCGTCCTACGCCACTGCCGCCGGGGGCGCCATCTCCACCGCGGACAACCTGGCCACATGGATCCGGGCGCTGGTCTCCGGCAAAGTGTTGAATCCGGAATACCAGCAACAATGGCGGGACAGCCTGCAACCCGAGGACCCGGACGCACCCGACGGGCAGCAATACGGTTACGGGATCAGCTACCAGCGTTTCGGGCCGAACGCGTCGATGTACTACCACGGAGGTGAGCTGCCGGGCTTCAACTCGTTCATCGGGTACGACCCGGACAACGACGTCGCGCTCGTGATCTGGGCGAATCTGACTCTGTCGCCCGAGGGTAAAACCACCGCGAACGCGTTGCTGCCCACCGTTCTCGACGAGATCTACGCCGGGATGTCGCTGGCGCCGACACCGGCCCCTACCCCCACCAGGTGATGCCAGATGCGTGAGTCGCCGGTGGGGCAGAATCGTCCCCTGTGAGCGACAACTCCGTTCGAACACCGCACGCGCCGGCAGATGCCGACGATCCCGACCTGGCCAGAGCACGGGACGGAGACGACGCCGCGTTCACGCGGCTGGTCGGACCGTTGCGCCGGGAGCTGCACGCCCACTGCTATCGCATGCTCGGCTCCAGCCACGATGCCGACGACGCCCTGCAGGACGCTCTGCTGCGGGCGTGGCGCGGATTCGCGAAATTCGAAGGCCGCAGCGCACTGCGCTCCTGGCTGTACACCGTCGCGACGCGCACGTGCCTGGACGCCGTCGAATCGCGCGGTAGGCGGGCCCTGCCCGTCGACCTGGGTCCGTCCAGTGATCGCGCCGTCGTCGGCGACGTCCCGCTCACCGAAGTGGCGTGGCTGGGTCCCTACGCCGATGCGGGACTGGCCGCCGGTGCGGTGGGGCCGGCCGCCCGCTACGAGCAGCGCGAGGCCGTCGAACTGGCATTCGTTGCGGCACTGCAACATCTGCCGGGCAATCAGCGGGCGGCCCTGCTGCTCTTCGAGGTCCTGGGGTTCTCCGCCGCCGAGATCGCCGCCGCCATGGACACGACGACGGCGTCGGTGAACAGCGCGCTGCAGCGGGCCCGGGCGATCGTGGCGGAGAAGATTCCCTCGGTGACCCAGTCTCGAACTTTGCGAGAAATCGACGACGCGCATCTGCGTGCCCTGGTCGCCGGGTACTCCACCGCGTTGGAACGCGGTGATGCCGATGCTCTGGTCGCTCTGCTGACCGAGGACGTCACCTGGTCGATGCCACCGATGGCGCACTGGTATCGCGGCATGGCCGCGGTCACGGATTTCGCGGTCCGGGTCCCGCTCACGGGGTGTGGTTCGTGGCGCCACCTGCCGGTCGGTGCCAACGGCCAGCCCGCCGTGGCCTTCTATCTGTGGGACGAGGACGCCGGCACCCACCTCCGCTGGTCGATCACGGTGCTGACCCTGCGTGGCACCAAGATCGCGGAGCTGACCTCGTTCATCGGTGCGGAGCACTTCGAGCCGTTCGGGCTGCCTGAATTCCTGCCGTGACCTGCGCGCGCGGTGACCGATTGTGCCGCCGTGACACCACGGTGGCACATCGATCTTCGGCCGAGTCTTGCGATGGTGCCAATGTGATGCCATGATGGCACCATGGATCTCACGCCCTACGTCGCATCCCTCCGTCACGAACTCGCCGTAGCCGCCGAGGCCGGGGGAGACGACGCCCGTGCCCTCGCCGAGCGACTCACCGCACCACTGGAGTCCGGGGTCCGGCTCGCGCTACTCGACGCGCTGTCGGCGGCCGCCAGTGAAATCACCCGTGACCTCGCACCGGGTTCGGTGGATCTTCGTCTCCGCGGACGTGAGCCCACGTTCGTCGTCACTCCCGCGCCGGTCGAGCGATTGTTCGAGGAGCAGGCCGCATCCGGTCCGGACATGTCGCCGCCTCGGATCCCGGAATTGGAAGACGGCGCCATGACCCGGATCAACCTTCGTCTCCCGCAAGACCTCAAGGACCGCGTCGAGGAGGCCGCTCGGGAGGCAGGGCTGTCTGTGAACGCCTGGCTCGTCCGGTCCGCGGCCGCGGGGTTGGAGTCCGACGGCGGCAGTAATCGTTCCGAACGGCGTGCTCCACGCGGCAATGACCGTTTCACGGGCTGGGTGCGCTGACCCGACCGGCCCGTCCTTTCATTCGCCACCACCACATTCCGGAGGACAACCATGCCCACTTTCAGCACCCCGGCGCCGATCTCGGCGACGGTCGAACTCGTCGTCGGCGACGCACGGATCACGGCGAGCGACCGCCACGACACGGTCGTGGACGTGCGCCCCAGCGACGGCTCGCGGGAATCGGACGTTCGCGCCGCCGAGCAGACCCGCGTCGAGTACTCCGCAGGGAGACTGCTGGTCAAGGCGCCGAAGCAGCGCGGTCTCGGCCTGTTCGGCAAGGCCGGTTCCGTCGACGTCACCATCGCGCTGCCGACCGGCTCCGAGTTCGAGGGCGAGGCGTCGGTGGCGACGTTCCGCGGCGCCGGACGGCTCGGCGCGTGCCGCGTCAAGACATCGGCGGGGGACGTCCAACTCGGCGACACGGGCCCGCTCGACGTGCACACCGGGGCCGGCACGGTCACCGTGGACTACGTTGCAGGTGATGCGGACCTGAGCACGGGGTCGGGAAAACTCCGCGTCGGCGCGATCGACGGCAGCGCCGTGATCAAGAACTCCAACGGCGACAACTGGATCGGCGCGATCGGCGGCGGACTGCGGGTGAAGACGGCGAACGGGGACATCTCCGTCGACGACGCCCGCGCCGACCTCGCCGCCGCAACCGCGAACGGCGACATCCGCATCGGGCAGGTGACGCAGGGCGCGGCGTCGCTCGAAACCGGTCACGGTCGAATCGAGATCGGCATCCGCTCCGGGACCGCCGCCCGGCTCGACGCGCACACGTCCTTCGGGAAGGTCCAGAACCGTCTGGACTCCGTCGACCGGCCCGAATCGACGGACGACACGGTCGAGGTGCGCGCCCGTACCGGTTTCGGCGACATCGTGATTCGCCGCCCCGATTCCCCGAAGTCGACCAGTCGAAAGGCAGAGTGATGACAGCATCGATCACCACCCGGTCCGCAATCACCACCACCGGGCTGCGAAAGTCCTACGGCGACAAAGTCGTCCTCGACGGCATCGACCTCGACATCGGTGAGGGAACGATCTTCTCGCTCCTCGGGCCCAACGGCGCAGGCAAGACCACCATGGTGCAGATTCTGTCCACCCTCATCGCTCCCGACGGCGGCAAGGTGAGGATCGCGGGTCACGATCTCGCCCGCGAGCCCGACGCGGTTCGGTCCACCATCGGTGTGACCGGCCAGTTCTCCGCGGTGGACAACCTCCTCACGGGTCGCGAGAACCTGATGCTGATGGCCGATCTGCACCACCTGCGGCGCGACGCGGGCCGCGCCCGGGCCACGGAACTGCTGGCCCGGTTCGATCTCGTCGAGGCGGGCGCGAAGCCGGCCGGGAGTTACTCCGGTGGCATGCGCCGCCGGCTGGACCTGGCGATGACCCTCGTCGGCGATCCCCGGATCATCTTCCTCGACGAGCCGACGACCGGTCTCGATCCGCGCAGTCGCCGCGCCATGTGGCAGATCATCCGCGAACTCGTCGCCGACGGGGTCACGATCTTCCTCACCACCCAGTACCTGGAGGAAGCAGATCGGCTCGCCGACCGGATCGCACTCCTCGACGGCGGCAGGCTGGTCGCGGAGGGAACCCCCGAACAGCTGAAGAGGCTCGTTCCGGGCGGCCACATCACCCTGGCGTTGCCCGGGGTGCGCGAACTCGACGCCGCATCCCGGCTGCTCGGCGACGTGACCCGGAACGAGGAAGCGCTCACCCTGCAGGTTCCCGGCGACGGCAGCGTGCAATCGCTGCGCGCGCTGCTCGATCGGCTCGATCACGCATCGATCGAGGTCGAGAACCTGACCGTCCACACACCCGATCTCGACGACGTCTTCCTCGCGCTCACCGAGCGCGCCGCAACCAGGAAAGAGAGCGTGCGATGACGACCATGGGTTACGCGCTGAGCGATTCGGCGACGATGCTGCGACGCAACCTCCGGCACATGGTCCGGTACCCGTCGGTGACGGTGCTCCTCGTCGGGATGCCGATCATCCTCCTCCTGCTCTTCGTGTACGTGTTCGGCGGCACGCTGGGAGCGGGACTCGGCGATCCCGACGGCGGACGCGGCGCCTACATCGACTACGTGGCACCCGGAATCCTCCTGATGACCGTGGCCAGCGCCGCCCAGGGAACCGCGATCTCGGTCGCCACCGACATGACCGAGGGCATCATCGCCCGGTTCCGGACCATGGCCATCGCACGGGTGTCCGTGCTGACCGGGCACGTCATCGGCAGCATGATCCAGACACTGATCAGCCTCGTCCTGGTCGTCGGTGTCGCCGTGCTCATCGGTTTCCGGCCCACCGCCGGACTCGGGGAGTGGGTAGCGGCGACGGCGGTGCTCGCGATGTTCACGTCCGCACTCACCTGGCTGTCCGTTGCGTTCGGGCTGGTGTCCAAGAGCGTCGAAACGGCGAGCAACCTCCCGATGGTGCTGATATTGCTGCCATTCCTCGGCAGTGGGTTCGTCCCCACCGACTCGATGCCGGCCGGTCTCCGGTGGTTCGCCGAGTACCAGCCGTTCAGCCCCGTCATCGAGACCATCCGCGGACTGCTTCTCGGCGGCCCCGTCGGCAGCAGCGCAGTGCTCGCGGTCGGCTGGAGCGCCGGCATCGCGCTGCTCGGCTACCTCTGGGCGAAACGACTGTTCAACCGGCGCGTGAACTGACGGCTTTCACCCGTGCCGACGGGCGCTCACCGCGGTACTCTTCCGATGCCGCGGTTTCGCCACCGATGATGCAGCCGCAGGTTACAGTCGGAACCGGTTTTTCCTTCTTCAGCAGGGTGGGATCGCGATGAACTTGATCAAGAAATCGGCAGCATCGGTCCTCGTCGCAGCGACGGTGACACTCGGAGCCGGCACGGCGCATGCCGACCCCGTCGTGCCGAACACGGGAACGCCGGCCCTGGCGATCCCCGGTCGGCACGAGGTGGACAAGCAGAAGGCCCTCGAGAACATGCTCAACGAACTCGGCGTCGGCTGGGCCAACGGGGGAGCGGCCGGCACCGCGATCGGTGCGCTCATCGGTCTCGGCGTCGGATGTGTCTCGATGTTCCCGGGCAGTCTCGCCGGCTGCATCATCGGCACGCCGATCGGCGCGATCACCGGTGCGATCGTCGGTATGGGACAGGGCAACCCCAAGGCGCAGCAGGCCATCCAGGAGTACATCAACACGCCGTGAGTCGTTGTCCGTCAACTCTGTTCGCGGAGTCGACGGATCACGGGGGCGAACACCTCCAGATACGGTTCGTGGACGGTGACGTACGAGAAGCCGTAACGCTCCCGATGGCTCCGGAGTTGCTCGGCCATCTCCTCCACGGTTCCCACGAGGACGTACGGGGTGCCGAGGACGTCTGCCACCGACATGGTGCCGCCGAGCCGGTCCGCGATCTCGTTCGCCGCGGCCCGGCGGTCGTCCGTCTCGACGACCAACTGGACCAGTAGATGCCACTCGATGCCCTCGGCTCTCGCACCGGCGTGGTTCCGTACGAAGCGAATTCGCTCGGCCACCTCGTCCGCGGTGGCGAGGCGGAATGTGCCGGGGGGTCGTCCCGGAATCTGGAATGTGCCCGCGACACCGACGATGTCGGCGTGGGCGGCCGCGATCCGCAGCACGCGGTCCCCGGTACCGCCGATGATCAGGGGTGGACCCGAGCCGCCGAATCCACGCCGCTGCAACGGTCGTGGCACAGTGCGGCCCTCGGGTAGCTCGTCGAAGTCCGTGGTGAAGAACGTGCGGAGGCCGTCGACCAACTCCGACAACTGCTCGACTCGGCCGCCGAATGGCCTCCATTCGATACCCGCGGCGTCGAACTCCCACTTCATGTGCCCGGCACCGAGACCGACCTCGAGCTTTCCGTCGGTGAGGATGTCCGTCGTCGCGATCTCGCGAGCGAGCAGGGCGGCGTTCCAGAACGGTGCGTTGAGCACCAGAGTTCCGACCCGCAGTCCGGTGGCGCCGGCGACGGCCACCAGGAGGGGGAACGGTGCCGGGGCGCCGAGGTGGTCGGCGGCGAACACGGTGTCGTAGCCGGCGCTCTCGCCGTGACGGCATCGGTCGAGAAGGGCATCTCGGGAGTCGAAACCGAAAATGTTGAACGAGAATCGGAAATCGCGCATGGACTTCACCGGATTGATCAGAGGAAGCCTGGCCCTTGGGGGCCGGGAGGAAGCTGATTCTGTATTGCGCGATCGCGCGTAGCGGGGTCGCTTTCTTGTGTGGGTTCGGGTCGTTTCTGGTTGGTGATGTACTCGGCGACGATGGCGAGCGGGGCTCCGCCGGCGGAGGCGGCGAAGTAGGACGGTGACCAGAAGTGATTGCCCCACAGGTATTTCTGGATGTGGTCGGGGAACTCTTGGCGCAGGTATCGAGCGGAGACGCCCTTGAGGCTATTGACCAGGGTGGAGAGTTGCACGGTAGGTGGGTAGTGGATCAATAGGTGGACGTGGTCGGTTTCTCCGGTGAACTCGGTCAACGTTGCGCCGAACTTGTCACACACCTCTGCCATGATCTGCTCGCATCGGGTCAGCATCGGGTCGGTGAACGCACCGCGACGATACTTCGTGACGAAGACCAAGTGCGCATGTAGGTTGTAGACAACGCTACGGCCGCGGCGTACGTTCGGGTCAGGCGTCCATCTCGGTGACATAGACCAAAGAGTATCCGCAGGGAAAGGCGCAGGGTGTGAAGCGGATCGTTGTCGTGAAGCTGGCTCCCACCCCGGAGCAGTATGTGGCGCTGAAATCGACACTGGAGTTGTGCAATGCGGGGGCGAACATGGTTGCGCAGCTCGCGCACACCGCCGCTGATCGGCGCCCGTTCGCGCTGCAAAAGCAGGTCTATGCCCAGCTCAAGGCGTGCGGGTTGTCGGCGCAACCGGCGATCCGGGTCATCAAGAAAGTCGCGGATGCGTACGCGACCCGGACAGCGAACCTGCGTAACGGGAATTACGGCACGCCGGGATCGACACGGTATGCGAAGGTGGCGGGTAAGGCGATCGTGTTCCGTCAGGACGCGGGCCAACCGTTCGACGATCGGTGCTTGTCGTGGCAGATCGATCGATCGACGGTGTCGATCTGGACGAGCGCGGGCCGGATGCGCAACGTCGGATTCGTGTGCGCGCCGTGGCAGCTGACAATGCTCGCCGACCGCACAGGCGAGTCGGATCTGATTTTCCGGGACGGATGTTTCTACCTGCATGCAACCGTCGACACCGACGCACCGCAGCAGCTGGTCCCCGCCGACGACCCCGCCGGGTGGCTGGGTGTGGACTTGGGGATCGTGAACCTGGCTGTGACCACCGCAGACGACCCGGCCGAACTCGACGTCCGGTGGTCCGGTGGTGCGGTCACCGCCCGCCGGAAAAAGAACGGAACCATCCGGTCCGCGCTGCAGAAGGTGGGGACCAGGTCCGCGAAACGGAAACTGAAGAAACGGCGGAGGAAGGAGACTCGGTACGCCACCGACATCAATCATCAACTCTCGAAAACGATTGTTGCCCAGGCGCAACGCACCGGTCAAGGAATCGCGGTAGAAGACCTGTCGGGAATCCGGGACCGGGTACGGCTCGCACGCAGACAACGGCAACAATTGCACTCCTGGGCATACGCGCAACTGCGCGACCAGATCACCTATAAGGCGCACGCGGCAGGGGTGCCGGTGCAGGTGATCAACCCTCGCAATACCAGTAAGACGTGCCACCTCTGCGGGCACTGCGACACCGCGAACAGGCACAGTCAAGCACTGTTCCGGTGCCGCGGCTGCGGATGGACCGGTCACGCGGACCATAACGCCGCCGCCAACATTGCCGCACTCGGGCACAACAACTACCGGGCCGCCCAATCAACCGTGCCTAAAGCAGCCACCCCTCTCACAGCCAGTGAGAACGTGAGCAGCAAACCCGCGTCCTTCAGGACAGGGTAGTTGATGATGCACCCGAAGTGGCTCTGCCGGTGCCGAATGCGATGGGTGAACGCCGCAACTTCAGTGTCGCGAATATGATGCGTGCCACATCTGGCCCGGTTTTCCCACGTGATGGCGCTGAATCGCCCCGGACAGGCGAACAGTGCCCAGCGTCGCGAGGACTGCTGGGCACTGCTCTCGCGATCGGTGTCGACCGAGGTGAGTGTCGGTGCGGCTACCGTGTTCGGTACGTCGACGAAAAGGGTGGCCGCGCCAGCCGGAGCAATTCCAGCGCCAGCAGCGAACCTCGGGGGCCCAATTCGTCCTGATAGCGGCGGATCACGTCGGTCTCCCCGCCGAGCGCGACCATCGGTGCACCGGACTCGACCCGGGTACGGGCCGCGAGCTGTGCGAGAACGAGGCGGCGATTGACCGCGTCCAGGATCTCCGCGTCGAGGCGGGCGATCTCGGCGTGAACGCGATTCAGATCCGTGCCGTCGGAGACTGCGCCTGTGGCGTCTTCGCTGACTGCCCCGAAATCACTGTCCGTCATCGTTGCTCCTCGACTGGGTGACCGTGTACGACCATCGTCGGACGGCAGCGGCCGCAGCGACAGACACCCTGGGGTGAGGAACGGCGACCCCTGTCCGGCCGGGCCGACCGGGCGGGTGCCGAGAACCGACTGCGCGCTACCGCAGTGCGATGAACCGCTGCAGTTTCCCGCTCGCCTGATGACGCTGCAGGTGGTCGACGACCTCGATCCGGACCTGCGGATCGGACAATCCTTGCCGGCGCAACGCCTCGGCGACAGCCGACGTCAGCCGGGCGACGTCGGGGTCGCCGACCGCGAAGATGTCCGCACCGTCGACGGTCTGCCTGACCTGGTACTCGGAGACACGCGGATCTGCGCCGAGGACGTAACGAAACGTGCTCGCGGGCACCGTCTTCGTCCCGTATCGGAAATCGTCGTCGCGCCGCCCGCCGATGTCGGCGACGCGCACGAATGCACTTCCGCACGGGCAGGTGCCGGGGAGCAACGTGACCTGATCGCCGAGGTCGTAGCGGATGAAGGGAAACGCCCGGTTGGCCAGGCCCGTGGCGAGTGTTCGCGCGGCCGGCGCATCGGCGGCGACCGGGGTGCCAGTGTCGTCGACGCGTTCGAGCACGACCTCGTCCTCGCACACGTGCAGTCCCTCGCCGTGTCCGCAACCCACTGCCTGCACGCCGATCTCGGTCGACCCCCAGAGGTTGTGGATCGGCACCGACCAGGCTTCGCCGATGGCCTGCCGATCCTCGTCCAGCAGTGGCTCGGAGTTGGTGCTCACCCGGACGGGGTGAACCTGCAGACCGCCGGCCAAGGATGCTCGGGCGAGCCGTCCGATCACCGACGCATATCCGACCAGGTGCGTGGGGCGAGCCGCGGCCACGGCGGCGACGATTTCGTCGAACGGTGCGCCTGCCGGGATCACAACGGTCTCCATCCCCGGTGCGGTCGGCACATCGAACAAGGGGGTGCTCGCGTGCGGAGGGACACCGGCCGCGAGCACGGCGAGGCGCGAAGGAGACTGCACCGGCGCCCGCCGTTCCTCCCGCGCCTGCATCCGCCAGGCCAGGCACGCGGCCGACACGGAGAACTGCCAATCCCAGACGTACACGCCGCGGACACCACTCGACCCACCCGAGCTGAAGATCTGTGCGTCTCCCGGGGTGTACGAAAACCATTGCTGCTCGGCCAGAATCCGTTCGGCACGCTCGCGATCGAGGTCACGAGTGGTGACGATCGCATCCCACTTGTCCTGCGCGTCCTGCTTGGTCATCATCGGCAGCGACGCCAGGTCGGCGACCGTGGCCGTCGACGGATCGAGACCACGAAGCCGTGGGGCGTGAAACGGCGACCGCTCACGGGCGTGCGAGAGCAGGGCCCGCAGCCGTGCGGTCCGGTAGCGCTCGATCTGTTCTCGCGGCCAGTCCAGGCGTCGCGTGTGGTCCTCGAGGGCCGCCTGAACCGCATTCAGCTGGCCGGCGCGCACACGCGCGTACGCCGTGTGCCCCATGTCGTCCGGAGCATCTCCGGGTACCGATCGGGACATGACGCCCTCCGCATCAGGGTGGTCCGGCGCATCACTGTCGTCCGTGCAAATTCGAGTCTTGCACAGCGGGGTGTCGACCGTCAGCGTGTGCGAATCTTCCGCAGAAGACGCGTCAGCGTTCGGGCGTCCCGCCACCCGAACGACGTGCGGTCCGTGGCACGCCGTTGGAGCATGTCCACGATCCGCGCGGGAACGGCGACTCGGTGCCGCACCGCACTGTCCACGACCTCGAGGACCGCGCGGTGTGGCCGGTCGTCCTCGAGCGCAAACCCCGCATCGTGCACAGCCTCGGGAGGCAGTGCCGGCCGCAACGCGGCGACCACCTCGTATGCGAACGCGTGGAAATCCTCCCGGCCGGAGGCGTTGGTGAACGTGACGGTGGCGATCGACCCGAGAAGTTCGCTCTCGCGGGCCAGGCGGGGGAGTTGTCGCTGCCAGTCGGGCGCGGCCGTGATTCCGGCTCCGGCGATCACGCCGACCGCACCGAGTGCGCGAACGTGTTCGAGCCACCCGTGCGGAGGCACGACGACACCATCGAAGAGAACGTCCGTGTCGTCCTCGATCAACAGGGTGCGTCCGTCGGCCGGTGTACCCCGTCGGTCCGCTGCGGGCGCGTGGTAGATGGCGACGGCGGCGACTGCTGATTCCCCCATGGATCGTTACGATGCCACAGAAAAAGTCCGACTGGAAGGTTTTGTTCGCGCTTTCGGCGCGCCGTTGCCCTATCCCGCGTCCACTCGTGCGACCGCCCCGGTCGTGCTTGCGGTGCGTCGGCGGCTTTGGAAACCTCGGAGTATGGGAGGTTTCATCGCGCAGCACGCGGCCGCTGTCACCAGCCTGGCCTTCGTGGTTGCCGGCCTCGCAGTCCTCGTGGGTCGCCGGCGCGACGCGCCGTCCATCACCTACGGCCTGCTCATCGTCGCGGTCGGTGTCGGGTCGCTCGTCCAGCACGGACCCGACCCTCCGTGGCAGGGATACGCGCACGACATCCCGATCGCGACGTTGCTCGCGTACATCGCCGTCGACGCCGCGTCCGATCGGTTCGGCCGACGGCTGTCGCCGGGGTGGTGGCTCGTTGTTTCGCTCCTGATGATCCCCACCGTGGCTGCCGGCCCGACGGCGTCGACGATCGTGCAGGCACTCCTCGCCGCGGCCGCGGTGGGACTCTGCCTCGAACGCGCCCGCGTCCGACCGGAGTTGCGGCGCACGACGATCGTCGCGGCAGTGCTTGTCGCGTCCGGCGCGCTGCTCGGCGCCGTCGGCGACCGGACGCCGATCTGCAGGCCGGGTACTCTCCTGCCGGGCCACGCGTTGTGGCACGTGCTCGCCGCCGCCGGATTGTGGCGGCTTGAACCCATGATCGGTTCGTCGGCCGATACGACGGTGAGACGGCGCAGGTCATGACGCTCGGCGCCCGGAGTGAAGGACTACGCAGGGTCCGCGACACCGTGAAAGACGGTGCGGTTGACCGACACGACCCGCCACACTCCCGCCCATTCGATCTCGCAGACCGCGCCGTTGACGATGCGCGGCACCACCGTGTCGGACAGGTCACCGAGTACCGCGCGGATGAGCGCCCCGTGCGTGATCACTACGACTCGGCCGTCGGGGTAGGTCCCGGCGATCGCGCCGAGGGCGCGGCAACCCCGCGCCGAGACCGATTGCAGTGACTCGAGGTCCGGGAAGGCGCCGTCCGGCCACCGACGCTCGGCGTCCTCGCGGGTCAGCCCTTCGGCGGCGCCGTAACTTCGTTCGGCGAGTCCGGAATGCGTTCCCGTGACACCGATCCCGAGGTATTCCGCGATGATCCGGCCGGTGCCGACCGCGCGAGACAGTGGGGAGGTGACCACCGTGTCCCACGCCTCGGCTTCGAGTATCCGCGCGGTATCGCGAGCCTGCCCGCGGCCGACGTCGTCGAGCGGTACGTCGGTGTGGCCCTGCAACAGCCCCCGCCGGTTCCAGTCGGTGCGGCCGTGGCGGACCAGCGCCAACCGGGTCGTCTCGCTCATCGCCGCGATCCGGCGAGCGCCGCCGCACTGGGAGCGGGCACGTCGGCCTTCGTCGGGGCCGGGTAGAACAGGCCTCGGCGGATCGTCAGCCGGACGCGGTCGCCGACCACCGGCCGGGTTCCGCGGACCGCACACCGGAATTCGGCGCCGCGGCAGGACACGACGACGTCGCTTGCCTCGCGCCCGAAGAGCGACGACATCACGATCCCCTGGGTAGTACCCGCGCTGTCCGTCGACGTCACCTCGATGTCGGAGGGCAGCACGGCGAGGATGCCGGTTCCGGATGACATGTCCGCCAGCCGATCCCGACCCACGTGCACACCGCCGTCGGCGCTCGAGAAGCCATGGTCGGACACGGTGCCGGGCAGCAGGTTCGCGTCCGAGAGGAACTTCGCGACAAACGCCGAGCGTGGTCGCTGCACGAGTTCCTCCGGTGTCCCGACCTGCTGAATCCGCCCGCCGTCGAGCACGACGACCCGGTCGGCGAGGGCGAGGGCCTCGGCGCGATCGTGCGTGACATGCACGACCGTCAGGTTCTGCGCGCGGGTGAGGGTGCGCAATTCCAGACGCAACCGATCGCGCAGCGGTTCGTCCAGCGCGGACAGCGCCTCGTCGAGCAGCAGCGCGCGGGGCTGCGCCACCAGCGCCCGGGCGAGCGCGACACGCTGGCGCTGCCCACCGGACAGCGTCGCCGGATCACGCTTCGCCAACCCGGGCAGCCCCACCAGATCGAGCACGTCCGCGACCCGCTCGGCGCGCCGGGCGTGCGGCACCTTGGCAACCTCGAGCGGGTACGCGACGTTACGCCCGACGCTCCGGTGCGGCCAGATCGCATGCTGCTGGAACACCATTCCCAGTCCACGCTTGTCGGGGGGCACGGCGCGGGTGCCGTCGGCGACGACCTCGTCGCCCAGCCGCACGAGCCCCACGG
This sequence comes from Rhodococcus sp. ACS1, assembly GCF_002300155.1. Taxonomy (NCBI): domain Bacteria; kingdom Bacillati; phylum Actinomycetota; class Actinomycetes; order Mycobacteriales; family Nocardiaceae; genus Rhodococcus; species Rhodococcus sp. ACS1. Next base: position 119,506 of record NZ_NSDZ01000007.1, read on the forward strand.
TGGGGGCGAGAAACCCGGCGACCGTGCGCAGCAGGGTGGTCTTACCCGAACCCGACGGTCCGACGAGTGCGACGAACTCACCGTCGCGGACGTCCAGGTCGATACCGGACAGTCCCGCGGTGCCGTCGGGGTAGCGGAGGTCGACACCGGTGAGGGTGATCGCGGACATGAAGAGGACTCCGATCTGTGGAGTGGTCAGCGCCCGGCGCGGGTGCCGGCGAACAGGCCGAGACCGACGATGCCGACGAGCGCGACGAGCAGGGACAGCGCGGACGCGGCGTTGTAGTCGCCGGTCTGCTGCAGGTTGAAGATGGACACCCCGAGAGTCTGGGTGCCGGGTGCCACCAGCAGCACCGACATGGTCAGCTCGCGGACCGCGGTCAACGCCACCAGCACACCGCCGGTCGCCGCGGCAGGCACGGTCATCGCCACCGGCACGTCCCGCAGCGTCCGCAGGCGGGACGCGCCGGATGCGCGTGCCGCCTCCTCCAGCGACGTGGGGGTGGTGGACAGCGGTGCACGCACCGCCTGCACGACGATCGCCAGGAACGCGGTGACATAGGCGCACAGGATCACCCAACGAGAGTCGAACAGGCCCGTGTAGCGGCCGACGATCAGCCAGCCCACCGCGATGACCAGTCCGGGCACCGCCTGCGGCAGCATGGCGAGAAGATCGAGGCTCGTGTTGTCCCGCGACCGGGTGCGGGTGGTGAGCACTCCGATCACCAGGCCTGCGACAGCGCACACAACTCCCGCGCCGACGGCGAGGAGGAGCGAATTCTGCACGCCCACTACGGTGCCCGGTGCGGTCACGGCAGCCACGATGCTCTCGAGTGTCAGGTTGTCCCAGGTCAGCGGCACGCCCGGGGCGGGGAGCAGCGCCTGGGAGGCGAGCGCGAGGAGCGGAAGCCCCGTCAGCGCGAGACCGACGGTCCAGGCAAGTGCGCCGGTCGGGATGCGGGCACCGCCGAGCGGCAACGGTTGCTGGGCGGTGACCGGACCGTCGAGTTGCCTGCTGCGCCGAGACAGTCGCCGATCGACGAACACCGCGAGGACGGCGAGTATCAGCAGCACGATCCCGATCGTGGAGACCACCTCGAGCGGCCGGTCCACCGTGCCGGACTGGATGTAGCGGTACACCATCGTCGACAACGTCACGTATCGCTCCGGCAGCCCGATCAGGGCAGGAATCCCGAAGTCGGCCAGGTTCGACACCGCGGTGAGTGTGAACGCGGCGAGCAGGGCGGTACGCAACAGCGGCAGCGTCACGGTGCGCATCGCGCGCCACGGGGAGGCACCGCCGATCCGGGCGATCTGCTCGAGGTCGCCCGGCACCTTCCGCAGCGCCGCCGCGATGATCAGATACGCCAGCGGGTACGCGTGCACCGTCAGTAGGAAGACGACGCCGTCACCGCCGTAGATGTTCCACAACGGGCCACCGAACCGTTCCCCCCAGAACCGATTCGCCAGGCCGCTCGGGCCGAGGAGGCCGGTCCACGCGATCGCCCCGACGAACGGCGGGATCAGCAATGGCGACAACAGGATCAGGCGCAGAACGCCGCGGCCTGGCAGATCGGTTCGGTCGAGCAGCAACGCCATCGCGGTCGCGAGAACCACCGCGAACATCGCAGACAGGCCGGCCGAGACCACGCTGTGGGTCGCGGCGCCGACGATGTCGTCGTCGATCAGTTGCGCAATGTGGTTGCCGCCGAGCCCGAGTGACACGACCGTGGCGAGCGGCGCGACGATCACGGCGGCGACGAACAACCACAGCGCCACCCGCACGGCCCCGACGGGATCGAACCGCCGCCCGGGCAGGACCCGGGCGGCGGGAGAGGATGCGGACCTAACCGACGAGACCATTGAACTTCCGGACCGCGTCGTCCTGGATCTTCGTGATCTCCTGCAGATCCGGGGTGAGCAACGCCAGGTCGGCCAGTGCCGGTGCCCCGTCCGGGGTGCCGACGTCGCCGCGCACCGGCAGGTACTGCTGTTTCACGGCGAGTTCCTGACCCTGCTTGCTCACGAGGAAGTCGACGAACTTCCGCGCCGCCTCGGTGTCGTCCGAACCGGTGAAGATGCCGGCCGGCTGCGAGATGTACGGAATGCCGTCTGTGGGATAGGCCAGCGCGATCGGCGATCCCTTCGCCGCCAGTTCCCGTACCAGGTAGTCGACGACGATGCCCACCGGCTGCGTTCCGGCCGCGACGGCCTGCCCGACCGGCCCGTTGCTCTCGGCGACCACCGGGTCGTTGGCGGCCAGGGCCTCGAGCCAGCTCTCGCCGAGTTCGGGCGTGCTGAGCCACACCGCGGTGTTGAACGCGGCGGCACCGGACACGTCGGGATTCGGCAGCGTGATCTGGCCGCGGTACTTCGGGTCGGCCAGGTCCTTCCACGCGGTGGGAGGCGCGTCGACTGCCGTGGTGTTGTAGGCGATCACCGTCGGGATGATGCGGGTGCCGACGTAGTAGCCGTCCGGATCGACGACGTCCGGATTCAGTGTGTTCACGTCGGCGGGGGTGTACGGCTGCAGCAGACCCTCGGTCTTGTAGCTCTCGAAGGTCGGGGCGTCGGCCGCGAGCAGAACGTCGGCGCCGATCGTGCCGGTGGTGCGTTCGGCCTCGATGCGGGCGGTCAGGTCGCCGGTGCCCGCGCGGAACACCTCCACGTCGATGCCCGTCTCCGCGGTGAATGCGGCGACGAGCGCGTCGATCTTGGCCTGCGGTTCCGAGGTGTACACCGTCAGGGTCCCGGCGCCGCTGTCGGCGTTGCCGGTCTGTTCGGCGTCGGGTGCGGCGGGCTCGGAGCACGCGGCGAGTGTGAGCGCGGCGACCGTGCCGAGCGCGGCAGCCGATACGAGGCGGGACAGGGTTTTCACGAATTCTCCTGGTCGAAGGGGGATGAGGGGATGACGAGGTCGGTTCAGGATGCGGCGGCAGTGAGCGTGGGGTTCGACCGGAACAGCACGTCGGGGGTGTGCAGGGGAACCGGCAGCGCGCTGACTCCGTGCCGGGAGCAGCGGACCATCGAGTACATCGGGGCGTCGAACCCGATGACGGTGTCGGCCGGCGTCCCGGTGTCCTGCAGGTAGGCGAGCGAACCACCCACCCATACCGGGATCCCGGCGAACACCCCGCTCATCGGGTGGTGGAAATGGCCGGCGAGGATCGCGACGACGTCGGAGCCGGCGAGCGCCACGGCAAGTTCCTCCGGGGCCGCGAGTTCACGTCCGGCGAGGGTGGCCGCGGGCGACGGCACCGGCGGGTGGTGCAGCGCCAGGACCGTGCCGTTCGGTGCGGGCGAGCGCAACTCGGAACGCAACAGGTCCAGATCCTCCCGCGACACCGATCCCGCCGCGGTGTCGAGCCCGATCACCCGGAAACCGTGCACGTGTTCGACCGGGTTCCGTCCGAAAACCGCTGCAAAGCGGCGTGGTTCGTCGTGGTTTCCGGGGACGACGACCACCGGGCACCCGAGTCGGCCGCGCAGCTCGTCGAATACCGAGGCGAGAGCCGGGTAGCTCGACCCGTCGCCGTGGTGTGACAGATCTCCGGTGACCACGACGACGTCGGGACGCAGCGTCGACGATTCGACGCGGTCGGCGACCCGTCGCACCCGGGCAATCCCGTCGACGCGGGAGTGGAGCGGCGCGGACGCGGAGGCGTGCACGTCGCTCAGGTGCAGCACGGTGAGGGTGGTGGCGTCGAGCAGTCGTGTGCGCAGAGCGGCGAGGTCGGTGTCCGTGAATCCCTGGGCACGAAGGTAGTTCGTCATGGTTCCATGCCGGGAACGGACGTGGGTGAGGGCGCCGGCGAGTACCGACGGCGGCGAATCCAGGTGCAATTCGAGGGCGCGGGCGTGCTCGGCCGAGTCGAGTGCCAGCTCCGTCAACAGGCGCCGTACCGCTTCCTCGCGGTGGGGCCGCACCTGCGTTCCGGACCGGGCGTAGTCGTCGAGGATCACGGCGTCCGGCACCCCCACCGCCGCGAGCGCCAGAGCGACGAGCAACCCGGTGCGGTCCTTACCAGCGGTGCAGTGCACCAGCACCGGGGCCGGGGAGCATGCGAGCGCGCGCAGCGCTTCCACGAGCGCGCCGCCACGGTCGTCGAGCAGGGATCGGTATACGTGGGCGATGTCGCCGGCCTGCGGTGGCCCCGTGCGCGGGTCGTACAGCGGGTGGTGAGCGACCGTCCAGCCGCCGGTCGTGTCGGCCGTGGCGCGTTCGGTGGCGTCGCGCAGATCGATCACCGTGCGGATGCCGTACGCGCACAGCATGTCCCGGCCCTCGGTGTGGAGGTGGTCGAGCGCCGCGGAGCGGAACAGTGTGTGCGGCATCAGTCCGGGGCCCGCCACCGCCCGCATGTTGAACGTGCCGGCCACCTCCATCGATTCCACGACTCATCCTTCGTCACTCAACGTTCCATCTGTTCCGGAACGGCGTTCCGTCGGTGACATCGTGTGGGGCGAGATTGAACAGGTGGGACCGCGAATCGGAACAACCGGCGGCGGGAACGCTAACAGTCGATCATGTTCCGGTTGCCGCACTCGTTCGTATGACCCGGTTCGTCGGGAAGTGAATCGCTGAGTGCGTCCGCGACGACGTCACGTGCCCCGGTGTCGTCCGCCTGCTGCTCGGGATGGCCGAGTACCGCGCGCTGCAGGGCATACAGGATCGTGAACTGGCTGATCCGCGCCGAGAACGAATCCGCCTCGTTCTCGTGAACGCCTGCGCCTGCCCACAAGACGTGGTCGGAGAGCCGGGTCAGCGGGGTAGTGGAGTAACTCGTGATCGCCACGACCGATGCGCCCCGGTCACGCGCCGCCGCGCACGCCCGCAAGGTGTGGGTGTTCGCACCGGAGTAGCTGACGGCGAGACATACGTCCCGGTCGGTGAGCAGCCGCGCCGAGAACTGCTGCCCCAGGATGTCGAGCGGCGCCTCCACACTGCGACCCGCGGTGGTGAAGCGCAAGGCGGCATCCTGGATCGGTGGGGACGAGAATCCGTTGCCCACCAGCAGGATCCGCCGGGCCCGCACGATCAGGTCCACGACGGCGGCGAACCCGGCGGGATCGATGGTCGCGCGAGTCGCGGCGAGCGCCTCGGCGGCGGCTACGAACGCCGTGTCCACCGGGGTGGCCGCCGCCCCCTCGGGATCCGGTGTCACACGGGCCAGTTCGAGTCGAAGGTGCTGGAATCCGCGGAATCCCAGTCGCTGGCACGCCCGCACCACCGTCGCCGGGGACGTACCCGACGCCGCCGCCAGTTCCGCCGTCGACAACTCCACCACCGCCGCGGGCTCGGCGAGCACGGCCCGCGCGACTCGCTGCTCCCCGGGGCCCAGAGTGGCCAGGCCGGCGCGCAACCGCGCCAGGGTGGTGCTCGAGCGCCACGGATCGGCTGAGGAATGCGACATGTCGGCACTGTCCTGTTCGTCCCCGCGCCGGTGGACTCCGGCGGTGTCGGGATCGTCAGGGTAGCCAGTCCACCGCCACCGTCGAAGGACGGGAGCGTGCGTTCACTGCATCGTCATCCAGCATTCGCATTACTGTTCAACAGATGTCGGAATTGTCACGACATGGACTCGAACGGGTATCGAAACCTCAGAACTGCACAATTTTCACTCGCGTTTCTCAATAGTCGAACATCCGTACCTTGTTCATGCCGTGTGAATTTCGGGAGGAGGCCACGTTCGGGGGCCCGCCGCTGCAAATCTGCCGACGCGGGTTCGTGATCCCGACACCTTCGAGGCGCGGGACGAGGCACCGAAAGGATCGCCGGCAATCGACGTGTCGTCGCCGGCATGCCGCGTCCGCAAGCGCGGAGAGGATTGAGCCAGCATGACCACTCGCAACATGGAGAAACGCACGTTCGGCTGGATCGCCCTGATCGGCGCGGCCGCCACCATTCTACTGGGGCTGGGCGCGGGAACCGCGTTCGGCGCGCCGCACGACTGGGAAGAAGTCGCAGAGTGCGAAAGCGGCGGCGACTGGGCCACCGACACCGGAAACGGGTTCTACGGCGGATTGCAGTTCACACCGGAAACCTGGAAATCCCACGGCGGAACAGGAGTGCCCTCGGAAGCCAGTCAGGCCGAGCAGATCCGGGTCGCCGAGAACGTATTGAAAACCCAAGGCCCCGGCGCGTGGCCGGTGTGCGGCCAGTATCTGAAAAAGGGTGGCACAGCGCCCGTCGAGGTACCCCCCGTCACCAAGGCGCCCGCACCGGCAATCGAGACTCCCGACCCCGTGGAGACGCCGGATGCAGTGGAGACGCCGGACGCAGTGGAGACGCCGGACGCAGTGGAGACCCCTGATGCCGTCGAAACCCCCGATCTTGCGGAGACTCCCGACGTAGTCGAGACGCCCGCACCGGTCGAAGCGCCTGCGACAGCCGAGGATCCCGCGACGGTGAAGGCGGCCGCCCAGGAGGCCCTGGACAGAGCCCGCGCACTCGCCGCGCAGAACGGGTCGAGCGAGGTGTTCGAGGAGAGGGCCGCAGCACCGCGGTAACGTCCGACGCTTCTTGTGCGAACTAACCACACAGAACTGTCGTGTCGTCGCCTACGAAGGAGCTCTCGTGCAGAAGAAGTCCGCCCGGCGTGCCGCAGCACTGGCCGGGATACTGGCCGCACCTCTTGTCCTCGGAGCCACCGTCGGCGCCGGTACGGCGAGTGCCGAACCGTGGCACGTCGGACCCGTCTACCGTGCCGAGACGTCCGGCGAAGGCGCGGAGTACTTCTGCGGGAAGGCTGCGGCGCTCGAACAGACGTCCGGGGTCGTAATCGTGCCGTGCACGTTCGACTCGGCCACCGCCGTCTGGTACCGCGTCGTCTTCAACCCGGCCAATTGGGGCTTCGACTTCTGAGCCGGACCGGACGGGTCGGGCGCCGCACCTGACGAAGCGGTGCCCGAACCCCTTCGCTGCACTCCGCTTCGTCGAGTGTGCCGCCTCCCGGTGAAGCGCAGACTCCTCGGTATGGCCGAGGAAAAAACAGCATGAGTGTCGAGACAGCCCAGCACAGCGAGATCGACCTCGCGATGTCGCGAAGTTGGCTTCTGGTTCCTGCGGTCGGGAGCGAGGTCTTCGCCGCGGCGGCGGACTCCGGCGCCGATGCGCTGATCCTCGACCTCGAGGACGGCTTGCCGTTCGCCGCGAAGGATGAGGGTCGTGCCTGCGCCGCCGGATGGCTCGAGCGGAATCCGGGTTGGGTGCGGATCAACGACGTAACCACCCCGCACTGGCGGCGCGACCTCGACGCGATCCGGGGCCTGCCCGGGCTGCGCGGGCTGATGCTGTCGAAAACCGAAGCACCCGCACAGGTCCGGGACACCGCCGCGGAGATCCCCGGTGTCCCGCTGGTCGCCCTCATCGAATCGGCGGAGGCCGTCGTCGCCGTGGACGACATTGCTCGCACCGCTCCCGTCACCCGGCTCGCGTTCGGGATCGGCGACTACTGCCGCGACACCGGCGCCGGACGAACCCCGATGGCGTTGGCATACGCCCGGTCCCGGCTCGTCAACGCCAGCCGGGCAGCCCGGATCGCGGCTCCGATCGACGGGCCGACGCTGGCGCAGAGCGCCGAGATCGTCCGGGACGACACTCGACTTGCCCGCGAGATGGGGATGACCGGAAAACTGACGCTCGCGAACGAGCAGGTACCCGTGATCAACACCGCGATGGCGCCGGACTCGGACGACATCTCCTGGGCCGAGTCGACGATCGAGCGACTGGGCCCGGACGGTAGCCATGTCACGCACGGCGGGCATCCGCCGCAACTCGCCCGTGCCCACGACATCCTCCGTCGCGCGCACCACTTCGCAGCGCGGGCCTAGGACGGGTCGGCGTTCCCTCGGTCGGCCTGCCGGGTCGCGCGGTACGCAGTGAACACGCCGGCCGTCGCGATGACGCCGAGACCGAGGAACAGCAGTTGCGCCGAGGTGAGGGTCGAGGGCGCGCCGAGATTGACCAGCACACCGGCGACCGCGGACCCGACGGCCATGGCGATCAACTCGACCGTGTTGAGCCCGGCCGCCGCCTTGGCGCCCTCGTGCGCGTCGTCGGTGCTCTGCATGGCGGCGACCATCAGGTGCGGGAAGGCGAGTCCGATGCCGGCGCCCGCGGCGGCCAGCGTGACAGCCCACAGAATCACCACGGCGAGTCCGGAGACGTCGCGCCAGAGGGCCGCCGTGAGGAGCAGGCCCGCGGCGAGGACCAGTGGTCCGGTGATCATGGCCACCGTCTTCGGGCGCCGCCGGGAGATGTCGGAACTGAAGATCATGGTCACCGACCATCCGACCGACATCATGGCGCCGAGGAATCCCGCGGCGAACGGCGCCAGTCCGGCGAGCCGTTGACCGAACAGCGGTGTGAAGGCCTCGGACACGGTTCCGGACGCGAGGACCGCGATGGTGAGGTAGATCCACTTCAGGGACGACGCCCGGCTGTACGTCGACTTCGGCAGCACTCGGCGCGGTGATCGCCGCTCCCAGGCCAGGAACGCTGCGACGAACACGACTCCGACTGCGATCAGGATCAGCATGTGGGTGCGGTTGCCGAGGATGCCGGCCACACTGATCGCGATCGTCGCCAGGGTGAGCAGCGCGAGCGACGTGGCGGGGACGGGTTCGCCGCCCCGCACACGCTCGGTGCGCGGCAACGCGCGGGGCGCGATCACTGCGATGACCGCGGCGACCACCGCCAGCGCGACGAACGCGAGTCGCCAATGGCCGAGTTGGGCGAACAGGCCGCCGATCGCCGGTCCGGCGAGAGTTCCCACGCCCCACATCGCCGACACCAATGCGGTCGCGCGGGCCCACAGACGTTCGGGCAGCGCCTCGCGCAGTACGGCGTAACTCAGGCCGGCGAGCAGGCCCCCGCCGATCCCCTGCACTGCACGTCCGACGAGGAGCACCTCCATCGACGGACCGATCGCGCAGATCATCGTGCCCGCGCAGAACGGCGCCAGCGCGAACAGATACGCACGGAGCGCCCCGCGGTGTGCGAGGAGGCGGCTCACGGTCATCGACGAGATCACCGACGCCACCATGAAGACGGTCGCGCTCCACGCGTACAGCGATTCGCGCCCGAGCTCGCCGATGGCGGTGGGCAGCAGACTCGTGGTCAGGAAGATGTTGACGGCGTGCAGTCCGACGCCGCCGGCGAGGACAGCGGAGGTCGAGCGATACCGGGGTCCGAGCAATTCGGACCAGCCGGCCTGTGACGGGGCGGTCGTTGTCATGCACTCCACGCTAAAAGCTTGAGTGGACTCGAGGTCAAGGGGACGATGCGATGTTTTTGGACCGAAGGACTGAACGATGACGTGTTTCAGAGGTATTCGTGGCGGTGTCCGCATTCGAGGCCGTCGGGGGCCGATCGTGAGCATCGATTCATGCAGTGGAAGACCCGGTACCGCTTGCCCGGAGGCAGCGACGCGAATCCGGCGTGGGCGTCTTTGATCTCGTATCCGATCGGACCGTGGCAGGACGAACAGGTCTTGGTCGCGTCGGTTCCGCTCTCCATTCACCCATCGTAGGTCGATTCACGGGCGGGCACGGAGAAATTCACGTCCCACCTCGAGGTCCGGCATCATCGTCCCGACCATACCCGGGAAAATGGGAAAGTCCACCGGAGTCGCAGTCGTGAGATCCCAAGAAGCGCAGTAAAGCTCACGAACTTGCTTGTTCCCTGCGGGTGGCTATGGTGCACGCGGGCATCAACGCCAATTACCGGAGGACTGAAATGTGAATGCAGCTACCGATCGTCAATGGGCGGTTCGTGACGCTGTTCTGCGTTGGCTTCTGGCGAAGGCTGGCGAAGGTTATCGAAGTCCGATTCTGGACGCGGACGCCATCGGTGAGACCGTCGGCTGGGCGCCGTCGCCCTTGACCCGGGACGAAGTGGCCGACGCGTCGAATCATCTCTACAAGGAAGGGTATGTGACGGGCGTGCCGGTGATGGGTATCGGGATTCCGCGCCCGATGCTGACGGTCGCCGGGCGGCGGGTCGCCGAGGGCGGAAGGTCGCTGCGCCCAGTCGATTGCCGTCACGATGTCGAGGGCGGGCACTCGGTCCTCGAAAGCGGCCTCGTGCATTAGTCACAGGTGAGTGGCACGGTGTGCGTCAGTACACCGTGCCACTCACGTGCGGGATGGCACACTGCGGGTGTGGAGCTTTCGCAGACCCTCGAATGGCGCGGCAGGTCGGTGGCATGGGACAAGTTCGGGAACGGCCCCGCCGTAGTGATGTGCCACGGGACGCCGTGGTCTTCGCAGCTGTGGTGGCCGTTCGCACGCGCATTCGCCGCCGAGTTCTCGGTCTACCTGTGGGACATGCCCGGGTACGGGCAGTCGTCGAAGGACGCTGCCCACGACGTCGATCTCGGCATCCAGGGTGAACTGCTCACCGACCTCCTGCGGCATTGGAACCTCGAGGCACCCCACGTCGTCGCGCACGACTACGGGGGTGCCGTCGCACTCCGCGCCCATCTCCTGCACGGCGCGCGGTACACCTCGCTGGCCCTGATCGACGTGGTGGCACTGCGGCCGTGGGGATCCGGCTACTTCCGGCTCGTCGCGGACAACGCCGACGTCTTCGCCGCGCAACCGGCCTCCGTGCACCGTGGTGCTCTCGAGGCGTACATCGCGGGTGCGTCCCACCGCGGCCTGACCCCCGCTCAGATGGCCGTGCTGACCACGCCGTGGCTGTCGGAGGAGGGTCAGGTCGCGTTCTACCGGCAGATCGCCCAGGCCGACGAGCGGTACACCGACGAGATCCAGGACCGGTACGCGTCGATCGAGGTTCCCGTCGCGGTCGTGTGGGGGAGGGACGACGCCTGGATCCCCGTCGACCGGGCCGAGGAACTGGCGCGCCTCATCCCCGGTGCGACACTCGAGGTGATCGACGGCGCCGGGCACCTGATCCAGTTCGACGCTCCCGTCGAACTGGCGGTGTCGCTGCAGAGATGGCTCACGGCGCGGTCACACCCTCGATGACAGCCGCAGTCGTGTCGGCGATCGCCTGGTTGTTTCCCTGCGCGTCTTCCTGATTCGTGAGGCTGTCGGTGAGGACGGCGAGAACGATGGGGGAGCCGTCCGGACTCCAGGCGACGCCGGCGTCGTTGGCGGTCCCGAACCCGCCGCCACCGGTCTTGTCGGCGGCGGTCCATCCGGGCGGAAGACCGGCGCGCATCCGCTTGTCCGAAGTCTTGCTCGCCCGCATCCACTCGAGAAGCTGATCGCGGCTTGCCGCGTCGAGGGCGTCGTCGAGGAGCAGCGCCCGGAAACCCCGGGCGAGGCCGGTCGGTGTCGTCGTGTCCCGGGGATCGCCGCGGAAAGCGGTGTTGAGTTCGGTCTCCCACCGGTCCAGTCGCGTGCTCTCGTCGCCGAGGTCGCGGGCGAGGGCGGTGACCGCCTGCGGACCGCCGATCTCGCGGAGCAGATAGTTTCCGGCGGTGTTGTCGCTCTGCGTCAGCGCCGCTTCGGCGATCTGCCCCAACGTCATCGGGGTGCCCACGGCAGCGGCGGTGACCGGCGAGTTCTCGACGAGATCGCCGGGTTCGATCACCACCGTCTTGTCGAGGGCGGTCGACCCGTCCTCGATCTTGCGCAGGACCGCGGCGGACGCGTAGGCCTTGAACGTCGAGCACATCGCGAATCGTTCGTCGCCCCGGTGGCTGTAGACCGCGCCGGTCGCGGGATAGACGGCCGTCACCCCGATCCGCGTGGCGTACTGCGCTTCCAGTGCCTCGATTTTCGCGTCGAGGGACTGCTGATCCGGTAACGCAGCCACCTCCGACGTCTTGGGCAGGGTTTGCTCCGCGGTGGCCGTGCACGCCCCGACCAGCAACGGCAGAGCCAGTGCGAGTGCAACGGCGCCGCGACGACCGGTGCACCTGGGCTTCGGGTGATATCGATGTATCAGCATGGACCCAATGTGGAGGTGCCCCCGCCCATAGCGCAAAGACGAATCCGCCGTCGCGGCGAGTCGGGTGCGCTATTGCCCCAGGTCGGCAGGACGTTTTGTGTGTGCGAAGTGACGGGCTCGCCGAAGTGGGTGATCGGAACTGGTTCAATGGGCGCCATGGATCTGCTGCGCCATCTGAGTTTCTTTGTCGCCGTTGCGGAAGAGGGGCACTTCGGCAATGCCGCGTCGCGACTTGGCATGACGCAGCCGCCGCTGTCACAGGGGGTGCGTCGGCTCGAGCAGAGACTCGGCACGGAGTTGATTCAGCGCAGTGCCCGCGGCGTCGGACTCACCGACGCCGGACGCCAATTGCTCCCGCGTGCGAGGCTTCTCGTGGACGACGCGACCCGATTCGAGGACGAGGCGCACCGCATCGCGGGTGGTCGCGACGCGGTGGTGCGGTGGGGTGTCCCGCACTCGGTGGCCGACGCCGTGGTGGTGCGCTGTGTTCGTGCGTTGCGAGACGTCGACGCCACGCATCCCACCCGGGTGGTGACGACCACGGCGTCCACCACCGAACTCGTGGACGCAGTCCGCGCAGGCAGTCTCGACGTCGCCGTGGTCGAGCATCCGGCCCTACTGACTGGTCTCGACATCGGCCCGGTCGTCAAGCTCCGGCGGTGGGTGGTGGTGCCTGACGACCACCCGGTGGCAGCCGCGAAGAAGGCGCAGGTCCGGATGCTGCGCGGGCTGATGCTGGCCACCGGTCCGCGCTCGGACAATCCGCCTGCCCACGACCTGTTCATCGACCTGTGGCGGGTGCGGGGTCTGGACCTGGACATCGTGATCGCGTCGGGGCAGCGGGAACTCCTCACGCGCGTGTCCGCCGGCGGGCATTTCGGAGTGACGGCGTCGCCGCCCACGGTGATGCCCGGTGTGGCGTGGATCGATCTGCTGCGCGACGACCTCTCGCTGCGCGTGCGCATCGTCTGGCGCTCCGGGGCAGATGTCGCATCGTCTGCCGCCGCCCTCGACCGAGTGCTGATCAGGGCCGATCGATGACATCGGCGGAGAAGCGGATCCGTGACGTCTTCGCCGACGCCGGGTGCACCGGATGGTTGCACGCCCGCCGCGTCGGTACCCCGGTCGGCGATGCCGGCGACATCGCAGTCGGCGCGGACGACGTCGTCGTGCTCGCGTCCGTCTACAAACTTCCGCTGCTCGTGGCCCTGTGCCGCGCTTTCGAATCCGGGGAGTTGTCGCCGACCGCGACCGTCCGGGTCAATCCGGCCGACTGCACTCCTGGACCGACGGGAGTGTCGACGTTCCGCGACCCGGTGGTGCTGAGCTGGCGGGATCTGGCGTTGTCGATGATGACCGTGTCCGACAACGCGGCCGCCGACCTGGTTCTCGGGCGGGTGGGACTCGAGAGCGTCGAGCGGTCACTGTCGGACCTGGGCCTGACGAGCACGCGCATCATCGGCGGCACCGCGGATGCGCACCGCAGTTTGGTGATCGACGCCCATGCGCACACCACCGCCGAAGCATTCGCGGCGCTTGCGGACAACGACGAGGCGTGGACGGTGTCCGCCTACGACCCGTCGTACGCGAGCGCGACGACGCCGCGGGAGATGACGTCGCTTCTCGACGCGATCTGGACCGGACGGGCGGTGCCCGGCGCGCAGGGCGAGTTCGTCCGGCAGGTGATGTCCGCGCAGATCTGGCAGCACCGTATCCGTTCCGGGTTTCCGCACTCCGGGGTGGACGTCGCCGGGAAGACCGGGACCATCGGCGCCATCCGCAACGAGGTGGCCGTCGTGACGTTTCCCGGTGAGATTCCGGTCGCGGTCGCCGTCTTCACCCGCGCCGCGCGGACGGACCCGGTGCTGCCGGTGGTCGATGCCGCGATCGGGCACGTCGCCCGGATCGCGGTGACCGAACTCCGCTCCGGCCGCGTCGCCTGATCGGTGTGAAAACACTTTCGATCGGGAACAGCAAGGACATGGCACTGAGAATCGTCGTTCCCGAGGACCTGATCATGGATGGCCAGTGCGCGTTTCCCGTGGTCGGAGATGTCGCGGAGTACGCGCTGAGGTTCTACCCGCGCGGAGATACCGATACCGGTCCGGGCGACTTGCCGGACTTCGGATCGGACGTGACGGGAGAGATCGAGAATCTCGACGACAGGCCGGTGCGTTCGATGTTGTTTCGTGGCGCCGGGTTCACCGCATTCGTGAAATCGGCCGACGAGCTGCGCGGTCCGGTCCACCTCCGTGGTTACTTCGAGGCGGATTTCGCCGCGCTGCTCCCCGAGTCCGCACGAGTGACGGGATCAATCCGGCGCCGGCAGTTGATCACGCACACGCGTCACGCCGATCCCGACGGGCGGTACCGCTGCGCAGGCACCTACACGCTGAGCGAGGTTCCCGACGGAAAGGCCGGCCTCCGCACGGGTCTGGTTCCCGCGCCGCCACCTGTGTCGGGGCCGTTCGCGGGAACGGGCTGGGTCGAGATGGTGGCGCCGCGGGACGGTCCCTGGATCCGGGAGAGCGGAATCCTGGTGGAGCTCGATCCACTCAACCCGGATAGCGCCGGGGCGTGAAGACCCTCGTCCCGTGTTCGTTCTCGACGACGGTCGTCATGGAGGAGCCCACGATGAGCAGGCACCGCATGTCGATCTCGGCCGGGTCGAGGTCGGCGAGCCGCACGACCCGCACCGACTCCTGCGCGCCGGCCACGTCGCGGCCGATGATCACCGGGGTGTCGGGGGAGCGGTGCTCGAGGACGAGGTCACGCATCGCGGCGACTTGCCAGGTCCGTGACTTCGACGCCGGGTTGTAGACGGCGAAGGCCATGTCGGCGCTCGCGACCGCCGAGATACGCTGCGCCACAACGTCCCACGGCTTGAGTCGATCGGACAGGGACAGCACGGCGTAGTCGTGGCCGAGGGGTGCGCCGACCCGGCTCGCCACGGCGTTCGCGGCAGTCATGCCGGGCAGCACGCGGACGGGGACGCCCCGCCACTGTTCCTCGGCGGCCACTTCCAGCACCGCGGCGGCCATCGCGAACACACCCGGGTCGCCCGAGGACACGACGGCGACGCGGGCCCCGTTCTTGGCGAGGTCGAGCGCCATCGCGGCCCGTTCGGCCTCGACCCGGTTGTCGCTCGAGTGACGGCGCTGTCCCGGACGTTCGGGGACCCGGTCGATGTACGGCCCGTATCCGACGAGGTCGGTGGCCAGCGACAGTTCGTGCTGCACTTCCGGGGTGGTCCAGGCCTGATCGCCGGGGCCGAGCCCGACGACGACGAGTTCGCCCTGCGGAGGCGCATCGTCGCGGCGGGCGTTCGACGGGCTGGGCACGATGGCGATCGAGAAGTAGGGGACGTCGCTGTCCGACACGTCGTCCGCGTGGTCGATCTTCTGCCGTGTCGTGCTGGCCCGCTCGACGTACCACGTCTCGTCGATGCGACCGGAGTCCTTCAACGCCTGCCGCACCGCCGGGTAGGTGCGTCCGAGTTTCAGGATGGCGGCGGCGTCGGTCTCCCGCAGGCGCCGCGTCAGCTCGCCGCGCGGCAGGGTGCCGGGCAGGACGGTGAGGATTTCCTCGCCCTCGACGAGCGGCATCGCCAGCGCGGCCGAGGCGGCGCTGATCGACGTCACCCCGGGAATCACCTCCGCCTCGAAGCGCTGCGCCAGCCGCTTGTGCATGTGCATGTACGAGCTGTAGAAGAGCGGGTCGCCCGCCGCGAGGAGCGCCACCGTACGGCCGGCGTCGAGGTGCGCGGCGAGCCGCTGCGACGCTTCCTCGTAGAACTCGTCCATCGCCCCCTGGTATCCGCCCGGGTGGTCGACGGTCTCGGTGGTGACCGGGTAGACGAGGTGCTCCTCGATCTGGCCCTCACG
This sequence comes from Rhodococcus sp. ACS1, assembly GCF_002300155.1. NCBI lineage: Bacteria > Bacillati > Actinomycetota > Actinomycetes > Mycobacteriales > Nocardiaceae > Rhodococcus > Rhodococcus sp. ACS1. The sequence continues at coordinate 135,313 of NZ_NSDZ01000007.1, forward strand.
CAGGTACGGCGCCGCGACCGCGCGGGAGATGCTCTTGCCGTGCCTGGCGCTGTGGAACGCCACTACGTCGGCCTCGGCGATGACCCGCGCAGCCTTGACCGTCACCAGTTCCGGGTCGCCCGGTCCGATGCCGACGCCCCACAGCTTGCCGGTCGACTGCTCGTTGGAACTCATTCGACTTCGCTCGCAATCGCATTCAGCGCCGCAGCCGTGATGGCACTGCCACCGCGGCGGCCGCGGACCACCAGATAGTCGAGTCCGCTCGGGTGCTCGATCAACGCTTCCTTCGACTCCGCCGCGCCGATGAACCCGACCGGGCCGCCCACGATCGCGGCGGGCCGGGGTGCACCGGATTCGATCATGTCCAACAGGTAGAACAGGGCGGTCGGGGCGTTGCCGATCGCGACGACGGCCCCCTCCAGTTTGCTGCCCCACAATTCGAGCGCGGCCGCCGAGCGGGTGTTCCCGATCTGCTCCGCCAGCACCGGAACCCGGGGGTCGCGCAGGGTGCAGATCACCTCGTTGTCCGCCGGGAGACGCTTGCGGGTCACGCCGGCGGCGACCATCTGCGCGTCGCACAGGATCGGGGCGCCGTCCGCCAGCGCCGCGCGGGCGGCCTTCACGACGCCGGGGGTGAACGCGACGTCGTCCACGAGATCGACCTGACCGCTCGCGTGGATCATGCGGACCACGGCCTGTGAGACGTCCTCGGGAAAGGCACTGAGATCCGCCTCGGCGCGGATCGTGGCGAAGGACTGGCGGTAGATCTCCGCGCCGTCTCGGATGTACTCGATCATCCGCTCACGATAGAGGCTCCGGGTTCACCGCTCCTCCACCCGGTAACCCGTCTCGGTGGCGACGACGTCGGCGACCTCGCCCTTGGGGCGGCCGCAGCACCGCTCGCAGCCCGACCAGTGCTGTCGGCCCTCCACCGGGAGTTCGCCGCTCGCGACGGCGTCCCGCGCATCGGTCCGCACATCGGCTAGCGCCTTCTCGCACCCGGGTTGCCCGGTGCAGGCGCTGACGTTCAGCCACGGGGAGTTCTCGTCGAAGATCAGGCCCATCGGGGCGAGGACCCGGACCACCTGCTCGGCGGACCACTCGTCCAGATCGCACAGCAGCACCGTTTTCCACGGCGTGACGACTACCGGCTTCTCGACCGCGGCGAGGAATTCCGCCAGCCGGGCGTCGAGGACCCCGAATGCGAGACCGCCGCCGAGGGTCACGTTGCCGTCCGGCTGGTCGAGCCACCCGATCGGCGGCCGGTGCTCGTCGAACCCGCCAACCGGGTCGGCGGTCGGTGCCAGCGTCAGTGCCGACAGCGTCCGTTCGACCCCGTCGGCGATCTCGGACAGCCGCCAGTGCCGTTCGCGCAGCTCCAGGAAGACGCGGGCGGCATCGACGAGCATCGACACCGCGTCCGCTGTCGGGATCCGGACGCCGCTGTCGCGACCGGCGAGGATCAGCGCGACCTCCGACCCACCGACAGCGTGGACCCCGAAATCGCCGCCGAGCGCCGAGACGTCGCCCCGGCCGTCGTCGAGGGTGAACAGGGTGCGGCCGGGCAGGTCCGCCAACGTGGGGTCGGCGCACAACGTCCGGTCCAGTACACCGACCAGATCGCGCAGGTCCGTCAGACCCCCGATCCGGCCGGTCAGCGGCGAGACGAGGATGTTCCGGACCCGCTCGTGCGTTTCCGAGGGCAGCAGGCCCGCGTCGGCGAGGCGCCGGGCGAACTCCAGCGGATCGCGGACCGCCCGCAGTTGCGCATTACCGCGGGACGTCAATTCGATCTCGCCGTTGCCGAGGTCGCGCGCCGATTCCGCGAGTGTCTGCAGCTGGGCGGAGGTCAGCACACCGCCGGGGAGGCGCACCCGGGCGAGCGCACCGTCGGCCGCCTGATGGACCTGCAGCGCGCCGGGGCATGCATCGGGGCGGGAACGGGAGTCGACCATGGTCCCAGGTTACGTCCGGCCCCGGGTAGCATCACCAGCACTTGCGACAGCAGGAGAGGAAGCCGGTGCGAATCCGGTGCGGTCGCGCCACTGTGAGCTCGCCGAAACCGGTGGGCGAGCCAGACCCTCGCCTGCCGTCCTCCGACCTCCGGTTCCGCACAGAACCACCGCCACGGGGCGCGACACCCCCAGGAAGGCTCCACACGTGATCCTGCTGCTCTCCACCTCCGACACCGACCTGCTCAGCGCACGCGCCAGCGGGGCGGACTACCGCTGGGCCAACCCGGCACGGCTGCTGGTCGAGGAGGATCTGCCGGGACTGCTCGACGGCGCCGACCTGGTCGTGGTGCGCATCCTCGGCGGCAAGCGGGCATGGGAAGAGGGACTCGACGCGGTCCTGGCCAGCGGACTGCCCGTGGTGGTCCTCGGCGGCGAGCACGCCCCGGACGCCGAGTTGATGGAGTGCTCGACGGTCGCGGCCGGTGTCTCGGCGGAGGCGCACAACTATCTCGCCGAGGGCGGCGCCGACAACCTCGCCCAACTGCACCACTTCCTGTCGGACACCGTGCTGCTGACCGGTCACGGTTTCGAGGCGCCGGTCCACCTGCCGAGCTGGGGTGTCGCGCCGTTCGCCCCCGACGCCGACGCGGACCGCCCCACGATCGCCGTTCTCTACTACCGCGCCCAGCACCTGGCCGGGAACACCCGCTACATCGAGGCCCTGTGCGAGGCCGTCGACGCGGCGGGCGGCACTCCGCTGCCGATCTTCTGCGCGTCGCTGCGCACCGCCGAACCGGAGTTGCTGACGACGCTGCGCCGAGCGGACGCGATGGTGGTCACCGTGCTCGCCGCCGGCGGCACCAAGCCGGCGGGCGCGTCGGCCGGCGGTGACGACGAGGCATGGGACGTCGCCGCGCTGGCCGCGCTGGACGTGCCGATCCTGCAGGGGCTCTGCCTGACCAGCAGCCGGGAGTCGTGGGAGTCCAACGACGACGGACTGTCCCCCCTCGACGTGGCCACCCAGGTCGCGGTCCCCGAGTTCGACGGCCGACTGATCACGGTGCCGTTCTCGTTCAAGGAGATCGACGCCGACGGCCTGTCCACCTACGTTCCCGACGCCGAGCGCGCCTCCCGGGTGGCGGGCATCGCCGTCCGGCACGCCCGGCTCCGGCACATCCCCGCACCCGAACGCCGGATCGCCCTGATGCTGTCGGCGTACCCGACGAAGCACGCCCGCATCGGCAACGCCGTCGGTCTCGACACCCCGGCCAGCGCGATCAGGTTGCTCACCGAGATGCGGGCCGCCGGCTACGACCTGGGCCCCGCGGACGGGCCGGACTCCGTGCCCGGCCTCGCGGCCCAGGACGGCGATGCGCTGATCCATGCCCTCATCGCCGCAGGCGGCCAGGACCCGGACTGGCTGACCGCGGAGCAGCTGGAGGGGAACCCGATCCGGATCTCCGCCGCCCGCTACCGCGAGTGGTTCTCGGCGCTGCCCGCGGAACTGCGCGAGGGCGTCGAGGAACACTGGGGACCCGCGCCCGGCGAACTGTACGTCGACCGATCGCAGGATCCCGCCGGCGAAATCGTCATCGCCGCAATGCAGTTCGGAAACCTCGTCCTGATGGTGCAGCCGCCCCGCGGATTCGGGGAGAAGCCGGTCGCGATCTACCACGACCCGGACCTGCCGCCGAGCCACCACTACCTCGCCGCGTACCGGTGGATCGCGGCGGACGCCGCGGCCGGCGGTTTCGGCGCCGACGCCGTCGTCCACCTCGGCAAGCACGGAAACCTCGAGTGGCTGCCCGGCAAGACACTCGGCATGTCCGCCTCGTGCGGCACCGACGCCACGCTCGGCGACCTGCCCCTGATCTACCCGTTCCTCGTCAACGACCCGGGGGAGGGCACGCAGGCCAAGCGCCGCGCCCATGCGACCCTCGTCGATCACCTGATCCCGCCGATGGCCCGCGCCGAGAGTTACGGTGACATCTCGCGGCTCGAGCAACTCCTCGACGAGCACTCGAACATCTCCGCACTCGACCCGTCGAAGCTGCCCGCCATTCGCCAGCAGATCTGGACGCTGATGCGTGCCGCCAAGATGGACCACGACCTCGGACTCGAGGAACGTCCCGACGAGGACGTGTTCGACGACATGCTGCTGCACGTCGACGGCTGGCTGTGCGAGATCAAGGACGTCCAGATCCGGGACGGGCTCCACGTGCTCGGTGCGGCGCCCCGAGACGCCGCCGAGGTCGAACTGGTGCTCGCCATGCTGCGCGCCCGGCAGATGTGGGGCGGCGAGCAGAACGTCCCCGGACTCCGTGAGGCTCTCGGCCTCAGCGAGGACGGCGACGAATCCCGCACCCGTGTGGACGAGATCGAGCAGCAGGCGCACGGGCTGGTGCAGGGCATGCACGACGCCGACTGGAACCCGGACGCCGCCGACACCCTCACCGACGACGCCACGGTCGCGAAGATCCTGCGGTTCGCGGCCACCGAGGTGGTGCCCCGGCTGCGGGAGACGGACAACGAGATCGCCCAGGTGCTGCACGCGCTCGACGGCGGTTTCATCGCCGCCGGGCCGAGCGGGTCGCCGCTGCGTGGGCTGATCAACGTGCTCCCGACGGGCCGGAACTTCTACTCCGTCGACCCGAAGGCCGTGCCGTCGCGGCTCGCCTGGGAGACCGGTCAGGCGATGGCCGAATCGTTGCTGGACCGCTACAAGTCCGATCACGGCGAATGGCCGCGGTCGGTGGGGCTGTCCGTGTGGGGCACGTCCGCGATGCGCACGTCCGGCGACGACATCGCCGAGGTGTTCGCGCTCCTCGGCGTGCGCCCGGTGTGGGACGAGGCGAGCCGGCGCGTGGTGAACCTCGAGGTGATCGACCTCGAGGAACTGGGCCGTCCGCGCATCGACGTCACCGTCCGGATCAGCGGCTTCTTCCGGGACGCGTTCCCGCACGTCCTGGCGTTGCTCGACGACGCCGTCCGGCTCGTCGCCGCACTGGACGAACCGGCCGAGAGCAACTTCGTGCGCGCCCATGCGCAGGCGGATCTCGCCGAGCACGGCGACGAACGTCGCGCGACCACCCGCATCTTCGGGTCCAAGCCGGGCACCTACGGGGCCGGACTGCTCCAGCTGATCGACTCCAAGAGCTGGCGCGGCGACGCCGACCTCGCCGACGTGTACACCACGTGGGGTGGGTTCGCGTACGGCCGCGGACTCGACGGCGCACCCGCCGCCGACGACATGCGGACGGCGTACCGGCGAATCACCGTGGCGGCCAAGAACACCGACACCCGCGAACACGACATCGCGGACGCCGACGACTACTTCCAGTACCACGGCGGGATGGTCGCGACCGTGCGGGCGCTCACCGGGAAGTCCCCCGAGGCGTACATCGGCGACAGCACCCGGCCCGAGTCGGTGCGCACCCGGACCCTGTCGGAGGAGACGTCCCGCGTCTTCCGGGCCCGGGTCGTGAACCCGCGGTGGCTCGAGGCGATGCGCCGCCACGGCTACAAAGGCGCGTTCGAGATGGCGGCGACCGTCGACTACCTGTTCGGATACGACGCCACCACCAACGTCGTCGCCGACTGGATGTACGAGAAACTCGCCGAGTCGTACGTGCTGGACGAGCAGAACCGCAAGTTCATGGAACAGTCCAACCCGTGGGCCCTGCACGGCATCGCCGAACGACTCCTGGAGGCGGCCGAGCGGGACATGTGGGAGCACCCCGAGCAGCAGACCCTCGACGGCCTGCGGCAGGTGTACCTCGAAACCGAAGGCGAACTCGAAGGGGACTGACCGGCATCGGGGCTAGCATGGGCCGGGTGACCACAGAATTCGATCGGGTGTCGTCCGCGAAGTATGTCCTGCTCACCACGTTTCGGAAAGACGGCACCCCGGTGGCGACGCCACTGTGGGCCGCCGCCGACGGTGACCGTCTGCTGATGTGGACGGTCACCGACTCCTACAAGGTCAAACGCATCCGCCGCAATCCGGAGGTGACGGTGGCCGCGTGCGATGCGCGCGGCAAGCCGAAGGGCCCCGAGGTACCGGCCCGCGCCGTCATCCTCGACGCCGCGGACACCGATCACACCCGGGACGTGATCGCCCGCAAGTACGGCATCCTCGGCTGGCTCACGATGAAAGGCAGCCTCCTGCGCCGAGGAAAGACCGGCACCATAGGACTCGCCGTCACGGCCGACGACCGGTAGCCCTTGTGTGGTCCGATGCGTCTCCCGGTGGGGCTCGGGCGCATACGATCTGGTGATGTCGCAGACGCTTCCCGCAGATGTTCGCCGCGGACAGCTCATCGAGGCGGGGCTGGCGATCGCCGCTCACCAGGGTGTCGCCGCGCTGACCATCCGCCGCCTGGCCGACGCGGCCGGTGTGTCGCTCGGGGTGGCGCACTACCACTTCGAGGACAAGGAAGAACTCCTGACCGAGATGGGGGAGAACCTGATCCTGCAGGTCAGCGAGTCGATGCGGGCGGCATTCGGCCGGCTGACGGGGGCCGCGGAACTGCCGGGCATTCCCGGTCTTCGGGAACTCCTCTCTGCCGGGATCGGCGGCCTGTGGCCGGTCATCGAGGCCACCCCCGACCACCAGTTGCTGACCTACGAGATCACCGCGAGGGCCCTGCGGCGCCGCGGCGCCGGCCACGACTCCGCCGGGGCGGTCGCGAGCCACCAGTACCGCACCATGGATGCCGAAGCTATCGCGTTCCTCGATCTGTGCGCTCACCGGGCCGGTGTCGCCTGGGGCACGCCCGTCGAGCAGGTCGCGCGCTTCGCGTTGGCGGCGCTCGACGGGCTGGTGCTGCGGTGGCTCGTCGACCGCGACGGCGACGCCGCGCTCGCCGCTCTCGACGACCTGGTCCAGGTCGTCACCTCGAAGGCACTGGACGATGGCTGACCGACGGCATGTACTCCTGTGTCGGGCACCCGCAGACGGGGGCAGACGCGATCAATGCCCGGCCTGCCCCGGTATCTCGGTCACCAGTGTCCGAGATTGCCCTGCCAGATCGCCGAAATGATGTAGAGCGCCACGGTCAGTAGGTAGTACAAGTTGATCATTGTGCGCACCTCCTCGTCAGGGGCACAGCGGTTGCGGGCGGATGTCCCCGTGCCGGCTGGGTACCCCGTACGCCACGACTCAAGCGGGGTGCGCTGACATGCTGCGATCGGTGTTCATCACAGCATCGGCTCGGCCTGTCACCGACGGGGTCATCGTCAAGTTAATTGTGTGTCTTGATGATTCGGGCTGCGATGTCGTTGCCCGGATCGGTGGGTGTGAATAGACTTCCCGCGTTCGTCCTTCAGGTGGCAGCGGCGTTCGTGGTCGTTCCAGATCGTTCGTTCCAGATTGTGAAAGCGGTCGGTCATGTCGTGTCGCGATGCGGTCGTCGACAGGCCCTCGAGGAGTTTGCGGACGAGCTCCTTGGACAGCTTGCCGCGGAGGCACCGGCGACGCGCCACGCCACCCCACCCGGCAGCACTCGTTCCACTCGCGGGTCCACTGCGCCCGATCCGGCACCGCCTAGAATGGGGTGATACGGACGCCTTCGCTGCATCGGGCGGGGTGGTCCGGCGGGGCTGCTCGTGAGCCGACCCGTGGGAGGTGGCCATGCAACCGTCCGACCGGATGTGGGCGCTGCCGCGTCGGGCCCGGGTCACGATCATGGTGACGGTGGCGCTCGTTGCTTTGCTGGTGATCGGGCCGCGTCTGGTCGTGGGGTATACCGATTGGCTGTGGTTCGGTGAGGTCGGCTACCGCCGCGTCTGGGGGACGGTCCTGGTCACGCGGCTGATCCTGTTCACGGCAGTGACGCTGCTGGTGGGTGCGGTGATCTTCGCGTCCACGGTGTGGGCGTACCGATCCCGCCCACTGTTCGCGGCCACTGCCGCGGACGCGGCGAAGGATCCGCTCGAGCGGTACCGGACGGTGGTACTGCGCCGCCCGCGGTCGTTCACGGTGGGGATCGCGGTGCTGCTGGCGCTGCCGTTCGGGCTGCACGCGCAGGCGAGTTGGGGGACGGTGCAACTGTTCTTGCACGGCGGCGGCTTCGGCACTGTGGACGCGGAGTTCGGGTACGACATCGGCTTCTACATCTTCGACCTGCCGTTCTATCGGCTGATCCTGACGTGGCTGTTCGTCGCGGTGTTCCTGGCGTTGCTGATCGGACTGGGAACCCACTACCTGTTCGGCGGCATCCGGCTGGCACCGAGCAAGGACCACCTCATCGAGGTGTCCCGGCCGGCGCGCATCCAGCTCGCGGTGCTCGCGGGCACGTTCATCGCGTTGAAGGCGGCCTCCTACTGGCTCGACCGGTACTCCTTGTTGTGGAGCGGCCGGAAGGAGCCCACCTTCACCGGGGCCGGATACACCGACATCAACGCGGTGCTGCCGGCCCGGCTGATCATGGTCGCGATCGCAGTACTGTGCGCGGCGGCGTTCTTCGCCGCGATCGCGGTGCGGGACCTGAGGATCCCGGCGATGGCCACGGTACTGCTGGTGCTCTCGGCGATCGTGGTCGGCGGAATCTATCCGGCGCTGATCGAGCAGTTCTCGGTCCGACCGAACGCCGCCGATCGGGAGAGCCCCTACATCGAACGCAACATCGCCGCGACCCGGCAGGCCTATGGAATCGGCCCGGACCGAGTCGACTACCTCGACTATCCCGGGGTCGGCACCCGGCCGCCCCGGGACATTCCCGCCGACGTCACCACCATCGCCAACGCCCGCCTGCTCGACCCGACCGTGCTCTCGCGCACCTTCACCCAGCAGCAACAGCTGAAGAACTTCTACGGCTTCCCCGAGCACCTCGACATCGACCGCTACATCATCGACGGGCGACTCGCCGACTACATCGTCGCCGCCCGCGAGCTCTCCCCGAACAGTCTCAGCGGCAAACAGACCCAGTGGATCAACCGGCACACCGTCTACACCCACGGCAACGGGTTCGTCGCCGCCCCCGCCAACAGGGTCAACGCCGCCGTCCGCGACGCTGCCGGGCAGAGCGCGAGCAGTGACAGCGGGTACCCGATCTACGCGGTCAGCGACATCGCCTCGCAGGCCGGCGGCGGGCAGGTGATCCCGGTCGAGCAACCGCGCATCTACTTCGGTGAGGTGATCGCGCAGGCGGACCCGGACTACGCCATCGTCGGCGGACCCGAGGGCGCGCCGCCGCGCGAGTACGACACCGACACCGCCCAGTACACCTACACCGGCACCGGTGGGGTGCCGGTGGGAAGCTGGGTCAACCGGTTGGCGTTCGCCGCCCGGTACGCCGAACGCAACATCCTGTTCTCCGGCGCCATCGGGCCCGAGTCGAAGATCATCTTCAACCGGGACCCGGCCACCCGAGTCGAGCACGTCGCCCCGTGGCTGACCACCGACACCAACCCGTATCCAGCGGTGGTCGGCGGCCGGATCGTGTGGATCGTTGACGGCTACACCACTGCCGCACACTACCCGTACTCTCAGGTTGGCTCACTCGCCGAGCCGGTAGTCACCGACACCGGCCGCACCCTGTCCCCCGAGCAGGTGTCCTATGTGCGGAACTCGGTGAAGGCCACCGTCGACGCCTACGACGGCACCGTCACCCTCTACCAGGTCGACGAGAACGACCCGGTCCTGCGGGCGTGGATGAGCGTGTTCCCCGGCACCGTGCAGCCGCCGAATGCGATCCCGACCGAGCTGCGCACGCACTTCCGCTACCCCGAGGATCTGTTCCGCCTGCAGCGGGACCTGCTGGCGAAGTACCACGTCGATGATCCGCGGGAGTTCTTCACCACCAATGCATTCTGGTCGGTGCCCAGCGATCCGACCGCCGACACCGGTGGCGAGCAACCGCCGTACTACGTCCTGGTCGGCGACGCCGGCACCGCGGCCCCGTCATTCCGGCTCACCAGCGCCATGGTCGGCTTCAACCGGGAATTTCTCTCCGCCTACCTCTCGGTGCACTCCGACCCCGAAAACTACGGCAAGATCGACATTCTGCGGTTGCCGACGGACACCCAGACCCAGGGCCCGCGGCAGACCCAGAACTCGATGATCTCCGACACCCGCGTCGCCTCCGAGCGCACCCTGCTCGAGCGGTCGAACCGGATCTACTATGCCAACCTGCTGACCCTGCCGATCGCCGACGGCGGCATCCTCTACGTCGAACCGGTGTTCACCGAACGCTTGACCAGCACGCCCAACGGTTCCACGTTCCCGCAGCTGGCCCGAGTCCTGGTCAGCTACCGCGAACCCGGCACCGGCGGGGTGCGTATCGGATATGCCCCCACTCTCGCCGAGGCCCTCGACCAGGTCTTCGGCACCGGCACCGGCGCCGTCGCCACCGCACCCGGCGGCGACGCCACCACACCTCCACCTATCGATGGGCAACCGCCGGCGCCGCCTCCACCGGGCGCCCCGACCGCCCCGCCGCCGGCGTCATCGGACCAGCTGACCGCGGCGGTCCTCGAACTCAACGCCGCCCTGGCCAACCTGCGCGAGGCACAACGCACCGGCGACTTCACCGCCTACGGCGCGGCCCTGGACCGCCTGCAACAGGCCATCGACACCTACCTGGCCGCGGGCGGAACCCCACACTGACCCGTCTCCTCGGCGCGTTCCACACAATGACGTCGTGCCGTAGATGCGAACTGCAGGCAATGACGATCGATCAAGGCCGGCACCGCAGTAGTCTCGGTGGATGACGACTCTCGAGGACGCTGTTGCTCTGGCACGGGATGACAACGGCCTGGCGGTGGTCGCCACTCTTCGCGCGAACGGAACCATTCAGGCCTCGATGGTCAACGTCGGCCTGCTCGAGCACCCGGCCACAGGCGAACCGGTTCTGGGATTCGTGACCTACGGAAGGGTGAAGCTGAACAACCTGAGGTCTCGCCCTCAGGTCGCCACCACCTTCCGGGATGGGTGGCAGTGGGCGACCGTCGAGGGAACCGCCGAGATAGCCGGTCCCGACGACCCCCAGCCGTGGCTCGACGACGAGAGATTGCGGCTTCTGCGTCGGGAGGTATTCGTCTCTGCCGGAGGCACGCACGAGGACTGGGACGAATACGACCGGGTGATGGCCGAGCAGGGCCGGGCGGTCGTATTCGTCCGGGTCGATCGGGTCTACAGCAACTGACAACCCGCGAGGCACGAACCGCTCAGGCGAGGGTGCGGAGGTGCTCGTCGATCATGCGGTGCGCCGAGTCGGGGGTGTCGGTGTCGCCGAGCAGGACGTGCATCGCGGCGCCGTCGACGAGTGCGTGCAGACGCATCGCCTCGGCGTCGACGTCGATGTCCGGCGCGACGAGACCGTGCCGTGCGAGACCGGTCAGGATCGCGGCGCACGCATCCCGTAGTTGTCGCTGGGCGCCGAGGGCGATGTCCTTCAGCAGGGGATGGGCGGGGCTCTCGGCGACGAGTGCCAGATTCACTTCCATCTCGCAGCGCCGGCGATCGTCGAGGGGGAGCACCTCGTCCAACACGGCGAGGGCACGCTGCCACGGGTCGGCGATCGAGGTGTGGGCCTGTGCCCGTTCGCGGACCCGCGTGGCTACCAGACGCATCGAATAGGCGAGAAGTTCGGCCTTGCTGGCGAACACGTGCCGCAGCGATCCGCTGGATATGCCGGCCTCGGCGGCCACGTCGCGGACGGACACGGCGCCGATGCCGTCGCGTTGGATCACCCGCCACAGAGCCTCGGCGATGTCCTGCTGCCGTCGGTCGTGGTCGATGAGCTTCGGCACCCGGTCATGTTAGCACGGTCGTGTTAGCATCAGAATTTGTTGGCACGACCGTACTAACAAGTACTGGAGGGGCTGAACGGATGACATCGCAACCATCGAGTTCCCACCGCTACGCTGCGCTCGACGTCATGCGCGGCGCGGCGATCCTGGGCACGCTCGCCACCAACATCTGGATCTTCACCAACGTCGAGGGACTCGTCGGATACATCAACGGCACCGGAAAGGCCACCGGCGGATGGGCTCCGGTGCAGGCGGTGCTGCAGCAATTCGCGCAGGGCAAGTTCCTCGGCCTGCTCACCGTCATGTTCGGCATCGGACTGGTCATCCAGCAGCGGTCCGCCCAGCGGCGCGGTCAACGGTGGCCGGGCGGATACCCTTGGCGCGCAGCGCTGCTGATGCTCGACGGAGCACTGCACTTCCTGCTGTTCACCGAATTCGACGTCCTGACCGGGTATGCCCTCACCGGACTGATCGTCGCATTCATCCTGACCACGGGCATCCGCGCGCAGCGAACGTGGATAGTGTGCGCGGTGGCCGTCCACGCGGCGATGCTCGCCCTCGTCGTCGCGGCCCTGTCCTCGGCGCCCGCGCGGGATCCGCAGTCGCTGTCGCCGAATCCCTATGCGGACGGCAGTTTCTGGGACCTCGTCGTCTTCCGCGCCGACAATCTGTTGCTGTTCCGGCTCGAGGTGCTGTTCATCCTGCCGCTGTCGATCGCGTTGTTCCTCGTCGGCGCGCACCTCTACGGTGCGCGCGTCCTCGACCCGGACCGTGGCGCGCTGCGGCGCGGCCTCATGATCGCCGGCCTGGCGATCGCCCTTCCGCTCGACCTCGCGCTCGGACTGTTCGGTGGCGACGCGGGTCTGATCCTCGGCAGGTACGGGACCGCGCCGATCGTGGCGTTGGGGTTACTCGCGGCGATCGCGCACCGCTACGCCGACGGTCGCGCACCCGGCGCGCCCGGCCAGGCACTCTCGGGCGTCGGCCACACCGCGCTCAGTTGCTATGTGCTGCAGAATATTCTGTGCTCGATCGTCTGCTACGGCTGGGGATTCGGCCTCGCGGCCAGATTGGACGGCACCACCGTGGTTCCGGCGACGCTCGCACTGTTCGGCGCCGTCTCGGCGACCCTGATCGTCGTGTCGCGCCTGTGGTTGCGGCGATTCGATCGTGGGCCGCTCGAATGGCTCACACATCGGGGCCACCAGCGTCTCACCCGGGCGGACCGGGGCGACGTCATCGCGCCAGCAGCGTCGTCCATTCCGTGAACTCGAGTGCGTACAGCGGTGCCGGCGTCGTCACGGACGGGCACGGCTGTCGCCGAGTCGCCAATTCCACCAGCGACTTCGCCGCTCGCAGCACGCTGACGTGGTGATGGCGGGAGACGTCGAGCAATTCCTCGAACGCCTCGGCGTCGCCGTATCCGCGGGTGGCGATGAGGATGCCCTTCGCGGTGGCGAGGACCTCGCGCCCGTCGGGGTGGCGGTGCGGAATCGAATGTGCAGGCGGTGCAGCCTCGAGGACGTCGTTCGACACGGGGATCTCCTGGATTGTGGTACGTCGCTGAATGCTCGGCGCGGTCATACCGCCGCCACCATCAGCGCCGTGGCGAGGACGACGATCAGTCCCCCCGTCGCGGCGGCGAGAACTGAACCGGTGATGATGCCTATGCCGGTGGCGCAGGCGAGGCAGACGAACGTCGTCAGTGCCACGTCGGCGAGCGCGAACCGTCCCGTGACCTTGGTGTGGCCGTGGAGTGCTTCGCGGATGCGGGTATCGGAGTGCATGAAACCTCCTTGTCGGGCGTGCAAGGGACGGACTCGGCGCATGCGTCGGCCACGCGGCGATGCGGGAGTTTCGGTCCCGTTCTCTGGAGACCTGAATATGACATCCGCGGCGAAACGTCTCTGGAGTGAGAAATCTCATATGCGTGATGTCTGCAGCATTTATAACGGAAAGCTCACGGCCTGTCACCTAGACGAGCGTCCGCATAGAAATCGCGCCCTCAGAGCGCCTTGCTGACCGAAGACATGTGGAAGTCCGGCACCCGCACCGACGGCATCGCGGTCCGGGTGAACCAGTCCTTCCACTCGCGGGGCAGGGTCCGCTCGGTGGCGCCGGCCTGCGTGACCCTCCGCAGCAGGTCGAGGGGGCTCTCGTTGAACCGGAAGTTGTTCACGGCGCCCGTGACCTTTCCGTTCTCGACGAGGTAGACGCCGTCCCGCGTCAATCCCGTGAGCAGCAGCGTGGCGGGGTCGACCTCCCGGATGTACCAGAGGGTGGTCAGCAGCAGTCCGCGTTCGGTCTCGGCCACCATCTGGTCGAGCGACACCGAACCGCCGGCGTCGAGGATCAGGTTGTCGCCGGGCACGGTCGCCTCGGCGCCGAACTCCTTCGCCGCCGACCGCGGGTACGCGAGCGCACCGATGGTGCCGTCGCGGATCCAGTCGACGCGGCCCGCGTCCATCCCGTTGTCGAAGACGGACACCGACTCGGACGACGACCCGGCGATCACGAACGGCGCGTACTCCAGGCCGAGCGCGACGGGATCGGAATAGAGGGTGAGGGGGAGTGCACTGAGTTTCTCCCCGATGCGGGTGCCCCCGGGCGCCGACAGGGCCGAATGCCCCTCTTCGGCGGCCCTGCCCTCCATGGTCCACATGAGGTAGATCATGAGGTCCGCGACCGCGGACGGCGGCAGGATCGTCTCGTACCGGCCCGCGGGCAACTCCACGCGGTTGCCGGCCCAGTCCAGGCGCGTCGACAGGTCCTCGAGCAACTTCACTCCGGCCACGTCGGTGAAGTCCTTGGTGCTGGTGCCCACCCAGGCGCTGGCGTCGCCGCGCTTGCCGTTGATCTCGACCGACCCGGTCGGCTGGACGAATCGGCGCCGGATTCCCGTCGACGTGCCCAGCCACGTGGTGTGCAGCTGATGATGCGCGAAACCGTAGAGCTGATCGTCGCCGTCGAAGCCCATGCTCAGGTCCTGGGCGAGTTGTTCGAACGCGCCGATCTCGGTGCGCTGCGCCGAATCCTCCCAGCGCTCGTCGGTGCCGGTTCCGGTGAGCAGCGGCATCGCGTCGGACGCGGGTGTGGCTGCGCGGGCAGAGATTTCGGCGGATCGGACCACTCCGTCGATGTCGGCGACGTCGACGGACGCGGAGGTGACGATCCCGACCCTGGCGTCCTGCCCGGAGCGGACGATGGAAATGACCGTCCATCTACGCGAGGTGGACACGCCGTTGGTGGTCATCGAGTTGCCCGCCCACCGCAGCGACGCCTCGCTGGCATCGGTGACGATCACGATGGTTTCGTCCACGGTGGCCCGGGCGAGGACCTGCTCGACGAGTTGCTGCGGTGCGATCATCGGCCGCCTTCCGTCCGGGTGTTCAGTACGTTGACGCCGCGGAAGCGTGCCGACGGGCAGCCGTGGCTGACGGCCGCGACCTGACCGGGCTGCGCCTTGCCGCAGTTGAATGCGCCGCCCAGCTGCCAGGTGGACCGGCCGCCGACGGCGTCCATCGAACCCCAGAAGTCGGTGGTGGTCGCCTGATAGGCGACGTCGCGGAGTTGCCCGTCGAGCTTCCCGCCGCGGATGCGGTAGAACCGCTGGCCGGTGAACTGAAAGTTGTAGCGCTGCATGTCGATCGACCAGGACTTGTCGCCGACGACGTAGATGCCGTCCTCCACCCCGGAGATCAGGTCCTCGGTGCTGCGGTCGGTGTCGGGGTCGGGCTGCAACGACACGTTCGCCATCCGCTGGATCGGGACGTGGTGCGGCGAGTCGGCGTACGAGCAGCCGTTCGACCGCTCCAGCCCGAGCCGGGGCGCGAACGCCCGGTCGAGTTGGTAGCCGACGAGAACCCCGTCGGCGACCAGGTCCCACGACTGCGTCTCGACGCCGTCGTCGTCGTACCCGACCGTGGCGAGGCCGTGCCGCTCGGTCCGGTCGGCGGTCACCCGCATGATCGGTGTCCCGTAGCGCAGCGTGCCGAGCTTGTCGGGCGTGGCGAACGACGTGCCCGCGTAGGCGGCCTCGTAGCCGATGGCCCGGTCGTACTCGGTGGCGTGCCCGATGGACTCGTGGATCGTCAACCACAGGTTGGTCGGGTCGATCACCAGATCGGTGGGGCCGGCGACCACGCTGGGGGCCTTCACCTTCTCGGCGAGCAGGTCCGGGATGCGGGCGAGTTCGTCGGTCCAGTTCCACACTCCGTCTCCGGCGACGTATTCCCATCCGCGGCCGACGGGGGGAGCGAGGGTGCGCATCGTCTCGAACACGCCGGCCGACTGGTCGACGGTGGTCGCTTCGAGTTGCGGATGCAACCGCACCCGCTGCTGCACGATGGAGGACCCGGCGAGATCGGCGTAGAACGTCTGCTCCTTCACCTGCAGGCATCCCGCGGTGGCGTGGTCGACCCCGTCGGAGGCGAGCAGCCGGCGGGAGTATTCACCCAGCAGCGAGATCTTCTCCGACGCGGGGATTTCGAACGGGTCGACGTCGTAGTCGGACACCCAATGCACGTCCGAGTACACCGGCTCGTCCGCGAGCTCGACGTGTTCCCGGTTCAGCCCGCGCAGCGCCCGGGCGACGGCGACGGCCTGTTGCGCGGTGGCGGCGGCGGTCGCGGGGGTCAGCTCGGCATGCGAGGCGAAACCCCACGTGCCGTCGACGACGACCCGTACCGCGAACCCGAGTTCGTCCGTGTCCACCGCCGACTGCACCTCGCCGTCGCGGAGCCGCAGGGACTGGCTGGTCAGTCGGTGTACCCGAAGGTCGGCGTGCGACGCACCCGCCGCACGGGCGGCAGCGAGCGCTGCGTCCGCCAGCGAACGCAGCGGAAGGGCAAGGAATTCCGGATCAACCTGTCGTGGAGCCGTCACCTGGACCACCGTAGTCGGTCGATCACCCGAATTGCTGCCAACCCAACCGGATCACCATTGCGATCACCACGATCAGCAGCGTGATCCGGACGAAACCGGCACCCTTGCTCAGCGCCATCCGCGAACCGATGATCGCGCCGATCACGTTGCAGACCGCCATGCTCAGGCCGAGCGCCCACAGCACGTGGCCGGTGGCGGCGAAGAACACCAGCGCTCCGAGATTCGATCCGAGATTGATCACCTTCGCCATCGCTGCGCTGCGCACGAATTCCGTGCCGAGGAACGTGGCGAAGCTGATGATGAGGAAGGTTCCGGTGCCCGGCCCGAACAGGCCGTCGTAGAAACCGAGGAGCCCGGCGGAGAGCAGGACGACGGCGACGACCTTCCGCCGGGTCGGCGGATCCTTCGCCAGCGTGGTCCCGAGTTGCGGACGGATGGTCACGAACACGGCGACCCCGACGAGCACCGCCATGATGAGCGGGATGAAGACGTCCTTGTCGATACGCGACACCGTCGCGGCGCCGAGCGCGGACGTCACCGCCGCGAGCAGACCGGCGGGAACCAGCAGCCGCCAGTTCATGGGGATGCGGCGCGCGAACGTGACGACGGCGGCGGACGTGCCGGTGAACGCGGTCAGCTTGTTGGTGGCCAATGCCGCCTGCGGCGTCAGCTGGGGTGCGACGAGAAACAGGGCGGGAATGAGGATCAGCCCGCCACCGCCGACGACGGCGTCCACCCACCCGGCGGCCGTCGCGGCGGTGAGAAGAAGCGCCCAGTCACCCACATTCATGGTGCCGACTCAACCACACGCGCCGAGAGGTACTTACGCTGAGCACATGAGGAGGTTCAGTCTGTGGCTGCGGGGCAAGCCGACGGTCGCGGACTCGATGTTGGCGGCGATCCTGTTCACCCTCGAGGTGTTCGTGTTCACCGCGTCGGGCGACCGGTCGCCATGGGTGCAGCTGGTCATGGGTTTCCTGCTGTGCCTGCCGATCGCATGGCGCCGCAGGTATCCGCGGGCGGCGGCAGGCGCCGTGCTGGTGATGTCGATCACGATCACCTTCATCAGCTATTCCATCGGCGACCTCGACGCCGAGCACCCCGGCCTGCTGGCGCTCGCCGTCGCCCTCTACACGCTCGTCGCCTACGTAGACCGCCGCACCGCAGCGGTCTACGCGGTGGGCCTGGTCGTCGACTCCGTACTGTCGATCTGGTTGCTGGAGCAGGAACTGCTGGCAGCCGGACTGTACTCGGTGCTTGTGTTCGCGCTGTCCTGGATCACCGCGGAATTCCTCGGCGCCCGTCGCGCCTACGACGAAGAGGTCGCGGCTCGCCTCGTTGTCGCCGACTACGACCGGGATCGACGCGCCGAGGACGCGGTGGCCGCCGAGCGCACCCGGATCGCCCGGGAACTGCACGACGTGGTCGCACACGCGGTGAGCGTGATGATCGTGCAGGCCGACGGTGCGTCCTACGCCCTGAAGAGCAACCCCGACATCGCGAAGCAGGCACTGACCAACATCGCGAGCACCGGGCGGGAGGCGCTGGCGGAACTGCGGCGCACCGTGTCGCTGCTCCGCACCGAACCGGCGACCGACGACATGCCCCAGCACGGCACGGCCGGTCTCGCCCGGGTGGTCGACATGATGCGCAGCGCCGGCCTGCCCGTGGAACTCGAACTGACGGGGGAGTTGGACGACATCAGCCCGGCGGTCAGCCTCGGCGTCCACCGGCTGGTTCAGGAATCGCTGACCAACGTCCTCCGGCACGCCGGAGAACGCCCCCGCGCCAAGGTTCGGGTGCGGCGCCGCGAGACGGACGTCCTCGTCGAGATCACCGACAACGGCAACTCGTCCGGGCAGTTCTCGCTCGGATCGGGCAACGGACTGCTCGGGATGCGGGAGCGCGTCGCCGTCTTGCACGGCACGCTCGAGGCGGGACGGCAGACCGACGGGAGTTGGCGGGTCACCGCGGAGCTGCCGCTCGAGTTGGAGGACTGAGCGGCCCGATCACTCAGGCGACTTGCTGTTCTCCCGGTTCGGAGCGAGCGTCTTTCCGGCGACTCGCCGCCGCCATGAGCAGGCCCGCCGCGACCACGATCAGTCCGACCATCAACGACGCCGGCAGCATCAGCAGCTCCCACCCCGTCGAGCCGTACACCTGCGATCACACGACGATCGCAATGGCCACGACGGTTCCTCTCAACGTATGACGTTGTCGCTTGGGATGGAGGTCGAAGGATCCGTGGCTGGGCCATGTCGGCGGCACGCGCGGCCGACATCAGCGTAACCGAACCGTCCGCTGCGCCTGCGGCCAAAGTTACGCATGGTGCGCCTGCAGTCATGGATACTGCACCGGTGATGCTGACCAAACGGACCTGTTTTTCGGCCATATCGATGGTGATGCTCGCTGTCGCGGGCCTGCTGGTCGCGACCCCGGGGAACAGCGGCGCCGCCCCGCCGGCCTGGCGATACACGATGGTGGCGTTCAGCAACGTAAGCGACCGCGACATGGATGTATACGAGTCGGGGGACGGCACGGGGTTCCAACCCGTCGGACTGTCGGCGTTTCGGCCCCAGTCAGGGCTTGTGCGTGACCCGAGCATCTTCCGGAACACAGACGGGTTGTATTACGTCACCTATACAACGGGCGGCGGGGCGAGTATCGGCTTCGCACGCAGTAGTGACCGCATCAACTGGACACCTATGGGGAACTATCCGGTCCCGTTTTGCTGCGCATTCATGCCAGGCACGGGGGATGGCACCGGTTCTACGAGCCCGCCGGGCTTCTCGGGGTCGGCCGGGTTCAAGGACGGACCGTCGCTGTCGCCATTCGTCACCAAAGCCTGGGCGCCCGAATGGTTCGTGGACGGCGACCGCGTCAACGTCATCCTGTCGCTGTCGACCGGTGGAGGATTCGTGCCGTATCTGATGACGGCGCTGGAACCATCGCTCAGGTTGTGGAGCCCACCTGTTCCGCTCGCCGGGATCGGCGCGGACCACATCGACACCACCGTGGTGAAGGTGGGATCGACCTATCACGCGTTTACCAAGAACGAGACGAAGAAGTTCGTCGAGCATGCGGTCGCGTCGTCGGTGACGGGACCCTACTCATTCGTCCCGCCTGGAAATTGGGGCTCGCTGGTGGAGGGCCCGGCTGTGGTTCAGTTGCCGAACGGCGCCTGGCGGATATATCTCGACGCCTATACCGAAGGAAAGTATCTCTATTCCGACAGCACGGACGGGCTGCGCACCTGGTCGCCCGTGCAGGAGCTTCCGGGGCTTTCTGGGACGGCGCGCCATTTCGGCGTGATGGCAGAGCCGGCATAACGACGACTCGATGACGGTCACGTCGTCAGCAAACGGACTGCTGCGACGGTTCCGGCTCACTTCGGAGTGACCATCGACAAGTTGATCTCCGAGATTCCGCGACGGTGCGATCTCCGTGTCATCTACCAACCGCCCCAGAGAGCGATCCGCCAGCGGACAACCACAGAGAGTCCGTGAGGTGTCGGAACAAGCGGCCGGACGGTGAACGCGATTACGCTCAGTCAGATCACGGCGTGAGCTCGGGGAGGCGAACAGATGGCCAGACAGGCGGGTTGGTCATGGCGCGCGGTGATGGTCGCGGCGATCGCAGCTGCTGCGGTTACGTGGCTGGCGGCCGTCGTTATCGCGGACGTTCGCCGAGCACCTGACGCGGATTGCCTTGGCGTCGGCTCCACCGTGACGGACCTGATCGCAAGCAGGCCGCTTACCGACCCGATCGAGCCCATTGACGCGGTTGCTGTCCACGACCCCTGGGCCCGCAGCAAGGGATCCGTGCCGTTCGACAATTACTACGCGATCGCCATGGAGTTCAGGAGAAGCGACGGCTCGATCTCCCACGGAGTGTGGGGATTAGGCGCCGGCCCGGCGCCAGCGGAGGGCCAAGCGCTGACGGCAAACGCAAACAGTGTGCTCGGGGCACCGCTCGTCAGTGTGGATCAATCAGCCCGGCAGAGCACTATCTGGCCGGACATACAGATGTTCTTCCCCGAGGACGCCAACGCCGTCGAAGAAGCCGGCCGATGTCTGACCACTTCCTCATCATGACGACAACCCACCACGGCGCGGATGACCAATCATCGATCCGCTTGCGGCACAAGGGGCATGAATAATTCACAAGCCTGCTCTGAAAAAACCCAGCAGTCCTCAGTGGTGCGCTTCTTCGACCCAGCAAGGACGCCTCCCAACGGTGTCGCACACCCAGGTCTGGGAATCGTCGCTGTCGAGTTTGACGGTGTCGGTGAGCCAGTAGGTGTCGTCGGGCGCCCATCCCGCGATGACACTCGCGGTGTCGGCATCGACGGCGATCGCGGTGCCCGCCGCGGCGAGGTATCCCGCCACGGTGAGGTGCACGCCCTCGTACCGTTCGGGGAGCCGCGACCAGTCAGGAATGACCCATCGCCCTGACCGTCCGGTGGTGCGGTACCAATCGTGGCGTTTCTGCGCGGTGACCTCGACGGGGAACTGTCTGCAGAGTTCTGCCCACGCCTGTGCACCGTCGACCTCGTACACGCGAGCGCCGGCGGGGATGTTCACTCGTCGCGCGATGGCGCGCTCCCATCCCATGCTGTCCTCGACGAACCACAAGCCGGCCGGGGTCCCGTCGAACAGCCGCCGGGACGAACACCGTGTAGGTGGAGTCGACCACCACCAGCCGGACCAGTTCGCCGACGGATCCGCCGGACGATCGCGTCCGGCTCGCACTTCCTCCGCGGCAGTCCGATCACCATAGTCACGCAACAGCTCTGCGGTCGTCGACCCAACGGAATCCGTACCGTCCTCACTCCAGCCCACCAACCACTGATCGGTCGCATCAGGCGTTGTCCACCACTGCGCATGCGGGGATCGTGCGATGTGCTCGGCGACCCGTCGAAGCTCACGGCGCACAGGCTCGGCGGCGACGAGGATGTCTTCACCGTCCGGGTCCTGCCAGTAGCGCGCCGCGTCCACCGCATCGGCGAGCGCCGAACGGAGTGCAACCGCCGTCACCTCGGGAAGCGGAACCTGGGACAGGCGGTGCGCCACATCGTCTGCAGTGAGGACGTTCTGCCGAGCCTCGTCAGCGCCGGGCCCGTGCAACACGCGTGCGCCTTCCCGACCGGACTCGAGGTGATACGCCGCCAGGGAAACCGCGTGATCGAACAAGTCACTGCGGAACTCGGGTTGCAGAGTTCGTTCGGCGTCCCTCGCGTACGCGAGTAGCATCCGATGCCCACGGGGGCCGGCCAACAAGGTTTCAGCGGTAGTCATGTGCTGACCACCATAGAGTCCCCGAGCCGAGATCTCGGGCAACGCCATGTCACTGCGCGGCGCAACACAAATGGTTAGGTACCGCTCCGCAAGGGGTCGATCAAATGGCCCCCACCGTCTTGCCCGACGCCTACCCGATAACGCCTCGCCCGGCAGGGGCTCGTCAGCTCGGGCGCGCGGGCCGCAGGCTTGGATGATGGACGGAGACTGTCTCGCCGCTGGCAAGGTTACGGCGACGTGCAGTTTCTCTCTCCACCGCGCGCGGAGCACCGCAAGGACGACTCCGTCGGCTCCGACACCTCCGGTGTCTGTATCGAGCGACGACCTCACTTCGAACCGAGACACGCCTTCGGCAGCGATTCCGGCCAGTGCCATCCATCCGAACTCTGGTGGTTCCCTCGCGACGACGGGTCGCCGGATTGATGGACGGTCAACCGCTCCAAGTACGAAGCTCGAAACGAGCGACCGAATCCAACGCGGGGATTGGGTACCCCGAGGATGAGGGATGCCTTCGGTGAATCGCCGCCTGGCTGAACAAGAACCGCCCAACGGGTGGTATCTGCGGCGAATACGACGGCGACATCGGAGTCGCGTTCGATGAGCCGGACCGGTCCGAATCGCTCTCCGGCCGTGGTGCGGTGCATCACGGGGACTGCTTCGCTCGCAAGCCTCACCGCTGGGTGGGTTCGTAGGTCTTCGTCGATTCTGTCGCGAACCGGCAACAACGTGCTCCCCGGTTCGTCATCCGGTGTGTTCGACGATATTCGGATGCTCATGAACCCTCCAGACCGTGCCCTGAGACCCGACGGATAGTCAGCAGGCCATACATCGTAGAAGATGCTGGGGCGTTCAGTTCGGTGTCCGCCATCAAACCCAGATCCATCCGAAAGGACCCGGTTCCTCCTTCCGTACACGGCGCACCCCCCGACTCGTCGATGTCGAGGAGTATCGATTCCATCAGGGTAGGCGCACTCGGCCACAGCCGTGGCCGGCCTGATCATCGCGCTGCTCGCGCTCCTGATACCGAGGGAACGACCGACGACGGCGATGCGATCCGCGTGTCTGACCCGGGGCATTGCGCGGCGACCACCACCACACCTGGTTGACCCCCAGACTGATTCGGCCGGCACCCAGCTGACTGTGTCGAGTCCGAAGAAGGCCCTCGCGGGTGTGTTACTGAAGCCGTCGTCCGCGACCGAACTCGAGCAGGCGGGAGTGGTGACTCTGGACGGCGACGCCGGCGCTCTGTCTGCGCTCGCTGCGGTGCTCGACGACTTCGATCCGAGCTTTCCCATCGTCACACCCTGACCGACCCACTCCACGGCTCGTCCCTGCCTCCCGAGGCAGCGTTGGGCCGGACCGAGATCCAACGAAGCCGAGGTCCGTGCAGTCACTCCGTTTCCCGCGGCGTCGGCTCCTCCTGCTGGTCGAGGACGCTGACGGTGACGCCGTAGGGGAGGAATCGCACCGAACGGTGGGGATCGGTGTTGTGCTTGTGCGCGCGGAGGGCATCGAGTTCGGTGGCATACACCTGCTCGACGCGGGCGACGCCCTCGCCGTCGACGGTGTAGATCGCCCACACGCCGTCGCCGGTCTCCCCGGTCGTCTCCGGCTTCGACGCGGCGCGCGGCGGCCGGGCGAAGTCCGCGAAGACGCCCGTCCACGGGATCTGGGAATCCGCCTGCTCCAGGAACCTGACGATCCGGTCCTTGACGCCCTGCAATTCCTCGCCGGCCTCACGGATCACGCGGTCGAGATCGTCGGGGTCGAAGCCGAACGGCTTGTTGTCGCCCATCACTGTCTCCTGACTTCGGCGGGACAACTCCAGTGTGGTCGCGGATGCCGATCGGCGCCACGAGGGCCGCCGATCGGCATCCGGACCACAGGGTATCGCCGCCTGCCGCGGGACGTCAGGCGTCCGGTGCCGTGTAGACGCGGTCGCCACCCACATAGGTCAGGACGGCCCGGGTCTCCGCGATCATGTCGGCGGGTCCGGTGAACGGATCCCGGTCGAGGACCACGAGATCGGCGAGCTTGCCCACCTCGATGCTTCCCGTGTCGTCGAGGTGGTTCAGGTGCGCGGACCCGGCGGTGTAGGCGGTGAGTGCGGACGTGAGGTCGATCCGTTGCTTCGGCAGGAACACGGGGCGTCCCTGCCCGTTCAGGCCCGGCAGTGTGCGATTGACCGCGACGTGGATCCCGTGGAGCGGGTCGGCACTGCTGACCGGCCAGTCGCTGCCGGCCGCCAGCGTCGCACCCGAGCGCAACAAGGAACCGAACGGATACTGCCGCCGGGTGCGTTCGTCCCCGAGGAAGGGGATGGTGAGCTCGTCCATCTGCGGTTCGTGGGCTGCCCACAGTGGTTGCATGTTGGCGGTGACACCGAGCGCGCGGAACCGGGGGATGTCGTCGGGGTCCACGACCTGCAGGTGGGCGAGGTGCGGGCGGGTGTCGCGGAATCCGTTGGCAGTCCGGGCGGCCTCGATCGCGTCGAGCGCGTCCCGTACGGCCCGGTCGCCGAGCGCATGGAAATGCACCTGAAATCCGAGGGCGTCGAGTTCGGTGACGTAGCCTCGCAGTTTCTCCGGGTCGACGAAGCTGGTGCCGGAATGTGTGGTCGCGCAGCCACATCCATCCAGATACGGGGAGATCATCGCCGCGGTGCGGGATTCGGCGACACCGTCGAGCATGATCTTCACGGTGTCGGCGCGCATCCTTCCGACGCGGAGGCGAGCACGTCGCCGGAGCAGGTCGGGGATTTGCTCGGATCCCCGGTCGCGATCCCACCACAAGGCACCCGCCACCCGCGCGGTGAGGGACCCGTCGCCGGCCGCGGTCAGGTAGGCGTCCGAGACATCGGAGATACCGGACGTGTCACCGAGCAGCGCGTCCTGCCAGGCGGTGATGCCGAGCGAATGCAGATGCTGCTGGGCGTGGAGCAATGCCTCGAGCCGATCGTCGGGGGTGTGCTGCGGGGTGTGGCAGCCGACCAGCTCCATCGCGGACTCCTGGAGCATGCCGGTCGGCTCGCCGTCGGCGTCGCGTTCGATGCGGCCGCCGACGGGATCGGGAGTATCCCGGGTGATGCCGGCGATGGTCAGGGCCCTCGTGTTCACCCACGCCCCGTGGTGGTCGCGATTGGGCAGGAACGCCGGCCGGTCCCGCACGACGGTGTCGAGGTATTGCGCAGTGGGTGTGCCTCCGTCGAACGCCTCCATCGACCACCCGCCGCCCACGATCCACGGCAGTTCCGGGTGTGCGTCGGCATAGCTGCGGACGGCAGCGAGGGTGGACCCGGCATCGCTGGTGCCGGTGAGGTTGCAGCGGGCATACTCGAGGCCCGCCACCACCGGATGGATGTGCGCGTCCTGGAAGCCGGGCAGCAGGAGCCTGCCGGTGAGGTCGACGACCTCGGTGCGGGCGCCGATCAGCTCCCGGGCCTCGTCGTGGCCGACGGCCGATATCCGGCCCCCGGTGACGGCGACCGTCGTGGCACGGCGGCGCGCCGGGTCCAGGGTGGCAATCGATCCGCCCGTGAAGACCAGATCTGCGGGTAGTGCTGACATCGAGAATCTCCTGTCGGGAAGTGCTTTCGTCGGTATTCGGATCACGCGGTGGTGCGTTGATCAGGACTGAGTGGTGACGGCGACCTCGGAGGGTGCGCCTCCGGCGAGCAGGTTCGCGTCGTCGGCGTCGGTTCCGCGGCCGGTGACGAAATAGGGCGATCGGCGGACCCATTTCGCGTGCGCGGCCACCGTCAGTCCGGAGATCACGACGAGAATCGGGAACAGCAGCTGAAACCATCCGTTGGTCGCGCTGACTTCGAGATGATCGGCCGAGGTGTAGAAAATCCAGCCCAGATATCCGCCGAGCGCCAGCAACACCAGGGCACTGAGCGCGGGAAACACGACCGCGCGCAATCCTTCCCACGGATGTTCCCGCAGGAGTCCGCGGAACCGCACAGCGGCCGCGAGTGCCGTCAAGCCGTACCAGAGTGCGACCACCAGTCCGATCGAACTGATGCCTGCACCGAGAAGATCGCTCAGCTTGGGGATGACCGTGGCCAGTAGCGCGACCACGGCGGAGATGCCGCCGAGCAGCACGGTGCCGGCTGCGGGGGTGCCGTAACGGGAATGGATCCGGGTCCACACCGGGCCGAGTGTGCGGTCCCTGCCCATCGCGAACAGTCCACGTGCACTGGGTATCACGGTGGCCTGGAGCGAAGCGACGACGGAGAACATCAGCGCCACCACGGGGAGCGCGGCCAGCGGCTGATCGGCGAGCGTCTCGCCGAGATACGCGAGCCCGACTGTCCCGTTGTCCGCGAGTTGCGCGGGGGTGAGGACGCGCTGGAACGCCACCGCGCCGAGCAGGAACAAGCCGAGGACCATGAAGACGGTGATCACGCCGGCGCGGGACGCGTCGCGAGGATCGCGCACCTCCTCGCTCACGCTGAACGCCGCTTCGAAACCCCAGTAGAAGAAGACCGCGATCACCATGCCCTGAGCCAGCACGGCGAACGACGGAATCGCGAAGGGGTTGAACCAGGAGAGTGAGAACGGCTGGCTCCCGGCGAACAGCCCGTACGCGCAGAATCCGATCAACACGACGTACTCGAAGACGAGGAGGTACTTCTGCAGTCGTGCCGCCACCGCGACGCCGCGGACGGCGGTGAACGTCACCGCTCCCAGAATGGTGAGTCCCAGCAGCGTCGACTGCAGTGTGGAATCGGGATCGATCGGGAGTCCGGCGACACTGTGCACGCCGGCCATGCCGCCGAGCTGCAGGATCGCCGACCCGGCGATGGCGGTGGTGTAGGCCATGAACACGACGACGGCGACGATGGCCATCCAGCCGGTGAGGAAGCCCAGCCACGGACTGAGGCTGCGGCCCACCCAGACGTAGCTGTTGCCGCAATTGGGTTCGACCCGGTTGAGCCGGGCATATCCGCTGGCAATTCCCAGAATGGGGACGAAGGCCAGCAACAGCACCACCGGCATCTGGAGCCCGACCACGGCGGCGACGACTCCCAATCCGACACCGATGCTGGTCGTCGCCGCGGTACTCGAGGCGGCGATCGCAATGCCGTCCATGACACCGAGGGATTTGCGGAAGGCCGTCGCCCTGGGCGCGCCGGCCGCGCCGTCGTTCACTGTTGCCATCTGCGTCGCTTTCGCTCGAAGGGTGGGATGGGTGCGATGCCACGCGCCGATCCGGACTTGTCATGCCCGGTGCCTGGGCTTTCGCTCCCTGCCTGTGACATGCAACACTGTCGGTGTCGACATGGTCAACGGTGTTGGCATAAGGCAGGTGTGAGGGAAGGAGCCCCGGAATTGGCGAAGCAGATGGTCTCGGACTCGCCCAGGAGGAGGCGCAGGCCGACGAAACAGGGTGTGGTTCTCTCGGAGCAGGCGATCATCGAGACGGCGCTGCGATTGCTGCGGCATCACGGCAGCGCAGGGTTGTCCGCCCGCCGTCTCGGGGCTGCGCTGGGGGCCGACCCGAGCACCCTGTACCGCTACTTTCGCGGCATCGACGACCTGACGTTGGCGATCGCCGACGAGCTGATCGGCCGGTCGTTTCACGGGTGGGAACCCACGGGGGACTGGTGGCGGGACCTGTACGCACTCGGAATACGTTCGCATGCGGCGTATCTGGACCACCCGCAGGCGGCAGTCCTGTCGGCCAGCAGAGTCAGCGGCCGCGCCTCCGAGCAAGCCGCAGTCGACACGATTCTCGGAATACTGCGTGAGGCGGGCTTTCCCGACGGTACAGCCGTCCGCCTCTATCGCGCGTTCGTGGATCAGATGCTGGCGTTCGCCGCACTCGACGGCGCCGAACTCGCGCTACCCGACGACGTCCGCGAGTCCGACCGGGAACTGTGGCGATCGTCCTACACCCAACTGCCTGCTGAGACCCACCCGAACATCGCGGCGACCGCGGGACTTCTGGTGGAACTCTCCGACCGCAGCGCGTATCCCGACGCACTCGAACTGTTCCTCGACGGCGCACGCGCCCTGCTTCAGCGACTCGACGCGGCGCGGCGCCCGGAGGGCGCATGATCCCGACCTTCATCGGTGACTCCAGGGTCGCGAACGTCGTCGACGACGTTCCACAGGGCCTCAGCCGGCGGCGAGCGGCACCAGGGTGAAGTGGCCGACTCCGCGGGCCGCCGAGAACACCTCCCACGACATCGGCCCGCCGGGACCGCGACCCTCCCCGTACCGGAGGTCGAAGGCGGGATCTACCGGCGCCAGCCGGTAATCGAAGAAGGCGTAATTCGCGCGCAGCAGCGTTCGCGCCGGCTCGGAGGCCTCGGCGAGGCGTGGCACCAACCGGTCCTCGACCACTAACCCGCGGTCGGAGAACTCGTCGACGATCACGCATTCACAGAAGTACGCAAGCGTGCCGATCTCACCCGGAGACCGGACCGGTGCGTCCCCGACGAGCGTCCCGACCGCACGGCCGACCCGCTCGTAGTCCTGCGCGCTCGCCCAGTTACCGAAAATGGGTGGTGCCTCCCACGGAAGACCGCCCTCGACGTCGAAATACACCGCGCCGACGCCCAGCACGGCGAACGCACCGGCCAGCGCACCGGCGGCGGCGCGGTCCGTCGTGTCGCGAGCAGCCGTCCAGTGGATGCCGGCGGCGAGGACGGCGAACATCGCCAGTGTCGTCGCGGGCGCCACGTAGTACCAGTGGTACGGCACGGTGTCGAGGACGACGTAGGCGACGTAGTAGAGGGCGCCGGACAGCCCGAGCGCGAGCACCGCTCCCGGCATTGGCACCGGCAGCGGTCGCGTCCGGTAGCGGGCGTACGAGAAGAGTGCGAGGAGAAGCAGGACGAGTCCGAGTGCTGCGGGCCCGAATGCGGCGACGGTCCGCCACGGGTTGGACTCGAAGTACATGACCGGTCCCGTGAGGTAGTTGTAGCCGCCCACGTCGGAGGCCTGGCCCTGTTTGATCAGGAAGGTGTCGGGTAGGGCCGAACCGAGGACGAGCCAGCTGAACAGGTACCACGGCGCGGCGATCGCGGCGAAGCCCCCGAGGGCCTGCCGCACCTGGCCGCGTATCGCCGGCGACAGGGCCGCGATGACGAGAACGAACACGAGCAGGTCCAGTCGTACCAGCGCCGCCATCCCCGCGGCCGCACCGAACCACGCGGCCCGGCCGTCGAGCGCGAACCACACCATCACCGCGACCGCGGCAGGGATCAACAGCACCTCGAGCCCGACCGCCGACAACACGAACGGGTTGAACACCACCAGTGCACCGGCGAGCACAGCCCAGAACGGTCCGAGTCCGAGTCGCCGGCCGATCCGGGCCAGCACCCACCCCAGTAGCGCGGTGACCGCCACGTTGAGCATTCCGAGTGCGAGCAGCGGATCGCCCGGGCCCCACAACCGGGTCAGGAACGTCAGCGCGCCGAGCACCAGCACGTTCAGCGGGGACGTCGACGTGTTCGCGGTCAGGCCGTGCACGATCGCCCACTCGCCGTGGACGGCCAGGTTCCGGGCAGCCGACAGGCTGATGTACGCATCGTCGGTGAGGCTGCCGGACACGACCCAGAACAGCACGGCCGCCACCACAGCGCCGGATGCGGCGAGGATCGCCGGCGCCCGATACGAGTTCGCGACCGGCGGCGGGGTGGACCGATCGAGCGGCGGGTTCAGCAATCCTGTAGACACCGCGACATCGTAGAGGGCAGGCGAGAGCGCCGCGCAGCCACCGAACCCGAACGTGACGAGGTCGTGCGCGCGGTGAGTGTTTAGCGGCGCGGATTGACGGGAAATCGACGGCGCAGGGTCGGAGGCGCAACCGGTGGCACACCCGGTCCAGGTTCCGCGGGTTGAGTCCCCAGGCCGCGGGACCGCCCGCCGCCGATGGTTCCCGGCGTGCTATTCGCTGAATTCGCCCATCGCGGGCGACCATTCGCGGATCTGCACGTTCGCCACCAGATTCTCTTCGGCGAACGGATCGTGCGCGAACACGCGCGCGACCGCGTCCTCGTCCTCGGCGTCGACTATGAACAGCGCACCGTGGCCGCTCGCGAGAGGCCCGCTCGAGCGCATGATCTTGCGACGGAGAAGTTCGGAGAGCCACGCACGGTGCTGCGTTCGGTGATCGTCGCGAAGGGCCGACGTCTCGGGGCTGTACGTGTACTCCACGACGAACAGGGGCATGGGTCCTCGCTCAGCCGTGGTCGATGTAGGACTCGAGCTGGTCGCGTTCGGTCTGCAACTCGCCGATCCGGCTCTTCACCACGTCGCCGATGCTGACGATGCCGACCAACTGGCCGTCGACGATCACCGGCAGGTGCCGGATCCGGCGTTCGGTCATGGTCTCGGCGAGACTGTCCACGGTGTCGGTCGGCAGGCAGGCGAACACCGACGTGGTCATGATGTCCACGACCCGCGCATTCAGGATGTCGGGGCCGCGTTCGTGAATGCGGCGCACGATGTCGCGTTCGGTGACGATCCCGACGACGGCGTCGTTCTCCGTGACCACCAGCGCTCCGACGTTGTGCCGGGCGAGTTCGCCGATCAGGGTACTGACCGGCATATCCGGATCCACCGTCACCACGGCGGGACCCTTGTTCCGCAACACATCCGCGATTCGCATCTGGACACCCCGATCCCTGGGCTCTCCCACTGTCCGCCGACTCGATCATAGGCAGACTTCGAGCGTATGCCAGGGCTAATGGAGGTCTTGGTTTGGTTATCCACTCGTGACCGCCCCGTCCCGCGGGCTGCGCGCGCACCCGGAGCGCGGTGTTAGGTTGGCGCTGTGCCGATCACCGTGCTACTCGTCGACGACCAGGAACTGATGCGGATGGGCCTCAACATGGTGCTCGACGCCCAGGACGACATCACCGTCGTCGGTGAGGCGAGCGACGGCGCGGCCGCCGTCGCCGCGGTGCGCAAACTCGAACCGGACGTGGTGTTGATGGACGTGCGCATGCCGGTGGTGGACGGGGTGAGCGCGACCGCCCAGATCCTGGAGTCCGGGGTCGCGAGCCGTGTGCTGGTGATGACCACGTTCGACCTCGACGAGCACGCCATGGGTGCGTTGCGGGCGGGTGCCAGCGGGTTCCTGCTCAAGGACACCCCGTCGGAAGACCTGGTGTCGGCCATTCGCAGCGTGGCCGCGGGGGATGCCGTGGTGTCGCCGAAGGTGACCCGGCGGTTGCTGGCGAGGTTCCTCGACGACGGTCCGGCGCCGCTGCGCGACCCGGAGATCCTCGACGTGCTGACCGAACGTGAGCGGGAGGTGCTGCAGTTGGTCGCCACCGGGCTGTCGAACACGGAGATCGCCGCTCAGCTGTTCCTGTCGGAGTCGACCATCAAATCGCACGTGGGCCGGATCCTCACCAAGTTGAACGTCCGCGACCGGGTGCAGGCAGTGGTGCTGGCCTACGAGACGGGCCTGGTGCGACCCGGCTCGTAGGCCGGCGGGTGGGGAAGCGTACTGCCGTCAGACGGTGAAGGTGCCGACGGTCGGGACCACCGTGCACGTGACGGCGTCGGCGTAGCCGACCGTGCCGAACATCGTCGCGAGAACCGTGCCCTTGCCGGTGTCGACGATCTTCGACAGCAGCGGGGTGCCCAAGATCGGCAATTTGTCGTCGAGTTTGACGATCCCGCCCTGGAACGTGGTCAGGTTGATCCACGCGACGCTGAGTTCGGACGACTGCGGGATCGCGACGTAGGCGGGGATCGCCTGGAAGCGGAGTTGGTTCGCGCTGATCTGGGGGAACAGGTTCGGTCCGCCCTGGGCGCTGGCCAGCGTGACGGTCGCGGGTTTGTCGGCGACGCCGCACCCGAGGGTGGGGGACGGGTACATGAAGTCCTGCGGCGTGGTGAGTCCGACTTCGAGCACGTCCTTCGGGATGAACACGCTGGCGCCGAGAAGTGCGTCGACGGCGGCGGTCGCGGCGGGGGAGACCTCGGTGGCCAGCGCCTGCAGTTCGGCGGCGCCCTTTGCGAAGTCGGCGACCGGTGCTGCCGACGCCGGTCCCGAAGACAGCATGCCGAAGGCGGCTGCGGACGCGAGAACGATTGCGGCTCGGCGGAAGACTGTGGGACGAGTCATTTCGGCTCCTCGTTGTGCGCGGGATCGGAAGACCCCCATCGCAGTGAACTGCATCATGCCCAGAGTCTCAATGTCAACTTGAGGGTTAGCATCGTGCCCGCTTCGATATCTGCGGCCGGGAGAAAATCGGCGCCGTCGAACGTTGAACGAGCAGACGGTTGACCCCAGACCCTCGATGAACCGGCCGTCCGAAAGGGGGCGTCATGTACGCCGCACTGTTCCTGTTGTACGTAGTGGTGGAGATCGCCGCGCTCGTCCTGGTCGGTCACGCGATCGGCGTGCTGTGGACGGTGCTCCTCCTGCTCGGGGGAACGCTGATCGGACTGCTGCTGATGCGGTCGCAGTGGCGTCGTGTGATGGACGGCCTGCGCCGGGCGGCGGGCGGCGACGGATCCCCGGGGGCCGCGGTCGCGGACGGTGCACTCGTCGCGCTGGGCTCCGCCCTGATGTTCGTTCCCGGCCTGGTCACCTCGGTGCTCGGCCTGCTCTTCCTCATTCCCCCCACCCGGTGGGCCCTCCGGCCCGTCGTGGTCCTGCTGGCGGGCCGCCGCGCCGCGACCGTCGCGGCCGGGGCCGAGGCCTTCGCGCGGGCACCCCGGCGCGGTCGCGGCGAGGTGATCGAGGGAGAGGTGGTCGACGAGGTCTTCGAGGGCGAAGTGATCGACGAGGACCCCCGAACCCCGACCCGTGATCCCCGCGTTCTGCCCTAACAGGCAGACTGGTTGCCTGTGACTACACAACTGCTGGTCGGCGGCCGAATCTACAGTTCCTTTGCTCCAGACGCCACGTCGATGGCAGTGACCGACGGCGTCGTGTCGTGGGTCGGCGACGACCGCGCGGCCCGCGCGCTGCACCCCGGCGCCGACGTGGTCGACCTCGGCGGGGCGTTCGTCACACCGGCGTTCGTCGACACCCACGTGCACGTCACGGCGCTCGGCCTGAACATCGTCGGACTCGACCTGGTGGGGGTCGGTTCGCTCCGCGAGTGCCTCGACCGGCTCGCGTCCTTCGCCCGCACCCATTCCGACGCGGTCATCTGGGGACACGGCTGGGACGAATCGGCGTGGCCGGAAGGCACTGGCCCGACCACGACGCAACTCGACGAGGCCGCCCCCGGACGCACTGTGTACCTGTCCCGGATCGACGTCCACTCGGCCGTGTGCTCGACGGCCCTGCGCCGGTCGGTCCCGGATCTGAGCGAGACCTCGGGGTTCTCGTCCGAGGGGCCGCTGACCTTCGAGGCGCACCACGCCGCCCGCACCGTCGCCCGCTCGCTGTTGACGGCCGGGCAGCGGTCCGCCGCCCGCGTCGCCGCCCTCGACGCCATCGGCTCGCGCGGCATCGTCGCGGTCCACGAGTGCGGCGGACCCGACATCGCCGGACTCGACGATTTCCGTGAACTCCTCGCCACCCCGCACGGCGTCGAGGTCCGCGGCTACTGGGGTGAGGCGGTCACCGACGCCGACGAGGCCAGGAAGTTGCTCGACGCCACCGGCGCGCACGCGCTGGGCGGCGACCTATTCATCGACGGATCCCTCGGCTCGCACACGGCGTGGCTCAGCGAACCCTATGCGGACCTGGACGGTGGCACCGGCAAGAGCTACCTCGGAGTCGACGAGATCGCCGCGCACGTGCGCGCCTGCACGATCGCCGGCATCCAGGCCGGGTTCCACGTCATCGGCGACGCCGCCGTCCGGGCCGCGGTCGACGCGTTCGCCGTCGTCGCCGACGAGTTGGGCGGTCCCGCCGTCGCGGCCGCCGGGCACCGACTCGAGCACGCCGAAATGATGACCGGTGACGACGCGGCGCGGCTGGCGCAGTGGGGTGTGATCGCCAGCGTCCAGCCCGCATTCGACGCCCTGTGGGGCGGAACCGACGGCCTGTACGCGCAGCGCCTCGGAACCGAGCGTGCCGTCACCCTCAACCCGTTCGCCGCCGCCGCGTCTGCCGGGGTGTCGCTCGCACTGAGCTCCGACGCACCCGTCACCCCGGTCGAACCCTGGGCGATGCTGCGCGCGGCCGTCCACCACCGCACACCCGGCAGCGGGATCTCCCCGCGCGCCGCGTTCTCGGCCGCCACCCGCGGTGCGTGGCGTGCCGGGGGGGTCCGCGACGGGCTCGCCGGGACGCTCGCTCCGGGTGCGCCGGCGTCGTACGCCGTGTGGGATGCGGGCGAACTGGTGGTCAGTGCCCCCAAGGATTCTGTGCAGCGGTGGTCGACGGATCCCCGGTCCCGGGTGCCCGCCCTGCCGCGTCTCGAGGACGACGCACCCACGCCGGTCCTGCTGCGTTCGGTTCACCGGGGGAGCGTCGTCCATGAGCGGTAGCACGACGGCACGCTGGACCACCGGAAAGCGGGGCGTGCTCGTGCGCTCCGTCCTGTCGGTGGCCGCAGGATTCCTCGTCTTCGGCGGATTTCCGCCCCGCCCCCTGTGGTTTCTCGCTCCCGTCGGCATCGCCCTGCTGACGCTCGTCCTCACCGGTGCCGGCGGCGCGGCGCCGCGGCTGCGCGCGGGCTTCGGGTACGGCTACCTCGCGGGACTCGGTTTTCTCGTGCCGCTGCTCCCGTGGATCGGGGTGTTCGTCGGTGCCCTCCCGTGGCTCGCGCTCGCAGCGGTCGAGTCGCTGTTCATCGGACTGTTCGGCGTACTCGCCGTGCTGGTCTCCCGGCTGCGCTGGGCGCCGCTGTGGATCGCGGCGTGCTGGTCGCTGACGGAATGGCTGCGGGCGAGCGTGCCGTTCGGCGGCTTCCCCTGGGGGCGGTTGGCGTTCGGCCAGTCGGAGGGCTGGTTCCTGCCGCTCGCGAGCATCGGGGGTTCCCCGCTGCTCAGCTTCGCCGTCGCGCTGACCGGCGCCGGACTGGCGTCCGTCGCGGTGACGGTGCGGGCCCGGTCGGGCGGCGCCACGAACTGGGTGCGGCCGCTCGCAGGCGGTCTGGTCGCCGCGCTCGCCGCGACGGTCGTCTCCCTCGCGCTGTGGCCGGCACTGCCGGGAATGGACTCGGGCGACCGGACGATCACCGTCGCCGCGATCCAGGGCAGCGTCCCCAAACTCGGTCTCGACTTCAACGACCAACGCAAACGCGTCCTCGACAATCACGTGAACCGCACCCTCGAACTCGCCGACGACGTGGCGTCGGGCGCGGCGCCGCAACCCGACCTCGTCGTCTGGCCCGAGAACGCATCCGACATCGACCCGCTGCGCAACGCCGACGCCGCCGCGGACATCTCCCGCGCGTCCGAGGCGATCGGCGCACCCATCCTGGTGGGCGCGGTGCTCGTGAACTCCGACCGCACCACCACCAACTCGGTGATCGTGTGGGACGGCGACGCCGGACCGCAGGAGCGGCACGACAAGAAGATCATCCAGCCGTTCGGCGAATACCTGCCGTACCGCGGATTCTTCCGGCACTTCTCCTCGTACGCCGACCGCGCCGGCAACTTCGTTCCCGGCGACGGTGACGGCGTCGTCCACGCGAACGGGATCGCGGTCGGCGTCGCGACCTGCTACGAGGTCGCCTTCGACCGGGCGTTCGAGCAGTCGGTGCGCAGCGGCGCCGAACTCCTCGCGGTCCCCACCAACAACGCCACGTTCGGCGACACCGAAATGACCTACCAGCAACTGGCCATGTCGAAGGTGCGGGCCGTGGAGCACGGGCGCGCCGTCGTCGTGGCCGCCACCAGCGGTGTGAGCGCGATCATCGGACCCGACGGGGCCACGGTGGCGGAAACTCCGCTCTTCGTCCCCGCGGCCCTGGTGTCGCAGGTGCCGCTGAGCACCGGTACTACGCTGGCTAGTCGGCTCGGCCCGATTCCGGAGATTCTTCTCTGTGTCGGCGCCGTCGCTGCCGTCGCGTTCGCCGTGGTGCAACGACGACGCACCGTTCGCACACTGAGTCACAGCAGTACCGAGAAGGCGCCGGCAGATGCCGGCAGGGAGGATCCTCATGACATCGGAGACCGGTTCCGGGCAGAGCGGGGCACCGAGCGCACGGACTCTGGTGATCATTCCGACGTATGACGAGCGGGAGAATCTCGGCCCGATCGTGCGGCGCCTGCATGCGGCGCTGCCGCGGACGCATGTTCTCGTCGTCGACGACGGCAGCCCCGACGGCACCGGAGACGTCGCGGATGCCCTCGCGTCGAACGACGACGCCGGTCGCATCCACGTGATGCACCGGACGGAGAAGAACGGTCTCGGCGCCGCCTACATCGCCGGCTTCCGGTGGGGCCTGGACCGCGACTACACCGTGCTCGTCGAAATGGACGCCGACGGCAGCCACGCCCCGGAACAGTTGCATCGCCTGCTCGAGCAGGTCGATGCCGGTGCCGACCTCGTCCTCGGGTCGCGGTACGTGCCGGGCGGCACGGTGGTCAACTGGCCGAAACACCGCGAGTGGCTGTCACGCGGCGGGAACATCTACTCACGGCTGGCCCTCGGCGTGAAGATCAAGGACATCACCGGCGGGTACCGCGCATACCGCCGTGAGGTGCTCGAGAAGCTCGACCTCGCCGCGGTGGAGTCACACGGCTACTGCTTCCAGGTGGACCTGGCTTGGCGGGCCATTCAGGAGGGCTTCACGGTCCGTGAGGTTCCGATCACGTTCACGGAGCGGGAGATCGGTGAATCCAAGATGAGCGGCGGGATCGTCCGCGAGGCCCTCCTCAAGGTCACCCAGTGGGGGCTGCGGAACCGGATCGCCCGGATCAAGGGTGTGGCCGCCGGATAGCTCCCGGCCGACCGCTGCCCCATTCCTTCTCCGGAAGGCGTGGGGCAGTTCTACGTAGACCGCCGACAAACATGATGTACATGGGAATATGCCCGAGATGTCCACATCGTGAGACACGTTGAAACGGTCCGAACCGCTCGTCCGATAGGAACCTGAAGCGTACTCCCGGGTAATGTTCGGTAAATTCCCAGGTTCGCGGGTCACTATGAGTTTCTTGGGTGGCCGGTGGGTTCTTCCCACCGCCGGAGTGGGAAGAGGACGAACAAGGTGGTCGAAGCTGTACCGGGTGGTGACGTGACCGCGGAAGGTCGCATTCCGGACGGTGCATTTCCGCTCTCCGCCGCTCAGCGGGGCATGTGGTTCGCCCAGCAGCTCGATCCCGCAGTGCCCGTCAACATCGCGCAGTGCGTCGAACTGGTGGGTGCCCTCGACGTCCCGCTGCTGTCGGAGTCGCTGATCGCCGCGGGCCGCGAACTCGGCTCCGCCTTCCTCCGCCTCGTCGAGGTCGACGGAGTTCCCTACCAGCTGATCGATCCGACGCTGGAGGCATCGGTCAGGTTGGTCGACCTGCAGCACGAGCCCGATCCGAGGGCGGCGGCCACGGAGTGGATGCGGCGGGAGTACACCACCCCGCTCGACGTGTGCCGCGACCGGCTGGTGACCTCGGCGGTCCTGCGGATCGGGCCGAACCACCACTACTGGTACTGCCGCGTGCACCACGTCGCACTCGACGGCATGGGCTCGGTGACGCTCGTCGACCGGACCGCGGAGCTGTACACCGCGGCCGTCGAGGGGCGCACTGTGGCGCCGTCCAAGGCCGCCGAACTCACCGACGTCGCCCGCGTCGACGACGACTACCGGACGTCGTCGCGCTACCTCGCCGACCGGGAGTACTGGTCCGAGCGGGCATCTACCCTCGGCGAACCGCACAGCCTCGTCGACCGGACCGCCCCCGCGCGGGCACGCAGTCGCACGACGGGCGGCCAGATCCCCGGCCCCCTCGTCGACCACCTCGACGCCGCGACGAACCGCCACGACTCGTCGGCCGCCTTCGAAGTCATCGCCGCCTTCGCCGCTTATCTCGCCCGAATGACCGGTCGCGAAGAGGTCGCGGTCAGTCTGCCCGTCACCGCCCGCACCACCGCGCTGCTCCGCCGCTCCGGCGGCATGGTGTCCAACGTCGTCCCGCTTCGCCTGCATGTGCGCCCGGACATGACGAACGCCGATCTGGTGGCAGCGGTCCGGTTGGAGGTCACCGCGGCGCTCCGGCACCAGCGGTACCCGCACATCGACATCCGGCGCGACGCCGCCACCGATCATCAGGGCTTCTACGGCCCACTGATCAACGTCATGCTGTTCCACACCGAGATCACCCTCGGCAGCATCGTCGGCCGCCTCGAACTGCTGTCCACCGGCCCCATCAGCGACCTCGCCGTCAACGTCTACCACGGCGTCGCCGGCACCAGCCTCAACCTCGACCTCGAGGCCAACCCGGACCTGTACTCCGAAGACGCCCTCCACGCCCACCACGCCCGCTTTACCCGATTCCTCGGCGCGTTCCTCACCTCCGACACCGGCGCCCCGCGCCTGATCGGCGACCTCGAGATCCTCGACGACGACGAACGCCGCAGCCTGGTTCCGGCCACCGGACGCGCCGGATTCGCACCGGTCACGCTGCCGGACCTGCTTGCCGGCGCCGTCCGCGGCAACCCGGACGGTGACGCCCTCGTCTCGCCCGGGCCCGGGCCATCCGCCGACACCCTCAGCTACCGCGCCCTGGACGAGACGTCGAACCGGCTCGCCCGTCTCCTGATCGACCTCCAGGTCGGCCCGGAGGTCGTGGTGGCGTTGGCGTTGCCGCGGTCGCGGGAGTCGGTGTCGAGTGTGTGGGCGGTGGCGAAGGCGGGGGCGGCGTTCGTTCCGGTCGATCCGAGCTATCCGGCTGACCGCATCGCGTTCATGCTGGAGGATTGTGGTGCGCCGATCGGTGTCACGACGGCGGCATTGCGGGCGGGTTTGCCGGATTCGACATTGTGGTTGGTTCTCGACGACGACGAATTTTTGTCGGCCGTTGCCGCCTATCCGGCGGATGCGGTGACCGATGCCGATCGGACGCGCGCGTTGTCGGTGGATCATCCGGCATATGTGATCTACACCTCGGGGTCGACGGGACGGCCGAAGGGTGTGGCGGTCACGCATCGGGGTCTGGTGAATCTGGCTGCGGACGAGCGGGTTCGGCTCGGGGTGTCGGTGGGTTCGCGGGTGTTGCATTTCGCGTCGCCGAGTTTCGATGCGTCGGTGTTCGAGTTGATGATGGCCGTCTGTGCGGGGGCGACGCTGGTGGTGGCGCCGACCACGATTTACGGTGGCTCGGAGTTGGCGGAATTTCTTGCCGACCACAGGGTGTCGCATGCGTTCTGCACGCCGGCGGCGTTGGCGTCGCTGGATCACCGCGGTCTGGACCATCTGCGGACTGTGGTGGTGGCGGGTGATGTGTGTCCGCCGGAGTTGGTGGCGCGGTGGGCGCCGGGCCGGGTGATGGTCAATGCGTACGGTCCGAGTGAGACGACGATCATGTCGTCGGCGACGGGTCCGCTGGTTCCCGGACAGGCGGTGAGTGTCGGGTCACCGACCGTGGGTGTCGATCTCGTCGTCCTCGATGACCGGTTGCGTCCGGTCCCGCTCGGGGTGCGCGGTGAGCTGTATGTCCTCGGCTCCAGCTTGGCTCGGGGGTATGTGCGCCGGGCGGGGTTGACGGCGGGACGGTTTGTGGCGTCGCCGTTCGGTGCGGGTGGCCGGATGTATCGCACGGGTGATGTGGTCCGTTGGGTGGCCTCGCAGGGCGGGTCTTGGGTTCTGGAGTTTTTGGGCCGTAGTGATTTTCAGGTGAAGGTCCGGGGGTTCCGGATCGAGTTGGGTGAGATCGATGCGGTGTTGGCGTCGCTTCCGGTGGTGGAGTTCGCGCACACGGTCGGCTATGACGACGGGAGCGGAAATACTCGCTTGGTGTCGTATGTGCTGCCGGCGCCGGCAGCGGACATCGAAACCCGGGTGTTGTCGGAGTTCGTCGGGGAGCGTCTTCCCGGGTACATGGTGCCGTCGTCGATCGTGGTGTTGGATTCGCTGCCGTTGACCCCGGCGGGCAAACTGGACCGCAACGCCCTGCCTGCACCGGTATTCGCCGCACGCTCGGCCGACATCGTGCGCCCGAGGACGGTCACCGAGGAGATCCTTCTCGGAATCTTCCGCGGCGTCCTCGGTCTGCCCGAACTGAGCGTCGACACCAGCTTCTTCGACCTCGGCGGCAACTCGCTGACGGCCACCCAGGTCGTGTCCCGGGTGAACGCCGCCCTTGGTGTGCGGATCGGGGTCCGGGACCTCTTCCAGTCGCCGTCGGTGGCGCAACTGGCGGCCTCGGTGGTGGGCGCCGCGCCGCAATCCGACCCGCGGCCGGTGCTGGAACCACGCGAACGACCCGACCGCGTACCCCTGTCCGTTGCGCAGCAACGAATGTGGTTCCTCAACCAGTTCGACACCTCCTCGGCCGCCTACAACCTGCCGATTTCCCTGAGGCTTACCGGCGCACTCGACCGCGACGCCCTGCGCAGGGCGCTCGACGACGTCCAGGAACGGCACGAGGCGCTCCGCACCGTCTACCCCGACAGCGCGGACGGACCCCATCAGCTGATCACCCCCGCCGTGAGCGTGCTACCCGCAGACGGCCCGGCCGACGTCGCCACCGAGTCGCTCACCGCCGCGGTGACGGCCCTCGGCGGCGCAGGATTCGACCTCACCACCGATACGCCGATGCGCGCCGGGCTGTTCCGCGAGGCGCCGGACCGGCACGTCCTCGTCCTCGTCGTCCACCACATCGCCGCCGACGGCTGGTCGATGACACCACTGGCCGCCGACGTGATGCTCGCGTACGCGGCGCGCGTCGCCGGTCACGTGCCCACCTGGGCGCCCCTGCCGGTGCAGTACGCCGACTACAGCCTGTGGCAGCGTGAGCTGCTGGGGTCGGAGGACGACCCGAACAGCCTGTCCGCCAAGCAGATCACCTACTGGAGGTCGGCGCTCGCCGGGGTGCCGCAGGTGATCGAACTGCCCACCGACCGGACCCGGCCCGCCGACATGTCGCACCGCGGTGGCCGCGTCGAGTTCACGATCCCCGCTGACGTCCACCGGCGTCTCCTCGATCTGGCGCAGAGCACCGGCACCACCTCGTTCATGGTCACGCACGCCGCGCTGGCCGTGCTGCTGCGCCGCCTGGGTGCCGGGTCCGACATCGTGATCGGCACCCCCGTCGCCGGTCGCGGCGAGGAAGCGCTCGACCATCTCGTCGGCATGTTCGTCAACACCCTCGTACTCCGGACCGCCGTCGAACCCGCCGACACGTTCGGGGACGTGCTGGCCCGGGTGCGCGACGCCGACCTCGCCGCGTTCCAGCACGGCGACGTCCCCTTCGAGCGCCTCGTGGAGGTGCTCAGTCCCGCCCGGTCGTCCGCGCATCATCCGCTGTTCCAGGTGATGCTCACGTTCCAGAACACCGCGAACACCCGGGTGGAACTCGACGGGCTCGAGGTCGAGGCCGCCGAGATCGACGTCCAGGTGGCGAAGTTCGACCTGCAACTCACCGTCGTCGAGCAGTTCGACTCCGCCGGCGACGCCGCAGGTCTGGCCGTGCAACTGTCCTACGCGACAGATCTGTTCGACCACACCACGGCCGAGTCGATCGGCGAACGATTCGCCCGGCTCCTCGACGCGGTCGCAGGCAACCCGCCGGTCGCCGTCGGCGACCTCGACCTCCTCGCGGCGGGGGAACGCGCCGCCCTCACCGCGGCCAACGCAACGCACCGTCCGGTGCCGGCGGACACCCTGGTGTCGCTGTTCGCAGCCCAGGCCGCCGCCACCCCGGATGCCGTGGCGCTGGTATTCGACGATCGGCGGCTGACCTACGCCGAGTTCGACGATCAGACCGACCGACTCGCCCGCCACCTGATCCGGAACGGGGTGGGACCGGAGTCCGTCGTCGCGGTCGGGATGCGGCGCTCGATCGACCTGCTCGTCGCCGTCTACGCGATCGTGAAGGCAGGCGCAGCGTATCTGCCGATCGATCCCGACCATCCGGTCGAGCGCACCGCGTACGTGCTCGACACCGCACAGCCGGTCTGTGTGCTGACACGCGCCGCCGACGACAGGACGTTCTCCACCGCGGCACTCGTGGAGTACATCGACACCCTCGACCTCCCCGAGGAGGACTCGGAACCGGTCGCCCCCGCGCTCACCGCGGCGAACACGGCGTACGTGATCTTCACGTCCGGCTCGACGGGCCGTCCGAAGGGCGTCGCGGTCACGCACGGCGCGATCGTGAACCGTCTGCTGTGGATGCAGCACGGATATGCCCTGACCAGAGCGGATATCGTTCTGCAGAAGACGCCGGTGACGTTCGACGTGTCGGTGTGGGAGCTGTTCTGGCCGCTGCAGGTCGGAGCGTCCCTGGTGATCGCCGCACCGGACGGGCACCGCGATCCCGATTACCTCGCCACCCTCATCCGCCGGCACCGCGTCACCACCGCGCATTT
Organism: Rhodococcus sp. ACS1; assembly: GCF_002300155.1. Lineage (NCBI taxonomy): Bacteria > Bacillati > Actinomycetota > Actinomycetes > Mycobacteriales > Nocardiaceae > Rhodococcus > Rhodococcus sp. ACS1. The sequence continues at coordinate 177,605 of NZ_NSDZ01000007.1, forward strand.
CGTGCCGTCGATGCTGTCGGTATTCACTGCTGAACCGGCTGTGGTGCAGTGTGATTCGTTGCGGTTGGTGTTCTGTTCGGGGGAGGCGCTGACGCCGGAGCAGGTGTCGCGGTTCCGGGCGGTCAGTGGTGCGGGTCTGCACAATCTGTACGGGCCGACGGAGGCTGCCGTCGACGTGACGTACTGGGAGACCGGTGCGTCGGACACATTCTCTGTCCCGATCGGTCGTCCGGTGTGGAACACCCAGTTGCATGTGCTCGATGCCCGGTTGCATCCGGTGCCGAACGGGGTGGCGGGGGAGCTGTATCTGGCGGGTGACCAGTTGGCGCGGGGGTACCTCGGCCGCGTCGATCTCACCGCGGATCGGTTCGTGGCGAACCCGTTCGCCGCGGGTGGGCGGATGTATCGGACGGGGGATCTGGTGCGTCGCCGGGCCGACGGGGCGTTGGAGTATCTGGGTCGTACGGATTTCCAGGTGAAGTTGCGGGGGCAGCGGATCGAGTTGGGTGAGATCGAGGCGGCCCTGGAGACGCATCCGGACGTGGTGCAGGCGGTTGTGGTGGTGCACCGGGACGAACGCGGCGAGGAAGCCCTCGTCGCCTACACGGTCGGTGCCGCGAACACCGAGGCGGCGGATCTCCGAGACCACGTTGCCCGGGTGCTGCCGTCGTACATGATTCCGGCGCAGGTCGTGCACCTGGACACGCTGCCGCTGTCGGTGAACGGAAAACTCGACCGCAAGGCCCTGCCCGCACCGAACCTCGACACCGCGACCGCTGAATACGTGGCACCGCGGACCCCCGCCGAGGTGGTTGTCTCCGACGTGTTCGCCGAGATCCTGGGTGTCGAGCGGGTCGGCATCCACGACCACTTCTTCGACCTCGGCGGCAACTCCCTCGTCGCCACCCGCCTGGTATCGCGACTGCGCAACGCACTCGGCGTCCCGGTGTCGCTGCGCGATGTCTTCGATGCGCCGACCGTCGGCGGGCTCGCGCAGAGACTCGACGGGGCCGACCCTGCGACGCACCTCGCGCCTCCCGCACTGACTCCGCGGAAGCGGCCCGAGCAGGTGCCGTTGTCGCCCGCCCAGCAACGCGTGTGGTTCCTCAACCAGTTCGACACCGCGAGTCCGGTCTACAATCTGCCTCTCGCCGTGCGGTTCTCGGGTGACCTCGACATCACGGCACTGAGTCGCGCGCTCCGCGACGTACTGCACCGGCACGAATCGCTGCGCACCGTGTTCCCCGCCTCGGACGCCGGCCCCTGGCAGCGCATCCGCGACGTGCACGACGCCGACCTCGACCTCACCGTCGCCGAGGTGACGGAGGCCGACCTCCCCGCCGCGATCCGGGGATTCGCCCTCGCCGGCTTCGATGTCACCACCGAGATTCCGGTACGCGCTCAACTGCTGCGCGTGCGGAACGACGAACACGTGCTCGTCCTGGTGGTGCACCACATTGCCGCCGACGGATGGTCGTTCGCGCCGCTGTCCCGTGACCTGATGCTCGCGTACGCCGCGCACAGCGGCGGCCACGAACTGCAGTGGACGCCGCTGCCCGTGCAGTACGCCGACTACACACTCTGGCAGCGCGAACTCCTCGGCGACGAGGACGACCCGGACTCGCGGGCCGCCCGCCAACTCGCGTATTGGGGAACCGCGCTGGCCGGGCTGCGGGACAGCCTCGACCTGCCCACCGACAGGCCGCGACCCACCGTCGCGTCGAAGCACGGCGCCACCCTGTCGTGGGAGATTTCCGCCGAACTGCACGAACGCCTGCTAAACCTGGCCCGCACACAGAACGCCACCCTGTTCATGGTCGCGCACTCCGCACTGTCGGTACTGCTCAGCCGGCTCAGCGCGACCACCGACATCGCCATCGGCACGCCCGTCGCCGGCCGCGGTGACCGCGACCTCGACGACCTGGTCGGCATGTTCGTCAACACCCTCGTGCTCCGCGCACAACTGGACCCGGCCTCGTCGTTCACTGAACTACTGCAGCAGGTCCGAGACGTGGACCTCTCCGCGTTCGCGCACACGGATGTGCCGTTCGAGCGTCTGGTGGAGCACCTGAACCCCACCCGCACGGCAGCACACCACCCGCTGTTCCAGGTGGCGCTGTTCTTCCAGAACCACGCCCCCACGCACCTCGAACTCCCCGGCCTGTCGGTGTCGAGCCAACCGATCCTTCCCGACGTCGCCGCATTCGACCTGCAACTCGTCCTCACCGACACCCACGCCGCCGACGGGCGACCCGGCCCCATCGCCGCCGAATTCAACTACGCCACCGACCTGTTCGACGAGAGCACGGTCCGCTCGTTCGGCGCGCAGTTCGTCCGGATCCTCGAGGCCGTCACAGTTGCACCGCAGACGCCGGTCGGCGACATCGCGATCGCGGACCCCGCCACACGCATCCGCGAACTGTCCGGATGGAACGCCACCGACCACGACGTCCCCCTCACCACCCTGCCGGATCTGTTCGACGCGCAGGTAGCGCGGACTCCCGAAGCCCCGGCACTGGTTTTCGAGGGCGTCTCCCTCACCTATGCGGAGTTCGATGCTCGGGTGAATCGGCTTGCCCGGTATCTGATCTGGTGTGGTGTGGGGCCGGAGTCGAGGGTCGCGTTGGCGATGCGGCGCTCGCTGGACCTGGTGGTGGGAATGTACGCGGTGGTGAAGGCGGGCGGTGCCTACGTGCCCGTCGACCCCGACCATCCCGTCGACCGCATCGGGTACGTGCTGGAGTCTGCCAGGCCGGTACGCGTTCTGACCAGTACCACGGATCACAGTGCAGTTCCCTCCGACGTCGACGTGATCACGATCGATGACCTGGACCTGACCGACTACTCCGGCACGCGCATCACCGACGCCGAACGATTGCATCCCTTGCGCGCGGACAATACCGCCTACGTCATCTACACCTCCGGATCGACCGGTAAGCCGAAGGGTGTGGCGGTTGCGCATGCGGCGATTGTGAACCAATTGCTGTGGATGCAGTCGGAGTACGCGTTGACCGGTCGGGATGTGTTGTTGCAGAAGACGGCGACGACGTTCGATGTGTCGGTGTGGGGGTTCTTCTGGCCGTTGCAGGTGGGTGCCACCATGGTGTTGGCCTCTCCGGACGGCCACCGCGATCCGGCGTATCTCGCGGAGGTGATCGACGAACACGGGGTGACGGTGACGGATTTCGTGCCGTCGATGCTCGACGTCTTCGTCGCCGCGGCCTCGGACGCATCCTGCGCCACACTGCGGCACGTCTTCGTGATCGGCGAGGCACTTCCCCCCGAAACCGCAAGTCGGTTCCGGGCCTTGTCCTCCGCAGGCCTGCACAATTTGTACGGTCCGACGGAGGCGGCGGTGTCGGTGACGTACTGGGAGACGTCCGACACCGACGAGGCGACGGTGCCGATCGGGGTTCCGGAGTGGAACACGCAGGCGTATGTGCTGGACTCGCGGTTGCATCCGGTTCCGGTCGGGGTGCCGGGTGAGTTGTACCTCGGTGGCGTCCAGTTGGCTCGGGGGTATCTGGGCCGGGTGGATCTGACGTCGGACCGGTTTGTGGCAAACCCGTTCGGTGGTGTCGGGGCGCGGATGTACCGCACCGGTGATCTGGTGCGGCGCCGGCGGGACGGTGTGCTGGACTACATCGGGCGTACCGATCTTCAGGTGAAGTTCCGTGGTCAGCGGATCGAGTTGGGTGAGATCGAGGCGGTGTTGCGGTCGCATCCGGGGGTGACCGGTGCGGCGGTGGTGGTGTATTCGGATGCCGTCACGGGTGATCATCTGGTGGCGTATGTGGTTCCGTCACAAAGTGATGCGGTCGATGCCGCAGGGCTGCGTGCGCATGCCTCGGGCTCGCTCCCGTCGTACATGGTGCCGTCGGCGACGGTGCTGGTCGACGAGTTCCCGTTGAACACGAGCGGGAAGCTGGACCGCAAGGCACTCCCCGCGCCGGAGTTCTCTTCCGCTGCGGGTGAATACACCGCACCGACCACGAGCGTCGAGCACTCCGTTGCCGCGGTGTTCGGCACGGTACTCGGACTCGACCGGGTGAGCGTCCACGACAGCTTCTTCGACCTCGGCGGCAACTCGCTGATCGCGACCCAGCTGGTGTCCCGGATCCGTGGCGAACTGGGTGTCCCGCTCGCGGTGCGGGACCTGTTCGAGTCGCCGACCGTCGCGGAACTCGCGGCCAGACTGTCTCAGTCGACCGGTGCGGACACCCGACCGTCGCTGACCCGGCGGGAACGGCCGGAACGGATTCCGCTGTCGCCGGCCCAGCAGCGCATGTGGTTCCTCAACCAGTTCGATCCGTCGTCCCCGGCGTACAACCTGCCGTTCGCGGTCCGCTTCACCGGGGCACTCGACCGCGTGGCGCTCGCGGCGGCCGTCGCGGACCTGATCGAACGGCACGACACGCTGCGCACCGTATTCCCGGATTCGGCGACCGGACCGCACCAGGTCGTGCGCGACACTGCCGACGCGCTACCGAATCTGACCGTCGCAGACATCGCCGAGGACGAACTGGAGACCGTCCTGGCGCGATTCTTCACGACGGGGTTCGACGTCACCACAGACCTGTCGGTCCGCGTCACGTTGCTTCGGGTGGGCGCCGACGACCACGTGCTGGCACTCGTGGTGCACCACATCTGCGGTGACGGCTGGTCGATGGCACCGATGGTCCGCGACGTGATGGTCGCGTACGCGGCCCGCACCCGGGGAGTACGCCCCACCTGGACGCCGCTGCCGGTGCAGTACGCCGATTACGCCCTCTGGCAGCGCGAACTCCTCGGCGACGAATCCGACCCCGAATCCCTCGCCGCCCGGCAGCTCGCCTACTGGACGAACACCCTCGCGGGCATCCCCGAGGAACTGGATCTCCCGACGGACCGGCTGCGACCCGCGGAGCAGTCGTATCGCGGTAGGCACGTCGACTTCGTCATCGACGCGTCCACGCACCGCGCGCTGACGGCGCTCGCGCAGTCCCGGCGGGCCACGCTGTTCATGGTGATGCACACCGCGCTCGCCGTGCTGCTCGGACGTCTCAGCGCCTCCTCCGACGTCACCATCGGCACCCCCGTGGCCGGTCGCGGCGAACCCGAACTCGACGATCTGATCGGCATGTTCGTCAACACGGTGGCCCTGCGGACCCACATCGATCCGGGGTCCGCGTTCACCGACCTGCTCGACCACGTCCGGGAGGTGGATCTCGCGGCGTTCTCCCGCGCCGACGTGCCGTTCGAACGGCTGGTGGAGGTGCTCAGCCCCACCCGGCACGCGGCCCGGCATCCGTTGTTCCAGGTGATGCTCACCTTCCAGAACCTCGAGCAGACCGCACTCGAACTCGACGGACTCACCCTGCACGGACTCGACACCGACATCGGCGTCGCGAAATTCGATCTGCACGTGACCCTCGTCGAGCGGTTCGACGCCGCAGGCGACCCCGACGGGATGACTGCGCAACTGACGTACGCAGCCGATCTGTTCGACGAGGACACGGCCGCCTCCATCGCTACCCGATTCACCACGATCCTCGATGTCGTTACCACCGACGCGAGAACACCGGCCGGTGACATCGCCCTACTCGGCGCCGACGAGCACGCCGCACTGACCCACTGGAACTCGACCGAACACGCGGTCCCCGCGACGACCCTGCCGGATCTGTTCGATGCGCAGGTCGGGCGAACTCCGGGGGCGACGGCCGTGGTGTTCGAGGGAGCTGCGCTGTCGTATGCGGAGTTCGACGAGCGGATGAATCGGCTTGCGCGGTATCTGATCTCGTGTGGTGTGGGGCCGGAGTCGCGGGTCGCGTTGGCGATGCGGCGCTCACTGGACCTGGTGGTGGGAATGTACGCGGTGGTGAAGGCGGGCGGTGCGTATGTGCCGGTCGACCCGGATCATCCGGCCGATCGCATCGGGTATGTGCTCGACTCGGCGCAGCCCGTCTGTGTTCTCAGCACGTCAGCTGATCGCGGGGATCTTCCGGGCACGTTCGCGGTGCTCGACATCGACGACCTGGATCTCTCGGGATTCGGGTCGAATCCGATCACCGATGCCGACCGGATTTCTCCATTGCGTCCGTTCAACACCGCGTATGTCATCTATACGTCGGGGTCGACGGGGCGGCCGAAGGGTGTGGCGGTTGCGCATGCTGCGATCGTGAACCAGTTGGTGTGGATGCAGTCGGAGTATGGGCTGACCGGTCGGGATGTGTTGTTGCAGAAGACGGCGACGACGTTCGACGTGTCGGTGTGGGGGTTCTTCTGGCCGTTGCAGGTGGGTGCCACCATGGTGTTGGCGTCTCCGGACGGCCACCGTGATCCGGCGTATCTCGCGGAGGTGATCGACGAACACGGGGTGACGGTCACCGATTTCGTGCCGTCGATGTTGGACGTGTTCGTTGCGTCGGTTCCTGCGAGTTCGTGTGGTTCCTTGCGTCATGTGTTCGTGATCGGTGAGGCGTTGCCGCCGGCGACGGTGACACGGTTCGGGGAGTTGTCGACGGCGGGATTGCACAACTTGTACGGGCCGACGGAGGCGGCGGTGTCGGTGACGTACTGGGAGACGTCCGACACCGACGAGGCGACGGTGCCGATCGGGGTTCCGGAGTGGAACACGCAGGCGTATGTGCTGGATTCGCGGTTGCACCCGGTTCCGGTCGGGGTGCCGGGGGAGTTGTACCTCGGTGGCGTCCAGTTGGCGCGGGGGTATCTGGGCCGGGTCGACCTCACATCGGACCGGTTTGTGGCGAATCCGTTCGGTGGTGTCGGGTCGCGGATGTACCGCACCGGTGATCTGGTGCGGCGCCGGCGAGACGGTGTGCTGGACTACATCGGGCGTACCGATTTTCAGGTGAAGTTCCGTGGTCAGCGGATCGAGTTGGGTGAGATCGAGGCGGTGTTGCGGTCGCATCCGGGGGTGACCGGTGCCGCTGTTGTCGTCTACTCGGATGCCGTCACGGGTGATCATCTGGTCGCGTATGTGGTCGGAAAGCCTGCCGGTCAGCTGGATGTGGAGGATCTGCGCCGGCATGCTTCGGGTTCGCTGCCGTCGTACATGGTGCCGTCGGCGACGGTGTTGCTGGACGAGTTCCCGTTGAACACGAGCGGGAAGTTGGACCGCAAGGCCCTGCCCGCACCCGAGTTCACCTCGGATACAACCGAATACGTGGCACCGCGCAACGAGGTGGAACAGGTGCTCGCCGACGTGTTCGCCGGCGTGCTCGGCGCCGGCCGGATCGGTGTCCACGACAGCTTCTTCGACCTCGGCGGCAACTCGTTGTCCGTCACCCGCGTCGCCGCGCGCATCGCCGAGTCGACCGGCACCCGGCTGTCGGTACGGGACGTGTTCGAAGCACCCACCGTGGCCGACCTGGCACTGCGCGTCGACCCCACTACGACGGACGCGCGCCCCGCCCTGACGGCGGCGACCCGGCCCGCCCGCATCCCGCTGTCGCTCGCCCAGCAGCGCATGTGGTTCCTCAACCAGTTCGACGCCGGCTCCCCGGCCTACAACCTGCCGTTCGCGGTGCGCCTGTCCGGCGTCGTCGACACCGCAGCGTTGGCGGCCGCGTTCGACGACGTCGTCGAACGCCACGAGTCGCTGCGCACGGTGTTCCCGAATGGCGGGGACGGCCCCGAGCAGGTCGTACTGGCCGCCGCCGACGTCACCGTGACACTGCCTCCGGTCGACGTCACCGAAGACGATCTCCCCGGCGGGATGGCGGCGTTCGCGTCCCGCGGATTCGACGTCACCGCCGAGACACCGGTACGGGCCACCCTGTTCCGCACCACGCCCACCGAACACGTCCTGGCCATCTCGCTGCACCACATCGCGGCCGACGGCTGGTCTTTCGGACCACTCGGCCGCGACGTCATGGTCGCCTACGCGGCCCGCGCGGAGGGCAATGCCCCGCAGTGGGCGCCGCTCGAGGTCCAGTACGCCGACTTCAGCGTGTGGCAGCGGAACGTCCTCGGCAGCGAAGACAACCCGGAATCCGTGATGGCCACGCAACTCGGATTCTGGACGCGCACGCTCGCCGGCGCGCCCGACGAACTGCCCCTGCCCTTCGACCGGCCACGCCCCGCGCAACCGACGTTCACCGGGGGAACGGTGCGCTTCGGCATCGACCCCGAAACCCACCGGTGCATTCGACGACTCGCCCGGGAACACGGGGCCACCACCTTCATGGTCGCCCACGCCGCCTTCGCGCTGCTGATGGGACGACTGTCGGCCACCGGCGACGTCGCGATCGGCACCCCGATCGCCGGCCGCGGCGAACGCGCCCTCGACGACCTCGTCGGAATGTTCGTCAACACTTTAGTTCTGCGCACAGCCGTGCGTGGCGGAGACAGTTTCGCCGAGATGCTCCGTACGGTGCGCGACACCGACCTCGCAGCGTTCGCCCACGCCGACGTCCCGTTCGAGCGGCTGGTCGACGTCCTCGCCCCGACACGCACCGCGGCGCATCACCCCATCTACCAGGTCGCGCTGTCGATGAACCCGCTGCAGTCAGCGGACTACGAACTGCCGGGATTGCGGATCGGCGTGGAGGACGTCGATCCGGGGGTCGCCAAGATCGACCTCCAGCTGACACTGGGCGAGGAACTCGATCACACGGGCTCGCCGTCCGGGATGCGTGCCGAATTCGTCTACGCCACCGACCTGTTCGACGAGTCCACCGTCCGCGACTTCGCGTGGCGGCTGCAGCGGATTCTCGAGGCCGTGACGTCCGACCCGGATACCGCGGTCGGGGACCTCGATCTACTCCACGACACCGAACGGCAAGGTCTGGTCCCGGCACACGGCCGGCCCGGGCTCGCACCGGTCACGCTGCCGGATCTGCTCGCCGCCGCCGTCCGCAGCAACCCCGACGGTGACGCCCTCGTCGCCCCGACACTTCTCGGCGGCTCCACGAGCACCGTCACCTACCGAGAATTGGACGCAGAGTCGAACCGTGTGGCGCGACTGCTCGCAGCCATGCAGGTGGGCCCCGAGGTGTCGGTGGCGTTGGCGTTGCCCCGCTCCCTGGAGTCGGTTACCTGCACGTGGGCGGTGGCGAAGTCGGGGGCGGCGTTCGTTCCGGTGGATCCGGGTTATCCGCTCGAGCGGATCGTGCACATGCTCGAGGATTGTGGTGCGCCGATCGGTATCACGACTGCGGCGTTGCGGGAAACCCTGCCGGATTCGACGCAGTGGCTCGTTCTCGACGACGACCCCGTGATCGGTGCTCTGGCGTCGTACTCCCCGGAACCCCTGCAGGATTCGGATCGGACGCACGCGTTGTCGGTGGATCATCCGGCGTATGTGATTTACACGTCGGGGTCGACGGGGCGGCCGAAGGGTGTGGCGGTCACGCATCGGGGCCTGGTGAACCTCGCGGCGGACGAGCGGGACCGTCTGGTGGTGTCGGTGGGTTCGCGGGTGTTGCATTTCGCGTCGCCGAGTTTCGATGCGTCGGTGTTCGAGTTGATGATGGCCGTCTGTGCGGGGGCGACGCTGGTGGTGGCGCCGACCACGATTTACGGTGGCTCGGAGTTGGCGGAATTTCTTGCCGACCACAGGGTGTCGCATGCGTTCTGCACGCCGGCGGCGTTGGCGTCGCTGGATCACCGCGGTCTGGACCATCTGCGGACTGTGGTGGTGGCGGGTGATGTGTGTCCGCCGGAGTTGGTGGCGCGGTGGGCGCCGGGCCGGGTGATGGTCAATGCGTACGGTCCGAGTGAGACGACGATCATGTCGTCGGCGACGGGTCCGCTGGTTCCCGGACAGGCGGTGAGTGTCGGGTCACCGACCGTGGGTGTCGATCTCGTCGTCCTCGATGACCGGTTGCGTCCGGTCCCGCTCGGGGTGCGCGGTGAGCTGTATGTCCTCGGCTCCAGCTTGGCTCGGGGGTATGTGCGCCGGGCGGGGTTGACGGCGGGACGGTTTGTGGCGTCGCCGTTCGGTGCGGGTGGCCGGATGTATCGCACGGGTGATGTGGTCCGCTGGGTGGCCTCGCAGGGCGGGTCTTGGGTTCTGGAGTTTCTGGGCCGCAGTGATTTTCAGGTGAAGGTCCGGGGGTTCCGGATCGAGTTGGGTGAGATCGACGCCGTGTTGGCGTCGCATCCGGTGGTGGAGTTCGCGCACACGGTCGGCTATGACGACGGGAGCGGGAGCAGTCGCCTGGTCTCCTACGTGCTGCCGGCGCCGGCAGCGGACATCGAAACCCGGGTGTTGGCGGAGTTCGCGGGGCAGCGGTTGCCGGGGTACATGGTGCCGTCGTCGATCATGGTGTTGGATTCGCTGCCGCTGACCCCGGCGGGCAAACTCGACCGCAACGCCCTGCCCACACCCGTCTTCGCGCGCCGCAGCGCGTTCACGGCACCGCAGACTGCGGCCGAACAGGCGATCGCCGCCGTGTTCGCCGACGTCGTGGGGGAGCCGTCCATCGGACTCGACGACAACTTCTTCGACCTCGGCGGCAACTCGCTGTCCGCCACCCAGGTCGTCTCCCGCGTCGGTTCAGCACTGGGAACACGCATCTCCGTCCGCACCCTGTTCGACAATCCCACCGTGCGCGCACTCGCGACCGCCGCAGCGTCCGACACGACGGCCGAGCGACCTGCCCTCGTCGCCGGTGATCGGCCCGCGATGATCCCGCTGTCGCCGGCGCAGCAACGGATGTGGTTCCTCAACCAGTTCGACACCTCCTCGGCCGCCTACAACATTCCGCTCGCGCTGCGTATGTCCGGCCGGATCGACGTCGCCACCCTGCGCATGGCACTCGGCGACGTCCTGGCCCGTCACGAGGCACTACGCACCGTCTACCTGGCGACCGAGAACGGTCCGCATCAGGTGATCGCCGCGGTGGAGTCGATCCCTCTCGATCTGACGCCCATCCGCCTGTCCGGTGAAGACCTCACCGGTGCGATCCTCCGCCACGCCTCCACCGGGTTCGACGTCTCCACCGACCTCCCGCTGCGGGTCCACCTGTTCCGCGAGAGCCGGTCGGAGCACATCCTCCTGTTCGTCGTCCACCACATCTCCGCGGACGGCTGGTCGTTCATCCCCCTCGCCTCCGACGTGATGACGTCCTACGCGGCCCGGACCGTCGGCGACGCCCCGGCGTGGAACGCGTTGCCGGTGCAGTACGCGGACTACGCGATGTGGCAGCGGAACCTGCTGGGCGACGCCGACGATCCGCAGTCGCTCGCCGCCGGTCAGATCGCGTACTGGAAGCGGACACTGGCGGGTCTGCCGGATCAGGTCGCACTGCCCACCGACCGTCCCCGTCCACCGGCACCGTCGCACCGCGGCGGAACGGCGCGACTGACCCTGGACGGCGACATCCACAAGCGCCTGCAGGACCTGGCGCGCGCCCACCACGCCAGCCTGTTCATGGTCGTCCACACCGCACTGGCCGCACTGCTGTCGCGGATGGGTGCCGGTCCGGACGTCGCGATTGGAACGTCCGTCGCGGGCCGTGGCGAGCAGTCCCTCGACGGACTCGTCGGCATGTTCGTCAACACTGTGGTGCTGCGCACCGACGTGCGGCCGGACTCGACGGGCGCCGCACTGCTCGACCAGGTCAGGCGCGTCGACCTCGAGGCGTTCTCCCACGTCGACGTGCCGTTCGAGCAACTGGTCGACGCGATCAACCCGACCCGCTCCACCGCGTTCCACCCGCTGTTCCAGGTGGCGCTCGCACTGCAGAACCTGCAGACCCCGACACTCGAACTGCCGGGACTGGAGGTGTCCGCACTCGACATCGAGTCGCCGATCGCCAAGTTCGACCTGAACTTCGTGCTCGGTGAACGCCACGACGAGGACGGGAACCCGGCGGGACTCGACCTCGAACTCGGTTACGCCAAGGACCTTTTCGACGCGGACACCGCGCTGCGGATCGGCGAGTCCTACCTCCGGGTCCTGTCCGGGCTGGCCTGCGATCCGCGAATCCCGGTCGGCGACCTCGACCTGCTCGGCGACGACACCCGGCTGCGTCTCCTCGCCCAGTCGCACGGCGCGACACGGGACACCGTGCACTCCACCCTCACCGGTCTGCTCGACGAACAGGTACGGGCGACCCCGGACGCCCCCGCCGTGCTCTGGCGCGACACGACCCTGACGTACGCCGAGTTCGACGCCCGGGCGAACCGACTCGCACGCAGGCTCATCGGCGACGGTGTGGGCCCCGACGTCGTCGTGGCGGTGGAGATCCCGCGGTCGCTCGACCTGCTCGTCGCCGTCCACGCCGTGGTGAAGGCCGGCGGCGCCTACACCCCACTCGACCCCGGTCAACCGGAGCAGCGCAACCGTGACATCGTCGAACAGTCCGGCGCGTCCCTGGTGCTCACCAGCAGCGACCTGTTCACGCAGACCGAAGCCACCCGGCACGGAGTGCGGGCGATCGCACCGGACGACCTCGACCCGGCCGCGTTCGGCGGGGAACCGATCCGCGCCGCCGAACGGATCGCACCGCTGCGCCCGGACAACACGGCGTACGTCCTCTTCACGTCCGGGTCCACGGGACGGCCCAAGGGCGTGGCCGTCTCCCACGCGGCGATCACGGCGCAACTCGAGTGGCTGCGTGAGCAGTACGCGCTCGGCACCACCGACACGATGCTGCTGAAGACCCCGGTGACGTTCGACGTGTCGGTGTGGGAATGCTTCGCGCCGCTCGCCGCCGGCGCCCGGCTCGTCATCGCCGAACCCGACGGACACCGCGACCCCCAGTACCTCGCGGACGTCCTCCGCACGCACGGCGTCACCGTCGTGCATTTCGTGCCGGCGATGCTGGCGGCCCTCACGTCCGGGCCCGGGCTGACCGGCCTGCCGGCGCTGCGGCACGTGCTGGTCGGCGGCGAAGCGGTGTCCCCGGAGACGATCGACGACTTCCGGGCGTCCCATCCCGCCGAGATCGACAACACGTACGGCCCCACCGAGGCGGCGGTGACCACCACGTTCTTCGCGGCCCGGTCCGACAACTCCGACACCGTCCCGATCGGCCTGCCCGTCTGGAACACCAGCACCCTCGTCCTCGACGACCGCCTCCGTCCGGTGCCTGCCGGGGTGGCGGGAGAGCTGTACCTCGGCGGTGTCCAACTCGCCCGCGGATACCTGGGCCGCCCCGACCTCACCGCCGAACGCTTCGTCGCGGACCCCTTCTCGCCGTGCGGCGCACGGTTGTACCGCACCGGCGACCTCGTCCGCTGGACCGCGGCGGGCCTGCTCGAGTACCTCGGGCGCACCGACTTCCAGGTGAAGGTCCGCGGATTCCGTATCGAACTGGGCGAGATCGTCTCCGCGCTGCTCCGGCACGAGGACGTGGAGCAGGCGGTCGTCGTCCCGCACTCGGACCCGCACACCGGCGAGCACCTGGTCGGGTACGTCGTGCCGCGCGGCAACATCGCACTGGACCGCGACGCCGTCCTGGCCGAGGCAGCGGGCAGCCTGCCCTCCTACATGGTTCCGTCGCTGCTGGTCCCGCTGACCGAACTGCCGGTGACGCCGAACGGCAAGGTGGACCAGAATGCCCTGCCCGCACCGGTATTCGCGGGGAAGGCGGAATACACGGCGCCGCGCACCGCGTCGGAGCGTGTCGTGGCGGCCGTCTTCGCCGAACTCCTCGGCGTTCCCCGCGTCGGTGTCGACGACAACTTCTTCGACCTCGGCGGCAACTCGCTGTCCGCCACCAAACTCAGCACCCGCATCGGGGTGGCGACGCAGACGCGGATCGCGATCCGCGACGTGTTCGACGCCCCCACCGTCGCGGCCCTGGCCCGGCGACTCGACCAGCACGATCCGTCCACCGCGATCGCACCGCTGACGGCGGCCATCCGCCCCGACCGGATCCCGCTGTCGCTGGCGCAGCAGCGGATGTGGTTTCTCAACCAGTTCGAAACGTCCTCACCCGCCTACAACTTGCCCGCAGCGGTCCGGTTGACCGGCCCGCTGGACACGGCGGCGCTGGCCGCGGCGATCGGTGACCTGATCGCCCGGCACGAATCGCTGCGGACCGTCTTCCCTGATTCCCGGGGTGGGCCGCACCAGGTGATCCTCGCGCCCGGGGCCTTCACCCCCGACGTCGTACCGGTCCAGGTGAGCGAGACCGGTTTGCGCGCGGATCTCCAGGAATTCCTCCTGACCGGTTTCGACGTCTCCCAGGCGGTGCCGCTGCGGGTGAAGGTGTATTCGCTGGGCGACGCCGAGCACGTGCTCGCCCTCGTCGTCCACCACATCTCCGCGGACGGCGTGTCGATGGAACCGCTGATCCGCGACGTGATGATCGCGTACGCAAGCCGTGCCGCGGGCCATCCGCCCACCTGGGCACCGCTGCCGGTGCAGTACGCCGATTACGCGCTGTGGCAGCGGGAGGTGCTCGGCGCCGAGTCCGACCCGGGCAGCCTCGCCGCCGCGCAACTGGACTACTGGACCCGCACGCTCGCCGGTGTCCCGGACCAGCTGTACCTGCCCGGCGACCGGGGCAGGCCTGCGGTGCCGTCACATCGGGGTGCGGCGACCCGTTTCACCCTGGACGCCGGCACGCACCGGGCCCTGGCCGAGCTGGCACGGGCGCACGGCGCCAGCATCTTCATGGTCGCCCACGCCGCGCTCAGCGTCCTGCTGGGGCGCCTCAGCACCACCGCCGACATCGCCGTCGGCACCGCCGTCGCGGGCCGCGGCCGGGCCGAACTCGACGACATCATCGGCATGTTCGTCAACACCCTCGTCCTGCGGACGACGCTGGATCCGGGAGCGTCGTTCGTGTCGCTGCTCGAGCAAGCGCGGGACGTCGACCTCGAGGCGTTCGCCCACGCCGACCTGCCCTTCGAGCGGCTGGTGGAGGTCCTGAGCCCGGTCCGCTCCACCTCGCACCACCCGCTGTTCCAGGTGGCGCTCGGTGTGCAGGCCGTGTCCGCCGACGGACTGGAGCTGGACGGACTGTCGGTGGAACCGCTCACCCTCGACGCGAGCATCGCCAAGTTCGACCTGCACTTCACGCTCACCGAGAGGCTCGACGACACGACCGAGCCGGCGGGCATCGACGCCGAACTCATCTACGCGACCGACATTTTCGACGAGAGCACCGCCGCCGGATACGCGACCCGGCTGCGCCGGATCTTCGAGGCGGTCGTCGCCGACCCGCAGCGGCCGATCGGCGACATCCCCGTTCTCGGCGAAGACGAATACGCGGCGCTCACCCCGGTCCGCGGCGCCGACCCGCGGCCCGTGCAGATGCTGCCCGAGATCCTCGCCGACGCCGTCGCCGCAGCACCCGACGGCCTCGCCGTCGTCTTCGACGGTGCCGGCCTGACGTACCGGGACCTCGACGAACGGTCGAACCAGCTGGCCCGGTTGCTGGTGGACAGGGGAGTGGGACCCGAAACCCGGGTCGCGCTGGCGCTGCCCCGGTCCTTCGAATCGGTGGTGGCCGTCTGGGCGGTGGCCAAGACCGGTGCCGCCTTCGTGCCCGTCGACCCCGGCTACCCCGCGGACCGCATCCTGCACATGGTGCAGGACTCCGGGGCGATGGTCGGGATCACCGTGTCCGGGAAGCAGGCACTGCTCCCGGACTCGATCCGGTGGATGCTCCTCGACGACCCGGCACTCGAGGTGCACTGCACCCACGAGTCCCGGTTGCCGCTCACCAACCGCGACCGCATGCGGCCGATCCTGTCCGACCAGGTGGCGTACGTCATCTACACGTCGGGATCGACCGGCAGGCCCAAGGGGGTCGCGGTGACGCACCGCGGTCTGATGAACCTGGTGACCGACGAGCGTGAGCTGCTCGGTGTCACGTCCCGTTCGCGGACACTGCATTTCGCGTCGCCGAGCTTCGACGCCTCCGTGTTCGAGATGCTGATGGCACTCGGCGCGGGAGCCACGATGGTCATCGCGCCGCCCACGATCTACGGCGGATCGGAACTCGCGGAACTGCTCGCGGCGGAACGCATCACCCATGCGTTCTCGACCCCGGCGGCGCTGGCGTCGGTGGACCACCGCGGGCTGGGTGACCTCGCCGTGGTCGTCGTCGCCGGTGACGTGTGCCCGCCGGAACTGGTCGCCCGCTGGGCGCCCGGACGCCGCATGGTCAACGCATACGGCCCCAGTGAGGCGACGATCATGTCGTCCATCACCGAACCCCTCCGCGCCGGCGAACCGGTCACCATCGGCGGTCCGAGCCGCGGGGTGCGGGCACTCGTGCTGGACGGGCGGCTGCGTCCGGTGCCGGTGGGGGTGCCGGGCGAACTGTACGTCGGGGGACCGAGCCTGGCCCGCGGCTACCTCGGACGGCCCGGACTGACCGCCGAACGCTTCGTCGCCGACCCGTACGGCGAGCCCGGCGACCTCATGTACCGCACCGGCGACCTCGTCCGGTGGCGGGAGAACCGCGTCCTCGATTTCGTCGGCCGCACCGACCACCAGGTGAAAATCCGCGGATTCCGCATCGAACTCGGCGAGATCGACGCCGCCCTCACCGCACACCCGCAGATCGAATACGCCACCACGGTCGGCTACGAGCACCCGAACGGGGAGACCTCCCTCGTCGCGTACGTGCTGCCGTTCACCGGTGAGGACGTCGACCGCGTCGAGGTCGCGAATTTCGTCGGCCGCACCCTGCCCGCGTACATGGTGCCCGCGTCTGTCACCCTCCTCGACGCCCTGCCGCTCACCCCGGCGGGCAAACTGGACCGGGCCGCGCTGCCCGAACCGATCTTCGCCGCCGCGGCCACGACGTTCGAGGCGCCGCGGAACCCGATGGAGGTGATCGTCGCCGGCATCTTCGCGGACATCCTCGCCCTGCCCGAGATCGGCATCCACGACAGCTTCTTCGACCTCGGCGGCAACTCGCTGCTCGCAACCCAGGTGGTGTCGCGGATCAACGCCGCCCTCGACGTCCACGTCGGGGTCCGTGAGGTGTTCGAATCGCCCACCGTCGCCGCGCTCGCGGCGCGGATCACCGAGACCACCACTCACGGTGCACGGCGGCCCGCACTGACGGCGAGGGTTCGCCCCGAACACATTCCGCTGTCGCTCGCCCAGCAGAGGATGTGGTTCATCAACCAGTTCGACACCGCGTCACCGGCCTACAACCTGCCGGTCGCACTCCGGCTGTCGGGTGAGGTGGACCTGCGCGCCATGCAGATCGCCATCGCCGATCTCGTCGGACGGCACGAGGCGCTGCGCACCGTCTACCCCGATTCCGCCGACGGCCCGCACCAGATGATAGTGCCCGCCGCCGACGCGGTGCCTGACCTGACCCCGGTGCCGGCGCACCCCGACGACATCCTCGGACGGGTGCTCGCACTCGTGACGACGGGCTTCGACGTCACCTCGGACGTGCCGCTGCGGGCGCGGATGTACCGCGTCGGCGCCGACGACTACGTGCTCGTCATGGTCGCCCACCACATCTCAGGGGACGGCTGGTCGCTCGCCCCGCTGGCCCGCGACGTCATGCTCGCCTACACCGCCCGCACCGAGGGACACGTCCCCCTGTGGACGCCGCTGCCGGTGCAGTACGCCGACTACAGCCTGTGGCAGCGGGAACTCCTCGGCGACGAGTCCGATCCCGAATCGGTTGCCGCCGAACAGATCGCGTACTGGACCCGCGCCCTGGACGGTCTGCCGGACCGGCTGTCCCTGCCGACCGACCGCTCCCGGCCCGCGGTCGCCTCCCACCGGGGTGCGCACGTGCCGTTCACCATCGACGCCGGCACCCACCGCGCATTGCTGACCCTCGCGCGCGGCCGGAACACCTCCCTGTTCATGGTGATGCACACCGCGCTCGCGGTGCTGCTCGCGCGACTGAGCAACGAATCCGACATCGCCGTCGGCGCGCCCATCGCCGGCCGCGGCGAGGAATCCCTCGACGAACTCGTCGGCATGTTCGTGAACACCCTGGTTCTGCGCACCCACGTCGACCTCGAGAGTTCGTTCGCGGACAGCCTGAACGTCGCACGGTCCACCGACCTGAGCGCGTTCGCGCACTCGGACATCCCGTTCGAGCGCCTCGTCGACGTGCTGAACCCGGCGCGCTCGCGCTCACACCACCCGCTGTTCCAGGTGGCGTTCTCGTTCCAGAACCTCGCCGCCACCACACTCGAACTTCCCGGCCTGCACGTCGAGGGACTCGACGTGCCGAACACGATCTCCAACTTCGATCTGCACCTGACACTGTCGGAGAAGCACGACGCGGACGGCACCCCGGACGTGATCGAGGCCCAGTTCACCTACGCCACCGACCTCTTCGACGACGCGACCGTCCGGGCGTTCGCGGAACGGTTCACCCGCATCCTCGGGTCGGTCGTGCAGAACCCGGACATCGCGGTCGGTGCCATCGACCTGCTCGACGACGCCGAACGGCAGTCGGTGATCACGGAATTCAACGACACCGCTGTCGATCTGCCGCCGACGACGCTCCCCGACCTGTTCTCCGCTCAGGTGGTGCGCACACCCGACGACCCCGCGGTCTTCTTCGAGGGCACCGAACTGACGTACGCCGAGTTCGACCGGCGCGTCGACGCGCTCGCCCACCGGCTGATCGATGCAGGCGTGGGGCCGGAAGCGGTGGTGGGGCTGGCGATGAACCGGTCGATCGAACTGCTCGCCGGGATGTACGCGGTGCTGCGGGCCGGTGGCGCGTACCTGCCGATCGATCTCGGCCATCCGGCAGACCGGCTGGCGTACGTGCTGGAGACGGCACGCCCGGTGTGCATCCTCACCACGTCCGCGGACGGGTTCACCGCCGAAAACGTCCCCGTACTCGAGATCGACACCCTCGACCTCGCCCCGCGCGGACCCGTGACCGCCGCGCACCGCCGCGCGCCGCTGCGACCGGAGAACACGGCGTACCTGATCTTCACGTCCGGGTCCACCGGCCGACCCAAGGGCGTCGGGGTGTCGCACGCCGCCATCGCGAACCAACTCCGCTGGAAGCAGCACGAATACCCGCTCGACACCACCGACGCCGTCGTGCAGAAGACGCCGGTCACGTTCGACCTGTCGGTGTGGGAACTGTTCTGGCCGCTGACGGCGGGTGCCCGGCTCGTCATCGCGCGCCCGGACGGTCACCGCGACCCGGCCTACCTGGCGGACCTCATGCGTCAGCAGCGCGTCACGACAGCACATTTCGTGCCGTCCCTGCTGGAGGCATTCACCCCGGGTGCGGGGGAGCAGCCGGCCCTGCGCCGGGTCCTGTGCATCGGTGAGGCGCTGCCCGCCGACACGGCCGCCCGTTTCCGCAGCCGGTTCGGCTCCGTTGCCCTGCACAACCTGTACGGGCCCACCGAGGCCGCCGTGTCCGTGACCGCCTGGACCCACACCGACGGCGACGCCGACACCGTCCCCATCGGCGGACCGGAATGGAACACGCAGGCGTTCGTGCTGGACGCCCGGCTGAACCCGGTTCCCGTCGGGGTGGCGGGGGAGCTGTACCTGGCCGGTGACCAGCTGGCCCGCGGTTACGTGGCCCGCACCGATCTGACGGCCGAGCGCTTCGTCGCCAACCCGTTCGGCGCACCCGGTTCACGGCTCTACCGCACCGGTGACGTGGTCCGCTGGCGCGTCCGGGACGCGAAGGGGGTCCTCGAGTACCTCGAGCGCTCCGACTTCCAGGTGAAGGTCCGCGGATTCCGCATCGAACTCGGCGAGATCGAATCGGCGCTGGTGCGGTCCGCCGGGGTGGGGCAGGCCGTCGTGGTCGCCCACCAGAACCACCACACCGGGACCGCCCTGGTCGCCTACGTCGTCCCCGCGGACGGCTCGACCGTCGACCCCGCCGCGGTGCTGGCCGACGTCGGCGCCGCGGTGCCGGGCTACATGGTGCCCGCCGCCCTCGTCGTGCTCGCGGAACTGCCGCTGACCGCGAACGGGAAACTCGACCGCAAGGCGCTCCCCGCACCCGACTTCGCCTCGACGGCAGTCGAATACCGCGCGCCCGCAACACCGACCGAGGAGATCGTCGCCGCCGTGTACGCCGACGTACTCGGCGTCGAGGAAGTCGGCACCGGCGCGAACTTCTTCGACCTCGGTGGCAACTCCCTCGTCGCCACCCGGGTGGTCGCCCGGCTGTCCGCGACGCTCGGTCGCCGCGTCGAGATTCGGTCCCTGTTCGAGGCGCCTGCCGTCGGTGCCCTTGCGTCGCTGCTGGACTCGACGGACGCGACCGCACCCACCCGCCCGGCGCTGACCCCGACAGTGCGCCCCGAACGGCTCCCGCTGTCCTCGGCGCAGCAACGGATGTGGTTCCTCAACCGGTTCGACCCGAACTCCGCCGTGCACAACATCCCCGTGGCGGTCCGGCTGTCGGGCGTCCTGGACGTCGACGCACTGCAGCACGCGGTCACCGACGTCCTCCACCGGCACGAGTCGCTGCGGACGATCTACCCGGACTCCGCCGACGGCCCGCACCAGGTGATCCTGCCCGCCGACCGGGTCGATGACGCGTCCGTCGTCGCGACCGACGAGACCGCACTGCCCACCTTGATCGCCGACCTGGTAACCACCGGATTCGACGTCACCGCGGAGGTTCCGGTACGGGTGCGGATCTTCCGGATCTCCGCGACGGAACACGTCCTCGCGGTGGTCGTGCACCACATCTCCGGCGACGGCTGGTCGATGGCGCCGATGGTGCGGGACGTGATGGCGGCGTACGCGGCGCGGTCGGCGGGCGCGAGCCCGGACTGGGCGCCTCTGCCGGTGCAGTACGCCGACTACGCACTGTGGCAGCGGGCCCTCCTCGGCGACGACACCGACCCCGACTCGGTATCGGCGCGGCAACTCGCGTTCTGGACGCAGACCCTCGCGGGCGCCCCGGATCAGCTGGATCTGCCCACCGACCGGCCGCGTCCCGCGGTCGCGTCGTACCGGGGCGGCACCGTCGACTTCACCGTGCCATCCGATCTGCACGGCACGCTGCTGGGTGCGGCGCGGGACGCGAACGCGTCCGTGTTCATGGTGGTGCACTCGGCGCTCGCGGTGCTGCTGAGCCGGCTCGCCGGTTCCGCGGACATCGCCATCGGAACCCCCGTCGCGGGCCGCGGCGAACGCGAACTCGACGACCTGATCGGCATGTTCGTCAACACGCTGGTCCTGCGACAGCACGTCGAGGGCGCGCGCACGTTCGCCGAACTCCTCGCCGACGTGCGCGAGACCGATCTCGCCGCGTTCTCCCACGCCGACGTCCCGTTCGAGCGCCTCGTCGAGGTCGTCAATCCGTCGCGGTCCACCGGGCGGCACCCCTTGTTCCAGGTGATGCTCACGTTCCAGAACCTCGACCAGGCGACACTGGAACTCGGCGACCTGTCGGTGAGCGGTGTCGACTTCGACGTGGACATCGCCAAGTTCGACCTGCAACTCACCCTGATGGAACAGTTCGACTCCGAGGGAGGCCCCGGCGGGATCGCCGCCCGCCTCACGTACGCCGCCGACCTGTTCGACGAACCGTCCGCGCACGTGTTCGGGCAGCGGTTCCTGCAGGTGCTGCGGGCGGCGGTCGACAGTCCGGGCACCGCGGTCGGCGACCTCGACGTCCTCGGCAGCGGTGAACGGAAACAGATCGCCGGCACCAACGCGACGTCGCACCCCGTGCCCGCCGGCACCCTCGCGTCGCTGGTCGACGCGGCGGTGGCGACGGACCCCGACCGGATCGCGGTGGTCTGCGACCGGGAGGAGCTGACCTACGCGAGCTTCGACGCCCGCGTGAACAGGCTGGCGCGCCGACTGATCGAACAGGGCGTCGGCCCCGAGTCGGTGGTGGCGGTGGAGATGCGCCGTTCGGTCGATTTGCTCGTCGGAATCCATGCCGTCGTCAAGGCCGGCGGCGCCTACCTGCCGATCGATCCGGACCATCCGGCCGAGCGCACCGCGTATGTGCTCGACACCGCACGGCCCGCATGTGTGCTGGTCAGCGGTGCCGGACTCGCCGACAGCGGCTCGGTCCCCGTCATCGACGTCGCCTCCGAGGACCTCTCCCGGTACGGCAGCGCGCCGGTCACCGATCGGGACCGGCTCCGGCCGCTGTCCGCGGCGAACACGGCGTACGTGATCTTCACGTCCGGCTCGACGGGCCGTCCGAAGGGGGTCGCGGTCACGCACGGTGCGATCGTGAACCGGCTGCTGTGGATGCAGCACGAATATGCCCTGACCAGCTCGGACGTCGTTCTGCAGAAGACGCCGGTGACGTTCGACGTGTCGGTGTGGGAGCTGTTCTGGCCGCTGCAGGTCGGGGCGTCCCTGGTGATCGCCGCACCCGACGGGCATCGCGATCCGCGGTACCTGACAGGGCTGATACAGGAACGTCACGTGACGACCACGCATTTCGTGCCGTCGATGCTGTCGGTGTTCACTGCTGAACCTGCTGTGGTGCAGTGTGATTCGTTGCGGTTGGTGTTCTGTTCGGGGGAGGCGCTGACGCCGGAGCAGGTGTCGCGGTTCCGGGCGGTCAGTGGTGCGGGTCTGCACAATTTGTACGGGCCGACGGAGGCTGCGGTCGACGTGACGTACTGGGAGACCGGTGCGTCGGACACGCTGTCGGTGCCGATCGGTCGTCCGGTGTGGAACACGCAGGTGTATGTGCTCGATGCGCGGTTGCATCCGGTGCCGAACGGGGTGGCGGGGGAGCTGTATCTGGCGGGTGATCAGTTGGCGCGCGGTTATCTGAATCGGGCGGATCTGTCGGCGGATCGGTTCGTGGCGAACCCGTTCGCCGCGGGTGGGCGGATGTATCGGACGGGGGATCTGGTGCGGCGCCGCGGGGACGGGGCGTTGGAGTATCTGGGTCGTACGGATTTCCAGGTGAAGTTGCGGGGGCAGCGGATCGAGTTGGGGGAGATCGAGGCGGCCCTGGAGGCGCACCCGGATGTGGTGCAGGCGGTCGTGGTGGTGCACCGGGACGAACGCGGCGAGGAAGCCCTCGTCGCCTATCTGGTGGGACGGCGCGCGGCCGAGTGGTCCGACGTGCGCGCACACCTGTCGACCCGGGTCCCGTCGTACATGATTCCGGCGCAGGTCGTGCACTTGGACACCTTCCCGCTGTCGGTCAACGGCAAACTCGACCGCAAGGCCCTGCCCGCACCGGAGGTCCGCTCCGCCGCCGCCGAGTACCAGCCCCCACGGACCGCGGCCGAACGGGCCGTCGCCACCGTGTTCGGCGAGGTCCTCGGCATCGACCGGGTCGGAGCCACGGACAGCTTCTTCGACCTCGGAGGCAACTCCCTGATCGCCACCCGGGTCGCGTCCGCGCTCGGGTCCGAACTGGGCATCGACTTCCCGCTGCAGTGGATGTTCACCGACCCCACGCCGTGGTCGCTGGGGCAGCGCATCCAGAACGCGGCGACCGACGGAGTGCGCGGCGCCGGCGCCTCGCTCGACGTGCTGCTCCCGATCCGCACCCGAGGGACGGCGGAGCCGCTGTTCTGCGTCCACCCGTTCATCGGGCTTGCCTGGAGCTATGCCGGGCTGAGCCGGGAACTGACCGAGGACCGGCCGATCTACGGGCTGCAGTCGCCGGCGCTGACCGAGGACGAGCCGCACCCGGAGACGATCACCGACTTCGCGGATCGCTACGTCCGGGAGATCCGCTCGATCCAGCCGCACGGCCCGTACCACCTGGTGGGCTGGTCGCTGGGCGGGGTCATCGCTCACGAGATGGCGGTGCAGTTGCAGGCGGCGGGCGAAGAGGTGCGTCTGCTCGGACTCCTCGACAGCTACGTCGGACTCGACCGCAGCGTGGAGAACACCGCGACCACGGCGGATCTCCTCGGCGGTGCCGGCCTGGACCTGCCCGACGACGGTGTTCTCGACGAACTCGCGTCCGGCGGGCAGTTCGACGCCGAGCGGGCGGCCGCGCTGCTCCGGGTCGTCGGCGGTCCGCTGGCGGCGCTCACCGCCCCGGAACTCGACCGGATCTACGGCAACGCGCTGCGGGCCCCCGACCTCATCGACGGACACCGCCCGAGAATGTTCGACGGCGAACTGGTGTTCTTCACCGCCGCCCTCGACGACGGCTTCCACGTCGACCCGGTCACCTGCTGGGGCCCGTTCGTGCGCGGAAGGATCGACGAGCACCCGGTGGACGCGACGCACTGGACGATGACGACACCGGACGCTCTCGCCGCGATCGCGCCGCACCTCGAGCGTTCGCGGCGCCGGCCGCGGCACGCCGCGCCCGACACCGGCAGGGACACCGACCCGGACGACAGCGAGAACCGGCCGCACTCGGTGCGATGACCGCACCCCGCCCCCGCTCAACCGACCGCAAGGTTTGGTTTGGGCGGTGATGGGGAAATACCACGAAATGTGAGCGGTTGTAGTGGAAATGAGCGGTTGACCACCCGGAACATCGTGAACGCCGGACCTGCCGTGGTTTCAGGGTGCCGGTTTCATACCCCAGGTGTGAGATTTGCCCGAAGAGAAGACCAAACCCTTGACTCCGCCGTACCGAATAGTAGATTGAGAGCGGTCATGTGACCTACCTCTCACACGGTATGGAAGCCCGGGAGGTCGGTCATACGTGGTTTCTTCGACTGCGTGTTCGGGGCGTGACGCTCGGTGCTTGGTGTGCTCGGAATGTAACGCGCCCGCGTTCAGCAGATCGGAGTACTTGGATGAGTCCTGTCGAGACGGTGACCAGCCCAGTGGCCTACAGAAGCTTGTCCGTGTCGAACATCCCGTCCCCGCCCAAAATGGGGTCGCAGGCACCCCGGACCGCGCCGAAGGCGGGGTCGCACACCCCCCGGACGCGGCGAACGCCGCCCCGGCAGAGCCGAGACGGCGTTCGTACGGTTCGGTGGCCTGTGTCAGGCTCCGCGGCGCTTCGCCTTCAGCAGGTCGAGGCGCTCCTTCAGCAGCTCTTCCAGTTCCTCCTTGGAACGGCGTTCGAGCAGCATGTCCCAGTGGGTACGCGGCGGCTTGACCTTCTTGGCCTCGGGCGCCGTGCCCTCGACCAGGGTTCCCTCGAGGCCGTTGCGGCACAGCCACGTACCGGGGATCTCGGCATCGTCGGCGAAGGGAATGTCGAAGACCTCACCGTTGTCGCACCGGTACTTGGCCATCCGACGGGGCGCGAGGTCGTGGTCACGGTCGGTCTCGTAGCTCACCGCTCCGAGTCGACTCCCTCGAAGTACGCGATCTGCCATGGTTGTGTCCTCTCCTCGTTCGTCTCCGCGCGAGCACGCCTGGACCAGCACCAAGCGTTCACACTCATCTACAACGCCACGGCCTCCCGATTGGTTCCCGCACGCCGCGCAGATGCAACCTCGACATCTTACCGGGCGGGCTCGGGGGCGCCGCGCAGTAAGGTGGTCGACCATGACCAGCGCCTCCCGCAGACCGGATTCCTGTGTGTGGTGCGGACGCGAAGTGGCAGAGACGGGGATGGGCCGGCGTCGCCGGTACTGCCGCCAATCGTGCCGTCAACGCGCGTACGAGCAGCGCACCCAGGTCAAGGGCACCAGAATCCCAGCCGATGCGGTGGTGCTCACCTCGGAGGAAGCCTCCGCCATGGTCGACCGGGTTTTCCAGGTTCGATGTGCCGCCGAGGACGTGGCGACAGCCGTTGCCGAAGGTGCGGCGGCCCATGAGGTGGAGTCCCTGTGCGCCGACCTCGTGCAACTCGCACGTGAGGCCGAACGCTTCCGCTGAGCCTCGGACAGAGGCGGGGGAGCGTGGGACGCACTCTGCTCGACCGGTCCGACCGTCGCCGATCGATGGCGATTCCGATACGAACATCACGAATCGACGCACACCGGGCCCACACGTACAGCACGATCAGTACAGCGTGGGAGACCGGCGTCGGTTGGTCCGTCTCACGCGCAGGACTTGCGCATCCAAGGTCTTCTACCCGCTGGGGGAACGAGATGACGAGTGTGAATTCGCCGCAGCCGAATAACGGCGCCGAAGATGTGAACGTTCCCGAAGGGGCCTTCCCGCTCTCCTCGGTGCAACGGAGCATGTGGTTTGCCCAACAACTGAGCCCCACGGTCCCCAAGTTCATCGCGCAGTACATCGAGTTGCGGGGCGAGATCGACCTGGACCTGCTGAGCGATGCCGCAGTGCGGGCCGGTCAGGAGTTCCAGTCGCCGTTCCTGCGTCTGCTCGACGTCGACGGGGAGCCCTATCAGGCGGTCGATTTCACGATCGACCCGTCGATCGGGTTCCTCGACTTCCGCGGCGAGGACGAGCCGATGTCCGCCGCGCAGGCGTGGATCGACGAGGACTACGCGACACCTCTGCGGTTGACCCGGGACCGGCTCGTCGAGATGAACGTCCTGCAGGTCGGTGAGCAGCACTACCTGTGGTACACCAGGATTCATCACGTCGCCCTCGACGGGTACAGCGGCATGACCATGGTGAACCGGATCGCGGCGCTGTACACGGCGGCGATCGAGGGCACCGAACCGGAACCGAACCGTGCGCTGGACCTGCGCGAGCTGTACGCACTCGACCAGAAGTACCGGAAGTCGACCCGGTTCGAGAACGACCGGTTGTACTGGGCCGAACGGATAGTCGGCATCGAGCACGGGTCGACGCTCGCCACCCACGACGCCCCCGCGGCGGCGAAGAGCAGGCTCGAGAGCGCGAAGATCTCCGAATCCGCGCTGGGTTTCCTCGGCGAGTCGGATCAGCGGGTCGGTGCCACGTCGGCGGCCGTCCTGCTCGCGGGGTTCGCCTGCTATCTGTCCCGCATGACGGGCAGGCGGGACGTGCTCATCAACCTGCCGGTGTCGGCGCGCACCACGGCGCCGCTGCAGCGGTCCGGCGGCATGCTCGTCAACGTCGCGCCGCTGCGGATCACCGTCCGCCCCGAGGACACGGTGACCGAACTCGTCCAGCGGACGCAGCTCGAACTGATGGGTGCGCTGCGTCATCAGCGGTGCAGCCTCGAGGACATCCGCCGCGACGCCGGACTCGCGGGGACCGCGGAGGGTCTCGCCGGCCCGATGGTGAATGTCATGCTGTTCCACCAGGCGTTCACGCTGGGCTCCGTCAACGGCGAGTACCACATCGTGACGTCGGGCCCGGTGGACGACTTGCTGGTCAACATCTATCAGAGCGGCGACGGCCAGACACTGCTCGATTTCCGCGGCAACCCCAACCGGTACGGCGCGGAGGAGCTGCGCGCGCACCACCGCCGGTTCGTGGAACTGGTCGAAGAATTCGTCACCGCGGAGCCGCAGGCGCGGACCGCCGACATCCATGCCGAGAGCGCGCGCCTCGGCGCGCGGTTCCTCGAACGGGAGTCCCAGCTCGAGTTCTGGAAGCGGGAGCTGGCGGGCCTGCCCGAGGTGACGGCGCTGCCGCTGGACCGGCCGCGCCCGGCTGAGCGGGCCGGCGCGGGCGAGGTCGTCGGGTTCGCCGTCGACGCCGGCGTGCAGCACCGCGCGGCACTGCTGGCCGAGGAGGCGGGCACCGGGATCTTCACCGCGCTGCATGCCGCGCTGGCCGTGTTGCTGGGCCGGCTGGGTGACACCGACGACGTCGTGGTCGGAACACCGATCGTCGGGCGCGACACGACCGACTCCGAAGACCCGGAAGCCGGAGCGTTCTTCAACAAGGCGGTCCTGCGGTCGCAGGTGGACGGGGCGTCGTCGTTCGTCGACCACCTGAGCCGGGTCCGGGACGCCGACCGGGCCGCGTTCTCGCACGCGGCGCTGCCGTTCGACGATCTCGTCGCTGCCGTGGTGGCCGAACCCGACCCGTCGCACACGCCGCTGTTCCAGGTGATGCTCGAGTTCACCGACGGCGGCCATCCGCACGACTCCTCGGGGACCGTGACGGTCAGCCCGATCCAGCGTGAACACCGAGCCCTGGGGCTGGATCTCGTGTTCTCCCTCACCGAATCTGAGACCGGCGGCATCAACGGCCGGCTGCGGTACGCGAAGGACGTGTGGGACCGCGACAGCGCGGAGGCAATCGCCGCCCGCTTCGTCCGCATCCTGCAGTCGGTGACGGCGGATCCGGCCGCGCCGATCGGGGACGTCGACCTCCTCGAACCGGCCGAGTACGCGGAACTCGCACCGGTGCGCGACGAGCCCGCGGTGGAGCCCCGCACGCTTCCCGCACTGCTCGCCGGTGCCGTCGCGGCGGGCGGCGACGGGGACGCCCTCGTCTACGAGGGGCGCACCCTGACCTACGCCGAACTCGACGAGCAGTCGAACCGACTCGCCCGCATGCTGATCGGGCACGGGGTGGGGCCGGGTTCGGTTGTGGCGCTGGCGATCGCGCGCTCGATCGAATCGGTGCTGGCCACCTGGGCGGTCGCGAAGTCCGGGGCCGCGTTCGTCCCGGTCGACCCGAACTACCCGGCCGACCGCATCGAGCACATGCTCACCGATTCCGGTGCGGTCGTCGGTCTCACCGCCATAGCGCACCGCTCGTCGCTGCCGGCGATCACGCCGTGGCTGGTGATGGACGACGCGTCGTTCGGGCGGGAGACGGAACAGCACGCCGCCGGCGCGATCACCGACGCCGACCGCCTCCGGCCGTTGCGGACGGCGGATCCGGCCTACCTGATCTACACGTCCGGCTCCACCGGTACTCCCAAGGGTGTGGTCGTCACCCATGTCGGTCTGGCGAACTTCGCCGAGGACGAGCGGCAGCGGTTCGACGTCACCGCCGGGTCGCGCACCCTGCACTTCTCCTCCCCGAGTTTCGACGCGTCGATCCTGGAACTGCTTCTCGCCGTGGGCGCAGGCGCCACGATGGTGGTGGCACCGTCGACGGTGTACGGCGGTACCGAACTCGCCGACCTGTTGCGCCGCGAACGGGTGACGCACGCGTTCGTGACGCCGGCCGCGCTGGCATCCGTCGATCCCACCGGACTCGACCACATCCGGTGCGTCGTCACCGGTGGTGAGAGCTGTCCTCCTGCGCTGGTGCAGCAGTGGGCGCCGGGTCGCGTCATGTTCAACGCCTACGGTCCCACCGAGGCCACCGTCGTCGCGAGCGTCGCGGGACCGCTGACGGTCGGCGAACCGGTGACGATCGGCCGCCCGTCCCGCGGTTGCGGTCTGCTGGTGCTCGATTCGCGGTTGCACCCCGTCCCCGCCGGGGTGCCCGGCGAGCTGTACATCACCGGCGACGGTGTGGCACGCGGGTACCACAACCGGTCGGTCCCGACGGCCGAGCGGTTCGTCGCCGACCCGCACGGGACACCCGGTGAGCGGATGTACCGCACCGGCGACCTGGCCCGGTGGAACGCCGCCGGACAGCTGGAGTACCTCGGCCGCACCGACTTCCAGGTGAAGATCCGCGGATTCCGCATCGAACTCGGCGAGATCGACGCCGTCGTCCGCTCGCACCCGAGCGTGGCGTTCGCGACCACCGTCGGCCGCACCGCACCGTCCGGCGACACGGCGCTGGTGACGTACGTGCTGCCCGTGGACGGCGCGCAGATCGTCGTCGGCGACATCCTCGAACACGCCGCCGCCGCGCTGCCCGCGCACATGGTGCCCGCCAGGGTGATGGAGCTCCTCGAGGTCCCGCTGACCCCGGCGGGCAAGCTCGACCGGAAGGCGTTGCCGGAACCACAGTTCGAGGCGACGTCCACCGTCTACCGGGCGCCGGTGACCCCGACCGAGATGCAGATCGCGGAGGTGTTCGCGACGCTGCTCGGAGTCGAGCGCATCGGCGTCGACGACAGCTTCTTCGACCTCGGTGGCGACTCCCTCGTCGCGACCCGCGTGGTGTCCCGGGTGAACACTGCCCTCGGCACGGAGATCGGGGTGCTGGATCTGTTCGAGGCGCCCAGCGTCGCGTTGCTCAGCGCCCGCGTCGACGCCGCCGGGCCCCGCACCTCCGCCCGCCCCGTGCTCGCGCCGCGGCCCGGATCCGGCCCGGTGCAGGTGTCGCTGGCGCAGCAGCGGATGTGGTTCATCAACCAGTTGGACACCGGATCTCCCGCGTACAACATTCCCGTCGGCATCCGGCTGCGCGGCACGCTCGACGTGGAGGCGTTGCGGACCGCGGTGAGCGATGTCCTCACCCGCCACGAATCGCTGCGGACCGTGTTCCCGAACACCCCCAACGGTCCGATCCAGGTAGTGCTGCCGGTCGCGGAGGTGAGCCCGCACCTCGACGCAGTCGAGGTCGCCGAGAGCGAACTCGAATCCCGCCTGATCGCCGACGCCGCAACCGGATTCGACGTCACCGTGGAACCGCCGATCCGGGCGGAACTCTACCGGACGGCGACCGAGGACCACGTGCTGGTGTTCGTGGTGCACCACATCGCCGCCGACGGCCTGTCGATGACGCCGCTGACCCGGGACGTGATGGTGGCCTACCACGCCCGCGCCGCCGGCGAGGCCCCGCAGTGGGCGCCGCTGGAGGTGCAGTACGCCGATTTCGCGGTGTGGCAGCGCGAACTGCTGGGATCCTCCGACGATCCGACGAGTCTGCTGTCCCGGCAGCTGGCGTTCTGGGCCCGCACCCTCGACGGTGCCCCCGAGGTCATGGATCTGCCGACGGATCGCCCGCGCCCGGCCCGGCAGTCGATGATCGGCGCCACCGCCGACTTCACGATTCCGGCACGCATCCACACCGCGCTGCTCGACATCGCGGGCGCGAACGACGCCAGCCTGTTCATGGTGGTGCACGCGGCGCTCGCGGTCCTGCTGTCCCGGTCGTCCGGGTCGGCCGACGTGTCGATCGGATCCCCGGTCTCCGGCCGGGGAGAACGGCAACTCGACGACGTCGTCGGCATGTTCGTCAACACCGTGGTCCTGCGCACCACCGTCGACCCCGATCGCAGCTTCCCCGAGATCCTCTCGCACACCCGCTCCGTGGATCTGGAGGCGTTCAGCAACACCGATCTGCCCTACGAGCGGCTCGTGGACGAACTGAAACCGACGCGCTCCGAAGCACATTCACCGCTGTTCCAGGTGATGCTGGTGCTGCAGGGATTCGCGAACACCAGGCTCGAGCTGCCCGGACTCGACGTGGAGGTCGAGGCACTCGAGACCGGTGCCGCCAAGTTCGATCTCCAGGTCATCCTCACCGAGCACATCGAGGACTCCGGCGCCCCGGGCGCGATCGACGTCCAGTTCTCCTACGCGTCGGAACTGTTCGACCCGCCGACGATGACGGCGCTGGCCGCACGGTTCGTCACCCTTCTCGAGACCATCACCGCCGGGTCGGACGCGAAAGTCGGCGACCTCGACCTGATCGGCGCGGACGAGACGCACCGGATGCTCGAGCAGTGGATCGCCACCGACGTTCCCGTCCCGGACCCGGCGACCCTGGTCAGCCTGTTCGAGTCGCAGGTGGCCCGCACCCCGGACGCCGTGGCCGTGGTGTTCGCCGAAGAGGAACTGCTCTACGCGGAGTTCGACGCCCGCGCCAACCGGCTGGCCCGCGAACTCCTCGCCCGCGGCGTCGGACCCGAATCCCGGGTGGCCGTCGCGCTGCGCCGTTCCCTGGAACTGATGATCGCGATCTATGCGGTGGAGAAGACCGGGGCCGCGTACGTGCCGCTCGACCCCGACCATCCGGCGTCGCGGATCGCGTACGTGATCGAGAGCGCCGAACCCGCCTGCGTTCTCACCGCCTCCCGCGATCGGTGCGAGGGCGTCGACAGCGCGGACGCCGCTGTGATCGAGATCGACACCCTGAACCTGTCCCGGCGGCCCAGCACCCCGATCACCGACGCGGAGCGGGGCGGTCCGATCCACCCCGATTCGACCGCCTACGTGATCTACACGTCCGGGTCGACGGGCAGGCCCAAGGGCGTCGCCGTCAGTCACCGGGCGATCGCGAACCGGCTGCTGTGGATGCAGGACACGTACCGGATGGATCACACGGACGTGGTGCTGCAGAAGACGCCGGTCACGTTCGACGTGTCCGTGTGGGAACTGTTCTGGCCCCTCGAGGTCGGTGCGCGACTCGTCCTCGCCGCGCCGGACGGTCACCGGGACCCGACGTACCTGTCCCACATCATCGCCGACCACCAGGTCACCACCATGCACTTCGTGCCGTCGATGCTCGCCGTGTTCACGGCGGGCGCCGAACCGGAACTGTGCGGTTCGCTGCGCCAGGTGTTCTGCAGTGGTGAGGCCCTCCCGCCGGCCACTGCCGACAGTTTCCGCGAATTCGGATCCGCGGCGCTGCACAACCTGTACGGCCCGACCGAGGCCGCCGTGGACGTCACCTTCTGGGAGTGCACGGAAGGCGACCGGGCCTCGGTTCCGATCGGCGCACCCGTGTGGAACACGCAGCTGTACGTCCTCGACTCCCGGCTGCATCCGGTGCCGGTCGGGGTGCACGGCGAGCTGTATCTGGCCGGCGTTCAGCTGGCCCGCGGTTACGTCGGTCGCAGTGACCTGACGTCGGACCGGTTCGTGGCGAATCCGTTCGGCGCACCGGGACAGCGGATGTACCGCACCGGTGACGTGGTCCGCTGGCGGGCCGACGGCAACATCGAATACATCGGCCGCCGCGACTTCCAGGTCAAGCTCCGTGGACAGCGCATCGAACTCGGCGAGGTGGAGGCGGCCGTGCTGGCGCACCCGTCGGTGGCGCAGGCCGTCGTCACGGTGCACCGCAGCGAGGCCACCGGCGAAAGCCTCGTCGGCTACGTGATCCCCGTGGCGGGCGCCGACATCGACACCGCGGTCGTGCGCGACGCGGCGGCGGAGGCGCTGCCCGCCTACATGGTGCCGACCCGCATCATCGTGCTCGACCGGTTCCCGCTCGGCGCGACCGGAAAGCTGGATCGCGGCGCGCTGCCCGAGCCGGAGTTCCTCAGCCCGTCAGCGGAATTCGTCACGCCGCGCAACCCGATCGAGGAGATCCTCGCGTCGATCTTCGCGGACCTGCTCGACGCACCCCGCATCGGCGTGTACGACAGCTTCTTCGACCTCGGCGGCAACTCGCTGGTGGCCACCCGGCTGGTGGCGCGGGTCAACGCCGCGCTCGGCAGCCGGATCGGGGTCCGGGAGATCTTCGACGCCCCGACCGTCGCGACGCTGGCCACCCGGATCGAGTCCGAGGCCGTGCAGGGCGCCGAACGTCCGCCGCTGGTGGCCGGGGTGCGCCCCGACCACCTGCCGGTCTCGCTGGCGCAGAAGCGCATGTGGTTCATCAACCAGTTCGACCTCGATTCGCCGGCCTACAACATCGCGCTCGCGGTGCGGCTGACCGGCGACCTCGACGAGGACGCGATGCAGGACGCCGTCGCCGACGTGATGGACCGGCACGAGTCGCTGCGCACCCGGTTCCCGATGGTGGAGGGCGAACCCCTCCAGGTGATCCTGCCGACCGAGGACGTGGTGCCGGATCTGTCGCCGATCGATTCGACGGAAGAGCAGCTGCCCGAGCATATTTCGCGGCTGGCGGGCGCCGGATTCGACGTCACGGTGTCGGTGCCGGTGCGCGCAGCCCTGTTCCGCACGGATCCCGGCGAGCACGTTCTCGTCATCGTCGTCCACCACATCAGCGCCGACGGCTTCTCCATGGCCCCGCTCGCGCGGGACGTGATGACCGCCTACGCGGCCCGCACCGGGGGCCAGGCACCGGACTGGACGCCGCTGCCGGTGCAGTACGCCGACTTCGCGCTGTGGCAGCACCGGGTACTCGGCAACGCAGACGACCCGGACAGCCTGCTCGCCGCCCAGCTCGACTACTGGACGCACACGCTCGCCGGGCTTCCGGAACTGCTCGCGCTGCCGACGGACCACCCGCGCCCGACGCAGCAGTCGATGCGCGGCGGCATCCACCCCTTCAGCATCGACCCGCAGATCCACAGCCGGTTGATCACGACCGCCCGCGAACACAATTCGAGTGTGTTCATGGCTGTCCACGCCGCGCTGGCCGTGTTGCTGGCCCGGTTGGGCGACACGGACGACGTGACGGTGGGCACCCCGATCGCCGGCCGCGGCGACGCCGCCCTGGACGACATGGTCGGCATGTTCGTCAACACCCTGGTGCTGCGCACCCCGGTCGAGCCGTCCGGCACGTTCACCGACCTGCTGTCCACGGTCCGCGACACCGACCTGAACGCGTTCCACCACGCGGATCTGCCGTTCGAGCGGCTGGTCGATGCGATCTCGCCGGAACGCGCGACGTCGCATTCGCCGCTGTTCCAGGTGGTGCTCGAGTTCCGCAACAACGAGCGGCCGCGGCTGGAGCTGCCCGGGTTGACCGTCACCGGCCTCGACCTGGCCACCGACATCTCCAACTTCGACCTGCAGCTCACACTGACCGAAGAATTCGGGGTGTCGGGGGAGCCCGCCGGGATCTCCGCGGCATTCACGTACGCGTCGAGTCTGTTCGACGCGTCCACGATCGCCGGTTTCGCCGACTACCTGCAGCGGATCTTCGACGCGGTGACGTCCGAGCCGGGCATCGCGGTCGGCGACATCGACCTGATGGTGGCGTCCGAGCGTGCGGCGCTCACCCCGGTGATGGACGGTCCCGACGCCGAACCGCGGACCCTGCCCGAACTCCTCGCGTCGGCGGCGTCCGTGGACCCGAAGGCGGCCGCACTGTCCTACGAGGGCAGCGAGGTGACGTACCGGGAGCTCGACGAACGGTCGAACCGTCTCGCCCGCCTGCTGATCGGGCGGGGCATCGGCCCCGAATCGGTGGTCGCGCTGGCGATGGCACGTTCGCCCGAGTCGGTGCTGTCGCTGTGGGCGGTCGCCAAGACCGGCGCCGCGTTCGTGCCGGTCGACCCGAACTACCCGACCGACCGGATCGTCCACATGCTCAGCGACTCCGGTGCGGCGCTCGCGCTCACCGTCGCCGAGTTCCGACCCACCCTGCCGGACTGCACCCCGTACGTCGTGGTCGACGCACCCGGCTTCGACGACCAGGTGAGTGCGCACTCTGCCGCCGTCGTCACCGACGCCGACCGGACACACCCGCTGGAGCTGGAGAACCCGGCCTACCTGATCTACACGTCCGGGTCCACCGGCACCCCGAAGGGGGTCGTCGTCACCCATCGCGGCCTGGCGAACTTCGCCACCGACGAACGCGTCCGGTTCGGGGTCACCCCGCGGTCGCGGACCCTGCATTTCTCGTCGCCGAGCTTCGACGCCTCGATCCTGGAACTGCTGCTGGCGGTCGGATCCGGCGCGACCATGGTGATCGCCCCGGCCTCCGTCATCGGCGGCGCCGAACTCGCCGACGTGCTCCGCGAGGGCCGGGTCACGCACGCGTTCATCACCCCGGCGGCCATGGCATCCGTGGACCCCGCGGGCCTCGACCAGCTCGAGTGCGTCGCCACCGGTGGTGACGTGTGCCCGCCGGAGCTGGTGGCGCAGTGGGTGACCGGCGGCAGGCGGATGTTCAACGCCTACGGACCCACCGAGGCGACGGTCGTGTCGAGCGTGACCGGACCCATGCTGCCCGGTGAGGGCGTCACCATCGGCCGTCCGCCCATGGGCACCGGCGAGATGGTGCTCGATTCCCGCCTGCACCCGGTGCCCAACGGGGTGACCGGAGAACTGTACGTCACCGGTTCCGGTCTGGCCCGCGGCTACAAGGACCGGGCGGGCACCACGGCGGAGCGGTTCGTCGCCAACCCGTACGGCGGCCTCGGTGCCCGCATGTACCGGACCGGCGACCTAGCCCGCTGGAACACCGACGGCCAGCTCGAGTACCTGGGCCGCAGCGACTTCCAGGTGAAGATCCGGGGGTTCCGCATCGAACTCGGCGAGATCGAGAACGCCCTCACCCGCTACCCGGGCGTCGCCCGCTCGGTGGTGTCCGCGCACAAGGGCAGCACCGGCGCCAACCGGCTCGTCGGCTACCTCGTCCCCACGGCGGGCGCGGAACTCGACCCGGAGGCCGTCCTCGATTTCGTCGGCGGGTTCCTCGCGCCGTACATGGTGCCGTCCGCGCTGATCGTCCTCGACGAGTTGCCGCTCACCCCGGCAGGCAAGCTGGATCGCCGCGCGCTGCCCGAACCCGACTTCGGGGCCCGGGTGTCGACCGGCCGCGCGCCGGTGTCGGAGATGGAAGAGGTGCTCTCGACACTGTTCGCCGAGGTGCTCGGTCTGGAATCCGCCGGTGTCGAGGACTCGTTCTTCGCGCTCGGCGGCGACAGCATCATGTCGATCCAGCTGGTGGCCCGCGCGAAGGCCGCGGGCGTCGTGCTGACCCCGCGGGACGTGTTCGAGGCCAAGACCGTCGCCGGTCTCGCGGCGGTGGCGTCGTGGGTGGGCGCCGCCGACGTCGTCGTCCTCGACGAACTGCCCGGCGGCGGAGTCGGCGACATGCCGACCACCCCGATCACGAAGTGGCTGCTCGAACGGGGCGGCGAGTTCAACCGGATGTCGCAGTCCGCGCTGCTGACCGCGCCGCCGAACCTGCGCGAACTCGAACCGCTGATCGGCACGTTTCAGGCCGTCCTCGACCGGCACGACATGCTGCGCGCGCAGCTGATGGTCTCCGCCGACGAATCGCATCTCGCCGTCCGCCCGATCGGTGCGGTGGACGCGCAGGACCTGATCCGCCGGGTCGCGGTGTCCGCCGCCCCGGGAACACCGGCGTTCGCGGCCACCGTGATCGCGGAACTCGACGCCGCGCTGGACCGGCTCGATCCGGCGGCCGGGGTCATGATGCAGGTGGTGTGGTTCGACGCCGGGGAGTCCGGCGGCCGCCTGCTCGTGGTCGCGCATCACCTCGTCGTCGACGGTGTGTCGTGGCGCATCCTCGTCCCCGACCTCGCGACCGCGTGGGCGCAGATCTCGGCAGGCCAGGAACCGGTCCTCGACCAGGTCGGCACGTCCATGCGCCGGTGGGCGCACGGACTGGTCGACGAGGCGGCGAACCGGGCGGGCGAACTGGATCTGTGGCAGCGCATCCTCGACTGCGAGGACCCGCTCGTCGGCAGCCGTCCGCTCGACCCCGACGTCGACGTCAATGCGACCGTCGGCCGGGTCACGGTGCAGTTGCCCGCCGAGGTCAGCGAGGCCGTCCTCACGGCCCTGCCGGAAGCGATCCACGGCAGCGTCAACGACGGACTGCTCACCGCGCTGGCGATGGCGGTCACCCAGTGGCGGCGCACCCGCGGCCACACCCTGCACGGACGGTCCGTCGACGGAACCCTGGTGAGCCTCGAGGGCCACGGCCGTGAGGACCAGGTCGTGCCGGGCGCCGATCTGGGCCGCACGGTCGGCTGGTTCACGGCCATGTTCCCGGTGCGGCTCGACCTGTCGGGCATCGACCTCGACGACGCGTTCGACGGCGGCCGGGCCGCCGGGTCGGCGATCAAGGCGATCAAGGAACAGTTGCTGGCCATCCCGGACCACGGCATGGGTTACGGCATGCTGCGGTACCTCAACGCCGACACCGCACCGCTGCTCGCGGCCCGGTCGCTGCCGCAGATCAGCTTCAACTACCTGGGACGCTTCGCCGCCGACCTGTCCGAGGCGGCCACCCGCGCCGGCTGGACGCCGACCGGTGAAGTCGACATGGACCGGGCGCAGGACCTCGACACCCCGGTCACCTCGGCCATCGACGTCAACGCCGTCACCACCGAGGTCGACGACCGGCCTCAGCTGCGCGCCACCTGGGCGTACGCGGCCGGCGTCCTCACCGTCGCCGAGGTGCGCGAACTCGCCGAACTGTGGGTCCGGGCACTGACCGCGCTCACGACGTACGCGGCCCGCCCCGACGCCGGCGGTGTGACCCCGTCCGACCTCGAACTGGTCAGCCTCGACCAGGACGCCATCGACCGCATCGAGTCGCGCTTCCCGGCGCTGTCCGACATCTGGTCGCTGTCGCCGCTGCAGTCCGGACTGCTGTTCCACGCGTTGCTGGCCGACGAGTCGATCGACTCGTACACGGTGCAGGTGACACTCGAACTGCGCGGCGCCGTGTCGTCCCGCCTTCGGGTGGCCGGGCAGGCCCTGCTCGACCGGCACGCGAACCTGCGGGCGTCGTTCGTCTACGACGAGGGCGGCACCCCCGTCCAGGCGGTCCACGGATACGCGGAACTGCCGTGGACGGAGATCGACCTGTCCGCACTCGACGAGGAGAGCCGCGAAGCCGAGGTCCGGGAACTCCTCGACACCGACCGCCGCCGCGGGTTCGACATGGCCACCCCGCCGCTGCTGCGGTTCATGCTGATCCAGGTCGGTGCGGACGAGCAGCGCCTGATCATCACCAATCACCACATCCTGCTCGACGGCTGGTCGATGCCGCTGCTGATCCGCGACCTCCTGACCCTGTACGCCACGGAGGGGGACGCCACGGCGCTGCCGCGGGTGCACCCGTACCGCGACTACCTCGCGTGGATGTCGCACCGCAGCACCGAGGACTCCCTCGGGGTGTGGCAGCGCGCCCTCGCCGGGGTGGAGGAGCCGACGCTGCTCGCCCCGGCCGACGCCTCGGCCCAGAGCGACACGCAGTCCAGTGAACTGGTCGTCGAACTCGACGTCGACCGCACCGATCAGCTCAGTGTGCTCGCACGCGAACACGGCCTGACCCTCAGCACCCTGATCCGCACCGCGTGGGGAATCGTGCTGGGCGGCCTCGTCGGCCGCTCCGACGTCGTCTTCGGCGGGACGGTGTCGGGTCGGCCCCCGCAGATCGCGGGTATCGAGTCGATGGTCGGTCTGTTCATCAACACGCTCCCGGTACGGGTGACCCTCGACCCGCGGGAAACGCTGGGGGAGCTGCTCGAACGCATCCAGGGCGAGCAGGCCGCACTGCTCGATCACCACTACGTCGGATTGACCGACATCCAGTCGGTGGCCGGTCCGGGCGCCGGCTTCGACACGCTGACCGTGTTCGAGTCCTACCCCGTCGACCGGGAGGGACTGACCGAGCAGACCGACATCGCCGGCATGCACGTCGTCGACGTGCACGACAGCGCGAACGCCGCGCACTACCCGCTCGCCCTGATCGCCTCGGCACACGAAAATCTGCAACTGAAACTCGAATACGTCGAGGATCTGTTCGACCGGGCCGCGGTCGAGCGGATCGGCGACCGGATCGTCCGCGCGCTGATCGCGCTCGCCGAGCACCCCGGGATGAAGTTGGCGCAGCTGCGCCTGCTCACCGACGCCGAGGAAGCGGAACTGGTTCCGGCCCGCGGCAGGCCTGGCCGGTCCGTGCGCACACTGCCGCAGATGTTCGCCGAGACGGCCGCCGCGTCGGGCGACGCGACCGCACTGGTGTTCGGCGACCGCCGGATGTCCTACCGGGAACTCGACGAACGGTCCAACCAGCTCGCGCGGCTGCTCATCGGCCGCGGCGTCGGCCCGGAAGACATCGTGGCCCTGGGCATCTCACGGTCCATCGAATCGGTGCTCGCCGTGTGGTCGATCACCAAGACCGGCGCCGCGTTCGTTCCGGTCGATCCGACCTACCCGCGGGAGCGGGTCGAGCACATGGTCACCGACTCCGGGTGCACGTTCGGCGTGCGGGTGGCCGCCGATCGCGACCGGCTGCCCGCCGCGGTGACGTGGCTGACCCTCGACGATGCCGAGACCGAAGCCGCCGTCGCGGCGATGTCCACCGACACCGTGACCGACGACGAACGCGTCGTGCCGCTGCGCTTCGCGCACCCGGCGTACGTCATCTACACGTCCGGGTCCACCGGCAAGCCGAAGGGTGTGGTGGTCAGCCACCGCGGTCTCGACAACTTCGCCGAGGAGCAGCGCACCCGCTACGCGACGGATTCGGCGTCTCGGGCCCTGCACTTCTCCTCGCCGAGCTTCGACGCCTCGGTCCTCGAATACCTGCTGTCGTTCGCCGTCGGCGCGACCATGGTGATCGTGCCCCCGTCCGTGTACGGCGGTGAGGAACTCGCGGAGCTGATCCGGGCCGAGGGCGTCACCCACGGGTTCGTCACCCCCGCGGCGCTGGCCTCCGTGGACCCCGAGGGTCTCGAGGTGTTCCAGAACGTGGTCGCCGGCGGCGAAGCCGTCCCGCCGGAACTGGTGACCCGCTGGGCGCCGGGGCGCACGCTGTACAACGGCTACGGCCCCACCGAGACCACCATCATGAGCAACCTCAGCGATCACCTGCAGGTGGGGGAGACCGTCACCATCGGCGCCCCCGTCCGCGGCGTGTCGGAGGTGATCCTCGACTCGCGGCTGCAACCGGTCTCCGTCGGCGTCGCCGGCGAACTCTACATCTCCGGTGAGGGCCTGGCCCGCGGCTACCACGCCCGCGCCGGGCTGACCAGCGAGCGGTTCGTCGCCAACCCCTACGGCGACCCGGGCGACCGGATGTACCGCACCGGCGACCTCGCGCGGTGGCGGCCCGACCACACGGTCGAATACCTGGGCCGCACCGACTTCCAGGTCAAGATCCGCGGCTTCCGCATCGAACTCGGCGACATCGACAGCGCACTCGCCGGACACCCGTCCGTCGCGTTCGCCGTCACCCTCGGCCGCCCCGGTCCCGCCGGCGACACCGTGCTCGTGTCCTATGTGCTGCCGGAGGCCGAGTCGGTGCTCGAACCGCCGGAGCTGAAGGAGTGGACGGCGAATCTGCTGCCCGCGCACATGGTCCCGTCGAGCATCATGATCCTCGACGAGATCCCGCTCACCCCGGTCGGCAAGCTCGATCGGTCGGCGCTGCCGGAACCGCAGTTCCTGCCCACGTCGGACGCCTTCCGGCCGCCGTCGACGGTCCTCGAACACACGATCGCCGACGTCATCACCACGGTCCTGGGCATCGAACGGGTCGGCATCGACGACAACTTCTTCGACATCGGCGGCAACTCGCTGATCGCGACCCGGGTCGCCGCACGCCTGACCGCGGAACTCGATACCGACATCGGCGTCCGCACCCTGTTCGAGGCGCCGACGATCCACCAGCTGGCCCGCCTGATCGAATCGACGGCCTTCGCCCCGGCACACGACGGCGACCACGTGCGGCTCCCGCTCGGCCCGATGGCGCAGCCCGCGCACGTGCCGGTGTCGCTGGCGCAGAAGCGGATGTGGTTCCTCAACCAGTTCGACACGTCGTCGGCGGCCTACAACATCCCGCTCGCCGTGAGGCTGACCGGTCACCTGGACGTCGAATCGCTGCGCGCGGCGGTGACCGACGTGTTCGTCCGGCACGAGTCGTTGCGGACCGTCTTCCCGTCCCACGACGGTGAACCGACCCAGGTGGTGCTCTCACCCGGTCAGTGGACACCGAACCTCGAGATCACCGAGGTGTCCGAGGCCGAACTCCGCGAGCACATCGCCGGTCTCGCGACCGCCGGTTTCGACGTCACGGCCGACGTGCCGATGCGGTCGGCGCTGTTCGCACTCGCCCCCGACGATCACGTGCTCGTCATCGTGGTGCACCACATCTGCGCCGACGGGTTCTCGCTCACCCCGCTCGCCCGGGACGTCATGACCGCGTACGCCGCCCGCATCGCGGGAAGCGCACCGCAGTGGAACCCGCTGTCGGTGCAGTACGCCGACTACACGCTGTGGCAGCTGCAACTGCTCGGCGACGAGAGCGACTCCGAGTCGCTGATCTCCCAGCAGCTCCGGTACTGGACGGATCAGCTGGCCGACCTGCCCGAACTCCTGCAGCTGCCGACCGACCGGGCGCGCCCGGTCCAGCAGTCGTTCCGGGGTGCGCAGGTCGACTTCACGATTCCGGCGGACGTGCACCGGGCGCTGTCCGCGCTGGCGCGCAAACACAACTCCACCATGTTCATGGCCGTGCACGCGGCCCTGTCGGTGCTGCTGTCCGCGCTGTCGTCCACCGAGGACATCGCGGTCGGAACACCCATCGCGGGTCGCGGTGACGCCGCACTCGACGACATGGTCGGCATGTTCGTCAACACCCTGGTGCTGCGGAGCGCGGTCGACCCGGCGGCGGGTTTCGGCGCCCTGATCGATCAGGTGCGGGCCACCGACCTCGCCGCGTTCCACCACTCGGACCTGCCGTTCGAGCGGCTCGTCGACGTCCTGGCGCCGGAGCGTTCCACCGCGCACTCGCCGCTGTTCCAGGCGCTGCTCGAGTTCCGGAACAACGAGACACCGCGCCTCGAGCTGCCCGAACTCACCGCGGCCGCCGTCGATTTCGACCTCGAGGTCGCCAAGTTCGACCTGCAGCTCAGCGTCGAGGAAGGATTCGACGCGGACGGGGTGGCGTCGGGGATCACCGCGTCGTTCATCTACGCCACCGACCTGTTCGATGCCGGCACCGTGCGCACGTTCGCCGACCGGTTCCTGCGAATCCTCACCGCCGTCACCGCCGACCCGCAGGCCCCGGTCGGTGACATCGTGGTCACCGACGCCGCCGAGCGGTCGGCGATGGCGACCGTGTGGAACACCGCCGGAGTGGAGGCGGGCACCGACACCCTCGCGGACCGGTTCGCGCAGAGCGTGGCCCGGTTCCCCGACGCCACGGCCGTGACGTCGGAGGACGTGGCGCTGACGTACGCGGAACTCGACGCCCGGTCGAACCGGCTGGCCCGGCTGCTCATCGCCCAGGGGGTGGGCCCGGAAACGCTGGTGGCCGTGGCACTGCCACGCACCTGCGATCTGATCATCGCCCTGCTGGCCGTGATCAAGTCCGGCGGCGGCTACCTGCCCGTCGACATCACCTACCCGGCGGACCGGCTGGCGTTCGTGTTCGAGGACGCCGCACCGAACTGCGTGATCACCACCACCGGCGACGTCTCCGCCCTGCCCGACTCGGAGACCCCGGTGATCCTGCTCGACGACCCGGAGACCACCGCGGACCTCGCGCAGCAGTCGCCGGCGACGATCACCGACGCCGACCGGGTCACCCCGCTCGACGCCGCGTCGGTGGCGTACGTCATCTACACGTCCGGGTCCACGGGCCGCCCCAAGGGCGTCGTCGTCTCGCACCGCAACGTGCTGACCCTGTTCGCGAACACCCAGCCGCTGTACGGGTTCGACGAGAACGACGTGTGGACGATGTTCCACTCGTACGCGTTCGACTTCTCGGTGTGGGAGCTGTGGGGTCCGTTGCTGCACGGCGGCCGGCTCGTCGTCGTCGACTACTACACGGCACGGTCGCCGGAGATGTTCCACGAACTCCTGCGCAACGAACAGGTCACCGTCCTCAACCAGACCCCGACCGCGTTCTATCAGCTCGCCGAGACCGACCGCATCGTCTCGGAGATCGACGTGAACGCGGCGGCACTGGCGCTGCGGTACGTGATCTTCGGCGGTGAGGCTCTCGACCTCGGTCAGCTCGGCCGCTGGTACTCACGGCACGACGACACCGCCCCGACCCTGGTGAACATGTACGGCATCACCGAGACGACGGTCCACGTCAGCTACCTCGCGCTCGACCGTGCGTTCGCGGAATCGGCGTCGGCCAGTGTGATCGGCCGCGGCATCGCCGGGCTGCACGTGCACGTCCTGGACCGGCGCCTGCACCCGGTGCCCCCGGGCACCATCGGTGAGATGTACGTCTCGGGTGACCAGGTCACCCGCGGCTACCTGGGCCGGGCCGGGCTCAGTTCCACCCGGTTCGTGGCCGACCCGCTCCGTCCCGGGGCACGGATGTACCGCACCGGCGACCTGGCCCGGTGGAACACCGACGGCCAGCTGGAATACCTGGGCCGCAGCGACTTCCAGGTGAAGATCCGCGGGTTCCGCATCGAACTCGGTGAGATCGAATCCGCGCTGCTCCGGTACCGCGGCATCGCGCAGGCCGTCGTCCTCACCCGCGACGACGGGCACGGCGGCCACCGGCTGATCGGCTACGTGGTTCCCGAATCCGGTGCCACCGTCGAGGTGTCCTCGGCCCTCGAGTTCGTCGGCACCCAGCTCACCTCGTACATGGTGCCCGCCACCCTCGTGGTGCTCGACGCGCTGCCGTTGACGAGCAACGGCAAGCTCGACCGCCGCGCGCTGCCGGAACCCGACTTCGGGGCCCGGGTGTCGGCGGGCCGCGCCCCGGCGACGGAGATGGAGACCGTCCTCGCCGGCCTGTTCGCCGAGGTGCTCGGTCTGGAATCGGTTGGTGTGGACGATTCGTTCTTCGCGCTCGGCGGCGACAGCATCATGTCGATCCAGTTGGTGGCGCGCGCAAAGGCCGCCGGGGTGGTCCTCACCCCGCGGGACGTGTTCGAGGCCAAGACCGTGGCC
Source organism: Rhodococcus sp. ACS1 (assembly GCF_002300155.1). Lineage (NCBI taxonomy): Bacteria > Bacillati > Actinomycetota > Actinomycetes > Mycobacteriales > Nocardiaceae > Rhodococcus > Rhodococcus sp. ACS1. The sequence goes on from NZ_NSDZ01000007.1 coordinate 221,609, forward strand.
GCCCTCGCCGAGGCGGCGTCCTGGGCGGGCGCCGCCGACGTGGTGGTCCTCGACGAACTGCCTGGCGGCGGGATCGGCGAGATGCCGGTCACCCCGATCACCGCGTGGCTGCTCGAACGCGGCGGCGATTTCCGCCGCTACACCCAGACCGCGCTGCTGTCCCTGCCCGCCGCGGCCGACGAGACACTGCTGAAGCGCACGATCGCGGCCGTCGTCGATCACCACGACATGCTGCGGGCGCGTCTGCTCGGCGCCGCACCGCAGTGGCGGATCGAGGTGCAGGCCACGGGCGCCGTCGACGTGGACGACGTGCTGCACCGGGTCGAGGTCGCGTCGGTGGTCGGGTCTGCGTTCGCGGAGATCGCCACCCACGAACTCGACGCCGCCGCAGGACGATTGGACCCCGAGGCCGGGGTCATGCTGCAGATGGTGTGGTTCGACGCCGGCGACGAGGGCGGGCGGCTGCTGGTCGTGGCCCACCACCTGGTCGTCGACGGCGTGTCGTGGCGGATCCTGGTCCCCGACCTGGCGACGGCGTGGGCGCAGGTCACCGCGGGTCAGGAACCGGCACTCGAGCCGGTCGGCACGTCGATGCGGCGCTGGTCGCACGGACTCGTCGACGCGACCCGCGAACGCGGCGCCGAGATCGAACTGTGGCGCCGGGTGCTCGAGGCCGACGACCCGCTGATCGGATCGCGTCCGCTCGACGCCGCGATCGACGTGGCGGGAACGGTCGAGAAGGTCACCGTGGAGGTGCCCGCCGACGTCACGGATGCTCTGCTGACCCGTGTCCCCGAGGCGTTCCACGGCGGCGTCAACGACGGTCTGCTGACCGCACTGGCGCTGGCCCTCGCGCAGTGGCGGCGCACCCACGGCGATTTCACGCGCGAGTCGCTGGTGAGCCTCGAGGGCCACGGCCGCGAGGACCAGGTGCTGCCGGGCGCCGATCTGGGCCGCACCGCCGGCTGGTTCACGGCCATGTTCCCGGTGCGCCTGGACCTGTCGGGCATCGACCTCGACGACGCCTTCGCCGGTGGCCGGGCCGCCGGGTCGGCGATCAAGGCGATCAAGGAACAGCTGCTGGCCATCCCGGACCACGGCATCGGGTACGGCATGCTCCGCTACCTGGACCCGGAGAGCGCCGACCGGTTGCGGGCGCTCGCGAAGCCGCAGGTCACGTTCAACTACCTGGGCCGGTTGGGCGGTGCGACATCCACCGACATCCACGGGCACGCCTGGGTCCCGGTGACGGACACCAAACTCGACGACATCCCCGCCTCCGACATCCCGGTGGCGTCGGCGCTCGACATCAACGCCGTCACCGGCACCGGGGTCGACGGCAACCGGCTGCGGGCCACGTGGGCGTTCCCGACCGGGGTCCTCACCCCGTCCGAGGTGCGTGCGCTCGCCGACCTGTGGGTGCAGGCGCTGACCGCGCTGACCGAGCACGTCGCGCGGCCCGACGCCGGCGGTGTGACACCGTCCGACCTGGACCTGGTGACGCTCGACCAGGACGCCATCGACCGGCTCGAGTCCCGGTTCCCGGCGCTGTCGGACATCTGGTCGCTGTCGCCGCTGCAGTCGGGGCTGCTGTTCCACGCCCAGTTCTCGGACGCCTCGGTCGACCCGTACCTGGTGCAGTTGGCGCTGAAGCTGCGCGGCGACGTGAACGCGGACCGGTTCCGCCGGGCGGGGCAGGCGCTGCTGGACCGGCACCCCAACCTGCGGGCCGCGTTCGTCCACGACAGTGCCGGCGCTTCCGCGCAGATCATCCAGCAGCACGTGGAACTGCCGTGGTCGGAGTTCGACCTGTCGGCCCTGGGTCCCGAGGAGACGGCCCGCGAATACGAGCGGATCGTGGCAGGCGACCGGTCGGTGAAGTTCGACATGGCGGACGCGCCGTTGCTGCGCCTCGCCCTGGTCCGGCTCACCGGGGACGAGTACCGGCTGATCCTGACCAACCATCACATCCTGCTGGACGGCTGGTCGACGCCGCTCGTCATCCGCGACCTGCTGACGCTGTACGCCCTGGACGCCGACGGCAGCCTGCTGCCGCGGGTCCATTCCTACCGCGACTACCTGTCGTGGATGAAGCGCCACGACACCACGGACTCCCTCGACGCCTGGCGCGCCGCGCTCGACGGTGTCGAGGAGCCGACGCTGCTGGCCCCGCTGGAGCGGGGTGAGGCGCATTCCGCCGTGGCGGAGGAGACCGCGTTCACGCTGTCCGAGGAGCACACCACCCGGTTGCGTGACCTGAGCCGCGAACGCGGGCTCACCCTCAACACCGTCGTCCAGACGGCGTGGGGAATCGTGCTGGGCGGCCTGGTCGGCCGCTCCGACGTGGTGTTCGGCGGGACAGTGTCCGGCAGGCCGCCGCAGATCGCGGGCATCGAGTCGATGGTCGGTTTGTTCATCAACACCCTCCCGGTGCGGGTCACCCTCGACCCATGGGAGTCGCTGGGCGAGTTGCTCGAACGCGTGCAGCGCGAACAGGCCACGCTGCTCGACCACCACTACGTGGGGCTGACCGACATCCAGTCGGCGGTCGGCGGCGGCGGCGCATTCGACACGCTGACCGTGTTCGAGTCGTACCCGGTGGACGAGGCGGGGCTGACCGAACAGACCGACATCGCCGGGATGTTCGTCCTCGGCATCGACGGCAAGGACTCCGCGCACTACCCGCTGGCCGTCGTCGCCTCCGGTGACGCCCGGCTGAACTTCAAGTTCGAGTACCTCCCCGAGGTCCTCGAGGAAAGCGCGGTCGACGAGATCGCGGACCGGCTGCGGCGGGTGCTCGACGCCCTCGCCGACCGGCCCGAGATCCCGCTGGCCCACATGCAGCTGCTCACCGAGGCCGAACTCGCCGAGTTCGCGCCGGTGCGCGGCCGCCCCGGGTTCTCCGTCCGGACGCTGCCGCAGATCTTCGAGGACGCGGCGGCGCTGGATCCGAACCGTACCGCTCTGACGTTCGAGGGCCGCAACGTCTCCTACCGGGAACTCAACGAGCGCTCCAACCAGCTCGCCCGGGTTCTCATCTCCCGCGGCGCAGGCCCGGAGACGTTCGTGGCGCTCGGCATTCCGCGGTCGATCGAGTCGGTGCTGGCGGTGTGGGCGGTGGCCAAGACGGGTGCCGCGTTCGTCCCGGTCGACCCGAACTACCCGATGGACCGGATCGAGCACATGCTGACCGATTCGGGGGCGACCATCGGGCTGACCATGGCCGCCTACGAGAAGTCGCTGCCCGACTCGGTGCCGTGGCTGCAGCTCGACTCGCCCAAGTTCGAGAAGGCGTGCCAGGCGAAACCGGCTCTGCCGGTAGCAGATTCGGACCGCCGGTCGCCGATAAGCCTCGACAACGCGGCGTACATCGTCTACACCTCCGGGTCGACGGGCAAGCCGAAGGGCGTCGTCGTCACCCACGAGGGCCTCGACAACTTCGCCGAGGACCAGCGGCAGCGCTTCGCGGCCGCGCAGACGTCCCGCACACTGCACTTCTCGACACCGAGCTTCGACGGGTCGGTGTTCGAGTACCTGCAGGCGTTCGGGGTCGGCGCCACCATGGTCATCGCGCCGCCCACGGTGTACGGCGGAGCGGAACTGGCCGAACTGATCCGGTCGGAACACGTCACCCACGCCTTCGTCACCACCGCGGCGCTGTCGACGGTGGACCCGGAGGGGCTCGACGAGTTCCAGCACGTGGTGTTCGGCGGCGAGGCGTGCCCGCCAGAACTGGTGACCCGCTGGGCGCCCGGCAGGCAGTTGTCCAACGCGTACGGCCCCACCGAGACCACGGTGATGGCCAACATCAGCGACCCGATGACGGTGGGCGACCCCATCACCCTCGGCGGCCCGATCCGCGGCGTCGGCGAACTCGTGCTCGATTCGCGGCTCCAGCCGGTGCCTGTCGGCGTTCCTGGCGAGCTGTACATCACCGGCGCGGGTCTCGCCCGCGGCTACCACCGGCGCCCCGAACTGAGCAGCCAGCGGTTCGTCGCCAACCCATTCGGGGAGGCGGGGGAGCGGATGTACCGCACCGGCGACATCGTCCGGTGGCGCGCCGATCACACCGTCGAGTACGTGGGCCGCAGCGACTTCCAGGTGAAGATCCGCGGGTTCCGCATCGAACTCGGCGAGATCGACAACGAGATCGCCACGTTCCCCGGGGTCAGCTTCGCCGCGACCCTCGGTGCCCCCGGCCCGTCCGGGGACACGGTGCTCGTGACGTACCTGCTGCCCGTCACGGAAGGGGGCGTCGACCCCGCCGAGCTGACCGCGCACCTGTCGACGCGGCTGCCCGCGCACATGGTGCCGACGAGCATCATGTTCCTCGACGAGATCCCGTTGACCCCGGTGGGCAAACTGGACCGGTCGGCGCTGCCCGCGCCGGAGTTCCACGTCACCACCGCGGAGTTCCAGCCACCGACCAACGACCTCGAACGCAAGATCGTGGACATCTTCACCGACGTCCTCGGTCTCGAACGGATCGGCATCGACGACAACTTCTTCGATCTCGGCGGCAACTCGCTGGTCGCGACGCGTGTCACCGCGCGGCTGCGGGACGCCCTGGACACCGACATCGGTGTGCGGGCGCTGTTCGAGGCCCCCGACGCCCGGTCGCTGGCCGAACGCGTCGCCGACAGCGTCAGCGGCGGCGCCCGACCCGCTCTCGCCCCGGTCGAACGCCCCGATCGGATCCCGTTGTCGCTGGCGCAGAAGCGGATGTGGTTCCTCAACCAGTTCGACACGTCCTCACCCGCCTACAACATTCCGCTGGCGGTGCGGCTGACCGGAACCCTGGACGAGGACGCCTTGCGCCTGGCGATGGCCGACGTCCTCGAACGGCACGAGACGCTGCGCACCGTCTTCCCGACGGTCGGCAACGAACCGACCCAGCGGATCCTGGCCGCCGCCGACGCCCAACCGGACGTCGACACGGTCGAGGTGGACGCGGCGGACCTGCCGCGGCACATCATGGACCTGGTGTCCCGCGGGTTCGACGTCAGCACCGACGTCCCGGTGCGGGCGGCCCTGTTCCGGACGGCGCCCGACCATCACGTGCTGACGATCGTGGTGCACCACATCTGCGCGGACGGATTCTCCCTGGCGCCGCTCGCCCGCGACGTCATGGTGGCCTACACGTCGCGGCTCGACGGCGACGGCCCGCAGTGGGCTCCGCTGCACGTGCAGTACGCCGACTACACCCTGTGGCAGCATGCCGGACTCGGGTCGGAGAACGATCCCGAGTCGATGATCAACCGGCAGTTGCGGTTCTGGTCGGAGACGCTGGCCGGGTTGCCGGACGTCATCCAGTTGCCGACCGATCGGCCGCGGCCGATCCAGCAGACGTTCGAGGGTGATCGGGTCGAGTTCGCGATCGACGCCGATCTCCATCAGCGGCTGACAGCACTGGCCCGGACCAACAACGCCACCATGTTCATGGCCGTCCACGCCGCGCTGGCCGTGCTGCTGTCGCGGCTCGGCAGCACAGACGACGTGGTCATCGGCACCCCGGTCGCCGGGCGCGGTGAAGAGGCGCTCGACGAGATGGTCGGCATGTTCGTCAACACGCTGGTCCTGCGGAACCGGATCGATCCGTCCGCGACGTTCACCGAACTGGTGCAGCAGATCCGGGAATCCGACCTGGCCGCGTTCCAGCACGCGGATCTGCCGTTCGAGCGGCTCGTCGAGGAACTCAACCCGACCCGGTCCACGTCGTACTCGCCGCTGTTCCAGGTGGCCCTCGAGTTCCAGAACAACGAGAACCCGACGCTGGAACTGCCGGACCTGCGGGTCGAGAACGTGGACCTCGAGACCCGGGTGGTGAAGGAAGACCTCGAGGTGATCCTGGCCGAGCGGTTCGACCAGGACGGCGCGCCCGCGGGTGTCGCCGGCGGCCTGGACTTCGCCGTCTCCCTGTTCGACCCCGACACGGCGCGTTCGATCGCGGACCGGTTCGTGCGGGTCCTCGCGGCCGTCGTCGCCGACCCGGACCGGCCGATCGGCACCGTCCCGCTGCTCGACGAGGCGGAGATCGACGAGATGGTCCCGGCCCGCGGCAAGCCCGACGTGCAGCCCGAGGTGTGGCCGGACCTGCTGACGGCCGCCGCGGCCCTCGACCCCGACTCGGTGGCACTGTCGTTCGAGGATCGGCAGGTCACGTACCGGGAACTCGACGAATGGTCCAACCGGCTGGCGCGGGTGCTGTGCGCTCAGGGTGTCGGACCGGAGACGTTCGTGGCCATCGGTATGCCGCGGTCGATCGAGGAAGTGGTGTCGATCTGGTCGGTGGCCAAGTCGGGTGCCGCGTTCGTGCCAGTCGATCCGACGTACCCGCGGGACCGCATCGACTACATGCTCACCGACTGCCGGGCTTCGGTCGGCCTGACCGTCGCCGGCAGGCGCGACAACCTGCCGGACACGGTGCCGTGGCTGGTGCTCGACGACGAGACTTTCGCCGAGCAGGTCGCGGGCATGTCCTCGGCGCCGGTCACCGACGCCGACCGCGTGATCCCGCTCCATCTGGCGCACCCGGCGTACCTGATCTACACGTCGGGGTCGACCGGGAAACCGAAGGGGGTCATCGTCACTCACCGCGGCATGGCCAACCTCACCGCGGAGGAACATGAACGGTTCCAGGTCACGCACGATTCGCGGGTCTCGCATCTGGCGTCCCCGAGCTTCGACGCGTCGATCTTCGAGCTGATGATGGCGTTCGGCGCCTCGGCGCGGGTCGTGATCGTGCCGCCCACCGTCTTCGGTGGCGCCGAGTTGGCGGACCTGTTCCGGCGCAACGAGGTCACGCACGCGTTCATCACGCCCACCGCGCTGTCGTCCATCGAGGATGTGGGGCTCGAGTCGCTGCGGGTCCTCGCGGTGGCCGGCGAGGCCTGCCCGCCGGAACTGGTGGAGATCTGGGGCAAGCACCGCAACATGCACAACGGGTACGGGCCCACCGAGACGACCATCCAGGCGAGTGTCAGCGCCCCGATGCGTCCGGGCGGGGTCGTGAACATCGGCGCCCCCGCACTGGGCTTCGGTTCGCTGGTCCTCGACGAACGCCTGCAGCCCGTCCCGGCCGGCGTGCCCGGCGAGCTGTACATCACCGGCCCCGGACTGGCACGCGGGTACCACAACAGGTCGGCGCTCACCTCGGAACGGTTCGTCGCCTGCCCGTACGGGGAGCCCGGCCGCCGGATGTACCGCACCGGCGACGTCGTGCGCTGGCGCGGCGACCACATCATCGAGTACATCGGCCGCACCGACTTCCAGGTGAAGGTCCGCGGCTTCCGCATCGAACTCGGTGAGATCGACGCCGTCCTCGCCCGCCACCCCGCGGTCGCGTTCGCGGCCACCATCGGTCACACCGGTCCGTCCGGCGACACGCTCCTCGCGTCGTACGTGCGGGCCGCCGAGGGCCACGACCTCGAGCCGGCGGAACTGCGCACCCACGCGTCCGACCGCCTGCCCGCGCACATGGTCCCGTCAGCGGTGGTGGTTCTCGACCAGATCCCGATGACCCCGGTCGGCAAGCTCGACCGCAAGGCGCTGCCCGCGCCCGAGTTCGGCACCACCGGCGCGGCCTTCCGGGCCCCGACGACGGCGACCGAGCGGATCATCGTCGAGGCCTTCGCCGAGGTGCTGGGCGTGGACCGGGTCGGCACCGCCGACAGCTTCTTCGACCTCGGGGGTAACTCGATCGTCGCTACCCGGGTGATCACGGTGCTGCAGGAGCGCCTCGGACGGCAGATCCCGTTGCAGTCCATGTTCCTGGATCCCACGCCCGCGGGGCTGGCGCTCCGGGTCGACACCGAGAACGCCGCCGGGTCGCCGGTGGACGAGGCGCTCGGCGTCGTCATCCCGCTGCGCCCGACGGGGGAGAAGCCGCCGCTGTTCTGCATCCATCCCGGGATCGGTCTGTCATGGGGGTATGCGGGACTGCTGCAGCACCTCTCGCAGGACCGTCCGGCGTTCGGCCTGCAGTTGCCGATCATCAGCGGCGGCCCGGCCGTCGACTCGATCGAGCAGCTGGCGCACCAGTACGTGCTGGAGATGCGCAAGGTCCAGGCGCACGGGCCGTACCACCTGCTGGGCTGGTCGCTCGGCGGCGTCATCGCGCACGCCATGGCCGTCGAACTGCGGCGGGAGGGGGAGGCCGTCGACACCCTCGCCCTCATGGACAGCTACGTGGCGAACGGGACCGATCAGGGCCCGGAGAGCCTCACCGTGCCCGAGTTGCTGCACGGTCTCGGGCTGGACCTCGAGTCCGTGTCCGGGGAGGAACTCACGTACGAGCGGGCGGTCGAGTTGCTGGACGACGCGTTCGGGCAGAAGACCGGACTGACTCCTCGGCACCTCGAGCGGATCAGCGCCGGGTTCACGAACTCCTCGCGGATCATGAACAACTTCCGGCCCCAGGTGTTCGACGGGGACCTGCTGTTCTTCACCGCCGCCGGGTCGGCGGCGACGGGCGAGCATTCACCGGAGGAATGGCGCGATTCGGTCACCGGCGGCATCCGGGAAGTCAAGATCGAGTGCGAGCACAACCAGATGATCGAACCCGAGGTCCTGGCCGTGGTGGGGCCCGTCCTCGAGGACTATCTGGGCACGCACTGACCCGTTTACGTTGCGGGCGGGCCCGCCGTCGATTGCAGTGCAGTAACGGGCGGGCCCGAATCGCGATATCTCCTGCGAACTCGGTAACAATCGATCTCTACCCACACCAGGAGGCGACATGAAGCGCTCACGTATCACGAGCCTCACCGCGAGCGCTCTGTGTGCCGCATTCGTCGCCTGCACCGCGGTCGCGAACGCCGGAGTTGCCGCCGCCCTGCCGATCTATCCCGCCTCCGACCCCGATCCCTTCTACGGGCAGCCGCAGGGTCTGGCGGAGGCCGCGGTCGGTGAGCCGCTCGCGGTCCGTCCGATGCCGCCGCTGCTGGCCTTCCCCGACACCGACGTCTGGCAGGTGAAGTACCGCACCACCAACTCGGAGGACCATCCGATCTCGTCGGTCTCCACCGTGCTGGTACCCCGCAACCGGCCGGTGAACGGGCCGTTGCTGTCGTATCAGCACATCATCAACGCGCTCGGGCCGCGGTGCGCGCCGTCGCGGACGCTGTACTCGAACGATCCCGACCTCCAGATCAAGGAGGCACCGGCACTGAACCTCGCGTTGCAGCGCGGCTGGACCGTCGCGCTGCCCGACCACCTCGGCCCGAACAGTGCCTACGGCGCCGCCCGGCTCGGCGGAACCATCACGCTCGACGGCATCCGCGCGGTGCAGCGGGTACCGGAACTGGCGGTGGCGGAGAGCCCGGTCGCGCTGGCCGGGTACTCCGGCGGCGGCATGGCCTCGGCGTGGGCCGCGGCACTCGCACCGACCTACGCCCCGGAACTGAACATCGTCGGCGTCGCCGAGGGCGGTGTGCCCATGAACATCGGCAAGATGGCCAACGGTCTCGGCATGCAACCGCATCCGGCGTTCGGTCTCGCGATGGCGGCGGCGCTCGGACTCGAGCGGGAGTACCCGGACAAGCTTCCGATCAGCGAGCAGCTCAACGACCGCGGACTGGCGATGCGCGACGAAATGGTCAACGCCTGCACCAACGGCATTCTCGCGGCAGGCGCCGGCCGCAGCGCCACCGAGGTCGCCAAGACCACGGACCTGATGAGCAGTCCGCAGGCCTGGGAGGTGCTGAACGAGAACAGCGTCGAGTTGTACCCGGGCGTTCCGACTGCACCGATCTTCGAATGGCACAGCCCGACCGATGTGCTCATCCCGGTCGATTCGATCGAGGCGACCATCGCCCGGTACTGCGCCGCGGGCGCCAAGGTGCAGTCGGACCTGTTCCCGAGTCCCGATCACCTGACCACGGCCGTTCTGGGTCTGCCGACCGCCCTGGATTACCTGGACGCTCGCTTCCGCGGCGACCCGGCGCCGTCCAACTGCTGACCCGGTAGGTGCCGATCGGCGGCGGGCCACCCAGGCTCGTCGCCGGATTGTGTTCTGCCCGTGCGCAGTCCGAAAATGTTGAGCGTTTGAGCAGATCTACCAGGGGGTATTCCGAACCCATGCACCCCAGCACACGCACCGCAGTCGTGACGGGATCTGATTCGCCGATGGGCCGCGCCGTCGCCCTGGCACTCGCGGGAGACGGTTTCGACGTGGGCCTCGCCTATGCCGCGGACCGGGAAAGCGCCGAAGCCACGGCCGCCGACGTCGAATCCAGATCGGTGCGCGCGGCCGTGCAGCGCATGGACCTGGCCGACCTGCCCGGCTCCGCTGCCGCCGTCGACGAGTTCGCCCGGGACCTGGGCGGAATCGGCGTCCTCGTCAGCTGCCCCGGCAGCACCGCGGTCGAGTGCATCCAGCGCGCCGTGCGGTACATGATCGCCGGTGGCGGGGGCGGACGGATCGTCAACGTCACCACCTCCGCGTCCGGTCTCGGCGGGCTGACGGGTCTGCTCGCCGCCGAACTGGCGCGGTACTCGATCACCGTCAATTCGGTGGTGGTGCCCGCGGTCGAACCGGACTTCGCGGCGCCCGGCCCCGACGATCGGGAAGTCGCCGACGTGGCGTCGTATCTGTGTGCGCCGGCCGGAATGTTCGTGACCGGTGCCGCGTACGTCGTCGACGGCACGAGGATCGCGATGATCCCGCACAGCCTGACCGAGGCCGGTGCGTTGCGTCCGCCCCGCCGGGCCGGCCGCATCCGGTCCTACACCGGCCGCTGGGCGCCCACCCGCTGGACGCGGTGATCCCGTCCACGGGTCCATGCGAAACCCGCGGACGCGCAGCCGAAAACGCGGACGCGGAGCCGAAAGCGTCGTTGCCCCCGCACACCGGGAGTACCGTGTGCGCAGGGGGCTGCGAGTCGAGAGTGACGGTGTGATGCCGGCGGCAGTGAAGGGCACAGTGGGAAACCTGCCCCACGAACTGACGAGTTTCGTCGGCCGTCGCCGTGAGGTGACCGAGGCGCGACGCCTGCTGTCCGTGTCCCGTCTGGTGACTCTCGCCGGTATCGGGGGTGTGGGGAAGACCCGGCTCGCGTTGCGGGTGGCCGCCGACGCGAGCCGCGCGTTCGAGGACGGTGTGTGGCTGGTCGAGTTGGGAGAACTCGACGACGACACCACGCTCGTCGACGCCGTGTCGTCGGCGCTGCGACTGCGGGAGCAGCGCACCGGGAACCCGGAAGTACTGCTGACCGAGTACCTCGCCGACCGGCAACTGCTGCTGGTGCTCGACAACTGCGAGCACGTGGTCGCCGCGGCCGCGGCGCTGTCGGAGACGTTGCTACGGAGCTGTCCGGAACTGCGGATCCTCGCGACGACCCGCGAACCCCTGGCGATCGGCGGGGAGGCGGTGCTCCGGGTGCCGCCGCTGACGGTGCCCGAACCCGAACGCACCTCCCTGCAGGGCCTGCCGCAATACGAGGCGGTGACGTTGTTCGTCGAACGGGCGGCCACCGCGGTGCCGGAGTTCGAACTCACCGAGGAGAACCATGTGGCGGTGGCCCGGATCTGCCGCCAGCTGGACGGGTTGCCGTTGGCGATCGAGCTGGCGGCGGTGCGGCTGCGGGTGATGTCGGCGGAGCAGATCCTGCAGCGCCTGACGGACCGCTACCGGTTGCTGACGGTGGGGTCGCGGGGCGCGCCGAGCCGCCAGCAGACCCTGCGCTTGTGCGTCGACTGGAGTCACGAACTGTGCACCGACGAGGAACGCGAACTGTGGGCGCGACTGTCGGTGTTCGCGGGCGGCTTCGAACTGGACGCGGTGGAGGGAATCTGCGCCGGCGACCTGCCCGTCGAGAACGTCCTCGACGTGGTGGCGTCGTTGATCGACAAGTCGATCCTGATCCGGGAAGAGGTCGGGCCTTCGGTGCGGTATCACCTGCTCGAGACGGTGCGCGACTACGGCCGGGAGAAATTGCAGGAGACCGGCGAGCTCGTGTCGCTGCGGAGGCGGCACCGTGACTGGTACGAACAGTTGGTGGTGCGGTGCGAGGCCGAGTGGATCGGACCCCGGCAGGTGATGTGGATCGGCCGGCTCGACGCGGAGAAGCTGAACGTGCGGGCCGCCCTGCATTTCTGCCTGACCGAGCCGGGGGAGGCCGAACCGGGACTGCGGATCGCCGCCGCACTGTACCCGTACTGGCGTGCCCGGGGACTGCTCCGCGAGGGGCGCCGCTGGCTCGGGCAGCTGCTGGGGCGGCACCCAGGAGGAGGGAGCCGGGAACGGATCGAGGCGCTGTACGTCGACAGTGTGCTCGCGGGCATGCACGGCGACCGGGAGGCCGCGAAGGCGCTGGTCGACGAGGGGGCCGTTCTCGCCGAGCGGAACGGTGACACACTGCTCGGCGCCCTGGTGGTCCACGCCGCCGGGTGCTGCGCCATGTTCGCCGGCGACCTGCCGCGTGCGCGGGCGTGCTTCGAGGAGGCCCTGCCCGTGTTCCGCGACCGGGGCAGCCTGCTCCAACTGACGTGGGGACTGCTCGGGGTGGCACTGGTCAGCGGCATGCAGGGTGACGGGGCGGTGGCGAAGATGTGCGGATCCGAGATCTTCGCGCTCACCGAGGCCCACGGCGAATCCGTGTATCGCGGCTGGTCGCTGTGGGCTGCGGGAATGGCGGCGTGGCAGCGCGGGCACCTCGCCCTCGCCGACGACTACGTCAAGCAGGGACTGCGGCTGTCGCACCTGGTGGACGACCGGATCAGCGCGTGTGGGGCGCTCGAGGTGCTCGCGTGGGTGGCCGTCGGCTCCGGCCGGGCCCGGAACGCCGCCGAACTGATGGGTGCCGCGGAGGCCGTCGCACAGGCCGTCGGCAACCCGAGCACCGTCTACCCCAACCTGCTCGTCCATCATGCGGAATGTGAACAGCAGGCACGCGCCGTGATCGGGGACCGCGCGTTCGATGCGGCGTTCGACCACGGCATGCACACGTCCTTCGACGACGCGGTCGCACTTGCACTGGACGAGAGGCGACCCGACGCGACGGCGTCGTCGAACGGGACGACGCACCTGACCCGACGCGAATCGCAGGTGGCCGAACTGGTCGCCGACGGGCTGACCAACAAGGCGATCGCGGCGCGGCTGGTGATCTCCCAGCGCACGGCGCAGGGGCACGTCGAGCACATTCTCGCGAAACTGGGTTTCACCTCACGCACCCAGATCGCGGCGTGGATCGTCGAACACGCACAGGACCCGCACCCCTGACCGGGCCCCGCACGGGGCGAAATAGGTATGTCCCCGGGTCGTTCAGCCGCTGTACTTCCGCGCTGCGGACGGGATGCTCATACACGTCCCCCACTCCGGCTCCAGACCGAGGCCCCCGATGTCCACTGATCCCCGAATGCACCGAAAGCCCGACCCCCAACTTCCACTGCCCCCGCCTCTCCGTCGGGTGCACACCGTCGACCGGTGTCTTGTGTGGACCGGGGGAAAGCTAGTGGCACACGACGCGGTGGGGCAGGAACTCGCGGGGGTGGCGGCGTGACCACGGACGGTATGACCCGCTGGCAAGGAATCGCCCAGAAGTGCGAACTGATGATCCAGCGGTGCCTCAACTGCACGACCCTGCTCGCGCCGTTGATGGCCACGTGCTCCGCCTGTCAGGGTTCGAACCTCGAGCGGGTCCCGTCGTGCGGTGTCGGCTCGATCGTGTCCTCGAAAGTGGTCGACCGAGGGCACAGCGGCGGCGACCGTGGCCGCGCCCCCTGCACGATCGCGATCGTCGAACTCGACGAAGGTCCGTGGGTGTACACCTGGATCGACGGCGACGTCCCTGCACCGTCCGACTGCCCGGTCCGGGTCGAGTTCCGTCCCGCGTCGACGGCCGAACAGCTGCCGGTGTTCGCCGTCCGCTCCGGTGATCCGCGATGACCGCCGTGGCGACCGAGACCGACGGCGAACCGAAAGAAGCGTTCGGCACCGAATGGCTGCGCCTGGCGCTGCGCCGGTGCGAGTTGCTCGCACAGATGCACTCGGTGAGCTCCGATGCGCGCTGGATGATCAGTTTCGCGATCCAGTGGGCGCCGTTCGGCGGTGCGAGCGCGGCCGAACTGCTGGAAACATTCGGCGTCAACCGCCGCCGTTTCATGGAACTCGTGCTCGACGGACTCGCGCCGAAGGCCACCGACATCCAGAAGATCCGAGCGATGAAAGGTCAGCTGCGGACCTCCCTCGCGCAGGCGTGGGGCGTGCAGTAGGCCCGGCCGGTCACCCCGGCAGCAGATCGTCCAGGTGGATCGGCACCTTCCGCACCCGGACCCCGGTGGCGTGATGCACCGCGTTCGCCACCGCGGCCGCGGCCCCGACGATGCCGATCTCACCTGCCCCCTTCGACCCCATCGGGCCGGCGTGCGCGTCGACGTCGTCGAGGCACACCGCGTCCAGATACCTGATGTCGGCGTGAGTGCTGACGTGATAGGAGGCCAGGTCCTGCGTCACGACGTGGCCGAACCGGGGGTCGTTCACGCTGCTCTCGTGCAACGCCATCGACACCCCCATCGTCATGCCGCCGATGAGCTGCGACCGCACGGTCCGGGCGTTCACGACCCGGCCGATCGCGAACACGCCGAGCATGCGTTCGACGCGGATCTCGCAGGAGTCACGGCGGACGTGCGCCTCCGCGAAATGGGCGCCGAACGAATGGAGCGCGAACTTCTCGGCGTCCGGATTGTCGAGGGTCCCCGCGCTGGCCTCCGCCCCCGGAACCGGGGTGCTGCCGTGCTCGTCCCGGAACGCGCGGGCCGCCGCGACGATCGCGCTGCCCCAGGACGTGGTTCCCGTGGAACCCCCGGCGACGGTCGCCGGCGGAAGGTTCGTGTCACCGATCTGCAGGACGACCGAGTCCAGGGGGCACCCCAGCGCGTCGGCGGCGATCTGGGTGAGCGCCGTCCACGCGCCGGTGCCGATGTCGACCGAGCCGATCTGCACGGTGTAGGTGCCGTCGGACTGGTACACGATCCGGGCCACCGATCCCGGCATGGTGTTCGCGGGGTACGTCGCGGAGGCGACGCCCAATCCCACCTGCCACTCCGAGTCCGACCGCGCCCGCGCCGTCGCGTCACGGTCCGCCCACCCGAACCGTCGGGCGCCCTCCCGCAGGCAGTCGGTGAGGCGCCGCCCCGACCACGGGCGGCCCGTACTCGGGTCGGCGTCGGGCTCGTTGCGGATCCGCAGTTCGATCGGGTCGAGTCCGCAGGCCGCGGCCAGTTCGTCCATCGCCACCTCGGCCGCGAACATCCCCGGCGTCTCGCCGGGCGCACGCATCCAGGAGGGGGCAGGCACGTCGAGGGCCGCGAGACGGTGGGTGGTGTGCCGGTTCGGTGTGGAATACATCATCCGCGACGGGACCGCCGACTGTTCGGCGAACTCCTTGATCTTCGCGGACTGTTCGATCGCCTCGTGGGAGAGCGCGGTCAGGCGTCCGTCGGCGTCCGCGCCGAGCCGGATGCGCTGCACCGTCGCGGTGCGGTACGCGGAGAGGGCGAACATCTGCTGCCGGGTCAGCGCGAACTTCACCGGCCTGCCCGCCGCCCGCTGGGCCGCCAGCACCGCCAGCACGTTGTGCGCGTGCGGCAGTCCCTTGGACCCGAACCCGCCGCCGACGTACGGGGCGATCACCCGCACCTGCTCGACTTCGAGTCCGAACAGCGGTGCCAGGGTCTGCCGAACGGAATGGACGCCCTGCGTCGAATCGTGCAGCGTCAGAACCGGTCCGCTGCCACCCGGGGTCCACCGGGCGATGGTGGCGTGCGGTTCCATCGGATTGTTGTGTTCCATCGCGGTCGAGTACACCTGATCGACCGTGACCGCCGAGGCGGCGAGCGCGGCCTCCACGTCGCCGTCGTCGGTGTCGGTCGGGAACCCGGCGTTGACGTCGTCGGGCACGTACAGATCGTCCCGGCCGGAACGGAAGTCGGTGTCGTGGGATGCCTCGTCGTAGTCGACGCGGACGAGGCCCTCGCCGTGCCGGGCGACTTCCGGTGATTCCGCGACCACCGCGCCCACGAACTGGCCGCGGAAGTGAACCTCAGGGTCCTGCAGGATCGTGAGTTCCCCGTCCGAGGTGTCCGCGAGACGGGGCGCGTCGAACACCGTCAGGACCGCGAGCACCCCGTCCAGGGCTTCCGCGTCCGCCGTGTGCATCGCGGTGACCCGGCCGCGGCCGATCGTCGACAGGATCGGGTACAGGTACGCCGGATCGTCCACCGCGTGCTCGAACGCGTACGGCGCCGTCCCGGTCACCTTGTCGTGGGCGTCGAGGCGCTCGGCGGGGGTTCCGATCACCTTCGGCTCGACGAGCGTCATGGGCGCGCCTCCTCGGCGAGTGACCGGAGTACCGACACGAGGACCCGGCGGGTCAGCACGACCTTGAACTCGTTGCCCGGAAGCGGCTGTGCGGCGGCGAGTTCCGACTCGGCCGCCGCCGTGAACGTGTCCCCCGTGGGCGGCGACCCGAGCAGGACCTCCTCGGCGCGTGTGGCACGCCACGGCCGGTGCGCGACACCACCGAGCGCGACTCGCGCCGACGTGATCGACGCGTCGTCGATGGTCAGCTCGGCGGCCACCGACACCACCGCGAACGCGAAGGACGCCCGGTCCCGCACCTTCCGGTACGCGGACCGGTTCCCGGCGGGCGGCTCGGGCAACTCCACGGCGGTCACGAGGTCGCCGTGCCGCAGGACGGTGTCGCGGTCGGGCCGGTCCCCGGGAAGCCGGTAGAAATCGCGCACCGGAATCCGCCGTTCCCCGCCGGTATCGCGCACCACCACGACCGCATCGAGGGCCGTCATCGCGACGGCCATGTCGGACGGATGCACGGCGACGCAGTGCTCCGAGGCACCGAGAATGGCGTGGTAGCGGGCGTAACCACCGAGCGCGGAACACCCCGTACCGGGCTCGCGTTTGTTGCACGGCGTCGTGACGTCCTGGAAGTACACGCAGCGGGTCCGCTGAAGCAGGTTTCCCGCGGTCGTCGCGAGGTTGCGCAGCTGTCCCGACGCACCGGACAGGAGCGCGCGCGACAGCATCGGGTACCGGGCCCGCACCACGTCGTGCGCGGCGAGGTCGCTGTTGCGGACGGCCGCCCCGATCCGGAGCCCGCCGTCGGGAAGTGCCTCGACGCCGTCGAGGGGGAGACGGCTCACATCGACGAGGAGATGCGGCGCCGCCACCCCGAGTTTCATGTGGTCGACGAGGTTGGTGCCACCGGCGAGGAACGCCGCCCGCGGATCTGCCGTGACGGTGGCGACGGCGCTGTCGACGTCGGTGGCCCGTTCGTAGTCGAAGGGAATCACGCTTCCGCCGCCTGCCGGATCGCCGCGAGGATGTTCGGGTAGGCGCCGCACCGGCAGAGGTTCCCGCTCATCCGTTCCCGGATCTCGTCGTCGGTGAGTTCGGGCGGAGCGGTCAGGTTCTCGGTGACGGCACTCGGCTGCAGGGCCAGGAACTCGTCGAACATCCCGATCGCCGAACAGATCTGACCGGGCGTGCAGTAGCCGCACTGCAGTCCGTCCTGCTCGACGAACGCCTGCTGAACGGAATGCAGCACGTCGCCGTCGGCCAGTCCGTGCGCGGTGACGACGCGTGCACCGTCGTGGGCGACGGCGAACGTCAGGCAGGACGTGGCGCGCCTGCCGTCGAGGAGGACGGTGCACGAACCGCACTGGCCGTGGTCGCAGCCCTTCTTCGGCGCGGTGACCCCGAGGTGGTCGCGGAGCGCGTCGAGCAGGGTGGTGCGGGTGTCCACGTCGAGGGTGCGTTCCTCGCCGTCGACGGTGAGCACGATCTTCCGGTAGCGGGGGCTGTCCGCGGCATTCATGGCGGGAGGTTACCCGCGGTGAGCGATCCCGAATCGGTGTCCGCGGTGGTTCCGCCGGCGAAGGACTGGGTACTTGCTGAACCCGGACACAGTGGATGATCGGGAAGGGACGTCATGCGCGTCGAACACATCACGGTGGTCGTGCCCGCCCACGACGAGGAGGCGCTGCTGCCGCGATGCCTCGACGGGGTGCAGACCGCCGCGCGGGAAGTGTCGGTGCCGGTGACGATCGTCGTGGTGCTCGACGGATGCACCGACGGCAGCGAGGCCGTCGCCCGCGCGGCGGACGTCGACGTCGTGGTGCTGGGTGCGCGGAACGTCGGCGCCGCTCGGCGTGCGGGCTTCGACTCGGTCGCCCTGCGCCCGCACGAGTGGTTCGCCACCACGGATGCGGACTCGCTCGTCCCCGCGCACTGGCTGTCCTCCCACCTGCAGCACGCGAGCCGCGGCGCGCAGTTGGTGGCGGGGACGGTGACGGTCACCGACTGGTCGGGGTGGCCCGACCACGTGCGGTCGCGGTACGGCAGCGCCTACCGCTCCGGCGCCGCCCACGGGCACGTGCACGGCGCGTCCCTCGGATTCTCGGCGGACCTGTACCGGGCGGTGGGCGGGTTCGCCGCCCTGCCCGCGCACGAGGACGTGGACGTGGTGCAGCGGATGGTCGAACGCGGAGCGCACGTGGTGTGGAGCATCGACGCGCCGGTGGAGACGTCCGCACGGGCCGACGCCCGCGCGCCGCAGGGCTTCGCCACCCACCTGGAGGGACTGCAGGACCGATGATCACCGACGTCACCCACGACAGCAGTCCCACCCATGCCGCCGTGCGGGCGATCATCCGTTCGGGCGATGCGGAACTGCCGCTGCCCGGCCACGGGTCCACCGCCGCCCGGTGGGCGCAACTCACGGAATGGTGCCGCCGCGACCTCTCGGTCGGCCGGCTGCTCGAGGCACACGCCGACGCGGACGCGATCCTCGCCGAGATCGACGGCACCCGCGCCGGCCGGAACGAGTGGTGGGGAGTCTGGGCCAGCGAACCACCACGCCCGGTCCTGGACGCCGCCCACGATGCGAGCGGATGGCGACTGCGGGGAGCGAAGGCGTGGTGCTCCGGGGCGTCGATGTGCACGCACGCACTGGTCACGGCACGTGTCGACGGGCAACCCCGGCTGTTCGCCGTCGATCTGCGGGAACCCGGGGTCACGCCGGGACGCGGGGGCTGGCGCAATCCGGGGATGGCGGCGACGGACACCGAAGCAGTGACGTTCGACGGCGTTCCCGTGCGAGCTGTCGGCGCCGCGGACCGGTACCTCGACCGGGCTGGGTTCTGGCACGGCGGCATCGGGGTGGCGGCGTGCTGGTTCGGTGGCACGCTCGCTGTGGCGGAACCGCTGCGGGCTCGCGCACGAGATGGCCGGGCGGACAGTCACCAGCTCGCACACCTCGGCGCGATCGACGTCGCCGTCAGCGCGACTCGATGGGCACTCGCGTCCGCGGCCGCGGAGGTGGACTCGGATCCCTTCGATCGGACGTCCGCGCAGGTGCGCGCGTTCCGGGTGCGGGGCCTCGTCGAGCGCACCGCGAGCGAGGTGATCGACCGCGTCGGCCGCGCGCTGGGCGCCGCGCCGCTCGCGGGCGACGCGGACCACGCCCGCAACGTCGCGGATTTGCTCGTCTACATCCGGCAATCCCACGCCGAGCGGGATCTCGCGACACTCGGCGAACTCGTCGCGGGGGAGGACTGACCGTGGACAACGCCACCAGATTCAGGGAGACACCCGTGGCCGGCCGGGGCACCCCGGAGGACGTGTGGCAGCGGTGGCTGGCCTCCGTCCGGTGTCCGCCGATACCGCTCACGGAATGCGACCGCATGGTCGTCGTCGCCCCGCATCCCGACGACGAGGTGCTCGGCGTGGGCGCGCTGATGGCCACCGCGGCCACCGCCGGTGTTTCCGTCCAGGTCGTCGCGGTCACCGACGGCGCGGCGTCGCATCCGCAGTCGCCGACCCTGTCACCCGCCGCGCTGGCGGCCGCGCGGATCGCCGAATCGAACCGGGCGACAGCGCTGTTGGGCGTCGGCGAACCACTCCGTCTCGGATTGCCGGACGGCGGTGTGTGCGCGCACGAACGCGAACTCACTACGCGCCTCGTCGACGTGCTCACCGCGACGTCCCGGGCCGGGGAGAGGGTGTGGGTGCTCGCGACCTGGCGAGGCGACGGTCACCCCGACCACGAAGCCACCGGACGGGCCGCCGCGGAGGCGTGTTCGGTCACCGGCCACCGATTGGTGGAGTATCCGGTCTGGATGTGGCACTGGGCGCGACCCGCCGACCCGTCGGTGCCGTGGAACCGGATGCGAGTACTCGCACCCACCGTCGACGTCCTGGCGCGCAAACGCCGGGCCGTCGACGAATTCCGTACCCAGATCCGCCCGTTGTCCGAGGACCCCCGGGACGCCACGATCCTCCCGCCGTGGGTGCTGGCGCGACTGATGCGGACGACGGAACGGGTGCTGTGGTGAGCGCGATGGATCCCGGCTACTTCGAGTCGATGTATGCGGAATCGGCGGACCCGTGGGGATTCGACGAACGGTGGTACGAACACCGCAAGTACGCGCTCACGCTCGCCGCCCTGCCCCGTCCGCACTATCGGCGGGCGTTCGAACCGGGATGCTCGATCGGGGTACTGACGGCGCAGTTGGCGAGACGCTGCGACCGGGTCGTCGCAACGGACGTGGTGCCTCGTGCCTTGGCGAGCGCACGGGACCGCATATGCCGCGAGGGACTGGCCGACCGCGTGGAGCTGGGCCGGGCATCGCTCCTCGATCCGTGGCCGGCAGGCACCTTCGACCTCGTGGTGCTCAGCGAGGTGCTGTACTACCTGACGCCCGCAGACCTGGGCATCGTGCTGGGGCGGGCCGTCGACGCCCTGGAGGAGGGCGGCACCCTCGTGGCCGTGCACTGGCAGCATCCGGTGCCCGAATACCCGCAGACCGGCCGCGCGGTGCACGATGCGGTCGCGGCGTTCGAGGGCCTCCACCGCGTCGGGTCGTACCGCGACACGGACTTCCACCTGGACGTCTACACCCGCGGTGCGACGCGCTCGGTCGCCGCGGCGGAAGGGCTGAGCTGACCGGTCGGCTCTCTCACTGTTCGGGCAGACTGCCGGTCTCCAAGAAGATGACGCGCCTGCCGATTTCCACGGTGTGGTCGCAGAAACGCTCGTAGAAGCGGCCGAGCAGGGTGATGTCGACGGCCGATTGGACACCGTGCGGCCAGTCCTCGTTCTGGGTGATCGTGAACAGGCTGCGGTGGAGGTCGTCCATCGCCTCGTCCGCCGTCAGCAATCCGCGGGCGCGCTCGGGGTCGCGGTGCTGCAGCACCTGCTCGGTCTCCCTCGCCTGCGCGACGGCGACGGTGCCCATCTCCGTGAACACGTCCCGCACCTCGTCGGGGACCACGTGGTCGGGATGCCGCCGGCGGGCGATCTTCGCGATGTGCACCGCGAGACCGCCCATCCGGTGCAGATCCGCGGAGATGTGGAGGCCACCGACCATGAATCGGAGATCGTGGGCCACCGGAGCCTGCAGCGCGAGGAGCGCGAACGCACGCTTCTCCCAGTGCGCCGCGGCATCGTCGAGCTCGCCGCTCACGTCGATGACGTGTTCGGCGAGCTCGAGGTCTGCCTGCAGCAGTGCGTCGCTCGCCTCCGACATCGCGGTGACGGACAGCCGGCACATGGCGGCGAGATCGCCGGACAGGCTGTCGAGATTTTCCGCGAAACGAGTACGCATCGGCTCAGCCTAGGGGTGTTCTGGGACAAGTGCCTCGCTCTATCGGGGGTCGGCGTGGGCCAGCTTCCGGTACCCCTGGGCACCCGCCCGATCGACCGCCGCCTTGACCAGGCCGAAGGCGGTGCCCTGCACGGCGGCCGCGATCAGCACT
Organism: Rhodococcus sp. ACS1; assembly: GCF_002300155.1. NCBI lineage: Bacteria > Bacillati > Actinomycetota > Actinomycetes > Mycobacteriales > Nocardiaceae > Rhodococcus > Rhodococcus sp. ACS1. Next base: position 243,378 of record NZ_NSDZ01000007.1, read on the forward strand.
TCGCGGGTGCTGCGGGACAGATCCTTGGGGTCGGGAGCCTCGGATTCGCCTGCGATACGCTTCCACACCTGACCGAACACGGCACTCGCCGCTATTCCACCGGCGACACTCGCAGCGAGCGCCAACGTTTTGTACATCGCCTTCGATGCGGCGCTCATGTTCCCGCCCTTCGCATTCGATCCCGTCGATCGATCTCCGCTGGTCGAGTACCCGGATTCGACGCCCTCACACCGCCGCGGTCGTGACCGGGGGATTGTTTCGTTCGGCGCGTGGTTGGGGAATGCGTTCCGTATGACCTACGAATCAGCCGGAGAGCCGACGCGCATCGTCGTCGTGGGCAGCGGCTTCGCCGGATTCGAATGCGCACGCGCTCTGACGCGGCGCCTCCGGGGAACCGACGCCCGCGTCATCATGATCTCGCCCCGCGACTACATGCTCTACACACCGCTCCTGCCCGAGGTGGCGGGCGGAATCCTGGACGCGCGGTTCGTCACCATTCCACTGTCCGAGGCGCTGTCGGACGTCGAGCTCGTGACGGGCAGAGTCGACGCCGTCGACTTCGACGCCCGCACCGTGCACGTTACCGACTGCGAGCAGGGTGTCGAGGAGGTGGCGTGGGACCGGGTGGTGCTCACCCCCGGATCGGTGACCCGGCTGTTCGACATTCCCGGACTCGCCGAGCACGCCAGGGGACTGAAATCGCCGGCCGAGGCACTGTACTTCCGCGACCAGCTGCTCACCCAGATCGAACTCGCCGAGCGGGACACCGACCCCCGGGTCGCCGACGCCCGACGGACGGTCGTCGTGGTCGGTGCGTCCTACGCGGGCACGGAACTCACGGCCCAACTCCGCGCCCTGGCCGACGAAGCAGCGTCCCGTCGCAACCTCGACCCCGCGAAGATCCGGTTCCTGCTGCTCGACGCCGCCGACAAGGTGATGCCCGAGGTGGGGGAGAAGCTGGGTGACAAGGTGCTGGAGGTGCTGCGCTCCCGCGGCATCGAGGTGCGACTCGGCACCACCCTGACGGAACTCGGATCCGAACACGTCACTCTCGACGACGGAACCGTCGTTCCCACCCGCACGGTCGCCTGGGTGACGGGTGTGACCGCCGGCCCCCTCGTCGACACGCTCGGATTGCCCACCGAGAAGGGCAGATTGACGGTGCGCCCCGACCTCTCGGTCGACGGGCATCCCGACGTCTTCGCGGGCGGCGACGCCGCGGCCGTTCCCGATCCGAAGAACAGCGGATCGATCACCCCGCCCACCGCGCAGCACGCCGTCCGGCAGGGGCGGGCCCTCGCCCGCAACGTGGCGGCGAGCCTGGGCGTCGGCGACGCGAAGCCGTACACCCACCGCGACATGGGTCTGGTCGTGGATCTCGGCCCGGGGTTCGCCGTCGCCAACCCCCTCGGCATCCGGCTGTCGGGGTTCCTCGCGAAGGTGGTCACCCGGGCATATCACCTCTACGCCATGCCGAACGCCGCCAATCGCTGGGCGGTCGCGTTCGCCTACCTCACCGATCTGATCTTCCCGCGTCCACTCGTGTCGATCGGGCTGGTCACCGATTCGGAATCACGGTTCGCGGCCGGCGTGGAAATCGGAGCGCAGACCTGAACTGTCGGGAGGCGAGCGCGACGCGGCTCACGTTTTCGATGCGGTCGGGGAGGGTAAGCGCGGAGAGTCGTCAGGTACCGATTCGAGGGAGTGGTCGTCATCGAGGCACATCGCGACACGTCGGCGTCGGCTTCGGATGTGTGGTCCGTCCTCGCCAACGGGTGGCTGTACCCGTCGTGGGTGGTCGGCGCGTCCCGGATGCGTGCCGTCTCCGCGGACTGGCCCGCGGTGGGAAGCCGCCTGCACCATTCCGTCGGTGCCTGGCCCGCACTGATCGACGACTCCACCGAGGTGCTCCTCGCCGAAGAGAACCGTGAACTCCGACTGCTGGCACAGGTGACCCCCACGAAAGCGATCGTGCGGCTGCGGCTGGAGCCGCGTGGATCCGGTTGCCACCTCCAGATGTCGGAGGTGGCGGCCTCCGTCCCGTTGTCCTGGGTTCCGCGGATGGCGCAGGACCTGGCGGTGCTCCCACGCAATCTCGAATGCCTGCGCCGACTTTCGTTCCTCGCCGAGCGAAATACGAACCCCTGACGTCATGTCGGTGGTGCCGGCACACTCTCCGCCGCGATGACGGAGCGGGCGAGACGAGACGGCGCTCGAGTCTGCTGCGGCGAAGAGGTGACCTCGAGAAGTTCGAATGGGACACCCCCGTCGTGAAGGTGAACTACGCACTCGACCGCAAGATTCCGTGGCCGTCTTAAACCCTCGAATCCGCCGGAACAGTGCATCTGGGCGCCGGCGACGACGGGGGTCGTCCCGGAACGCCCGTTCCTGCTGTTCGGTCAGATGACGACGTCGGACCCCAGCCGTTTCCCGGAAGGAATCGAAAGTGCCTGGGCCTATACGCATCTGCCCCGGGTGATTGCCGACGACGAATCGGCGGAGCTGCCGGCGCACCGAGCGGACGCGATGCTCGAATCGCACGCGCCGGGATTCGCGGAGCGCGTGGTCGGGCGCAACGTGCAGCGTCCCCGCGACCTCGAGGCGAGCAACGCGAACCTGCACGGTGGGGCCGTCAACGGCGGCACCGCTCAGTTGTATCAGCAGCTCGTCTTCCGTCCGACCCCTGGTTCGTCCGGGCCCTACACGTCGATCGACCGGCTGTACCTGGCCAGTTCCGTCACCCATCCGGGCGGCGGTGTTCACGGGATGTGTGGACACAACGCAGCCGACGCCGCCCTGGACGACGACGGTCAGGAACTCTCTCCGTCGATGCGGGCAAAGAGCCACCGCGGGCCGACCGTGACGGCCCCGAGTGCCTCGACTCGGGCCCGGAGCCCACGGTCGGCGGTAACGACGGTGATCGCCCGGTCGCCGTCTTTCTCGGCGGCCACAACGTCGACGATCGTGTCATCGCCCGAACCGTCCGCCGACACCACCCGCAGACCGTCGAATTTCCGATCCTGCTCCCCGGCAACCGCGGCCTTCGCCGCACCCTCGATCACGACCACCACCTCGGCCGGTGGGTCCAGATGCTGGTCCAGGGCGCCCAGTTGGACGAGCAATCGCCGGGCCGCACCGGCACGATCACGCCACCAGCCGTCGGGCCGCGAGCCGACGACGTTCGCCGCATCCACCACGATCAGTGCAGTCCTGTCGTCAGTCATTTCCACAGTTTCCCCTCTCCGGAGACCGGATTCACCGGGTCTCCCGAACCGGGCAGCTGTGGGTGCTAAGACAGTGGTGACGGTGCGTCAGGGCGAGGAGGCCGAAATGGACGTCCGCTTCATCTCCGACGACGGTGTGCGTTCGTGTGCGGCGACCGAGTTGAAACAGTTGCTCGACCGGCCCGACGGATTGGTCTGGGTGGACATCCCGACCTGGGACGAACAGGCACACGACGCGTTGACCACAGTTTTCGGTTTTCATCCTCTCGCCGTGCGTGATTCGGAGCACCGCAATCAGGTTCCGAAGGTGCACAGGTATGTGGACCACTTCTTCGTGGTTCTGCACGCGCCGCAGTCGGGCGCACACGGGCACGTGCACTACGTCGAACTGGACCAGTTCATCGGTACCCGCTACCTGGTGACAGTGCACGGCCCCGTGAATCCGGCGATCGATCCCTCGACGGCGATGGTCGAGGTGAAGGTGGTGCTGGGCCGACTGGAGTCGGGCAAGTTGCGGCCCGGCACGGCATTCGAGTTGTCGTTCGCCCTCCTCGCCGCATTGACGGCACGGATGCGGGCTTACACCGCCGAACTGACCAAGGACGTGTGGAAGCTCGAGCAGCAGGTCACCGGCGGGCACCTCGGTGATCCGGAGACGTTTCTCGACGAGATGTTCCGGGTCCGGCACGGTCTGCTGACGGTCGGCACCATGGCCGCGTTGAGCGGGGAGGTGTACGGCAGGATGGTCACCATCGAGGCGTTCGGCGCCGGCAAGGGGCAGGACCTCCTGCTCGATGCGGTCGATCAGTTCCAGCACCTGACCGTGATGGCCAGGGGACAGAAGGATTACCTCCAGGGCACGATCGAGTTCTACCAGGCCCGCACCAACACCAAGATGACCGTCGCCGCGGAACGCCTCGCCGTCATCGCGGCCGTCACGCTGCCAATTACCGCCCTGTCCTCGATCATCGGCATGAACGTGATCGTGAACGAACGGACGCAATGGCCCTCCGTCGCCGTGATCGTGCTCGTCATGCTCGCCATGTCCGGGGCACTGCTCGTCTGGGCGAAGCGCAAAGGCTGGTTCTGACGCGAACGTGTGACCGCCTTTCTGCGAGGTAGTGGCATTTCGGGGCGTCACCACAAACCCCAACTTCCGGATCCGATCAACCACGTTCACATCCAGCAACGACACACAGGGCGGGGGCGCACAGGTCGGGTGGCCGTCCGTCGATACCACTGCCGAGTCCACAGCGCGTCGCGTGGATCGCTGGTGTGGCTGGAGTGACGCCGGCGGCGACGGGGGAGCGCAATCGAGGCGATTGGGATGGCAGCCACTGGCGCGAGAGGCCGGTTGTGATGTACAACGTACTCGTAAGTTTGTGACTCAGGTCACTCGATCGCTATTACGGGGTACGCCAGCACATGACCCGCACCACGGTGCAACAGCACGATCTGCACAAGATGTCGCCGCCCTCCGCCGAGGAGCCGTCGACCCGGCACACACTGCGCCCGACCGTATACATCGCTTCCGTCTCGGCCGCGACAGCGACCGCGCCCGCCATCGTCGTGACGGGCTCCGTTCTCGTCGCGGTGGCCACTTCCCTGTCAGTGCTCGCTGCCGTAGCACTCGCCGCGCTCTTGATCTGACCGTCGTCCGCATCGCGGACGCACCCTTCGACCACCCCGCGGCTCTCGCCGACGCGGAAGACAGAAAGCACTGGCAATGAACACCTTCACGCCCACCTCGGCTCGCAATCGTGGCTTCGCCCCTTCTCGAGGCTCGATGAGCACTGCGGAGATCAAGAACCGCATCGAAGCGATGTTCCGCGAGGACGACGAACGCGAGTCGATTGCAGTTCGGGCGGAGTAGGGCCGACGCCGGTTCTCACGAACTTTCGCCACGCACTTCGTCGCGAAGTTGCGAGTCGAGGGGGACCCGCACGAGGGCGGCTGCCAGTTCCGCGACCCGGCCCCCGCGGGGCGAGGTCGGACAGTGCGTCGGAATCGTCCGGTAGAGCCTCAGATCGCTTGGAAAAGGAGCGTCGTTTCAGGGTGATGTGCGACGGTATCGCCCGGCTCCGATCACCTGTGCGCGGCCTTCTCCACCCTGTCGAACGCGTCGTGAACCGTGCTGCACGTGGGAATGGTCGCGCTCAGCCCGATGGCCTCGATGGGGCGCAAGACCGCCCGATTACCCGCTAGCGCCCACGTAATATGCTGCCGCCGAGCAGATTCTGCGAACTCGGACAGAATTGACAGTCCCGACGTCCCGACGAAGTCGACCGCGGTCATGTCGACGACGACCCGTGAGAATGAGCCTCCGTCGGTCAGATGTGCGAGAGCAAGCGCGAAGGACGGTGCGGCGAGCACATCGATGTCGCCCGAGATTCGTCCCACGGTGGCGTCTGCGTACGGTGCGAATTCGACGGTCATGCGCAGCCCGCGTTCGTGGGTGGGCATATCCAGTGAGCAATGGATGGGCGGAGACGCAGACGGGGGAGTGGCGTGGAATGACGTGCGTGATGTCTTCATGACCCTCCGATCGCGTGCACCCTGTCGGTCCCAGTGCGCTATCGGCGGAAGGAGCGCACTGGCAGGAGGATCACAGCGGCTTGATAGTGCGCGCAAATCCGTCTACCGCGCACTGCTGCGGCCTCCAAACAATCTGCGGCTGTGTTCTCAACCACGCGCGATCAACACTACGGCTCTGCCCAGGTCGGCATCAACCGATTGTCGACACATTCCGACCTCAGTCGAACTTCGAATTGTGATGCGCGATGACTTCCCGCGCGACGCCGGTGAGCTTGATGTTCATGTCCTGCGACGTCTTGCGCAACAGATCGAAAGCCCGGTCCTCCGAAATGTCGTGGAAGGCCATCAACAGCCCGATGGCTTTCCCGATCTCGCGGTTGCTGGCAAGGCCGTCGCGAAGCGTCTGCGCTTCCTGGTGTTCATGGAGCGCTGTCAACGTCACCGCCGCAAAGGCCGTGATCAGAATCGCCTGGTCGATCGATTCGTCGGTGAGTTCTCCGGGGTTGTCCGCGAACAGGTTGAGTGCGCCGACCTTCCGTCCACGGATCATGAGCCGGAACCCTGCGGCGCCTCGGACGGGCGTCTCGGCAATAGTCCGCCGGGCGAGCCGCGGCCATTGCTTCGAACTCGCGAGTTCGGTTTCTACCTGCGGTGCGTCATTCTCGATCGCGTCGAGGCAGGGTCCTTCCTGCTCGGCTCGCTCGAGTGAGTCGACGTGCGCTGCGACCTCGTCGCTCGCCGCCACGGTGATATTACGATCATCCTGCTTCAGCATGAGGCTGGCATGCGCACACCCGGGGACCAGAGTCGCTGCGGCATCGCAGATGGCCCGGTAGACGTGATCGAAGTCGTCGCCGTTGTACACCATCTCTGCCAACTTCGCGAAGACGACGCTGGGACTGTCGCCTCCCATGCGTGCCGTCCCCGAAGGATCATTCGGCATGACTCGCCTCCCGAGGTGCAACAACGCGGCGTGAACCGGGCGCCGCAGTTCGAGCGACGTCCGCACAATTCTGCCAGAACGGCGACACCCGCCGGTGGATCGAGCCGACGGTCGCCGACCTGGGACCGACCCGGTTCGACTATTGCCGGCGCTGCGGCCGATGGGTTACTATCGAACGTATATTCGAATAACCTCGGGGGAGGCTGGTCGTGGGGGACGTGGTGGCACCGGATCTGGAGGAGTTGCGGGCATTCACGGCACGGTTACGGTGCGTCGGGCCGTGTGGTGAGGCGGGGTTGGGGATCGAGTGGCTCGACGCGGTGGAGGCGCTGAAGTCGGTCGGGTGCGCGGTGCAGGCGGTGGTCGCCGATGATGCCGCCACCTGCATGCGGGAGGACCGCAATGTTCGGGGGTTGCCGCGGCGGAGTGGGACCGCGGTATCGCCTCACAGATCGCGTTGGCGCGCAGGGAGTCCCCGAACCGCGGCGGCCGGCATCTGGGGTTCGCTCGGGCGGTGGTGCACGAGATGCCGCACACGTTGGTGTTGTTGCGGTCCGGTCGGTTGAACGAGTGGCGTGCCACCCTCCTGGTGGGGGAAACAGCCGGTCTGTCGGCGGCGGACCGGAAGATCGTCGACCACCGGTTGTGTTCGGACCCGAACATTCTCGACGGGGTCGGGGACCGCGGCCTGGTCGCGAAGGCGAAGGCGCTCGCGGTGGAACTCGACGCGGCCGGCGCCGGATTCGATGGCGTATCTGAGTGTGCTGATGCCGATGGAACAGGCCGTCTGCCTACACGCCACATTGGGTCGCGACGCCGACAGCCTCATCGCGACCGGGGACAGCGGTGGCCGCACCCGGAATCAGGTGATGGCGGATCTGTTGTTCGACCGCGGCACCGGGGCATCGGTGGCATCGGGGGTGCCGGTGGCGGTGAACTTGGTGATATCCGACGAGGCCCTATTGGCGGGTGAGAGTGAGGCGGCGGATCTGGCGGGGTTCGGGCCGGTGCCGGCTGCAATCGCCCGGCAACTGGTCGCCGACGCCCTTGATAGCGATACCGCGGTGACCCTACGAAACGTGTACTCGTGTCCGTTGTCGGGGTCGTTGACGGCGATGGAAGCGCAGTCGCGTTCGTTTCCGAAGGGTCTTGCGAAGTTGATCGATCTGCGGGGCCGGACGTGCCGGACGCCGTGGTGTGATGCGCCGATCCGCCATCATGATCACATTCTCTCGCGCCGCAAGAAGGGCGCACCACGGCAGATAATGGGGCCGGGTTGTGCGCGGCGTGCAATTACGCGAAGGAGGGCGACGGCTGGACCGCGCGCCCCGGCCGGAGGCATGGCCGAACGCATCTCTTCGACCTCGGCACCCCGACGGGGCACCACTACCGGTCCGCGGCCCCACGCCTCCCGTCCGCGGCGCGACGGTCGGAGATCGAGGCGATCCTCATCGCGCATCTGCGAGCGTCATGAAGCGACTCTGCCGGCGCACCGTGTAACACCGCTGCGGCGTTGCGCGACTTGTCTGTTAACGCGTTGACACCTATTCGGGTGTTCGGCACGCGCCACGAACGGATGGGGTAGACCATGAAACGTCGCGTTTCAGCACGCAAGGTCGCGCATCGACGGAGGATCGCAGGCAGTCTGGTCGCCCCTGGTGCACTGGGACTGGCGGCACTGCTCGCGACACCATGGTCGAACCCAGGGTCACCCGCCACGACGGCGACAGCATTGACCGCAGCGGCCTCGAATGCGTGCTACGACATGGTCAGCATCGCCGTGGCCGGCCGTGGCGACAGTCCGAGGCCGGGGACCCACCAGATGCTCGTGGCACCGGACGGCACTCCGCTTCCCGCGTCCTACTCCAGCAACTACACCAGTCCCTGGATCGATGAGGTGGTGAACGCGCCGCAGCAATCCGTCGGCGGAGGCTCGTACGCCGCGGTGTACATCGAGTACCCGGCGAACATGAACTCCTATGAGGACGCCGTGAACGCCGGCGTCGACAACACCGAAACCGTCATGCGTTCCATTCACGCGTCGTGCCCCGACACGAAGTTCTCGATCGTCGGCTACAGCGAAGGCGCCGACGTCGCGAGACGCGTTGCGATGGAAGTCGGGAACCAGGACGGCCAGGACGGCTCGTACGAAATTCTCGATCCCACTTCCGTTGTCGGCGTCGTCATCCTGGCGGATGCCGGCCGCAATCTCGGCGAAGGAGCATTTCCGGGCGCCGAGAACGAATTCCGTAATCCCGACGGCTTCGATCTCGCCTACCAGTCAGGTCAGACCGGCACACCCGGGCGAGGTGCTCTGCCCGGGACGTCCGGCAGTTTCGGGGCGTTGGACGGCAAGGTGGCATCGTTCTGCTCGGAAGGCGATCTGACCTGCTCCGCTCCCGAGAACATTGCGCTGCTGCAACTCGCGATCAACGTGGGACGCCAGTTGAATGTCGACGCGTTGCAGAAGGAGGGGCTGACCCCGGCGACGGGACAGGATCTCGCGGTGGTGATCGGGCAGATCGCTCTCGCCGCGTTCGCGGACATCCAGTCGCAGGACAATTGGATGCAGTCCGACGAGACGTTCCTCGACGTGTTGGTCAAGGTGTCGGATCCGGCCTACAAGCCCGCCGATCCCGTTGCGGCGCAGTCCGACACGCCGGCCGGTCCGATCTCGTCCAACCAGGCGGTCGACCTCGTCTACCTGCCCGCGAAGGTGCGGAACGAAATCATCGGGTTCATCGCGGACAACCAGAACACGATCCAGGTGGCGATGAGTGATCCGTACCAGCAGACGCTGGGGGAGGGGACCGGCCACCACTTCGACTACTGGCGTGACGCGAACGCCGGAAATGGGAAACCGCTGACGTCTGCCCAGTACGCAGCGGCCTGGCTGACGCACCTTGCGCAGGAAGCGGAGAAGGGCGAGGCGCGCACGGCTGCGCCGCAGCAGTCGACAGCGAAACTCGCGGCCGCCTCGACGAAGGACGCAGAAGCGGTGCAGGTCGCACCCACCACAACGTCCGCCGCGAAGAAGTCCGCGCCGGCCGGCAACACGGTGAGTGCAACCACGACGACCACCAGCTCACCGGCACCTACGACGGTCGCCTCCACGGCATCGCCGGAACCCACGACCGCCGTGGAGGTGGCCGCAGTAACCACGACGTCGCCGTCTGTGCCGCAGGCCGTCTCGGAATCGTCCGCAGTGGCGACCACGGCGGAACCCACGACGACCACCGCAGCGGAGTCGGTGACCACCACCACGCCGGTCGTCACCACGACGACTGCGCAACCGGCGGCGGGGTGAAAGCCGTCAATCTCGGCCGGCTTCCCGTGCCGCCCGTTCGACGCGGGACCTGTAGTTCTCCCACCATGTGCGCTCTGCTGTAGGCAGGTTGTCGTTGTCCGCCCTCAGCCCGGCGGTTCCGTCGACGAGTTCGCGGACGATGTCGGCGTGGCCCGCGTGCCGGTGAGTTTCGGCGATCCCGTGCACGAGAATCCAATGCAGTGTGACGTCGCGGCGGTCTTCGGGCCAGTGCGGTATCCGTCCGGGCGCGTCGAGCGGCAGCGTCCGGACGGTGGCGTCCGTGTACTCCCACGCCCGGCGGTACAGGCCGACGACATAGTCGCGTGACTCGTCAGCCATCGCCCACATGTCCACATTGTCTTCGGTGTCGTCGGTCACCCACGGTGGGAAGTCTGCGGATCGGCCGAAGGGCTCCCCGAAGTAGCCGATCTCGACGCCGGTCAGGTGTTTGACCAGCCCCAGCAGGTTCGTGCCGGTTGCGGTCAACGGTCGGCGGATGTCGTACTCGGACAATCCGTCCAGCTTCCACAGCAGCGCGTCGCGCGCGGCCTGGAGGTAGTCGTGGAGGTCTGCCTTCGGATCGGTCAATGCCCCTCCTGATCGGTCAGCGGCAGTGCCAGATGGTCAGTCGTTCTCGGCGACGGCGGAGTCCTCTGTCAACTCGGGCGCGTTCTCTCTCGTGGCCATGCCGCCGTCCTTGCCGTGATCGGCTGGGCCCGGGCGCCCGCCTTTCGGCTCGTCCTTCTCGTCGTGCGTGCTCTCGGACACGATCACCCTCTCCTTCCGCTGCCCCCGCTTCGCCTACCCGGAAGCATTGAGACCAAAACACGAGGCTCACCGATGCCGCGACTGCAGGACTGCGGCGAAACCCCGGAGTCCGCAGAACACCACCAGCGCGGCAAAGCGGCGGCGACGAAGAGACCGGGCCTGCCCATCGTGTGATGGGCAGGCCCGGTTCTGGAATGTGGGCGTCTAACGTCGCCCGGTCACGAGTTTGACCAGGAACAGGAGTATTACCGCGCCGAGGAGGCAGGTGAAGAAGCTGAACCAGAGACCGCCGCCTTCGACGTCTGTGCCGAAGAGGCTGAGGATGAAGCCGCCGAGGAGTCCGCCGACGACTCCGACGACGATGTTGAGGATGATCCCCATCTGGGCGTCGGTCTTCATGATCTTGCTGCCGATCCACCCGGCGAGACCGCCGATGATGATCCAGCCCAGAATTCCCAGTCCTAGCACGTATCAGTCCTTTCAGGGGTGAGCGTCATCCGGCGGTCGCCGGTGCCACTCGGAGAGGAGACACCCGTTGCGGGCCGGTAGGGTTCCGGCCCGCAGCGTGTCACTGTTCGGCGCGCTGACGTGCTTCCTGCGCCTCGGCCTTGCCGCGAGCCTTCTCTGCTTCGGCTTCCTTCGCGGCTGCCTCGCGCTGAGCGGCGGCTTTGTCCTGCTGCGCCTTGCCCTCGCGGGTGAGGTCGTCCTGGCCGGACACCGCTCCCGCGGCTTCCTTCGCTTTGCCCTTGACGTCTTCGACGACGCCCTTGACGGCCTCTGCCGGTCCGCTGTTGTTCTCAGCCATGTTCGTCACCTTTCGGTAGTGGGATGGTCGGTCCGTACTCACCGCGCTTGCGAGGCGGCCTGCTTCTCGGAGTGCGCGCCGTTGGTGGAGAGGCTGCCGCCGGAGTTCTCGAGGTGGGCGCGCACGAACCACTGGAACTTCTCGAGTTCGCCGGTCTGGCCGATGAGGAGGTCCTCGGTGATCGGGTCGAGTTCGCCCGTTTCGGCGATCGCCTTGCGGTTGTCTTCGACGACGCCGTTGTACACGAGGTCGAGGGCACCGAGGTGCGCCTGCGCCGTGTCGCGGTGCACCGAGTAGTCGTCCCACGTGCGGTCGCGGGTGATGGCGGCCGGTGTGCCGTCGGGCGACTTCCCCAGGGCGGCGATGCGCTCGGCGACCGCGTCTGCGTAGCCGCGCACCAATTCCACCTGCGGGTCGATCATCTCGTGCACGCCGATGAAGTTCGGACCCACCACATTCCAGTGAATGTGCTTGAGCGTCAGATGAAGATCGTTGTACGCGCTGAGCCGCTTCTGCAGGATGCCGGCGACTTGCGCTCCCTGATCGTCGGAAAGACCTGGCACGGTGAACTTCGACATTCTCGGTCCTCTCTTTCGCTTACTGACTGCCTGCGGAACCCCGGGGTGGATGCCCCGTTCGGTCGCCTGCGTGTCGGGGCGGCGCCTGGCGAACTCACCGCGTACCCGTGACGGAAGGTCTCGAATCACGGGCCCTGACCTCGCCGGCGACTTCTGTTCGTGTCGCCACGCGTTCTCGACTCGATCGCTGAAGTTCCGACGCTTCGACCGTACTACAAAATCTATGTCTAGCAAATCAGATCTTCTGTGGCGTCCGACGTGGATGTGTTGTGTCCGCCAGATCTCGATTGTGCAAACGCTCGGCCGAACCGCCCCGTACTCGAAAGAGACCCACTATTTTCGGGTTGATTCGGCCAGGGGGTCGAAAGTGCGCATGCCGAGGAGGAGCAATGCTCAACGTGGCTCTGCTTGTGGTTCTACTCGTTGCGAGCCTGGGGGGCGGCGCCGCGCTCCGCGGCCTGGCCGATCGGAGGGCGGCACGATGAGCGCCGGCGACACACTGCCTGCCCGCCCGTCGACGGACCTGCAGACCGGCACGGTGCGATGGTTCAACGCCGAACAGGGTTTCGGGTTCCTCGCCCCGGCCGACGGATCCGACGACGTCTTCGTCCACGTCTCCGAAATCGCTGGAGACGGTCACCGCATCCTCGTGGACGGGCAGCGCGTCAGCTTCACCGTCTGCCGCACCGACACCGGCAACCAGGCACGCGACGTCCGGATCGCCTGAGACCCACCGAATCGGGTTCGTCGAACCACACGTCAGGACACATTCGGGACACGTTCGCACTTTCGTTCGCCGGCGGGTTGAGGGCCGCGGCAGCTGGGTACGCTGCCGAGAGTCGCAGAAACCGACGACACAGACGTGGAGTGCAGATGGCCGAGGTCGACGAGGTTAGACGAATGAAAACGAGATCCGGTGTGCCCGTGGAACTTCGTGTGGCGGCGGAGTTCGAACAATTGCCCGTGGTGCGCGCCGTGGCGGAAACGCTCGCCGTTCTGGGTGACTTCACGCTCGACGACGTCGCCGATATCAAACTCGCCGTGGACGAGGTGTGTTCGGAACTGATCGCGGCGACGCCGGGAGGTGCCGAACTGACGTGCTCCTTCGCGGTGACGGAAACCGGGTTGCACGTGACGATCAGTGCACCCCTCGCTCGACGCGGGGTGCCCAACCGGGAGAGTTTCGGTTGGCACGTGCTCGAGACGTTGATGAATGCGGTGTCGGTGTCGGAGGGACCCGTCGGTAACGGGTCTGTCGAGCGGACCGTGGCGGTGGAACTGGTCAAATACCGGGGCACCATCTAGTGTCACCGGTTTCGGAACGCAGCGAACGGCACCGTCCCGGCAGAGACGACTACAAGGACGTGGCGCCCGCGGTGGCGCGTCTGCGAACCCTGGAGGAGTCGTCGGGGGAGGCGTCCGCGCTGCGCGACGAGATCATCACACGGTGCCTTCCGCTGGCCGATCACATCGCCCGCCGGTTCGGCGGTCGCGGCGAGGCGCACGAGGACCTGCTGCAGGTCGCCCGGCTCGGGCTGGTGAAGGCGGTCGACCGCTTCGATCCGGACCGCGGCTTCGACTTCGTGTCCTACGCGGTGCCCACGATCATGGGTGAGGTTCGCCGGTACTTCCGCGACACCGGGTGGTCGATGCGGGTGCCCCGGCGCATGCAGGAACTCCACGCGTTGATTGCCAAGGCCGTCGACGAGCTGTCGCAGGAACTGGGGCGGTCACCGTCGGCCAGTGAGATCGCCGCCGAACTCGAACTCGACGTCCGGGAAGTGTCCGAGGGCCTGCTCGCGAAGAACGCCTACCAAACCTTGTCGATGGATGCGGCCATGGGAGATGACCCCGACGACCTTCCCCTCGCCGAGACACTCGGCGAAGAGGACCCGGAGCTCGCGAACGTGGAGAGTCACGCCTCGGTGCGGCCGGCGCTGGAGAAACTTCCGCCGCTCGAACGGCGAGTACTGATGTTGCGCTTCTTCGGATCGATGACCCAGACGGAAATCGCCCAGCGCGTGGGCGTCTCACAGATGCAGGTCTCGCGGATCCTGGCACGCACCCTGTCCGCGCTGCGGGAGCAGTTGGGCGGCGGCTGAGCGGACCGTATCGGCTCGTTCGACCGCTTCCGGTGAACCGGCCGCGCCCGGCGACGGGATCGGTGGACGAAGTCGGTTCCCGGGTCGAGTAAAGTCTTCTCGACGGTAGAGACAACTGCTGCGTTCGTTCAGTGGGTGTCCTGTCGGTTACACCCGGAATCCGAGGTGTATCCGAGAATGGCCGAGACTGCGGGTGAGCGCCCTGAGTCGATGTCCCCTGATCTCGACGGGGCGACGATCGCCGCCCAATTGGGCTCGTTGGCAACCGTGTTGGACGAGTTCAATCGGAACTCCGGCTCACAGGTGGAGATGGGCCTGCTGCTGCAACGGGTCTGCGAGCAGGTGGTGGACGCGATCGCCGGCGCCGACATGGCCGGAATTTCGTTGCTGCGCGACGGACACGTGGAGACCGTCGCCTTCACGGACCAGGCGGTCCGGCAGATCGACATCGAGAACTTCCAGGCCATCGATGGCGACTACTTCGGTGTCGCGGGCACACGGAAGGTCGTCAAGGCGAGACTCGGGGAGGCCGCGACGCGGTGGCCGTCCCTCGCCGACAACCTCGACCAGGCCGGCATGCGCAGTTTCCTGTCCGCGCCGCTCGCCGTCGACGAGGCCCTCGCCGGGACCCTCAACATCTACGGGCAGGGCGATCACGGGTTCAGTGAACTCGACGCCGTGGTGCTCCTCGTCTACACCACGGCGATCGAGGGGTTGCTCAGGAGCGCGCGCAGCGTGGAGTTGGCCAGGAACGAGGTGACGGGCCTCACGCGGGCCATGAAGAGCCGCGCCGTCATCGAGCAGGCCAAGGGGATCGTGATGGCGCTGCGGGGTGTGTCCGCGGACCAGGCGTTCGAGATTCTCGTCGCGCAGTCGCAGCAGGAGCACGTGAAGTTGGCGGAGGTGGCGCGCCGCATCGTCGAATCGGTGACGACGAATCCGGAGTGAGGCCTGTGTGACGGTGATCAGTCGGTGGTGACCGGGGCCACGGCACCGAGGAAGGACTGCGCCCACCGGTGCACGTCGTGATCGAGCACCTGCCGGTGCAGCCGCGACATGCGGCGCCGTCCTTGCTCCCGCTCCTGGCCGAGTGCGGCCACGATCGTGTTCTTCATGACGTCGAGGTCGTGCGGGTTCACCAGGTAGGCGCCCCGGAGTTCGGCGGCGGCACCCGCGAATTCGCTGAGCACCAGCGCACCGCCCAGGTCGGCCCGGCAGGCGACGTATTCCTTCGCCACGAGATTCATTCCGTCGCGCATCGGGGTGACGAGCATGATGTCCGCGGCGAGGAACAGCGCGATCAGCTCGCTGCGATCGACCGGCTGGTAGAGGTAGTGCACCACCGGACGGCCGATCTGCCCGTGATCGCCGTTGATGTGGCTGACCTGCTCCTCGATGGAACTGCGCATCTTCATGTAGTGGTCGACGCGTTCACGGCTCGGGGTGGCGAGCTGCACCATCACGGTGTCGGAGGGGTCGAGGCGACCCTCGTCGAGCAGTTCGCCGAGCGCCGACAACCGCAGGTCGATGCCCTTCGTGTAGTCGAGCCGGTCGACGCCGAGGAGGATCTTCCGCGGGTTTCCGAGCTCCCGGCGGATCTCCGCGGCCCGTTCGACGACGGCAGGGTCGGCGGCCTGTTCGACGAGTTGCCGGGAGTCGACGGAGATGGGGAACGCACCGACCTGGACGACACGGTCATCGAGCGTCACCCGGCCGAGCGCGCCGCGCACGCCGACGCCTGCCGCGGTGGCGTCGAGTCCGAGTAGCCTGCGGGCGAGGAACAGGAAGTTGTGGGCGCCCCCGGGCAGATGGAAGCCGATGAGGTCGGCCCCGAGAAGCCCCTCCATGATCTCTTTCCGCCACGGCAGCTGCATGAACAGCTCGACCGGCGGGAACGGGATGTGCAGAAAGAATCCGATGGTCAGATCGGGGCGCATCTCCCGGAGCAGGCGCGGCACCAGCTGGAGTTGATAGTCCTGCACCCACACGGTGGCGCCCTCGGCCGCGGTGCGCGCGGTCTCCTCGGCGAAGTGGCGATTCACCTCCAGGTAGGTGTGCCACCAATCCCGGTCGAAGACCGGGGCCACCAGCACGTCGTGGTACAGCGGCCACAGCGTCGCGTTCGAGAAGCCCTCGTAGTACTGCGACACCTCGTCCGAACTCAACTCCACCGGGTACAGATCGATCCCACCGGAGACGATCGGTTCGACCTTCGTGTCGGGCACCCCCGGCCAGCCCACCCAGGAACCGCGCTCCCGGTCGAGCAGGATCGGCTCGAGGGCGGTGACGAGACCTCCGGGGCTGCGCTTCCAGCGTGTCGTTCCGTCGTCGAGTGTCTCCATGTCCACGGGCAGCCGGTTGGCGACCACCACGAAGTCGGATGTGCCGTGCGGAGCGGAATCGGTCACGCCGAGCGCCCACCCCGCTGCATTCCACCGGCAACCAGCCGGAACGCGTCCTCGAGCTCGGCGCAGAACGGGATGACCGCCGCCATGTTCATCGCTGTCAACGGCCTGCGGAGAGCGTTGTTCCCGGTGACCGCCCACGGCACGGTGAGCCGGTGCGCGCGGGCGGACATGATCTCCAGAATCGGCAGCGCCGACGCACACAGAAACTGGACGTCGGAGAGATCGAGCACGAACGGCAACCGATCGTCGATCGCTTCCTCGAGATGACTCCCGAACGATGGGAGGGTGGTGACGTCGATGTCGCCGGAGATCCGGACGACCAGGATCCCGCCGGCGCCCGGTGCGCTGTCAACGGCGAGCCGCCCGTGTTCCGGCTCGGCCGCCCAGCTGAACAGCGGCGTATTCGCGGCGGGGTCGTCGGGTGTCGGAGGCGCACTGAGAACGGATTTCATGTTGTTTCCTCACGGTCGAGCGACGAAGGAGACAGGCAGGGAGGCGCGGGAACCGTGCCCGTCCGTTGCGGCTGGGGGCTCAACCGTGCAGGTCTCCGACGTTACCTCATTCCGCCGACGGTGGCAGGAGGCTTTTCGGCATCGGATTGCCGCCGCACTCCGCCGTTTCTGTTTTCGACCGCGCCACAGCGTTTCTCGCCAGGCAGCGGCGGCTCTATGTGCGGCGCCGACGCTTCTTGTGCGAACTGTCGCAGAACGGGGCGATGCTCGTCCGCCCGCACCGGCACAGCGCCACGGTGGCCCGATCGCCGCCGATCGGGTTACCTTCGGTGTCGAGGATCCGCGCCGCACCACGCACCAGGAGCGGGCCGTCGGGGCAGACGGTGATGGTCACGTCGGATTCGCCGGCCCCGGATGTGGGAATGGAGTTCATATGACCACCTTGCACTCTCGGTCGGCGTCGGGCACGGTGCCGCAACCGGGAACGTCCATGCCCTGTCCGGCGCCGCGCGGTCCCGTCAGCGGCCTCCTGTTCCCCATTCTGCGCGGAGACGCCGCCGACGCCGAGCCGTTCGTGGTGGCGGCGCGCGCTCTCGCCGCGGCGGAACGGAGCGACCCGCGTGCGTTCCTGTTCGACGAGGACGCGCAGATCTGCCTGACTGCCCTGTACGAACTGCACCTGCAGGGGATCGCCGGGGTCGACGACCGGTGGGAGTGGGACAGCGACCTGATCGCCGCCCGGTCGGCGCTGGAGGTGCCGTTCGACGCCGCTATCGGCGTGCTCGCGGGTCCGCCGACGGGCGTCGACGACGTGGTGGCGGCGTTGTGGGAGATGACCGCACCCAGCACCGCGCCGGGACTGTCCGGGTATATGGCCCATGACGCGGATCTCACCCAGTTCCGGGAACTGCTGATCCACCGCTCCCTCAACCAGCTGCGCGAGGCGGACGTGCACACGCTCGGCATTCCGCGGCTCGCGGGCGCACCGAAGGCGGCGCTGGTGGAGGTGCAGTCCGACGAATACGGCGGCGGCAGACCCGACCGCATGCACTCGGCGTTGTTCGCGACGACGATGCGCGAACTCGGACTGTCCGACGCGTACGCGCACTACGTCGACGCGGTGCCCGCCGTGACGCTGGCGTCGCTGAACGCGCTGTCCCTGTTCGGCCTCCACCGCAGTCGTCTCGGCGCCCTGGTGGGGCACCTGTGCGCGGTGGAGACCACGTCCGCGTTGCCGAGCAAGAAGTACGCCGCGGGACTGCGCCGGCTCGGGTTCGGGACGGCGGCCACCCGGTTCTTCGACGAGCACGTGGAGGCCGACTCCGTGCACGAACAGATCGTGTGCCGGGACCTCGCCGGCGGGTTGGTCGCCGCCCGGCCCGCGGCGGCCGACGACGTCCTGCTGGGGGCCGCGGCGTGTCTCGCGTTCGACGACCTGGTCGGCGACCACGTCACCCGGTGCTGGGAACGCAATCGCACGTCCCTGCGGCAACCGGCCGGGTAGCGGTCAGGTGCCGGACGCGGCGACCGCGTTCTCCAGATCGGTCAGCGACGTCTCCAGGTGCGTGATGATCCGCTGGAGGTGCGGGACGGCGTGCCGATCACCGACCACCCCGACGTCGAGCTGACCGGACCGGCTGGTGAGGGTGATGCTCAGCGCCTGACCCCCAAGGACCGTCGGCGCCGGGTACACCGCGTCCAGGCGGGCGCCGTTCCAGTACCGCGGCCGCGACGGGCCCGGCATGTAGGAGATCATGACGTTGAACGGCGGGGGAGTGTCGTCGACGAACCGGCGGACCGGTTCGAGCAGGATCGGGCTGATCGCCAGTGCGCTCATCACCTGGAACTGGGTGTGGCTCAGCGCCCCGAACACACGATTGGTGTGCTCGACCGACTCGCTGATGCGGGCGAGGCGGGCGGCCGGGTCCGCTTCGTCGGTGGCCAGCCCGACGACCATCGCGCCGACCCCGTGGTCGCGGCCGCGTGGTCCGATCATGGTGCCGCCGAGGTCGAGCGGGACCGGCAGCATCGCAGTCAACGGCGCTTCGGGCAGTGCGTACTGCTCGACGAGATAGTGACGCAGCGCCCCCGAGCACATCGCGAGCACCACCGCGTTGATCGTGGTGCGGGCGGCGGCGGCCACCGACACCAGACGCCGGATCGGCCACGACCGGGCCGCGAGTTTCCGGGCCCGGCCGACGGGGACGTTGAGCATCGTGGGCGGTGACTGCAGGGGAAGCGTCAGATGCTGGTCGCGGACACCGTCGTACGCGACTTTCGCGAGCGCGGGCAGCACCCCGACGATGCTGGTGGCGGCCCGCACCCCGGCCCGGACCGCGGCGACGGGCAGCGCGGATTCGCGCCGCGACGTGCCGGACACCCCGGGTGTCCACGGTGCGGGGCAGTCGCGGGCGTCGGGGTCTGTCGACAGGGCGTGGTGGAGGAGCCGCAGCCCCGCCGGTCCGTCCATCAGCGACAGGTGGATCTTCGAGAACACGGCCGTCCGTCCGTCCGCGAGCCCCTCGATGACGTGGATCTCCCACATCGGGTGTTGCGGATCGAGCGGCATGCCGTGCATCTGGGACACCAGCGACAGCAGGTCCTCCATGCGGCCCCGCCCCGGCACCGCCGTGTGCCGCACGTGGTAGCCGAGGTCGATGCGGTCGTCGAACGACCACCACGGGTAACTGGCGCCCCGCAGGGGGCGGACGGCGCGCCGGCGGAACGTGTCGGACGCACCCTCCTGCGAGATCAGCGCCTCGTACATGACCCGGGCGTGATCTGGTCCCGATTCGCGCGGCGGTTCGAACAGTTCGAGCGCACCCATGTGCATGGGGTGCGAGGGTGTTTCGAACAGCACGAACATCGCCTCGGTGGGACTCATCACCGACATGCAGCGCCTCTTTCTCATGCTCGGGACACGACCCCGAGCATGCCCCGGCGCATCCCACGTCTCCAGGGTAAGCAGAACATGGAAACTTCTTCCACAGGGCCGTTTTCGTGCCGCGCCTGCTCAACCCCGATCGAGCTGCGGAAACACCGTCTCGCGGGCGAGGAGCAGGACGGCGGCGGCGACGGGAATCGCGAGCAGCGCCCCGACGATGCCCAGCAGTGCCCCGCCGATGAGGACGGCGACGACGGTGACCATCGGGGGCACCTTGACGGTTCTGCCGATGATGCGGGGAACGAGGAGATAGTCCTCGAACAGGCGGAGGGCGATGAAGAAGACGATGGTCGCCAGCGACACCGGCAGCGACACGGTCAGGGCGACCAGGGCCACCACGACACCGGCGAGGGTGGAACCGACCACAGGAATCAGATCCAGCACGGCGACGAGGACGGCCAGCAACAGCGGGTAGGGGACGTCGAAGGCGACCAGCCACACGAACGTGAGGACGGCGGTGATCAGCGAGATCAGGAGGTTGCCGAGCACGTAGCCGCCGACCTTCGCGAAGATTTCGTCACCGATCAGAATCGTGCGCGGTCGCCGCGAGTTCGGGGCCAGGCGGTACAGGGAGGCCCGGATGTGCCCGAAGTCGGCGAGGAAGTACGCGGTGAGTACGACCACGATCATCATGCCGCTGATGGCGCTGAACACGAACCTGCCCGCGCCGACGATCCCGCCGAGCACCACCGGCACATTGCCCGCATCGAGCGCCCGGCGCAGTTCGTCCTGCAGATGGAAGCGGGTGCTCAGTTCCTCCAACACCGGGTAACGCTGCTCGAGGTGGCCCAGGTAGTCGGGGGCGTTGTGGACGAGAGCGCCGCCCTGCGTCACCATCGGCGGGATCGCCGCGGCGAGGAAACCGGCCAGTATCGCGAACGCGACGACGAAAACCGTTGTGACGGCTGCCCATCGGGGAAATCCGTGCCGCACCAGCCAGGACACGGCCGGTTCGAGACCGATCGCCAGGAAGGCGGCGACGGCGATGAGCACCAGCACCCCGCGGGCGGCGAGAACGACCTCGATCAGCGCGTACGTGACGGCGACACCGGCGGCCCCGGCCATGCCGATGAAGAACGGAGACCGGCGGTCGAACCGCGGGCCGGGTTTGCCCAGCGGATGCGCCGCCGTGCTGATCCGCGCCGCGCCCTGCTCCGCGGCGACGATCGGCTGCTCCTGCGCGGAGGAATGCGGTTGGGCCACGTTGTCGTCGTGGCCCCCGCCGCCACCGGTCACGGTCGTTTGACGACTCTGTCCCGCCGTCCGCCACCGGCGGCGGCGTTGCCGATGCGGGGACAGCGATCCGCGGCAGCCGGTACGGCGGGGCCGGGACCGTGCGCGCCCGGCAGTGCCGGTGTGGAGCGGCAGTAGTCGTCGATCAACTCCACCGCACGTTCCGCGCACACGGCGGGCGACGGCATCCGGCCGAGGCCGAGGCCGTCGATCACGATGACACTGCGGCGGCCCAGTCCTTCGACGCCGAGTGACCAGCCGAAGGTCCGGTTCCACGCGAGCACCGCGTTGCGACCGGGGAGATAGTGCAACCGGAACGGCAGCACGAGGACGGCGTCGAATCCGTCGCAGTCCCACCAGTCGATGGAATCGGCGTGAACGCTCCTGGCCACCGTGTGGATGTAGTCCCGAACGGTGCGGGTGTCGGCAATGCCTGTTCCGCTCTTCATCGTCCACCGCCTCAGCTGTTTGACGATCGACATACCCGGCCCCGCAACAGTTGAAACTTCACCCACCGGTGGGTGCTCGAGGGGCGCAGCGCGCCGGTCTGCGGGTAGCCTCGCCGCATGCCGTACTTGGAACGCTCGGGTGATGTGTTCGTCCTGTACTTCGGGGAGGAAGGGGAACGGGACAGCGAGAACGCCTTCCACCCGGACTGGATCGCGAGTGTCGACGGTCTCCTCGATCGGGTCGAGCAGCACGACGGCCCCGCCGCGCTGGTGACGACCGCGGTCGGAAAGTTCTACTCCACCGGTCTCGACACCGCCTGGGTCCTCGCCAACACCGACAAGCTGAACTCCTACATCGACCGTGTGCAGGCCCTGTTCGCGCGGATTCTCACCTTTCCACTGCCCACCGTGGCCGCGCTGACCGGACACACCTTCGGCGGCGGCGCCATCCTCGCGGCCGCCCACGATCACCGGGTGATGCGGGAGGATCGCGGCTACTTCTGCCTGCCGGGGATCACCATCGGGGCGAGCTACGCACCCGGCAGCATCGCGCTGCTCGCAGCCCGCCTGCCCGCGCGGGCGGTGCACACCGCCCTGGTGACCGGACAGCGGTACGGCGGCATCGCGGCGAAGGAACTCGGATTCGTCGACGAGGTCGCCTCCGAACAGCAGGTGCTCGCCGACGCCGTCGCACACGCGCAGGGACTCGTCGCGACGCGCGGGCGCACGCTCGGTGAAATCAAGTCCTCCCTCTACTCCGGCGCCGTCGCCTCGCTCCGCACCCCGGTCGTGAACCTCGAGACGCAGGAGGCGTTGAACGGCGGCTGACGAGTCACCACGCACTTCGAGGGGTGTCTTCCGGGAAAACGGGTACTACTCCCGCGAGGAACGGGGCGTCGGGCATCCGTTCCCACCGGCACCCCGGAGGCGACCACCATGAAACGCGTACTGACACTTGTCCTGTCGATCCTACTGGCCGCCTTCGCGCTGGTCGCGTGCGGAAACGGCAGCGACGACTCGTCCGCTTCCTCCGAATCGGAGCACGGCGGGGACCACATGATGACCGACATGCCGTCGATGCCGATGTCCATGCCTGCGGGTGCACGGGAGATCGTGATCAGCGACTTCAAGTACACGCTGCCCGGCACGTTCGCGCCGGGAGAGCAGGTCACCGTCCGCAACGACGACACCGCCGAACACACCGTGACCGCAGACACCGGCGACCTGTTCGACGTGGAGGTCGAACCGGGTGCAACCGCGACGTTCACGGTGCCCGGGCAGCCGGGCACTTTCGCCTTCCACTGCACCTACCACCCGAACATGGTGGGGACGCTCGAAGTTCGGTGACCCCCGTCAGTCCAGCGGCTCGATGCGGAACACCTCGCACCGGTCGGCGGCGGCCGCGAACGCCTCCGGAGAGGAGTTCGCGACCGTCCCTGCCTTCAGGAACATGGTGACCCCGTGCGGCACCCGGATCGGGAACTCGCGAAGGATCCGGGCCCGCTCCGATACCGGCAACGCGACCAGGCGAACACGCTCGCGGTGGCGCCCGCGGGTCAGTTCCCCGCGCCCGGCCGCCCGGGCGTTCTTCGCCCAATCCGATTCGGCGTACCCGGCGACGACGTAGGTGTGGCCGTCCACCTCGTACGGCGAGACCGGCGTCGACCGCGGCACCCCCGTCGTCCGGCCCGGGACGGTGAGCGCCGGCATCGGCATCGGCACCCCCAGCCGGTGCAGGCCGACGATCACCCTGTTGACGTGGGCGAGATACCACGGCGGCAGCACTCTCCCGGTCCGGCGCACCATGCCTCGACTATTCCGAACCCGCCGCTGCCGTGGCAACCACCTCGGGCACATGTTCCCAGCCAGGCACCTCGGCCCAGGCGTGTCGAGCAGCCCGGGCACGGGCGAGGAGGCGGTCACACAGGATTCGATGCCCAAGGACCGGCGACGGGGGACCTTCGGCCCTGCCCGCGCCGACGAAGCAGCGAGATGGTGGAACCATGGGCTACGAAGTCGAACTGGTCGAAGTCGACGCAACCCCGGCGGCCGTGGTCCGGGGCCATGTCGACTGGGACCGCCTCGGCGACTTTCTCGGGCCCGCATTCGGTGAGGTGGTCGCGGTCGCCGACAAACAGGGACGGCGCATCTCCGGGGCCCCGTTCGCGCGGTACCGCGAGTCTGCGGACGGACAGTGCGATATCGAAGCCGGATTCCCCCTCAGTGGCCGCATCACCGCCCGCGGACAGGTCGAACCGACGGCACTGCAGGGCGGCACCGTCGCCACGACAGTCCACGTGGGCGACTACCGAGGAGTGTGCGCCGCCTACGGCGCGGCCGCGCACTGGATCTCCGCCCACGGCTACGCCGTCTCCGGTGACCCCTGGGAGTGCTACCTCGACGGTCCCCGGACTGCGGCACGCCACACGGAAGTGTTCTTCCCCTGCTGCGACCGCAACGAGCGCTGACCGCCGCCGCACAGACCATCCGACGAGGACGAACGATGACAACCCGCGAACCTGCACCGCATTCACTCACCCCGAGCGCCGCGGCCGATACCGAACCTCGACCATTGCCGCTGAGGGTGGCCGCCCCGCGACTCGCCCGCTGCGCCGCACGAACGGCATACCTGATCGCGCGCCGCCGCCTTCACCAACCAACCCGAAACAAGGGCCGGCGGATGACCTTCGCCGACGGCACCACCGGCACCGTCTACCGGGAAACCGTTGCGGACGGTGCCCCTCTCGCCGACCCGGTAGTCCTCGTCGTGTCCTTCCGGCTGCGCGGAGTCCACGGCCGTGGCCACGCCCTCTTCCGGGCGGAAAGCGTGCTCAACACCCCCCTGTTCGCCGGATTCCCCGGCTTCGTCTCCAAGCTGTGGCTGACGGCAGACGAAGACGAGAGATACCGGGGTTTCTATTAGTGGGACGGCGCCCGGGCCGCCGACGACTACGTGAGCGCGCTGTGGTGGCCCCTGGCCCTGGTGAGCCACCGCGCTTCGATCCGATACCGCGTGCTGCCCGGAACACGACGCGACGAGGTCCTCGCAGACTCCGCCGCACCCGACGCGAGCACCGGCCCCACCTGCGGGCCCTGGTGGCGACTGGTCCGAACGGGAAGTCGATCGCGATGACCCAACACGGCGGCGAGCACTTCACGCCCGCGTGATCGAGGTCGAATGAGGCACGAACCTCCACTCCGCCCACACCGCCGGGGCCGTCGAGTGGCTGGAGATGATCGGCGCACCACCCGGCTAGCCCAGGCTGACGGTGCAGCCCGGCCGCAGTTCGACGACCCGGTCACGGCACATGATCTCGATCGGTCGCTGGTTTCCGGCGCCGGCGCTGACCTCGACCTGCCTCCCTCTGACCTCCAACCACAGCTGGTGTCCACGGTACGAGATCGGAAACACCAGCGCGCCCATCGTCTCCGGCCACTGTGGGCCGAGAACCAGTCGATCGCCGCGTGTTTCGAGGCCGGTGAAACACCGCTGAAGTAGATCGATGCTGCCTGCCATGGCAGCCAGGTGAATGCCCTCCGCGGTCGTACCGCCCTGGATGTCCGCGATATCGGAGGCGAGCACCCTCTCGAAGTAGTCCATCGCCTTGTCGCGGTTGGCGCGGGCCAGTACCCACGAGTGCACGACCGCGCTCAAGGTCGAGCCGTGCGAGGTTCGGGCGAGGTAGTAGTCGATGGTCCGCGGGATGGCGTCCGGTTCGAATCGATACTTCAGGAGCCCGAACAGATCCCGCAGTTCGTCGGCGGAGAGGAGGTAGAACAACATCAGCACATCGGCCTGCTTGGAGGCCCGGTACCGGTTGACGTCGTCGCCCTCGGCCTCGAGTATGCGGTCGAGCCGCTGGATGTCGCCGTACCGCTCGCGGTAGCGGTCCCAGTCGAGTTCGGTCAGATCGCCGTAGCCCTCGAATTGGCTGATCACCTGATCGTGGAAGGGAACGAACATGCGGCGGCTGATGTCCGACCACCGGGCAATCTCCTGCGAGTCCAGGTGGAGGCTGTCGACGAGGTCTGCCCGGTTCGGGGCCGGAACGGCATCGAGTGCTTCGATGGCGCGCAGAATCACCCACACCGCCATGACATTGGTGTATGCGTTGTTGTCGACACCGTCGTAGGGTGCGTCGGGATAGCCGGAATGGAATTCGTCCGGTCCGACGACGCCGCGGATGATGTACCGGGACCGCGCTCGATCGTACGATGCGAGGCTGGCGAAGAATCGGGCGATCTCCACCAGCATCTCGGCGCCGAAATCCCCGAGGAACTCCAGGTCACCGGTGACCTGGTAGTACTGCCACACGTTGTACGCGATCGCGATGCCGATGTGGTGTTGGCGCCAGCTGGGGTCGGGCAGCCAGCGCCCGGATCGTGGATTGAGGTGCAGTTGCTGGCTTTCCTCACGCCCGTCGCTGCCCGACTGCCACGGGAACATCGCACCCCGGTACCCGGCGGCGCTCGCCGCGCGGCGGGCCTCGGGGAGGCGACGGTACCGGTAGTGCAGCAGCGACCGGGTCAGTGCGGGAACTCGCAGATTCAAGACGGGGAAGACGAAGAGTTCGTCCCAGAAAATGTGGCCCCGGTACGCCTCGCCGTGCAAACCACGAGCCGGGACACCCACGCCCAGGTCTGCGGTGTTCCGGGAAACCGTCTGCAGCAGGTGCAGTAGGTGGAACCGCACGATCCGCGATGCGTCTTCGTGGCCGGCGAGGTCGATTCCCACCCGGTCCCACAGGTGCTCCCACGCCAGCACGTGACCGTCGAGCAGTTCGTCGAATCTGCCCAACCCAGGCAGCCAGCGGGTAGCTTCGTCGCCGGGGTCGGAGATCGCGTGATCGCGCCCGGTGAACAGGGTCACCGTCTTCTCGATCGTGACTGGGCGCCCCGTCGCGATGTCGACGGTGATGTCGTGTCCGGTTCTTCCGTCGCGGTCGAAGAACCGGTCGTGGCTGTTGCAGGGCTTACCGTCGAACCACACCGTGGTCCGTGCCGCCATCGCCACCGGGATGCGGGAGCGGTTCGTCTGCATGGTCAGTAGGACCGCATCGGGCGGCAGCTCGGCGGCGTGTACTCGTTCGAGGTGGTCGCTGGCGAGGTCTCGATACCTGTCGACGAGGGTGTTCCGCACCGAACCGTCTAGAGCCGAACGGAATTCGACCGTGCCGGACCAGTCTTCGGCCACGATCGTCGTCTGGAGCGCACAGACGTGGGGGAGATGCATTGCGACGAAACGGCGTTGGACGACCGAGGTCGTCCGCCCGTCCCGATCGCGGTACCGCAACCTGCGGGTGAGCACCGACCGGCGGAGGTCGAGATACTGGCGGTAGTCGAGCAATTCGACCGCTTCGAGATCGAACCACGGTCCGCCGTCGATGCGGAACGTCGTCGTCAGCCAGTTCGGCACATTCACCAGGCTTTCGTTCACCAGGGCCGTGCCCGAATGCTCCTCACTCAAACGGTTGTAGACGCCCGCGACGTAGGTGCCCGGATAGTGGCCCGGTCCGGCGGGAGCTTCGGGTGCACAGCCGCGCGTGGCGAAGAATCCGTTACCCACCGTGCAGACAGCCTCGCGAAGTTTTTCGGTCGCGGGGGAGTAGCCGTCGAAGAAGAGGATCCATCCCCCGGCCCGCGATGCGTCCGCGGGGTCTCGGTCGAGCAGATCCGCCAGTCGCTCGAGCAGTTCCCGAACCTGTGTCGGGGCGTTCACCGCGAACTGCGCCGCGGATCGCCGATCTGCGGCCTCCCGGCTCCGGACCACAATGCCCACCCCCTCGGCCGACACCGCGTCGAAAGCGTCCTCATCCGTCAGGTCGTCGCCGATGTAGATCGGCAGCGCCGACCCAGCATCGACGACGTGCTCGAGTATCCATTGCAATGCCCGGCCCTTGTCCCACTCGACGTCGGGGCGCAGTTCGATCACCTTCCGTCCACCGGTGACCCGGAGCGCCACTTCCCCGCCTCCGACGTCGTACACCGCCGCCGCGACCTCGTCGACGTGCTCGGCCGGCACGTTCCGGTAGTGAACCGCGACGGTGAACCGCTTGCGTTCGACGAGCACACCCGGAATGTGCTGCAGACGCTCCACCAGGACCGGGGCCACCCGGTCGAGGACAGGAACGGCGGCGAGCGCGCCGGGATTCTCGTACCTCTGGCCCGCGGGCCCGGCGAGTTCGAAGCCGTGGCTGCCCGCGTACCAGATCCCGGACATGCCGACCCGTTCCCGGACATCCGCGAGGTCACGGCCGCTGATCACGGCGACGGGACATTCGGCGGCCAATCGGGACAGTGCGGCTGCCGCTCCGTCGACGAGGGCAGCGGCGGCCGGATCGGGCACGATGTCCGCCAGTGTGCCGTCGAAATCGAGAAAGATCGCCGGCCTGCGCACACGCAGGAGCGCGGTGAGCTCGTGACGGGAGGTCATCGCGTCGGGAATCTCGGAGAGCCGGCGATCGCACGCGCGGAGTTCGACCTCGGACGGGTTCCCGACCACCACGTCGGCGCCCCGACTTCGCAACACATCGGTCCGTTCCGACCGGCCGACGGCGACCACCAGAGCGAACCCGGCTCGGCTCGCGTCCGCTACAGAGTCCTCGCAGGCGGTGACCACCACCGCACTCGCGAGCGGTGCACCGAGCTGGGCCGCGGCGTTCCGCGGAGCGGCCTCGTCGACCCCGATCGGAAACAGGTCATCGATTCCCACGGCAGCGAGCACGTCCTTCACATCGCCACCCGCCGAGAACACCGCAGTCCCGACCCCGAGACCCCGCAACCGGCGCACCAGAGCCACAGTCGATTCGACGCACGGCACACCGTCACGCGCGATGCGCGCCCGGAAGTGTTGTCTTACGCGTGCGCACAGTCCTGCAACGGTATGTTCATCCGCCGCCGCGCCGCGCACCCCCCGCGAAAGGGATACGCCCCGGGATGTCAAGAAGTCGGTGATTCCCGCCGCTGTCGTCCGCCCCTCGAAGAACCGGTGGTAGTCGCGGTCGCGGAACGGACCGCGGTCCACACCGCCCTCGCCTGCGCGCCGGGACAGGAAGGCGTCGAGAACGTCAGCGCATGCTGCGGTTCTCGCCGCCTCGGTGTCGACGACCACGTCGAGATCGAAGATGACTGCGCCGTGGTGACGCAGATCGATCAGCGGCCGGGTCACGGTCTCAGCCTCCATCGCACGCGAGCATGTTCGCCTGTTTTCCATTGACACCAGCGTTGGGCACAGCGACCGTCGAACGGGGGTCACGTGGGAAGAACGGGACACCGGTCACGGCGCTTTCCACATCGTGCGGACAGTACCCCTCGATTCGACCCCACCATCGTCTCCTTGCACTAGGGTCCACAGTCCTCGAACACGCCGACCGGCAACCGAGACCCGGAGTGGTGATCCGTGAAACCCGGCAGGACCGTCGCGCTCGTTCTCGGCTGCCTGTGCGCTCCGCCAGGAAAGCGCCGACCGACAGGTACCCGCGTGCACGCATGCCAGAGCGCGGTCCGCGGCGAGGCCATGAGGTCAACCATCAAATCGGACATAGTCGTACCTTCCGAACGCTCGAAGCATCGATGCCAAATCGGTACATAGTCGCAGGTCGGCGCGCGAACCCGAGGACTTCTTCGCGTTACTCCTCCAAATCAGCCTGGCGGCGAGGGTGACACGGCGAACGGTTCCACGTCGGCCTCGACCGGATCCCGTTGGCAGGCCGGACCGCGCTGCTGCAGGCCGCACGCGACGGCGTCCGCGAACCGGCCATCACAGCCCAAGGCATTGATGATCCGCCATTGTGCGACAAGAACATCGAAATCGACACGGGCACGGTCCGGCTTGCAGGACACCTGACCATCCCGGAAGACCCCATCGGGATGGTCGTGTTCGCGCACGGCAGCGGCAGCAGCCGACACAGCCCCCGCAACCGCTACGTCGCCGACATCCTGAACCGAGCCGGACTCGCCACACTCCTGTTCGACCTCCTCTGCGTCGGCGAAGGAGGCGATCGAACCCTGGTGTTCGACATCGACCTCCTCTCGGAGCGACTGGTCGACCCGACCTCGCGGGCGAGTGCCTGAGGAAAGTGCAGACCTGCACCCTGTTGATCGTCGGTTTCCTCGACCTCAATCGCCGGGCACAGGCCGCGATCCCCGGCAACAGCCGCATCGAGATCGTTCCGGGTGCCACGCACCAGTTCGAGGAGCCGGGCACTCTCGAACAGGTCGCGGCCGTGGCTCGCGGCTGGTTCACGACCTATCTGCCGTCCCAGGCAGCCGGGTACGCGGGGCCTCATCCACGCTAGGCGCCGATCTCGGGCATCGCCATCCGGGCCGGGCACGGTCGAGGAGCGTGAGCCGCCGCTCGCTCCGGCAACAACAGGGAGGACAGATCCCGTCGGATCAGACGCGGACCCGTTTCTGCCGAGTGTCGCGGGGTTCGGCGTAATCGTCGAGAACCTTGCGCATGGCCGCGATTGCCCTCCGACGGTTCTCGGAATCCGAGATCCGCGCGAGTTGGTGCTTGAGACCGACCGCAAAGTCGGCGTAGTCGTTCTGCCAGTCGCGGCCGACCAATTGAGCCGCATCCGAACGCGCGGTGCCGACCAGCTTCGCCGGGGTGCCGGACTGCAGCTGGTAACTTTCTCCGATCGCCGGGATGATGACGGTAAGCGAAGGATCGTGCTCTGTGACCAGTTCGGCCGGCGCCGCCGCTGCCCCCGGCTCCCCGTGCGTCAGGAACAAGCTGCCCGAGATCGGCTTCCGCTCCGTGATCCACGTCAGAAGTTCGGTCTGGTCGGCATGGGCGGAATAGCTGTCGATCCGCCGGACATGGGCTCGAACATTGAGGTCGGTTCCCGAAATGCGCACGCGCTCTGCGCCTTCGAGCAGCACACGTCCAAGCGATCCTTGTGCCTGGAACCCGACGAACAGGATCGTGGAATCCCGGCGATGCAGATTGTGCTCGAGGTGATGGCGAATGCGTCCGGCCTCGCACATGCCCGAGGCCGCAACGACGATGCCCCCCCCGACATGTTGTTGATCCGCATGGAAGCGGAAGCGTCATCTACATAGTGGATCGCGGGATGGTGGAAGACATCCTTGCCGCCGAGATCCTCGAGTTCGGATGCATGTCTGGCGAAGACACTGGTCGCACGGTTGGCTAGTGGTGAGTCGACGGAGACCGGCACGTGGGGGATGCGATTCTGGTCGGCGAGATACGCGATATCGAGTAAGAGTTCCTCGGTGCGCTCGAGTGCGAAGGCGGGGATCACCAGATTGCCGCCGCGGGCGATGGCCGTGTTGATTTCTTCTTCGAACAGGTCGCGTCGCTGGGCGAGGGTGAGTTGCGCCCGCGTTCGGCTGCCGTAGGTCGATTCGCAGACGACGTAGTCCATCCCTGAAGGCCCCTCAGGATCTGCGTGGAACGCCTTTTCGTCGCTCTGCCTCGAACTCTTGGATCCGCCCGGCGTCGGCGAGCATGTATTCCAGGAGGTCGGCGGATTGGTCGGTGCAAAATATCGGTCCCTCGTAGCTCTGTGCCACCAGTTTGGGCAGCAGTCCACAATGATCGATATGGGCGTGGATGAGGACGACGGCGTCAACGGTGTCCGGCGCGAAGGCGAAAGCCCCGCAGTTCAGCGTCGCGAGGCTGCGTGATCCCTGGAACAGTCCGCAGTCCACCAGGATGCGCCGGTCCTCGAACGTAAATTCCATGCACGAGCCGGTTACCGTCTTCGCGGCGCCGTGAGGGTCACGTGATTCGCCATGGGAGCCTCGTCTGAGGCGGCTTGGTTCTGGCCGAAATCGGCGTACGAGCGCGGGCACGCACCAGATGCGGTCGCATCACTGATGCTGCGCGAGCACTCGCCCCCACTGTTCGGCCCGCGCCGCTTCGTTGTCCTCGAGATGCGACTCCTTGTCGACAAGGAAACTCTCCGACTCCGCAACGAGATCGAACCCCAAGTGGCGAAGCTTCTTTCCGATACCTTTCGATGCCCTCCCGGTCAACAAGGCGGGTGCATCCGCACGGGTGTCGAACGCGACTGCCCTGCCATGTGAGGGCGGAAGCGACGAGAGCCATTCTCGAAGACCCTCACTGGTGGCATCGGGCTCGAGCGTCACCGTACTGTCAGGCTTGTGAGCGGTCTCTTCCGCACCGCGGCGCGTCGACTCCCGGCTCA
The DNA here is from genome assembly GCF_002300155.1 of Rhodococcus sp. ACS1. NCBI lineage: Bacteria > Bacillati > Actinomycetota > Actinomycetes > Mycobacteriales > Nocardiaceae > Rhodococcus > Rhodococcus sp. ACS1. Next base: position 275,301 of record NZ_NSDZ01000007.1, read on the forward strand.
TCCCGTGTACGTGCGTCGGGCCGCCGACGATCAACAGGTCGTACGCGGACAGGTCCTCCTCACGTGCCTGCGACACCGGAACAGTTTTCACCGCACCGGTCGTGGCCACTCCACGCGCGATCGCTTCGGCGACGTGACGGGTGTTTCCGAACATCGACTCATAGACGACGAGTGTGCTCATGATCTATTCCTCCTGTAACGAGTGCCCCGTCGGGGCGAGTGGATCGACCACAGGTGCAGTCCTCCGAAGGATTCATCCACGACCGTTTCATCCGCTGTAGCCGCCCCGTGGGGGCGCAAAGATTTGTGACAGTTGGGATTTCGTGTACAGTATCAGATGACAGAGGACAGTCACGACGCGCGTTGATCGTAATCGGCGTCGAACATGACGCGCACCCACCAGTTGGCCAACGGGCTCGGATCGGGCCACCTCACGACGTCCGGTTCGGGCACCGGAACGCATTGCTGCCTGCCTCCGGCATTCGACTGCGGGATTCGCCGGGCCGCAGGCAGTCGGCGTTCTCTGGGTGCTGGCTTCATGTCGACTCCATCCGGGGTGATATTCCTTCTGCCATCGAACCCGCCCGGCCCGGCCCCCGACTAGGGCCGACCGTCACTTTTGGGCCGCCACCGCCCGTCTTCTCCCGGCCGCTTGGGTCTGGACAGGTGCCGAAAGCCTCTTGCCCGCCGCAGCACCCGCCACCGACAATCGAAACCGCTACGCACCAATCGGCCATATGGGTTGTGGCGGACAGAGATCGGAATGCATGCAGAACCGGGGGATTGGCTGGTGGTCAAGGGCACGATCGTCGACACGCCGGACGACGTCGGGCAGATTGTCGAGGTCCGTCAGGCCGACGGCGGGACGCCGTATCGCGTCAGGTGGCTGCGCAACGACCATGAGGCGCTCCTCTTTCCGGGACCCGACGCCCATGTGGTGACGGCCGCCGACAAGCTGAAGGCGGACAGTCACGAGCAGAGCCGCATCGCCGAACTTCAGCAGGCGATCGCCCGACAGCCCCAAGCCCGCCGAGCCTGACACGTGTGCCCAGGAGATGGAGTAGACCATGAGCACTCTCGCGAACCGGCAAGCCATCGTCGTCGGTATCGACGGCTCGGAACGCGCGTTGCGGGCCGCGGTGTGGGCTGCGGCGGTAGCCCAGCGGAAAAACGCGCCTCTGCATCTGGCGCACTCGCTGCCAACCCCCGGATATCACTTCAGCGAGGCGGCACTGCTGTTCCAGGACGAATTCGCTGCGGAGGTAGAACGATCCGCGGACGAGATCCTCGATGGGGTCGCGCACCGAGTGCGGCAGGCCTTCCCGAATATCCGGTTGTCGCGCAGCACCCATCCGGGGCCCGCGGGACAGGCCCTTGTCGCAATGAGCGAACATGCGGAGTTGGTGGTGGCCGGCGCCACCGGTGCCGGCACAATGAAGTCGCTCGTCACCGGCTCGACTGTCATGCGAGTGGTCAACCACGCGCATTGCCCTGTCACGGTCTTCCGGTCGCAGAGCCGATCCCCGGAGCCGGACCACAGCCCCGTCATCGTCGGTGTCGACGGCAGTGAACTCAGCGCCCTGGCCATCGAGTCCGCGGTCGAGTTCGCGACATTGTTCGAGGTCCCGATCCTGGCAGTGCACGCGTGGGGCGCCGGTGACATCGTGGGTCGGCGGCCCGCGGGCGAGAAGGTGAATTGGAAAATCGTGGCGGAGGAACAGGCCGTCCTGGTGGCGGAGAGTCTGGCCGGGTGGCGAGAGAAGTACCCCGACCTCCAGCTGACGACCATCATCGAGGAGCAGAATCCCGCGGAACTTCTCCTCGAATATGCCGCCGATGCCCAACTCGTCGTCGTCGGAAGTCACGGCCATAATCGGTTCGCCGGCTCTCTGATGGGATCGACCAGTCAGAACCTTCTGCATCACGTGATGTGCCCGGTGATGATCTGCCGCACCGACGTCTGAGCGGAGTGCGCTGCCGTATCCCCCATGGGTGCACACACGCGGAGCTTTACAGACGTCGATGTCGTTCCGGCCTACAGGCGGCACGCGCCGGTTCATGCCGCCGACCCAGCATCGGGAACGCGTTAGTCGATGACCCCTCCCGGATCCGGACGCGTACAGAATTCGCAGAGGGCCGAACGGCCGTTCAGCGACGGCGGAGGTCTGCAGGGCGACCAGGGCAGGAGCCGAAAGACTCTGTGCCTGTCGTCGACGGAGCGAGACACTGGAGGCACGGGAGCCGCCGCCCTGCCGATCGAGCCGAAGCGGCCGCCACCGAGGAGTAGGAGGCCTCGCCGTGATGTACGACTACGAACCCGGCTGGGGTTGGGGTTATGCACTGATGTTCGTTGGGATGGCACTGTTCTGGGGATTGCTCGTACTCGGCATCGGCGTACTCGTCCACTACGTCGGCCACACCGCGTCGATGCCGCCGGCACATTCACCATCCGCCCTGCACGGAGCCGAAAAGCTTCTGGCGGAACGCTTCGCACGAGGAGAAATCGACGAGACGGAGTACCGGGAACGCCTCGCCACGTTGCGGACACACGGACCGCCATGACCTTGGGCCGCGACGTCGTCGGGGATTGCCGCGTGGAAGGAGGTGACCGCGATGGATGCGATGCAGATGATGCACCAGTTCATGATGTGGCTGCACAGCATGGGCATACTGCCGCCCATGAACATGATGCCGATGTGACATGCGGACCGCGAGTAGATCGGGGAGTCACAACGAATTGACGCCCCGGAGGACGACCATCGGCACGGCGGCGATCATCAGGCCGACGCCTACCAATGTCGTCCGGGCGGCGCAGAGACGACGACCCACGGCCACCGGAGTCTCGGTACCTCGGAATGGATCTGGTACATGGTTGCTCTTTCCCCGGTGGGTACATTCGGACGCCCCTCAGCGTCCGTCGCCGGCGGCAGGCGGGAAAAGAGCATTTCGGCACTGGAGCAGTCACAAACTCCCCGAGATACTGGAGCGTGCAGCGAGGACCGAGGCGAGAAGTGCCCGACCGCATGTGTTTTCCCTCCGAGGCCTGCGGCCGCGGGCAGCGAGGTGATCAGGATGAGAGCGGTACGACACCGATACATGACACAGACGGACTACATGTCGTGGCGGATGGAGCAGGACCCGATCCTGCGCTCGACGATCGTCGCCGTGGCCCTCCTCGATCGGAGCCCCGACTGGTCGCGGTTCATCGACATGATGAGTCGCGGGACTCAACACATTCCGATCTTCCGGCGCAAGGTCGTCACCGACCCGATGAGTCCGGCCCCGCCTCGATGGGTGAACGACCCCGACTTCGACCTCAGCTGGCATCTGCGTCGGTTCACGGTGCCGGCCCCGGGAGGCTGGGCCGCCGTCCTCGACTTCGCCCGGACCGTGGGCATGACAGCCTTCGACAAGGACCGCCCACTGTGGGAATTCACGGTGCTCAGCGGCCTCGACTCGGGGCGGGCCGCCCTCGTCATGAAGGTGCACCATTCCCTGACCGACGGTGTCGGCGGCATGCAAATCGCTCGGGAAATGGTCGATTTCACCCGTGAGGGCACCACCCGTGCAGAGCCCGCCGCGACGGCGCAGCCTCAGGAGGCCGAGTCCTGTCCGCTGACCGGTGGTCTTGCCTGGTACCGGGATACCGCAACCAAGTTTGCGCGACGGGCGTCGACAGCAGTGGCCCGGCACGGCGCGGAGCTGGCACGGCACCCGGGTGAGACGTTGCGCAACACCGCCACCGTCCTGGGATCGATTACGCGCCTCACGCGCCCGGTGGTCACCACTCTCTCCCCGGTGATGACCAAGCGCAGCACTCGACGGCGCTTCGCCGTGCTGGACGTCCCAGTGGAAGCTCTGGGCCGGGCCGCCAGCCTCGGCGGGGGCTCGATCAACGATGCTTTTCTGGCGTCGGTGCTGCGGGGAATGGCACGGTATCACCGTCTCCACGGCGTCGACATCCACGAGCTGCGCCTGACGCTCCCCATCAGTCTCCGGACCGCGGAGCATTCGCTGGGAGGCAATCGCATCACGCTCGCCCGGTTCGGGTTACCCACCGACATCGGTGACCCCGCCGAGCTGATCCGTACCGTCCACGCCACCGTCGACGTCTGGCGCAACGAACCCGCGGTGGCACTGTCGCCCACCATTGCCGGTGCCCTGAATCTGCTTCCGGCATCGACCTTGGGCAACATGCTCAAACATGTCGACTTCGTCGCCTCGAACGTGGTGGGATCGCCGGTGCCACTGTTCATCGCCGGATCGGAAGTCCTCCGGTACTACGCGTTCAGCCCCACCCTGGGATCGGCGTTCAACGTGACGCTGATGTCCTACACGTCGCAATGCTGCGTCGGGATCGACGCCGACACCGACGCCGTTCCCGATCTCGATGCTCTGACCGCATGCCTCGCAGACGGATTCCGGGAAGTGCTCGCACTGTGCCCGGACGCGCAGGACGTCGCGGCGACTCACGTCTGGACGAACTGAACGTCGGCAACGCCGGGCACGGTCTCGGCGAGGGCCTCGACGACCCCGCGTTCCGGGTCGTCGCCGCGTAGCCCCGCGATCGCGACTTCGCCTTCCGTCACCGTGACCGTCCAGCGCGGTGATCCCGCATACACGTCGAGGCGGTGCTGCACTTCGTGCGCGATGTGTGTGTCGTCCATCGTCAGAAGTCCGAGAAGGTCGCGCCGCGTGACGATTCCGATGACGTCGCGGTCGTGGACGATCGGAATGCCACGCAGGCCCGAACGCAGCATCGCGGAAGCGAGACTACTGACGTCGGTGTCCGGAGTCATCGCGATCACCGGACTGGTCATCGTTTCTGCGATATCCGAGCCAGGCCGGGGCAAGGTTCGGAATTTCTCGCGGAGAAGGTCGCCTTCGGAGACGATCCCGACCAGATGGTGCGCCTCGTCGACCACGGGCAGGACTGTATACCCGGATTCTTCGACGATCCGGAGGCATTCGTCGATCGGCGTCGACGCAGTGACGGTGGTGACCGGGCTGCTCATGATGTGCCGCGCATGCATGGCGGGCTCCTTCCCTCGAAATCCAGCCTCACCGTCGGACATGTTCGAAGAAAGGGCCATTGGGCCTCTCCTGGCCTTCACCCACCCCGACGCGCCCCGACCGAGGGGTCGGGAGGCCGGGGCCCGGACAGGGGCCGAAGTGCTCTGGTAGCGGCCCCCGCGCCTGCGAGATGGTGGGTGGACGGAGGAGGCACGTTCGATGGTCAAGCACTGGTTGGTCATGGAGGCCGAGGACGACGGCGACCGGGCGCCGTATCGCAGCCGGGTGGCGGGCGCGGGCCGGCATCTGCCGTCGACGCGGCTCACCACCGACGATTTGATGGCGACGACACGTCACACGACACACATCGACCTGGAACGGTTGACTGGCATCCGCGAGCGCCGGGTCTCGGTGGGCGACGAGGATTCCTACACCCTTGCCACCGCCGCAGCCCAGGACGCGCTCCGCCGGTCCGGGCATACCGCGGCGTCGATCGATGTCGTGATCAGTTGCAGTATCACGAAATTCCGGGGAGGACTGACCCAGTGGCTCGAACCGACGATGAGTGGTGCAGTCGCCCACGCCATCGGTGCCGTCACCGCGATGACCTTCGACCTCGCCAATGCCTGCGCCGGAATGCTCACCGGGGTGACGGTCGCGAACAACTGGATTCGGCAGGGTGTCATCGAACGTGCCCTGATCGTCAGTGGCGAGTACATCTCCCAGCTCGGACAGAATGCCGCGCAGCACATACACAACATCATGAGCAAGGAGCTGGCGTCGTTGACGCTCGGCGACGCGGGTGCCGCGCTCGTTCTGGAACGGGCCCCGGCCGGAGCGGGAGGGATTCGGCTCGCCGGGTTCACGACAGTGGCCGACTACAGCCGACTGTGCACCGCGTATCCGAAGGGCGACGATCCCGGCGCACGCATGTTCACCGATTCGCGAGCCATCCAGAAGGCAGCGATCGCCGACACCCCGTTGTTGCTGCACGAGGTCCTCGAGACCGTCGGCCTGGCGGTTCACGACATCGACCACGTGATCACGCACCAGACCTCCGCACGTGCGATCCGGAAAGGGATGGCCAAGTTGACCGAGTCCTTCGGCGACGCACCCCGCCATGATGCAGTCATCACGGTGGACCGGTACGGGAACACCGCCTCGACAACCCATACCGTGGCGTTGGTCGAGGAGCTCGAGGCCGGTCGTATCCGGCCAGGGGAGACCGTTGCCTTGATCTCGTTGGCATCCGGCCTGGAAATCGGCATCGTCCTGGTACAAGTAGACGAACAATTGGTGGCCGGCTATGGGCACGATCATTGAACGGGTAGACGTCGCGCACGGGGGATGGCGCTCCCGGCACAGCGCGCTCCGCCTTGCGGTGAACGCCGCGACAACTTGCCTCGAACGAGCCGGCCGAAGCCCGGACGATCTCGACCTCCTCGTCAACGCGGGCATCTATCGGGACCGCAATCTCGGCGAACCGGCCCTCGCCGCGATGATTCAGGAAGACATCGGCGCGCATCCGGAGGACCCACACACCGACGCCCACGGAACGTTCTCGTTCGACGTCGCAAACGGCACCTGTGGAGTCCTGACCGGACTGCAGATCGTGGACGGCTTCCTCCGCTCGCGCACCATTCATTACGCGCTCGTCGTCGCCAGCGACGCCGACCCAGGCCACGGGATGAGCGAGGACTTCCCCTTCTCCGCTGCGGGCGGGGCCGTGCTGTGCAGTTGGACGGACAGCCGATACGGCCTGGGCCGTGTCCATTGGGCGAACGCCGACGACGATCTCGGCGGTGCGTTCCGCGCGACCGTCGGGCACCTCGACGACCGGAACGTGCTGCGCGTCGATCGATCCGAATGGATGGATGCGCGCTACGCGGCAGCGGCGGCCTCCGCCGTCACCGCGTGCCTGAACAACGCATCCCTGCAACTGGGGGATGTCGACCGCATCGTGGCGGCACCGGCTCGACCGCAGTTCCGTGCCGAACTCGCGCAGCGACTGGGGCTACGCGAATCGCGCATCACGATCGCCGCGGATCACCGCATGCACACCGCTGCCCTGGTGGCCGGACTGGACGGCGGCAGCCACCACGTGCCGGCGGGAACACGGACGTTGATCGTCGCCGCGGGTGCCGGGGTGACCGCAGGTGCCGCACTCTACGAGGAACCCCCGGCACCCGGGACACCCACCCCGAGCTAGCTCAACGCACCCGCGAGATGACCCGGGAGGTCTCCCGATCAGCTGTGTTCGGGTGCGGGGCCGGCGAGGCGGCGGATCGTCAGCAGCATCTTCCGGCTCATGACGAAGCTGACGGGCTCCATGAGAGTGGGACCGAACGCGAGACGACTGGCGAGGCCGGGACCATAGCTGCCGCGCCCTCTCTCCACCAGCCGGGTCTGATGGTCGCCGACGGGGTCCAGGTAAAATGCCCAGATGGTCGCGTCGGCGGTCTGCGGGTCGTGTCCGTGCAGGACCAGTCCGGAGTTTGCCGAGACCATCGCAACGGTCAACGGGGGAGCCTTCGGGTGCAGCCACACCTCGTCGCCGACAGCCAGGATCTGGTAGTCGGGCAGTACCGTCTCGGTGTTGTGTACCCGACAGCCGATGAGGTTTTCGAGTCCGTCGTAGCTGTAGAATCCGCCCCGCCCCTGCCCGAGTTGGACAATCCAGGGCCACACCTGATCCGGCGGTGCGTCGATCGTGACGGCGTGGGTGTATCCCCAGCGCGCCGCTGGGACCAGTTCGTCTCCGGGGAGCGTGGCCGCGGCCTCCGCGGCGGTGGCGCCCCAGGTGGTCCGCCACCGCCGCAGCGGTTTCGTGAAGGCCACGTGGAAGCCGATGAGGGCGGCGCCGGCGATGGCCTGCCCGATCCTGGCCGCGGCCCGGCGCAGCGCGAGAGCGTGCCCGGTCGGTGTCGTCGTCATAGCCTTCATCCTCGGTTCGGCGCCGGCACGGCACCAGGGTCTTCGGTCGCGGCGCGGGGCCGCCGTCACGGTGACTTTCGACCCTGTGCGGTCGCGGCAGGCGCGGTGTTGTCTGGAGCGAGACGGTGAGGAGATCCCATGAACGCCACCCATGCGGCGGTCGAGCACCGATGGGTACGACCGATCGATCAGGTCCGCTTGCCCGACGCTCCCTCCGTCGGAGGGAAAGCCGCAAATTTGGGCGAGCTGACCCACGCCCGTTTTCCCGTCCCGCCGGGGTTCGTCGTAACCAAGGACGCCTATCTGGACGCGATGGACGGGGCCGGGGTGCGGTCCACCCTCCGCAACCGGGCACTGCCCCCTGCCGGGGCGGATGAGGCCGCGCTCACGGACGCCGCGCAGGAGCTGCGCGGCGTCGTCCTCGGGGTGCCGGTGCCCGATTCCCTGCGCGCCGAGATCGCCGAGGCCTACCGCGAACTCGGCCCGACGGTACGTGTCGCGGTGCGCTCCTCCGCACCAGCTGAGGACGCCGCTGACACGTCATTCGCCGGTATCCACGACAGCTTTACCGATATCGCCGGGCTGGATGCTCTGGTCGAGGCAGTCCGCAAATGCTGGGCGTCGCTGTGGTCCGAGCGAGCGCTCACCTACCGCAGCGTCCACAGTGTTTCGGAGGAGCCGGCGGCCGCGGTCGTCGTGCAGAGGATGGTCGATTCCGACCGCTCCGGAGTGGCGTTCACCGCCGACCCGCGAACCGGGGCACGTGATCATGTCATCGTCGAGGCCGCGACAGGACTCGGCGAAGTGGTGGTAGGCGGGCAGGTCGAGCCGGACACCTACACAGTCTCCAAGGACGGATTCCGCGTCCTCGATGTGCACATCGGAGCACAGGATTTCGCGATCACAGCCGACGCGGACGGAGAACACAGAACCGAGATCCCCGTCACCGAGCGCGGTATCCGGGTCCTCACCGACACCCAGGCGGAGCGCCTCGCCCTGCTGGCGGTCTCGGTGGAGGAGCATTACCAGGCGCCGCAGGACCTCGAGTTCGCATTCGCCGGCGACAAACTCTGGATAGTTCAGACCCGCCCCATCACGACGCTCGGTGACCGTCCGATCGCCGCTGCTGCACCACCGGCATCGGGAATCGCGTCCGCCGGCAGGGTGCTCACGCAGGGGCTCGGCGCGAGCCCCGGAACGGTATCGGGCCAGGTGCGTGTTCTCCGGTCGGTCGCCGATGCCCACCGACTTCAGGACGGCGACATCCTGGTTGCCCCGATGACACGACCCGACTGGCTGCCCGTATTACGACGCGCCGCGGCGATCGTCACCGACGGGGGCGGCATCACCTGCCACGCCGCGATCGTCGGCCGGGAACTGGGCCGACCCGTGGTCGTCGGAACCAGGGATGCCACCACCACACTCATCGACGGAACCGTCGTCACCGTCGACGGCGACGCGGGCACCATATCCGAAGGCGGCGTAGCGGTGACCGCGCACGCCGTCGATACCCCGCCCGGCATCTCGGCCCCTCCGCGCGGTGGCGGGCACGCCTGGACGGAACCGACAGCGACCGCGGTCTACGTCAATCTCGCAACACCCGACGCCGCCGAATCAGTCGCGGCAAGCGATGTCGATGGGGTCGGGCTCCTGCGCGCAGAGTTCATGATTATGGACGCGCTGCAAGGGACCCACCCGGCCACAGTGCTGGCCGAGGGCCGGCGGGACGACTACGTCGCGAAAATGGCCGCTGGTGTCGAACGTATCGCCGCGGCCTTCGCGCCCCGGCCGGTGATCTACCGCGCGATCGACCTGCGCACCAACGAATTCGCCAATCTCACGGGTGGCGACGTCGAACCCGCGGAGGACAATCCCATGATCGGCTACCGCGGATGCTTCCGGTACGTGCGTGAACCGGAATTGTTCGGGCTGGACCTCGACGTCGTTCACCGCGTACGGGCACGCCATCCGAACGTGCACCTGATGATCCCGTTCGTGCGGACCCGCTGGGAGCTCGAGAGCTGCCTTCGCCATCTCGATGCGCATCCGCTCGGCTCCGATCGCCGGATGCACCGGTGGATCATGGCGGAGGTCCCGTCGGTCGTCTACTGGATCCCCGAGTACGCGGCCCTCGGAATCGACGGAATCTCCATCGGAACCAACGACCTGACCCAACTCGTCCTCGGCGTCGACCGTGACTCCGAGATCTGCCGGGACCTGTTCGACACGATGGATCCGGCGGTGCTCGATGCCATCGACTCGATCATCGAACGGGCGACCCGCGCGGGGCTCACCGCGTCCTTGTGCGGTCAGGCCGTGTCGACGAACCCGGCCCTCGCCGAACACGTGGTCCGGAAGGGGATCACCTCGGTGTCGGTGGCACCGGATGCGGCGGCGGCCACCCGGCGCATGGTGTCCGCCGCCGAACGCCGGATCCTCCTCGATCGTGCACGGTCCGAACACCGTACCGAAGGCTGAACCGGGCGCCCAGCACACGCCGAGTCACCTGATTGCGGCGCGCCTAGTGCGACGAACTCGGTGACCGATATGACCCGTAGACCGTCTCCGCCATACCCTGAATCGACACCGCCGCATAGCTGGCGCACCGGTCACCTGTCGCGACCACCCACCGGGGCGTGGTCGGTGAGTTGTGCGTAGTAGCGGTCGATGTCGGCGCGGCAGCACAGTGCCGTGCCGGGGGTCCCGAGCATGGCCGCTCCCGCGGCAATTCCGAAACGCACCGAGTCCCGCAGTTCCCAGCCGCGTGCCAGCCCGAAGAGAGTGCCGGCGACCATGCTGTCGCCCGCTCCGACACCGCTGACCACGGGAACCGCCACGGAGGGGCAATGCTCCGCCTCCTTCGCCGTCACATGTACCGCGCCCGCCGCGCCGAGCGACAGCACCACAACCTCGCACACCCCAGACGCGATGAGATCTCTTGCAGCAGTGACTTGGTCGTCGATGGTCTGCAACTCGCGCCCCACGCACTCACGCAGCTCCCGAATGCTGGGTTTGAGGAGATATACGCCGCGACGGAGCGCCCGCAACGGCGGACCCGACGTGTCGAGAAACAGGCGCGCGCCCAGGTCGGACACGATGTCCGCCACGATCTGATAGAAATCCACCGGAACCCCCGGGGGGAGACTTCCGCTCGCCACCACGAACCGGGCATCCGCAGCGGTGGTGGACAGCAGATGGAGGCACGAATCGACCTCCCGGGGTGTCAGTCGCGGGCCGGGCAAGACGAACCGGTACTGCAATGTCGTCTGTTCCTCGTTGACGGTGAAGCTTTCCCGTGTCGATCCGCGGATCGTGACAGTGCGACTGGGCACGCCTTCGGTCGCCACGAGATCCTCGAGTTCCCGGCCGCTGTGTCCCCCGGACGGGAATACTGCTGTCGCCCGTTCGCCGAGCATATTCAGGACCCGGGCGACGTTGATACCGCCGCCCCCCGGGTCGCGCCGAGGGGCACCGCAGCGCATCTTGTCCGTGGGGATGACCCGCCCGGTGACCGTGGTGATGTCGAGAGCGGGGTTCATCGTCAGGGTCACGATGTCGTTCATGGTGGGCTCCCCGGTGGAAGCCGATCCGCGCGCAGGTACCGCGGCGCCAGACGGACATGTCCGCGTTCCTCGGACCGCGCGCCTGCCGCACCCTGCGTGTGGCGCAGACGGTCGTCGACGGCGAGGCAATCTACGATGCGCGCGTCGTCCGGAAGGCAGAAGATGCCATCCGCCAGGAGGACGCCGTGGCCGACCATTGCCACATACGCTGTGTGGGTTTCCCGGACCACCGTCGGGAAGATGTCGACCGAACGGTCCTCTGATTCCGACGAGGTCCACCCGTGCACGCCGACCCCGTTCATCCGCCCGCAACCGCAGGCGAAGGAACGTCATCCAGGTCGAGATCAAGGTGCATCTCGGCGCGATCGCGGTGCAACGCAGAGGACCAGCCCAGATCTCGAATCACTTTCAGCACCATGGCGTTCTGCGCCAGAATCTCAGCCCTCATACGCGTGACGCCGTGCTGTCGCGCGGCCGCGGTGAGGCGGGACAGCAGCAATGTCCCGATCCCGTGCATCCTGTATTCGTCGTCGACGACAAGAGCGAATTCGACCTCCGCGGGTGCGTCGCCGACATCGAGGGCCACATAGTTGGCAACACCCGCCAGCGTGCCGTCGACAAATGCGCCGAGCGCGTAATGGCTGGGATCGGCCACACAAATCGCCTCCGCCAGCGCGGCCAGGTGCGCGGGGTAGACGGTGAAGAACCGCATGTACGTGTCGTACTCGTTCAACCGTTCGTGCAACCGACGGACCGCCTCATGGTCGGCGGTGTCCAGCGGGCGGACCACCAGGCCCGCAGGCGACCGGGAAAACGTGCTCACCATCCGTACTCACCTGATCCGTCGATGCCGTCTCAGTAAATTCAACCCCGCAGAGGGCCCGAGGGGTCAGAGCCACAAGTCACCGACTACGGTCCTTCGCCTCTATCGATCCCGGCGTCGAGGCGGCGATGCTGAAGGAACCTCCACCACACAGAGAGGAAATCGACACTCGATGGCCAGCACCGATACGCCCACCGAAAGCACCGATGCGGACCCAGCACACGCGGTTGTCGCGCGTCTTGCAGTGGAGTTCGACGACTCGATCTCCCGATCCACCATCTCCCGGGTCGTCGCGGCGAGCGTTCGAGACCTGGCCGGAGTTCCGGCGGCAGACATTCCGGAACTGTCCGAACGCGTCGCCCGTCAACGCCTCCTCGCCGCCCTGGAGCGGGCCGCCTCGTGGGATCGCGGGGGCCTTCTGCGAACGTCCGGCTGAACCGGCACAGTTCGCTGGGAAGCAGTGACATCATGCCCGCACACATCGAACATGTCGAACCGCGACGTGCCACCACTACCAGGAGGAGACAGCCATGAGCTCGCACGAGAAGAAATGGTCGGTGGACATTGTCATCGACGAACACGACTCGGAAGAAGGCGGATCCCGGACTCGGGCCGAGGCGCGCCTACGCACACAGGACACCACGTCGCTGGTCGGCGTCGGAATGGCCCGCCGCAATCCGCACGACACCGAAATCCCTGAGATCGGAGACGAGTTGGCCACCGCCCGCGCGCTCGCCGATCTCGCCCACCAACTGATCGAAACCACGGTCGCGGACCTCGAAGCGGCCACGCGCAAGACCGTTCACCTCGACGCGTAAGGCAGACCGTCGATCGGCATGCCGACGGCCCACAGAAGAGAGGTCCGCGTTCCGATTCGTCGGCGCGGACATCGACACCAGTTCGCTTGCCACGGAGAACCTGACCTTCTCCGAGTTCGCCAGGCGTGTCGGGTGTTTCACTAATGTTCTGCGGGAAAGGGACCGGGACCGGCGGCCACCCGGATCCGGCTCGGCGGCGCCCATGTCCTGGTGACCACGGCCCTGCTGTACCGGCGGCGGGTCGCGAAAGTCCGGGAGGGACGACGACGTCGAGATCTGGCGCACTACTATCTGGCCGACGACTCACCATTTTGTGAACAGTTCGACCTCGACTCGATGGACTGGCTGAACTTCCTCGTGCGGTTGCACACGAAATTCGGGATCGGCATCCCCGAGGCGGACCAGCGCCAACTCGTCACACTGCGGGACGCGACCGAAGACGTGTCCACACGGATGGAGGGGAGATGCGTGCTACCCGATATCGGGTTGCGCGGGTGACCCGATTTCCTGCGCCGCGCGGTTCGCGCGCCTGGCGACCGCCTCCTCGTCGGCCGCCGAGCGGAGCAGTCTGTGTGACAGGTCCGCCAACGCGCGCGCGACCGCCACCTTCTTGCTGATGGTCACCGCGGTGGAGTGGCGGGCGAACAGCCGTGCCCGCCCAGCGCCCTCGAGCGTCACACCATCGAGCCCCAACAGCCGCGCCCGCGCCGACACCGACATCTCGGAGCCGTCCGCCATGTGCTCGTCGAGACGGACATCCACCGACCATTGCTGCTCATTCACTGTGCGCTCCCTCGTCGCGTGCGTTCGATCATGTGTTCAGCGAACCTCGGTCCGCGAGCGCCGAGGTAGAGCACCCGGTCACTGGGCGCGGTGACCTTCGTCGTCGCGACCCGTGCCCGCTGCTCCTCGCCCGATCAGAGGATTACACCGGCGGCGTGCCGCGATCGTGAGTGCGGCCGCCCGGCTCCGACTATGCCGGAGGAAAGGCCGAACGGCCCTTATCACCGCCGGGTGTGCGCTGGCTCAATGGGAGATGAGTGGTCACGGCAATTCCGCCGGCGGAGGAGTCAGCGTATGGGCAGCGCACGTGTCCAGCGACCGGGTGAACGAATCCTCGACCGCACGGGCCTCGATCTTCTGATCGAGGTGCTTCGTGGCCACGGATATCGGGTGGTCGGCCCGACGGTTCGTGACAGCGCCATCGTTCTGGGAGAACTGGATTCGGGCGCCGATCTGCCGACGGGGTGGGGCGTGGAAACCGGCCCCGGCACGTACCGGCTGCACCGCCGCGACGACGACGCGGTGTTCGCGCACTCGTCGGGCCCGCAGTCGTGGAAACAATTCCTGCACCCGCCGCGGCGGCAACTGTGGTCCACCGAACCGGACGGCTGGTGGGAGGCACCCGTCGACGACGAGACACCGTATGCGTTCCTCGGAGTGCACGGTTGCGACTTGGCGGCGATCGCGATCCTGCGTCGTGTCCTGTGTCCGGACCCGGACGCGGACACACCCACCGCGCGCCGGTTCCGGAACCTGTTCGTCGTCGCAGCGCAGTGCACCGAACCCGGCGGGGTGTGCTTCTGCGCCTCCATGGGGACCGGCCCCGCAGCCGGTCCCGGGTTCGATCTGGCGCTCACCGAACTCCTCGACGACCGCGCCCACCGTTTCCTGGTCGACGTCGGCTCCGAAGCCGGCGCCGAGATCCTCGGCGACGTCGAATGCCGCGTTGCCGAACCCGGCGACGTCGACGCCGCACGCACCGCGGTCGCCACCGCCACCGAGCGTATGGGCCGGCGCATGCCGGAGACGGACCTGCGAGGACTGTTGCAGCGTTCGCGGGACGCCGACGTCTGGGAGGACGTCGCCGACCGGTGCCTCACCTGCGGCAACTGCACCATGGTGTGCCCCACCTGCTTCTGCACCACCACCGAGGACATGACCGACCTGACCGGCGAGCACGCCGAGCGGTGGCAGCACTGGTCTTCCTGTTTCGAACTCGACTTCAGCCACCTGCACGGCGGCGATGTGCGTACCTCGGGGGAGAGCCGCTACCGACAGTGGATGTCCCACAAACTCGGCACCTGGTTCGACCAGTTCGGCAGCTCCGGCTGCGTGGGATGCGGACGGTGCATCGACTGGTGTCCCGTCGGCATCGACATCACCGAGGAGGCGGCGCGGCTGGCGCAACTCCTCCCGGTGTGGGGGCAGGACGACCAGTGAACGCCGGCGAACCGGTCCTTCCGGCCGCGCTCGCAGCGCTCGCCGAGAAACAGCGTGTCCGGCTCGCAGAATTCACGACGGCGACCCGATTCGCTCCCGGCGCCGTCGTCTTCCGGGAGAACGACCCGGCGACCCGCTGCTGGCTGCTGCAGACCGGCAGTGTGGTCCTGACGACGGTGGTGCCGGGGCACGGCACCGTCAGCCTCGAGACACTGCACGGCGGCGACATCCTGGGCTGGTCCTGGCTGGGCACGAATCCACGCTGGCAATTCACAGCGCACGCCGTGACCGCGACCGACGCCACCGAACTGGATGTGATCGCCCTGCAGGCGACAGCCGCCGACGATCCGGCCTTCACCTACGCGGTCACCCGGGCGCTGTCGGGGGTGCTCATCGCCCGCCTCCAGTCCACCCGGGCGCGGCTGCTCGACCTCTACGCCGGCCACCGTCAGGAGTGACACCCGTGCCACAGGACTGCATGCTTCCGCTCGGTTACCGCGTCGCCTCCCGCACGGTCGAAACGCACGACACCGTCACCCTGACGCTGCATCCGATCGGCGTCCTACCCGAAAATCAGTTCACGCCAGGTCAGTTCATGATGCTGTACGCACACGGTGTCGGGGAGGTGGCCATCTCGGTCAGCGGCGACCCGGCGCGGGACCGCGACACCTTGGTCCACACGATCCGGAATGTGGGCGCCGTGAGCCGGGCCCTCCACGACGCACCGGTCGGCACCGTGCTCGGTGCCCGCGGTCCCTTCGGACGCGGGTGGGACCTGCGCAGCGAGTCCGGCCGGGACCTCATCATCGTCGCCGGCGGCGTGGGACTGGCACCGCTTCGTCCGGTGATCCTCGCCGCCCTCGCCGCCCGCGACCGGTTCCGGCGGATCACCCTCGTCGTCGGCGCGCGGACTCCGTCGAACATCCTCTTCCGATCCGAGCTGTCCGCCTGGCAATCCCGCGACGACCTTGCCGTCGAGCTGATGATCGACCAACCGGTCTCCGGCTGGACGGGTGCGGTCGGATTCGTCACCGAAGCCTTACACCGGGTGCCGGTCGATCCGGCCCGGACCACCGCGTTGCTGTGCGGACCCGAACCGATGATGCGGTTCTGCGCCCGGGCCCTGACCGATCGGGATGTGCGCCCCGGCGACATCCAGGTGTCCCTCGAACGGAACATGCAGTGCGGTGCCGGAGTCTGCGGTCACTGCCAGCTCGGTGAGCTTCTGCTGTGCCGGGACGGCCCGGTCGTCGACTACACCGTCGCCGAACCCCTCCTACGAACACCGGAGCTGTGATGAGTGCACCCCCGAAGACCACTCCGACGCTCGCTGTCTGGAAGTTCGCCTCGTGCGACGGCTGCCAGCTCACGCTCCTCGACTGCGAAGACGAACTACTGGCACTGTCCGAGGCCGTGTCGATCGCGCACTTCCTCGAGCTGTCCGACACCGTCACGGGCGGACCGTACGACGTCTCGCTCGTCGAGGGATCGGTCACCACGGCCGCCGACCGTGACCGCATCCGCGCGATCCGCGAGCAGTCGCGGTTCCTCGTCACAATCGGGGCCTGCGCCACCGCCGGCGGAATTCAGGCGTTGCGCAACTTCGCCGACATCGATGAGTTCCTGGCGGTCGTCTACGCCAGCCCCGACTACATCGACACCCTCGCGACCTCGACCCCGATCTCGGCGCACGTTCCGGTCGACTTCGAACTGCACGGCTGCCCAATCGACCGACGCCAGCTCCTGGAAGTGATCACGGCGTACCTGGCGGGGCGGCGGCCGAACATCCCGAACACCAGCGTGTGCACCGAATGCAAACGTCGCGGCCTGACCTGCGTGATGGTCGCGGACGGCACCCCCTGCCTCGGTCCGGTGACCCATTCCGGCTGCGGTGCACTGTGTCCGGCGGTCTCGCGAGGGTGCTACGGATGTTTCGGCCCGACGACCGACCCGAATCTCGCGTCGATGACGGGATGGCTGCGCACCTGCGGAATGACCGATTCCGCCATTGCCCGTGTCTTCGCGACTTTCAACGTCGCGGCGTACGGTACCGGCAACGGCGGACGTCCGGAATGACATCCGCCCGTAGGGAGCTGATCGTCCGCGCCCTCGCCCGTGTCGAAGGGGAAGGCCGACTCGACGTGACCATCCGCGACGGCCGCGCGGACCGGGTGGCCCTCGCGATCTACGAGCCACCCCGGTTCTTCGAGTCGTTCCTGCGTGGGCGGCACTATCTGGAACCACCGGACATCACCTCCCGGATCTGCGGCATCTGCCCGGTCGCCTATCAGGTGAGCGCCTGCAATGCGCTCGAACAAGCCTGTGCGCTCAAGATCGACGATGCCGTTCTCGATCTGCGGCGCCTGCTCTACTGCGGGGAGTGGATCGCGAGCCACGTGCTGCACATCTACTTCCTGCACGCCCCCGACTTCCTGGGTCTGCCGGACTCGATCGCACTCGCCCGCACCGATCGCGCCGCAATCGAGCGGGGACTCGCCCTGAAGAAGGCGGGCAACGCCATCCTCGACACCATCGGCGGCCGTCCCATCCATCCGGTGAACGTCCGCGTCGGCGGCTTCCATCGCGCACCGACCCGCACCGAACTGGCTCCGCTCGCCGAACAACTCGGCGCCGCGCTCGAGTACGCGGTGGCCACGGTTGACTGGGTGTCGTCGTTCACCTACCCCGACATCGAACTCGACCACGATCTCCTCGCACTCCGGCACGAATCCCGATACGCCATCGAAGACGGCGAGATCGTCTCGTCCACCGGACTGCGTTGCCCGGCCGAGGAATTTCCCCGGCACGTCGTCGAACACCAGGTGCCGCACTCCACCGCTCTGCACGCCGAACTCGACGGTCGGCGTTATCTCACGGGCCCGCTCGCCCGGTACTCCCTCAATTCGTCCCAGTTGACGGGGCAGGCCGCATCGAGTGCCACCGCAGCGGGACTCGACGTGCAATGCCGCAATCCGTATCGCAGCATCGTCGTCCGCGCCGTCGAAGTCGTGTACGCGGTCGAGGAAGCCCTGCGGATCATCGACCGCTACCAGCGGCCTGCGCCATCTTTCGCCGCCGCCGCACCGAAATACGCCGTCGGACACGGCGTCAGCGAAGCGCCGCGAGGACTGCTGTATCACCGCTACGAACTCGATACCGACGGCCTCCTCACGGCGGCTATCATCATCCCGCCCACCTCACAGAACCAGGCGGCCATCGAACACGACCTCCGCACCGCCGTGAACGCACATCTCACGCTTGCCGACGACGACCTGACCGCGGTGTGTGAGCGGATCATCCGCAACTACGATCCGTGCATCTCATGCGCCACTCATTTCCTCACCCTCACAATCGACCGCCGATGACCGCCGTTGTGCTCGGGCTGGGCAACGACTACCGCCGCGACGACGGCCTCGGACCCGCCGTCGCACGTGAAGTCGCTGCCCGCGTGGCAGCGGACATTCGGGTGTCGACCTCGGACGGTGACCCCACCCGCATACTGGACGCCTGGGCCGGAGCGGACCTGGCCGTCCTGGTCGATGCCGTCGTGTCCGAGCCACCACGACCCGGAACCGTTCATCGATTCGACCCGACCGCCGTTGCCGAGCTGCCAACCCCGAACACCAGCACACACGGTGTCGGACTGGCCACGGCACTCGAACTGGGGCGCGTGCTCGACCGACTGCCCCGCCGGTGGGTGCTCTACGCTGTCGAGGTGGTCGACCTCGGATACGGCCGCGGGCTCTCACCCGTGGCCGCGGGAGCAGTCGAACCGGTGGTACGGGCGGTGCTGTCCGAACTCGCGAGCACTACCGGACAACAATCAGTGGGCAGGTCACCGAATGCGCCAGCGCCCGACTGGTCGAACCCAGCAGCATGCTCGTGAACCCGCCCCGCCCACGGCTGCCGACCACGATCAGCTGTGCATGCTCGGCCTGCTCCCGCAGATTCCGAGCCGGCTGATCCATGACCACCAGCGGTCGCACCGTCACATCCGGGAACTCCTCGGCACGGCCGGCCACGCTTTCGGACAGCAGTGCACGCTCGCGGCTCTCGACCTGCGACCAGTCGACATCGCTGGGGAACGGCGCGTACAGATCGATATCCGACCACGCGTGCACCGCCACCAGATCGACGCCGCGCAGCGCCGCCTCCTCGAACGCCATCGTGATCGCGGATTCGCTGTGCTCGGAGCCGTCGACACCGACGACGACCGGACCGGAAATGGCGTTGACCTCGGTGTGCGGGAGGCCGCGTACGACGGCGACCGGTGCGTGCGCGTGGGCCACGACCGCGGCACTGACCGACCCCAGGACCGCACGTTCGAAGAACCCGTGCCGATGCGCGCCGACCACGACCATCCGCGCGGACTTCGACCGCTCGATCAACTCGCCCGAGGGCACCCCGGTGCAGAACGCGGTGTCGACGTCGAGGGTATGCCCCGCCGCGGCCTGGGCGACCACCTCTTCCGCCTGCGCGAGTCGCTGCTTGGTGGCGAGTTCCTCTTCCTCGAAGAGGCTGACGGGAACCCCGATCGGCACACCATAGGTACCGGGCACGAACATGGTGGTGACCAACGTCAATGGAGCGCTGCGCAACGCAGCTTCCCGCGCAGCCCACGACACAGCCTGCAGGGACGACTGCGACCCGTCTAACCCGACGACAATCGGATGCTGCGCGGTCATGATGGTCTCCTCGAATTCGCGTGAATGATCCCGTCAACACCATCGTCACCGCCGCCGCAACCGGCGCCGTAGGGGAGAAGGTCCTCACCTTCGCGGCACTGGTCGAAGGTCAGGGCAGCGGCGCGGACCAGTGAGTCGATGACCGACAGTGGGCCCGACATGTGCACGGTGGTCTGTAAGCCGGAGTCGGCGGTGGTCTCGGCGAGCAACTCCCGCAGCCGCAGCTCGGACAGGGGTCCGAGGAGAGATCGGGGATCCCGCTCATCCTCGTGTGGGATCACCCTCGGCATTGTTCCACGGCGAGCGCCTGGCAGGGCGCAAAGAGGATGCGCACACCCGGGCGGGTCAGGTCGGGGGTGGGCTCATGTTCGTGGCGATGACGGCGGCCTGGGTCCGTCGCTCCACCCCCAGCTTCGTCAGCAGCCGTGACACGTAATTCTTGACCGTCTTCTCCGCGAGGAACATCCGCTCCGCGATCTGCCGGTTCGTCAGTCCCTCACCCAGCAGGGCGAGAAGGGTCCGTTCCTGGTTGGTCAGGCGGGAGATGGTTCCGCGCTCCGAGCTCGCGTCCGACCGCAGTTTTGCCATCAGCGCTGCCGCCGCGCGACTGTCGAGCAGCGACTTGCCTGCGCCCACGTCGTGGACCGCTTCGGTGAGTTCCATGCCGCGGATGTCCTTGACCACGTACCCACTCGCACCGGCGAGGACGGCATCGAGCATCGCCTGATCATCGGTGTACGAGGTGAGCATCAGGCAGCGGATGCCGGGCATCCGAGACATCAGTTCGCGACACAACTCGACTCCGTTTCCATCGGGTAGACGGACGTCGAGCACGGCGACATCGGGTCGGAGCGCGGGGATCCGGGCCAGCGCCTGGAAATACGACGCCGCCTCTCCGACTACGGTGAGATCCGGGTCCGCGGTGAGAAGTTCCGCGATGCCACGGCGCACGACTTCGTGATCGTCCACGAGAAAGATGCTGATCATTCGGCAACCTCCGCTCTACAGGTCGGTGCCGCCACTTCCCACAGGTGACGGCAGCGGACGAGTGCACGAGATCTCGGCGGGAATGCCGTCGCGATTACCGCGGATGCGATACGACCGACAACACCGAGTCTGTGGGGCGCCGCGGTGTCTGCCGCGGAGTGAGCTTCTTGTCCGTCACACCCAGCCGAATCAGGGCCTGAGGAAATCCTCGGTCGGGGAGCAGTTCACGGATCGACTCACGGCTCTGCCGAAGTTCGGTCATATGGGTCAGGGGGCAGGTCGCAAGGCCCTCCACCGTCGCCTCCAGGAGCACCGCCGACAGCGCCTCGCCGGCGCGGAGCCAGTCCGGCCGCCCATCCGCATCGGTGCTTATCACGAGCACCGTGGACCGATCGATCTCCTCGGCGGAATCATTGTCGCGACCGGCGGGAAAACCGCGCCCGATGTCCACCCGGGAGAGGTTCTCCGCTGTTGCCAGAGCATTCGGGGGAATCCCACCGGATAGAATGGAATGACCTGCCCACCAGTGTAACTCGGTGTGATATGCGGTGTCGTACCTTCGTGCTGCGGCCGTGATCTCGGTGGCTGCCGCGAGGGTCGCGCGAGCTTCGGGTGGCAGGACCGTCAGATGCACCCCCGGGGCGCGGATAACATCCGGCAGAGTGCGCGGAAGCGGCGACTTCACACTCAACGGACCAAACGGACGCCGATCCGAATACCGGTGGCGGATCGCGGAGAGGAGATCGAAGTCGTGTGACTGCGGGTGCGCGTCATGTTGGAACCTGATCGTCGCCAGATGCCCGGAACGAAGCCCGTCGGGAAGTCGCTCGATCTCTGCCGTCCATCGCAGAGCGGTCAGCGCAGTTTCCAGGTGATGCAGTGCAGCGCCACAGCTGACCACCAGTTGCCGACCCTTCGGATCGGTCGACGCCAGGAGCCGGCCGCGGTCGGTGTGCAGGTCCAGGCGACCGTCGGAATAGGTCCACTGCCACGGCTGGCTGTTGTGCACCGAGGGTGCACGACACGCAAGGTCCACCGCGATTCGAACCACGTTCACCTCAGGAATTGTGGTGTCCACGATCGTCTCCACTTCAGTCCACGCTACGTCACGATTCGTGCCGGAGATCTGGTGCATGACAACAGTGTCCATCGCGCGGGGTCTGCGGGTTAGGGCCGATTGTCATCGGTGACAGGGCGCACCGTCGGCAGCACTGCGGTCCGTCCGCGCGACCGTCATTCGGGGACCGAAGACCCTACTGACATCGTCCCGACAGCTGAGAGCCTGGGCACATGGCCACTCCGCTCGACGTCCGCACCGCGGGGCTCACGAAATCGTACGGTTCCGTCCCCGCCCTCGACGAACCCACCGGAAGACTCGATCCCCTTCGGCGCAGGTTCTCCATCACCGCCCCGCCGGCCACGATATCGGCGCTGATCGTCGTCGTGGGATGCAACCGGTGGGACATGGTGAGGTAGCGGTGACCGGGCACGGCACGGGCGGCCGGCAGATCGTCGCCGGGGTCGACGGCTCGGCCGTGGCGGAGGCGGCGGCACGCTGGGCCGCCGCTGTCGCCGCGCAGTGGAACGTGCCGCTCCGACTGGTTCACGTCCTACCACAGGCACCTGTCTTCTATGGGGTGCCGGCACCGGTCCGGGACATCGAGGCGCACCGTGTGCTCGGCGACGCCGCGCTCGCGCGTGCCGCCGACATCATCCGCGGCGAACAACCAGCCGCCGCGATCGAATGCACAACCATGACGGGGCCGACTCCCGCCGATGTCCTGCTGGATGTGGCATCGTCGGCCTCGATGGTGGCGATCGGATCGTCGTGTGCCGGGCCCGTCGAGGGATATCTGAACGCCACGGCCCTACGGCTGGCGCACCACGCCGAATGCCCGGTCACTGTGTGGCGGCAGGCCACGGGTCCCGCCGTGCCCGACCGCTGGCCGGTGATCGTCGGCGTCGACGGAAGCGAGATCAGCATCGCGGCGGTGCGGTGGGCGTGTTCGTTCGCGGAGTCGTTCGCGGTGCCCGTCGTGGCCGTTCACACCTGGACGGGCGTAGCGCCCCAAGGGGATTCGCATCGCCACGAGTATCCGGTCGAGGCGGCAGAGAGCGTACTACTCGCCGAAAGCGTCGCCGGCTGCCGGACCGAGTACCCCGACGTGACGATCGAACAGGTCACCGAACGCGGCACCCCGGCGGATGCCCTGCTCGCGCGGTGTCGTCAGGCGCAACTCCTGGTCGTCGGAAGCCACGGGCGAGGAGCGCTGGGACGGGCGCTGCTCGGATCGACCAGTCAAGACATGCTGCATCGCGCTCCCTGCCCCGTCACGATCTGCCGTCCGGACACGATTCCGGCACCGCCCCACACCGATGCCCCATCCGTCCCGACGGATTCGAGGAGAACACCGTGACGAACGCACCGATAGTCGTGGGCGTCGACGGATCCCCGTCGTCGTCGGACGCCGTGCGATGGGCTACGCGTGAGGCCGGAATGTGCCACGCTCCACTCCTGATCCTGTCGTGCGTCAGCTATCGCGGCGCCGAGGCCGTCCCCTGCATCGGAACCGAACTGCGCGCCCGCGCCGAACGAGACCTGGCCGCCGCGGTCGGGATTGCGCAAACCCAGAACCGCGGGGGCGGAGTCGAGATCCGCACCGAGGTACATGCGCAGTACGCGCCCGCGGCGCTCGTCGATTGCTCGGACTCCGCGAGGATGATCGTTGTCGGCCGGCGCGGTCTCGGTGAATTCACGGGCGGCTTGCTCGGTTCCGTCAGCTCGATCGTCGCCCGCCACGCACGCTGCCCGGTCGCGGTGATCGAGGGGTGGTCTCGGATCGAGGACGGCGCGGGGCCGGTCGTCGTCGGAGTCGACGGATCCGCCAACAGCGCCGCCGCCATCGACGTCGCGTTCGAAGAATGTGCACTGCGTGGTGCTGAACTGGTTGCGCTGCACGCCTGGTCCGATCAGAACCTGTCGCAGATCCACATCGATCCGCAACAGTGGACGGCCGCAGAACAGTCAGAGCGGTCCCTGCTGGCCGAATGCCTCGCGGGGCGCAAGGAGCAGTATCCCGACATCGCCGTGCGGGTCGTCGTGGTCAGAGATCGTCCGGTGCGTCACCTGCTGGCCGAGGCGGAGGAAGCTCAGCTGATCGTGGTCGGAAGCCACGGCCGCGGCGGATTCGCCGGTATGACACTCGGTTCGACCAGCGAGGCCCTGTTGCATATCACCACGTGCCCGCTGCTGATCGTGCGCCCGCACTCGGAGGGCTGACGCCTTTTCCCCTGAAAGAGATATCTTCGGTGAGAGAGAGGAGGGGACGAATAATGCACAGCAGACGAAGCCGCAAGTCGTGGTCTGATCTGACGCACCGCCAGCGCACCGCCGTCGCCATGTCAGCGGCAGTACAAATGGCACTCGCGATCGCCGCGTGGACCGATCTCGCTCGCCGCGATCCGTGGCAGATCAACGGCAGCAAGAAGATGTGGGCCGCATTTATCGCGGTCAATTTCATCGGCCCGATCGCTTACTTCACACGCGGTCGCCGCGACGAGACCTCACCGCACACCGCGTAGGCCCTCCGCACCGCGGCTGCAACACCCGACGACAGGGATGTCCCCGGGCACGGGTGCATGACCCTGTCCGCGCGAGGGCGACGAACTCAGCGGGCGACGATCAGCGGGCAGGTGACGGAGTGCAGCAGGGCCCGGCTGGTCGATCCCAGCAACATGCTCGCGAATCCACCACGACCGCGGCTGCCCACAATCAGAAGTTGTGCGCGTTCGGCTTGTGCGCGCAAATTGTGGACAGGACGATCTATCACCGCCACCGGCTGGACCTTGACGTCCGGGTAGTCCTCAGCGCGACCGGCCAGACTTTCGGCCAGCAGTGCCATCTCGCGGGTGTGCTGCTTCTCCCATTCGAATCCGCTACCGCGCCAGCCCGCGAGATCGAGGTCGATATCGGACCAGGCGTGCACGGCCACCAGCCCGACGTGCCGCTGCGCAGCTTCCTCGAACGCCACGGAGATCGCAGGTTCGCTGTTGGCTGTCCCGTCCACCCCGACGACGACCGGTCCGACTATCTCGGTCACCTCGGTATGGGGGAGGTCGCGGACCACCGCGACGGGACATTGGGCGTGGGTGACGACTGCGGTACTGACCGAACCGAGCAGTGCCCTCTCCACCGGGCCGTACCGGTTGCTGCCGATCACCACCATGCGTGCCGTCTTCGACCGCTCGAGCAATTCGTGAGCCGGTGAGCCCGTGTCGCGCGCGATCTCGATGTCGATGTCGATGTCGTGACCGTCGGCGGCCGCCCGAGCAAATTCCTCGGCCTTTGCCAGGCGTTTCCTCGCATCGAGTTCCTTGTCGTCGAAGAACCTGGCGGGTATCCCGGCAGGGACCCCGGGGTCGCCGAACGCGGAGGTGACGGTGACCAGGACCAACGGGGCGTCGTGGTAGACGGCCTCTCGTGCGGCCCAGGTCACGGCCTGCAGTGCCGACTGCCCGTCTACTCCGACGACGATCGGCTTGTGGGCGGTCATGATGGTCTCCTCGACTGAGTGTGCGTTCGCCCGATTCAACAATCGTCTTCGCTGGTACAAACGCCTCATAGAGCCGAAGGTCCCGCCTTCCGGAAGGGCCGCCGTGCATTGACGACAACCGAAGTCACCAGTCACCGACCGAGGGACGCGAGATGACCTTGGTCTCTACAGACCTGTGACACGAGCCGGAAGACTGAGAGTGCGGAACGCAGGAGGTCGTGGTGGCTGGGGAACTGACTACACCAGTTCGAATCTGGCGGTTGGTGCCATGGAGCCACAACGGGCTGATGCGTCCGAGCGACCGCCTCGAATCCGTCATCGTCATCGTTGTAGTCGCGGTGGTCGTACTCCTGCTTCCGGTCGCCGGGGCGTTCGGAACCGCCACCTACACCAGGTTGAGCGACCAAGCACGAGTCGAACAGGCGACCCGTAGCGAGGTGACCGCCGTGCTCGTCGAGGATGCGGCGCGCGTATACAGCGAGGATGCGGTGCGCGGAACTGGAGGGTCCGATCTTGGTCGGGCGCGGGTGCACTGGTCCGTTGGCGGGACGGGGCACACGAAAATGATCGACGTCGATTCCGGGGCGAAAGCGGGCGACGCTGTGAGCATCTGGGTCGACACGAACGGGAATCTCAGTGCGGCGCCGATGACCGGCGGGGAGAGCGCGGTCGCCGCGGTCATCGCCGCCATCGCAGTGTGGGCAACGAGCATCATCGCGGGAGTGCTGCTCCTTCTGGGTGTTCACTGGAGCGCGTCGAGGCACCGCCTCGCGCAATGGAACCGGGAATGGGCCGGGATCGGAAAGGCACCCGGATGGCCCGTGAGCTGAAGTCGACACGGCCGTGAATCCGGACCTCAGGAACACCGCACTGGAAGGCGATGAGGTCGACCATGGGCAATGACACGCTGAGTTTCCTCGACGCCGGCTTCCTGGAAACTGAAGACTCCGACCGGCATGCGAGCCTGACCATCGGAGCGCTGGCAGTCATCGAAGGACCCCCGCCCGATCAGAAGGAGTTCCGCGACGCCGTCGCGGAACGTCTCCTCGACCTTCCACACGCACGCGACAAACTCCGCACGGCTCCACTCGATGTCAGTGCCCCGTCGTGGACGGAAGATTCGAACTTCGACCTCGACCGACACCTGCGACGGGTCGCCATCCCGAACCCGGGCGAGGAGGAGGCACTGTTCGGATTCGTTGCCCGAGTCATGGGGCACCGGCTCGACCGGGACCACCCGCTGTGGGAATGCTGGGTAGTGGAAGGACTCAGCGGCGACCGCTGGGCGATGCTCGCCAAACTCCATCACTGCATGGCCGACGGGATCACCGGAACACGACTGTTCGAGGCTATGTGCGATGAGGTGGAGCCGACAATCGACCCCGCCGCCGACTCGTCGGGTCCGGATCGCCCCGCGCATCAACCACCGCCGGCACCGTCGATCTCCACGCTGCTCTCCCCGAGCCACCAGTGCGAACTACTCGAGACAATCCTGCGCGCTCCTCTCACGATCGCTCGAGCGGGACTCGGAGCGGGCCGGGGACTTGCCCGGCTCCTGACCGAGATGCTGACGTCGTCGTCCGACACTTCACTGATCGGTCCGATAGGAAAGCAACGGCGCTACCGCGGTGCCCGCACCCGGATGGCGGATGTCCGGGAGATCTGTGCGGCATACGGCGTCACGGTCAATGACGTCGCCCTCGCGGCCATCACCGGCGGATTACGGACACTGCTCCTCCGGCGCGGTGAACACCCCGACGCACACACGGTGCGCACACTGGTTCCGGTCTCGGCGCGGTCCGCGAACGACGACGCGGAATCTCTCCACAACCAGGTATCGCTCATGCTGCCGTTCCTGCCGGTCGACATCGAAGATCACGTCGAACAGCTCACCGCAGTGCATCGGCGGATGTCCGCGCACAAGGCAGGCAAGGAAGCGCAGGGCGGAAAGGTGTTCACCACTTTGGCGCAATCCGGGCCGTTCATGCCGCTCGCCTGGGCATTGCGTCTGGCCACCCGATTCCCCCAGCACAGCGTGGTGGCAGTGGCCACCAACATCCCCGGACCCCAACAGACTCGTCACCTCCTCAGCCGAAGAATCGTCGACATCTTCCCGTACGTACCCATCGCACTGCGATTGCGCGTCGGCATCGCAATCCTCAGCTACGCCGACAATCTGACGTTCGGGTTGACCGGTGACTACGACACCACCCCGGACCTCGCCGACCTGGGAACGGCGATCGAACAGGGCGTGTCCTCGCTACTGACGGCAGCCCGGTTGGAGACCGCGGGCAGCCAGAGCTGATCGGGGACCCGCCATCCCACAGTCGCATGTCGGTCCAGCCCTCGGGTGGGTGACGGCAGAATGTCGCGATGACCTCCGGCCCTACCGGTGCGAGGGCCCGGTACGCGAGACTCGACATCACCACGATGGCACCAAGCGGCGCACCTGGCTACGAGTAATGAGGTGGGTGATGGGCACAGCTGCGGAGACGATGCCGAGTTGGCGCACGATCGAGTCGGTGGTCGCGTCGGCCTGCCGGGCGCCATCTCTTCACAACAGTCAACCGTGGCGGTGGGTCCTCGAGCCGGAGGGTCTGACACTGTCCAGTGACCCCGACCGCATCCTGCCTGCCACCGATTCATTCGGACGTCAAATGGTGGTGTCCTGCGGTGCGGCGCTCAACCATCTGAAATACGCTCTACTCGAGCACCATTGGGATTCGGTGATCGAACGCATGCCGCATTCGGCGAACCGCGAGTGTCTGGCAACTGTTGCATTCACCCCCACGGCGGACGTGTCCGAATCCGAGATCTCCATGGCAACGGCGATCGCACGCCGGTACACCGAGCGGCTACCGATGTCTGCACCTACCTCATGGGACGACACCCTGGCGCAGGTCACCGAACTCGCCGAACGCGCAGGAACACAGGTGGAAGACATCGGAGACCGCGCACGACCCGCACTCGAGGCAATGTCACTTCGCCTCCGAGGTCTACGCCGCGAGAACCCGGTGTACCAAGCCGAGCTGCGCTGGTGGGCCGGGCACGCACTGTATCCCGACGGGATTCCGTCGGCGGCGCTACCAGCCGCGCCACCGGGAACTGTCCCGGTCGGACGAGAGTTCCCTCCAGGCACTGCCACGTGTGACCCCGGCGACCTGGAGGACCGTGCAGCGATACTCGTGCTCACCACCGGCTCGGACTCGAGGCTGAACTGGTTGCGATGCGGCGAGGCGCTCTCGGCGCTCCTGTTGGCCTGCACAGCGCGAGGCTTCGGTACGTGCCCGGTCACGCACATGACCGAGCTGGGGGAGACGCGAACCCGTGTGGGTGAGCTGCTCGAGGGCGATGGCCTGCCTCAAGTCCTCATCCGGGTCGGCATCGGGCCACGGGCCGAACCGCTCTCGACAACGCCGAGACGACCGCTCTCCGAGGTTCTCTTCCGCGACCGATCGGAGGCCTGACCGTGCACGGGACTGATCGCGCCGTCACGGCGCTGCAGATGTTCACCAGGCCGTCTCGTGCGGCCGTGATGGCCTGTTCGATGCCGGCCGCAGAGAGCCCACACACCGATCGCGTGTACTGAGCCGTGGAGGTCGCTGTCCTCCTGGCCATCGCGACAGCGCTCGCGTTCGACCTCACCAACGGCTTCCACGACTCCGCGAACTCGATCGCCGCGCTCGTCGCCACCCGGGCCGCTCGCCCCGAACACGCGCTCATCCTGGCTGCTGCCGGGAACTTCGTCGGCCCATTGATCGTGGGAACGGCCGTGGCCGACACCGTCGGAGGAGTCGTCGCACTGCCCGCGAGCGCGACGGTCACAGCGGTCGGCGCCGCACTGACTGCAGCGATCGCATGGAACCTTGTCACCTGGTGGTTCGGGCTGCCATCGAGTTCATCGCACGCCCTGGTCGGCGGACTGGTCGGTGCATCCCTGATCGCTGCGGGCCCGAGTGGTGTGCACTGGGGCGGATTCACCGACGGCCGACCTTCCGGCGTGGTGGGGATCCTGGTCGGTCTGGCAATCTCCCCACTTCTCGGCGCGGTCGCGTGTGCGTTGCTCGCGACCATCGCCTGGAGACTGATGCGACGTGCCCGTCGACGCGCACTCGGCCCGGTGCGCCGCGCCGAATGGGTCACGGCCGCCACACTCGCACTGAGCCACGGTGGCAACGATGCGCAGAAATCCATGGGCGTGATCACGCTGCTGCTCATAGCGGGTGGCCATCTCACCGAGTTCACCGTGCCCCTGTGGGTCAAGCTGGCAGCTGCGACGAGTCTGACGGTCGGAACCGCGTTCGGCGGGTGGCGTATCGTGCGGACGGTGGGGCGTGGGGTGTTTCGGATGACTCCGCTCGACGGGCTGGTCAGTCAGGCCGGCGCCGCCGGCGTGATCCTCGGCGCATCCCTCGTGGGTGCACCGGTCAGCACCACACATGTAGTTGCCGCCGGTGTGGTGGGCACGGGAGCACAACACCGCGCGCGGCATGTGCACTGGAAGGTAGTCACAGAGATGGGCGTGGCCTGGGTCGTCACGCTACCGATGACCGCACTGCTGGGGGCGATGCTGTTTCCGGTGTGGGGGGCGATCTGATGCATCGGCCGCGACTGTCCAATGCGTGGTTCCTGCCACGCTCGTTCGACGTGCTGGGCATGCTGCGCCAACAGCTCGACATCGTCGAGCAGTGCATACACGTGTTGAACGACTGGGGACACGGCAAGATCCCGACCCATGATGCCGTCGCGGAGCTGCGGGTCGCCGCAGGGAACGAGCATCGTGCCCGCCGCACTCTCAACGACGCCGTGCGCGATAGTTTCAGCACCCCCGTCGAGGCGGAAGACCTCTTCGAACTGGGGGAGCGTCTCGGCGAGATCACCGAGGCCGGGTACGCCTTGATCCGGGAGTCCGAGCTGTCGTGTTCCGGCCCGACCTGCGCCCCGCCTGATCCTTACCTCGTCGAGTTGATAGACAGGCTCGCGAAAGCGATGGTCCCCCTCGCACAGGGGCTGCGGGCGCTGCCGAGTGGGGACGCGGCAACGTGCGCCGATCACGCTATCGAAGAATTGTCCGCGGTCGAGCACGCCTACCGCGCTGCGATCGCCGATCTCGAAACCGAGCCCGACGTCCGACGGGAGCTGCGTAGACGGGAACTGTATCGCCGCGCTGAACATCTGCACGCCGCGATGATGCGTGTTGCACGGCGGACCTGGTATTCGGTGTACAAGTCGCGGTGAGCACGGCCCGCTCAGCCACTCGGGAGGTCCAAGGAGCAGGCGCGGCGCGAGTGAGGTGACACTGGACTCACCTACCCCGACACGATACCCCCAGGGGTATTATTGGGGTCAGATTTCAGGAAGGGGACACTCGTGGTCGGCGACGACGACAGCTTTGCGTTGGTACTCAATCGGCTCCGCCGCGCGCACGGGCAGCTGGCCGGGGTGATCTCGATGATCGAGCAGGGACGTGACTGCAAAGACGTCGTCACCCAGCTCGCTGCGGTCTCTCGCGCTCTGGATCGGGCCGGGTTCAAGATCGTCGCAACCGGGTTGCGTGAATGCCTGACCGGCGACGCTGCGGAGGGTGCCGAACCCATGACTGAGGCTGAACTGGAGAAGCTCTTCCTTGCGCTCGCCTGATCGTCATTCACCCGCATGGCCCAGGGCCGCTCCGATTCAACGCATCGACGATCACACAGCGAATGCCGAACACCAGATCCCACGAACACCGAAAGAAGGCCGAATGGTCATGAATCTCGCATTGTCGACAACACTTCACACAACGTTCGCCGATGCCGTGGAACGCACTCGGAAGGCCCTGTCCGAGCAGGGTTTCGGAATTCTCACAGAGATCGACATGAAAGCCACCTTGAAGGCGAAACTAGGCGAGGACATGGAGGACTATCTGATCCTCGGCGCGTGCAACCCGCCTCTGGCCCACCGCGCAGTCAACGTGGACCGGCAGATCGGGCTGCTGCTGCCCTGCAATGTCGTCGTGCGCGCCGACACCGCCACCGAGAACAGCGTCATCGTCGACGCGATGAACCCAGCCCTGATGGTCGAAGTCACCGGCGAACCGGGACTGAACGACGTCGCCGACGACGCCACCACCAAACTGCGGGCCGCGATCGACTCCCTCACCGCACACCGCGCCTGACACCCACACGGCTGGCGCCGTTACGCGCCCCAGCTGATCAGGGCTGAGCGGGCTGCTCGCTGTCCCTCCACCAGCAGAAGACGAACAACGCCAGCGACGCGACGAGGGTGGACACCACCCACACCGTGAGGGCGATGTCGACCCACGACCCGATCGGCGGGCTTCCCGGCAGGATTCCGCGCAACGGCACGACCGCGAACAGCATCGCCGCCATCCATCCGAGCATGTCCGTGTTGACGGCCCGCTTGCGCCGGAACGTCTGCAGCGCGACGAACGCGGCGAGCCCCGCGAGGATCGTCATCATCAGCAAGAGGATGCCGGCGTAGATCAGGTTCCCGCCCGTGCGCGCGAACAACAGCGCGGCGCCGGTGCCGTTCCGCGAGAGGTCCGTGTCGACTGTCACCGCTTCGGCCCGCGCCTTCCACCCGTCGACTCTGCCGTCCACGAGGAGACCCGTGGGCAGCAGTTCACGGTCGGCGCCGGCGCCCTCGTACGCCTCCACGACCATCGGGTTCACCTCGAACCGGTCGAACGGCCAGTACGCCGCGTTGCCGGTGGCGATGAACTCGGTGTCGAACGTCGTCGGTGCGGCGCCCGCCCGGAACACGATCTCTTCGTGACTGGTGCTCGGGAAGAGCAGCAGGGTGATGTCCCGATTCAGGGTGTCGCCGTTGGCGTGCAGGTACTCCTCGCCGACGGCGATCGTCACCTCGGCCTGCACCCGGTCGGTCGTCGGCTGCAGGGACTTCGCCGTCACCAGGACCACGACCTCGTCGTTGCTGCCCTCGAACGGTCCCTCGTCCTCGCCGGTGCGGCTGCTCAACCCGTACACGGTGAGCGACGCCGCGTAGATCAACGCGAGGAGCAGCGCCGGGGCGACCCATCGGAGGCGGGGATGGTGAGAGTTCATGATCGGCGGCGGATCACAGGGAAGCGGTGCTGATCTCGGGGTCGATCAGGATCTTCGCGTGCACCTCGGGGTCACCCAGCGCGGCGAACGCGGATTCGACCCCGGGCAGGCCGACCGTGCCGGTGATCAGCGGTGTCGGATCGACCTTTCCGTCGGCCAGCATGTGGAGGGTGTCGCGGAATTCGCGGGGGTCGTAGGCGACGGCGAAGCGGAGTTCGATCTCCTTGTTGACCGCGAGCGCCGGCCGGAACGTGTCGGTCTCCATGCACACCCCGACCACGACGACGCGGGACCGCAGCTGGGCCCCGGCCAGGATGCCGTCGATGACGCCGGGCATGCCGACGCACTCGAAGACGACCGGCCCGGACGGTGTCGCGCCCACCGTGTCGGCGAGGGCGAACGCATGCCACCACGGCAGCCTCGGGATTCGGCGCAGTTTCTCCATGGTGTCCAGCCCGAGACCGAGCACATCCGTGATCGAGGTCGTTTCCCGACGTCGCGGATACGACGTCCAGGGCGACGCCGCGGCAGGGTCGACGACGACGTCGGCACCGCACTGCCGGGCGAGTTCGCGGCGGCGGGTGGAGAAGTCGGCGGCCACCACGGTACGGACACCAGTCGCCTTCAGCATGCTGATCACCGCGAGACCGATCGGGCCGCACCCGATGACGACCGCGTTCCGGCGCTTGCCGACGTCACCCTTGCGCACCGCGTGCCACGCCACCGACATCGGCTCGGTCAGGGCCGCCTTCTCCGCCGTCAGACCGTTCGGGACCGGCAGCGTCATCGACTCCTGCACCACCACCTGTTCGGCGTAGCCACCGGGCGCCGAGGCAGACAGGCCGGTCAGGTGAATCCCGGCGCCGGTGCGGACGATCGGCAACGCCACCACCGCGGTACCCACCGGCCACCGCTTCCGGCAGCCGGGCCCGTAACCGGCAACGGTGCCGCTGAACTCGTGACCCAGCACGACCCGCTGGTGTGAACGCATGAAGTCGCGGTAGCCGGTCTCGGCGGCCAGTTCCGCCATCTCGTCGGCGTGCACGCGGGCGTGCAGGTCCGAGCCGCAGATCCCGCACCGGGACACGTCGATCAGCACCTGACCCCTGGCCGGGACCGGAGCCGGGACGTCACCGAACTCCAGGCGAGTCTCGGTGCAGACGACTGCCTTCATGGTGACTCCTCGGGGTGCGGCGGGGTCGGCCTCAGCTCCGAACGTAGAACACTCCCGCCGCCGGGACACGGCGATTGCCGAATGGCCCAGGGGTTGTCTCGGTCCGGCGGCGGGTGTAAACCGACAGCATGAGCGTCCTCGGTCAGATGGACTCGTTTCGCCGCGTCTTTCCCACCGCCCGCCGCAACCGGGCAGACCTGTTTCGCTGGTTGCGACGCCGGCCGCAGCTGCTCGCGGCCGTCGGATTCCACGAGGTCGCGCTGGCGGCGAGCGCCCGGGTCGACCCCCGGTTGAAGGCGCTCGCCGAGATCAAGGCGGCCGCGCTGACCAACTGCGAGTACTGCCTCGACATCGGATCGGCGTTCAGCCGTGCGCTCGGGGTCAGCGACGCCCAGTTGCGCGCCCTGCCGGCGTTCCGCGAGAGCTCCGCGTTCGACGACACCGAGAAGCTGGTCCTGGAGTTCGCCGACGCGATGACACGCACCCCCGCCCACATCGGCGACGACCTGCGGCGTTCGCTGCTCGCCGCCTTCTCCGAGTCCCAGGTGACCGAACTCGCCGCGGCCATCGCCTGGGAGAATCACCGCGGACGTCTCAACCAGGCGCTCGGTGTGCGCCCTTCCGGATTCTCCGACAGCGACTTCTGCGCCGTGCCCGAACAGTGACGACAGCGTCGACGCCACCGCCGGACCGTCAGCGGTTGCGGAGCCGCGTCCACCCGGTGAGCACGTAACCGAGCCCCATCCCGAGCATCCACGTGTCCTTCGCGACGGCGGTGCCGTTCTCGTTCGGCCAGATGCTGCCGGGGTTCCGCAGAGCGGGGGTCCTCGCGTACATCGCCACGAGCCCCCCGGAGAACCCGGTGAGCGCGGCCCCCGCGACAACGGTGGGCACGAACGGTGCGAGCAACGCTGCGCCCGTGCCGATCTCGGCGATCGACAGCAACTTGATGAATCGTTCCGGCGGAATCGCGTTCAGGAACGGGAACGCGCCCGCCGCCATACCGTGAACGCCCTGGGCGGTCTGCTCGTCCGCCGACCATTTCTGCAATCCCGTATGGAGGATGAAGCCCCCGGTCGCGATGCGTCCGGGAAGGTCGCCGAGTGTGGTCAGTCGCATGGTGGTCTCCTGTCGTCCGGGTCGAACCAGAGAACTGTTTCCCCACCTCAGCCTCCCACTCGGCAGACGGCCGGGAGCGGTTTCGACGGAGCGGGCCGCCCGGTGGTCGTCGCCGCGCCCGCTCGGGGACGCGGCGACGACGTCATGACCAGCCGCTCAGTGGGCGAGAACCACGTCGGTCGCCGAGGTGGACTCGGCACCGGGTGCGCTCAGCTGCGAAATCCTGCGGGGCAGCGCGACGGCCACCACCGCGCCCAGCAGCGCCGAGATCGCGCCGATCACGAATGCGATGGTGATGCCGGTGTCCGTGTAGAAGACGGCGCCCTGCACGACGGTCGCGATGTGCGAGTTCAACACGGTGAACGCGATGACCGGAAGGATGGCGGGCAGAATGCTCTGGAACACCGCCACCATGCTCGCCGTCGTCGCCTGCAATTGCGGCGGCACCGTGGCGATGAGCAGGTTCGGGATGGAGGCGTACCCCATGCCCATTCCCACTCCCAGGAGGGCGGCGAAGCCGATCAGCAGCGCCTTGTCGTCGTGGATCGTCGCCGTGAGCAGGCAGGCCGCGGCCATCAGCAGCATGCCCACGACCATCAGGATCCGCGGCCTCACGTTCCGGGGAACCAGGGTTCCGACGATCAGTCCGCCGATCACCACCGCACCACCCAACGGAGCCTGGAAGATCGCGAATCCCTCTGCGCTGATGCCGAATCCGTAGCCGAGCCCCAGGATCGCCGGGGTCATGCACATCATCGGGAGCATGATCGTGAAGACCGAGGACGTGCCGTAGCAGAATCCGGCGCCGAGTGCCGTCAGGAATACGGGCCGCTTACCGAAGAACCGGATGTCGATCAGCGGGTCCGGCAGCAGAAGTGCGGACACGATCCACGCCACCAGCAGGGCGACACCGCCGGCGATGAACCCGAGGGTCGACCCCGACGTCCAGCCCCACGACGGCCCGAAGCTCACTCCGACGAGGATGCCGGCGAGTCCCGCGCCGAGGAGCGCGGCGCCGATCAGGTCGATGCGCGACCGCAGACGGACGGTCGATTCGCCGGTCGTCGCCCGGATCAGAATGCTGAGGACCACGAGACCGGCCAGGAAGAACCAGAAGATGCTCCGGAAGCCGAAATTGTCGATCAGCCAGCCGGTGAAGAACGGCGCGGGGATCGCGATGAGCCCCATACCGCTCGTGGCGATGCTGACCGCCAACGCCACCGTCCGGGCGGGGAAGACGTCGCGGATCAGCGAATAGCTGAGGAACAGGCACGGCACGAGCAGCCCGGTCAGGGAGCGGCCGGCGATCAGCACCGCGTACGTCGGTGCGATCGCCGAGATCAGCGACCCGAGCGCCGACAGGCCGACGGCCGTCAGCAGCATCTTGCGCTTGCCGTGGGTGTCGGCGAGCTTGCCGATCAGCGGGCAGGTGATCGCCCCCACCAGCAGGAACGACGTGAGCAACCACGCACCCTGCGTCGTCCGGTAGTGGGTGACGATCTGCGGCAACGCGATCGAGATCATCATGTAGCTGACCGCGAGCATCTCCAGCAGCAACACGATCGAGGCGAGCGAGAAGATCAGTTGGGGCGTCCATCGCTCGTCGGTCGCGTCCTGCTGTCGCGTCCGAGCCGATCCGCCGTCTGGCGCATGGGTGACCATCATCGGGTCCTTTCGAATACCTGCACGGGAACTCGTGGCGGTGCCGCGGCAGTGCGGCGCGCCCGAGCCGGGCGGTAGGGGTGGGTGGTCACATTCGGTGGTCGAAGTCTCGCGAATGTGTAATTGACATCACAGTTCTCGGGAATGCGGCACGCCATGCGGCGTTCCGCCCAGCGGGAGGCCGACACGCCCGGTCTGCACCATCGCCCGGGAAAGGCCAGTTCGCGCCGCCGAATCGGGCGTAGCAGGCGCGGCGGTCGGTTTCTTCGTCGGGCACGGGGCCGGTTGGCGCGAATCGGTGATTCCCGCTCACCGCTCGAGCGAGGATTGACCCATGGCCGCCATGCAGCGCGAGAAACAGTTCCGCCGGCTGAGAACGCCACGCTCGGCGGCCGTCGCGGGAATCGTGTTCGCCGCGTTCTTCTCCGCCAGCCTCGTCCTGCTGCACACCGCGCTGCCTGCCGACCCGTTCGACGAAACCCCCTGGGTGGGAAGCGGTGAGACACGGATCAAGACGGCCCTCGTGCTCGCCCCGTTCGCGGGCATCGCGTTCCTCTGGTTCATCGGCGTCATCCGCGACCGTCTCGGCGACCTCGAGGACCGTTTCTTCGCGACGGTATTCCTGGGCAGTGGCCTGCTGTTCCTCGCGATGGGCTTCATCTCGATGGGCGTGGCGGGCGGCGTCCTCGCGATTGCCCGGCACTCGGGCAGTTCCGCGGACGAGATCGTCTACTTCGGCCGCGAGATCATGCTGCAGATCAACCACGTCTACGCGCTGCGCATGGCAGCGGTGTTCATGATCTCGCTGGGAACGATCTGGCTCCGGACCGGACTGATGCCGCGATTCCTCGTCGTGACGACGTACCTGCTCGCCCTGGCCCTGCTGCTGGTGGTCAGCGTCAGCCTGTGGACGACGCTGGCGTTCCCCGCCTGGGTGCTGCTGGTCAGCATCTACATCCTGGTCACCGGACGACGCATGCGCGCCGCCCGATCCGAGTCTCCCCTGCGTCAGGCGTGATGCGTCGACACCACCCAAGAGTTCACCTGCGTGCGGGCGTGGTGGAAACGAAGTCGTCGATGATGCCGACCACCGCGGCCGGATCCTCGAGGTGCGGGTAGTGGCCGATACCGTCGAGGACGGCGAGCCGGCTGCCGGGCATCGCCTCGTGCGCCGCGTAACCGTGCGAGACCGGGATGATGCCGTCGGAATCGCCCCAGATCAGTTGGGTGGGCAGACCCGCGTTCAGGTACAGCCGGCTCAGCGCGCTCACCGCCTGCCCCCGATGGTCGACGACCGCGCGGAGAGTCCGCAGGAACGCCTGCCGGGTCTCCGGATCGGACAGCGACGAATAGGCGTGCCACATCTCGTCGCCGCGAACCGACTGAACCCCGATCGCCGCCAGCCAGCTGCGAACCTTGTTGCCGGCGTCGCGTATCGCGGCGGGCGCCATCAGGGGAAGCAGGAACTCGGACCCGGGCGCCGCCAGCAACCGCAGGGTCCAGTTCACGTCCGGTCCCAGTCCGCCGCTGCCGATGAGGACCAGGCGCTCACACCGTTCGGGATGCTGATAGCTGAACTGCATCGCCACCCCGCCGCCGAGGGATTGCCCGACCACGGTCACCCGTTCGATGTCCAGCTCGTGCAACAGGTCGCGCAGCCACGCGGCGAACGCGCCCAGCGAGTAGTCGCCGCGCGGTTTGGCCGAATCGCCGTGACCGGGCAGATCCGGGGCCAGCACCCGGTAGCGCTGCGCCAACTGCGGGAGGACCGCGCGCCACGTCGCCGAACTTCCGGCCATCCCATGCACGAGCAGAAGCGTCTCGCCCTCACCGCTCAGCCGGTAGGCGACGTCGTCCCCGTGCAGTGCGATGTGTCGCAGTTCCGACATACAGCGACCTCCCGATCGGGTGATGCAGCGGTCTCACGGTAACGATAGGGGAGTTCCGCTCGATATCGTCATCAACTGCGGCGTGGGAACTTGATCTTCGGCGCCGGGTTGATCTACACGGCACACCGACGTGAGGCTCGAAAACAGGAGGAATCCGCATGAACTCTGTGTCGAGCCCGGCCGCCGCCCGGCCGCGTGTCCTGCTCATCGACGCCGACGTGGCAAGCTCCCTCGTCGAACGCCTCCGGGACGGAGGATTCTTCGTCACCCGAACCTACGCGGAACCGGTGCGGTCGCGGATCGAACCCCCCGACGTGGTGATCGTCGACGCGCGATCACCCCACCTCGACGCCGACACCACCGTGCGGGGATTGAAGGCGATGCGATTCGCCCTCGCCATCGTGGTGATCGGCACCTTCCGTTCCGGCAACCGTCGCAGCGACCTCCTCGAGGCCGGCGCCGACGACGTGCTGGAGATGCCAGTCGGCGCGGACGAACTCGTCGCCCGGCTCCGTGCGATCCTCCGCCGTGTGAAACCCGAGGTGACCGCGCCGGCGCCCGCGGGCAGCCAGGACCTGTGCCTGTGCGAGGAGCGGCACGACACCGACTACGACGGGTTGCGCACCACGCTGACCAGGACGGAATTCGTCCTCTTCACCGTGCTCGCGCAGAACGTCGGCAGGGTCGTCACCCGCCGCGACCTCATGCTGATGGTGTGGGGTGTGACCGTCGAATCGAAGACGAACGTCCTCAACGCCTACGTCTGCTCCCTCCGGCGGAAGCTGGTGGCCGTCGGATCGCCGTATGTCGTCCACACCGTGCGCGGTGTGGGTTTCGCCCTCGGCGAGGACGTACGCCCGGGGACCATCGACCCCGCCCGTCAGGTGTCCGTCGCCGTGTCGTGACACCGGCCCGCGGGAATGGTCACCTACATCCACCCCGACGCCGGCGCACACCCGCTGGGCACTGCCTGACCGGGGAACCCCGTGATGCCCGGCCCCGTCAGGCCGCTGCGAAGAATGCGAGCGCGCGTTCGAGCACCACATCGGGCCGTTCGTCGACGAGGAAATGCGAGGCGCCGTCGACGAACTCCACACCGAAGTCGTCGGTGTGCCCCTCGAAGCCGCCGAGGAATTCCTTGCGCACGATGGCGTCCTCGGCGCCGACGAGCACCCGGGTGGGAGTGGCGAGACGGGTGTGCCGGTACGCGCCCGTCATGATCCGCGCCGCCTGACGCATGATGAAGCAGCGGTACAGGGCCGACGCCGCATGGGCGCGGGCCGGTTCGCGCAGCCGTCCGGCGAACAGTTCGACGTCGCGCTCCGACCACGTGTTCCGGTCCGTCGTGAAGCCTCGCAGCAGGTGGTCCGTCAGCCGTTGACGCCCGCGGCCGAGCAGGAACGGACCGAGGAACGGCGCGGCGATCACGGGCTGGAACCAGCCGTGCCGTGCGATCGTCGTCAGCAACCGTGGGTCGAACCGGATGAAGGGGTGGGGGACACCGAGGCTGATCTGCTTCCGGACCCGGGGGGGTGCGCTCAGGCACAGCTCGTATCCGAGAAGTGCGCCCCAGTCGTGCGCGATCAGGCAGACCCGGTCGAGTTCGAGCGCGTCCAGCAGTGCCTCGACGTCGGCGAGCAACTGCGCGCGGGTGTATCCGGTGGGCGGGGCGTCGGTCCAGCCGGCGCCGCGCAGATCCGGGCAGATCACCCGGTAGTGCTCGGCGAGTCCCGGGACGACCCCGCGCCACTCCCACCAGTGCTGGGGGAAGCCGTGGAGCAGCACCACCGGTTCGCCGTGACCGGCCTCGGCCACGTGGACGCGCAGGCCGGGGAGCCGGACGTAGCGGTGCCGGACCTCGCCCAGTGCGGGAAAGGTGTTGTCCGGCGCACCGTTCGGGCCGGATGTTCTGGCGTCGCCGGGAGCCTCGCGTCTCATGACCTCACGTTACTACGATCATAGTGCTACGTCACTATGTTTATAGTAGCCAGGTGACGTCCACGAGAACGAGTGCACTCGACGCGGCGATCGACCTGCTCGGAACCGAGGGTCTGCGATCGCTCACCCACGCCCGGGTCGACGACCGCGCCGGCCTCCCGAAGGGGTCGACGTCCAACTACTTCCGCACCCGGGCCGCGCTGCTCACCGGGACGGTCGACGCGATCGTGGACCGCGAACTGTCCGAGGTCGGCATGCTGGCACCGGCGTCTGCCGCAGACCTCGTCGACGCGGTCTGCGGCCTGATCGACTACACGACCGTCGCCAACCGAACCGTCACCGCGGCGCGGCTGGTCCTGTTCCTCGAGGCCAGCCACGACCCCGTTCTCCGGGATGCGCTGGCACGCGGGCGCACCGCCATGGAGGCGTCCGTCGTCTCGGCATTCGCCCACCTCGGTGCGCGGGACCCGCGGACCGCCGCCACCGCACTCATGGCCTGCGCGGAGGGACTGATCCTGCACCGCATCGCCCGCGAGGACACCACCGATCCGCGGCCGGCCTTCGAACTGGTGGTGCGGGCGGCGTTGAGCTGACGCGCACCCGGACTCACGGAAGGGGAGCGGACCACCGGAGCGTGGTTCCACCGCCGAGAGTCGAGTCGACGGCGCAGTGCCCGTTGACTTCCCGCGCCCGGGCGGCCAGATTGTCCAGCCCGCTGGTGGCGACGTTCTCCTCGAATCCCTTGCCGTCGTCCGCGACCTCGATCGCGAGATCGTCGTAGACCGAGATGCTCACCGTCACCGTCTCGGCTCCGGCGTGCCGGACCGCGTTGCTCAACGCCTCACGCAGAACCGCCTCGGCATGCTCGGCGAGCGAGGCGTCGATGACGGACAGTGGCCCCGACATGTGCACCGTCGTGCGCAACCCGGAATCCGCGGTGGTCTCGGCCACGATCTCGTGCAGACGCCGCCGGAACTGCGTCATGCCGCCCGAACCGCCGTGCAGGTCGAAGATGGCCGTGCGGATGTCCCGCACGATGTCGTGCAGGTCGTCGATCGACTGTTCGAGCCGGTCCTTGACGACGGGAGCCTTCGCCCGCTGCAGGGTGCTCTGCAGCGACAGGCCGACCGCGAACAGCCGTTGGATGACGTGGTCGTGGAGGTCACGCGCGATCCGGTCGCGATCGGACAGGACGTCGAGCTCACGCATCCGGCGTTGACTGTTGGCCAGCTGCAACGCGACGGCCGCCTGATCCGCGAATCCCGACATCAACGCCAGCTGGTCGTCCGTGAACGGCGGCGCGTCGGCGGTGCGGAGTGTCACCAGCACCCCGGACACCGATTGCGCGGCACGCAGGGGCAGCGCCAGCGCAGGACCGAACCGGGCCCCCGTCTCGAACCCGGGATCGAACGCCAGCGCGGTGACACGAAGCGGGGTCCGCTCCCGGAACGCCTCACCGGACGTCGACCGCTCGACCGGGATCGCCCGGCCGATGATCCGATCCGGCACCGTCCCGGCCGACGCGGTGACCACGAGCTCGGTCACCTCGTCCGACGGGAGGTCAGGATCGTCCGGCACCGCGAGAAAGGCACTGTCGGCGGCGGTCAGGGCCAGCGCGTCGTCGGCGATCACCTGCAGCACCTCCGCGGTGTCACTGCCGGCGAGCAACTCGGTCGCGATCTCCCGTGTCGCCTCCAGCCACGCCTGCCGCGTCCGGGACTCCTCGTACAGGCGGGCGTTCTCGATCGCGATACCGGCGGCCGCCGCCAGCGCACGGAGAAGCACCTCGTCGTCCTCGGTGAACTGCGCACCGTTGGCCTTCTCCGTGAGATACAGATTCCCGAACACCTTATCTCGGATCTGAATGGGAACTCCCAGAAAGGTTTTCATCGGCGGATGGTGGTCCGGGAACCCCACCGACGCCGCGTGATGAGACAGGTCCTCCAACCGGACCGGCTTCGGATCCGTGATGAGGAAACCGAGGACGCCGCGACCACGAGGCAGGTCGCCGATACGCTCCCGCGTCTCCTCGTCGATGCCCTCGTAGACGAACTCGCTCAGCCCCTCGGTCGGAGCGAGCACCCCCAGCGCACCGTACCGGGCGTCGACGAGATCGATCGCCGCGTGCACGATGGTGCGGAGCGTGTTGTCGAGGTCGAGTCCCGACGTGACGGCGAGCATCGCCTCGAGAAGGCCGTCGACGTGATCGCGCGCATCGACGATCTGCGCGATGCGGTCCTGCACCTCGGTCAGGAGCTCACGCAGCCTCAGCT
The DNA here is from genome assembly GCF_002300155.1 of Rhodococcus sp. ACS1. Classification (NCBI taxonomy): domain Bacteria; kingdom Bacillati; phylum Actinomycetota; class Actinomycetes; order Mycobacteriales; family Nocardiaceae; genus Rhodococcus; species Rhodococcus sp. ACS1. The sequence continues at coordinate 318,022 of NZ_NSDZ01000007.1, forward strand.
CGGACAGGCTACCGAGGAGGGGCCCACGGTCGTGTTCGTCCGGTTGACGGGTCACACGACGCATTGTCCCACCCGGTGACCTCACGAGGAGCCGGAACAACCATAGGTCCCGTCAGGTGCCGGGCGGTTTCGACGGCAACTTCGTGGCCAGCACCGCCGCCTGCGTCCTTCGCTCCACACCCAGTTTGGTCAGCAGCCGGGACACGTAATTCTTGACGGTCTTCTCCGCGAGGAACATGCGTGCGGCGATCTGCCGGTTGGTGAGCCCCTCACCGAGCAGGGCGAGCAAGGTCCGCTCCTGATTGGTCAGGTGCGCGAAGATGCCGTCCTTCCCATCGGCGTCCGCACGCACCTTGTCCATCAGAACGCCGGCGGCACGACTGTCGAGCAGCGATTTGCCCGCCCCCACGTCGTGGACTGCCTGAGCCAGCTCCATGCCCCGGATGTCCTTCACGACGTATCCGCTGGCCCCGGCGAGAATCGCGTCGAGCATCGCCTGCTCGTCCGTGAACGACGTCAGGATGAGGCAATGCAACTCCGGCATCAGCGAGTGCAGTTCCCGGCACAGCTCGATTCCGTTGCCGTCGGGCAAACGCACGTCCAGGACGGCGACATCCGGTTTCAGGGCAGGCACCCGCGCCATCGCCTGCGCGTAGGAGGCGGCCTCACCGACCACCGTCAGAGCGGGATCGGAGGTGAGGAGATCCGCGATCCCTCGCCGGACGACCTCATGGTCGTCCACCAGGAAAACCCTGATCATGGGCACCCTCCAGACCTGGCCGCGTCACCCTCGGAGAATTCAGATTACGCCGGTGAGCACCGGGCCGGTCAGCGCGCGGCCGGACGAAACGGCCCGGATCCGCGACGCCGCGGCCGGTGCGGCATCAACATCGCCGCCGCCAACCCCACGGTCGCGACGAGCGTCGCCGCGGCGCCGACTCCGACGAGGGGAGTCGCGAGCCAGGCACCGAGCAGGACCATCAGGCCCGCGGTCACCGCTCCCGCCACCACCGCAAGCGCGAACCCCGCGGGATGCACGTACAGGAACTCGCCGGGCTCGTCCTCCCGCCGGTGACGATCCTCGCGCGGCGATGCGGTGGAGTGTTCGAACATGGTGTCCTCGTTCCTTCGCCGGCTCCGATGTCGTGCGCCGGCCCTCGTACAACGGTGCGATAACGGCGAGCACAATGACAGGGCCGAAGGTCACACGTCCGTCCTCAGGCGTCGGCGGCGCCGAACCACGTGGGCAGCACCTCGAGCAGATCCCGCTGATCGTCACCGACCCACGCCACGTGACCGTCCGGACGCAGCAACGCCGCGGGCACGTCCAGTTCTTCGCTGACGTCGACGACGTGGTCGATCCGATCCGCCCAGCCCGCCACGGACAGCCTGCCCGTCTGGTCGAGCAGCAGTCCGCGGCCGTCGTGCATCAGCCCGTACAGGCGACCGCGTTTCAGTGCGACGTCCCGCATCCGTCGGCCGAGCAGTGCGTGGCCGGCGCCGAAGTCGTAGCGGACGCCGACCGCGGTGATCTTCTCGATCAGATACCGGTTCACCTCCTCGAAGTCCATCAGCTCCGACAGCAGCCTGCGCACCGCCTGGGGACCCGGCTCGGTGGACATCAACTCCATCTGCGCGCGGGTGTTGTCCAGCACGTCGGCGGCCACCGGGCGCCGTTCGGTCTGGTAGCTGTCCAGCAGCCCGCCCGGGGCCCAGCCGCCGATCTGGGCGGCCAGTTTCCATCCGAGGTTGAACGCGTCCTGGAGGCCGAGGTTGAGGCCCTGCCCACCGGTCGGCGGGTGGATGTGCGCCGCGTCGCCGGCCAGCAGCACACGTCCGGTCCGGTAGCGGTCCGCCAGCCGGGTGGCGTCGCCGAAGCGGGACAGCCAGCGCGCCGAGTGCGCGCCGAAGTCGGTGCCTGCGAGAGCCCGCACCTGCCGCTTGAGTTCGTCCAGGGTCGGCGGGACCATCCGGTCCTCGGCGACCCCGTCGGCGGGCGCGACCAGGCGGTACACCCCGTCCCCGAGGGGCATGGCGCCGAACCGCTTCTGCGTCTTGCGGACCTCGGCCACCACGGCGGCCAGTTCCTCCGGCGGCGCCGTCAGCTCCACCTCCGCCAGCAGCGTCTCGACCCTCGACGGCTCGCCGGGGAAGCCGACGCCGAGCAGCTTGCGGACCGTGCTGCGGCCGCCGTCGCAGCCGACGAGATACCGGGCGCGCAACCGGGTGTCTCCCGCCGCTGCCAGTTCGACGCTCACCCCGTCCTCGTCCTGACTCAGCCCGACCAGTTCACAGCCGCGCCGGATCTCGACACCGAGTTCTGTGGCGTGCTCGGCCAGCAGGCGCTCGGTGACGGTCTGTGGGATGCCGAGGACGTACCCGTGTGCGGTGTCCATCCGGTCGGGCCACGGTGTGTCGATGCCGGCGAAGAAGCCACCGACCTCGTATCGTGTGCCCTCCGCGAGGAAGCGGTCCAGGAGGCCGCGCTGATCCATCAGTTCGATGCTGCGCACGTGCAGGCCGAGCGAGCGGACCACTTTCGTCGGCTCCGGTTCCCTGTCCAGCATGAGCACGTCCACGCCGTGCAGCCGCAACTCGGCGGCGAGCATCAAGCCGGTCGGTCCGCCGCCGGCAACGATCACGTCGATCATGAAAACCCCATTCGACACGGTTGCGTTCGGCCAGCTGCTGCGCTTTCTGCAGGTTCTGGCTTCGACGGGAGATTCTGCGGCACGACCAGGGTCTTGCCGCAAGGCCCCCGGTGCGCTATACGTTGAAAGGGGCACGGAGCGGACGACTCCCTGCCCTTTCCTATGCCGTTCCGTCATTCTCACGGTTCATTGATCGCCGGCACCGTAGGACACTGGGTAATAGGACCACCTCGGTCCCGCACTCACACCGAACGGAGGCCACCGGACATGAACGAGACGACATGGTTGGTGGAGATCGTCATCGACGAACACGACTCGGACGAAGGCGGCTCCAGAACCCGCGCACAGGCCCGGCTCCGCACCCGCGACACCCGCACGTTCGTCGGGTCCGGACTCGCCCGCCGAAACCCGGACGACACCGAAATCCCCGAGATCGGAGAGGAACTGGCCACCGCACGCGCGTTGTCCGACCTCGCCCACCAACTGATCGAGGCCACCGCGGCCGACGTGGAGACGGCCACGCACAGCCGCGTCCATCTCACCGGATAATTGCCCTCGCCGACGCGAACCCGTCAGCGGGGGATACGACGCCGGCCGACCGAGAAGACCGATTCGACCGGCCGTCTCGGAGTCTGCCGCGGCGCCGACTTCTTCTCGGTGGTGCCCACCCTGATCAGCGCCTGCGGGAACCCGCGGTCGGGAAGCAGTTCGCGGATGATCTCCCGGCCCTGGCGGAGTTCGGTCATGTGGGTCAGCGGACACGTCGACAATCCGCCGACGGTGGCCTCCAGCAGCACCGCGGACAGGGCCTCACCGGCGCGGAGCCACTCACCGCGACCGTCGGTGGCGGTGCTCAACACCAGCACCGTCGAGCGGTCCGTCTCCGTGGTCGCGCCGGCGTCCCGGCCGGCGGGGAAGCGGCGCCCGATGTCGACGCGGTCCCGGTTGTCCGCGGTGGCCAGCGCCTCGGCGGGGATTCCGCCCTGCGCGGTGGAATGACCGGCCCACCAGTGCAGCTCGGCCTGATAGGCGGAGTCGTATTTCCTCGCGGCCGCGGTCGTTTCGGTTGCCCTCGCGAGTGCCGGACGCGCCTCCTGCCTCAGCACGGTCAGGTGGACGTCCTGACGGCGCACCACGTCGTCCAACGCGGCGGGCAGCGGCGTCTTCAAGCTGACGGGACCGAAGGGCCTGCGGTCGGAGTGCCGGTGCCGGATCGCCGCGAGCAGATCGAAGTCGTGCGACTGCGGCCGGGCGTCGTGACGGAACCGAATCGTCGCCAGGTGACCGGATCGGGGCCCGTCCGGGACACGCTGGACGTCCGCCGCCCATCTGAGTGCGGTCAGCGCCGTCTGAAGATGATTCAGCGCCGCACCACAACTGACGACCAACTGCCGGCCCGTCGGGTCGGTCGACGCCAGGACGCGGCCGTGTTCGGTGTAGAGGTCGAGTTGGCCGTCGGCGTACGTCCACTGCCACGGCTGGCTGTTGTGTACCGACGGCGCCCGGCAGGCAAGGTCCACGGCAATGCGAACAACGTTCTCGTCGGGAATGGTGCTGTTCACGATCGCCTCCTCGGTGAATCGCGTTCCGCCCCCACCCGGCGCGGAACGCCGGTGCCTGTATCCCAGTGTTCGCCGTCCATCGGCGCGAGATAAGGGCCGATGGTCACCGCCCGGGCGACGATTCACGTGCGGGTCGGGCACCCTATTACGTCAGAGTGACGAAACATGAGGTCATGGCCGGGGCGGGGGACACTGAACGTTCATTCGGAAACGGCGGGTGTCCGGGCCACTCCGGGGTCGACGCCGAAGTGGCCTCACCGGCCCGGCGCGGCACATCCGGTGGCGTGAATATTATTCAGCACGCGCGAACGAACGCATTGCGCCGCGACGTTCGACAACGACGCACCGAACCGGCGGGTACGAGATCGAGGGGCGACGGCCGTGGATGCCGGCGGGCGCAGGACCGACTGGGTGTAGAGGGGCGAGCCAAATCCGGGTCTCTGAACTGCGGCGATAGGACGCCACCTTTGCCGATGGTCGGCAGTGTGACATTTACGCTGGTGAAGTCAGCAGTACTCTCTGGCGTGCCTGCCACGTCATACCCACTCGTGCTTTGTTGTCGAACGTCCGCATCGCCCCCTCGCCGACGCGCGCAGCCGACTCGAAATATGTGCGGCTGCCCTCCGGTCCGGCGGCGGCGGCGCTGCACCCGGCCACGGTCACACAGACCGCGAGTATCAGTCCCACGGCGCGGCGCAAACGGTGATCTCGCATGTTCTGGCCCCTTCTTCCGAGGTTGGTGTCGGATGCGACACGCCGAGATGCGCTTGGCCCTTGCCGTGTCGGCGTGAGCGATTCCGGGCCGGCGCGGCGCTGCGGCACCGGCGTGACTGCGATTGCCGTGCCCGTCGCGCCCGTGTCGGCATGACTGGTGATTACCGCCAGTGTCAGCCTTGGGCCGGGCCGGAAACCATCCCACACTCGGGGGGATATCGGGACCACGGTCTGCCGTCGCATACTCACTACAGGACCGGACGGAAGCAGCCCACTCTCAGCTCGGGTCCACGCATTCACCGGAGGGCACATGCCCCACCACGGCCTGAACCGTGGGAGCCCCCTTTCCGTCGCCGGGACCTCGGGATGGCGGGGAACACCCGATCGCTTCGCGACACAACGCGGGCGGAGACGATCCCGAACCGGCAACGCACCCGCGACCGACCATGTCGCTCGCACCCGCAGGAGGTACCGCCCATGGCCGACATCCACCGCGGCCGCTTCACGGCCGACGTTTCCGTCCTCGGCGACGAGATTGTCGTGTATCTGATCGGAGCGCGAATCAACAAGCCCTGGAAGTTCCGGACCTGGTGGCCGGTCTTCGCCGCGATGCCGAAGATACTGACATACTTGCCCACCCGGAGAACGGGTTGTTGGGATACGAGCAGGCCCTTTTGCCGTCGCCGATCATCGTGCAGTACTGGCGTTCGTTCGAAGACCCGACCCGCTTCGCGACATGACTTGGCCGCCGTCCGGATCGGACGCACTGCCACCGAGCCAAGCCACCATCCTGACACCGCGCTACCGGACACCGTTCGAGGGGTTGTTGACCCCGCTCGGTAAGAACTGCGGCGGACCGTGGAGGTCGGCACGACGGAAGATGCCATCGCGGGCAGTCTGAGGTGGCCCCTGGGAGTGGACACCCCGGACAATGGTTCCAGGAGAGCCAGGAGGGATGTCGAGGTGGGACGCCAGTCTCTGTACACGGAGGAATTCCGGAAAGACGCGGTCGCGCTGTACCGCGCGGCCGACGGCAAACGCACGTACGCGGCGGTGGCCGCGGATGTGGGCATCAGCGGCGAGACGCTACGGACGTGGGTCCGTAAGGACACCGCCCGGAACGGGCGGTCGCAGGACCGCAGTACCGGCGCCGACGGGACCGAGGCGGACGAGCTCGCGCGGCTGCGCGCGGAGAATGCTCGGCTGCGCGGTGCGGAGAAGGAATGGCAGCTCGAACGCGAGATTCTGCGTCGGGCAGCAGCGTATTTCGCCAAGGAGGTGAAGTGAAGACCCGCCGCTGGGACTTCATCTCCGCTCATCGCGCCAAGTTCGGCGTGCAGCGGCTGTGCCGGGTGCTCGGGACCTCCCGCTCCGGCTACTACAAGCACCCGGCCACCGAGCCGGCCCGGGTCGAGCGCCAGGCCGAGGAGGCCACGACGGTCGCCGAGATCCGCGCGATCCATGCCGAGCACCGCAGCGCCTACGGCGGCCCCGCGCGCGCAGGCCGAACTCCGGTCCCGCGGACGCAGGATCAACCGCAAGCGGGTGACCCGGCTGACGCGGATCAACCACGTCGTCGGCCGGCACCTGCGCCGCACCAAGCGCACGACCATCGCGGACCAGCGTGCACAGAAGGAGGCGAAGGGGATGGGGGAGGAGTGACTCGCTTCGTGGGTGACACGTCAGCCGAGGGTGCCACGTCGAAGGGCCCATGGGGCGGCGGCACCGGTTTATGTGTGGTTTAGCGGCCAAGCGCAGCCCCCGCCAACGATGTACATCAGCTGGCAGGGGCGCTACACGGACAACCTGAACGTCGTAACGAGCAGCGCATCACTGATCTTCGTGAGCCGGAGCCTGGAAGTCCAGAGAGTGTGATCCACGCCATTGCACTATTTTCGCATCACTCAATAACCGACCAGTAAGTGGGATCTCGAGTGGTCTTGTGCTGTGCCCAGACCCAATCCTTCGGACCCGATTTCGGGTATGGGTGTACGTAGTTCGGCCGATGTGCAGGTGTCGACGTCGGTCCAAGGTAGCTGGTACGCCGCCGTCGACGTGGCAATCGAGAATATCTGCACGTGAGAGAAGAGTTGTCATGGCACGAAATACCGAGAGCATGGGTGCAAGTGTGCTGAATACGTTGCGGGTCGGTGTGGTTGGCACTGTTCTGTACGCCGGTCTGATCATGGGCGTCGTTGTGGTGGCTGTGTGGAAGTTCCCGATGCCCGGCGTGTAGGCCCGCGGCGTCTGTGGTCCTGCGCCGGCGCCTGGCGTTGCAGAGTGAAACACGTGGTGGCAGTTCGGCGATAGAGCGACAGGGGCGTGGTTCTGCCCGTGGCTCAGCGTGGCCGGCAAATCAGCGCGCGATACCCGTGACGGGCCCTGATGCTGGGGAAGGGGCGATGTTGTTCGGGACGGGCGTAGCTCTCATGGTTGGTCTGCTGGTGGTGGCGCTTCTGGTGGTGCCCGTCTCGTTTGGTGTGGCGGCACGAGCGGACGCGAAGGTCCGCCGCCCTGCGGAGTCCCGGGCATCGTATCCGAATCCGGTGGGCGCGGTCGCTGTTGCGGATGTAAATGTGCGGTGTGATCGGTGGCGGCAGTTGGCAACCCGAGCGTGCTGATCTGCGGCGGCGACTCGCTGGTCGCAGTAGCGGTCGTGGGTGTACTGATCTGTGTCGGGTGACGGTGACGGCATGTGCCGAAAGTGTGCAATTTTGGCGGTTCGCACCTGCCGCCGGGGGCCGGCTGCACAAACGAAATTGCCCCCGCGCGGATAGAGTAATCACCGGAACATGAAACTATTTCGGCCCCAATGGTATACGCGCATCAGTGGTCGCCCGAGATGCGATGGCATCCAGGTGAGCCGAAGCGACCCGGTCGGAGTATCGTCCGCTCCGACCGGGCCTCGCCGGGACATGTAACAGGTACCCGCCGCATCAATCCTGACCGCGCTCGTCACGCAGTGTGCGTCCGTGAGGCGACCCGCTCCGTTGGAGCGGCGGGGGTTCCGCGTCGGTGTACCTGGATGATTGGCGTCGCTGATGTCTCCTCGGACGTTTGCTGGGTGTGAGGTTTTCGACCGGATCTACAGGAAGGCATATCGTCTGGCGGCAAGGGACGTTTTCGGCGGCGCAGTGCATCAATCCCTGCTAGCCAGTGGGGGTTTGGCGGCCGCGGTATCCGTTTGTTCACCTGCTGCTTCGTGTTCCGGTGCGAGGAAATGGTAGATCCGCCGTCTGTCCCGGTGGCCTAAGTGCAATACCGTTCAGTTAGTGATGGTTGCGATACGATGAGGTGTGCCTCGGAGTGGATGGGTGAAGCCGGTCTCGGATCGGCGGTTGTCGGATGTGGTGTCGGTGGGGTTGCTGACCAGGGTGTTTCCCGCGTCCTTGGTCGATGAGGTGATCGCGGAATGCGGTCGCAGGGAGCAGCGAAGTCGCACGTTGACCGCTCGCGTGACGGCGTACTTCTCGATCGGCATGGCATTGAATTCGCAAGGCTCCTACGAGGAGGTCTTCGAGCAGCTCACCGACGGTTTGTCGTGGTCGTCGGGATGGTCACAGTCCTGGTCGTCGCCGACGAAATCGGCCATATTTCAGGCCCGTTCACGTCTGGGATACGAACCGGTGCGGGAGCTGTTCCGCCGTGTCGCACGACCTCTCGCCGACACGGGTACACCAGGATCCTGGCTCGCCGGGCGCCGGTTGGTGGCCCTCGACGGGACCTGCCTCGACCTGCCCGACACCCCGGCCAACGCCGAGCATTTCGGGCGGCCGGGATCGAGTCGCGGCGAGCAGTCCGCGTTCCCGCAGGCGCGGTTGGTGGCGGTCGCCGAGTGCGGCACCCACGCGGTCTTCGACGCCGCGATCGGATCGTGCCGCACCTCCGAGCGGGAGCTGGCGCACGATCTGATGGACACCCTCGAACCCGGGATGCTGCTGCTCGCCGACCGCGGCCTGTACGGATTCGACATGTGGACCCGGGCCGCCGCCACCGGCGCCGACCTGCTGTGGAGGGTCAAATCGACCCTCTCGCCTCGGCACCTCGAGACCCTCGACGACGGATCCTGGCTGGCGCAGATCATCCCCACCTCCGGAAAGAATCGGCGGCAACGAACACCGCTCACGGTGCGCGTCATCGACTACACCCTCGACGACGGGCGGGAGAACCCCGAGCAGTACCGGCTGCTGACCACGATCCTCGACCCCTCCGATGCACCTGCCGAAGAGTTGGCCCTCGCCTACGCCCAACGCTGGGAAATCGAGAACACCCTCGACGAACTGAAAACCCATCAGCGCGGACCACGCGCCGTGCTGCGGTCGAAATCCCCACCATTGGTGCAGCAGGAAATCTGGGGGCACCTGTGCTGCCACTACGCCATCCGCACGCTCATGCTCGATGCCGCGACCGCCGGCGGTCACGACCCCGACCGGGTCTCCTTCGTCGCCGCCTTGCGGATCGCCCGACGATCCCTGTCCCACAGCTCTTTTTCCCCCTCATAACCACAACGCTGCCACGAGATTGTGGAACCACGGCATCGACAAACTATTGCGCCGAATCAACCCCGCACGCCGCCACCGCGCCAACCCCCGGGTCGTCAAACGCAAAGTCCTCAAGTGGGCAGCCAAACGCGCACACCATCAACACCATCCACAACCCACCCAGCCGCCGAAATGCACCATCCTTGTTCACTAACTGAACGGTATTGTTGCGCCCAGACCACGGAAAGGAGTCGTATCGGTAGGAGCGACTCGTGAAAAGTAATGCTGCACAGGAGATGAAGGTTTTGTGGCCCTTCGGCGTCGTCCTTCGGGGGATGGCGTCAAACCACCTCGAGCTGCGTTGGCTGAAGACCGTCGTGGTGAGCGTCGAGGAAAAGGCGGCCGGTGAGTCGTCAGGTGGGGACCGGGAAGACGAACGCGAGTGAACCACTGCTGAAGCGTCGAGATTTAGGAAACGGCATCGAAACCGGGGTCTCAATACAATCCCGGGATGAGTCTGGCGGGTGCCCGAGTATTGGCCAGGTGGTGTCCGGCGTGCAGGTGGCGTGAGCCCGGTCTGCGGCTGCTGTGTGGAACTGGGGAAGGCGCGTGTCGATACTGCCCCGATGTCGGGTTCCCCGGCGGGTGGGGCGAGAGGGAGCGCACCGAACGGCTGAAACCGGAGGTGCTGAGTACCGGGGCGGCGCGCGCCGGCGGACCGGCCCGTAGGAGCGTTGAAGTCCCTGTAATGGGGGTGGAGCGAAGGGGCCGGCTCATCTCGTCGAAGTTCATCGAGCAACCGGAGCGCGAGCTTTGGGAGGAGACGTGTGGATCAGACAGGTCCAAACAGGAAACCGTTCGACATACCGAAGCGTTTGGTGTGGCGGGCGTGGGAGCGGGTCAAGGCGAACAAGGGTGCCGCCGGAGTGGATGGGCAGTCCATCGACGATTTCGATGCCGATGTGGGGAACAATCTCTACAAGATTTGGAATCGGATGTCGTCCGGGACGTACTTTCCGCCTCCGGTGCGGGCGGTTGAGATACCCAAATCTGCTGGTGGGACCCGGATTTTAGGGGTTCCTACTGTGGCGGATCGGGTGGCGCAGACGGTGGCCGCGCTGGCGTTGGAACCTCGGACGGAGGCGATCTTTCACGATGACTCCTATGGGTATCGACCCAAGCGTGGCGCGTTGGACGCGGTGGCGGCATGTCGGGAGCGGTGCTGGAGCAAGAGCTGGGTCATCGACCTCGATGTCGAAAAGTTCTTCGATTCAGTTGACCACGACCTCATGGTCAAGGCTGTGGAGGTCAATACGACTCACGAGCAGCGCTGGATTATGCTGTATGTGAAGCGCTGGTTGGCCGCGCCTATTCTTACCGCCGGGGTCATGGTGGACCGGGATCGGGGAACGCCGCAGGGTTCTGCGGTGTCGCCGGTGTTGGCGAATCTGTTCATGCATTACGCGTTCGATTCGTGGCTGACTCGAGAGTTCCCGACGGTGGAATTCGAGCGTTATGCCGATGATGCTGTTGTGCATTGTGTGAGTGAGTATCAGGCTCGGAAGGTGTTGTCCGCATTGGAGATGCGGATGGAGGAGGTCGGGTTGCGGCTGCATCCGGCCAAGACCAAAATTGTGTATTGCAAGGATCGTAATCGGCGTGGAGAGTGTGAGAACACGTCGTTCACGTTTCTGGGGTACACGTTCCGTGTCAGACAAGCCCCGACCAGGGACGGGACGAGCGCGTTCAATGCGTTCCTCCCCGCGGTCAGTCGGGACGCGCTCAAGAAGATGGGCGACACGATCCGGGACTGGCGCATACACCTGCGCAACACGACGGATCTGGCGGAACTGGCCGGGTGGATCAACCCCATCGTTCGTGGGTGGATGACCTACTACGGCAAGTTCTACCGGACCGCGCTCTATCCTCTGCTGCGACGTATCAACACCTACCTGGTGCGATGGGCGCGACGGAAGTTCAAACGGTTGAGGTCGTTCAAACGGGCTCTACGGTGGTGGAACGGGCTGCTGAAACGGCAACCCCGACTGTTCGCTCACTGGGCATGGATGACCGAGTTCGAACGGATCAGATGAGACGAGCCGTGTAACGGGAGACTGTTAAGCACGGTTCTGTGGGAGCCCGGGGGTGAGATTCCCCCGGGCCACCCGGCGGCCTAAGTGTGATCCACGCCACATAGATTTCTCGGGTTGTCCGATACACGGCTGGCGGCCGTCGGCGCAGAATCGCCGATTCGAAATGACGCATTCAAGTGTGGGCGTTGGTTCTAACGGGGCGGATTTGGTGCCTGACCGATCGATTTGGCCGGCAGCGATCCCCGAACTCCGCTCGTCCGGACGTAGAGAGATGGTCGGCGTGTGGTGCACGGCGCCCGGTGGTGGGTGCGGGTGTTTGAGGTCGGACTGGTTGGTATGGACCTCGTGTCAGTGCGGTGTGGTGCGGTGTGGTGCGGTTGAATGGGTCACTCGTGCACCCTTCCTGTCACGGACAGCAGACGCCGTCCGTGGTAGGGAGGAGGTTGGAGTCGGGGTGACGGCCCTGTTTGGTCGCCCTTCGAGGGCCAATATCACACAGCCGCCCCCGGCTCCCTCGGGACCCGCTGACCGACGACAGAGGGATGCCGCTGGCAAAGCGCCGGTGAGTGACCACTCGGCGGCCGGTCCCTTCACCCGATGACCCTGCCCAGGAGGCGAGGTAGGAAGGATGGTTGTATGGCATTGACCGAAGCGATGTTCTTTGTCGGGATCGATTGGGCTGCAAAGACACACGCGGTTTGCATCCTGGACGCCGCGGGACGTGGGGTCGCCGCGTTCACCGTCGAGCACACCGCGGCAGGGTTCGCGCGGTTGGCGGCTCGACTGGCCCGGCTCGCCGATGACCCAGAGTCGGTGCCGATCGCGATCGAGCGGCCGGACGGTCGGCTGGTCGACGCGCTGTTGGAGGCAGGGCACCCGATGGTGCCGGTCAAGCCGAACGCGATCAAGGCCTGGCGCGAGGGCGAGGTCATCTCCGGGGCGAAGTCCGACGCCGGCGACGCGGAGGTGATCGCGGAGTACCTGCGCTTGCGGGCACATCGGCTGCGTCCGGCGGTGCCCTACAGCGACGACACGAGGGCGGTGCGCACGGTCTCGCGGACCCGCACCGATCTGGTCGAGGCGCGGGTGGCCGCGAGTAACCAGCTCGCCGCGTTGCTCGATGCACAATGGCCCGGCGCCAAAGAGGTCTTCTCCGACGTCGCCTCCCAGAGCAGCCTGGCCTTCTTGACCCGGTACCCGACCCCGGCCTCGGCGGCGCACCTCGGCGTCAAGCGGATGGCCGCATTCTGCACCAAGCACCGCTACAGCGGACGGCGCAGCCCCGAGGAGTTGCTCGAGCGGCTGCGGGCCGCTCCGGCCGGCATCACCGGCCCGGCACAGACCGAGGCGCTGCGCGACGCGGTGACCGCACACATCCGGGTGTTGACCGCGCTCAACACGGCGATCAGAGACCTCGACCGGTCCGTGGCCGCGCACCTGACCGACCATCCCGACGGGCAGGTGTTCGCGTCGCTGCCCCGCGCCGGGGTCGTCAACGCCGCCCAGATCCTCGCTGAGTGGGGCGACGCCCGCGACGCCTACGACGGTCCCGAGGCCGTCGCCGCGCTCGCCGGATTGGTGCCGGTCACCCGCGCTTCCGGCAAACACCGCGGCGTCGGTTTCCGCTGGGCCTGCAACAAACGCTTCCGTGTCGCACTGACGACCTTCGCCGACAACAGTCGCCACCAAAGCGATTGGGCCGCCGAGATCTACCGCCGTGCCCGCGCGTCCGGCAAGGACCACCCGCATGCGGTGCGGATCCTCGCTCGCGCCTGGGTCCGCGTCATCTGGCGCTGCTGGCAAAGCGGCACGCCTTACGACTCAGCTCTGCATGCCGGCGCGCAACGACACCGTGACACCGTCGAAGCGGCCTGAATTCAGGCGCTGAGGTTGACACAGAGGGTGTGGTATGGGGTCGCCTGTGGGTGAGCAGCTGTGGCAGACGTTGTCCGATTCCGGGTTGGCGTTGGTGTGTGTGTCCTTGGGCCGCAGTGCCGGTGGGCGGATCTGCTCTTGCCCGGGGATACGTCGGTGGGGAGTTGACGAGATCGCCGGGCAGTGCCGCGACCACCGATGACGACACGTGGGAGCTGCGACGCCCCGAGAGGGCGGGCGGAGTTCACCGAAAAAGCGCCCCGGTGGTCTGTTTTCGTGTGAGCCGGTGTCGGCGCCCGCGCGTGTGGACGCGGGTTTTTCCTGAGGTGAGGCGCACCGGTGCCGGTGGTAGCGTCGCGCAGGCTGCAGGGGTGCGAGCGAAAGGTACCGGGCTGCAGTGGCGAATGGCACGGAAGGTGCGGTAGATGGTTCAACAGCAACGGGCGGCGGTGACCCGCGCGCAGATCGTCCGCGGGGCGGCGGAAATGTTCGACAGGTCCGGGTTCGAGGGTGCCAGTCTCGTCGAGATCCTCGAGGCGGCGGGCATGACGAAGGGGGCGTTGTATTTTCATTTCCGGTCCAAGAAGGATTTGGCCCGGCACATCATCGCCGAGCAGCACCGGATCTCGATCTCCGCGGTGCAGGCGATCGCCGCGCAGGAGGCGTCGGCGATCGAGCAGATCGTGATGCTGTGTCATGAGATGGCCCGGCAGATCGTGCAGGACCCGATTGTGCGGGCCGGGATCCGCATCACCCTCGAGCTCAGCGCCGACGACCGTGGCCCCGCGGGCCCGTATCTGGATTGGATCGCCGCCTGTCAAGGGTTGGCGGCCCGTGCGGTCGCCGAGGGCGATCTTGTCGAGACCATCGACCCGCCGACGTTCGCGCGGTTCGTCATCGGCGCGTTCACCGGGGTCCAGACCGTGTCCCAGGTTCTGACCCATCGCGTGGATCTCGAGCAGCGGGTCGACGAGATGTGGGGGTTCCTGCTGCCGGGGATTATGCCGACCACCCGGCACTCCGGCATGATGCGGATCCGGGCGGCCCGCACCGACGTTCCCGTCACCGGACCGCCCGACCGTAAGGATTAGTGCGCTCAACCTACCGGGACGATCGCGCATGCTTGCTGCAGACCGATAAGTGCGCCATCCGCACTCCGCCGGCGACGCGATCGGAACAACGATGGGATGATCGCCGGGGCCGGTGTTCGTGCAGGTCCGCTAGCGTGCCGGGTGCCGGGTGCCGGGTGCTGGTCCGCGGGAGCGCCGCGGCCGATGTCATCGGGGAGATCATCGAGGACAACGCGGCAGTGAGCCGGACCGGGGGTGGTGGTCACCAGTGGGCGCCGGTGCATCGGTGGGCGGTCGCGGTCGATGATGGGCGGCTGGTCTTTGCCGACACCGAGGTCTTGACCATCGATCCGAGTTCCACCACCCCATCGCGGACCCGGACTGCGATGTGCCCTCTTCTCGGTGCGGGGCCAGATTTCACTCTTGCTGGTTGACCGCAAATTTGTCGTTGCGGAATTGTTATCTGGCCGGTATAAATATTCACATCGTGTGCTGTGTGTCACGATTCTCTGAACAATCGAACTGGAGTTGCAACGATGGACCTCGCTTTCTTGGCCGACTTTTTCTCGAACGTCTCCACTCTTCTCGGCGTTCTCGATTTCTTCTCGGGTTCTGCTGGGTCGCTCAGCGGCTAGTAACGCTGGCCAGTAACTGAACTGGCTCTGTGGCGGCAGAGAGGGGGCCCGTCCTTTACCTGCGGACCCTTCTCGCTGTACTTGGATCTTCCGGTCGTGTCTGCGCCGCGTCGGTTCCTCACTGGCAGTGCCGTGAATGTCATTTTCCGCGTGGATGGTCTGACAGTTCAAGATCATTTGCTGGTCTGGATGCTGACCTATCTCGATTCGGTAACTCGAAACTTTGAGAGCCGAATTATGTGTGTCGTCGAGTTGGGGAAACAAGGGTCCGCCCCCAGCGGGAGGTGCATCTCGGCGCGTGGCTGCTCGCCAAAGGTGTCGCGACGCCGAACGCGGCGGCCTCACGCCCGACGTAGCGACCCGTGCCTCGTGGCGGCGAAGGGTCTCGCGGTCACGATCGACAAGGTCGCCGAACTCGACCACGCCTCGCAGGCGGCCAACGCCCACGTCCGGGCGCGCCGACGATGGAAATCGGCTCCCACACGAAGGAATGCTAGGTCTTCGAGGGTGAACCACAACACCTTTCGTCCGTGTTCGACGGCGTGTTGGCCGAGGGCCTCGAGGAAGAATGTCTTGCCCGTGCCGGACGGGCCGCAGACCACGAGGTTCTCCCGCCGGTCGATCCATTCCAGGGTCCGTAGCGCCTGCTGGGTCGGCGCCGGGATGGACGACAGTTCCGGTTTCCACGCGTCGAAGGTCTTGCCGGTGGGAAACGCCGCGGCGGCGCGGCGGGTGGCCAGCGCCGAGCGTTCCCGCCCGGCGGCCTCCTCGGTGAGCAACGCCTTGAGGACCTCGGCCGGTTCCCACCGTTGGGCGCTGGCGGTGGCCAGCACGTCGGGGGCGGCGCGGCGGATGTGCGGCAGCCGCAGCCGGTGCAGCAGTGTTTCCAGGTCGGCCGGCAACGGCGGCGCCGACGGTGGTGCAGTGCTCACGAGAACAACCTTCCTGTGGTCGGTGTTTGCATGACGTTCTGATGCTGTTGCAGCACAGTGGATTTAGATAGCCCTGCGTGTGGTCGGCGTTAGGGTTCGGTGTCGCCGGTGTCGCCGGTGCCGTCGGGGTCGGCGAGTTCGGTCAGGATCGGGGCAGCGCCGAACCGGGCCCACCCGGCGGTGCCCTGGGCCAGGGACCGCGATTCGTCGGCGCGGTGGGTGGTGTCCGAGGCGGCGCCGGTGGGGTGGGCGTCGAGGATCGCCATCAGGTCGCCTTCGGCGAAGCGGCCGTAGGCGGCGGCGTGTCCGAGCGCCCAGTCGACCCGTTCGGCGCCGAGCAGCTTGGCCAGGGTGACCGCGTTGCCCATCTTCACGCGGATCTTCCCGGTGCCGGCCTCGGCGGCCTCACACAACCACAGCCGGGCACCGGCACCGATGTCGCAGAAGGCGCGTTCGGCGTCGGTCCGTGGGATCGGGTGACGGTCGAGGACCCCGGCAGGAGGCGGCGGGAAGTGCTCGTCGCAGATCTGCGGGGAGCCGGGGCGGGCCCGCCGGTGACGGGCGACCTCGACCGGGCCACCCTCGCCGTGGTGGACGAAGACGATCCGCTCGGAGACACCGGCGCCGTGCGCGCGGACCCACACCGTCTGCCCGCGCAGGGTGTGCGGCACCGAGTACTGGCCGTTCTCGAAGGACACCATCGGTGTGTTGTCCGGGACCGTGCGGGTCACACCCCAGGTCGCGGTGTGCGGGGCGGCCGGGACCGGGTGCAGGTGAAGCCGTTCTTCGGCGAGCATCTCCGCCGGGATGCGGCGGGTGGTGCGGTGGATGCGGGTGTTGACCTGGTGGCAGAACTGCGTGCAGGCGGCCTCGAGGTCGTCGAAACTGTCGTACTGGGCGGCGAGATTGTGGTCGGTGGGCACCAGGTCGGCCTTGGCGAGTTTGACGGTGTTCTCCACCCCGCCCTTGGTGGCCGGGTCGGCGGGCAGGCAGGTCTTGACGACCAGGCCGTATTCTCTGAACTTGACGGGGACGGCTAGTTGGCCGTCTCGCCCTGAGTCAGGAATCCTTGGGGAGGGTCGGGTTTCCGAGTTCGACGGTCCCGGTGTTGAGGGTGCGTTTGTCGATTTGGGCGAGTTTGTCTTCGGCGGCGGCGAGGCTGACTTGGAGTCCTTCGACTTCGCCGAGCCAGCCTTCGCGGTTGGCTTCGGTGATCCGGGCGGCGAGGTTGTCGCGGATCTCGGCCAGGCGGGGTCTTTGGTCGGGATCGGGCCAGAGCAGTGAACATCTGACGCAGGCGTGCTCGTGAATGCACGCCGATCCGAAGGCCCGGCCGCAGGTTCCGATGGAGACCTTGCGTCGCTCGAAGTGACCGAGGAATTCCTGCCATTCCTTGTCGGTGGGGACGCGGTATTCGTCGGTGGGGCGCAGTGCCCGCCGCCGGGCGAGGAAGGCCAGGTGGGATTGGATGGCCTCGTCGGGATAGACCGCCTTGTAGCCGAGGGTGACGTTGATGTCGCGGTGGCCTGCGATAATCTGGGCGATGTGTGGTGGCAGCCCGTTGAGGATGGCGTCGGTGATGAACATCCTTCGAAAATCGTGGGGAGTGAACCGGATTGGGTCACCGGTAGTGGGGTCGTCCAGGCCGGTGTGGGCGAGAGCCGCGGTGAGCATGTCACGAATGGTGCTGGCGCTGATCGCTCGGTGTTCGTAGCCGTAGCGGCGCTGGAACAGCAGCGGCAGTGGCGGCGACCAGGCGCGTTCCCTGTCGTCGTAGGCGCAGACGAGCGGGACCGCGCCGGTGGTGCCGCGGACCCGGCAGATGATCGCGGAGAGCACGTCGGCGAGTTCGGGGCTGACCACCAGCAGTCGTTCGGTGTCGGTCTTGGACGGGGCGATCTGCAGCAGCGGCACCACCTCTCCGGTGGTGGGAAGCCGGTATTGGACCAGGCTGTGGTGGGACAGTTCGGAGAGTTCCTCGATGCGGATGCCGGTGGCCCGCAGCACTTCCACGGCGGCGAACGTCCAGAACGCGTGCTCTTCCTCCCGGCCGAGGTCCCGGCGTTCGCCGTTCGCCGAATCCTGCGCCCAGATCTTGGCGGCCGCCGAGCGTGTCGGGGCGAGGCGGATCAGCGTCTGCCCGGCGGCGGTGAAGGCCTCGCCGGGCTGGGTTCGGCGGGCCTCGTCGAGTATCGCCGCGGCGTCCTTGCGTCGCTGGTCAACGCTGCGGACCAGGACCGGCAGGACGGGCAGCCGCTCCCGGGTCCGGGCGTCCATGCGGGACTTGCGGTGACGCTTGTCTTTTCGCCTGTTGATCTCCTCGCTCCCGACCGGACACGGGGCGACCCACGGTCCCCAGCGGGCCGGGTCCTCGACGGCCCAGTGGGCCAGGTCGAGATAGAACGCTCGGACCGGGGTCAGGCATTCGCGGTAGTTGATCCGCGCGGCGGTGGTCTGCACCTTCTTCCCGTCGGGTGTCCGGATCGTCTTGGGGACGGTGCGCAGCCGTTGCTTCCAGGCGTCGGCGACCGCCGCGGACAGGTGGAGGCTGTCGATGCCCGGATGGTGACGCTCGAGGTCGGCCCAGAACAGGCCACCGAGATAGCCGGCGAGTGAGTGCAGGCTGGTGTAGTCCAGAACAGGCTGGCGTTCGCGCAGGTAATCGACCAGCAGATCCCGGATCGGACGGCAGGCCAGCCCGTAGCGGTCGATCATCTCCTCCGGCGTGCGCTGCCCGGCAGTGCGCAGCTCCCTCAGCGTCGCCGGTGCGTTCTCCGCGAAGACCCCCATAGTGCGCAGGGTCCGGTAGAACAGGTGGGTGGCACCGACCGAGGTTCCGCGGGCGTCGGCCTCTGCCTCGAGCAGCTCGAGGACATCGCCGGTGGTGACATCGGCCAGGGTGCCGCCCTTGGCGGCGAGTATCAGTGCGGCGCGGTAGGCGGTGCGAGTCGCCGCCGCCGGGGACACGTCCGGATCGGCCGAGCATAGCGCTCGCAGCCGCGCGAACCCCTCAGCATCACGGCACTGAGCCAGGACGTTGACCAGAGATCCGCCCCGGAAGCTGGCGGTGACCAGCCATGTCAACGACGGCCGGATGAGGTCGGCGGCCACCGCCGTATATAGCGCCCGAAAGAAGCAGTCGTGCAGCCAACCGGCAGGGTGGCCGTGATCGCGCAGCCATGCAATCGGGATATGCCGCCAGGACCGACCGTCGGCGTCGGCGCCGCTCGCCCGCCACCGGTCCTGCCAGGTTCGGCCCGGCTGCTCTGCCAACCAGTCCAGCAGCAGGCCCACCCCGGTCTTGTAGGCGTTCGGGTGTCGCTTGCCGGGCCTGTCCGGCGCGAACGGCGCACGCGTCAGCCGCGCCCAGACGGCGTCACGATCCTGTCGGATCGTCGGCCAGTCCGCCGCTGGGGGCCGGGCCGACGGGCGCAGCCGGGCCGACGGGCCGGCTGCCGTCCGCCCAGCCGAAACATCCCGGGGTTCTTCGACGCTCATGGTGGTCATCCGGCGCCGCCGAACAACACTTGCAGTGTCTCCGGCCGATAGCCAGGAGCGGGTGGCGGGGCCGCCCGCTCGGCCGCCTTCCGGTTCTGCTGCGCGTGGTGAGCCAGAATCCGCCGGATCACGTCTTGCTTGCGGGGCGTCAGATAGCGCTGGGTCGTCGTCAGCAGCGCGTGCCCGAGGACGAACTGCACATCGGTCAGCGGCAGTTCGGGGTCCTCGGCCATCCGATAGGCGGCGGTGTGACGCAGCGCGTGCAAGGTGACCGTGCTTCCCGCTGCGTCGACCGCCCGCTCGAACATGCGGTGCACCGCATGATAAGTCAACGGACGCACCGGGGTTCGAGACGTCCACCACAGCGGCTGCCGCCGCCCCTTGAGTGTCAGGCCGGCCATCTCCACCTGGTAGAGCCGCAGCCACACGAACGCATCGGTGGACGCCGGCAGCTCCTGCGCCTCCCGGCTGCCCTTGCGGATCACCGTGATCAGCTGCCGGCCGGGGTCGACACCGCCTTGCGTGACCGACAACAGCTCCGAGGCCCGCGCACCGGTGGAAACGTAGAAGGCGACCAATGCCCGATCCCTGTTCGAGGGAAGCCGGGCGAAGATCTCGTTGAACTCCGCGTCCGAGACGCTGCGGGGAATCCGGTCGGGCACCACCGGTCGATACCTACCCGTCCGCTCGTTGCGGTGCGGCTCCATCGGATTGTGATGGGCGTGCGCTCGTCGGCCCCGCCGCGACCGGTCCAGCGGGAACGGATTCACCAGCGGTCCGCTGCCCGCATCCAGGTGAAACTCGTAGAATCCGCGCAGCACCGTCTCCGAGTGCGCACGCACCGACGGCGCGTAAGCATCCCGACTCGACGACGGGTCAGGCACCTCCTGCGGTCTGCGCCAATGCGGGCGAGACGGCTTGCCCGCCACAAGCATCCAGCGGCAGAAATCGCGGGCCTGGGCCCGCGTCGCCCGGTTCCACGAAACCTCGATCGCCCACAGGAACCGGAACCACCGCAGCAGATCCATGCCATAGGAGCGGATCGTTGCCTCGGATCGGTCGGCCGCCTGCAGATCACGGAAGTAGGCCGACACCGCCTCCACCGCCGCCCCGGACGGATCGATCAGTCGGAACGGCAACCACGGGTCACCGGTCTCCTCCAGCGAACCGACCAACGGCACCGCCAGCGCCGCCAGATCCCGTGGCCGCTCCTCGTCTTCGTTCACAATCCGGACATTACCGAGCGATCCCGTCCCAGCCCGTCAACCTGGGCAAACGCGTGTCGTTGTTCAGTCAACGGGTAGTGCCGGGCGAACGAGACCACGCCAGGGTTGCGGACGGCGACCGAGGCGATGTGTTCGGTGGTGACCATCTTCTCGTTGTCGGTGAGCAGATACGTCGGGACACCACCGACCTGCCGGAAGATCCGGTCCAGGCCCGCGTAGACGGAGGGGGCGGTGCGGTCCCGCAACGGGATCACCACCCGGTGCCGGCACCAGGCCAGCCACGCATACAGCAGCACCGTCTTGGCGCCGTCGACGACCGGGCCGTCACCGAAGTCGTACTGCAACCAGAGCCCGGGTTCGGTGATCCACGGCCTGTGCACCCGGGTGTGTCCGAGCCGGTAGGCGCGCTTGACCCGGGCCACGGCACGGCGGGTAGTGCGTTCGGTGCCGGTGAATCCGAGGACCAGCAGCTTGTCATTGGCGACGTCGGCGCGAACCCGGCCCTTCGAATGTTCCACCCACTCTTCGATTTTCGGTAGATATTCGTCGATCAACATCGGTCTCCTCTCCCGCGGCGTGCTCGGCCCACCGGCGCTGTCGCGTTCGGCGACGAGGCGGGCGACGGTGTGATGCGAGCACCCCGCCAACGCGGCGGCGGCACGATACGACTTCGTCAGGTCGTAGGCGGCAAGAATTTCCATGGCTTCCTTGGCAGACTTCACAGTGGCCTCTCCTCGAGGACTCGCGTTTCGGCGTGGTAGCACCGTCGAGCGAACCCGAGGAGAGGCCCCGATCCGGGGAGGCGATCGGGAAGAAAATCGAACGTGTCGTACAGCTGAGACACCCGAGTGGGCAGTTTCGTGTCCGCCAGTGGGCAGAAACTCGTATCCGTCAGCGGGCAGTTTCGTGGCCACTACCGGGCGCTTTCGTGACCGCCCATGGGCAGTTTTTCATGTCCGCCGACACTCGATAACGCGGTCTTGGGAGTTAGTCGCGCGCCGATCTTCCCATTCGATGTGGAATCCACCTGCTGCAGGTGTTGCGCAAAGTTCAGGCCCGGTTATGCCAGAGGAGGTCAACGCCGCGGCCGACACCGCCTCTGATCCCGGGCCGGGCGCGTAGGGACCACTTCGGCTCGGTTCTCGGGCGCCGGCGCCCGAGGGGTGAGAGGGTGCGGGGTATGACATTGCGGCTGCCCACGCTCTTGCGATGGACTTGGATGCTGCGGCGGTCGCGGCGCTGAACCGGTACTACGGCCGCCCGTATCTGGGCGACGCCGCCTACGTCGGGGCGCACTTCGATTCCTGGTCGAGCACCGGGGACCGGGCAGGGGAGGCGGACCGGTTCACCGCGGACGATCTGGTTGCGGCGGGTGTGCCCGTCGGTGCAGGTCCCACCGGAGGCTAGCTGTCCGTGCGGAGAGCGGTCGGGGTCCAGGACGGCCAGGTCGGGTCGTCGATCGGATTGCCGTTGGTGAAGGTTGCGATCAGGCGAAACGGGTGGGCTGTGGTGGTGTTGTCGTATACGTAGGCTTGGTCGGCGGCGGCGATCGCGGCCCGCAGTAGGGGCCACAACCGCCCAAACCGGGCCCGGATTTTCTCCTCGGGTACGTGGTGGCCTCCGTTCGCCACGCGGTCGACCACGCGCGCGACAGCTAACTCCTCCGGGATCAGGACCACGTGCAAGGTTATGTGGAATCCTGCCTGCTGGGCGGCGCGGAGCAGGTCGAGTTTCGACTCGTGGGAGAACACGGTCTCGGTGACGAACGATCGGCGTTGGGCGATCCGCTGTGCTCGTTGTTCGGCCGCAAGGGCGGCCGCTTCGTACGCGTGGGTTGCCGCCTCGTTCGGCCAGCGTGCGGCGGCGATGACGTCTGCGTTGACGAAGTCCAGGTGCGTGACAGGGCCGAGTACGTGTTCGTAGAACGTGGTCTTGCCGGCACCGTTCGGTCCGGCGATGGCGTGCAGGACGGGATCGGGGCTCAAGCGTCGGCCGACCCGCCCTCTTGTGCGGGGTGCCGAACGATGTTCCCGTGTTGGTCCAACTCGACGTAGGAACGGCCGGAGTCGGCGAACTGTTCTGCCAGGTTCAGTCCTTCTCGGCGCTCGGTGATGCGCTCGGTCCATTCGGCGCGGACGACCGCCTGTTCCCGGTCGGTGAGCTCGTCGTAGTCGCGTCGTCCGTCCAGCACGTCGGCGACGTCGCGGTAGGAAACGCTGTGAGAGGCCTCCAGCTCGCGGCCGATCCGCGCCCAGTGCGCGATCTGTTGCGCGGCGCTGCGACTCATCCGTCCACCGACCAGTTTCGCCGATGCGTAGAGCTCGTTGTCGATTCGAGTCGGGGATGTGGCTGCCATGTCGTGCACCTTCCTCTCGACACCACTGTAGCAGTTTGCAACACCCCAGGTGGGTGTGGTGCCTGAGGTCAGTTCCGAAGCGTTTCCGAGCGGGCCTGCTGCCGGCATTTTGCTGTTATCGGCGAGTGGATCGGTCGGCACCGGCGGCGGCGGTCATTGGCGTTCTGTCAACCGTGCGGTGTGCCGCTTCGCCACGTCGAGGTCGGCGTCGGCGATTCCGAGGGTGTCCTGGGCGGCGCGGAGGGCGTCGACGGCGCTCTCCAACGTCTCCGGTGCGGTGGTCGGGTCGCCGGGCTCGTTCACGTCGAGCGTGTGCGCGTCGAGGGCTGCGTAGGTGCGCTCGAGGTCGAGGAGGGTTCGGCGTAGGGCGTGCAGCGCATCCCGGACCTGGGTTACCTGCTCGTCGAGGTCGGCGGGGGTGCTCACACGATCACGTCCCGGAGTGCCGCGGCGGCGTTGGTGAGGTGCAGCTGCACGTCGGTCAGGGTGCCGGGCTGCTGGCGCACGCCGGCTGCCGGTTGGTCGACGTCGGTCATGCGATCACTCCGTCTCTGTGTGAACGACTCGGGCAGGTCGTGCCCGCGGCCCGCTCGATACCTCGGTAAGGACCGCGCTCCTGGTGACACGTTCTGTGCTGGGAGGATGACACGTCCTGGTGCGGGGTGGCTCAGGAGCGGGTGAGGCGGGATCTGAGTTTGTGCATGCCGACCATGATCTTTTCTGCGGTGCTTCCGGGTGCGGGGAGCAGGCCCAGCTGCATGGCGATGTCGTTCATGTTGCAGATGATCCGTAGTGTGGCGATTTTGCCGTCGCGGTATTCGTGGATGTCGACGCCGTCGAATTCGATGTGCTTGCCGGTGGCGGGGATGCCGGGTGGGTCGATGGGGCCCTGGTGCGTGGCGGCGGCCTGCCACCAGTAGGCGGCGCGGGCGCCGTCACCGGCGATGTGGGGGCCGGCGATCAGCTCGAAGGTCAGGTCGGGGAATGCGCGCCAGGTGTGGTCGAGGAATTCGCGTACGTCGGTTTTGCCGCGCATGATCGTGGGCCAGGCGGAGTCGTGGTAGACGATGTCGTCGGTGAGTAGCTCGAGGAGCTGTGCGGGGTCGTGGGCGTTCCAGGCGTTGCCCCAGCGCTCGACGAACTCGTCGACCCATGTGGGGTCGAGTTTCTGCGCCGATGTCGGTTCTCCCATGCCTTCCAGGCTAGGGGGTTACGGGTCGGTTTTACGGGATGTGATGGTGCTGTGACCTGGTGTGATGACATGTCCCCCGGTTTGTGATGTGGGGGTACCGGCGACGTGTCGGGGTGCCGGCGCGGGCGGCGCCGGGCGCGTGGGGTGCCTGGTCCGTCCCGTGTAGAGCAGTCTTGAAAGCTGTTGATTTACAACGGCTTCCTGGCGGGGAGATGGAGCGACCCGTCCCGTCTCCCGGCGTGGAACGCCGGGAGACGGGGTGGGGTTGGTGAAGCTGGAGAGCGATCAGCGGTTTCCTGATCGCATCTCGCTGGGCGTGTCGACCAGGGTGTTTCCGCCCGATTCGTTCGACGAGGTGCTGGTCGGGTGCGACCCGGGTCAGCCCGGTCTTGGCGGTGATCTCGGCGACGGGGGCGCAACTCTCGCACGACCGGGTGACGGAGGCGAGTGCGCCAACAGACGCTGACGGTGACCGGAATTGCCCACCAGCTGATCAGACGCCGCAACTGGCTGTGGCGTCAATATATGCCGGCGGCTTCGGTGGGGGTGGTGCGGTCCCGCGGCAAGATCGCTCGCGCGGGCCCGGTCCACCAGCTCGCCGACACTTCGGGAGAGTTGTCCGATCTGCTCTATGACGTCCGACGCGGTGGTAGGGATTCGACCAGTCAAAATCTACGGCAGAATCCTCGACACGGATGGTCGCTGCGCAGAGACCATTCCGATTGATCTCTGGACAGAAGTCAGCAGTGCTGGTCGACTCGCCGTTGGCGGGCCAAGCTGACTGGTGCAAGCCGCAGGCAGCCCAAATCTGAACTCTGACTGCAAGGCCGGCCAGGTCATGACGTCTTGTCGATCAATGAGTAGTTGTAACCCGGTGGCCGTCGACGCCGACGCCTTCCGCATCTATGCCTGCCCGATCCGGGGCCGAAGCCGACGCAACGGCATCACACTTCCCGACGGCGACCCGCTCGAGGACAACGACCATTTCGACGGCAAAATCGAAACCGCCGCTCGAGCCCGGCGAAGGGCGCAGCTTCGGGCTGTTCGCCGCCGACAACGACTGTTCCCAGGACATCACGCGGGAGCACCGGAGGGAGCGCCGATCTCCTCCGGCGCATCGCGGACGAGAATGTCGTCCTACTTCAGGGTGCTGCGTGGATGAAAGACGCCGGCACTGGAACGCCGTTCGGGGTGAACTCCCTCTCCTCGAAGCTGCTGTGCGGGAGGCACAACGGGGCACTGAGCCCACTCGACACTGCGGTCAGGTTGGGTCTCCGCGTGTTGGATGTTCGAGTGCGGTGGTGCGTGCATCACACCGACGTGGTGAGGAAAACGGAAGCGCAGCGCTGCGGCGGCGAGGGCCGCGGCCAAGACAATAGCGGCGCCGACCAGCAGGGCCTGGTGGTAGCCGTCGTGCAGGAACGGGGCGACGACGAGGGGGCCAAGAATCTGACCGACGCTGTATCCGGTGGTCAGCAGTGCCACCGCGCGGGGGAACTGCAGATGCGTACCGATGCCCAGTGCGATCGACCCGACCCCGAGGAATGTGGCACCGAACAGGAAGGCGGAGATCAGGGCGGGGCCGACACCGTCGATGACGGCGGGCAGCGCGATGCCGACCGCCTGGATGAGCAGGGCAACCAGCAGGAGGGTCGGCTGCGACCAACGGCGGCCCAGCCACGCCCACACTGCGCAACTCGGCAACGCGGCCAATCCCACGACAATCCAGGCACCGCTGCCGACCCACCCGCCTGCTGTGTGATCGATCGCGGCGACGAGGAACGTGCCGGCGATGATGTAGCCGATGCCTTCCAGGAAGTAGCTGATGAACACGGCCGTGAACCAGCGACCGGTCCGGGGGCGGCCATGTGCTGCCGGTCCGGACGGCGTGGCGGTCGGTGACGGCTCCGGTGCCAGTGCCCAGGCTGCGACGGCACAGACCACCGCGAGGGCGGCGGCCGCCCACCAGGTCGAGCGCCAACTGTCGGCGGAACGCAGGATGAACACGAGGACACCGGAGAGGGCGATGCCCGCTCCGACGCCGCCGAACGCCCACCCGGCCAGGTGCTGGGCGTCCACCCGCAGGCGGGAGAGCATGGCGCTGACGGCGATCATGAAGATCAGTGCGCTCGCGATGCCGGCGACGAGTCTGAGGACGAACCAGGCCGATCCATCGTGTGTGGTGGGCATGAGCGCCAGGGTCGCGACGAGGACCACCAGCGAGATTCGCATCACCGTTGCCGAGCGCACCCCTCCCGGAATGAGGATCCCCGCCAATGCCCCGACCAGATATCCGACGTAGTTCGCCGTGGCCAGCGCGGCTCCGAGAGAGGAGGACAGACCGGCCTGGGTGTGCATCAACGGCAGGATCGGGGTGTAAACGAATCGGCCGATGCCCATGCTCGCCGCCAACGCCGCGGCGGCCTGGATGGCGTGCGCCCGCGGGGAAACCTCACTCACCACTGGCCCGGGTCGTTCGGGTGGGGCCGCAGCGGGGTGACGGTGACACTCATCCACGGCCGCAGGGGCAGCGTGTCGAGCACGTTCGCGTGGAGGTCGGCTTCGTCGTCCGCGCACCACACCCCGATGCTGCGCAGCTCACCGACCGGGCGCCACAACCGGACCAGGCGCCCTGCAGAGGCAAGTTCCGTGGCGCGCAGTGCTTCCGCGGCGCGGCGTGCAGCCACTTCGGAGGGTGTGGTGCCGTCGGGGACCGTGGTGGTGATCTCGACGAGAAACTCCTGCATGGTCGTTTTCCGTTCAGGGGCTGAAACCATGGAACTCATCGTGCGTCCGGGTCCGGCCGGCTCGCCACGATCGCTGTGCTCCCGACTGGTAGGCGCAGCCTCTCACCGCACGTAGCATGGGCGGTCGTGGAGCTGCGCCAGCTGAAGTACTTCCTCGTCGTCGCCGAGGAACTGCACTTCGGCCGGGCGGCGACGCGGCTGCTGATCGCCGGGCCCTCGCTGTCCCAGCAGATCAGGGCTCTCGAACGTGACCTCGGCGTACAGCTGTTCGCCCGCGACCGCCGTTCCGTTGCCCTCACCCCGGCCGGTGCGGAGCTGCTCCCCCACGTCCGCGCCCTGCTCGAGCGTGCCGACGACCTGCGCGCCCGCGCCGAGCGCCTCTCCGGGGCGGAGCCGGTCCGGATCGGCTACGTCAGCTGGCTTCCCGCGGACCTGACCGCGCGCACCTCGGGTGTGGCGCAACTGCACGTGGACCCGTGGGTGGTGCCCTCGCACGCCCAGGCCGCACGGGTCGCCGACGGCAGCCTCGACCTGGCCGTGTGCTGGGTGCGCAACGCCGATCTCGCCCAGTACGGCCTGCAGGCCCGGCTGCTCGGCGCGGACCGGCTCTACGCGGTGTCCACCGGTGAGAAAGCCACAGCGGTGCGGGCGCGGGACGCCCTGCTGCTCGTCGACGACGACGCGACGTCCTGGTCGTCGTGGAACCTCTTCGCCGAACAACTCGCCCACGACACCGGCGCTCCGATCGTGCGGATCGACGACGGCGGCATCACCGGCCCCGCATTCTTCGACCACGTCCGCGCCGCGGGCCGCCCCGTGCTCAACTCACCCAAGGGGCAGACCACGACGCTGCCGCCCGACCTCACCGCACGCCCAGTGATCAACCCGGCGGTGATCTGGACGTGGTCGCTGGTGTGGCGCCGGAACGAGATCCGCCCCGTCGTGCTCGCCGCCGCCGACGCCCTCACCGGGGACATCGGCGATCTCGGCATCCGCGACAGCACAGTCTGGTTGCCCGCGGACGACCCCCACCGCTAATCGGGGGCGCCGTGGGAGGCTGAGCCTCCCACGAGGGAGCAAACAGGTCGTGGCGCGAACCCCCGCCTCGGGCACATCATCGATCCGTGAACGAAACCATCCGTGTTCCGAACGGTGTTACCGGGGTTTCGGTCACCGAGTCCTTGTGCACCAACCCCATTGCGAAAGCGAGCATTCGGCATATGAGCACCATGCAGAAAGTCGTCATCGTCACCGGCGCTTCCCAGGGCATCGGCGCGGCCCTGGTTGCCGGGTACCGCAAGCTCGGCTACGCCGTCGCCGCGACCTCCCGCTCCATCGGCGCATCCGACGATCCCGAGGTACTGACCGTGCCCGGCGACCTGTCCCAGCCGGGTACCGGCGCCGACATCGTCGAGCAGACGCTGGCGCGGTTCGGCCGGATCGACACACTGGTGAACAATGCGGGCGTCTTCGTGGCCAAGCCGTTCACCGACTACACCGACGAGGACTACGACGCCGTGACCGGTGTGAACCTGCGCGGCTTCTTCGACATCTCCCGTAGCGCCGTCGCCGCGATGCTCGACCAGGGCAGCGGCGGCCATCTGGTGAATGTCTCCACCACCCTGGTCGACCACGCCAACTCGCAGGTGCCCTCGGCACTCGCATCGCTGACCAAGGGCGGACTGAACGCGGTCACCAAATCTTTGGCGGTCGAGTACGCGACCCGCGGAATCCGGGTCAACGCCGTCGCGCTCGGCGTCATCCGCACCCCGATGCACCCGGTCGAGACGCACGAGGCGCTCGCCGCCCTGCACCCGGTCGGCCGGCTGGGCGAGATCGACGAGGTCGTCGACGCGATCCTCTACCTCGAGCACGCCGGGTTCGTCACCGGGGAGATCCTGCACGTGGACGGCGGCCAGAGCGCCGGGCACTGAGAGCACGAGGCGGACATCTCATGAACAGCACAGCAGTAGACGAAGAGATCCTGCGCAGGGTGCTCGATCGGTGGAAGGCCGCCGTCGACGCGCACGAGCCTAAGCGGGTCGCCGCCGGGTTCACCGCGGACGCGATCTTCCAGGGCCTGCATCCCTATACCGTCGGACGGCAAGGTGTCGCCGACTACTACGACTCCCAGCCGCCGGGGATGACCGCCGAATACCGGATCCTCGAAACCCGTCGACTCGCAGACGACGTGGTGCTCGGCTACCTGAGGGTCGATTTCTCCTTCACGGACCGACCGACGCTGACCGTGAACCTCGGCGTGCTGATCAGCCAGTCGCCGGACGGCGATCGGATCATCCACTACCAGGTTTCCCGGCTCAGCTGAAACAGCCTGCGTTGCCCGATCGTAATCCGGCTGAGCAGTTGCTGGGGCCGCGTCCAACTCCCGTCGTAGATCGTATGTAGTGACTACTCGCGGATTGGGGTAGTTGCTGGCAGGGACCTCGCTTACACAACTCGAGGGTTACCGAGCGTCGTTTCCGCGCTCGGCCTTTCCGGCAAGCACCCTGCTCCGCGACCACATCCCCGACCTGGACGGGTACCGCAGCCTCGACGCCGGATATGGTCAAGGACTTCCTGATCGAACAAGCACTGCGCGAGGGCTCTATCCTGCGTTCCGTTACACCGAGGATCCTCGGCCCTTGTTGACAGAACCTTTTACGGCAGCCGCACCGTGGGCAGCCTGCGGGTGACGAATTGTCGGAAGTAGTCGATCTTCGGTGTGGTCACCAGCACCGGGAGCAGCAGATCCCACGCCATCGCGGTCCGCGTGGGCAGGGTGGTGGGGGTGTCGGTGGCCGTCGCCAGGAGGCGTGCCCCGGCGAAGAGTTCCACCAGGAGTCGGCCGACAGCGTCCGGATCGGCGTCCTCGCGGAGGTCACCCTCGTCGATTGCTCGGCGGGCGAGGAGTTGGTAGGTGGTAATCCAGGTCGCGAAGGTGTCCGTCTCCGAACTTCGGTAGTCGCCCATTTCGGTGATGAGGCGGAACGTTGCGCCCATCACCGGGTCGTGGAGGGCGGCATCGACCGTGACGAAGGAGATGCCGATCATGGCCTCGGATGCCGGTGTGGGGGAGGCGAGATACGGGGTGCACACGGCGGTGAACCGCCTCGTGCCCTCCTCGATGACGGCGCGGGCGAGTTCTTCCTTGGAGGCGTAGTGAAAGTACAGGGCCCCCTTGGTGACCCGGGCCTGGGTGAGGACCTCGCTCAGCTTCGTCTCTGCGTAGCCGCGGTGGGTGAATACCTCAGCCGCGGCATGGAGCAACGCGCGACGAGTGACTTCCGCCCGCTTCTGGGTGGCCATTCACCTGCCCTTCGAGTACCGAGATCATCGACCGGACGCGAATTATGAACGGTCCTGGATGGGGTTGACCGACGCCCTGCACAATGCTTACCCGATGTGGAGGTTCGTCGCATGATGTTCGGTATGGCCTGTGAGGCTTGATCCGTCCGGGGGAATCTCTGGCACCGAGTTCGGTCGTAGCAGAGGGCTGCCGCGCGGGCTGGTTTCTTAGCGGAATCCTTACGCCTCGGCGGCGGATTTCGGCGTTGTCAGGCCGTACGCTTCGGCGGTGTCCAAAGCCGTCCATGCGGTGCGGCGCCTGATTCTGGGTCGTGCGCTGCGCAGTGAGTATCTCGGTGACCAGTTGCTGTCCAAGCGGCTGGCGCTGCCGATCTTCGCCTCCGACCCGCTGTCGTTGGTGGCCTACGCCACTCAGGAAATCCTGCTGGTGCTGTCCTTGGGCACCTGTCACCCCGTACCTGGGTGCGGCGGTGGTGGTGCTGCTGGCGGTGGTGGTGCTCTCCTACCGGCAGGTGGTGTTCGCCTACCCCAGCGGCGGCAGATCCTACGAGGTCGCGAACCGCAACCTGGGGCCGTCCGCCGGGTTGACGGTCGCCGCCGCCCTGCTCGTCGACTACGTGATGACCGTCGCGGTGTCGGTGGCCGCCGGGGTGGGACGTGACGCGGTTCGAAGTTCATTCCATGTGCGGCGGGTGGTCAGTGCAGATCCCGCCGTCGGAAGCTCCACCAGGCCACCGCCGCACAGACCATGGAAACGGCGATTGGGGCGAGGAACGGCTCGAGCGCGATCCCCTGCGCGAGCATGTTCCGACCCCCGTACCAGTGCCAGGGTGAGGCGAACCGCAGGAAGTGCAGGCTCTCGCTCGACACGGCGACGGCGTTGAGGAGGTTTCCCACCACGGCCACGGTTGCGGCGGTGGCGATCGCCACCGACCGGCGGCCGGTCCAGGCGCCGGCAGCAAACGCGATCGCGCCGTGCATCAACCCGAAGGCGGTCGCCGCGAACACCGCCGCGACGAGCCCGGGGATCGACACACCCACGAGCAGACCGAAGGGTGGGGAGAACGCGAGAAGGCTCGCGGTGGTGACGATCCCGAGGCCGAGCGACAGCGCGACGACGGCGACGAATCGCTCGATCAGGACACGTCCGCGGGTCACCGGGTTGGACAGGAGCAGTTCGAGGGTGCCGTCCTCCTCGCTCCCGCCGATCGCGTATGCGCCGGCCCCCACGGCGAAGATCAACAGCAGGACCGGCAGGGTGAGGCCGAACAATCGGCCCTGCAGGTACCCGGGCGGGGAGGTGATGAGGATCTGGTCGCTCGAGCCGATCAGGGTCTTGAAGGTGTCCGGAAGGTTTTTGACAAGGTTCTCGATCCCGGTCACGTTCTTGATCGTCGGGTAGAACGCGTTGTTGACCGCCACGTAGGCGGCCACGCCGCCCGCCCACCACACCATCGAGCGACGCCGGTCCTCGAGGAAACGCCCCAGAACCTTCACGGCTGGTCCCGGTAGAAGTCGAGGAAGACGTCCTCGAGGTCGGTCTCGTGGGTGACGATCCGCCGCACCGGCAGCGTCGCCGCCGCCTTGAGGACGGCGTCGACGTTGCCCTCGACGACGAGCCGGATCACCGCCCCGGACGCCGTGGCGCGCACGACGCCCGGGAGCTTCTCGAACGGCTCGGCACTCGCTTCGCCGGCAAGGTGCAGGTCGATGTGCTGGCGGGCGTGGCGGGCGAGTTCGTCGACGGCGGCCACCGTGACGAGCCGGCCCGTCCTCAAGATCGCGACGCGGTCGGCGAGCGCTTCCACCTCGGGCAGGACGTGGGAGGACAGGAACACCGTCGCGCCGGCGCGTGTGACGTCGCCGATCAGTTGGTGGAACTCGTGTTGCAGCAACGGGTCGAGACCCGCGGTGGGTTCGTCCAGGATCAGCAGCTCCGGACGGTGCAGGAACGCCTGCACGATCGCGGTCTTGCGGCGGTTGCCGGTGGAGAGCTGCCCGATCGGCCGCATCGGATCGAGGTCGAAGCGTGCGAGGAGCTCATTGACGTAGGTCGTGTCGATGTCGCCGCGGAGGTGGCCGTAGAACGCGATCAGGTCTGAAGTGGTGTATCGGGGATCGAACCGGAGCTCGCCGGGGATGTAGCCGACCCGGCGGCGGATCGCCGGGTCGGCGCCGCTGCCGCCGAGCACGGTGTAGGTTCCGGCGGACGGACGGATGAAGTCGAACAGCATGCGGATCGTGGTGCTTTTCCCGGACCCGTTGGGGCCGAGATACCCGAACACCTCACCCCGATGGACATCGAGGTCGAGCGCGTCGACGGCGACGAGATCACCGAAGCGTTTCGACAATCCGCGCATTTCGATGACGCTGTCGGCTGCGCCCCGCTGCGGAGGGTGCGGACGCGCGGCTTCGCGGCCTTGATGGTCGGGCGCCATCTGGCCATGGTATTTCCCCGATTCCGGGTTCGGGCAGTGCGGCATCGAGGCCGAGTATCCGGCGAGTTCGTGGTCCCTATCCGTGAAGTGCTCCCCGCCGGAGTTGACGAACGGGACCAAAGAATTTGGTATGGGCACACCGGTGTCGCGGCGACGGCGAGGATGCAGCATCGAGGGTGTGCGCTGACCACGCTGGCCTGTTGGAGGTCGGGGACCAGGGAACGCCGGGGCGCTGGCCGGCGCCGCAGCTGTGAAGGAAAGCCCGGCAGCCGTCCATGGGGAGGTCACTTCACCGGCACATCCTGCAGTCGATCGCATGAGAACCGCCGAGTGCGTATCACCCATGCGGGACGTGTGGGCGCGCATGGGTGAGCACGGTGATGCGGGTGCAGCCGACATGTCCGTCATGACGGATCCGCTGCATGCCCACCTCACCGAACGTCTCGGCCGGGCTGTCGCCCGCGCTGCCATAGGGCGATCCCCTGTTCGGCACCGTGGAGGTCACCATCGAGGAGTTGGCCGAGCTGCTCGAACGCCAAGTCCCTCCCCGTGACGAGGATGCTGCGCCGCGCTGAGGGTGCCACTCGTGTGTGTCGAGCGGCACGCTCTGATGACCGCCCGCCCAGCACAGGCTGAGGCCGTGGGCGACCGAACCGCAGCAGACCTCGAGCGTGAACTCGCCATGCTCGCCTACGTACGCGACTGTCTCCGCGCGTCGGCGGGCGAAGACTTCCGCATCCCGACGACCACGGTCGATGAGGTTCTCGACGAGCTGAACAGTGTCGAAAGATCACGGTGGGCTCCGACGTGATTGACGGCGGTGCGGCACCCCGAGGTGTGGTGGTCTTGATGGAGCCACCTGTGGGCCGGGGACGATGGTGGGTGGTGTGGGTCAGTCCGGATGGTGACCGCACATGCGATTGCCGTGTTGGCGGTTCACAGATGCGCCGGCATGGGAACAGGATGATCGAGGAGACGGTGAATCCCGCGGTGCCGAGTGGGGCCCGCGACGATGCCGCTCGTCGTCGGCCACCACGGACCGCGGCGTGGCGAATTTCTTTCCCGGTGCCATTGATCGACGCTCGCGGACCGGCACCGAGGCGTGCCGGTTCGGTTCAGAGGATTGCGGTGTCGGGGTCGACGTCCCGGTGATCGGCCCCGGCGTCCGGTCGGTTGATGTGTTCGGCGCATCGCAGGGTGACGGACCAGAACTGGTCGAGGTCGGGGAGGTCGGCGATGGGGAAGCCTTTCGCAGTGGATTGGTGGTCCTGGCCGACGAGATGGGCGAGTTCGGCGAACCGACGGTGGTATTTGATTTTGTCGTACTGGTACCAGTTGCCGTAGGCCATCAGCTGCCCGGCCTTGTTGATCCACAACTGGATCGGCGCGTACCGCGGCCCGTAGGGGTGGAAGAAGATGCCACACCCGGGTTGGTTGCCGCACCAGAGGTCGTCGTGGGTTCCGCGCCGGTCGTCGACCTGGTCGAGGAGCGTAGAGTTTCTCGGCGCTCGCGCGGTCGGTGTCGGAGCCGATGGTGTCGAGAAAGCTGTCCTTCGTCCCCCGGGTGGTGGTGTCGGCCGAGGTGCGAGCTTTGGCTGCGGCGATCTCGCCGCCGTAGGTGGAGGTGATGAGGATCCCGAGGTCACCGTGCCGGGCGTAGGCCAATTGGAGGGCGGTGACCTGTATGGCGTCGCGGGTGATCTGGTTGAGGTACTCGACGAGTCGCCGGAGGTCGGCGTCGATCTGGTCGACGGCGTGGCAGAGGTGGCAAGAATTTTCGGGCAGCCACCGAGCCGGGCCGGGACGAGGTGGAGGCGGTGGCCGGTCTCGGGTTCGTTGCGGTGTATTCGACGACCCGGCCGGTTTCTCACGCCGACCAGACCCGATTGTGGCTGAGCGGGAACGATTTTTTACCGGGGTGGGTGTTGCTTTGCCGGAATCACGGTGATCACCGTACCGCCGTCGAAGTCAAGGCCACTGTCAAGCCATCGGAGCGTGGTTGTCGGCGTTCGTCGATGACCGAATCGCGGAACCATAGCGAAGCTGTGTCACCGGTACGACAGTTCACGACGGCGGAGTGGCACTCACGCCTGTCGCCGCAGCACTGTCGTCCGTGTCATTTGCGTCGGTAGGCACAGTTTCGGTGTTCGTGCCGTGGCTGAAAAGGCGGCGAAAACCTATCGAACCAACGGAGCACTGCTTCCCCGAAAGTTATAGTCCTCGAACGGAATCCCATTCGGAAAGCTGGTGCTGTAAAACTCTTCAGTCCGCGTGATGAGTCCTTGTTCGTTCACGGAAAGAACAATGAATCCCCTGTAGGAGAAGGTAGTACCGGTCGCCGCCATCGTGGGGAGGTCTTTCTCGAAAGTGCCGGAGCCGACGAATGAGAACATCGACCGTGACCCTACGACATCGATCTTAGCGATTTTCATCTCGAAGTTCGGAATTGAGTTGCTCCAGATGTCGATGTGTAGAGCGATCGATTCTCGGCCCTTCCTGCGGAGTTGGAAAGCATGGTCAATGTACTCGCCAGTGTCGCTGTACTGTGCCGCGAAGGCTATGCCGTCCCGATCCTTGAACAGGTCGACCCAACGGCGAGAGATTTGTTCGATCGATTTGCTTGAAATGTCGGTCATGTCGTTCTCCTTCGAATCGCGAGGCCAGCCCGTTCGTGGCTCGACGTCTGCATGTATGGCGGGTTGATACATCGCTCATTTTGCACGCGATTGTCGAAGCCACAATGCTCCAACCGCGAACACTTGACGATGCATGGTGAGGCGACCACCGTGATGACATCGCCCTCGACGTTCGTCCAGGCTGGATGCTCACCGCCGGTCAGCGCGAGCAGCGACTCGGTGACATCAGGTTGGAACGCTGCCAGATAGATGAGGTGGAATGCCTCCGTAGGAATGCACGACGATGACGGTCGGGCCGTTGAGGCTCTCCAACGCAGTTCGAACGGCCTCCGCGTCATCGTGCATGCCGAGACGTGGTGGACCCTTCTCGGCCACGCTGGGAAGGTCGAGGAAGGACACTGTTCACCCTCGGTCGGTGGGTTTCTCTTCGAGGACTTCCAGCACAAGGCGCAGTGGACGAGCAAGTCAGGTCGTTTTGGCGATGCCATGAACATGTTCTCCGTTTCGAGAGGTCCTCGACGCCGCCTCGGATGCGGGACGGGTGCTTTCACTTGTGCGTGGACAGTATTGACGCGCGGATCAGCTGTGATCGGAGTACCTGCAAGTATCGAGTTCGGTTTGGCATCGGGTGCGATGGTTGGTGATCCAGTTCGTTGTGCAGACCCGGAATCTACCGGGTGAAGGTGGGATCGAGTTCGGTGAGTTTGCGGCGCATCAGCTTTCCTGAGGACGTTGTCGGGAGGGCGTCGACGAAGACGACTTCGCGGGGGCGTTTGTAGGCGGCGAGGTGCACCCTGCAGTATTCGGAGATGATGGTGGCGTCGAGATCGCTGTCGGGCGCGGCCACGATGTAGGCGACCGCGACCTCGCCTTTCACCTCGTCCGGGCGTTTGCCGATCGCGACCATCGTCACCTGGGGGTGTGAGCTGATGACGCGTTCGATCTCGGCCGGGTACACGTTGTAGCCGGCAGTGAGGATCATGTCTTTGAGTCGGTCGACGACGAAGAAGTGACCGGTGTCGTCGACGTACGCGACGTCACCGGTGCGGAGCCACCCGTCGGGGCCGAGTACCTCCGCGGTCGCGTCTGGGCGGCCGTGGTACCCGAGCATCACCAGCGGCCCGCGCACCATGAGTTCGCCTGGGGTGCCGACGGGAATCTCACCTACGCCGCCGTCGATGGGGCCGATTTTGATCTCGATTCCGGGGAGGGCGACGCCGATCGACCCGGGGACGGGGGGAGCGTAGAGGGAGTGGGTGGTGCCGAGGCCGGCGATTTCGGTCATGCCCCAGAGTTCGAGCAGCGGCCCGGGGACGCGTGCTTGCCAGCGTTCGGCCAGGCTGGGGCTGAAGGTCTGGCCGCCGATGGTGCTTGTGCGCAGACTCGACAGTTCGGCGGTGTCGAACGAGGGGTCGGCCAGCATCATCGAGTACATGGCGGGGACGCCCTCGAAGATCGTGGCGTTCTCGGTACCGATCAGTCGTAGGGCCTGAGCTGCGTCGAACCGTTCCATCAACACGACGGTTCCGCCGGCCAGGAAGGTGCTGTTGATGGCGACGTTGCCGTAGACGTGCGCTGAGGGGAGGGCGGTGACCACGATGTCGTCGTCGCGCCGACCGTGCATGGTCGCGGTCAGGGCGCAGTTGAGCAGTACCGCCTGGTGCGTCTGCATGGCGCCTTTCGGGTGCCCGGTGGTTCCCGACGTGTATCCGATGCAGCACAGATCTTTCGGGCTCACTTCCGGCGTCGACGAGATCGATGTGGCGCTCGTCGTAGCCAGGAACTCTGCCCAGGGGACGGCGTTCTCGTGTGACCCGCCGGGACCGTCGACGACGCAGAACAGTTCGACCGACGCCACAGCCTGGAGCGCACCTTCTACGGTGTCCGCCTGTGCGGCCCCGGCGAACACTGCCTTCGCGCCGCAATCGCTGAGGACGTAGGACAGTTCGGGGCCGGTGAGCATCACGTTGACGGGGTTCACTACGGCGCCGGCTTTGAGGGCGCCGTGGTAGCTGACGATCCATTCCCAGCTGTTCTGGCCGTACAGCGAGACTACGTCCCCGGGCCCGATGTTGCGGGCGCGCAGGGAGGCTGCGACACCGTCGGAGAGTCGGTCGAGGTCTCGGTAGGTCAGCCTGTGGTCGCCGACCACCAACCCGACCTTGTCGGGATGGCGGGCAGCGGCGAACGGGAGAATCTGACCGGGGCCAACCGAAGGGACGCCGGCCGCGGGGCGGAGATCACTCACTGCTCTGTGCTTTCGGTTTCGCGGGAGTAGGTGTCGAAGGTCAAGACGGCCTTGGTGACCTCGCCGCGGTGGACCGCGTCGAGGGCGTCATTGATCCGGTCGAAGGGGAAGGTGGTGATCAGTTCGTCGAACGGGAACCGTCCGGCCTGATACAGGTCGATCATGCGGGTGACGAACTCGGCGGGGATGGCGTCGCCTTCGATGACTCCTACCAGGGTGCGCCCGAACAGCAGATGTCCTTGATCGATCGTGATCTCGTTGGACATGCCCTGAAAACCCACGGTGGCGCAGACACCGGGGGACTGCAGGCATTCGAAAGCGCTCCGCAGAACCGCCGGCAGCGCAATGCAGTCGACCGAATACTGGGCGCCGGGGCCGCCGGTGATGTCACGGACCCGGGCGGCGACATCCTCGGTGGCCGAGTTGATCGTGTGGGTGGCGCCGAGCTTGGTGGCCTGCTCGAGCCGCGACTGCTGGATGTCGACGGCGATGATGGTGCCGCAGTCGGCGGCCACCGCGCCGAGCAGTGCGGCCAGTCCCACCGATCCCACTCCGAAGACGACGATCGAGGAGCCGGGGTCGGGCTGCAGGGTGTTCAGGACGGCGCCGGCGCCGGTCTGGATGCCGCAGCCGAGGGGCCCGAGCAGCTCCAGGGGCAGATTGCGCGGCACTTTCACGCAGTTCTGCTCGTTGGCGACGGCGTGGGCCGCCCAGGACGACTGGCCGAAGAAGTGGCCACGAATCGGTTCGTTGCCGTGGGCCAACGCCGTACTGCCGTCGAGGCGGGCCCCGACGAGGTTGAGCTCGACGAAGTGTCGACAATGCTGGGGCACGTTGTGCTCGACGCAGTTGTCGCACTCGCCGCAGAAGTTGTAGGAGAGCACCACGTGATCGCCCGGGGCGACGGTGGTGACTTCGGATCCGATTGCATCGACGATGCCGGAGCCCTCGTGACCCAGCACGATCGGCGACTGATCGGGTTCGTGGCCGGCGATGACGCCGAGATCGGTGTGGCAGATTCCGGATCCGACGACCCGCACGAGCACCTCATGCGGGCGCAGATCGTCGATACGAAGCTCTTCCAGCGTGAGCGGGCCGTCGGAGGAGCGCAGAACAGCAGCGGTGGTGTCCATCAAACTAAGTTCCTTCTTGGTGGGGCGGGTCATCGGAGCAAGGGCCGATGCGGTCAGGAGACGACGTTCCGCGCCTTGTTCAGGGTGATGGTCTGGTTGTTGGTGTACTCGGCGAGTCCGTGCAGGGAGTTCTCGGCACCGATTCCGGATTGCTTGTGGCCGCCGAACACCTGATGGGGGGAGTACTGGTGCACTTCGTTGAGCCAGACGGTGCCGGCCTCGAGGCGGCGTCCGATC
This sequence comes from Rhodococcus sp. ACS1, assembly GCF_002300155.1. NCBI lineage: Bacteria > Bacillati > Actinomycetota > Actinomycetes > Mycobacteriales > Nocardiaceae > Rhodococcus > Rhodococcus sp. ACS1. The sequence continues at coordinate 357,052 of NZ_NSDZ01000007.1, forward strand.
CGCTCGATCGCTTCGAGGTCCTGACCCCAGACCGTCGCACCGAGGCCCCAGATGGTGTCGTTGGCCCGGGCGATCACGTCGGCCTCGTCGGTCCACCGCAGCAGCGGCAGGATGGGGCCGAAGGGCTCCTCGGTGACGAGGCGGGAGTCCTCCGGCGGGTTGTCGACCAGGGTGACGGGCACGAACCAACCGTCGGCGTTCGGGTCGATCCGGCCGCCGAGCGCGAAGGTGTATCCGTTCGCGGCGCAGTCGTCGAAGTATTCGCCGACCTTCTCGTACTGCTGCAGGTTCTGGATCGGGCCGAGCTGGGTGTCGCGGTCGGCTCCGTTGCCGACCTTGACCGTTCGCGCATACTTCACCAACTCGTCGCGGACTGCGTCGTACACGCTGTCGTGAATGTAGATGCGTTTGGCGGCATTGCAGAACTGGGCGTTGTTCTGGAAGGCCGCCCAGAAGATCTGCGGCGCCACCTTGACGGGGTCGACGTCGCCGAGCACGATCGCCGGATCGTTACCGCCCAGTTCCAGGGTGATCCGCTTCAACGTGCCCGCAGCCGAGCTCATCACATGGCGCCCGGTTCCGGTGCTGCCGGTGAAGGCAATCTTCGCGATATCGGGGTGCGCGGTCATCCACTTGCCGAGGTCGTCGTCACCGCTGACCGCACTGAGCACACCGGATGGCAGCAGATCCTGAACGAGTTCGACGAGCTTGAGATCGCACAGCGGGGTGAACGGCGAGGGCTTGACGATGATCGTGTTGCCCGCGACCAAGGCCGGCGCGATCTTCCACACCGCCAACAGGATCGGGAAGTTCCACGGCACGATCGCTCCGACCACGCCGAGCGGTGTGTGCCGGCTGATGACCCGGCGCTCGGAGTCGTCGACGAGGATCTCCTCGTCCAGCGATTGCGTGGCGATCTCCCGGAACCAGGCAACGGACCCGTACACCTCCCACTCCGCCATCGGCCGCGGCTTACCCTGCTCGGCGGTCAGTAGCGCGAGGAAGTCCTCGGCGTGCGCCTCGAGCCGGTCACCGATCGCCGCCACGATCGCCTGACGCTCCTCGAGTGCTGTCGCGGACCAGGTCACGAACGCGGTCTTCGCGGCCACTACGGCGGCGTCGAGATCGCCGCGCGAGGCGACCGGCACGCGGGCGATGATCTCCTTGGTTGCCGGGTTGTAGACCGGCGCGGTGTCGGCGGTAGTGACGGGGTCACCGCCGATCGTCATCGGGAATTCTGCGTCGAGGTTGACTCGGGACTGGGCGTGAACGGTCACCAGATTCGTCCTTTGCGAGTAAGGCCGACTCCCCACTGGAGTGGCCCCACTCACATTTGTCGATCAGGGACGGTTCAACTGTTCCGATTACGAACACCCGGCCGCGGTACCGACTCCGCGATACCGTACCGGCGCAGACGGGCATACAGCGTCGTCCGTCCGATGCCGAGTTCCGTTGCCGCAGCTGCCCTGTTCCCGTTGGACGCCCGCAGGGCGGCGACGATCGCGTCCCTCTCGGCGGTCTCCATCAAGGTCAGTGACCGGGCAGTGCTGGTGTTCATGCGCACCGTGTCCGGGAGATCGTGTTCGACGATCATTCCGCGTTCTCGGCCGCGGGCGGCGTACTCGAGGACCGCTCGCAGTTCGCGGATGTTGCCCGGCCACGGCTGTGTGGCGAGAAGGTGGAGGGCCGAGGGGGCGAGCTCGACGGTGGATTCGGGAAGTAGCTCTGCCAGAACGGACTTGGCGACTGCTGCGAGCTTGTGCGGGTAGGTGCGCAGCGGTTGCAGCTCGTGCCGGGTCAGGGCCAAGGACGCGAGGGCGCGGTGCGGGTTGTCGAGGTCGGGTACGGGCGCGCTGGTGAGGACGACCTGGTTGCGGCTGACTCGCACGGGGCCGGCGAGCTGACCGGCCAACCACGCACTGAGGGCGTCGATGTTGTCGATCACGATCGAGCTGTCTTCCTCGAGCAGAGCCGATCGCACGGGGAGGAACCACTGTGCTTCCTCCCCGATCGCGTCGGCGGCGTCGAATATCGCGCACTCCGGGCCGCCCATCGTCCGCGCGGTGGTGGTTCGGCCGGTTCCCGGCTCTCCGGTGATCAAGATGGTCCGGGCCAGGCCGGTCGGGTGTGGCTCGTTGTCCGGTGCGCCGGTCACGGGTGCGCTGCGCGGCCGGGGCCGGCGCGTCCTGGGAATCCCGCCTTCGGTGATCTCGAAGAGCGCGCCCCCGTGGCTCCCGGTGACCGCTCTGGCCCGGACGGACACTTCCGCGCCCGAGGAGAGGGTGAGCGAGCATTCGACCGGCGCGGTCCCGGGAAGATCCGCTGCGATGGCACGCAGGGCGACATGGTCGGAACCTTTGACGAGATCGACGGCTGCGGAGTTCGTCAGCACCAGGTTCTCACCGAGGGCGACCACCGCGAACCTTCGCTGGTTCGCGTGGGCCTGGAATTCGGCGAGGAGCTGCTTTTCCGCCACCCGTGATCCTTCGAGCAGACGTTCTTCGATGTCGCGTGCGGCCCGCATCAGGAACGGCCCGAGCAGCGTGGTCGCGTCGGCCACGGGGCCGGAGACGTCGATGACGCCCTCGAGCCGGTGGGTGACCGGATGGATGATCGGGGCTCCGTAGCAACAGAAACACCGCAGCGCCTCGAGGAAGTGTTCCTCACCGGTCACCGCGATCGGCCGCCGGAGCTCGAAGGCGGTGGCCAACGAGTTCGTCCCGCTCACCTCTTCCAGGTACTGGAAGCCGGGAACGGCGAGGACGCGGTCGAGGGCACGGCCGATCGTGCTGCTGGTCACGCGCCGGTCGACGATGCGGGAGGTCCGGTCCGCGAGGAGTATCGAAAATCGGGTGTCCGCCAATTCGTCGACCATTTTGTCCAGGACGGGACCGGCGGCGATCGTGAGGGTGCTGCGCACCTCGATGTCACTGATCGCGCTTTCGCGGACCTCCATGCCGGGGTCGAGTCCGCTCAGCGTGGCACGGTGCCACGCCAGCTCGATTTCCGGTCGCCGGCGGGACGACGCGTTCGGGGACTGCTCAGGTGTCATCTCTTGCTCCATCGCCCTCGCGAATGATTCCGCATGTCAGGCGCTTGCGTTCCTCATCTCCCGTCATGCTGCCATCGGCACCATTCCGGTAATCATCAGTATGCCCGAGGCCACGGTGATCTTTGTCTGCCTGCCGATCGGGCCCCGCTGCGAGAGGAGGGGGTACAGCGCGATGGTGGCCCAGCAGGCCAGAACGAGCAGGCCGAGCCAGGTAGTGAAGATCATCGGCGGCCCACCGAGCATCTGGTGTGCGTGGAGGGGCACCTGATACCCGTCCGATCGGGGTGCCCCGTCGGAATAGGTCAGGGCGGGTGAAACGAACAATAGGATCAGAGCCATTGCCGTGAGGTCTGCTGCGCACGAGGCGGTCGCGCGGTCCGCCGCGTCGGCGGTCACCCACATCGCCAGAGCGATCAGAAGGCATCCCGTCCCCACGCTCACCCACCCCGTCATGCCGCCGGGGATGAACATCGCCGCCATCACCACCACCATCGCCAGGTGTCCAACCCATACCCTGCGCGCGCGGCTGCGCGGCCTGAACAGGGGAAGCGCGGCCCCGATGATGCCAACAAGCCCAAACGCTTGGATCAGAGGGAGATCGTGCATCGGAACCTTCGAACTTCACATGTGGTTGGTTGACGGCGGGAGGGGTGCTGAGTCACCGAAGGATCGACGACAGCCGCGTGACCAGCTCGTCTTCGTCGACGGCGTCGGTGAAATGGGTCAGATAGTTACCGTCCGGACCGAGGACATAGGTGAACGCCGAGTGCGGCATCTGGTAGCTGTGGGGATCATCCGGGTCGGCGACGGTGGTGGCGAACACGCGGAACGACTTCTTGGCCCGGTCGATCTGTGCCGGTGTACCGGTCAGCCCCGTGAACCGCGGATAACCGGGGGAGAGGAAATCCTTCATCACCTCCGGGGTGTCCCGTTCCGGGTCGACGGTGATGTACAGCGGCTGAACGCGTTCGGCGAGCGGCCCCAGGCGGTCGAGTACCGTCGACAGGCGGTGCAGCGCACGGGGGCACACCATCTTGCAGTGGGTGAAGCCGAAGAAGATCACCGCGTACGTGCCGCGGTAGGTGCGCTCGTTCACCTCGTGCCCGTGATGGTCGACGAGGTCGAACGTTCCGCCGATGTGTCGGCCGGTGACGTTGCTCGTGGTCTCATTCATCGCTGTGTCCCTTCATAGGGGACACCTCGAGGTGGAATGTGCGCGGTGCGCCGGCGGGAACCCGGATTCCGATACCACCCTCGACGTGATCGATCGCAATTTCCTGTGCACCGCCGGTGTGCGGTCCCGGTGCGATCGGTCCGCCGGCCCCGCCCGTCGCGACGACGACACCGTTCTCCGTCAACGACCAGTGCTTCCTGTCGGCGACGTTGCCGAGCACAATCGACCCGTCACCCTCGCGCTCACCATGTCGCTGCACGCGGAAAGTCAGCACGTCCGAGGCGGGATCGAAGCGCGCCTGGCTCACCGCGATGTCACCAGCCGCATCGGACAACACAGGTTCGGTGAAATGTGCTGGGCCCCAGGGTTCGTTGTACAACTTCCGCATACCGTCCGGGACGTTCAGTCGGGCGTACCCGAGTAAGGCGTTGCCGGTCAGCGGTTCGATCAGGGTGCGGTTGCCGTGTTCGTCGACCTCGGTGTCATTGCGCGGGTAGAACAGGCCCCCGTCCCGCCAGGTGGGGTTCATGAAGCGGTCGGCGTGAGTGAGGAGTCCGTGGAGTGCGGTGGTGTCGCCCATCTCCGATGCCCACGCCGCGACCCATCCGAAATCGCAGGTGTCGTTGATGACGGTTTGACCCATCACTTGCTGGGCGGGTGGGGTGCGCACGGACTTCGTGCCGTCCGGGCCGTCGACGAGGAGGTCCGTGATCTGCTGGGGGTAGTGGGCGTGGACGAACTCGCTGTTCCACGTGTTCATCAACGTTCCGCACCAGGCGTCGATCCACGGTGCTGTCGCCTCGTTGGGGACGACGGTGCCGGAATCCTGCGTGAGCATCATGTTGTAGTGGCCGGTCGAGTCGAGTCTGCCCAGTTGCTTCCAGGCTTGTTCGTAGCTGCGGGTGACCCCGGCCGCGACGTTCTCTCCGGTCACCAGATCGTGCATGCGGAAGCCGAGGATCGCCGGTTGATTGCAGATCTGGAAGGTGCAGTTGGGTTCGCAGGCGACGCCGAGATAGCCGCTCTCGACCATCTGCCAGTACAGGTGCTCGTTGAGGGAGTTCTCGTCATACTCGAATCGTTTCGGTTCGCCGCCCCAGAAGAAGGACCAGTAGTCGAAGCTCAGGGCGCCGGGCTGTGCATATCGGTCGTCACCGAAGAGGTGGTGATACATCAGGGTCATGGACTGCACGTAGGCGCTGTACATGATGTTGTCGCGGGCGACCGGGTTCCACTCCTCGTGGTAGTTCTCGGCCAGGTGCGCGTTGAACACCGCACCGCCGCGACTGACGTCGCGCCAGTACAGCCACGCCTCGGGCATCAAGATCTTCTCGATAAGACGTTCGAATACGGGTTTGAATACACCCGGTGCGTTCGGCAACCGATGGACATGGGCCAGCGCAAGCGCGTAGGCCATGTAGGCAACTTGGAACCGTATCCCCCCGAAGTCGAACTGGCCGATTCCCTTGCCCTGCATCAACGACCAGTCGTTGGGTAGCTGCCGGGACAGGTTGTCGAAATGCCGGATGTGACCGAGTTGCTCTGCGGTCAATACAGCGTCGACGTCAGCGATGTCTCGTCCATGTGCCACTTCCGGCCCGGTCTTCAGCGACGACACTAGTTTGTCCCTTCCTCTGGAACTCGCCCGTCTGGGCGGGTTCTCCGCGTGAATATTTGATTTCCGAGAGTGCCGGTTGTGCACGTGCACTCGGAGGTTGCCCTGACCGAAACCACCGCCGGTGTTCGTGACGTGATTCACACTGCCGCGTTTTGGTGTGGTGAAGTGTTCCGATCGCGAACACGTCCGCGCGGACTGGGCCCGACTTCGTGTCGGGCGCGCGGAGCGCAATCGCATCACCAGCCTTTCGGGCGATGTTGTCGATCGGTGAAGGGCACATGAGGTGCACCGGGCGGGACGGCTACCCGAGCGCGGATCTGCGGTAGTCGCTGGGACTGCATCCGAATCGAGCACGAAAGGCCCGGCTGAAGTGCGCGGCGTCGGAGAAGCCCCAACCGAAGGCGATGTCGGAAATCGAGATGTTCGACAGAGTCGGATCGACGAGTTCCCGCCTCGTCCCGTCGAGCCGTTGCGTCCAGATCCACTCGCTGGCCGAGCGCGGTTCGTCGGCGAAGGCACGGTGGAGTGTGCTGGGCGACAAGTGGAGCGTCGCAGCGACCGAAGCGACGGAAAGGTCGGGGTCGCGGAGGCGGGCGCGGATCTCCTGTTTGATCGCGGCGAGCCGCCGCGCCGCCAGCTGCGGCGGCGGTGCGTCGAGACCGGTGAATCCGGACAAGCCTGCGACTACGAGGTATTCCACACTTTGCGCTAGCGCCTCCGCCGACTGGGTGGCTATCTCGGTGTCGTCGAGGAGGGTGCGCACCATAGTGAGGAGTAGTTTCCCGGCGCCCTGAGCGCTGGGGACTCGGCGGGCGGTGAGGTCGGCCGTGTTGCGCACGAGGGTGCGCAGCGTCGAGCCCGGCAACCGGAGGACGTATTGCTCGAAGTTGTCGGCGAAGTGGAGTTCGTACGGCCGGGTGGTGTCGTACATCGCGAAGTCGCCGGGTTCGAGTCGGGCGATCCGGTCATCCTGCACGACGAATCCGTTGCCCCGGTTCTGCACACTGACAAGGAAGTAGTCGTCACTGGTCCGCGCGATGCCGGCCGGGGTCCGCAAAACGGACTGGGCCGTGGCCGTGACCTTGGACAACCCGAGCGTCACCAACTGGGCCGCCTCGATCGAGCCATCGATCGAGGCGGCCGCAGCCGAGGAACCCGGCACCTCGCACTGGAGATCGACATACGTCTGGCTAACGGCCCGTGTCCAGAACTCTCTCCGGTCGGCATGGTCCACGGAGTCGGTACTCAGGACGGTTCTCGATGTCGTCCGCCCGGCGGGATCGTGAATCATCTGTTCACCTTCAGACCTACGACGTCTCGACTACCTCGGAGTCGAGCGCTGCGCCGGACCGATGGCTGGTCGACGCCAACATCCCGGTTTCATCGTGGCACCCAAGGTACTCGAAGAACTGCTCGTCGGCCGCCGCCACGGTGACTTCGTGGTACAGGCGGAGCGTGGCCGCCGGGCCCAGAGTGGACAGGTAGCGAAGCGCGGCACCGAAAATCGCGACATGTGTGGGATGGGATTCCGCCCACCGCTCGAGGTCACCGAGGCTGCGCCACCAACTCATCCCGAACGTCTTGTCCAGCGGGTCGCCGTCGTCCGAGAGCACGGTCATGTACCGGTTCGCGAAGCACCCGAGGGGTCGGCCGGCGTCTCGCAGGAAGTTCATTCCGGTGCGGAGGACCGGTGCGACGTCGTTCAGATACAGCGCCCGCTCATCGTCGTCTGCGTCGGTCCAGTCCTGTCCGGAGCGGATCAGGCACAGATTGTCCACGGGATGCACGCGTGTGCGCGGCCCGTCGTGGGTGACGGACGGAGTACCGGAGGGTTCGAGGGCGCTCGCAGCGGCGATGGGAAGCCGGTCACGCATACCTCCCCAGTAGCCGTGCTCGCCGATCTCACCACTGAGGGTCTCGGAGATTCGAGCGACACCCTCGAGCCGGTCGACGGCGGAGAAGAGTGTCTCGAAACGTCGGACCTCGGGGTGAAGGACCTCGACGAAGAAGCCGATGCCGTCGGTGTGGCGCCTCGGCGCGGTCCACTCCGAACCTATTTCGGTGAACCACCGGTTGAACGTCTCGTCATTGCCCCAATACCCGATGACGATCTCCGTCTCGTACCCTCTCTCATCGAGGTAGCGGGCACGTTCGATCCGTGGCGATCCCGCCGCGACGGCGAGTTGTCGGCGCAGGCCTGTCACCGCTTCCTGTGCGACGTGTCGTTTGTCGCTGATCGACTGAACTCCGAAGTAGGCCATCACCACTCGGGTCGTTGAGGTGTCGTAGCGGGCCGTGTACGACGGATATGGCGGGCGGAAATTGTGGGGTGTGCGAACAGGGCACGTCCGCGCCGAGGCCAGGTGCGCCGGGATCGCCGACTCGTAATCAGACATGCTGCCGGGTGACGGTGTCGACGAGCGCGAGTTCTTCGGGGAGGCTGTTGACATCAGCGGATATGGTGTCGTCTCCCTCGATTATTCGGGTCGCACCGGCTTCGGCGGGCGTCCCTGAGATGATGCGATCGCCCGGAGACTTGTTCAGCCACAACCGGGTTACATCGGGTCGCGCGTAATGTCCGGCGGGATCGGCGGCGGATTTGGCGACAGCGATCGCGCTTGTGTCGATGTCGGCGTAGACCAGGCCTTCGGTCGACGGGTCGAGGGGCTCGTGCAACAGCTGACCGTCGGGGCCGAAGATCCGGGCGTATCCACCACCTTCCGACAGCATCGCCCGCTTCGCGTCGTCGGTGCACAACATCTCCACCATGTCCGCCGAAACCGTGGCGCAGGGCGCGATCACGAAGCTCCCGCCCTCGACGGCATACACGCGGCTGGCGGCCGTGTTCACCTCGGGGCCCAACGCATACGCTGCGCCTGGGTAGAGCGAGAAACTGGGCCAGGCACCGACGTGAATCTGTTCGTTCTGCGCGTACATTGCGTATTTCGACAGCGGCTGAAGGTGCTCCCAGCAGCACAGTGCCCCGATTCGGCCGAGATCGGTGTCGTAGACCGAAAGGTCTGTTCCGTCGCCCTCCCCGTACACGGTCCGTTCCACGTGGGTCGGCTTCAGCTTGCGCCGGGTGGCGATCGTGCGGCCATCTGCGCCGATGATCCACTGTGCGATGTAGAGGCTGCCCTGGAATCGCTCGCTCAGCCCCATCACGACCATGATGTGGTTATCGCGGGCGGCGGCGGCGAGGCGATCGGCCTCAACCGATCCGTACTCGAGGGAGTTGTCGAAATACTCTGCGGTGAACTGGAAGGCCCAGGCGGGGGAGTCGAGCCAGATGTGCCAGGGGTAACCGGGTAAGAAGGTCTCCGGGAAGGCGATCAGCTCGGCGCCGGCGTTCGCCGCCTCCTCGATCAGTGCGATGGCCTTGTCGATTGACGCTTCCAAGTTGAGGAAGACCGGTGCGGCCTGGACCGCCGCGGCGCGGAAGGAATGATGTGACGCCATGAGAATCTCCTCTGCTGGGGAATAGAGAGAAACCTAGGCCTCAGAACACCCCCGCTGTGGCCCCAGTGACGCGACCTTCTTGACTGACAGCCGCACACCACGATGGATCCGGAGCCGGTCATCAGTGCTGCCACCGATTTGGCGATGGCGACCCCGGCATTGGCGCCGAACGCGATGATCACCGTGCGTGTGCTCTCACCGCCGGTGTCCGTCTCGACGGCCAGTGGTCCCGGATCGTGGGCCCTGGTCACCTGTCGAGTCTCACACGAGAATGTGCCGCGAGCACTGGCCGAAACCACGTGCGGCAGCTACTGCGTGTCGGGATGGTCGGCGACTGCTGCCCGAGGCATCGGGCGGTGCCTGGGCGCCGACCCGCCGCAATCGGTCCCCCTCTCGCGGCCAAAATGGGGTTCGCGGGATGACCCGCTCGGCGCTGGGATGCGCCCAGGGACGGCGGCCGGGAGGGTGCTGCACAAACTGGCGCCGCGGAGGAGCCGGCGACCCTGACAGAAGGCCGCGGACTGTACTGACGTGACCTTCACCGGCTTCTGCGACGCGAATGTGCTTGTACTCGAGTGTTGCACGAGACGTGCTGATTTGGCTCGCGCAGGCGGGCCTGGTGCACGCGCGGTGGGCGGATCGCATCCCGGGCGTAATGTTCGAGGACGTGGCGGGGGATCGACCGGACATCCGCGATGATCGTGGCGATGTTACGGCGACGGGGGTTCGATGGGGTCGAAAAGCGGTACCACCGTCGCCGCACGGAGCCGCTCCTTGTGTCGCTGCCGCTCCTCCCATTGCGCCGTCCTGTCGGCGGCCTCGGCTTCTCGTCGCTGCTCGAGCCGCCGCCGTTGCAGAGCGACGGTCATCTGTGTGGTGAGGATATGGCGCCGTAACTCCTCGGCGCGCTCTGCAGCGACAGTGTCACCGAGATGAGTGGCGGCAGTTCGGTCGCACTGGACAAGGAATCCCTCGTAGGTCAGCCTGGACCGGTCGTGCTCATCCAGGCGTGATTCCGCGACCTGTTCGATCAATTGCAAAGGGATACGTAACATTCGGTAATTCATTCGCAAAAGCGTGAGCGGTATCGACCGCAATGTTGTCACGCTCTGGGATGCTAACCCTCGCGGCGGAAACATGTGGATGATCGGCTGCCCGAGGTCGGTGCGCGGGAAGCATCAGCACTGCACGCATGTCGCGCACGGCCGCCGTCCGTGCCGCCCCGAGGGGTCAGGAGGTACGAGATTTGCCGATATGCCCAGATCGCCAGGAAAGAAGTACCGCCGACCACACAGTGCCGAACGGTCGGTTTGGCATTGTTGGTGGCTACTGCCCCGAGTAGCGTCAACTTCAGCGGCCCGGGCGGCCGCGAAAACATCTGATGCGTGGTCGTCCGCTTCGCGTTCCCCACAGCGCGAATCGAAGGAGTGCGGCCATGATCACATCAGTGGCATCCAACCTGTCAGGTGGGGAGTCTGCAGGCCGTGGTGCGCATCGTCGACGCAGACCTGCCCGCCGCCTGCGGGCCGGAATGTTGACCCTTGCAGCGACCGCCGCGGCAATGATGCTGGTGGCTCCGCACGCCGCAGCTGCGGCCATCAACACCACAACGACAGTCTCGATCCAGGGTATGGCTGCGACGACGTGCCCAGTCACCTTGACCGCTCAGGTTGCGCCCGCTTTCACCGGTGGCACGGTCACATTCAAGGAGGGCAGGGCAATGCCACGCTCGGCGCCGCGGCGGCCGTGACGAAGGAACCGCCAGTATCCAGCACACCTTCGGGGCCGAATCGACCAGCCTCCAGCGGTTTTGACGGATTGAACTTCGGCCGTTGCGGGTAGTCCGGTAGTTCGCGCGCGGGCATCCGTTTCGGGGTATGCCCGCGCGGGGCGAGTCCGGCCGGGGCGCCGAGCGGACCACAGACGGAAAGTTCCGGGACGGGGTTGGCCGGGAGCGAGGAGCGATGCAATGACCACAGCGGGTGGGCCGAGTTCGAGCAGTCTGGCCGATGTCATCGACACCATCTTGGACAAGGGCCTGGTCATCGACGCGTACGTGCGGGTCTCGCTGGTCGGTATCGAGCTGCTGACCATCGATGCCCGGGTCGTGGTCGCCAGTGTCGACACCTATCTGCGGTTCGCCGAGGCGGCGAACCGGCTGGAGATCGGCAGCGAACCGAAGGGTCTGTCCGACCTGGTCTCCGACGTCAACGGCAGCGGCAGCACGAAGTCGAAGACCAAGGGTGTCCTCGAGGGGGTGGGGGAGACCCTCGGTGAGCTGCTCGGCGGATCATCCGGCGGCGAACGCGAACCGGCACCGCGGCGGAGACAAAAATGACCTCCCCGGAGGACACCGACGACACCGAGGGTGCTGCGGCGTCCGTGATCTACGTGTATGCAATCGTGCCCGCGGACGTGCAACCGGAAGAGGATGCGACCGGTATTCACGATGCCCCGATCGAGATCGTCACGCACGGCGACATCGCGGCCTTGGTCAGCGAGATCGACCCGGACCACCGACTCGGCACCTCCGCGGATCTGCAGGCCCACGCCCGCATCCTCGACGGCACCTCGCACGTGGCCCCGGTGCTGCCGCTGCGGTTCGGTGCCGTTGTGTCCGATCGCGACGCGGTGATCAACGAGTTGCTCGCCGACCACCAGGACGAGTTCGCCTCGGCTCTCGACGAACTCGAGGGTTTCGCGCAGTACATGATCAAGGGCCGCTACGTCGAGGAGAGCATCGTGCGGGAGATCGTCGACGAAAGCCCGAAGGCTACCGCCCTGCTCGAGTCGATCCGCGGCCAACCCGAGGAGCTCACCCGGGACGCCCGGATGGCTTTGGGCGAGATCATCGGCCACGCCCTCGAGGCCAAGCGGGAGACGGACACCCGTATCACTCTCGACGCGTTGTCACCGCTCACCGACACCGTCACCGTTCGCGAACCCACCCACGACGAGGACGCCGTCCAGATCGCGATCCTCCTCGAGGTCGACCGGCAAGACGCACTCGAGCAGACGGTGGGAGAGCTGGCCGCACGCTGGGACAACCGGGTGACGATGCGCATCCTCGGCCCCATGGCCCCCTACGACTTTGTGGTGAGACCGAAACCGGAGGGCTGACGAACGATTCTGTGGCGTGCAGCATTCGAGGAGTCTGTGTTCATCGTTGCAGTCGGTGACGCGCTGTGAGCACAGGACTCCTTTCGTGGTCGACGATGCGTGTTCTGCCGCTGATCGTCGGAACATTCGCGGTGCGGTGCGGTGCTCCCGGCGGCAGTCGAGGGCCTCCGCGGTGGCCGGTATGAGGAGTGGTGGGCGCACCCGAGGGCGGGTGTCGCGGTGGACCGGCCTAGATGTTGCACGTTCAGCAGGCACGACATCGCGGTGAGCAGTTGTTACTCGGAGCGTTCCCGCCGTTGCCGGTGTTGGAGCGGCAGAATGTCGGGGGTTTGACGCATACCGTGGCGGGTTTGTTGAGCCTCGGTCCCGGGGTACCGCTCAGCGGCCTGGGTCTGCGGGGTCGGGGCTGTGTAGTGCGTACCGGCCGGGGCCGGTGGCCTTGGCCCGGTACATCGCCCGGTCGGCGTGATGAATCAGCTCGTGCGGGGAGACGGCGGCACCGGTGACGGCGATCCCGACACTCGCCGTGATCGGGGCAGCCCCCGGGTGCGGGTCCACGGTGGCGATCAGGTCGGCGATCGCGGTCGCCTCCGCGGGACCGGTGACGGCCGGGCACAGGATCAGGAATTCGTCGCCGCCCAGGCGCGCCACGGTGTCGGTGGGCCGGACCAGGGACCGCAGGCGGTCTGCGAGTCGGACCAGGGCGGCGTCGCCGCCGGCGTGCCCCAGTCGGGCGTTGAGGCGGCGGAAGTTGTCCAGGTCGATCACCAGCACCGCGACCCGAATGCCGGTGTGCGCCGCCTGGTCGAGGGCGGCGGTGATCCGCTCCAGGGCCAGGGTGCGATTCGGCAACCCGGTGAGCGGGTCGTGCAGGCTCTGATGCCGCAACCGCTCCTCCACGCCGAGTCGGTCGATCGCGGTGGACAGTACCGCGGCCACCGCGGACACAAACGCCACCTCACGCTCCGGGGCGACACGCGGTCGGGCGAAATGGGCGGTCAGCACTCCCCAGATCGGATCGTGCCCGATCGGCACGCCGATGCCGCTGCCCAGCCCGTGCGCGGCCATATCCGCGGTGGCGAACCGTCGCTCGCGGGCGCGGTCCGGGCAGCACACCACCACCGCCTCGGCGGCCGCGTACCCGGTCAGCGAGCCGCAGCCGGCGGCGACGGTGCTCGGGCGCGGCCCGGGTCCGTGGTAGCCGAGCACCGGCAGGGCCGCCCCGCCGGTACCGTGCACCCGGGCGACCGCCGCGCACCGCGGCCCCAGCAGCGCGGTGACCATCCCGGTCGCCGCGGTCAGGAGCGTGTCGAGGTCGGCGGTGACCGCGAGCCGGCTCAGTTCGGCGAGTACGTGTTGTTCCCGGCACCGGCGGTCGGCGTCCGCGAGAGCGGCGAGCAGCGGGTGTTCCCGCTCGCCGGAGGTGGACGGCTCCCGGGCGATCGCCCCGATCAGCAGTGGCCGCCCGTCCGTGTCGCGTTCGGTGACGAAAACCGACAGGACCGTCGGGATCGGTGTTCCGGTGCGTAGGTGCCGCAGCTCCGTTTGCCCGCACCACCGACCATGTTCGGTCAGGGCGGCGGAGACTTCCGGTGCCTGTTCCACCACGGTGTCGGTGCAGACGTCGGCGACCGTGTGCCCGAACGCCTCGCCGCCGTCCGGGAATCCGAGCAGGGCGGCGCCGGCCGGGTTGAGGTACCGGAGGCGGCCCGACCTGAATTCCCACAGTCCTACGGGGGTCGGTGCGCATTCCAGTGCGGCGGCCAGCTGCGCCGACATCGCCGCGCCCGGGAACGATCCCGTTTCGGATCGGGTCCCCTCTTCGGGGAACCCGGATTGTCCGGCGCCCTCCGGCACCCGGCATGGTTCGGATAATTCAGTCACTACTGGTCGGTTTCATTCTCGTTCAGCAGCTTTCAGTGAATTGGTATGTCGCACCGGATGGCGCATTCGTTTCGCGTGAAGGCCGCCCAGGCGGCGCGGACATGCCGAGGCGGAGATGTCCTGGGGCCCGATGCCCTACGCCGCGGGCTCCCTGCTGATCCATGGGTGCGGGGTGTGGTTTCGGGCAAGTCGCGCTGATCAACGAGCTGGTGACGAGGCCGTATCTGGTGTTCATCCGGGTCGTCTCCGTGAGGGTGTCCTTTGTATATGCTGCGGCCGGGAATTTCCGAGACCAGTCACTCTCGTGCACGGTGAGATGAAAATGCAGAAACGGGACCCTCAGATATCCGATGTCGGCAAAATCACGTGTACATACTGCGAGGCCCACATTCTCGAACCGCGCTTCGCGCAAGGTTATTCTGGGGTCGACCGGCCTGATTTCGAGGTGACAATTTCGACTCGACTGCGTAATCGCCCGCCGACCGGGCACCCCGCAGGCCGAGCTCGCCTGCCGGCCGAGGATGGCGGTAGGGACAGGCGTCACCTGGCCGGTGATCGTACTGATCGGGGCGGTGGCCCGGCTGCCCCAGGTGAGCCGGGTCACCGCTGGCCTGGATTGCTCGGTCGGTCGGCTCGGTCGGATGCCGCCGAAGGTGACGCTCAGTCACCTGCCTCGAACGCGACGTCGAAGTTGATTCCTGCAGAACCCATCAGAATTCACGCCTTTCCTGGTGATGAATCCACGGGTTCGTCGATCCCCGCTTACCATGCCTATCGCGCTCGGGGCTGGGAAGCGTTTCGCAAAAAAAGCGAATTTCTCACATAATGAAATTAACAACCGCCCATAATGTTCTGCGCAAATTAACGACCGCCCATAATGTTCCTGGGTAATCAATTTGGGAAATGGGGGCAACTCCGAATTACTCGGCGCGTTTGTCTCTCGTGTGTATTTGCGTGATCCACGAGATTACGGAGGTGGGACCACACGTGGGCTACGGCGGGGTGGGCGAGCGCTCGACCTCGGTCCGCGCGCGGCGGGGCGCCCCGCCGGCCGAAGGGGTTCGGCGACCGAGCGGGGCTGGCTGCCCGGTCCACCTTCGCGGCGCGGGCAGCGTACTGAGCGGGTACCCGCAGACAACTGCGATACGCGGGTATCCCCGAAGGCCCGCGGTCATACCGTGCGGTCCTGTCCGATGTGACGCGGTGACGAACGTACTGCTCGCCGAACACGACGACGAGTTCGCCTCCGCCCTCGCGGAACTCGAGGGCTTCGGCAGATTGAGCGGAGCGGCCCCGGGGTAGTCGGCGGAACGAAGGCACCACCCACCGACCACGGCCCCATCCTTTTCGCCGACGCCGGCGCCGAGGTGCACCACATCTTCTCGACAACAAGGGGTTGGGCGATGACAGGCAAAGGTCAGATGGCGTTGGCCGTGGGTGCCGGTTACATGCTGGGCCGCACGCACAAGATGAAGTTGGCGTTGATGCTCGCGGGTGCCGGAGCATCCAGTCGGTTTCCTTCCGGATCACTGGGTGTTCTCGGACAAGGAGGAAGGCTGCTCGCGAACTCACCCGAGGTTGCCAAGCTCGGCGAGACGGTCCGCAAGGAATTGATGAACGCGGCGAAGACGGCCGCGGTGACCGCGGCCAGTCGTCGCATCGACTCGCTGAACTCCCGGTTGCAATCGGGCGGTGACGAGACCCCGGACGGGAAGAGGTCCAATCGCAGGCGTCGTGAGGAGCCTGAGGACGACTACGACGACGAGGAGTACGCAGAGGTCGAGGAGGAGCCCGACGCAGACGAGGACGAGGGTTCCGAGGAGGAGGCGCCTCGCGCCCGGAAGCGTCCGGCCCCGCGCCGCCGCTCCTCGAGTAGTGGTGGTTCCCGGCCCACCCGGTCCCGGTCGTCGACGAAGAAGGACGACGAGGACGAGACCCCCACCCGTGTCCGGAAGTCGCGCGCGAAGGCGACGACCGATGTCATCCCCATTCGACGCACCCGGAAGTGATCAGCGATGACCTCGAATCTCGACAGTGCGGCGAAGAAGCTGCGCAAGAATGTCTCCGGTGCGTCCGGTGAGGCCGCCTCGGTGTCACCGCTGCAGAAGGCGGCGCAGGGCCTGCTCGGCACCGTGACCGACAAGGCGTTATCCACCGTCTCGGACAAGGTGGCGGGCGCGACCGGCCGGCTGACCGACTACGCCGAGGGCGGCGGTGGCAGCCTACTGTCCGCGGTCACCGGCAAAGAGCAACAGGGCAACGGCAACGGCAACGGTGACGGGAACGGGAAGGGCGACGGCAAGTCACTGTTCTCCGGGCTGACCGACAAGGTGAAGGACACGGCGTCGGATGTGAAGGACGCGGTCACCGGCGGCGGTGGTGGCGGTAAGGGCAAGAAGCTCAAGTTGACCAACATCGTCGAAACGATCGATGTCGGTGTCCCGGTCCAACTGGCGTACAACCAGTGGACCCAGTTCGCCGACTTCCCCTCGTTCATGAAGAAGGTCGAACGGGTGGAGCAGGAAGCGGACGAGAAGCTCGAGTGGAAGGCGCAGATCTTCCTGTCGCATCGCACCTGGGAGGCGTCGATCCTCGAGCAGGTCCCGGATGAGCGGATCGTGTGGCGGTCGAAGGGTGCCAAGGGTTTCATCGACGGTGCGGTGACGTTCCACGAGGTGACTCCCGATCTCACCCGGATTCTTCTGATCCTCGAGTATCACCCGAAGGGGTTGTTCGAGAGGACGGGAAACCTGTGGCGTGCGCAGGGTCGGCGAGCGCGTTTGGAGTTGAAGCACTTCGGTCGTCACGTCATGACCCAGTCCGTTCTCCATCCTGACGAGATAGAGGGGTGGCGCGGAGAAATCCGGGACGGCAAGGTCGTCGAGCCCGAGGAAGTGGAACCAGAAGACGAGCAGGACGAAGCGCAGCTGGACGAGGGCGAAGAGGACGAGACCGAGGAGCCCGCTGAAACAGACGAGACCGGAGGCGAGTACGAGGAGCCGGAGGAAACGGACGAAGGCGAGGAGCCGGAGGAAACAGAGGAGGACGAGGCCGAGGAAACGGACGAGTACGAGGAACCCGAGGAGGACACCGAGGAGCCGGAGGAAACAGACGAGACCGAGGCTGAGGAGCCCGAGGAGGAGGCTGAGGAGCCCGAAGAGGAGACCGAGGAGGCATCACCGCCGCCAGCACGTCGTGGCCGCCCGCGTAAGACCGCGGCCGCGAGTGAGGACAAGGCGCCGGCACGCCGGGGTCGCCCGCGCAAGACGGCGGCCGCGAGTGAGGACAAGGCGCCGGCACGCCGTGGCCGCCCACGCAAGACCGCGGCCAAGTCCGCCGGTTCGAAGCAAGGAGCGCGGCGATGACGTCGATACAACCCGCAGGTCGTGGCGGTGGCGGCGGCGGAGTCAGCGGCGGGCCCAGCTCGAGCAGCCTCGCCGACGTCATCGACACCATCTTGGACAAGGGCCTCGTGATCGACGCGTACGTGCGCGTGTCGCTGGTCGGCATCGAGCTGCTGACGATCGACGCCCGCGTCGTTGTCGCCAGCGTCGACACCTACCTGCGGTTCGCGGAAGCGGTGAACCGGCTCGAGATCGGCAGCGAGCCCAAGGGGCTGACGGACCTGGCTGGAGGCGGCGATGGCGACTCTGAATCGAAAACCCAGGGCGCACTCGGAGCCGCCGGCGAAAAACTCGGCGACCTCCTCGGCGGCGGACAGGAAGAACCTCAGCGCGAACGGGTTTCACGCAAGTCCACTCGCGAGGACAAGTGATGTCAAATCGTCCCGCTGGTCGTCTGCGCGACACCGGCGACGGCGCGCAGAAACGTCGGAACAGAACATCAACGACACACCCGAGGCCACGTCCCAACGGTGTCTACGTGTACGGCATCGTGCCGACGGTGACCGGCGTCCGAGGAGCCGACCGGTCGGACCGTTTCGCGCAGGGGTGGGCGCGTCGAATTACTCAGTCCTTAGCGGTCTCTGCTGGATTGAGCGTCCGGGGTTTCGGGTAGTCCGGTAGGCCGCACGTACATCTCCATTTCGGTTCTGCACCGGGACGAGCTGGACGCGGCGAGAGCGCCGAGCGGGCCGAGGAACGACCGGTACCGCCACGCGTCACCGAGCCGCCCGCACGCGGTGTTGCGGGAGGGGCGAGAGCGGGGCAGGGAGGAGCGAGGAGATGACCACAGCGGGCGGGCCGAGTTCGAGCAGTCTGGCCGACGTCATTGACACCATCTTGGACAAGGGCCTGGTCATCGACGCATACGTGCGGGTCTCGCTGGTCGGTATCGAACTGCTGACCATCGACGCCCGGGTCGTGGTCGCCAGTGTCGACACCTATCTGCGATTCGCGGAGGCGGCGAACCGGCTGGCGATCGGCAGCGAGCCGAAGGGGCTGTCCGATCTGGTGTCGGGCGGGACGGAGAAGATTGCGAAGTCGAAGACGAAGAGTGCGATCGAGGAGAAGCTCGGCGGGCTGCTGGGCGGGCAAGAGGAACCGGAACGGGAACGGGCGTCGCGCAAGTCGACTCGAGGTGACAGGTGATGGTTACGGAGCAGACGAAGAACCAGCAGAGCGAGAACACAGAGAAGTCGGACAAGAGGCAGACGACGGGGGTGTACGTCTACGGCATCGTCCCGGCCGACGTCGAACCCGGGGGCGACGCGACCGGGGTCGCCGACGGGAAGGTGGACGTCGTCACGGACGGTGACATCGCCGCCGTGGTCAGCGAAATATCCGTGAACCGTCCACTGGGCAGACCCGAAGACCTCCGTGCTCACGCGAACGTGCTGGACGGGACGTCCCGGGTGGCGGCGGTGCTGCCTCTGCGGTTCGGTGCGGTGCTCACCGACGCCGACGCCGTGAAGGAGGAACTGCTTTCGGCGCATGCGGACGAGTTCGCGGCGGCCCTTCAACAACTGGAGGGCAAGGCCCAGTACGTGGTGAAGGGCCGGTACGTGGAGCAGGTGATCCTGCGGGAGATCCTCGACGAAAACGAGCAGGCGGCGCAGTTGCGTGACGAAATCCGGGACAAGTCGGAGGACGCCGGCCGCCAGGCGCGGATGGCGCTCGGGGAACTGGTGAACAACGCGATCGCCGGCACGCGCGAGGAAGACACCCGCAAGACGGTCGAGGCCCTGGGCGACCTCACCGACTCCGTCAACCGCCGCGAACCCACGCACGAGGAGGAGGCCGTGCACGTGGCGGTCCTCGTCGACGTGGACCGGCAGGACGGACTGGAGCGGGCGGTGGGAGCGCTGGCCGAGGAGTGGGACGGCCGGGTCGAGATAAAGCTGCTCGGGCCCATGGCCGCCTACGACTTCGTGGTCACCCAGAATCCGGCGGGGCAGGGCTGAACCAAGATGCGCGATCAACTCCCCGGCCACGTCGAGGTCCCACAGCCCTGAAGCACCCCACAGCACCGGGCGTCTCGAACCACGCCGGCGGTGAAGGCGATCGAGGACGATCGCCAGGCGCACTCAGTACGAGGCCGGCGATCGCCACACCCTCACCCCGAAGGCGCGCGAAGGTCGCGGCCGTGCTGGTGCGGGCGGGCTTGGTCACCACCCGCTCCTCAACAGCGACCGGGCGGTCGTCGACCCCGAGCTCCATCCGCGCGGGTCGCCATCGCGTCCCGGGCCGGTCAGTGGTCTGCTCATCGCTTACCTCCGTGCGCGGGAGCGGCGCGCAGGTTTCGAAAAGAAACGTCCTTCACGTGAGGCCGCTCGGGCTCCGGCGTCTCCGCGGGCGAACGTCGTCACTTACCGGCCCGTGAATCGATACAGTCCCGAAGATGGCGCCAGTCCACCATCAGGATCGGCGGCGGCAGCACTGAGACGCTCGCACTCAACTCGCCCCGCCCGGGGAGCTGGCCGAGGAACTCCTCGCCCGGGCGGTGACTGCCGCCCTGACACAGGGCGCGTCCTGGGCGCAGATCGGCGCACGGCTCGGGGTTCCCGATCTCTGCGCACCGGACCGCGAGTGTTCCGACCGTCAGGGGCAGGACGCGATCGTCGACCACAAAAACGCGCGACACGTGCAGCGGCTGTGCCGGGCGCTCGGGATCTCCCGCTCGGGTCCCTACAAGCACCTGGCTACTGAGCCGGCCCGGGTCGAGCGCCAGGCCGACGAGGCCACGACGGTCGCCGAGAGCCGCGCCATCCATACCGAGCAGCGCAGCGCGTACGGCGCTCCCGCCCGCATGCCGAACTCCGGTCCTGCGGACGCAGGATCAACCGCAAGCGGGTGGCCCGGCTGATGCGAATCCACCACGTCGTGGGCCGGCACCTGCGCCGCAGCAAGCGCACGACGATCGCGGACAAGTCGGCGCCAGCCGTCCCGGACCTGATCAGATAGTGGTGGATTCCCTGATCCTGGTGCGCCTGATCATCTGCCGCTCCTGATGGGGGCGCTAACCAACCCGGCGGAGCTGGCGCTGGCCGATGTCGAGTCGCAACTAACTGGCTCCGTCGCCGAGATAGGTGTTGAGAACTCGTGCAATGTCCGCCAAAGCTCGCGGCGTGGTCATGTGAATGTGCGTGGCATCGATGGGATAGTACTTGAGGGAACCGGATATGTATGGCTTCCAGCAGCTGTCGGCAAGCTCTTCGGTCATGCCGTCGGCTGCAGCGGCGGCGAAATAGACCACGTCTCCGTCGAACGCGGGGGGTTGATAATTGGCGACCAGCCGTGGCGCGTCATTGAATGATGCGACGATCCGCTTCACATGTGATGACTGGAGAAACTCGAATGCTCCAGTCCGCATGTGGATCAGTTCGGTCGCGTGTTCAGGCGACATGGGTGCTCCCGCGGCATCGAAGTCTTCGGCATCGAATCCAATCAGATCGGATAGCTCGACCAGAATGTCTCTTACGGTGAATTCTGGGGCCGCAGCCGATTCCGCTTCGCGTAACCGGCTGTCCAGCATCGCTAGCAGTGAGACCCTTTGCCCCAGATGGCGAAACCGTGTGGCTACGGCGTGGGCGATGACTCCGCCCAATGACCAGCCGAGTAGGTGATATGGGCCGTGTGGTTGCACGGCCTGGATCTCCCGGACGTACTGCTCCACCAGCTGCTCGATCGACCGGGGATGCGGGTCGTCTTCGACAAGTTCGGGGGACTGGAGCCCGTACATTCGCCGTCCCGGTTGGATATGTGGAGCCAAACCTGCGTAACACCAAGCTAATCCGCTGGCTGGGTGTATGCAAAAGATAGGGTCTGAATTCCCGGTTGATCTGATCGGCAACAGGACGTCGAACGCCGAAGGTCCGGTCGGTGCAAGATGTGTCGAATCGTCGGAGACTGCCTCGACTTTACTGGCGATCGACTCCACCGTGGAGTCAGCAAAGAGCCACGTAACTTGGATCTCGACGCCGAGAGCCTCTCGCAGCCGCGCACTGACCCGGGTGGCGAGCAGCGAGTTGCCGCCGAGGGTGAAGAAGTCGTCGTCGAGTCCGACCCGCTCGTGGCCGAGGACGTCGGCGAAGATGTCGGCGACGATTCCTTCCACGGCGGTGGTCGGTGGCCGGTACTGGGGTGTTGGTAGTACGGGTGCGGGGAGTGCGCGGCGGTCGATCTTGCCGTTGGTGGTCAGGGGTAGTGCGTCGAGGATGGTGATGGGGTTGGGCAGCATGTAGTCGGGGAGGTGTTCGGCGGCGAAGGTGTGGATGGCGGTGGGGTCGACGTGGGCGCCTGGGGTGGGCACGACGTAGGCCACCAGTTGTTCGGTGGCTGGGCCTTTGTGTACCGTCACCGCGGCGTGGGTGATGTCGGGGTGGGTGGTGAGGGTGGCTTCGATTTCGCCGAGTTCGATGCGGTGGCCGCGGATTTTGACTTGGAGGTCGCGGCGGCCGAGGAATTCGAGGGTGCCGTCGGGGTGCCAGCGGACGAGGTCGCCGGTGCGGTACATGCGTTGGCCGGGTCGGCCGTAGGGGTTGGCGACGAAGCGTTCGGCGGTCAGGGCGGGTCGGCCGTGATATCCCCGGGCGAGTTGGATCCCGGCCAGGTGCAGTTCTCCGGTCACGCCGATCGGTACCGGATGTAAGCGGTGGTCCAGTACGTAGGCGTGGCAGTTGGTCTGGGGTGTGCCGATGGGTACCACTGACTCTTCGGGCTGGGTGCAGCGATGGCAGATGACGCTGACGGTGGTTTCGGTGGGCCCGTACTGGTTCCACACCGTCGCCGGACCGAACTGCGCCAACTGCGCGACCGTCTGCCCGGACAGCATTTCACCGCCGAGGTAGACCACCTTCAGCCCACCGAGAGCGTCCGACGACCGGCTCGCCATCAGACTGGTTAGCACTGTTGGCACGGACGCCATGTGGGTGACCTTCTGAGCCCGGATGAGTTTGGCCAGGTAGTCGGGGTCGCGTTGGCCGTCGGGCCCTGCCAACACCACGCATCCGCCGACCTGCAGCGGTGCGAAGAGGTCGGGGGTGGAGGCGTCGAAGGTCACCGCGTTGCTCTGCAGGAGGCGGTCACCGGCGCGGTGATCGAACGCCTCCACCACCCACCGAACCTGATTGGTGATTGCGGTGTGAGCCACGGTCACCCCCTTCGGGCGGCCGGTCGATCCCGAGGTGAACATCACGTATGCCGTGTTCTGTGGGCGCAGTGGTGCGCGGCGGTCGGCGTCGGTCACCGGCGCCGCGGACATCCGTGACAGATCGATGGTGTCGGTGTGGAGGACCGGTACCGGGTCCGGCAGATCGATGTGGTCGTCGTGGGTGGTGGTCAGCATGCAGGTTGGTTGTGCCACTGCGAGAATGAAGTGGGTGCGTTCGGCTGGGTGGTCGGGGTCGATGGGTAGATATGCTCCACCGGCGGTGAGGGTAGCGTAGACTCCGACGACGAAGTCGAGGGAGCGGCGCATCCGCAGTGCCACGATGGTTTCCGGGCCTACTCCTTCTGTGATCAGGTGTCGGGCGAGACGGTTGACGCGTGCGTTGAACTCGGCATAGGACAGGCACCGGTCCCCATCCACCACCGCGGGCGCGTCGGGTGTGCGGGCGGCCTGCGCACCGAATATCGACACCAGTGTGTCGGTGGTTGGAGCATGATCGGTGTGGTTCCAGTCCGCGAGGATCAGCTGTTTTTCGGTGGGGTCGAGGAGATCGATGTCGCCGACCGGGCTGTCGGGATCGGCGACCGCAGCGTCGAGGAGGCGAGTGAACCGGTCGGCGAACCCGCGGACGGTGTCCTCGTCGAACAGGTCGGCTGTGTAGGTGAACGCTGCGTTCAGCCCGGTGGGTGCGCCCTTGTCATAATAACGTTCGCTGATGGTGAGGGTCAGGTCGAACTGGGTGGCGGCGTGGTCGATGTCCTCGATACGGGCGTTCAGCCCAGCCAAT
Organism: Rhodococcus sp. ACS1; assembly: GCF_002300155.1. Lineage (NCBI taxonomy): Bacteria > Bacillati > Actinomycetota > Actinomycetes > Mycobacteriales > Nocardiaceae > Rhodococcus > Rhodococcus sp. ACS1. Next base: position 380,714 of record NZ_NSDZ01000007.1, read on the forward strand.
TCCAGTTTCGGGTGCTCCTGGTTCTGGAGGACGAGCATCACCTGGAACAGTGGGTGTCGGGTGGTCGATCGTGCCGGGTTGAGGGCCTGTACCACCCGTTCGAACGGCACGTCGGCGTGCTCGAACGCGGCCAGGTCGGTTTCCCGGACCGTCGAGAGCAGCGTGGTGAAGTTGCTGGCGCCGTCGACCGGGGTTCGCAGCACTAGTGTGTTGACGAACATGCCGACCAGGTCGTCGAGGGCTGGGTCGCCGCGGCCGGCGACAGGGGTGCCGATCGCGACATCGCCGGTGCCCGACATCCGGGCCAGGAACACCGCGAATGCGGTGTGCAGCATCATGAACAACGTCGCGGAGTGTTCTCGTGCGATCTCAATGAGCGAGAGGTGGGTCTCTGCGCCGAGTGTAAACGCGTGTGTCCGTCCACGGTGCGACACCATGGGCTGGGTGCGGTCACGCGGCAATTCGAGCTGATCCGGTAGCCCGGTGAGTGTGGAACGCCAGTAGGTCAGCTGCTGTGCGAGCACCGAGTTCGGGTCGTCGTCGGACCCGAGGAGTTCGCGTTGCCACAGGGTGTAGTCGGGGTACTGAACCGCTAGCGGTGGCCACGAGGGCGGGTGTCCGCCTGTGCGGGCCGTGTAGGCGGCCATGAGATCCCGGGCCAGCGGGGCGATCGAGGAGCCGTCGGCGCAGATGTGGTGCAGCACCACGGCGAGCACATGCTGATCGTCGGCTGTCTCGAACAAGGCGGCCCGCACCGGCACCGATTCTGTGACATCGAACTCGGCCGAGGCCATCGCGGTCAGCCGCGCGGCGAGTTCGTTCTCGGTCACGGCGGCGGTGACGAATCCGCCGCTGACCTCTGCCGCCGGGACAACCACTTGGTGCGGGCCGGTGTCGGATTCGGGGTAGATCGTCCGCAGGGTCTCATGTCGGTCCACGACGTCGCCGAGAGCCGCGCTCAGCCCGGCCGCGTCCATGGTTCCCGACAGGCGCAGGGCGAATGGGATGTTGTAGACCGGTGAGTGTGGGTCGAATCGGTTGAGGAACCAGATCCGTTGCTGTGCATACGATAGCGGTATGTGTTCGGGCCGGGTCCGCGGCAGCAGCGGTGCGCGTGCGCTTGTAGCCGTCCGGGACTCGAGCCACTTCGACAGTGCCTGCACCGACGACGCCTCGAACAACACCCGCATCGGCACCCGCACATCCAACGTCACACCCAGCCGCGACACCGCTTGCGTCGCAAGCAGCGAGTTGCCGCCGAGGGTGAAGAAGTCGTCGTCGAGTCCGACCCGTTCGCGGCCGAGGACATTGGCGAACACCCCGGCAACGACACCCTCCACCACCGTCATCGGCGCCCGGTATTGTGGCGCCGGCAACACCGGTACCGGCAACGCCCGCCGATCCACCTTCCCACTCGCCGTCAACGGCAACCGATCGACGACGGTTATCGGCGAGGGCACCATGTAGTCGGGGAGGCGGTCCGCGACCATCGCGCGGACACGAGCCGGGTCGAGGTGGGCGCCGTCACGGGAGACGACGTAGCCGACCAACCGGTCCCCGGTGTGGTGATCGTGGTGCACCGCGGCGGCAGCCTGGGTGACGTCGGGATCAGCCGCCAGAGTTGCTTCGATTTCGCCGAGTTCGATGCGGTGGCCGCGGATTTTGACTTGGAGGTCGCGGCGGCCGAGGAATTCGAGGTTGCCGTCGGGGTGCCAGCGGACGAGGTCGCCGGTGCGGTACATGCGTTCGCGGGGTGGGCCGTAGGGGTTGGCGACGAAGTGTTCGGCGGTCAGTCCGGGCGCGCCGTGATAACCCCGCGCCAGCTGCACCCCAGCCACATACAACTCGCCCACCACCCCTACCGGCACCGGATGCAAGCGGCGGTCCAACACGTAGGCGTGGCAGTTGGTCTGGGGTGTGCCGATGGGTACCACTGACTCTTCGGGCTGGGTGCAGCGGTGACAGATGACGCTGACGGTGGTTTCGGTGGGCCCGTACTGGTTCCATACCGTTGCCGGACCGGACTGGGTCAATCGCGTCACCGTGCGCCCGGACAGTGTTTCACCGCCGAGGTAGATCACCCGCACACTGCGGAGAACGTCGGGTGGTCGGCTGGCCATCAGGGCGGTCAGTACGGTCGGTACCGAGGACATGTGGGTAATCGCCTGGGTGTGAATGAGTTCGGCGAGGTAGTCGGGGTCGCGTTGGCCGTCGGGCCCTGCCAACACCACGCATCCGCCGACCTGCAGCGGAGCGAAGAGGTCGGGGGTGGAGGCGTCGAAGGTCACCGCGTTGCTCTGCAAAAGACGGTCACCGAAGCCGTAATCTGACGCAACCCACTGCACCTCGTTGGCGATCGCGCTGTGGGCCACGGTCACTCCCTTCGGGCGGCCGGTCGATCCCGAGGTGAACATCACGTATGCCGTGTTCTGTGGGCGCAGTGGTGCGCGGCGGTCGGCGTCGGTCACCGGCGCCGCGGACATCCGTGACAGATCGATGGTGTCGGTGTGGAGGACCGGTACCGGGTCCGGCAGATCGATGTGGTCGTCGTGGGTGGTGGTCAGCATGCAGGTTGGTTGTGCCACTGCGAGAATGAAGTGGGTGCGTTCGGCTGGGTGGTCGGGGTCGATGGGTAGATATGCTCCACCGGCGGTGAGGGTAGCGTAGACTCCGACGACGAAGTCGAGGGAGCGGCGCATCCGCAGTGCCACGATGGTTTCCGGGCCTACTCCTTCTGTGATCAGGTGTCGGGCGAGACGGTTGACGCGTGCGTTGAACTCGGCATAGGACAGGCACCGGTCCCCATCCACCACCGCGGGCGCGTCGGGTGTGCGGGCGGCCTGCGCACCGAATATCGACACCAGTGTGTCGGTGGTTGGAGCATGATCGGTGTGGTTCCAGTCCGCGAGGATCAGCTGTTTTTCGGTGGGGTCGAGGAGGTCGATGTCGCCGACCGGGCTGTCGGGATCGGCGACCGCAGCGTCGAGGAGGCGAGTGAACCGGTCGGCGAAGCCGCGGACGGTGTCCTCGTCGAACAGGTCGGCTGTGTAGGTGAACGCTGCGTTCAGCCCGGTGGGTGCGCCCTTGTCATAATAACGTTCGCTGATGGTGAGGGTGAGGTCGAACTGGGTGGCGGCGTGGTCGATGTCCTCGATACGGGCGTTCAGCCCAGCCAATTCCAGTTTCGGGTGCTCCTGGTTCTGGAGGACGAGCATCACCTGGAACAGTGGGTGTCGGGTGGTCGATCGTGCCGGGTTGAGTGCCTGTACCACCCGTTCGAACGGCACGTCGGCGTGCTCGAACGCGGCCAGGTCGGCTTCCCGGACCGTCGAGAGCAGCGTGGTGAAGTTGCTGGCGCCGTCGACCGGGGTTCGCAGCACTAGTAGCGTGTCGCTGCTTAGTTCTGCCTTGTTTCGTTTAAGTTGGAGGCGGCAGACTTCCCCTTCCCCTCTGCCGGTCAGGACCGTTGTCAATGCCTTCGCAGAAGAAGCGTCCGGTGACGTTGAGCTCGGCTGATCGTGAGTTCTTGGAACGGTTGACCACGACCGGGGTGCATCCGGCTTCGATGATCCGGCGGGCCCGGGTGTTGCTGGCGCTGGACACCTCGGTCGGGGCGGTCGATGAGAAGAAGGTGATCGCGGCACGGTTGGGGGTCTCGGGTGAGACGGTGCGACTGGTGGCCAAGCGGTTCGCTGAGACCAGTCAGGACGTGGAGGCCACGATCGGGCGCAAGCAGCGCGACCTGCCACCGGTGCCGTCGCAGATCACCGGCGAGATCGAGGCCAGGTTGATTGCGTTGGCGTGCACACAGCCCCCGGCGGGACATGCCCGGTGGTCGCTGCGACTGCTGGAGAAGCACGTCGCCCTGATCGACGACATCCCCGACCTGGACCACTCGACCATCGGCCGGATTTTAAAAAAACGAAACTTCGTCCTCACCTGAAGAAGTGCTGGACCATCCCACCAAAGGCGAACGCGGAGTTCGCAGCCCGGATGGAAGATGTCCTGTCGGTCTACGCCCGCCCCCACAACCCCTCTCGCCCGGTGGTGTGCATGGACGAAAAGCCCTACCAGCTCCTCGCTCACGTGCGTGACCCGCTCCCTGCAGGCCCGGGACGCGATCTGAAGGAGGACTCCGAGTATGTGCGGCACGGGACCTGTTCGATCTTCTGCTGGGTCGAGCCTCTGGCCGGCTGGCGGCGTGTCGATGCCCAGCCCCGGCGCACCAAGATCGACTGGGCTCGGCAGGTCAAAGAGCTTCTGTGCGTGGACTACCCGGACGCGGAGACGGTGGTGCTGGTGATGGACAACCTCAATACTCACGGCATCGGATCGCTCTACGAGGCCTTCGAGCCGGCCGAGGCGTTCGCGCTCGCGCAGCGACTCGAGATCCACCACACCCCCAAACACGGCTCGTGGCTCAACGTCGCCGAGATCGAGCTCTCTGTGCTGACCCGCCAGTGTCTGGACCGGCGCATCGAGGACCTCGAGACCCTGGGCGCCGAACTCGCCGCCTGGCAACGACAGACCAACGCCGATCAACGCCAGGTCCAGTGGCACTTCACCACCGACGACGCCCGCATCAAACTCCGCCACCTATATCCCAACACTTAGCCGCGACAGTCTACTAGTGTGTTGACGAACATGCCGACCAGGTCGTCGAGGGCTGGGTCGCCGCGGCCGGCGACAGGGGTGCCGATCACGATATCGCCGGTGCCCGACATCCGGGCCAGGAACACCGCGAACGCGGTGTGCAGCACCATGAACACGGTCGCGGTGTGCTGTCGTGCTAGTGCGGCTGCCGCGCCGTGGGTGCGTGCGTCGATGGTGAACGTGTGTGTTCGTCCACGGCGGGTGACGGCAGGCCGTGTTCTGTTCCCGGGCAGCTCGAGCTGTTCCGGTAGACCATCCAAAGTCGTGCGCCAGTAGGTCAGCTGCTGTGCGATCGACGAATCGGGGTCGTCCTCGGACCCGAGGAGTTCGCGTTGCCACAGGGTGTAGTCGGCGTACTGGACCGCCAGCGGTGGCCACGATGGCGGGTGTCCGCCAGTGCGGGCCGTGTAGGCGGCCACGAGATCCCGGGCCAGCGGGGCGATCGAGGAGCCGTCGGCGCAGATGTGGTGCAGCACCACGGCGAGCACATGCTCATCGTCGGCCGTCTCGAACACGGCGGCCCGCACCGGCACCGATTCTGTGACATCGAACTCGGCCGAGGCCATCGCGGTCAGCCGCGCGGCGAGTTCGTTCTCGGTCACGGCGGCGGTGACGAATCCGCCGCTGACCTCCGCCGCCGGGACAACCACTTGGTGCGGGCCGGTGTCGGATTCGGGGTAGATCGTCCGCAGGGTCTCATGTCGGTCCACGACGTCTGCGATCGCTGCCAGCAGTGCGGCCGTGTCCATGGTTCCCGACAGGCGCAGGGCGAATGGGATGTTGTAGACCGGTGAGTGTGGGTCGAACCGGTTGAGGAACCAGATCCGTTGCTGTGCATACGATAGCGGGATGTGTTCGGGCCGGGTCCGCGGCAGCAGCGGTGCGCGTGCGCCCGTAGCCGTCCGGGACTCGAGCCACTTCGACAGTGCCTGCACCGACGATGCCTCGAACAACACCCGCATCGGCACCCGCACATCCAACGTCACACCCAGCCGCGACACCGCTTGCGTCGCAAGCAGCGAGTTGCCGCCGAGGGTGAAGAAGTCGTCGTCGAGTCCGACCCGCTCGTGGCCGAGGACGTCGGCGAAGATGCCGGCGACGATTCCTTCCACGGCGGTGGTCGGTGGCCGGTACTGGGGTGTTGGTAGTACGGGTGCGGGGAGTGCGCGGCGGTCGATCTTGCCGTTGGTGGTCAGGGGTAGTGCGTCGAGGATGGTGATGGGGTTGGGCAGCATGTAGTCGGGGAGGTGTTCGGCGGCGAAGGTGTGGATGGCGGTGGGGTCGACGTGGGCGCCTGGGGTGGGCACGACGTAGGCCACCAGTTGTTCGGTGGCTGGGCCTTTGTGTACCGTCACCGCGGCGTGGGTGATGTCGGGGTGGGTGGTGAGGGTGGCTTCGATTTCGCCGAGTTCGATGCGGTGGCCGCGGATTTTGACTTGGAGGTCGCGGCGGCCGAGGAATTCGAGGGTGCCGTCGGGGTGCCAGCGGACGAGGTCGCCGGTGCGGTACATGCGTTGGCCGGGTGGGCCGTAGGGGTTGGCGACGAAGTGTTCGGCGGTGTGTGCGGGCTGGTTCTGGTATCCGCGGGCGAGTTGGATCCCGGCCAGGTGCAGTTCTGCGGTCACGCCGGTGGGGACGGGGCGGAGTCGGTCGTCGAGGACGTAGGCGTGGGTGCCGCGGATCGGGCCGCCGATGGTGACCGGGCCGCCGGGTGGCAGTGGTCCGCTGCAGTTGCTCATCACGGTCGTCTCGGTGGGGCCGTAGCCGTTGAAGAAGCGGCGGGGGGCGTGGGTGCGGGAGGTGTCGGTGTTTGTGGCCCAGCGGGTGAGCAGGTCGGGGGTGCAGGCCTCGCCGGCCGAGAGGACGGTGTGCAGGGTGTGGAGGTGGGTGGGGTCCATCGTGGCCAGTGCGGCCGGTGTGATCACGGCGTGGGTGACGTGGTTGTGGTGGAGGAGTTGGGTGAGTTCGTCGCCGCCGAAGACGGTGGGTGGGGCGATGACCATGGTGGCGCTGGATCCGGCGGCGAGGAGCAGTTCGAAGACCGAGGCGTCGAAGCTCGGTGATGCCACGGCCAGGGTGCGGGAGTCGGGGGTGGTGGTGAATCGTTCGCGTTGTTCGGCGGCAAGGTTGGCCAGCCCTTGGTGGGTGACGGCGACGCCTTTGGGGGTGCCGGTGGAGCCGGAGGTGTAGAGCAGGTAGGCGGTGTTGGTGGTGTGCAGGGGTCGGAGTCGGTCGTCGTCGGTGATCGGACCTGAATCCATGGTGTTGCATCGGGTTTCGAAGTCGGGGGTGTCGATGACGAGCCACGGCAGTGGTCCGGGCAGGGTTGTGGCGTGTGGGGTGGCGGTCAATCCGAGTGCGGCTCGGGAGTCCGAGAGCATGTGGGTGATGCGGTCTTTCGGGTAGTTCGGGTCGATCGGGAGGAACGCGGCGCCGGTTTTGGTGGTCGCCCAGACTGCGAGGACCGCGTCGGGGGAGCGGGGCAGTGCGATGGCGACGGTGTCTTCGGTGCCGATGCCTTCGGCGATGAGGATCCGTGCCAGCTGGGAGGATGCGGTGTCGAGTTGTTGGTAGGACAGGTGGTGGTCTTCGTATAGCACCGCGGGTGTGGTGCGGTCGTGTGTGGCGGCGGTGGTGAGCAGTTGGGGCAGTGTCGTGGCGGGGTGTTCGGGGCCGCCGGTGCGGTCGAGCAGGTTCCGTCGTTCGTCGGCGTCGAGGATGTCGAGGTCACCGACCCGACACCCCACATCGGCAGAAAGGAAGCGTTCGAGAAAGGACAACAAGCGGTGGTGATGACGATCGAGAACGTCGCCGTCGTACAGGCTCGGGTTGGCCTGGAAGTCGATGTGCGTCGTGGTGCCCCCCACGCTCGGGTAGATGTTGACGAAAAGATCGTCGACGAGCCCGGAGGTCAACACATGTAGTCGGCCCAAGTGGGGGCCCAGCCGGATCTCACGGTCGGCCGGCATGATGTTGAGAGTCGGACCAAACGAGCGAATTCGGCTGATGTCCCTGCCGAGATCGCGGCAGATGTCCTCGCGCCGGTACCGCTGCCGTCGCAGCGCCCCGGTCAACTCGAGCTGGGCGGACTTGATCAGTGTCCCGATCGTCACGTCCGGGCCCACCTCGAGTTGTAGCGGTACGACATTGGCCACCATCCCACCTGAGCGTCGCAGCGGTGCGGTCGTTCGGGCCGAAACCGGCAGACTGAGTACGATGTCCGATCTGCCTGTCATCCGGCACAGGTAGCCGGCAAGAGCAGCGACCAAGACCGGCGCCGCACTCGAGTTGTGCTTCGCGACGACCGACTCGAGCATTGAGGCTACGTCGTGTGACAAGGCCGCGCTGGCCACTCGCGGATGCGCCTTGACGGGCGCCGACCGCCCGGCCAGGCTCGCAGGCTCCGGCAGTCCCATGGTCCGTTCCGCCCAGTACCGCCGATCCTCTTCGAAGCGATCCGAGTTCCGGTAGGCAGCATCGAGTTCAACGATCTGCGCGAGGTCCAGCACGCGGAGCGGCGGGGCGTCGACACCGGCAACTGCGGCCGAATACAACTCGGCAATACGCTGCACCAGATTCATGGCGCCGTAGCCGTCGAGCGCGATGTGGTGAATGCGTGAGTACCAGTAGTGGTGCCGGTCACCGATCCGGAGAATGGCCGAGACTGCGAGCGCATCCCGGAGGAGGTCTATCGGGGTGCTGAACTCCCGGCGCATCCACTGCTGCGCGGCGACCCTCGGGTCGTTCTCCGCGCGAAAGTCGATTCGCCGGAGCCCGTCGTCGGAAGAATCGTCGACCAGTTGATACAGCTCACCGTCGTGATCGACCAGGCGTAAGAACCCCGAACCGAACTCCCTGGCGGCGACGCGACTGGTCGCCTCGAGTAAATCGATATCCAACTCGCCGAAGACCTCGACGTACTGCGCGATCGTGATCGGGAGCTCGCCGGCCAGTTGCTGGGCGAACCAGATGCCCTTTTGCGCGGCAGACAAACGGCACGCCTTCGACGGAAGACGGTTCCCCGAGCGCTTTTCAACTCCTGGAACCCGTGGCGGGACGGCGTCCACGACTGTTCTCCGATCTGCTCTTTGCGCCAGGATGCGTGCAGGGGTTGGGCTCGGGCCCGACCTCGGTGTGTTGGGGCGGCATCGAGGTCCGCGCGCAGGTGGTGTAGATCGCTTCTCCGGCGTGGTCGAAATATGTTGCCACGTTGGCGAAGCACTTGTTCTCGTCGAGTAGTGCGAGCACTGTCGTGTAGCGGTCGGGACGGTGCTCGACGACGAGGTTGCCGCCCGCGTGCAGGAGCCGTGCCGCCGCAACAATGGTTTGCCGGGCGAGCTTCAACCCCTCTGTACCACCGACCAAGGCCCCTCGGTGGTACTCGCTGCGCTGCAAGGGAAATTCGTTGTCGTCGGGAATGCACGGTGGACGTGCGAGGACCAGATCTGCCGTTCCGTCCAGGCCGGACAACAGATTGGGCGCGGTGACGGCGGCTTCGTGAAGCACGATCGGGCTCCCACCGAGGCGGATCTGACGTTCGATGTTGCGTCGCGCCACGTTCAGGGCTGCCGGATCCACATCCACGGCGTGTACACCGGCATCGGCTCGGGCATGCGCGATCGCCAGGGCGATTGCTCCGGAACCGGTGCACAGGTCCACGACCACTGGAGCCGTGATACGTGAAATATCGGCGAGGGCCTCGGCAAGTACAAGTTCGGCATTTGCCTGGGGCGCCGGCATACCGGGGCGGACCCATACCTCTACACCGCCCACTTCGGCCCGCGAGAGTCGCCCGGCTCGATCGATGGTGTCACTCGAGGTCGGCGGACCAACGTGGTGGGCGAGGGCGGGCGATCTGCCGGCGCTGATCGTGAGGGCCCTGCGCATGGCGGCCGCCTTGACCAGGGTCTCGATGAACTCTTCGTCGGGGTCGGACAACGCGACGATGGCGCCCCCGATCCCGAAGCTCACTGTCCCGCGCCGGGACACCATGGTTCGGATGACGATGCTGAGGTCGGCGGTGCCGTTGATCGACAGCCAGCCGAGGGCGCCCGAGTACACCCCTCGCGGCCCCTCCTCCAGCCGATCGATGATTTCCATGGTGCGTAGCTTCGGTGCTCCGGTCATCGAGCCACCCGGGAAGCAGGCACGCACACACTCGACCGCAGTCGCGTCACTGCGCAGCGTCCCCCGAACCGTCGACACGAGCTGATGGACCGGTGCGTAGGTTTCGACGTCGAACAATCGCGGTACGTGCACCGAACCGGGAGTGCAGACCCGTGAAAGATCGTTGCGCACGAGGTCGACGATCATGAGGTTCTCGGCCCGATCCTTTTCGCTCGTCAGAAGGTCCTGGCGGAGCGCGTCGTCCGTGGCAGCGGTTGCACCCCGCGGTCGGGTGCCCTTGATCGGTTTGGACTCCACGACCCGGTCGGCGCCCACGCGCAGAAACCTCTCGGGGGAGGCGCTGAGTATGTCCGCCGCCTCGAACCTCAGGAGTGCTGCGTACGGCACTGGCGTGATGGATCGGAGGTAGGCAAAGGTTTCGACGGGGTCTATATCGACATCGATCTGGGCGTGGTTCGTCAAGCACACTTCGTACGTTTCGCCGACCCGAATGTTCTCCAAACAGGTGCGGATCTTGTTGAGGTAGGTTTCACGGTTGTGGCGCAGCGTCATGCGCGGGTCTGCCGCCGACCTGATGAGCGGCCGGGCGGGAAGCGCATCGTCGGTCGTGACGGGCATCCGGTTGATTACCCGCGCCGTACGGCGCATCCAGTCGCGGGTTCCGGGTTCGTGTGCCTGCTCGCTGAGCGCCAGTAGGTAGCAGCTGCCGTCGACATGGTCGATCACGACTGCGCGGTCGGCGAATACCAGGGCCGCATCGGGTGTGTCCGCGGAGTGTTGTGCACTGCCGTCGGCTTCGGCTTTCAACTCGTAGCCCAGGTAGCCCACGTAGCCCAGATTGAATGAGAACGGCAGGTCAGGTGATCGCGGCACCGCGCGGATCCGCAACTGTTCGTCGAGGTAGTCGAAGAATCGCACGCGTCGTTTGTCGGCCGGAACGCCGGAACGGTGCACTAGGACGGTGCCGTCCGTTACGTCGTAGGTAACGTACTCGGCGCGTGGACCAGATGCGTCACCCATGATGGTGAAGCGGGCGTCCGATTCCACGGCGGAGCTGCCATCGAGCCAAAAACTGTCGGGGCTGTCTGCGAACAGGCGCTCATACACCATCTGTGGGTCGACTCGCCGATCTATCCGTCGTGTTTCGACCACGTATGGAGATAGGGTCCGCCGCCGACGTCGTGGCTTCGGGACGGATCCCTTCCGGTGGGTCGGGGTGAGGTCGCGGAAGTTGGCGAGGAGTTCATGTCCATGATCGGTGCAGACCGACTCCGGATGAAATTGCAACCCCCACAGTGGGCGCAGACGGTGCCTTACCCCCATAAGAACCCCGTCGGATGTCCACGCAGTCGCCTCCAGCTCAGCGGGGAGATCTTCGACGGCGAGAGAGTGGTACCGAACGACCGACAGAGGCGAGGGGAGACCCGCGAACAATTCCCTCTGGTCGTGAAATATCTCTGAGTTGCGACCGTGCCTCGGCTCTGGAGCCAAGACGACATGCGCACCGAACAGTTGGCATAAACCCTGGTGACCGAGGCACACTCCTAGTGTGGGAAGCCCACCCTGGAGAATGGCCCGCGAGCTGATGCCGAAGTCGCGTTCGATTGCGGGACGACCGGGCCCCGGAGAGATCACGATGTTGTCGAACTCGGCCAGGTCGATCGCACACCAGTCCACGTCGTTGCGCACCACCGTCGGCGGGCACCCGTTGACGTCGCTGAGAAAGCTGTAGAGGTTGTATGTGAAGGAATCGTAATTGTCGATCAACAACGTCTTGGTAAACATCGTTCGCCCGGCTCTCGGCGCGTGAGGGATGCGACACTGCGTTGTCTCTCGCCGGTGCAACGACTTGATGAGGTCCCTCGAACTTGTTGCAGGAGAATTCGTCTGAGCGTGCACCCTGTGGCGCCCTCCTCCAGCACGGGGAGCTCGTGTGATTCACCGACTGGAGGCGATACGGCCGACGTTGTGGAATGAGGCGCCATGCCGTGAAGTCCGCCCGTCCCGGCGGTGCGGATGATTGCCACCAAGACCTCTCGACGCGTCGGCCCAGTCGGGAGGCTCCGCTACCTGCGGAAAACCGACTATCCGCGCATTAGTGCCGGCGATGCCCGCTCGTGCATTCCTGCTGACGAGCCCGTTGAGGAGCAACAGGATATTTGTACCGTCGATAGGCTGGGTCTGGTGGACATGATCAATCCTTAGAAGGGCTAATTAGCCTGTCTATCAACGCAATCCGCCCAGACCCCGACACGCCGCGCGATGCGCGCACTCCACCTTAAGTCACGAAAGTCCGTGGAAGCAAGATCGCCCAGTCGGCAGTGGTGCACAGAGCAAGTGGTCGGTTTTATGCACCCGGTACATCACATCTCAAAACACCCTCCGTCGCGGAGTGGCCATCGACAGCAGCCGCTTCTGCGCTGCCCGCATACCCCTTCCGGGCTGCGCGGGAGTGGTGTCCCAACCGACGAAGTGGAATCGAGGTGGAACCGGGTCGACGAGCGCTCTCGCCAGCGTGGGGGCGAGGCGGTACCGCGCCGCGTGCCTGATTCCGCCGCGATGTGGTCGATGGTCACGACGGTGGCGACACCGGCGGCCAGGAAGCGCCGGAGTCGGTGCGTTCGGCGATCATGCCGAAATCCGCGCCACCACCATCGTCGGGCAGTGCAGATGAAGTCGGACGTCCCAGCCGGTATTTCGGGCGTCCCAATTTCGTAAAGAGTGAGCTTAGTGTGCAGACCGCACAACGTTTCTCGGTTCCTACTGACAAAGCGCTGGCCGCGGGTGCACCCGCCACTGTCGAGAGGGTGACGTCTCGTTCTATTCGGTGTCGGTGGGGTGTTCCCGTGCGGCGTCGAGGACCTTCTCGCGCATCCATACATCGATGCGTTGGCCGGCCTTGGCGGCCGCGACTGCGCACGACGTGTGTTCGGTGTCGGTCAACCTGATGCTGGTGAGATTCGTCGGTCCTACCGTCTCCGGTGCCCGCTGGGACGCGGCGGTGCGCCGAAGGATGTGCTGGCGCAGTTGGTCGACGTCCATCGATCCGTTCTCGACGAGTAGCCGAGCGCCGGTTGCTTCGCTGTCGTGGAGGAGGGCTAGCAGCAATACCGTTCAGTTAGTGATGGTTGCGATACGATGAGGTGTGCCTCGGAGTGGATGGGTGAAGCCGGTCTCGGATCGGCGGTTGTCGGATGTGGTGTCGGTGGGGTTGCTGACCAGGGTGTTTCCCGCGTCCTTGGTCGATGAGGTGATCGCGGAATGCGGTCGCAGGGAGCAGCGAAGTCGCACGTTGACCGCTCGCGTGACGGCGTACTTCTCGATCGGCATGGCATTGAATTCGCAAGGCTCCTACGAGGAGGTCTTCGAGCAGCTCACCGACGGTTTGTCGTGGTCGTCGGGATGGTCACAGTCCTGGTCGTCGCCGACGAAATCGGCCATATTTCAGGCCCGTTCACGTCTGGGATACGAACCGGTGCGGGAGCTGTTCCGCCGTGTCGCACGACCTCTCGCCGACACGGGTACACCAGGATCCTGGCTCGCCGGGCGCCGGTTGGTGGCCCTCGACGGGACCTGCCTCGACCTGCCCGACACCCCGGCCAACGCCGAGCATTTCGGGCGGCCGGGATCGAGTCGCGGCGAGCAGTCCGCGTTCCCGCAGGCGCGGTTGGTGGCGGTCGCCGAGTGCGGCACCCACGCGGTCTTCGACGCCGCGATCGGATCGTGCCGCACCTCCGAGCGGGAGCTGGCGCACGATCTGATGGACACCCTCGAACCCGGGATGCTGCTGCTCGCCGACCGCGGCCTGTACGGATTCGACATGTGGACCCGGGCCGCCGCCACCGGCGCCGACCTGCTGTGGAGGGTCAAATCGACCCTCTCGCCTCGGCACCTCGAGACCCTCGACGACGGATCCTGGCTGGCGCAGATCATCCCCACCTCCGGAAAGAATCGGCGGCAACGAACACCGCTCACGGTGCGCGTCATCGACTACACCCTCGACGACGGGCGGGAGAACCCCGAGCAGTACCGGCTGCTGACCACGATCCTCGACCCCTCCGATGCACCTGCCGAAGAGTTGGCCCTCGCCTACGCCCAACGCTGGGAAATCGAGAACACCCTCGACGAACTGAAAACCCATCAGCGCGGACCACGCGCCGTGCTGCGGTCGAAATCCCCACCATTGGTGCAGCAGGAAATCTGGGGGCACCTGTGCTGCCACTACGCCATCCGCACGCTCATGCTCGATGCCGCGACCGCCGGCGGTCACGACCCCGACCGGGTCTCCTTCGTCGCCGCCTTGCGGATCGCCCGACGATCCCTGTCCCACAGCTCTTTTTCCCCCTCATAACCACAACGCTGCCACGAGATTGTGGAACCACGGCATCGACAAACTATTGCGCCGAATCAACCCCGCACGCCGCCACCGCGCCAACCCCCGGGTCGTCAAACGCAAAGTCCTCAAGTGGGCAGCCAAACGCGCACACCATCAACACCATCCACAACCCACCCAGCCGCCGAAATGCACCATCCTTGTTCACTAACTGAACGGTATTGGGGCTAGCAGGAGGTGTTCGGTGTCGATGTGGTCGTGGCCGAGCAGGGAGGTTTCGCGCAGGCTCTGTTCGAGTACCTTCTCGGCGCGCGGGGTGAACGGGATGTGCCCAGGCCGGTGCGGCTGGTGGTGGCCCATGTCGGGTAGCCGGTTGCCGATAACGTCGGCAGAGATGCCGATCGATTCCAGTGTTTTCGCTGCGACCCCGTCACCTTCGGTGATCAGGCCGATCAGGATGTGCTCGGTCCCGACATGGTCGCAGTTGCGGGTCTGGGCTTCGTCGGTGGCCAGGATGAGGACGCGGCGTGCAGGGTCGGTGAATTTTTCGAACATCGCTGCTCCCATCGGGTTGGCCGCCGCGCACTGTTCTCATTGCGATCGTCGAGGTGCCTGATCTTTGGCTGCACCGAGATCCTCTGCGGCCACAGTCGTCATGCGGGTCCATTCAACGTCAACCAACCCAACCCTGGTATAACCCCGCGCCGAACCGGACTGTTTCGTGGCCAGCACGTCGAATATGGGTTGGCCAGGGGCAGAGGGATCCGCAGACCCAGAACGTGCGGCCCATCTGACGCCCGCGCATCGGGGCAAGATTCGCGTCGTTTTCCTGTGGTTGGCGCGCGGGGAGACATGCAGTGGTGGAGCGGTGACGTCTGGCGGCTTGAGGTGCGAGGGCAGCCGATCGAGGGCGACGCCGCGCACGGCCGCTGCGCCTACCGTGGGACGTGGCGGCAAGACCCTGGTCGGGGTCGACCATGCGGTGCCGCGGGCGGCTCATTCGCTGAGCCCCGATCGGCTCCCCTCAGGTAGCGGGTCCAAAAGGTGGTGATGCTGTCGAATGACGCCTGCGGAAGTTCGGCCGGGTAGGTGTCGGCCCGCGAGCGCCAATTGGGCAGTGTCGTGGTGCCCAGGGTCGGGCACTCCCCGAGTATGGGATCAAACGCAGGCCGCCCACCAGCTCGCCGGCCGCAGCTCTCGGGCCGGCTGGTGCAACTGGCCGGTGACCGTGACGCCGCCCGGTTCTCGTGCGAGGTATCCCGGGTGTGCGCCGCGCACCCCACCGACGGCCGGTCGGAATACGGCGAGGTGCTCGCGTGGGTGGTCGATGCGATCGTCGACGTGATCATCGCGCGCCTAGGCCCGGCGGGTCGGGGCGAGAGATTCATTCTCGATCTCCGTTTCATCGATGGGGGATACGCCGATGTCGACGACTTGCCGGAATCGGGGCGTTGGGTCCTGCGGACGGTGTCGGCTCTACTCGGCGGGGATCTCGCGAACGAGGTGCGGTCGCTCACCGCCGCCGAGCAGCAATTCGACATCACCATGCGGGCGGAGACTCTGGCCGACGCCCTCATCTGGCTCGACTTTCTTCTCGATGTCGATCTTCCCGACCCACCCGACGTCATCACCACATAGACCGACGTCATCACCCCGCATAGCGAGATATGCCGGGTCGGGGAGGCGGGTTCCGACGCCGGAGTTCCCGGCTGCGGGTGATCTCGCCCCGGGCTGCGAGGGCTGAGTTCTCCGCGGGTGGGACCGCCAATTTTAGTCCTGCGCCTCCGGCCGTGTGTCGGGGTGCTCGTGGGCGGTGAGGAGTAGGTGGTCGAACCGGGCGCGAGACGACGCGGGCAGTGCCGTCTCGGCGGTGAGGACGTCGACGAAGCGTTGGGCGAGGACGCGGAGTTTGGTGTTGGTCTGCTGTGAGCGCCAGGTGAGGATGCCGAAGGCCCGTTCGGAGGTGATGCCGTAGACGAGCATGAGCGCACCCTTCGCCTGCTCGATCACCGCCCGCGACTGTTCGAGTTCGGCGACGGCCTCGGTGAGCGCCGCGTTGAATTCGCGAGGGTCGGTCTCCAACGTTTCGGTGACGTCGATGTAGTACCCGGACGTCCCGATCACGTTGTCATTCTCGTCGAGCATCCGATCGCCGACCACGATGACGTGGTGGATGCGGCGGTCGGTGTCGATGATGCGATGCTTGCTGCTGAACGGCGCACCGGCATGGATCATCTTGTCGAAGAGTGCAGCGACCTGAGCTTGGTCGTCTGGATGCTTGTGCGAGAGCAGGAGTTCGGTGGTGGGGGTGATCTCGCCCGGTTGGTAGCCGTGCATCCGGGCAACGGGATCCGACCATTCCCAGCGCTGGCCGTCGAGGTAGAACCGGAAACTTCCGCCCTGTGGGGGTGCAGTCGAGCCGAGGAGCTCATCACTGTCCACAGCTCCACCTGCCGCCCTTGCGGCTCACCCACCTCGCCTCGGACACCACTGCCACAGTATGCCGAGCACCCACACCGGAGTGGGCAGAAATTGTCCACACCGCTGTATCCGACGATGTCGTTATGCCGGAAGGGCAGGTTTCTGCGGTGCCGGGCGGGCCGGGCGGAGGGGACCGCGCCCGCGCGGATCGTAGGGCCCGGCTCGGACACGAGTTCGTCGACGCCGACCCCGGATGAGCGGGGGCGACGGCATGCACCCCCACCTTCGTAGTCGGCCTCCCCGGTCTTATCGAAGGATAAGATCACACCAGCCCGGGTGTGGTGGACGGCCGCCGACACCGGTGCCCCGCTCCCGGGCCTCGCGATCTGCTGTCCCCGCTCACGACAGACGTGGTGAGTGACGCACGAAAACACGCCGCAACCCCCCAGCTGCTGATTGCGGCCGGTTCGACCAGCAGGGCGACGAAGTCTCGGGTGCTACGACTCCTGGCTATCCCGCTGGGCGATCTGCTCGCGGGGAACCTTTCGGAGGCGCAACCACAAGCCGAACCGCCTGGTGTCAGGTCGGGTGGTCGTTGGTGGGCGGAGTCCATTGACGCGTATTGACGAGGGGAACCGCGCCCGTCTCCCTCAGTCGGGGCTGGTAGCCAGTGAATCTGGGCGACGGCATCGGACCATTCTCACCGCTGCCCATCCCGGAAGGAGCGGAACTGTTCGGCTGATCGACAGCTCCGTGACGATTAACCGAGCGTTGTCCGCAGCATCCCCGGAATAGTTGTTGGTCAGCGCATTCCGAGGAGTCGGCGGACGGGTCCGCGTGTGCGTGTTGTCTTGATCGTCGTGGCCAGGCCGATGCGGCGGCCGGTGAGTGGGTCGGTGGCGGGGGGACCGCCGAACCCGGCTTCGGAGGCGGTTTCGGGTGCGGCGTCGCGGGTGTCGGTGAGGTACTTGTCGGGGAGTGAGAGTTTCGCGATGGTGCGCCATGATTTCCAGTACTGCACTGCGAGTGGGCCGGTCGTGTACGGCAGGTCGTACTTGTCGCACAGCTGCTTCACGCGGACCGAGATCTCGTGGTAGCGGTTGGACGGCAGGTCCGGGAAGAGATGGTGCTCGATCTGATAGCTCAGGTTGCCGGTCATGAAGTCCATGACGGGGCCGCCCGAGATGTTCGCGGAGCCGAGCATCTGCCGCAGGTACCACTGGGGGTGCGTCTCGTTGTCGACGTCGGTCTTGGTGAATTTCTCGGCGCCGTCGGGGAAGTGGCCGCAGAAGATCACGGCGTTGGTCCACAGGTTGCGGACGAGGTTGGCGGTCGCGTTCGCCTTGGTGGTGGACTTCCATGCCGTGCCGGTCAGTGCCGGGTACACGACATAGTCCTTGAGGGTCTGCCGGCCGAGCTTCGCGAGCACTTCCTTGCCGCGCGTCTTGGTGAGTTCGCGGTCGTCCCGGCCGCGGGTCACTTTGCCCAGCTCGAGCAATTGGATGGCGAGGCCGTATTGGAACAGCGCCGCGAGGATCGCGTTGTAGGCGAGGTTGCCGAGGTAGAACGGCTTCCAGCGCTGGTCGCGGGTGACGCGGAGCAGGCCGAATCCTACGTCGTCGTCCATGCCGAGGACGTTGGTGTACTTGTGGTGCGCGTAGTTGTGGGTGATCTTCCAGTGTGCCGACGGATCGGCGTTGTCCCATTCCCAGTTCACGGAGTGCACTTCGGGGTCGTTCATCCAGTCCCACTGCCCGTGCATCACGTTGTGCCCGAGCTCCATGTTCTCGATGATCTTCGATAACGAGAGCATCCCGGTGCCCAGCATCCACAGCGTGCGCTTGCGGGAGCCGAAGAGTACCGCGCGGCCGCCGAGTTCCAGGCCGCGTTGCAGCCGGATGGTGTTGCGGAGGTACCGGGCGTCGCGTGCACCCCGGGATTTCTCGATATCCCGGCGGATCGCATCCAGGTCGCGGCCGATGGCCTCGACGTCGGCGTCCGTCAGGTGCGCGTATTCCTTGATGTCCGATATCGCCATGCGCCTACGGTACCGTAACTTACGGCCCCGTAGGTTACGGGCGAGTATTTTATGGTGCGAATCACTTCGGCTGGTACGCAGCGATTTTCGATGTGCAGTGGTGCACTGGACGAGCGATAACCGCGTTCTTGGGCCTGCGGCGATGTGGACAGCCGCCCGCACCGTCCTGCAGGACAGCGCGGGCGGTCGTATCGCCGCGGGCCCGGTCGGAATGCGAGGGTCACGCGTCGGGCCGGTACCGCACAGCGTCGGCATGCGTGCGCAGTGGAGGCTTCGTCGGGGGTGGGTCACTGGGTGAGGACGTCGGCACGTGGTCGGTGTGGAAGCGGGGGAGGGCGGCGGCGAGGGCGGACAGGTCGTTGCCGGTGCTGAGGACGGTGCCGTCGGGTCGGATGATGGCGGCGCGGGCGCGGCCGCGGCGTAGCCAGTGGTGCAGATCGGTGCCGGGTCGAGCCAGCAGGACTGTGCCACCGCGTTGTTCGATGTCGGTGCGTTGTGTCGTGGTCGGGGAGAGGGAGGTGACTACCGCGAACCGGCCGGCGACGACCTCGGCGAATCGGCGGCCCTGGTCGAGGTCTGGATTCGGGATCAGGCGGCCCGCTCGGCTTCGGCGTAGTCGAGGTCGTGCTATCAGAGTGGAGCGGTGCAGGGCCGGGGTTTCGCCGTCCATGATCGTGTCGCCGAGGCCCGGGATGCGGTGCAGCAGTGGTAGGACGATGCGACGGATGAGGTTGCCGAGTTCGCCGCCTTCGGTCATGGCCATTCCGACGAGCTTGGCGCGCCGGATCAGTGCGAGCGCGTGGGGCTTGCGTTCGATCTCGTAGGTGTCGAGTGCGCGTTCGGGCAGATCTCCGGTGAGGACGCCGGCAAGTTTCCAGGCGAGGTTCATCGCGTCGCGGATCCCTGCGCCCATCCCCTGTCCGATGAACGGCGGCGTGAGATGGGCGGCGTCGCCGAGTAGGAACACCCGGCGGTCGCGCCATCGGTCCGCGATTTGGGCTTTGAAGGTGTACTCGGCCACGCGGACCAGTGTCAGGTCGTCGACCGGGGTGTTCCGTGTCCACGGCGAGATGAGAGGATGCAGACGAGCCATGTCGCGATAGTCCTCGGCGCTCTCGCCGGGTTCGAGCCGGAACTCCCAGCGGTAGCGGGTGTGTCCGATCCGCATGTATGTTGCCGCGCGCACCGGGTCACACACCTGGTGGGCGCCCTCCCACGCGCCGAGGTCCGCGGTGGTCGCGACGTCGACGACCAGCCAGCGTTGGTCGAACTTCAGGTCCCGCATCGTTGCCTGAATCTGGTTTCTGACCAGGCTGTTGGCGCCGTCGCAGCCGAGGACGTATCCGGCCTGCACCGATTCCTGCACACCGGTGCTTCGGTCGGTGAAGTCGACACGAACGCTGCCGGCCTGGTCGTCGGCCAGCCCGGTGACCTCGACGTTGCCGCGGAGAGAGGCCTTCGGGTGCCGTGTCAGGTTGGCGCGCAGGATCTCCTCGAACTGCGGCTGGTCGAACATGTTGGCCTCGGGGTAGCCGTGGACGCCGGGACCGGGGTTTCGGTGGAACTCGGTGAGAACGCGCATGTTCCGGTCGACAAGCCGCAACCCGAGGCACGGCCGGGAGATCGCCGCGAACTCCTCGGCGATCCCGAGGTGCGCCACGATCCGGTGGATCTCACCGTCGAGGTGGACCGCCCGCGGCTGCGCATAGACGCCCTCCCAGCGCTCGAGTAGCAGGCACTCGACACCGTACCGGGCCAGCAGTGTGGCGGCGGTCAGTCCGGTGGGTCCGGCACCGACGATGACGACCGGGACGATTCGTTCGCTCATCGGATCGATCCGAGCAGGACGACGAGGTAGGCCACGATCGCTGCGCCGACGACGATGGCGGGTGCCATCTCCCGCAGTCCGTCACCGTTGCGTACGTGTGTGACGACGGCACCGACCATCAGGAGTAGCAGCCCGATGCCGGCGGCGGCGCCGAGTGCCGGCACAACTCCGCCGATCAGGAGACCGACGGCACCGGCGACCTCGAGAGCACCGATGCCCCGATACGTGCTGACGGGCATACCGACGTGGGCTGCCCGTTCCCGCATCGGGGAGGTTGCCGCTATTTTGCCGACGCCGAGCAGGAGGTAGAACACTGCCAGGCAGAGCGCCAGAACTAGTGATGCGGTGATCATGTGCGCACCGTGACCTTCCAATTGATCGCGTATCGGTTCAGGATCGCCGTGACCGTCGGTTCGCCGGCAGGTCCGTCGATCTCAACGGTGGCGAGGATCGAACCGTCCTCGACGGACGCCTGGACGCTTCCGATGCCTGCGACGGTGGCGAGGGCGTGCTCGAGCTCGGCCCGTGTCGCGTCGGCGCGCAGTGCGAGTTTGTAGAGCTTGCCTACCGCCGTGACCGGCAGCGCCGGGAGGATGGTGACCGCCTTGGGTGCCGCGGCCCGTTCGGGGACGCGCTCGCCCGCCCAGGCTTGCAGTTCGTGTGCGGTGATGTCGGCGTCGGCGGCAACGGTGACGTAGGCAACGGGCACTTCGCCGGCGTGGGCATCGGGGCGTCCCACCGCGCTGACCGCGGTGACCTGCGGATGGTCAAGGAGGACGTCTTCGATGACCGCCGGATCGATGTTGTGCCCGCCCCGGATGATGACGTCCTTCGCGCGTCCGACCAGGTGGATGAAACCGTCGCTGTCGATGCGCGCCAGGTCGCCGGTGTCGAGCCAACCGTCGACCAGTTTGCCCATACCGTTGAGAACGGGTCCGTGTTCGTCGTGGCCGGAAACATAACCGGCGAACACCGTCGGACCGCTGATCGCCAGCACTCCGGTCGCTCCGGTGGGCAGGTCGTCCCAGGTGCCGTCTTTGCGGACGCGTATCACCTTGACCTGCTGATAGGGCATCCGTACCCCGACCGAGCCAGGTCGTGGCGCGTCGGGAAAGCTGCGGGCACTCGCGCAGGTTGCCTCCGTCAGTCCGTAGCCTTCGAGCAGGGGCACACCCGTGTGGTCCTGAAACGTCGTGGCGACCGCGGTCGGCAGAGGCGACGCTCCCACCATGGCGAAGCGCAGACCACTGATGTCGGCGTCGACCGGGCGCTGCGCGAGCGCTGCGTAGACGGTGGGCACCGCGCTCATCGACGCGATGCGGTAGTGCTCGACGATCTTCCAGAATTCGTTGAACAGCATCGGGTCGCGATAGCCGAGCGGGCCGGCCCACACCACACCCTGGCCCTTGAACAGCGGCGCCAGCAGCGTGACCATCAAGGCATTGACATGGAACAGCGGCAGGGCAGCGAAGACGACGGCGTCCGAGTCCCACGACGAGTTCGCGGCCAGCATCCAGGCATCGGCGACCTCGTTGTCGTGGGTGTGGGCGGCCAGCTTCGGAACACCAGTGGTACCACCGGTGTGAAACAGTGCGGCCACGTCGAACCCACAGGGGGGATCACCGACGAAGTCGGAGGAATCGATATCGGCCGACAGCGCACTGAGATAGCCGATCCGCACTCCGTCGACCTCGGGCAGGTCCGCAGGCGCGCCGGCGGCTCCGGTGGGCCGCACGGCCAACACGGCATCCACCGTCCCGCTCACGGCAATCTGGTGCGCGGCCTCCCATGTCTGCGGCGCAAGTTCCGGTCCGGCCGCGACGAGTACCCGGGCACCTGAGCGGCGCAGCAATTCACCGATGTGCTGCGGCGACTGCGCGGCGTTGATGGGAGCAGCGATGCCGGCGAGTTGTGCGGCGAGAGTGGCGGGGATCAACTCGGCGCAGTTGGGCGCCATCACGGCGACCGCGTCGTGGCGTCGCACGCCCAGACGATGGAGCAGGTTCGCGTATCGATGAACATCGTCGCGTAGTTCGGAGAAGGTGCGCTGCACCGGCTCCCGCCACCGTGCACCGTCCGGTAGGACGGTGAGCGCGAGCCGATCTGGCCACATCCGGGCCGCGCGGGTGAGCAACGCGTAGGTGGACTCGGGAAGCCCCCGATCGCGCAGCGGCACGGCCTCGATCGTGGTGAGATCCGTGGGCGTCGCGTAACGCGGCCACAGGAGGTCGGTGGTCATCGCGCGTACCTCACCACCGTGCGTTGGCGCCCCAAGTCGATGGTCCCGTCGTCGGTGGCGACGGTGGCTTCGATGAGGTCGCCGTCCTGCAGGTAGTTCGGATTCTTGGCCTGGCCCGCGAAGAAGAGCTTCCATTTGACTGCGGGCGGCAGCAGGGAGGAGAGGGTTGCGATCGGCTTCGGTGGGGCGCTCAGTGCCGTCCCGACCGGTGTTCCGGTCAGCAGCAAGTCCCCGGCGTCGAGGCGTTGAAACCGGGTCAGCGCCTGCAGAGTCTCGGTCGGCTGGTAGATCATGTCGGCAACGGTCATGTTCTGGCGCGGCTCACCGTTGACCCAGAGCCGCAGGCGCAGGTCGGTGAACCGCTTCAGCTCGTCGCCGTCGAGCAGTACGAGGGCGGGGCCGACCGGGGTGAACGTCGGATATGACTTGGCTTCGTAGAACTGCGTTTTCGGAAGCTGGATGTCGCGCGCGGAGATGTCGTTGGTGACGACCAGGCCGGCCACGTGATCGGCGAGAGTGTCTGCGGTGATCTCGGTCCCGACCGGGATGTCGCGGGCGAGGACGAGCCCGATCTCCACCTCGTAGTCCAGTAGCCGGACATGGGCAGGACGGATCACGTCGTCGGTGGGGCCGCTGATCGATCCGGATGCCTTGCGGAAGAAGGTCAACGGAGTGGTGTCGGGGTTCATCCCGGCGTCCTTGACGTGCGAGGCGAAGTTCGTCATCTGTGCGACCACCCGGCACGGGGCGGTGACCGGGGAGGGCAACCGGAGGGTCGCGACGGGCACGGCGCCCTTGCTGGACGCCGCTGCCTCGACGGCCGGTCGGTCGGTCAGCAGTTGGGCGGTGGTGGTGGCCGCGGTGTCTACCCGTGCGGCGCCGGTGGGTGTGTCGACCCACCAGGCGTCGGCGGTGCGGAGGACGGAAATGGTCATGAGCTGGCAACTTTCAGAAGGCCGCGGAGGCGGTGGAGGTCGAATTCGTTGTCGGCGCGCAGCGCGTGGACAATGGCGCGCAGTTCCTGGAGTGATTCCCGGCCGGGATTCACTCCGAGGAAGTCTTTGGTGGCGGGCGGCCCCCACTGGGACAGTCCGGACGCGGTCATCGGTGCCCAGCCCGCCTCGAGGGTGTCGTCGAAGAGATCGCCGTCCGTGAAGTGCTCGACCATGAATCCGTCGGGGTCGCGCCAGTAGTCGAAGATCTGGCTGCCCTGGATGTGTCGGCCGATGCCCCAGGACCGGCGGTAGCCCCGGTCGAGCAGGTATTCGCCTCCCGCGGCGAGGCCGTCGAGGTCGGCGACCTGATACGCCGAATGCACATAGCGGTTGGCCGGGCCGAGAACCATCGCGAGGGTGTGATGGTCGGTGGGCGTGGCGCCGCGGTCGCAGCGGATGAAGCTCATGATCGGACCCCCGGCCCGTTGCCCCGGGTAGTAGAGGAAGTCGCTGACGATCAGTCCGAGGTGCTCGAGGTACCAGTTGAGCGTTTCGAGGTACGTCGTCGTCTGGAGCACGACGTGGCCGAGTCGTTGCACGGTGGCCGGCGCGCGGGGCGGGCGCTGAGGGGCGTTCACCCGCCCGCCGTCGTGTCCGAAATTCAGGGGGAGCGGGGCCTGGTCGGACAACGCCGGCAACTCGAACGTGTCGGACACGACCCGCACTCCCAGAGCGCTGGGATCGGTGAGATCGACCGTGATCCCGCCCAGACTCTCGGGAAGGGGCACGACCGCACCCCCGACCGCGTCCGCCAGTCGCAGCACGTCGGTCGCGTCGGCCGCCCGGAAGGCGGGACCGACGAACCGCGACCGTGGACCTCGGCGGGTCAAGTCCCAGGGCGTGGTGTACGACGTCGTCGCGTGACTCCTCGTCGGGTAAGTCAGGCAGTCAAGGCCGGTGTCACCTCCTCGGTGGACTCGGTGCTGCTGTCGGTGGTGTTGTCGGTGCGGGAGCGGGCCAGCACGTCCAGACCGAGATAGCGGCGCCCCTCGATCCACTCGTCGTGCTGTTCGGCGAGAACCGCCCCGACGAGCCGGATCAGGGCGGTACGATCCGGGAAGATCCCGACCACATCGGTTCTCCTGCGGATTTCCTTATTGAGGCGCTCCTGCGGATTGTTACTCCAGATCTGTTTCCAAATCTGCTTCGGAAATGCGGTGAACGCCAACAGGTCCGGCCGTGCCGCGTCGAGGTGGTCGGCAACCCTCGGTAGCTTCTCGGCGAGTGCGTTGATGACCCGATCATACTGGGCATGAACAGAATCCGCGTCCGGCTGGTCGTACACCGAGTGCAGCAACGTCTTCACCCAAGGCCACGACGCCTTCGGGGTCACCGCCATCAGGTTCGTCGAATAGTGCGTTCGGCACCTCTGCCACGAAGCGCCCGGCAGGGTCGCGCCGATCGCCGCCACCAGCCCGGCGTGCGCATCGGAGGTCACCAACCGCACCCCGGACAGGCCGCGGGCAACGAGGGAGCGGAAGAATGCGAGCCAGCCTGCACCGTCCTCGGACGAGGTCACATCCACGCCCAGGATCTCGCGGTACCCCTCGGCGTTGACGCCGACCGCGACCAGGGTGTGCACGTTGACTACCCGCCCGTTCTCCCGAACCTTGAGCACGAGCGCGTCGGCGGCGACGAAGGTGTACGGCCCGGCATCGAGCGGCCGGCTGCGGAACGCCTCGACCTGGGTGTCGAGGTCCTTCGCCATCACCGACACCTGCGACTTGGACAGCGAGGTGATGCCCAACGTGCCGACGAGCCGATCCATCCGCCGGGTAGAGACGCCGAGCAGGTAGCACGTCGCAACCACGGTGGTCAGTGCCTTCTCAGCGCGCTTGCGACGCTCGAGCAACCAGTCGGGGAAATACGAACCGGACCGCAGTTTCGGGATCGCCACGTCGACGGTGCCGACGCGGGTATCGAAGTCGCGGTGCCGGTACCCGTTCCTGCTATTGGTGCGCTCATCGGAGCGTTGCCCGTAGTCGGCGCCGCACAGCGCGTCGACCTCGGCGCCCATCAGGGCATGGATGAACATCGTCAGCAGCTCGCGCAGCAGGTCGGGGCTCGCACCGGTGAGTCGGTCGGTCAGGATCTGCTGCAGGTCGATATCGTGGGCAGTGGTCATCGCGTGCTCCTTCATCGAGTCGAGTTGGTAGCTCTCTCGAAGAATCACGCGGTGACCGTCTCTCGTCCGGTTACGACACGCCGGGTCATCGGATCGAGATCCCGGCTCGTACACCATCATCGTGGACGCAACCCCACGGCGGATGAGCACGCAGGGCGATCCGGGGTCCGTCCCGCGCAACTGCAGTTCGTGTGCGGTGCGAAGGGCCGTCGCAAAACCGAAGGCATGGGCGAACGCCTCCGCCCGATCGAGGTTGGGCTTTTCGAACTCCAGCCATGCGAGGTCATGGACCTTGATGATCGGCTCGGCGGCCCGCCCGCGGTGTTCGCCCGCCAGTGCGCCCTGCTGACTGTGCAGACCGGCATGCGGGTCGTGGTGGGCAGTCATTGACCACTCCCTTCAGATTATGAGGATATCGTCACTCACGCGGATATCGTCAGTCAAGAGATTTTGAGGAATTCGTCAATATTGATGACACGCGGTAGGGTGGGGCCAGCTCGGGCGGAGTAGGAGATGGGCACGCAGGCATGGCCGAGCGGATCACCGATGCACGAACCGCCTGGACCGGCGTAAGGCGCGTCCCCACGCCGCACTTGTATGCGCACTGTCGGTTACACCGTTCACGTCGACGCCGACTACTTCGACGACGCCAGGAGAATGGTGGACCGCATCCGAGTGGCGGACCGAGCGTGGCCCGCAGCCGCAGCCGCAGCCGCGCTCACCGCACGCCGGACCGTCAGGGGCGGGCGCGTTGTCGACGGGATACTAATGGCTGGAATGGGATTGGTGCAGCGGTTGCTCGGACAAGGCAGATTCGAACCGATTCGCGTGGTGACCGAAGTGACTGGCGCGGCCGGCGAGACGAATCGGGAAGAGATTCCCGTAGGGCAGGTTGTCGCGCTCCTGCGGGAGCGTGTGTACGGCGCGATGACGTGTTTGGCGACGCTCGCCGTCCTCGTCCCCTATACGGCTCCCGAGACGAGCCCCTGGGCTCGGGTCCTCGATGTCGCGGTGGCCACCGGCGGGCTCTGGGTAGCGAGCCTGCTGGCCGACTGGGTAGCACATCTCGGCGCGTTCCACAGTGCTCCGCGCGGACGGGCGGCGCTGCGGATGCTGCAGGCCTCCGGCCAGATTGTGGAGGCCGCGGTCTTGCCCCTGCTGGTATTGGTCGCAGCCGCCGTCGGACTACTGAGCACATCCACAGCGATGTGGATCGCGATGTGGATCCTCGTTGTCGAACTCGGCGTCATTGCTCTGCTTGCCGTGCGAATGGCCCACTTACGGTGGTGGCAACAGCTGTTCACCATCACGGGTTTGGTCGGTGTGGGCGTACTTGTGGTCGGCATCAAGATCCTCGCCCATTAGGTCAGGCCGTGTGGCTGCTGCTTGCCGACTGGAGCAGCTGCCAAGTGTGAGGAATTCGTCAATATTGATGACACGCGGGTAGGGTAGGGCGAGGTCAGACGGATCAGGAGAAGGGCACCCAGGCATGACCGAGCAGATCACCGATGCACCGAACCGTCTGGAACGGCGCAAGGCGCGCACCCGCGCCGCACTCGTACGCGCAGCCCAGTCCTTCATGGCGGCGGGGAAACTGACCGCCCCGATTCTCGAGATCACCCAGGCCGCTGATGTCGGAATGGGGTCGTTCTACAACCACTTTCAGACGAAGGAGGAGCTCTTCCACGCCGCCGTGGAGGAGGCCCTCGACCGCCACGGCGCGATACTCGACGAACTGACCGCCGATCTGGACGACCCTGCCCAGGTCTTTGCGCAGAGCTTCCGACTGACCGGACGCCTGCATCGCCGAAATCCCGAACTGAGCAAAGTTCTGCTCCGCGACGGGCCGAGTCTGGTCAGCTCGGACAAAGGCCTGGCGCCGAGAGCTCGCCGCGACATCGAGGCCGCTGCCCGTGCGGGCCGGTTCAGCGTGCGCGACCCCGAACTGGCCCTGACAATCACGGCGGGGGCCGCACTGTGCCTCGGGCAACTGCTGCACGACCACCCCGAACGTGACGACGCGGAGGACACCGACCAAGTCACCGAGGACCTGTTGCGGATGTTCGGCCTCCCGGCCGACGAAGCCCACGAAATCTGCCGACGCCCCTTACCCGACGCCGACGATCAACCCCACGGCGCAACCGCCACATAGCGTGTCCGGATGTGGCACAGGTTTCGCCGAGGATCGGGCTCCATGAACCGACGGTGCCGGCGTGGTGGCGCGACGGTATGCGCATGATTGGGCGCTCTTCGTCGACTGGTGCGACGCCTGCGAGCACTGCGCGCTGCCCGCGCACCCGTCGGTGCTGGCGGAATTCCTCGCCGACCACCCCGCGGCGGACGGTACCCAACGTCGGCGCATCACCGCGATCAATGCCGTTCACACCGACGCCCAGTTCCTGGCGCCGGGCCGCGCCGAGATGGTCCGCCAACTCTCACTGTGGGGCCGAATATCCCAATCACGTTGTTCGACGTGACAGTCGTGGCGTTCGTGGTGGATGGCCTTGCCGCCGACTTTCAGGTGGGGTGGCGTGCGATCCGGTTCGTGCGGCTGCAGCCTTGTACACGAGCATCCCGGTGATCCCGTATTGTGCGGTCCCTGCCGAATCGTGTTGACATTCACGAACCTGGTCCTCCGGCGGCAGGTCTACGGTCGCCTGTGGCGATTACCTTGACAGGCGAGTGCTCGGGGCCGGCGTGGCCGGCCACCGCTGTCTGGCACCTTTTCCAGGGTTGAACCCTTTCTCGGCAATCAGCGCATTGGGTTCTCCAAAATCGTTGATCTGGTTCGTATTCGGGTGCCGAACCGGGGTTCTCCGTCGGGTGGTGGGGGCGGTCGGGATGCCGCGCTGGACGCCCTCGTTATCGGGCGGAGCTCAGGTGCGGGGCGTCGGCGGTGGCCGGTGCCGGCTGCGGGGGCGCGAGGGGTCGTTGCGCGCCGCGGCGAGCTCGGTTGGTGTGTCTTTTGCGGTCGTTTTCGGTCATGCCGCCCCAGATTCCGTACTGTTCGCCCGCCGTCAGGGCGTACTCGCGGCACTGGGTGAGTACGGGGCAGTCCTGGCAGATCTGCCGGGCCCGTGATTCGCGGTGACCTCGGGCGGTACCGCGTTCGTTGTCGGGGGAGAAGAACATGGACGGTTCGAGACCGCGGCACGCGGCGCTGTCCCACCATCCTTCGGGTCCGCTGGTGACCTGGTGGGTCGGCGTGGGTGGGGTCCCTGCGCGGAGCAATGCGGTTCCTTTCGTTCCCGAACGCGGGGACCTGTGGGGCAGATCCGGACGCAGGAAACTGATTTCTGTGTTGTCGATGTGTCGGGGGTATCGGGTTGCGTCGGTCGAGTGTCCAATCCTCGGCGGTAACGGTGTCGGTGTGGCCTTCGATCGGGGTGATGCCCGTGTCATGGCTCCCGCCCCGGGGGCCTTGGCTCTTGTGCTGTACGTATGCGACATTCCCCTGCCGGCCACCCGGGAGGGATGGAGGATGATCACCCGATGGAAGCTGCTGTGCCCACCGTGAGGGTCGTGACGTTCGATCAGTTCGAGGACAGCTTTCCGGTGGTGGCCGCTTGCGGTGTCGGCAGGGATGACTTTCGCCGCTTCGGCGAGGTTGTCGCCAGGAATATTTGCGATCTGCCCTTCGCCGCCGCGGCGATTCGCCAGTACATCATCGATTGTACGGACCTGCCGCTCACCAAGGGCTTACGGGCGAGCAGCGGATTGTTCAGCGAGCTCGGTCCCCGTACGCGAGTCGAGCCGATCCTCGGGTGACTGGCAAGCTGTCCGCCGCTCGACCGGATGCTCGCGACCGAAACCCAGTCTGCGGCACGACCGAGCGCGTGGCCGCGATGGTTCGGACCGTATCGGCCGGCACTTGCCCCTCAGCGGTGATGTGTGGCCTCGGTCGGAATTCCTGCAATCCGCAGGTCAGAACCATTGCGGAGGGCGTATCGTAGTAGATGCGGATCAAGGAAAAAGATTGGTAATGATCACACCCTTGTGAAGCAGAGATTAGGCCGAGGGTGCGAAGTCACGCCCCCGGCCCGACCGCTGTTTCGGGGGTTTTACAGCGGCGCGAACGGGCGAGCACCCAGGAACACCCGGTGGCTGAGCGCCGGGCGGACTGGTCCACTGCGTGAGGAGCACGGCGGAGCGAAGCGATCTGCTCGGACGGGGGCTGCCGGCCCCCACCTCACGCACCGAAGTGAGCGCAGCCCCTGGTAGCGCCCGCCGTGTACCCAGAGGCGGGTGCCGATCAGCTCCGCTCGAGGGGATGCCGGTACAAGGTGGTGCGCCCGACACCGAGGATCTCGGCGATCTCGCCCAGTTGCATCCCGGTCTCGCGCATACGCAATGAAACTACAGGTGTGCTGTTCGATCGATACGCCATCCCGAAGCCGACGTGACCCGGGTCCCGGCGGCGTGACCTGCCGGGACCGTGTCCGGTGGAGAGGTCAGGTCGTGGTGGTCTGGTCGGGTGAGTCGCTGGGCTCGATGACCTTGGTTTCCTCACGTGCCCCGGGGGTGATTTCGATGCGGCGCGGCTTGGCCCTTTCTGCCACGGGGAGGGTGACCGTCAGCACCCCGTTCTCGTAGGTGGCGGCGATGTGGTCGGCGTCGATGTCCTGGCCGAGGGCCAGCTGACGCAGGTAGCTGCCGGTGAAGCGCTCGGAGGTCAGCCACTGCACGTCGTGTTCGGTGCGTTCGCTGCGTTGGGCTTTCACGGTGAGGATGCCGCCGTCGACGCTGACGTCGACCGAGCCGGGGTCCACGCCCGGGAGGTCGGCGTGGAGGACGTAGTGATCGCCGGAGCGGTAGAGGTCCATCGGCATGAACCGTGGGGCCCGGGCGGATCCGGCCGACGTGCCGAGCAGCTGCTCGGTGAGTCTGTCGATGTCACGGAATGGGTCGGGATGAAGCACAGCAACCACCTCCTACATGTTGGTGGCCGCACCTCGCCATCGCGACGGGTGTCGGCTGGCTGCGCTCCTTCTAGTTTTGCACTGCACCTGTGCGGGCGCCAGGTGCGCTCGACGCCCGGTTCCGGCGGATGCAAGGATTTCCGACCGAGGCCGCAAGTGTTTCGTGGACAGGTGCTGCCCGCTGCGTTCAGGCCACCGATAACCACGGCCCAGACCCCGCCGGGTGCGGGCCGGGAGGGCTGGGGTTTCGTCGTCCACCACCACTTTCCCCTGGTGCCAGCGAGAACAACCCGGCCGCGCCGGTCGGGTGATCGTGGCTCTGCGGCGGAGCAGACTTTCGCCGTGCTGCTCCGTGTGCGGGGTTGGATACACTACTGACATGCAGCGGGTTTCTCTCGAGGCCTTGGCTCGTCAGCAGCTGAAACAGGCGGCCACCGCGGGTGGTGGTCACACCGCCGACACCGTCTACGGCGGGCATGAGAAAGTGTTGCGGCAGACGGTGATCGGCATGATTGAGGGCGCGGTCCTCGGGGAGCATTCGAACCCGGGTGAGGCGACGGTGCAGGTCTTGTCCGGTCGGGTCAGGCTCTCGACCGGCGATCTGTCGTGGGAGGGGAGGGCGGGTGATCTGCTCATCGTTCCCGACGCACGGCACAGCCTCGAAGCGTTGGTGGACTCGGCGGTCCTGTTGACGGTCGCGAAGCTGTCGTGACCCCACCCCAGCAGCCCGGGTTGCAGGCCGGCCCCGGCGCATCGCTTCCGGTGCCGCCCGACGATGCGGGCCGCGACATCACCTCATGCGTCGAGAGCAGGCGCGATGCCGGGCAGGTGCTCGCCTCCGCCGCGGTTCCCAGCGCCGCACACCCTCGTCTGTGCTGGGATGTGCTCAGCCGGCGCAGTCCAGGCAGATCATCTGTCCACCGGCCGTGTCGACGAGGCGGCTGCGGTGATGGACGAGGAAACAACTGGTGCAGGTGAATTCGTCCGCCTTCTTGGGTATCACCCGGACCGTGAATTCCTCGCCGGACAGGTCGGCCCCGGGCAGCTCGAATGACTCCGCGGTGTCCGTCTCCTCGACGTCGGCGACGGCCGACTGCGATTCGTTCCTTCCGGCCTTCAGCTGGTCGAGCGAGTTCTCGGATGGCTCGTCGTCGGTGTTGGTAACTCTGGGTGCGTCGTAGTCGGTGGCCATGACCCTCCCTCTCGTCGGGCGTCTTCCCCGGAGCCGCCCCGCGATCGCGGAGGTCGATTGCATGTCAACGCTCTTGTGCCCGTAACCGGTCACGTGCGGGCACATCGGCACATTCGGTCCTGGGCCGGGTCCGAATGCTGCTCGCGATCGATGACGGAGCCGGACCCTGGGGTTCCGCATACACACGTCGGGCGGGCGCCCCTGACCCAAAGGGGGACCCGCCCGCGAGCACTGACCACTCGGTTACCAGGCGTGCATGGTTGCGCGGTGAAATGTGGCCTCGGCGTCAGGAGACATTTCCCGCCTGACGCAAGCCCACCGTGCTGAGCCCACTGTGGGGGCTTTGCTTTGCGTGGGTGCCTACAGCTCGTGCTGGGCGCCACAACCGAGAGGTGGAATCTTCTCTTCCGGTCCGACCTTGGTCTGTCGTGGATCCGTACCTCCGGTCTACGCCGCATCTCCAGTTAAAGCAACAGTAAAATACGGTCGGTCATCGCGCGACCTCGCGATTGAGCACATCACCGCCGACCTCACCCTGATCAAGCACCACTCCCAGGTAGATGCGGCCTACGTACTTCGACTCGGTCGCCGCCCTCGACAACAGGACGACGCTGCGCGACCACTGGGAGGCCGGACTCGGTCGCCGACGATTAGGTAGGAATACCGTCCTCGCTCACTCACGTCTCACCTGGACGTAACCTACGGTTGCGTAACCTGCGCTAGCGTAAATTCATGGCGATTTCGGATGTCACGGAGTACGCCCACCTGACCGGGGCGGATGTCGAGGCGCTGTGCGTCGAGTTCGACGCGATCCGGCGTGATATCGAAGCCTCGCGTGGCGAGCGTGATGCCCGGTACATCCGCACCGCGATCCGGCTGCAGCGGTCCCTCGAAATCGGCGGTCGCGCGGTCTTGTTCGCGAGCCTGTTCCCGCCGGCCTGGCTTGCCGGCACGACGATGCTCGGCACCGCCAAGATCGTCGAGAACATGGAGCTCGGCCACAACGTCCTGCACGGTCAGTGGGATTGGATGAACGATCCGGAGATCCACTCGTCGACGTGGGAGTGGGATCTCGCCGGCCTGTCGGCGCATTGGAAGCAGACCCACAACCACATCCATCACAAGTACACCAACGTGCTCGGGATGGACGACGACGTGGGCTACGACCTGTTGCGGGTCACCCGCGATCAGCGGTGGACGCCGTTGAGCGTCGGCAATCCGGTCTACAACCTGCTGTTGCAGCTGTTCTTCGAGTACGGGGTGGCCCTCCAGCACTTGGAGCTGGGCAGGGTGGCCAGGGGAGGTGTCGATCGTGTCGAGTTCGCGCGCCGATGCCGTGAGGTGGCCGGGAAGGTCGGTAAGCAGATCGCCAAGGACTATGTTCTCTACCCGGCGCTGACCGGCCCGGCGTTCCTGCCCACGTTGACCGCGAACCTGACGGCGAACATGATCCGCAACGTCTGGACCAACATGGTCATCTTCTGCGGGCATTTCCCCGACGGCGCGGAGAAGTTCACCGAGGCCGAGCTGGAGGACGAAACGCGGGGGCAGTGGTACCTGCGGCAGATGCTCGGCAGCGCGAATTTTCAGGCGGGGCCGGTGATGGAATTCATGAGCGGCAACCTCTGCTACCAGATCGAGCATCACCTGTTCCCCGATCTGCCGAGCAACCGGTTGCGCGAGATTTCCGTGCGCGTGCGTGCGCTGTGCAAGAGGTACGACCTGCCCTACACGACCGGCTCGCTGCCGGTGCAGTACCTGAAGTCGTGGCGCACCATCGCCAAGCTGGCGTTGCCGAACAAGTTCCTGCAGGCGACCGCCGACGACGCGCCCGAGACCGCGTCGGAACGCAGGTTCACCGATCCGAGGCCACAGTTCGACCCGGTCACGGGCAGACGCCGTGGGCTGTCGACAGCACTTCGCGATCGCGGGGGACTCTGACATCGCCCCCGGGCGGGACCCGAACACCGGCGCCTGCGCCGATCCATTTTGAGTATCTCGGCGCGGCAAGGCCCACCACGCTGTGCATCGGCCTGTGAGGGTGGCACCTCCGGTCGGCAGTTGCGCGGAGCCGGCTCGCCGCGGGCGTCGAGACAGTTCGGTGCGGCCGGAACGTCGAGCACCGCGGGCGTCGAGACAGTTCGGTGCGGCCGGAACGTCGAGCACCGCGGTGGTCAGAGGTTCCGGGGATTGTGGCGCCGTATAGTCGAAGTGTCGGAGATACTTCGTACGCGGGCAATCGGGTCGCGTCGTCGTCGACTGGACAGTACCTGGCCGGTTCCCGGCCAAGGCGGGAGCGTCACATATGACGCACAGCAACCTTCGCACCATCGCGAACCATCTCGGCATCGGCATCGGCATCGGCACGGCTCGGGCCGCCTCGCGTCGCGGGCCGCGGCGGCCGCACCTCGCCTCCCCGCCGCGCGACCGTATCGCGCACGAATCCGGCACAGGAGAAATCCGTTGACTGCGGGAGAGGGAACACGGCCGGAGCCGCGACAGCACGTTCTCGACCCCGTCAGGGGCGATGACAGGGCAGCCGCGGACGAAGCCGACGCCAAAATAACAGCGGCGCAGAGCGATCGGCGGCGCGAACACGATGCGGCCGAGCAGGAGGCGACGCGAGGAGCGGAGAAGGGCCGTCTCGCCGCTGAGGAACGCGCGCGTGCGCGCGTGCACGACGCCGAAAAGAAACGCCGTGTCGAGGACCTGCGCACGGCCGGGGACGTCGTCGACGCTCGAGACGACGACGCGCGCGCCCAGCAGAGGGCCCGAATGCTCGACGATGCCGCCGATACGGTGCGGTCAGAGGTCGAGAACGACCGTGGACGTCGCGCGGTGAACCTGTCCTCGCTCCGAACGGTACTGCGGGTGCAGTACGCCGTGGTCCGGCTGCCGCTCGCGGTGATCGACCGGCGAGTAGTGCAGCGGTGGGGCGCGCAGGCTCCGGTGCGGCGCGCCTACGAACGGGCGCTCGGCGGACTCGACGGCGTCGTCGGCGCGCTCCTCGGTGACCATGACCTGATCGCTCGCGGTCATCGGATTCGCCGGCACGCCGACATGCTGACTCGTGCGGCAGTGCTCGGCGACAGGGCCAAACGCATCCGGGCCGATGCCGCAGAGCAGCTCCCCGACCGGCTCGACGAGGCCGCCCGACACACGGCGGCGGTCCGGCACGCGACCGACGCGGCGGTGACGGAGGCCGAGAACACCGCGGTCGAGGAGACGATGCGGGCCGGTGACCGCGCCGGCGCGCAGCTGGCGCGGCGCAAGGACCGAGCCGATCGCACCGCGGACGCCCGAATCCGGGCCGCGACCGCGGACCTGGACGCGATCCATCGCGAGAGCGACCGGACATAGGTCCGCCGCGTCCGAGTCATCGAGTCCAGGTTCGCTATCGCGGACGGGAGGACCTGGGTGCGCGATGGAAGGGTCCAACGGCGAGACTCGCACCCCTATCGGAGGCATTTCGTGCACTGACTGTCCATGGTCGCGCCCTGATCTGACATATCCGGCCGATTTCGCAGCCGGGACAGGAGCGGCCGCCCATGCCGCAGCAGGCAGCATCCCGCGATCGTCCCCGACACCAGATATCAGCCGAACACGCGCAGCGGCCGAGGGGTGAAACCGAAAGATCGGTGTGCCGGCTCTATCGACGGTGTCTGGTCGCCCCGCACCCGCAACCTCAGCGAGGAACTTCCGGAGTTACTGGCAGTGTTGACGGTTCGGCTCGGCCCCAACGGTCGGGCCGTCTACGACCCCGCGGGCTGGGCCGCGGTGCCCGGGCGGTCGGTCGCCGCGGGTCCGGCTCGATGCCTGCCCCTTCGAGCTGTTCAACACGATGTCTGTCCTCGGTGTCGACGGCAGCAGGATCGTCCTGCAGGTGACACCACCGGGCGTCGCTGTCGGCTCCGAGCAAGTCGGGTCTGACGGCGCCCCGGGAGTGCACCGGACAGCTCGGCGAAATCCGTCGACCGATAGGTGCGTGGGTGGCGCGCTCGGTCGTGCGGGAGCACGGTCGCGATTCGTCCGCAGGCGCCACCGGGTGGGGTACCCCCTGCGCGTAGCATGAGGTTGTCGGAGGAATTTTTGCACACGACCGTCCACGATCGTGTCACCGCCGGTAATGACAGTGGCCGCCACGCGGGCACGGCGGGAGCGTCCTCATGACGCTACAACACGACCGAACCCTCCCCGAGCTACCGATGCACGTGATGATGCGGCAGCCGTCTGAGCGGCCGGCAGGAGCGTTGACGATGAAACACGAGACGAACCCCACCTACTCCGGGCGCGGCCTAGGCCTGTTCCACCCGACCTCCGACGGCGCGCAACCCTTCGACGAGCCCACCCGGACCCCGCGACTGCTGCTCCGCGCGCGCGACGACCATTCGGCCGGCGTGGACGGGGCGTGGTGGCCACGAACCACCAACCTGACCACCGAACTTCACGACCTGATCAGTGTGCTCGCCGATCGGGTGGGCACCACCGAGCAAGTCAGCTTCGACTGGAACTCGATGAGCGTCTCGCAACGGGGCATCGACCGTCCCGACGGGGTGCGCGTGTCCGGGCCCCTGCCGGACCAGCCACCGGACATCATGTACGTCTTCGGTACCGACGGTCGGCGGTGGGAGCTGCTGGTCATCGCACCCATGACGGACGCCGACGGCGCCTTCGACACGATGCAGAAGGCGGTGGGCGTCGACCCGCGGTAGCCCCAACCGTATGCCGACCATCACGATGCAGGTGCGACGGCCAGGAGCCGAATTGCGTTGCCTCACACTGCCAGCCCAGCGCGAGGGTGAGTTCCAGCATCGGTCGTGGGTCGTCGAGACGCTCATCCGGTATCGGACGGTCGGATCGACCCCGCCAGATCAAACGAGAACCCACACAACAGACGACGATGATGGCTTGGTGCTGGATCGACGGGTGGGGGCGGCTGGGGCTCGCGGAGGGGGCGAGGCGGAAGTACACCCTCAAGGTCGGGGAGGCCGGCCGGGTGCTGGCACCGCGTGCGGGGGAACCGTGGCCGCGGACTCGCCGGCCGGCTCGATCCGCTCCACCCGCCCGCGCAACTCCCGCGTGGTCCACAGCGGGTTGATCAACTCCAGGTAGTCGTCCGGCCGCAACGGGCTGAATAGATGCCGGACCACGCGCAGGAACTGTCTCCGCGCCTTGGGAACCTTGGGACGTGCACCCCGCTCCGCCATCAACTCACCGTAGAGGACCGCACCCGCACCGACCGGCGGTTCCGAAGGGTTCCGCCGGACCCCGCAGCCACCGAGTGGCGGCGTCACAGCCCTCTGCGTGCGTATGACCCACCAGCACGGAACCTCTGGATGTGTATCCGCCGGAAGCGGATCGCTGCAGGCAAGGCGATCGTCGGGTGGTCGACCGGGCCAGGTACCGCAGCGCGTCGGCGGAATCGACCCGGACCACCCCGGCGGCCGCGGCCGGTGATCGAGGTGCGGTACACGCATCCTCCACCGCCGCCCTCTGCCGCATCCGCAGGTCAGACCGGTGCCGGTGAGCGTGAATCCGTCGTGGGCGAATCAATCTGGGCGGTTGTTTAATTTCACAGACTGGGAAATCCGTATTTATTCGAAACGCGGATGACGGGTCCGTCCGATAAAGAAAATAAGCGCGAAACAACGATCGCGTGGATCACCGACCACAGCAGAAGGAGTGAAATCTGCATGGGTTCTGCAGGAATCGATTTCAACGTCGCTCTCGAGGCGTTCCTCCATTGGCTTCAGGTGAGCTTCGGCATCGGCGGCGGCATCGGCTGACCGCCCGAATCGCCCGGAACACCACAGCGTAGGACGAGAAACAGTGTGCTCGGCTCACCAACAGGTGAGCCGAGCACCGCGCTGAACTGCGTAAACTGCATGCGCGCCGCCTCGTCGGCGATTCGGTGTCGCACCGACCGTCGGGGAGCGGCCGGACCGACCCGAGCAGTCCATGCTGGTGTGGGGCCCGGTTTCCGTCGACGAGGGCGCTTATCCCGGACGGTCAGCAAACGTCCGGAGACAGGGCCCGAGAAAATTGTTCGCGTGAAGCCGAAATTTTCGCTGAAGCCGAAATGTCGGCCGCCTGCGCGCCAATTGACCGAATTGCGAGGTTGACATATTCGAGGGGGTCGGAAATGAGATGTGGTGGGCACAATTCGTGGGCTTCGTCCACAAGAGCGGTACGTCACTGACCCCCGCGCTGCATGACACCTCCCACCAAGCACACGAACACACGAACACACGAACGACGAGACGGGAAAGGGGTGGCCAAATGAGTGCTGCACCGATGAGCCG
This sequence comes from Rhodococcus sp. ACS1, assembly GCF_002300155.1. NCBI lineage: Bacteria > Bacillati > Actinomycetota > Actinomycetes > Mycobacteriales > Nocardiaceae > Rhodococcus > Rhodococcus sp. ACS1. The sequence continues at coordinate 418,886 of NZ_NSDZ01000007.1, forward strand.
GATGGTGTCCTTCGAACTGCGCTGGTACAGCCACGGCGGCGGCCCGGAAGAGACAATCCTGGCGGACTTCGGGATGAGCCCCACCGAATTCTTCCGGGAACTGCACACCAACCTCGAACTCGACCCCCCCGACACCACTGCAACCGAAACTGGTCGAGACGATGAAGGCCGTCGCTCGCCGACGCCTCTGGGCAGGCTCCTGACCACACCGTACCGATCAGCCCCGGCCCCGCCGACGACTCGGTGCCCGGAAGAGATACCCCCGCCGGAGAAGGACCTCCCCCGTCGGTGACCGCACCGCACCCGGGTTCGCAACCGCGCGGTGTCCGAGCGCCCGGCAACCCCAATATCAGCGCGCCACGACCGTAGCCACCACGACCGGAAAGTATGAACCACGTTGTGGGTCAAACAGGTTCGCAGGACGGTGCCGGAAAGGGTTCGTTGGATTCCCGACCCGCCGGGCGGCGGGTCCGGGAGCGGTGCCCGCGCGGTGGCGCCGCCGGCGTCGTAGCTCCATTGGGCGGACACCTGCCAGGTGTGCACTCCCCACGCGGTATCCCCCCGGGCCGGGCCGGCGCCGAATACGGCATCGTGGAGGTTCGACGGTGATCTGGGCGGCGAGGTCCGAACTCGGGGTGGGGTGTGATCGCCCCTTAGCTCGGTGGTGCTCGATGCTCCTGGAGGGAATCGATCTCGGCGGACACCTCGTCGAGGCGGCGTCTGGCCTTCGCCAGCAGGCCCTCGAGTTCGAGAATGCCGACTTCCACTTCTTCCCGCTCGGCCAACCGGCGGGCGAGCTCGTTCGGAGGTGATTTCGTCTTCATCTATTCACGATACGCAGGTCATCAGACCTGATGAGGCCGGGTCTGTTCCTCGAGTGAGAGGTGTGTGTGGCAGTGGTTCGTGAGGTTACGGGAGGGCCGCACGCGGCCGGGGCGGGGTGGGCGAACACTCGGCCTCGACGCGTACGACGTCGGGCGCCCCGCGGCCGAAGGGGTTGGCGACCGGAGCCGGGGCTGACTGCCCCGGCAGGTGTGCGAGCCCGGGACAACCTACTGTGCGGGTACCCGGATCGCGGCTGGCTACGCTGGATGCCCCGCAAGTGGAGCGGTCACCGTGTGGCGGCGCGGACGGCCGCGACGAGCCCGGCCACGAGCAGGACCAGCAGCGCGAGCACCAGCAGAATCGGCCCCAGCACCAGCCCGAGGAGAATGAGCAGGACGAGGGCGACCTGCACGGTGCGGCTCAACCCGGACACCAGGCCCTTGATCGCCGCCCATACCAGGTTCTTGCCATTGAGGGTGGAGTCGATCGCCCGTAGGGCGGCAGTGGTGCTCGGTACACCATGGGCGACGGATTCGGCGACGGTGTCCAGCCAGTGGTCGAGGCTCTTCCGCACGGCACCTCGGTCCTCGAGCTCGCCGAGGAGTGGGTGGTCGAGGAGGTGGTGAAGGTGGGGTTTCAGCCATTGGGCGGCTGCGTCGACCGATCGTGACACATGGCCGGGGCCGACCTCACCGGCGATCACACCAGCCGGCGTCGCAAACCCCAGCACCGAGTCCGGCGTACCCCTCCTGGGGTGTGCACCGGCCGCCTGCCGAAGACCACGCCCGATGCCCGCACCGGCCCGGTTCCCTATGCCGGTCCGTCCCAGGAGGGCCGAGCCGACTACGCCTTCCCGCGCCATACCAGGGGCGTACCCCCTCCACGGTCCACGGAAACTCGGCACACCCTTTCGTGGACGACGCCGGAGGATCCGACCGTATGGACTGTTCCTTGGCCCGAATTGCGCAGTCCTCTCCCGTCTTTGACCGATTGAACTCTGCCCGTTCAGGGTAGTCCGCTAGCCGACCCCGCGTGCACCCTCTGGGCGGGCGAGGCAGCTGTGCGGCCGTCCGGGACCGTCGGCGCAGTGCAACCTGCCGGGCGGGCGGTGCTGCCGCGCAGTGGGCGAACACAAGCAAGGAGCGACGAGCATGACCACGGCAGGCGGACCCAGTTCCAGTAGTCTCGCCGACGTCATCGACACCATCTTGGACAAGGGACTGGTCATCGACGCCTACGTGCGGGTCTCGCTGGTCGGTATCGAACTGCTCACCATCGACGCCCGCGTCGTGGTCGCCAGCGTCGACACCTATCTGCGGTTCGCCGAGGCGGCGAACCGGCTGGCGATCGGCAGCGAACCCAAGGGTCTGACCGACCTCGTCTCCGACGTCAAGGGCAGCGGCAGCACGAAATCCAAGACCAAGGGTGTCCTCGAGGGTGTGGGGGAGACGCTCGGTGAGCTGCTCGGCGGATCCGGAAGCGAACGCGAACCTGCACCCCGGCGGAGGCGGAAATGACCAACGCAGACGACACCGACTACACAGGCGACGACACCGGCGACGACACCGACGAGGCTGCTCCGGCGACCGTGATCGATGTGTATGGCATCGTGCCCGCGGACGTGCAACCGGAAGAGGACGCCACCGGCATCCACGACGCCCCGATCGAGATCGTCACGCACGGCGACATCGCGGCGTTGGTCAGCGAGATCGACCCGGACCAACGACTCGGCACCCCCGCGGACCTGCAGGCCCACGCCCACATCCTCGACGGCACCTCGCACGTCGCCCCGGTGCTGCCGCTGCGGTTCGGCGCCGTCGTGTCCGACCGCGACGCCGTTGTCAACGAACTGCTCGCCGAACACGAGGACGAGTTCACCTCTGCCCTCGACCAACTCGAGGGCTTCGCCCAGTACATGATCAAGGGCCGCTACGTCGAGGAAACCATCCTCCGCGAGATCATCGACGAGAGCCCGAAGGCCACCACACTCCTCGAAACGATCCGCAGCCAGCCCGAGGAACTCACCCAGGACGCCAGAATGGCCCTGGGGGAGATCATCGGCCACGCCCTCGAGGCCAAACGCGACACCGACACCCGCACCACCCTCGACGCACTGTCGCCGCTGACCGACACCGTCACTGTCCGCGAACCCACCCACGACCAGGACGCCGTCCAGACCGCGGTCCTGTTCGAGGTCGACCGGCAAGACGAACTCGAACATGCCATCGGCGCGCTCGCCGAGCGGTGGGACAACCGGGTCACCATGCGCATCCTCGGCCCCATGGCCCCCTACGACTTCGTGGTCACACCGAAGCCGCAGGGCTGACGATCGGGCGCGGTGGCGGCGCGCCCGGTTGGGTGCATGGCGCCCGCCGATGAACCGTTCGACGTTGCAGACATGCGATCGACCCAGGCCCTGGCCTGGTTTCGTTCGGTGACTGTCCCCGGTTGCGGCGGATTGAGTGGCGCGGCCCTGGGGTAGTCGGCGGAAATGCGCCCCCACCGGGTGAGGATCCGATTTCAGACCGCCGCCGGCGCCGAGGTGCACCACAACATCCACTCGACGAAGGGGTTGGGCGATGACAAGCAAGGGCCAGATGGCCATGGCCGTAGGTGCCGGGTACATGCTGGGCCGCACGCACAAGATGAAGCTGGCGCTGATGCTCGCCGGGTTCGGAGCCAGCAGACGGTTTCCCAGCGGGTCGCTGGGTGTTCTCAACGAGGGCCGCAAACTGCTCGCCGATTCCCCCGAGGTCGCCAAGCTCGGTGCGACGGTCCGCAAGGAATTGATGAATGCCGCGAAGGCGGCCGCGGTGACCGCGGCCAGCCAGCGCATCGACTCGCTCAACACCCGGCTGCAGTCGGGTGAGGACCTCCTCGGCGGCCTCGGCGAGGCTGCGGGCGGGAAGAAGAAGTCGAAGCGGGCCCGGGACGAGGAACCCGAGTACGAGGACGAGGAGTACGCGGACAACGAGGACGAGAGCGACGACGAGACCGGTGACGATGAGTCCGAGGAGGCGCCCCGCGCCCGGCGGCGGCCGGCCCCGCGCCGCCGGTCCTCGAGTGGAGGTAGTTCCCGGCCCACCCGGTCACGGTCCCGCTCGTCGACGAACAACGACGACGAGGAAGACGATCTGGCCCGAGCCAGGGCCCGCAGGACGCGCGCCAGGGCGACGACCGATTCCGTACCCGTACTTCGACGCACCCGGAAGTGATCAGCGATGACCTCGAATCTCGACAGCGCGGCGAAGAAGCTGCGCGAGAACGTCTCCGGTGCGTCCGGCAAGGCCGCATCGGTCTCACCCCTGCAGAAGGCGGCGCAGGGCCTGCTCGGCACCGTGACCGACAAGGCGTTATCCACCGTCTCCGACAAGGTGCAGGGTGCCGCCGGCAGGCTCACCGACTATGCCGAGGGCGGCGGCGGCAGCCTGCTGTCTGCGGTCACCGGCAAAGAGCAGCAGGGTGACGGCAACGGGGACGAGAAGGGCGATGGCAAGTCACTGTTCTCCGGGCTGACCGACAAGGTGAAGGAGACGGCGTCGGATGTGAAGGACGCGGTCACTGGTGGCGGTGGTGGCGGTAAGGGCAAGAAGCTCAAGTTGACCAACATCGTCGAATCGATCGATGTCGGTGTGCCGGTCCAACTGGCGTATAACCAATGGACCCAGTTCGCCGACTTTCCGTCGTTCATGAAGAAGGTCGAGCGGGTGGAGCAGGAGGCGCACGAGAAGCTGGAGTGGAAGGCGCAGATCTTCTTGTCGCACCGCACCTGGGAAGCGTCGATCCTCGAGCAGGTCCCGGATGAGCGGATCGTGTGGCGTTCGAAGGGGGCCAAGGGGTTCATCGACGGTGCGGTGACGTTCCACGAGGTGACTCCCGATCTCACCCGCATCGTTCTGATCCTCGAGTATCACCCGAAGGGCTTGTTCGAGAGGACGGGAAACCTGTGGCGCGCACAGGGTCGGCGAGCACGCTTGGAGTTGAAGCACTTCGGACGCCACGTCATGACCCAGTCCGTTCTCCACCCTGACGAGATAGAGGGGTGGCGCGGAGAAATTCGGGACGGCAAGGTTGTCGAACCCGAGGAGTCCGAGGACAACAACGAAGAACCGACCGAAGACGAAGAGCCACAGGCCCAGGACGACGAGACCGGCGAGTACGAGGACGAGGAGCCGGAGGACGAGACCGGCGAGTACGAGGAGGAGGAACCCGAGGAGGAGTCCGGCGAGTACGAGGAGGAGGAGCCCGAGGAGGAGCCGGAGGAGGAGTCCGGCGAGTACGAGGAGGAGGAGCCGGAGGAGGACACCGCCGAGGCGGAGGAGGAGCCCGCGGAGGACGAACCCGAGCCGCGCCGGCGTCGTCCCCGGACGACCGCAGCAAAGAAGGCCCCCGCGAAGAAGGCTGCAGCAAAGAAAACGCCCGCGAAGAAGGCCCCCGCTAGGAAGGCCCCCGCGAAGAAGGCTGCAGCGAAGAAGGCTGCAGCGAAGAAGGCATCGCCGCGGCGTAGGACAGGAGCACGCGCATGACCACGGCAGGTGGACCGAGCTCGAGTAGTCTCGCCGACGTCATCGACACCATCCTCGACAAGGGCCTCGTGATCGACGCGTACGTGCGGGTCTCGCTGGTCGGCATCGAACTGCTGACCATCGACGCCCGGGTCGTGGTCGCGAGCGTGGACACCTACCTGCGGTTCGCGGAGGCGGTGAACCGGCTCGAGATCGGCAGCGAACCGAAGGGACTGTCCGAGATCGTCTCGGGCGCCACTGAGGGCGCTGCCAAGCACAAGACGAAGGGTGCGCTCGAATCGGCGGGCGACAAGCTCGGCGGCCTCTTCGGGGGTGGGGAGGAAGAGGAAGAACCGGAGCGGGAACGAGTCTCGCGCAAATCGACTCGAGGTGACCGGTGATGGCCACCTCGGAGCAGACGAAGCAGACGACCGGGGTGTATGTCTACGGCATCGTCCCGGCCGACGTCGAGGTCGCCGAGGGTGCGACCGGCGTCGCGGACGGCACCTTCGAGGTGGTCACGCAGGGCGACATTGCCGCCCTGGTGAGCGGACTGTCGGTGGACCGGGCGCTCGGCGCACCCGGGGACCTGCGGGCGCATGCGGACCTGCTGGACGGGGTGGCCGGGGTGGCGCCGGTGCTGCCCTGCGGTTCGGCGCGGTGCTCAGCGACGCCGACGCCGTGCAGGAGGAACTGCTCTCGGCGCACGCGGACGAGTTCGGTACTGCTCTCGAGAAATTGGAGGGCAAGGCCCAGTACATCGTGAAGGGCCGGTACGTGGAGAAGGCGATCCTGCGGGAGATCCTCGACGAGGACGAGCGGGCGGCGGCGCTGCGCGAGGAGATCCGCGACCAGTCGGAGGACGCCAGTCGCGACGCACGGATGGCCCTGGGGGAATTGGTGAGCAACGCGATCGCCGCCAAACGCGAACAGGACACCCGCAGGGCCGTCGAGGCGCTCGACGACCTCGCCGCTTCGGTGAACGTGCGCGAACCCACGCACGAGGAGGAGGCTGTGCAGGTGGCGATCCTCGCCGACGTCGAGCGTCAGGACGAACTCGAACGGGTGCTCAGCGAGCTGGCCCAGGACTGGGACGGGCGGGTGGAGATGAAACTGCTCGGACCGCAGGCGGCGTACGACTTCGTGGTCACCGCGAAGCCGGAGGGGCAGGGCTGAGGCATGGGTCTGTTCTCGTTCATCGTCACCTTGCCGCTGCAACCGGTCAAGGGGGTGATCTCGCTGGCGGAGTTGATCCAGCGGCAGGTCGAGCAGGAGTTGCACGATCCGGCGCGCGCCCGCCGGGCGCTCGAGGAACTCGAGGAGGCCCGGGAACGCGGTGAGATCACCGAGGAGGAAGAAATGCAGGCACAGCAGGCGATCCTCGACCAGATGACGGGCGGTGGCGGATCGATCCCCTGAGAAAGTAGGGCACACACGGCAGAGCCGAAACCCGCCCGGCCGCAACGGCGGAGACGGAGACGGCTGCCAGCCTTACCAGAGGGTGAGGGGAGGCCAGCCGCTTCGGCGCACCGGATCCGTTCCTCGATGCAATCGGTGTCGTCGCCGCGGGCGAAACCGGTACGGATGGCGGCGGCGATGGCGCGGGTGCGTCCGGCGGGGCCGCGGATGTCGGTGAGCGGGCTGGCGAGGTTCCGGCGCCGCAGGTTGTATTCGGTGCGGTTGAGAACGTTGGTGCCCAGGCGCATGTGGTGTGGGTTGACGCAGCCGGCGAAGTCGCACTGGTGACACAGCATGGCGTCGTCGGCACCGGACCACCCCAGTCTCGGGATCACTCCGTACTCGAGTTGGTAGGCGAACGAATGCGCGGGCACGGTGCCGCGCCGGGACGGTCCGGGCAGGCCGGCCGTGCGGAAGGGCCGTGCCCGGTGGATGAGACAACTCCTGAGCCACACAGTGCACCGGCCACCTGGGCGTCGGTAGGTCTTCGCTTCGAATCGCGGCCACGGCGGCGGGGTCGTCGAGCCAGGACCGCCACAGCCGTTCGGGGGACCCGGATCGGCTGCGGCTGGCCCGATCAGGGCGAGCGGTTCGGTCTCAGAGACCGCCGGGGAGGCGGGCATCATCGGTGCGCTGGCGGCGGCGGTGAGCATGGTTTCCCCCTCTGCTCGCTGCTCATTGGTGCTGTTACTGGTGAGGGTAGGGGGTGGGAACCGACACGAAGCTGCCTTCGCGGGTGCTCGGAGGCGGTGTGTTAGCGGGATGGATGTGCCACTCGCGCGGCGAGACCCAGTGAGGCTCGGGAATGGTTGGGACACAACAGATCTGAATCCACATACCAGCCGTTCTGGGTGAGCCGGTCCCGCACCGGCTCCGGGACGTCGTCGGTGGTGCCGGTGGCTGGCAACTGGGCCCCGCGCCTGTCGCAGTAGGGGCACGCGTGCGGCGTTTGACCGTTGCTGGCCGAACAGTGGAAACAAAGTGCTACCTCTACGCAAGCTTTCCGGTGCTCGGGTTGGAGGACGGTGACCGACGTGAGCGGACGACGGCGGTCGTAACGATGGCCACCGCGGCGGCCGCGGCCGCGGCGATGGCGGCCGGCCGCGATGTGAGGCCGTTGTCGGTGGTTCGGGCAAACGCGATCCAGGCAAGGCCCCACACGATCGCGGCCGTGACGGTGACCCGGCCGCGGCCGGCGACGGCGAGCAGAATGGCGACCGCGGCGACCAGGGCGAGGACGAGCACCGCCCAGGTGTTGGGGCCGAGTCCGAATGGATCGATGTCGGCGGCAGCCAGGGTCGCGGCGATGTTGGCGGCCACGGCGACGCACACCCAGCCGAGGTAGACGTACGCGGTGGAGTCGACGACGACGGCCTCGACACGGCCCGAGGGTTTTTCGGTGGTTAGGACCGCGAACACGACGAGCAGCACGGCGAGGAGCGCGATGATGACCAGGACACTGAGCCAGAGCCGTTCGAACTGCACGCAGGCGATCCAGGCCGCGTTCAGGATCATCGAGGCGGCGAACCACCATCCGAGTCGTCGTTGCCGGACGTCGTCGCGGTGGGCGGGTAGTGCCTGCCAGATCGCGTAGGCAATGAACCCGACATAGATCAGGGTCCAGATCGAGAACGCGGGTCCGCCCGGGGCGACGGCGGTGGCGTCCGCGGCGAGGGCCCGGTCGGCGGCCTGTGCGATCGGGGTTCCGATCAGCGCCCCGGAGCCGATGAAGGAGCCCACGATGGCCACTGCCGCGGAGACGATCACGACGAGCACCCGGGCATGATCGTGACGGGATGGTTCGGTCGATCTGTTCATGGCCACCACTCTCCGGTAGAAAGATCCGTTGCCAACGGTAGGACTGGCGTAACGCGCCGTGTCGGGCTACCCGGGCGGAAGGCGGGAAGTGTTGCGGCGGTTGTCCGGTCGTGCGGCGAGGTCATGAAGGATCCGAGATGTCTGACACGTGCCGAGTGCCAGGAGGCGGCGAACTACCGGCGATCGGGGTGCCGGGTCCGGGGCGTCGTCGTGTGCCGGGGTGGGGTCGGCGTGCCCACCAGGCCTGCAGCAGCCCGGTGCCGCGATGTGTAGTCGCCGGGCGGTGCTCACGGTGGCGCGGTGGGTGAACACGGCGAAGTCGCTGTCCTCGATGCGGGTGAGGATGTCGGAGTACAGGATCAGGGCGGTCCGCACGCAGGGACGGGACCGCGGGTGCAGCAACTCAATTCCCTTGCCGGCCCGGCGGTACACGTCTCGGGTGTGCTGGTGCTGGGCTGCCAGCGCGGCGCGTACCCGGGGGTCGGTGCACCGGTGGGTCCGGCACCAGCCCAGCAGGTCCCGGTCGACCCCGAAAGCGGCGAGCTCGTCGGCGGGGAGGTAGACCCGGCCCCGGTCGAGGTCTTCTGCGATATCGCGCAGGAAGTTGGTCAGCTGGAACGCCGTCCCGAGCGCGGCGGCGTAGGGGGCGGCGTCCTGGTTCGGGCCGAGGGTGCCCAGCACCGGCAGCAGTTGCAGTCCGATGACCTCCGCGGACCCGTGCATGTACTCATCGAGCGCGGCGCGGTCGGGGTAGTCGGTGACCGTCAGGTCCATCCGCATCGAGTGCAGGAAGTCCTCGAACAGTTCGCCGTCGATCCGGTAGGTGTGGGCGGTGTGCCGGACCGCCTCGATCACCGGATCCCACTCACCGTGGGGGTCGGTGTCGGTGAGTTGGTGGGCGAGCAGGTCGAGCCGGATGGCGCGCAGGGCGGGCGTCAGGTGCGGGTCGAGGTCGTCGAGGATGTCGTCGGCGCGGCGGGCAAATCCGTAGAGGGCGTGCACGGGGGGTCGCTGCGCGGGGGACAGGAGCCGGGTGGCGAGGAAGAAGGTGCGCCCGTGGCGGGCGTTGAGGTCGCGGCACCGGCGGTACGCCACGCGCAGGCGTGGATCCTGTACTCCGGCGGCATCGAGTTCGGACCGGCTCACCATTAATTCCTTTCTCGGCAGTGTGCGGAGTGCGGACGGACAGCGTCGGGTCTTCCGGTCGACCGGCAGGAGTGCACGAACAGTTCAGCCGGGCGGTGGATTTCGTGGATCTCGCCGAGGCAGCGGCGCGGAGGCTGATTTACCCTGTGGGCCTGTCAGCGCGTACGGAGGTCGGTCCTATTGGGTCGAGAGGCAGCCCCGCAGGGTTTGGAAGTCGCCGGCGAATGCGGGTCCGCGGGTGCAGGTCGGGCCGGCGGTGCCGTCGATCGTCACCTGCGCGCCGGCGCCGGCGATGCCGATCGACAGGCCGGGCCGGACTCCCTGGGCGTTGACGGTGGCGCCCGGGCCGAGGGCGATGGCCGCGGGTCCGGAGAGGCCACGGGCTGTCGACGTGGCGGTGCCGCCGCCGTTCGCGATCGCCAGTGCGAGGGCTTGCGGCCCGGCGGTGGCGGTGGCGGTGCCGTCGATCCCGTATGCGGCGGCGGCACTGCCGCCGACGCTGTCGGCCGAGCATTGCGAGGTGTTCATGGCCATGGCCGCGCTGGCGGCGCCGGGTGCCCGGCATTCGGCCACCGGTGCCGCGTTCGCGGTGGGCGCGAGAAGGACTGCTCCGCCGGCGATGGCGCAGGCGCCGATCAGAATCGAGAGGTGCCGCGGATTTTGAGTGTGCACGTTGTCACTTCCTCGTGTGTCTTCGGTTGCCTGCAGCTCCGGCTGCGTCACGCGTACCGCACGAGCAGGCAAGACATCGCCGGTCAGCGGTGCCATCGAGGGATTCGGCGCTGGGGCCGAATCGGATGGCCCCCACGGCCCGGCGGTTGCGGCACCGGGCAATCTCGGTGCCAATTCCACGATCGACCGGGTGGCCGAACCGCCGGCGACAGACGATGGACTGGCTGCACGAGGCCCACTGACGTTCGACCAAGAAATCGAGGTACGCAGATCTGGTCGGAGCGCGGGGCCCAGCTCGTTCGCGCTGGTGCCGAGGCGTGTTTCTGCTGGCACGAATGCGCCCGCGCCCGTCACGATGGATCGTCGGGAACCGCCCACAGGCCGGAGCCGGACCGTCCTCCGGTGTCGGGGATCAGTGCCCGGAGCCGGGCGGCGTCTTCGCGGAGTGTCTTCTGCAGGTGGGGTCGGACGTCTTCGGCGACGTCTGGTGGTAGTGGGCAGCCGTGGTGTACGAGGTCGGCGGTGTTCTCGATCAGCCGCGCTGCTCGCAGGAGGAGCGGCTCGGGCACCCGGACGGCGGGGAGGTCCCCGTCGTGGTCTCTGGTCAGGACGCCGAGCGTGGAGATCAGAGCCATCGCCGCCACAGGCTCGTTGGTATCTTTGTCGGCTCCGCCGAGGGCGGTGACTTCGACGAGGGCGGCGATCGTCGCACCGAGGGTGGCCAGAGGCATGGCGGTGGTGTGGGGCAGGGTCAGCAGGTCGGCGCCGGCGCCTCATCTTTGATGATCAGGGCCATTTCATGGGCGAGGGCGTGCAGTGTGTCGTGGTCGAAGTACTGGCGGGCGGTGCGTTTGGTGATGTGCATCTGCTCCGCTGCGGCAGCTACTCGTTCGGTGAGCAGGACCTCAAGTTGGTCGGTGGGGACGGTCAGCCCGATGCGTGCCAGTTCTCCACCGAGCGTGGACGCGGTCGTGCTCAACGATGACGATGGTCGCGGCATTCGGGCCTCCTGATCGGGGCGTTCCACCACCTCTGGTCTGTCTACCAGTCCGAGACGGCCGCCGCTCCGAGGATCCCACCGGGCCCGCCGATGTCCGGAACGGACGATGAGCTTTCCGGGCCGGCCGGACGGCCGACGGCTGCCGCGTGGGGTGTCGGTATTACGTGATCTGGAAGCGCTCGTCGCCGAGTTCGACTTCGATGCGTAGTGCACCGCCGACGGCCTCGACATACCGGCGCAATGTGCCGATCTGCACACGCTCGAGGTCGCCATGCTCGATGTTGGACACGCGGTTCTGCCCGACTCCGAGCCGCTCGGTTCTTGTCGTCGATTGCCACATGCCAGTCGGTGCCGATCTCGCGTTTGACCGACCGGACCGTGCGGTCCACGTTGCTGACTGCCTGGTTCTTGGCGGGCTGGCCGACCAGCACCTCGCCGTTCTTCGCGAACGCCACGACCGCGGGGTGGTCGCATCCTGCGGAGCGGTCCATCAGGGGGTGACGGTCCCGAAACCGTCACCTTCTGCGCGCTGGACTGTCCCGGCCGAGACGGTGACCGCGTCGTCGCCTATCTCGCCCGGGCCGGCGCTGGCGATTGCGCGTGAGCGGCGGCACCAGCTGGGAACCAGGCGCTGGTGCCGCCGCGAATGTGGGGTTCCGGATAACACAGGGCCAGGTTTGCCTGTCGAGGGTGGCGAACCAGTCGTTCCAGGACGGGTGCTCGAGCCCGGACGCGACACCGAGGAAGTCGATCCGCAGAGCGCCCGTCGCATCGCGTGCCGGTGCCCCGTGATGGGCCTGAATCCATCGGCGGATCTCGTCGTAATCGGTGGTGATGTGAGGTGAAGTGGTCATCGACAGAGGCCTCCGTGCGTCCTTACGATCAGGTCCCCACGAGGCGTGCTCACCGGTGCGTGCTGTGCGGAACCCCGAGCCGCACCTCCGGCACCGGTCGTCCGCGCGGCGCCGGTCCCCGGGCACTCCGCCGAACTCGGCTCGGGCTGGGGCACTGCTGCTGCGCAGATCCGGGGGTGGGGCGAGCAACCATCGACCTCGGTGACCGGCTCTGGCCGCGATGACGACGTGCGGGGCAGTCCTGCGCCGGCGGGGGTGACGGTGTTTTAGCGGTGTTCTCGTTCGCCGACACCGCGCCCGCGGGTCGGGCCGTCCCGTAGGCGGGGACGTTGCGCGGAATCCGATCCCCGTCGGGCCCGTGCGGGCCGGGTCCGGTCCGCGTCGTCCTCGACTGCCGGGGCACGGGCGGCACCAGTGTGGTCTGCGATGGTCTCGGAATTCTGCTCGGCGCGTAGTTGCGCGTTGTCCGCTTCCAGGCGGCGGTTGTCGCGTTCGAGTTCGTCGGTGCGGTGCTCGAGGTCGAGGACCCGGCCGATACCGACCAGGTTGACGCCGGCGTCGATGAGTTCGGCGATGCGCCGCAGCCGGGCCAGGTCGTAGTCGCTGTAGCGGCGGGTGCCGCCACTGGTGCGGCCCGGGGTGACCAGACCGTAGTCCTCGTACAACCGCAGCGCCGCGATCCCGAACCCGGACAGTTCGGCGGCCACCGAGATGCCGTACACTCCGCGCAGCGACGGTGATTCGGGGTCGTACCGGCCGGATCTTTCGGGCATTCTGTGCTCCGATCGGGATTTTTCTTGCACAACCTCTTGTCATAGTCTACGACAGATGCTATACCGAACCTACAGCATTTGCTGGAGTTTACCTGGTGGAATGAAGAGGGTTTCAGGAGGTGGACATGATGTTGATGCGTACGGATCCGTTCCGCGACCTCGACCGTCTGACGCAGCAGATCCTCGGCACGACGGCCCGTCCGGCAGTGATGCCGATGGACGCCTGGCGCGAGGAGGATCGGTTCGTGGTGGAGTTCGATCTGCCCGGCGTGAACGCCGACTCGCTGGATCTGGACGTCGACAAGAACACGCTGACGGTGCACGCCGAACGGCCCGCACTGAGCGAGAACCAGGAGATGGTCGCGGCCGAGCGTCCGCGCGGGGTGTTCAGCCGGCAGCTGTTCCTCGGGGAGAACCTCGACGCGGACAATATCGAAGCCAGCTACGACGCCGGGGTGCTGCGGTTGACGATTCCGGTCGCGGAGAAGGCCAAGCCCCGCAAGATCGAGATCAGCAGTGGACATTCCGAGAAGAAGGCGGTCACCGCCTGAGGCGAGGTCGACACCTGAAGCGAGGCGCAGAAGGGGGACCGTCGACGCTCGACCGAGGCCGACAAGGCTCGGGAGGGGGAGAACATCATGACATTGGCGAACATGGTCACCGAGGTGAACGCCACCGTGACTCCGGAGCGCACCGACCGCGAGGTGGTGTGGCCGTGGCACGAGCTCGACTACACCCTGCTCGAGGCCGATTCGGACCGCATCCTCGCCGACGCGCTCACGCCGCAGGCCGTCGTACTGCTCGCACGGTTGGCCACCGCACCGGCCGGTCCGGCGTGCCCATCCCCTCCCGCGTCGATGTCGTGGACGGTGTCGGCGCCCCCGGCCCCGGAGATCCGGGCCACCCAGCGCTCACCTCCGAGAACCGGAAAAGACCAGTCGCAAGAACACATCTCGTGAGTGAAGGTCGAGAAAGGGGGTGATGAACCAGACGAGTGCACCACCTGAAAGGGTTCGCCCGCGGCCGCCTCCGTCACCTGTCATCCTTCGTACGCGGCGCGGCGAACCCGGGGGCACACCGCCCGTCCGCCGCCGATCAACCGAGGAGTCAGCGACGGCGACGACCGCATCCCTCACCCGGCGTTAACCGGGGCCAGGGATCGCCTGGGGCGCACGGCCGGTGCAGTGGCAGACGGGCAGTCGCCGGCCGGTCCCGGGCGGGTTGTGCCCACTCCAGACTTCACGCGAACCGTGAACAGCGGGGGCGGGCCCTTCGTGCAGGTCCTGCCCGCCCCATCCTGGTGGTTCCGGCACCCCGAACGCCCGGAACCACCCTTCTCGTGCACATGGGACGAAGTATGGCCACCGAACGGGATCCGTATCGGGTGCTGGGACTGTCCTCGGCGGCGTCCCAGGCCGAGATCACCAGTGCCTACCGGCGGTTGCTGCGCGAACACCACCCCGACACCCGAACCCACCACCAAACCCCCGACCCGGCGGCAGACGAGGACCTGCAACGCATTCTGTCCGCCTACGCCCGGCTGCGCGACCCCCAACACCGCGCCGCCCACGACCGGGCCGCCGCCGACCCGGCCGCGGCCGAACCCGAGGCAGAATCCGAGGCCGAACCTCGGCGACCGCCTCGGGCTCCGACCCAGCCGGCGGGACCGATCCGCATCCATGTCGTCGTGCTCGGCACTCCGCCACCGCGGCGCCCACCCGCGACCGGGTTGTGGGTGAGCCCGGTGCGTTGGCACCGATGACGTGCGCCTCCCCTGGAAAACGGTCATCCGACCTGACTCGTCGCGGGCAAGTACGGCTCGAGTCCGATCTCCGGCCACCCGGCCCGGTTCGCTCGACATCTGCTTCTCCCCAGGGTTTTTCGAAGATTCCTCTTGCCTCACGATATGACGCGATGCCATCATTTATCTACGGTAGATGGTGTAGGTATCCTGCCGTAGATTCTGGATATGGAAGGCTTCTTGGAGGTGGACACGATGTTGATGCGTACGGATCCGTTCCGCGACCTCGACCGGTTGACCCAGCAGCTCCTCGGTACCGCGTCGCGTCCGACGGTGATGCCGCTCGATGCATGGAGGGAGGGGGAGACCTTCGTCGTCGAGTTCGACCTGCCCGGGGTCGATATCGATTCGCTGGATCTCGACGTCGAGCGCAACGTCCTCACCGTCCACGCCGAACGGGCGGCGCTGGACCCGAACCGGGAGATGGTCTCGGCGGAGCGTCCCCGGGGCGTGTTCAGCCGGCAGCTGATCCTCGGCGACAGCCTCGACACGGACAACATCGAGGCGAACTACGACGCCGGGGTGCTGCGGCTCACGATCCCGGTCGCGGAGAAGGCGAAGGCCCGCAAGATCGAGATCAGCAGCAGTTCGAACGGGAAAAAGGCCATCCACTCCTGAGATCCCCTGAGGGGTGCACAGTCAGCGGAAGCAGCCGGTGCCGCAGCGGTTGCGACGGCATCGGCGCACTGCCGTCAGGCAACGTTGATCGCAACGGGCCCGTCGGACGGGGCCCGTTCGGCACCAGCCCGGGCGTCGCCGCGCCGCCCATGTGCGGTCCATGTGGGGTCGGCGGCGCCCCGCCTGGCGGCTCCGGGTGCCTCACCGGCGGCCGGAGTCGCCGCCCGTGCGCGGGCCAATGGGAAAGGTTCGATCGATCACCGACACCACCGACACAACACCGCCGCCACGGGGCGCCGGTGGGCGGCACCCTCGGCCGCCCCCGTGGGGCACCACGGCACGCCCGCATACCGGGTGAGGCCACACAGTCACAGGTGACACGAAAACCCACCCGAACTCCGCGCGAGCGCGAAAGGGCGAACATGACAACGGCGCCGTCCCCGATCGGATATTGAATTCGCGATGCGATGGTCAGCCCATGGCGGCGGCCCTGCGCGCGGGATCGACGCCGCTTCGAGATGAGTAGCGCCGAGTACTTTCGCCGACTCACCGATCACCTCGGCCCTCCGCCGGCGCCGCTTCGGAGGAGGTGGTCGAGACAATGAAAGCCGTTGTTCGCAAGCGACTCTGGCTCTCCACCTGAGCCTCATCACAACGCGGTGTGGCCCCATCGGCACGTTCGTCGGATAGCCGTCCACGACCGCGGGCCTCCGCATTCCCGGACCGCCCCCGGCCCAGTGGCGGCAGGACGTCACCAGGCACACTGTCGGGGGCGCAGATTCGGTGGTACATACTCCTGAGGCAGGCGCAGAACCCTGACCGGAACCGGGAAGGAGTCCGGCACCGCGAGATCGAGCCGCCGGAGCTCGACGATCGCCTCGTCGACCCGATCGGCGCACCGGGCTGGCCCGGGAGTGCGACCGAGACCGAGGCTCTCGATGATCAGAACCGATTCGACCGAGTGCCCCTCGATTCCCCACGCCCACCCGAAGTGATGGTTCCACGCCACGACCACGTTCCGGCCGCAGTAGTGCAGAAATCCTGTCGGCATCGTGATGATGGCATCGAAGGTGAACCCATCCCACCCTCGCACCGTCTCGGCGCGCAGCGCCCTCGCGACAGCGGCGACGTAGTCACTGCAGTCTGCAATATCGGTGCCGTAGTTCATCACCGACTCCCCTCCCAGACCATCGAGCCCGCTCAGGCCACAACTCCTGCCGCCGATGCCGATGCCGATGCAGCAGGATCGTGCTCGCCTAGTCGTTCGTTCGGGTGAAGCACTCCGTGGCGGGAGTGAACCCCGGGCGGACAAGCAGGTCGATATCCGAGCATCCGTCGGATCCGTAGACCACCGAGTCGGTGTGCCAGACGAGTTCGACGTTCTCCCCGGGGTACTCGCGGAGCAGATATTCGTAGTTCTTCAGCGCAACACGCGTCTCGTCCGTCATCGCGTCGACCCCCTTCGCCCGGGTCCCGAACATCCAATCCCTTGCGGTGAATCGAGTACATTATTCCACAGAATATGTGGGTATCGGTATAGAAAATCTCTGTTGGCCACACCGGAGTCAGCATGGCCGCCGGCATCCCGACACACAGTGAAAACGTCGGCGGGCAGTGGGCTCCGAGCGGAGTGCGAGACGGTGACGTCGGATGGATCATCACGACGTTCCTGCCGATACGCACAGGTACTGGACGTGCGGCGGCCGCACCGGCTCGGGTTGCTGAACCGGTGCGGCCCGAACGCATCTCGTGATCCGGAGCACCAGAGCGCCTGACGGCCGACTACCCTCGGCAGCCATCGATACGCTGACCAGGCTCCGGGCTACCGAACCGTGCCGTGACAATCGGCAGATCGACGCTGCCTTACTTCTCCGAGCAGGACTCGCTGCTACAGCTGTGGCACCGGGCAGTCCAACTCCACGACGGCTCCGAGACTGAACACGTGGCGGGTCTCCCGTGAAGCGCTCGGAACGACGATCACCGCCAACGGTTTTTACGCCCGTGACGCATGCGAACCGGGAAACTGCCAGGGTGGCCGACCGCGGCGAACGGAGCCAATCACCTGGCGGGTTCAGAACCGCTCCCACGCCCCGCGCCCACCGGAATACACAAACGAATGCTGATGACGAGGTCATGGCTGGCCAGCTTGACCTACAGAGGTTGTCCACATAATCGAAGCGGAAGGAGACACCGAGGCCGTCGAAAAGCTGATGACCGCTGGCCGGTATCAGTTCCGCTACATCGCGCAACGGCTGCTCGACGACCGCACGGAGAAGGCCGAACGCGCCGCCGCCCAGCCGTACCTCGACAAGGGATACAGGATCCTCGCCGAAGAACCCGGTACGGAACAGACGTCCTGCTGGCCGACCTGGTCGCCGACGACGGCAGCGAGGTCACCGCAACCCACACCGAGGCCGACCCGGTCCGGTGGGCGGTGTGGCTGAGCAAGGACGAACGCTACTTCGACACTGAGAGCGGCGAGGAAGTCGACGGCGAGGAGATGGACTGGTCCACCGAGAACCACCCCGACGTCACCCCGTGCGAGGGGCACCGGCACGCGAATACGGTGCAGACTCGCCAGGTCTGGACGCCGGAGTACGTGTGCCTCGACCTCGACGGTGCCGGAGTGGCGCTCTCACCGGTACTCGCAGCCGCCCGAACCGCAACCGAGGGCTTGTCGCCCCTGTACACCCACCATGGTGGGCGTCATGCGCTCCGATAGCGGTTCGTCGACGGGGGTGCATTGACCGGAACGCGGCCAGAGTTACCGACCCACGACGAGGGGATACCAGGTGTCGGGGCTTGATGCGCCGTGGTCCCAGACGCGCTGGGTCATGCCGTGCCCCAGATGAGGTGCTGGAGCCACACCGGCTGCCACAGCGCCAACGTAACGAGTGCGGCGTCGATTACGAGCCCAAAGATCAGCTGCCAGTCCCAGAAGAGAAGAAGCAGCAGCGTCGAGACCGCTGCGGCGAAGACCGTCAGCACCGGCCACGCACTCGACAAGCCGGGCACTCCCCAGGTACCGAGCGCCACCAGCGCGAACGACAGCACCGTGGCCGTCAGCAGCACGAGGGCAACTGGACGTCGCAGCATCTCCGGAAGCCACGTGGAATCCAAGGAGAAGGCATCGACGTCCCGAGCTAGGTAGAGCAGGTGCACCAGCCCGTGGGCCAGCAGCAACACCCCGACGCCGAGGCGCGCGGTGGTGCTCACGACGACGCCCCCCGGGCCGCCATTGGCGCGGCCATGCCCGAACGCGCCGGTCCTGGTGGTCCACATGGTGGCCCCTCCCGACTCGCACCCGGTGACGCTCGTCTGGCTTTAGTCACGATCGCTGCGTGCCTCGATGCCCGGGAAGCGCCCTTCGCCTGCGGGTCGAGGCCGACGTCCTCGCCGCGAGGGACGTCGGTCGGACACCCGTGAGCACGCTGCTCCCGATGCTAGCTGGTCGATGCGTGCTGATCTTTGAGGTGGCGGTTGGCGCCGGTGATGCCGACCTGAAGAGGCCGACAGCTGCGAATTCCGACGGTTGTGCGTGGACCTCCTCGGGGTTTGCGGTCCTCGCGCCACGTCTGGGGACGCGGCGTGTCTGCCCGTCGGCGGCAGGCGGCCTCAGTCCCCGGCATACGCGCACAAGAGGGCTGCGACCGCCAGATGGTCAACCCTCCGTAGCCGACGGCGAGGACCGGGACCAACAGCCGGTGAGGAGGTTCGGTCGCTCCGAAGTCGCCCACCAGGAGGAGCACGCTCGCAGTCACTCCCAGCCCATCCGATGGCGGTCCATGCGCCTGCGATGACCGCAAGTATCGATAGAACCGGAGCACCACCCATCAGGTCCGAGCGGCCCGCGAGGCGGGTGATCAACAGGATTGCGATGTCGAGGAGCGGCTGAGCGATCGCACGGACCATCCACTACACGTGGGCTGGCGCCGGGCCCGGCCAGAATCCCGCGTAGGTCACCCCGGCCAGGAGAGGCAGCAGGACGTCGACGGGTTGGACCGCCCGCACCGAGTCATGCGAGACGTCGCCGTACCCCGGCGTTGATGCCGAGCAGGATGACGAGCCGGGGACGGCCCCGTGGGTTGTGGGTGGCCGGGGCCGTGGCCCCGGACAGGGAGGGTCATGCTTGCGAGGACCGCAGCGCCACCAGCCCAGGAATCAAGCTGCATCGTCGGCTACCCGCCAGCATCCGGCGTGGCTTCCAGGTGCCTCTTCAGGTTCGACCAGATCCGCTGCTCCTGGCGTACTCCCATCCAGGTGATCAACGGCCAAAGCAGTCGGAGAGGACCCTTTGGCTCTACGTGGCCGCACCACCGCATGAGGGTGCCCGCCCGGACCGGGTCGAATCTCAGCGTGTAGTCGATGTCCGCCTGTTTCATCGTCGTAGTCGAGACGAAGAGCCGCGGCCGGTCGTAGTCGGTGCACTCGATGAGCATCTCGGCGGTTCGTCCGGCTGACCGGACCGCCGACCTGAACTGGGTTCCCTCGCCGATCGGCCCGGCCGTGATCTTCTCCGCACGCACCATGCTGGGGTTGTAGAGCGGCTCGTTGGTCTGGTCCGCGACGTAGTCGAACACCACGTCCATGGGACGGCCGATCGTGATCTCGCCCTCGATCCTCGCCGATGGATGGCGTCGCCGGCCGGACCATGCTGATCCCCGCACCGAGTCCACGTAGCGGACGCGGAACACGGGATACCCGTCGACGATACGGCCGATGTCATCGAGGGAGGCGTCGGGATCGAGCCCGAAGTAGAACCGGGCCTGGTTGTCCCCCGCCTCGGCGCCGCTGCGATTGCGGGCGGCGCGCAGGTACTCGGCGATCACCCCGGGACGCTCCACGGGTGGCAGTTCGTCGAGCAAGACGGATCGCGCTCGTCGGCGCCGGATCACCGCCCGCCCTCGAGCCGCTCGGACGTTGCGTGCCCACTGCGACTCGCCGGCAAGAGCGACCAGGTATTCCGCACCCCGATAGCGGGTTCGCAGGATCGGCACCCGCCGGATCCTTCCGGACGTCCGGCCGCGCACTTCGAGAGTCACGGCATCACGCGGCGCCAGCCCGATGGAAGTGAGCAGCACACCGAGCCAGTTCAGCCGCCGATACCAGGCAGCCGGCGGCCGGTAGGCGGTCCGCGCGGAGTAATCCTGAGGCCTCATGAGTGCATCCCAACCGGGGCCGAGGCGACCCATGCTTCGAGTTTCCGTCAGGAGCCCGCGGACGGACAGGGTCGCAGGACCCTTCTCGTGTGCACCTGCCGCTTCCCGACTTGCTGGACGTCTGGACGTTCGGGTCAGGTAGCGAGGCCTGGTCACGCCCGGCGTGTTCGCCCGGCTCGTCAGCGGGTGCACGCGATTCACGAGGGGGCTTGTTCGCGGCGACCGGGCGGGCGAGGATGCGGTAGAAGGGTTCGGGTCAGGTCGCCGCGGACGGGGTGGGCGATGGGTCTAGCGCAGGTCTAGCGCTGCGACGGGCGCTTTGCGGGGCTCCCTGGCGTGGCGTTGAGACGAAGGAGGCGACCATGACCGATCCGCTGCTCCTCGACCAGTTCCTGCCGACCTGGGACCACGAGATCTCCATGTCCCAACTCTTCCGCGCACCACCGGCCGAGGTCTTCGACGCGGTCACGAACCTCGACCTGTTCCGCGTCCCGGTGGCCCGGATACTGCTCGAGGCCCGCGGCCTGCCCAGCCGCCTCGCCAGCGCGGCGGCCCAGCGCCGCGGCGAGACGGTCGTGCCGGAGCCGCCAACCTTCCGCGTGCGCGACCTGCCGGCCCGCGGCTGGATCCCGCTCGGCGAGCGCCCCGGCAGCGAACTGGTCTACGGCGCGGTCGGCCAGCCATGGAAGGGAACGGGTGGTTCGCCGCCGGAGCCCCCGGTAACTGCCGAGACCTTCGCGGCCTTCGCCGAACCAGGGTTCGCCAAGCTTGCGGAGAGCACCGTGGTCACCCCGTACGGCGTCGGGGGATGCGTGCTGACCATGGAGAGCCGCGTGGTGATGACCGACGAGGACAGCCGGCGCCGGTTCCGGCGCTACTGGCAAGCGGCCGGGCCGTTCATCCGGCTGATGCGCCCGACGGCGATGCGCGCCCTGCAGCGGCAGTTGGACCGCTCCGCCGCCCGCAGGCCGGCGCGATAACACCTCGTCGAGAGGGGAGAAAAGCCTTCACCGTCTTCACCGGTCAACTCGACGAACTCGCCACCAGAGGGTCAGACCACCGGGGAAATAACCTCGGAACCCGGTTCGACCAGTTCGGCATCCGGGTGAGTTGTCCGCGCTGCTTCAGGAGCGCGGGATCGACCTGGCGGTCCTCGATCAGGGGGTGGACACCTCGACGGCGGGGCGGATGTTCTTCTCGATCCTCGGGGCGATCTCGGAGTTCGAGCATGCGGTGGCCAGAAGCCGAAGCTCGGCCCGCGTCAGGTCGCCCTGGCGCGGGCGATGTACGAGGAGACCGGCGACGACGGCAAACGCCGGTACACCGTCGCGCAGATCGCCGCCGAGTTCCGGGTGACCCGTCCGACCATCTACCGGCACCTGAGCGCGGCGGTCCCCGCCGGCGGCGCGTCAACCGACCGAGCCAAATAGCAGCGTCGGTAAAACCGTGCCAGATAGCGCTGGGAGTCACAGGTATCGAGTCGTCGTCGCCTGTTGTGGTTGCCGCAGACGAGTTCTGGAGTTGCGGTCCATTCGCGACGTTCGAGCCAGGTCGTCGTTGGAAGAGGCCGCGCCGCCGGTGACCATGTGATTGTGTGCGGAGGTCCACGGGTCTCTCGTGGGACACTGAGCGGATGACCTGCGAGAAGTGCTGCTGATGGGTGAGACTGCCGAGGTGCCCACCCCACCGGCGGTGGTGGCGAAGGTGGGTGCCGCGTTGGACACGGTCACCGGCGCGTTGGAGGGGCTGCGGTCGGCGACCGTGGGCGTCGAACCCGTCGAGGCGGTGCTGGGGCGGCTCGCCGAGACCGCGGTCTTCGCCCTGCCCGATGCCGACGCGGTCAGTGTGACACAGCTCGACGCCACCGAGGCCCGCACCATCGTCGCTACCACGGAGGCGGCGACCAGGATCGACGAGCAGCAGTACGCCGCGGATCGGGGACCGTGCCTGGAGGCGGGGCGGGCGCGGGAACCGGTGCGGGCCGTGGTCGGGGACCATGCTGCGGTGTGGCCGGAATTCACCGCGGCCGCCGAACAGGCGGGGATCCGGGCGTATCTGTCGGTTCCCCTGATCGTCGAGGGTGCGGACCCGCAGGAGCTGGTGGGGTCGTTCAATGTCTACAGCTATCGGGCGGAGGCCTTCGATCCGTTCGACGAGAAGTTGATGCGGTTGTTGACCACCGCGGCCTCGGCCGCGATCGGCAACGCCCGCCGTTGGCGGGCGGCAGCGGAAACGGTCGGGCAACTCGAGACGGCGCTGGTGTCCCGTTCGGTGATCGATCAGGCCAAGGGGGTGCTGATGGCGTTGCATCGGATCACCAGCGATGAGGCCTTCCACCGGCTGGTGGAGCGTTCGCAGCGCACCAACACCAAACTGGCCGATGTCGCCGCCGACCTGATGCGGTCGGTGACCGTCGACCAGTGACCGGTAAACCATTGTTGCCCAATATAACTGGGAAGGAGTGGCGATCGCGAGGGGCGCGGTGCTGAGGTCGTGAGAAACCGCGGCTGCTCGTGAAACCCCGGCTGCACTGTGGCCGAGACGCGCGGTGGGACGGCCCGCCAGCTGTCGGATCTCAACTGACGCGCCTGGCCAAGGATCGTGTCCGGACATGATCGT
The DNA here is from genome assembly GCF_002300155.1 of Rhodococcus sp. ACS1. Lineage (NCBI taxonomy): Bacteria > Bacillati > Actinomycetota > Actinomycetes > Mycobacteriales > Nocardiaceae > Rhodococcus > Rhodococcus sp. ACS1. The sequence continues at coordinate 442,134 of NZ_NSDZ01000007.1, forward strand.
CGGCCTAGCTGACCACGCTATACCTCGGTGCCCGATTCTCGCTCGCACCAGACTGGCTGCGACGGTTCCTGACCTGTCGCTAGGCCCGAAGAGTTGATAGCGGTCACCGATAGCGAACGCCCAACTCAGCGGGCTCCTGATACGTCGGGCAGGGGTGCGATCCAGGTCAAGTGCAGGTGAATTCGTCCGACTGCTTCAAGGTGACGTGGACGGTGAATTCTTCACCGGAGAGGTCGGCGCCGGGCAGTTCGAAGGACTCGGTGGTGTCGGCGTCCTCGACGTCCACGGCGGGGGACTGGGTGTCTTTCCGGCTGCCGGTCAGCTGTTCGAGGGAGGTGTCCGTCTCGTCGGATTCGGTGACTCGTGGTGCGTCGTAGACGGTGGCCATGACTGATCGTTTCCTCATGCTTCGGGGTGCGGACCCGCTGGCCGATGGCGTCTCACGCTCCCGGGCACCGTGTGCTGTGGACGAAGCTCCTGGCCCGGTGGGGGATCGTGAGCACGCTCGGTTGCGTGGTGCCTGTCTCCGATTCTCGTTCTCTGGTACGGGATGTGACCTGCCGGGGAGGATCGGTAACCCGTTCAACGGCGGCAGGTCAGCCGCACCTCAGTGCGTCTCCAGTCTTGTCAGGTTGCGCCTTCTCGCTGGCCCGTGGGTGCCGGTGTCATTCGGACATATGACCCCGAGCGTCGGGGTGTGGTGGGTCCTAGCGGCCGACAGCGTTGCGGTGGAGTGGGGTGGAGACGTGGCCGTCGCGGCCCGGTGCAATGCGGCGGGTGCCTTGTTCGGCGATGTCGGGCTTGAACTTTTCATCTCCTCGCTGTAAAACAAAATCTACCTTCTTCGACACAGATAAACTCGCTGCGGCGAGTCAGGCGCGCTAGGAGAACCGATGGCCGACATTCCGCGGAACGCTCCCCATGACAACGAGGTCCTGGTTCTCGGCACAGGCAGTGGCGGGGCCATCGCCGGGGGTCTGATCGTCACCCTGGCCCTGAGCGCACTGACTCTTCTCTCCTCCCTGCCCACCTGACAGGCGGCGCGCACATCCCCGTCATTCCGTTACATCGCAGGTGGGCAGCGCCGGTCCGGGGTGGGGCGGAGGTCGGTATCTGGACGTGCTCAGATCGCCGGCTGGTTCCGGTGTGGTGGAACTATCCCCGCATCACCGGTGACGTGGCTCACATTCACGTCCGCTCGGGATGGTTGCCGGCACCCCGGCACGTCCCGGTCGGTGCACGAGAGCAAAGGACCCATCACATGATCGAGGACACCGCAGCATCACCCCTGATCCCGGTTCCGGCCCCGACGCGCCTGGTTCCCCGCCGACGCCCGGACGGTCGCGAACTTCTCGCGACCGCGAAGGGCATCCTGATGGCCGCCCGCGGTTGCAGCGACGCCCAGGCGTTCGACGAACTCCTCGACGTCTCCCGCCGTCACCACCTGACCGTGATCGGGGCCGCCCGGAATCTGGTCGACCTCGCCACCGGATCCCCGAACCGCCGGCGGACTCCGGACGCCGTCCGGTTCGACGAGTGGGAGCAGCTGCTCACCCAACTGCCGCACCGGCACGCGCACGCGAGCTGAACCGACACTCTGGTACGCGCCTCGTGCGAAGAACCGCGGTTCTTCGACTGATGCACCGCGGAAATCGTCTAGGGTCAGCTGGTTTGGTTCGAACTCAGTCTCACGACATCCGGAGTAGGGGACCGGGAGGCGCTCGCCATGCAGCAACTTCTCGCCGACCACGAACAGGTCGTCAACGTCGTGATGGTCGTGGTCGTGGTGGCGCTCGCCGGTACCGCGGTGTGGACGATTTCCCGCTGACCGGCACGGTGCCGGGGTGCAGCGACCGGGGCCAGAATCCACCGGATAGTTGCTGCTCTCCCTCGTCGGGGACAGTGCGCACTCGTTCAGTGCGATCCGGAGGCTCGGATTGGTGCACGCAGGCCGTCGAACAACTCCTTACCTGTCGCGGTCGTCGGAACCGCTATGTATCTGACGCGGCGGTTGCTGACACGGCCGATCGATCATCTTCTCGCCGATATCAGCGCGGTGGCCGGCGGCGACTACGGGCGGGAGATCACCACCGACGGGCCCCGGGAGGTGGCGATCATCGCCGGCGCGGTCGACACGATGCGGACCAGCCTGTTGGCCACGAACGAACAACTCCCGGCGGTGGAGCGGGCCGGCGCCCGCCATGACGAACAGAGCCGGATGGCTGCTGATCTCCACGATGTGACCGTCCAGCGTGTGTTCGGTCTGGGCCTCGCGCTGACCTCCCTGGGTTTCCGGCATCCACGCTCGCGGCGTTGAGTGCCCGCACCGACCTCCTGGTCGCCGAGCAGGTCGAACGAGTCCAGTCGGCGCAGACGCTGGCGAACCTCGCAACTGTTCTCGCGTGTCTTCTCGCCGTGAATGGATCGTGCGGCACATTGTCGCGGAACTTTGCTGACCTGGGACGATGGTAGAGGTCGGCGCCTTCTGTGCTGCCGTGCACCGCGGGCTGCTCTAGTGCGTGTTCACTCCACGCTCCTATTCGAAAGATTCGAAAGGTGTTACGATTCTTTCGAATGGAAGGGGTTCGGGATGGGTGCGCAGGCGTTGGATCAGCACACGTACCTGCCGCAGGCGGCGGAGGGTGCGGGATTGGCGGAGGTGGTCGGTTTCCTCGACGCGCACGAGCGGCGCCGCGGTGACCGGGTGGAGCCGCGGTATCTGTTGGTCGGTGCCGGGGAGCACGACCAGGTGGAGTTGCCGGCGGAGGTGCATGCGGCGCTCAAGCAGGTCGTGGCCGCGCTGCAGGCCGGTCGTGCGGTGACGGTGGCACCGCAGGCGACGATGTTGACAACGCAGCAGGCCGCGGATCTGCTGGGAGTGAGCCGGCCGACGGTGCGCCGGTTGATCGACGTGGGGGAGTTGCCGGCGGAGAAAGTCGGCACGCGGCATCGGCTGTTGTTGCGCGATGTGCTCGAGTATCAGCAGCAGCGCCGGGCCCGCCAATACGACGCACTCACCCAGACCGCTGTCGAGATCGACGACGAGGACGATCCGGCGGCCGTCGCGGAGCAGCTGAAGGCCGCCCGGAAGGCGGTCGCGGAGCGCCGACGCACCCGCGGCGCGGACCGGTCGGCCGCGGCGGGTGGTCGATAGGCCGCGGCGGGTGGTCGATAGGCCGCCCGGGGTGTTCGCAGCAGTTCTCGACACGTGCGTTCTCTGGCCGAGTCTGCAGCGGGATTTCCTGCTGTCGATGGCCGTCGAGGGCTTGTACCGGCCGTTGTGGTCGGAGGTGATTCTCGACGAACTCGAATTCCACGAGGCCGCCAAGCTCGAACGACGCGGGCACGGTGCGGCGACCGCCCACGCGGCTGGTGCGCGGCTGGTGGGAACGATGCGCGAGTACTTCGACGACGCCCTGGTGACCGGCTGGGAGCCACTCGAGGGTACGTTTTCGCTGCCCGATCCCGACGACGAGCATGTCGTTGCGGCCGCCGTCGTCGGCGGGGCCGGGGTGATCGTCACACTGAATCGGAAAGACTTTCCACGAGAACGAGTTCCCCGGCACATCCAGGTGATCTCGCCGGCGGAGTTCGCGGCCGACACGGTGTCGGTGTCCCCGGCCGCGGCGGCGCGGGCGGTGGAGATGCTCGCGACCCGCCTGGCGCGGCCACCTATGACCGTGGACGAGATTCTCGATCAGTTGGTGACCCGGTACGGCATGGACGATGCTGTAGCGCTGCTGCGCGATCGCGAATGATGTCTCGCGCGAAGATAGTTCGTCACCAGTGCCCGATCCAGTGCGGGTATCGGTGACCGGGTCTGGACGCTGGACGCGATCACCGTCGAATGAGCGGGGCCTCGTTAACGGGTCCGCACTCATGTCGGTTTGTCGTTGCAGTCGACGCGGTCAGCCTGAAACTTCGCCCGGGAGTTGTAACGTCGACCGTGCCCATCAGAAGCACTTTCCTGACGCGACCTGCGAGATACCTGCGTCAGTTTGTCGGCAGGTGAAGGTGGCGGCCATGACCGCTGTCACCGCCCGGGTCGATGGGCTCAACAACCGGCTGCTCTCGGCAGCGACGAGGTCCTCGAGGCCGCCGCGGACCTGGTCGAGGACACCGTCGGTATGGCCGGGGACGTCACCGAGGACACCGTCGGCACGGTCGGAGATGTCGTCGAAGGCGCCGTGGGCACGGCCGGAGATGTCGCCGAGGACACCGCGGGTATGGCTGGCGACCTCGCTGACGACACCGTGGGCACGGTGGGGCAAGTCGCGGGCGACACGGTGGGCAGGTGTTCATCGCGCACCTCTGAGGAGCTGTGGTGCATCAGAGTGGCACTGTCACGTTAATAGAAAAGTACAGCGGCGCAGTTGGTTTGGGGCAAGCTGTTACGGGGACACCGCCGGGCCGTTCACTCTCAGGCGGCGGAGTCGATCGCGGTGACTTCCTGCCAGACCGCGAAGCGGTCGGTCATCTCGGCACGCCATTCGGTCGCCGAGAGTCTGTGCCTACGGGGTCGGAAATGCGGTGAAATGCCCGAGAAAGCGGACAGGAATCGTTGCGCGTGCCCGGGCGATGTGAAGCGCTTCATCGCACGTTCCCGCTGCCTTGTAGGTTGATGCGAGTTCTCGGCTCGATTGTTCAAATACTTCCACCGGCGATGCTCCACCGAGGCCAGCACCTCGCGGTGCGCCACCTGGTAGCTGGCGAGCTTGTCGGTGATGATCACCCGCGGCACGTATCGCAGACCCTTGAGCAACTTGCGGAAAAACCGCCTGGCCGCCACAGCGTTTCGGCTGGACTGGACCAGCACGTCGAGCACGTTGCCGACCTGGTCGACCGCGCGCCACAGGTAGCGCTGGGTGCCGTTGATGCTCGTCGAGGTGCCACTTGTCACCGGGCCGCGTCCGCCGTCGGCGCAGCTGGGTCGCGTAGGCCTGCCCGAACTTGGCGCACCACCGCCGGATCGTCTCGTAGCTGATCACGACACCGCGTTCGAGCATCATCTCCTCGACTTCACGGAAGCTGAGCGGGAACCGGAAGTACAACCACACGCAGTGGTTGATGATCTCGACCGGGTAGCGGTGGCTTTTGTACGAAGGCATTGGGGTGGTCACGCCACATTCTCGCAGCTCCCAGTTTGCCGCGTTCAGCAACGTGACAGCGCCAGCAGCAGCAATGTCACCATCATCGGCGCCGGAACCATGGCCGGTGTCCTCGGCGCCCGCGCAGTCGCCGGCGGCAACTCGGTTCAGGTCCTCGGTCGTGACGCGGCCATGGCGGCCGCCCTGGCCGGCGCCCTCGGCGGCAGCGCGACCGCCGGGACGATCGGTGACACACCTCTGACCGGGGACATCGTCATCCTAGCGGTGCCCTACGCCGATGCCGCACCGATTGTCCGCCGCTTCGGTGATGCGCTGACCGGCAAGGTGATCGTCGACATCACCAACCCCTTCGACCCGACCACGCCCTCCGGGCTCGCGACCCCGGCGGATAGTTCCGCCGCGCAGGAGATCGCCAACGCCGCCCCCGCCGGTACGCATGTCGTCAAGGCGTTCAACACACTGTTTTCCGGGGTCCTCGCGGCCGGTGAGGTCGCGGGCCGCCCCGTCGATGTCTTCCTCGCCGGCGGCGACACCGACGCCAAGAACGCGGTGTCCTCGTTCGTCGACAGCATCGGACTGCGCTCCCTCGACGCCGGTGACCTGAAATTCGCGCACTGGCTGGGAGGGGCAGGACTGCTGATCCTCGGGTAGGCACTCAAGCAGAACAACTTCTCCCTCAGCATCAAGATCCTCGACTGAACGGGCCGTCCAGTAAGAACACTGCGATGCGCGGGCCTGGCCGGATTCCCCACCCGCGCAGCGGGTGCGGGCGAAGGAGACATCACCGATCCGTAGTCGATCGACCTGGCCTTTCGTATCGCGGTCAAGTATCCGCGGCGCAGGCCGAAACTTCCCGAGTGTGTGACACTTGCTCGAAATCCGCTGGTGACCAACAGCATCCAGAATCCGGTACCTGGGAAGTCGATTCGGTTAGCTTGCGGGACGGGCGAGATCGCCGATGAGGAAGCCCTGGCCCGACGACACAGGCGACGGTGTTTCTGAGTTGGTCGCGTGACAGCGGTGGCCGGTTCCTGCTTGAGGAGGGCGGCGCGGTCGGTGTGGTCGAAAGATTCAGGGGTCATGGTGCGGGTTCTCCACTCGTGCGTGCCCGTTCGCCTTGCTCGCCGGACACGAAATTTGGCTTGGCGTGAAACGCGGTAGGCAGGTCGAGGGGAGCCGACGGTCCCTTCCGCCGACGATGGGGGGTGAAGTCCTTCCGTGGGCTGTGTCGCACCGGCGGGTGGTGCGGCTCGCGGTGACGCTGGGTCTGGTCGTGGTTGGTGGGCGTCGTGTTGTATCCGGTGCCGGGGGTGGGGGGTGTGCGGTACCAATTCTGGACGTCGGTGGTGGTGGCGATCGTGGCACCGACGAGTGGTGCGTCGAATTGTTCGTCATCGCCGGTGGCGATGACGAACCGGGCGGGGGCGGCGCCGGTGACGATGAGGGCGTAGGTGCCCGGCTGTGCGGGGGCGGCGGTGTCGGTGAGGGTCAAATAGGAGGTTTGGGTGAACGGTTCGAAGAACGGGGTCCGTCCGGTGTTGTCGAGCGTGGTGAGCTGCCCGTCGGGGCTGATGATCGACAGGCGGGGCAGTTGCGACGCCGGAAGTGCAGTTTCGGGGGTGAGCTCGGGGATGAGGAGTTGGGCGTGGAAGGGCTGGCCTTGGGCCATCTGAATCCGGACGGCGCGGGTGTCGCCGACTGCGTCGGTGCGAGTGTAGAAGGCGAACGAGGTGGTTCCGGTGGGGGCCAGCGGGCTGGTGTCGAGCGTTTGGGCGGTGTCGTCGGGGCCGAGGAGGACTGGGGTGTGCGCGTCGGCCGGTGCGCTGGCGCACACGAGCGCCAGGGCGGTCGCGGCGACCGTGAGAACCTGCCGCCACCGAGGCGCGCGCTGATGGAACCGTGCGCGGTGTGTGCGGGTGTGCATGATCGACTCCTTGCCCTCCGGTGCGGGTTGCGGCAGTACCACCGGGACCGGCCGCCACGTCGTCTGGGCGCTGTTTCATGGCCGGACGGTGTGGGGCGCTCGCGCGGCGTCGCCGAGTGTGTCTCGGTCGTCGGTCGCCTCCAGAGGAGCCCGCACGGGGATCCGTGTGAGTTGGCCTTCTCAGTATGTGCCCCACACGGGCAGATGTACCGATTAGACGATATGAGGGGCTGGGCTGGGACCTCACTCACATGTGAACGTGGGTTGCCGGCAGGAAACGGGTCCTGGCCGGTAGAGCCACAAGATGTGGGAGGCCCCAGCGATGAATCAGCGTACAAGTATCGGTTTGGATGTACACGCACGATCGGTGGTCGCCTGCGGCCTCGACGGGCAGACGTGTGAACTCTTCGAACGCCGACTGACACCCGATCAGGGCGAGATCCTCGAGTGGATCCGGATGCTGCCGGAACCGGTGGCGGTGACGTACGAGGCCGGGCCGACCGGATTCGGGCTCGCGCGGTGTCTGACAGCGGCGGGCATCGAGTGTCTGGTGGCGGCACCGTCGAAGCTGCAGCGCCCGCCCGGAGATCGGGTCAAGAACGACGCGCGCGATGCGCGGCATCTGGCTCGTCTGTTGCACCTCGGACAGATCGTCGAGGTGTCGGTGCCGAGTGTCGAGCAGGAGGCGGCCCGGGATCTGGTCCGCGCCCGCGAGGACTGTCGTGGCGATCTGATGTCGGCCCGCCATCGAGTGTCGAAACTGCTACTGCGGCAGGGGATTGTCTACTACGGCGGCCACGCGTGGACGAAGGTGCATGACACCTGGTTGCGCGCCCAGCACTTCGATGCGCCCGGTCTGCAGCTGGCGTACGAGACCGCCTATGACACCATGCTGGCGGCGGTGGACCGGCGGGATCGGCTGGATGTGGCGATCGCTGCGATGGCCACCGACAGCGACTACACCCCGGTGGTGACGCGGCTCGGTTGCCTGCGCGGCGTGTCCACGCTGACCGCGTTCGGGCTGGCCGTGGAGATCGGCGACTGGCAGCGCCTGACCGGACGCTCGATCGGCGCCTACCTCGGGCTGGTGCCCACCGAACACTCGTCCGGCGCGACACGCTCGCAGGGGTCGATCACCAAGACCGGCAACTGCCACGCCCGCCGGCTGCTGATCGAGGCCGCCTGGCACCACCGTCCCCCGTATCGCGCCGGAGTCGAGCTGCGGCGACGTTGGGACCATGCCAGTCCCGCGGCTCGGGCCCGCGGACAGCAAGCAAACCGGCGCCTGCACGCCCGCTGGGCCGGGTTCGACGTCCGCAACAAACGCCCGGCACTGGCGAATACCGCGATCGCCCGCGAACTCGCCGGCTGGTGCTGGTCGCTGGCCGTGCTGGACACCTGAAAACCCGGTCCCCGTCCCGCATCCCGGTTGCGAGTGTGGTCGTCGACTCGGTCGGGCGGCAAGGTCGGTTCTCCTCGCTGCGCTGCGGGGACTCCACCTTTGCCCCCTCGTCGCCGACGACCGGTGAGGCAAGGACCGGGGGAACGGGGACCCCACAGCGTCCGGGCGAATCATGCGGTGGTGACGGCAGCGCCAGGGAGTGATCCGCGAGCCACCTATTGAGCAATCCTTAACTGTACGTTGGGATCACGCTCGACATTAGACCAGCGATCCACTCCAGCCGAACAACCGTCCTGCGGTACCCAACCCGCGCATATCAGAGTTGACCACGCGTCGAAACAGACACGCTCGCCACCACCCCAGATCGACCGGACCCACAGAGGCGGCGCCCACGACGACGGTCCTGGACGCCGCCTCGCCCTGCGCCCTTGACAAACCGGTGTACATATCAGGTGGTTGCTTCTCGGAAGGATTACTGCGGTGTCCAATGGGTGACCGAAGGGGCAGTGTGCTCCACGACGGATTCGACTGCTTACGTGGCGTCGTGCTCCCGGCTGTCGGGGTTTGGCGCCCGTGGCTTCTCCGCGCCCGCCACCGGGAGCGGGGTAACGGGCAGATGCTGGTGTGCAGGAGACGAGGAAGGAGCCACGACACTCCGTATTCCGCTACGAGACCCCGGCGCGAGAAAGATGTCGTGAACTTCGCCTCCGGAGTTGTGAATCTGACATCGCAATACATCGCGTGAACGAAGCCAAGCCCGGAAGCCGCACCATTGATCGCTCCGATCAGCGGCTTTCGGAACATGAGCGGACGATACGGCGGCACCGGCGCGTCCGAGATAATGACCTCGTCGACCTCGCGAACAACGGCCAAGTCGTCCATGTCCGCCCCTGCGCAGAACCCTCGACCCGCCCCAGTCAGGACAACGACACGCACCTCTGGGTCAGCCTCGGCCTCGTCGAGCAGTTCAAAGTAGCGGGCCTCCAGCGTGTTGTTCCAGGCGTTCAGCCGGTCGGGCCTGTTCAGGGTCAGGACCAGCACGCCGCCGTGACGCTCGGCCAGGACTGTTTCCTTGCACTCGGATGCGGTAACGGTCAGCGTCGCTCCTCAACCCGGCCCGCTAGAGCGTGGATGCTGCGACTGGGTGAGTAGTTGGGTACCGAGTCCGGCGCCCCACCGGTCGGGGTGCACATTGATCGCGTAGAGCTGGCCGACGCCGGTGGGTACGGCATCGTGGGGGCGCCCCACCGCGGAGAATCCGGTTACCGCGCCGTCCTCGACGACGACGAGCACCCGACTGTCCGGATGGCCGGCTGCGAGGATCTCTCGCCACCGACGTGTCGACGCGTGATGGGTGAATCCCGCCAGATACGCCGGATCCATGAGAGTGGTGTAGGCGGCGCGCCAGGCGGCGACTTGCACGGCGGCGATCGCGGAAGCATCACTGATACCCGCGGGGCGTATCACGGGACCGGCCGTTTCCACGAGCATCAGCCTAGGTCGGCCCGTCGGTGCCCGCAGCATCGGCGGTTGCCCGAGGAGCGGCGCCGCGAACTCGGCGTGCTCCTTTGTGTGTGGCGCACCGCCTCGCAACTGCTCCGCGCCCTCCCGGTGATGCGTCCCCGCGGGGGCCGGTACCCACCGGAGGTGGCGAATCGAGACACCCGGGGCTCGGATGCGGGCACCCGAGGGTGGTGGCGTCGTGTGCTGGTGGTGACGAGGATGGGCTGTGTCCACTGTGGAATGCCGAGTCACGCGGCGACGGCCGCACGAAGCGAATCATGAACTCTTGTACAGCGAATCGACAGCGACACAGATGTGCCGCGGACCGTTCCAGAGTGCGGGCGGAGGGCCTCCGCTTTCCGCATGCGGTGCGGGTATGGGCCCGGTCGAGGATCGAGGTGGCATCCAATGATGCGAGGGTCGATGACGCTCGGCGCCTCGGCCGCCACTGTTCTGGCGGCCGTGGTGGCGGTGTCCGTCGACTGGCAGGTGGTCGAGGACGCGGTCAGTCCGGTGGAGTTCGGGCTCTTCTTGATGGTCGGTGCGGTGTTCGTCGGGGCAGGGCTCGTCGCGGGCTGGCATCGGCCGCAGGACAGCCTCGGCTGGTTGCTGGTGGTGGCTGGGGTGCTGTGGCTGACGAAGGGATTTCGGCTCGCGGGCGTTCCCGTGCTCTTCACCGGCGGCGTGCTTCTCACGAACATGTATGTGCCGGTTCTGATTCAGCTGGTGCTCAGTTTTCCCTGGGGGCGGTTGCATCACCGATGGGAACGACGGTTCGTCGGCGGCTGCTACGTGTATTCCGCATTGTCGGTGGTGTCTGAGCTGGCGTTCCTCGGCCCGGGCTCGCTCACACCGCCCCGCCCGGCGACGTTGAACCTGCTGCTGGTGCGCGACGATCCGGCGGTGTTCCGGGCGCTGCAGGTGGGGTGGGGTGTGGTGGGGGTCGTGATGAGCGTCGTTCTGATCGGTGTCGTGGCCGTCCGGTGGCGGTCGGGTTCGCCGGCGTATCGGGCCGCGGTCGCACCGTTGTGGTTTGCGGTCCTGATCGGCACGGCGGCCACATTCTGGACGCCGCTCGCGTCGGTCTGGGTGCACGGCCCGCAGTACGCGTGGACCCTGCTGCTGCGGTATCCCTCGACCGCGCTGATTCCCCTCGCGGTGTTGGTCGGACTGTGGCGGTACCGGGTCGCCCGAGTGGAGGTGCGCGAGCTGATGATCGAGATCGGTGCCGCCCCGGTCGGTGACGGCTTCGTCGACACCATTCGGCGCGCGCTGCGCGACCCCGGCCTCGACGTGTGGGTGTTCTCGCGCACCCGGGACGGGTACGTCGACGCACAGGGACGTCCGCAGGTTCTGCCGCATCGGGACGATCCCCGGGCGGCGACAGCATTGAAACGCGACGGTGTCCTGGTGGGGGCGTTGGTCTACGACAAGGCTGTGGCCGATCAGCCGCGGCTGATCGCGGCCGTCCGCGCCGCGACGGCCCTCGCGCTGGACGATCGTCGGCTGCACCGCGAACTCGAGGTGCGCCGCGCCGAGGTGCGCCGGTTCCGGTCGGCTGGCCGCAAATTCGTGTAGTTGGCGGGGACGGCACTGGTCACAGCCATCGACGCCCGTCATGATGTGCTGCCCGGACGACGTGGCGAATGTGCAGGTCTTCCATCGCGGCGGCGGGTTTTCACGGCGGCACCGGGTATCCGATGGTGCGCCTTCTCGCCCTGGTGGCGTGCGGCACCTGCACCGTGATCGACGCGACGTTCGGTGCCGGCAGCGTCGGGGAGATCACCTACGCCCTCGACCTACTCCGGGGGATGCGCCGCGGGATGATCGTGCTGGCCGACCGCAACTTCGCCTCGCAGGCGTTGCTCGCCGCGGTCCGCGACACCGGTGCGCACCTGCTGGTCCGGGTCAAGAACAGCCGCACCCTCCCGGTCTGCGCCCGCCTGCCCGACGGCTCCTACCTGTCCCGGATGGGCTCGGTCGAGGTCCGTGTCCTGTGCTGCGAGATCACCATCACAACCAGCGCGGGGGCTCGCAGCGAGACCTACAAGCTGGTGACCACCCTCCTCGATCCCGACTGTCCCGCAACCAAAATCGTCCGCCTCGACCAAGACCGGTGGGGGATCGAGACCGCGTTCCTGGAGCTGAAATCGACGATCCTCGGTGGCCGGGTGCTGCGCGCCCGCGCCCCACGCGGGGTCGAGCAGGAGATCTACGCGCTGCTCGTCACCAACCAGTGCACGTCTGCGTCGTGATCACTCACGGTGGTGTGGGATCAGGGATTCGGAGCCTGTTCGAGGAGGGGGGACGGCCGCCGGTTCCGTCGGGAATCGGGTAGTAGGTGTGGGTGTTCGGGTCGACCGCCACGACGTGTGCGCTGGCGGCGAGGTGTCCGGATCCGATTTCGGTGAGGTGTCCGCCCGTCTGGTCGAACACGGTGACGGTGCCGCTCGCGGCGGCGACGTAGAGGCGGTGCGCACCTGGGTCGTAGGCGAGGACGTCGGGGTTGCGTGCCGACGACGGCGGTGCCGGTGCTCTGCCAGGTCGCCAGGTCGACGGTGAGCAGGGTGGCGTTGTCCTCGCAGGCGACGAACGCGAGCCGCGCCGGTGGGTCGAGGGCGAGGCCGTGGCCGCCGCTGCAGCCGGGCGGCGGGAGACTGCGGGTGACGTTCAGGGTGTCGGGGTCGATGGCGGCGAGATCGCCCTTCCCTTGCACGGCGACCAGCATCTGGTCGGCGACTGGGTCGTAGGCGACGTTGCCGACGGCGCCGCCGAGATCGGCGGTGCCGCGTACCTGGGCGGTGGTGGCGTCGATGACCGTTTCGGTGCCGCCGGATTCTTGGTGGTCCATACCGCACGGCGTGTCGGGTCGTAGACGATCCCGTCCGGGTAGTCACCGGTGGGTGCCTGTCCGAGCACGGCGGCGCTGTCTTCGTCGAGGATGACCAGGCGGTTTTCGCCGGTGGCGGTGACGTACACCCGGCGCAGCTCGGTCTTTTGCAGGGTGTCAGTGGGCGGGTGGGGGTGCCGAGTTCGGTCCGTCGGTGCCGGCCGGCTGGTCTGCCTGCAGTGCGGGGATGGCGTCGGCGGGGGCGGGTTCGGCGAGGTAGGAGCCTTGGGCGAGGTCGCAGCCGCAGGCGTGGAGGGTGTCGAGTTGGGTCTGGGTTTGCACTCCGTTGCCGACGACGGTGGCGCCGTAGGCGCGGGCGATGGTGACGAAGGCGGTGACGACGGACTCGGGGCGTGGCCCGGGGAGGGCGGTGATGTAGGACCTGTCGATCTTGAGGGAGTCGAAGATCGGGTATCGGATGAGATATCCGAGTGGGCCGTGTCCGGTGCCGAGATGATCGAGCAGCAGCACGACTCCCAGTTCGTGCAGCGCGGTCAGGGTGTCGACGGTTCGGGCGGTCACCGACGCCGACGCGGTCTCGCTGATCTCGAGGCCCAGGCGGTGCGCGGGCAGCCCGGTGTCGGCAAGGATGTCGGCGACCTGGTCGGCGAAGAGGGGGTCGCGCAGTTGCACGGTGCTGACATTGACGTGGACGCGGACGTCGGTCCCATCGTGCGCCGGCCAGGCGGCACCGTGCCGGCAGGCGGTGCGCAGCCCCCAGGAGCCGAGAGGGCCGATCAGGCCGGTCCGTTCCGCGACGGCGACGAACTCGGTGCGACTGATAATCCCGAGGGTGGGATGGGCCCACCGGACCAGGGCCTCGACCGCGACGACGGCGCCGCATCGTAGGTCGACGATCGGCTGGTAGAGCAGGGTCAGCTGGTCGCGGTCGAGTGCGGTGCGCAGGTCGGTGGACATTCGCAGCACCCGGTCGGCGTCGTAGCTGCCGCCCTCGCCCGGGTGGTAGAGCGCGTGACCGCCGGCGCCGGCGCTCTTGGCCCGGTACATCGCCAGGTCGGCCCGCCGGATCAGTTCTTCGGTGGTGCAGGTGGGGTCGGAGACGGCGATGCCGATGCTGGCGCGCAGCGGCACCGGGGTTCCGGTGGAGTGGTCCGGGGTGCGTAGCGCGGTGGTGATCCGGGTAGCGAGGTCGACCGCGGTGTCCGCGGTGCCGATGTCCTCGCAGACGATGACGAATTCGTCGCCGCCGAGGCGGGCGACGGTGTCGGTGGGGCGGACCGCCCCGACCAGTCGCTCCGCCAGCCGGATCAGCGCTGCGTCGCCGTGGGCGTGGCCGAGGCTGTCGTTGACGACCTTGAAGTCGTCGACATCGACCAGCAGCAGAGCGAGAGGGGTGTGGTCCTGGTGGGCGGTGTGGAGGGCGGCGGTGATCCGCCGGTATGCGGCGGTGCGGTTCGGCAGCCCGGTGAGCGGGTCGCGGCTGCTCTGCTGCCGCACCCGGGTTTCGGTGTCGATCCGGCCGATCGCGGCGGACAGCACGGCGGCGACCGCCCGCAGGAACGCGATGTCGCGGTCGGTGTAGTCGCGGGGGTGGGCGCTGTGCACGGTGAGCACCCCCCACGGGGTTCCGTCGCTGATCGGCACGCTGATGCCGCTGCGCAGCCCGCGCCCGGCCATCGTGGTGGTGGCGAACCGGGTTTCGTGCTCCCTGTTCGGGCAGACCACCACGTCACCGGTGGCCAGGGCGTATCCCGGTTGGGTTGCCGGCCCGGCGGCGAAGCTGCGCGGGGTCGGGGGTTGTCCGCGGTAGGCGACGATGTCGAGCGCGTCGCCGGTGTCGGTGAGCCGGGCGATCGAGGCACACCCCGCCCCGATCAGGGTGGCGGCCGCACCGGCGGCGGCGGGCAGCAGGGTGTCGAGGTCGGCGTCGACGGCGAGCTGACCGAGCTCGGCCAGGGCGTGTTGTTCGCGGGCCCGGTGCGCGGTCTCATCGAGTGCCTTCCGGAATCGGCGATCCTGGGTTCGGCGACCTCGGCGGTCGCGCGCGATGATGGCGATCACCGCGGGGCCGGCCTCCCCGGTGCGCACGGTGAAGGTGGAGACGGACACCGGGATCGGCGCCCCGGTGCCGAAGTGCCGCAGCTCGCTGATCCCCTCCCAGTGCCCGTCGCGGGTCAGAGCGGCCTCCACCGCGGGGGTCTGGGCCAGCCCGGCGTCGGTGAGGAATTCGGCGGTGGTCCGGGCGCGGGCGTCCACGTCGTCGCGCAGGCCCACCAACCGGATTCCCGCCGGGTTGAGAGACAGGATGCGGCCGGAGGCGAAGTCCGACACCATCACCAGGTCCGTGGCCCGCTCGAACACCGACCGCCACAGGTCGGGGCCCTGCGACTCGAACACCATTGCACCCCCTCCCCGTGGCCCGCGCTGCTCATCGGACCGGTGGTTCCGGCCCGGGGCCCGAGGGTCGGGTCGTCGGATACGACCGCGCGCCTCCACCCGCGGTGGCGGGTGTCGCCGCCGCGATCGACAGATCCGCGACGAGCCCGAGGAAGGCGCGTGCATCGGGGGAGTCGGCGGTGGTGTCGGCGACGGCCGGCCAGTCGACTCGTTCGCCCAGGACCCGGGCGAGCTGCACCATCGGCACGAAGTCGCACCGGTGCGTGCCGAGTTCGTGAAGTTTGTCGGTCATCAGATCGGTGGCAGCGATCACCGGAGCCGCGGCGCTCCCGATCTGCACCGATGAGGCCCGGTCCAGCAGACGCCCGGTGACCGCGACGGAGTTCGGGCGCCCGAACACCAGCTGAACCGGGGTGTCGCCGTCATAGACCGTGTTCAGCCGGTCCTCGCGTCGCCCGGCGGCCCGCATTCCGGCGGTGGCCAAGGCCTCGGCTGCGCGCCGCGCATCGTCTCGTGTGAGGACGATGGTCACGTCCTGCTCGGCGGGTGGCCCGCCGAGCAGGTGTGCGGCGCAGTCGCCGGCCACGGCGAACCGGATCCCCGTGGCCGAGAGGAGCTTCACCACCCGCACCAGGGTTTGCTGTAGCTCCTCCTCCCGAGCATCCGTCGCCCGGGGGTCGGGGAACTCGCTCGACCGCGGTGGATGCCGGAGGGGTTGCTGTTCGGTGACCATGGAGCGGGCGTACCCGATCCCGATGCGATGAACCCTCCCACCCCTCCCAGTACGAGCCCGCAGGCGTCGCACCGACGGCGGAGGCTCGCTCGACGGAAGGGGTGGTGAACGTCCCCGGGGGCTGACACCGGGAAGTCACGGGACATGCCCCAGACAGGGGTTCGGCCGGGAATGTTTTCACATTCTCGGCCGGATCTCTGCTTCTCGAGTCTTTCACCGTTACCGATTACTCTCTCGATCCGCGAATCCTAATTTACGCGCGCTCAGCGGCCCACCGCAATGCCACGCATCGACTCGTCACAGGTGCTGTTCGCCGGTGACGAGGATGAGGGCGTAGCCCCCGGGCAACGGCGCGACCGCCCGCCAGCCCTCGGCGGCCAGTGCCGAGGTGGCGCCAGATCGGCGCGGTGTCCGGGAAGCCGTGCAGCAGCACCGCAGCGGCGCGTCATCAGTGCTTATGATCCAGACGTGTAGCCGAGCGGAAGGCGCAGACCGATGCCCGAGAAGAAGGATCGCAGTCCGAGACCCGAACCCGGTCCATTCGGCGCGGGCGCGCGGGTGCTGGTGCGCCGGCCGTCCGAGTCGGCACAGACCGGTCGGATCATCGAGGATTACGCCGAGCTGACCGACACCGAGGAGCGCGGGCACGCCTGGGCGCCGGTGCACCGGTGGGCTATCGCCCTCGACGACGGGCGCCTGGTCTTCGCCGACACCGACGACCTCACCGCCGACCCGAGCACGCCAGGATCCTCCGGATAGACCGACCCCGGCCGGTGGACGAACCAGCCCGAGACCATGTCCCCGGGCGACTGACCAGGGTTGTTTCACCGCCACGCTGCCGGTGATGAAGAACGGCGCCGTGCCACCGAAACAGAAGACGGTCGCGTTTCCCGTCGCGAAACCGCTGAGCTTTCCCGCAACCCCGGGCTCGAACGCACCGGTCTCGACGTCGAAGCCGGAGTCGAATCCGAAGCAGGTCCAGCACTCACCGGCAGGTACCGTCACCACCACTTCACCGGACGCCCCGGCGCTCAGCGCCGGTACCGCGGCGGCGGTACCGCCCGCGAAGACCATCGCGGGCGCGATGACCGCCGACGCGATGCGGTGCGGAGAGCCACCATCGCAATTGCGGCCAGGCCGAGCCGGTTTGCCGCCGCCCGGGTGGCCGCTGATCTATGGGTTCAACTGTTCGCCGGTCACCAGGAAGATCACCCGCCGCCCGACCACGACGGTGTGGTCGCCGAAGCGTTCGTAGAAGCGGCCGAGCAGGGTGATGTCTACAGCGGCCGGGATGCTGCCGATCCAGGACGGGTCCTGGATCAGGGTGAGCAGTCGTCGGTGCAGGTCGTCGAGCTCGTCGTCGCGTCTGCCGATCTCGGCGGCCAGTTCGGGATCGTGCGTGCGCAGGACCCGTTCGGCGAGGCCGGCTAGTTCGGCCGCCACTCGCCCCATCCGGGAGAGCAATTCCTCCGCCTCCCCGGAGGCGACGTGCTCGGGGTGCCGACGGCGCACGCTTTCGGCCACATGCTGCACCAGCCCGCCCATCCGGCTCAGATCCGTCACCAGGTGCACACCGGTAACGACCTGGCGCAGATCCCGGGCGACGGGGGCCTGCAGCGCCAGCAGCGCCATCGCCTGCTCCTCGCACGGACCGCGTAACTCCTCGATCCGTTCGTTGAGGTCGAACACCCGCTCAGCCATCGGAAGGTCGGCATTGACGAGGGCGTCGGTGGCCGTCTCGATGGCTTCCCCGGCCAGGCGGCACATCAGTGCCAATCGATCGGTCAGTGCGTCGAGCTGCTCGTGAAACTTCATCCGCATATGCATCATCATCGTGCACTCCGCCGGGCGCCGGGCTCGTCGTTTTTCGACAAACGGTTCAGAACCGATCAGTGAGTGCGCGACGTCCACGACAACGACCGGGTCGAACCATCACCGGGCAGACGACGGCCGGCTTGCGCGAGGGCTGCCACCGTCGAAGACGATGCGGCCGTGGCCGCCGAATATCTCCGCCAGCGACTCGGTCACCTCCGGGTAGAAGAGGTGACGACATCGAGGTTGCGGGACGACAACGCCGGTCGGTCGGTCGGCCGACCGCGGCCTAGAGTCGGCAGCTGTCGCACTTCATTTCCGTCGCCCGGTCGCCCGTCCATGGCCAGCATCGGGCGCAATCAACCGCATGGGCCGATTGCCCGCCCATGTACCCAGGTCCGACGGCCTTTCCAGGAGTGCGGCGCGATCACCGACCCGCCCACCGGGATCCGCCGGACTGCTCGGCGGACGGCGGCATGACACCCTGTGACGAGACTTCACACCCGCCGACCGTTGGGAGGACCCGCGCCGCATGATCCCCTGGACCCTCTGGATCGGCGCCCTGCTGGTCGTCGGCGGCTCGGCCGCCCAGCTCAAGCATCAGGCAGTGGGCGGCCCGCGCCCGCTGGGTAGTCGCCGTGTTGGCCTTCGTGGCCACCGCAGTGGGGGCTGTGACCACGTCCGAACTCTCGCTGCCCTTGCTGATCACTCTCGTGGTTGCGATCGCGGCGACCTGTGCCTTGGTCGCAATCACCAATCAGCCGGCAAAGTCCGCGGCCGCGCGACGGGGCACGCAGTGATCACCGCGGTCTGCGCCATGGTTTTCGGCGTACTGCTCGCGGGATACGACCTGGCGGACCGCTGGCGCACCCGCCAGTCGGAGCGGGCGCGGATCGCCGGGATCGCCGCCGGTCTCGACCGCTTCCAATGGTGGGTGCTCGAAGACCTCGCCGACGCACGCCAGGCGTTCCTGAAGCGAGACCGCACATCAGGGGATGACGAGGTCCGGGCGTTCATCGCGGCCCGCGAACACGCCACCAAGATCGGCATCCCCGACGAGCTGGCGGTCTACCGGCTGGCCGACCAGATCATCCAAGACCGGGACCCGCACGCCCTCATGTAGGTGGGGAGGCAGACCCTAGAACGGTCCCTGAGAACTCCACAGGGACCGTTTTAGGGTCTGTCACGCCTGTGGCGCCCGTTCACCGCGGCCCGCACGTGCACCCCGACCCGGTTCACCAGCGAGGCCGCGCCTGCGCCACCTACACCGGTACCGCACCGATGGAGGTGGCCAGCGCCGACAAACAACGGCACTGGCTTTCCCATGCCGGCGTTTGAACACTCAATCCCGCCATGTGCCGTTGCCGTGGCCCAGGCTCGCACCCCCGGGTACTACCGAGGCACGATCGAGGATGACAAAACCCACAGGAGGCGATGCGCTGCTCGAAGCGGCAGGTCGCGAAACGACTGTGGCGCACCATGAAAGACGACCACGTGGCCGGTCTGACGTCATGGCTTTTCGGCACTGCAGGAACTCCGAGACGTGTTTCGTGACCGACCTCTGGGAAATCCCGCGGGTTCGTCGCGCGAGCTGGTGACATCTGGACCCGATCGTCATGCCGAGGTGAGTGTCCAGTCGCGGCGTTCGGTGAGGGCGCGGTGCAAGTGCTGGGTCCAGCGGCGGCGTTCGTCGCTACTGCGGTCGTGGGTGATCGTGATTCGCCGGGTCCAACTTTCGGGTAGCCCGCGGTCGTGGATGGCCAGTTCGATGACCACCCGAAGAGCGGGGTCGGGTGCCCCGGTGACCACGATGCGGCCCGGTTCGCCGCCCATCTCCATCCGGGCCCCGAGTACCGCGGCGACCACTTCGGCGACCTCGAGCACGGACTGTGCCCCGAGAACGTCGAGGTGGTCGACTCCGGTCATCTCGGTCCTCCACTTCCGTGCCGGCGGGGCTTAGAACCTCCGGGATCGTGGACCGAATCACATCACGTACGTCGGTCGGCGGTTCGGGTGGCACTGGCGTCACGTGCATCACCAGGCTGGTTTGGTCGGTGGTTCCGTCTCCGACCACTCAGGCCCGGCCGGGTGCGAGTACCGGCCGGGACCCGAGTGGACGGTGCAGTGGGTGCACGCGAGGTGCCATCCTATCGGTCTTTATAAAGGAACTTCTTATAAAGGCTGATAATGTCTGATGAATGGATCCGGTCCTCAACCCGTTCAAGCCCGGTGCCGGTCTGCGCCCGCCCATCCTTGCTGGTCGCGACACCCTGTTCGGGGACTTCGACATCGTCCGCCGGCGGATCACCGAACTGGGCGAGGGGGACCGCAGCTGGATTCTCACCGGACTGCGCGGGGTCGGCAAGACCGTGTTGATCGGGGAACTCGCGCGCACCGCGATCAACGGGGGCTGGATTGTCGCCAAGCTGGAGGTCCGCAAGGGTCATTCCATGGCCGAGGAACTCGCCACCACGCTCGCCACCAGCCTGCGGGGCGCGAGGCGGCGATTCGACCCACACAAGCTCACCCAACTGTTGGGCGTGTTCACCTCGTTCACGGTGTCGCTGAACGTGGGTGTGGTCACCCTCGGTGTCGATATCGACCCGGCTGCCGGGTTCGCCGACACCGGCCGGTTGTCCACCGACCTGACCGACCTGTTCGTTGTTCTCGGTGAGACCGCGCGTGAGCTGGGTGTCGGTGCGCTCATCCTGATCGATGAGCTGCAGGAGGCGACTGCCGAGGAGATGGCGGCGGTCAGCACCGCCATCCATCAGATCAGTCAGACCTCGCCGGTGTTGCCGTTGTTCCTGGTCGGCGCGGGTTTGCCGTCGCTGCCGTCGCAGTTGGCCACGGCCAACAGTTACGCCGAGCGGCTGTATCAGTTCCGGGCGTTGTCGACCCTGAGCGAGCTGGACTCGCGGGCGGCGCTCGTGCAACCGGTCATCGAGCGGGACGCTGAATGGGACGAGGCGGCACTGCGGCTGGCGCTGGACGCAGCCAACGGTTACCCCTATTTCCTGCAGGAGGTGGGGAAGGCGGTGTGGAACAACGCCTTAGGGAGAGTCTTCACCGTAGAGGATGCGCGGGTCGGCACCGACGTCGCGCGAGAGGAAGTCAATGCCGGTCTCTACCAGTCGCGGTGGGACCGTGCGACACCGGCGCAGAAGGACTTGCTGCGGGCCCTGGCGGAGGAAGGCGAAGGCGATGGTGTCGTCGTCCGGGACCTGGCCAGGGCGATGGGCAAGCCCAGCGCGTCGGCGCTGTCCGTGCCGCGCGACGAACTGATCAAGAAGGGTCTGGTCTACGCGCCCGAACGCGGCGTCCTCGCCTTCACGGTTCCCGGCTTCCACCAGTTCATCCGCGACCAAGACTGAGCTGATTGCTCGATGCGGCCGCGGCGCGCCGCGGCACGAGGGAATCGTCGCGTCCGTTCCCGCAGCGTGTAGACCCGCTGGGATGCACACGTCTGACAAGGCCCAGGTACAGACCCGTATGGCAAGACGATCATCGTCATCCGCTTTGTCCGTGACTCATGTCTGGGTGGCAGCCGGAATCGAGGGTGGTTCGCGCGGGTTGTGGTGCGGTCCTTCATCTCCGGGGACCTCGTCAGCCGGCGACTACGCTCGACTTGGAGCTAGGATCGGACGGCGGCCCGTACAGCCGGTTTCGTCAAGCAGGTGGTCTCCTCGACGCTCTACCGCCTGGACGGAACGGTCGAAACCACACGTGATCCCGCGGTGTGGACGCTCGCGCACCGCGGCTACAGCGGCTGCGGTCGCCTCGATGTCGGGGTCTACCGGACGCAGGCCGACGCGCTGCAGGCGGGTGCCACTCTGGTCGCCGGTCTCGGTTCCCGGGCACTCGGGCTGGTCTTCGACGGCACCGAACAGGCCCGCACCGTCGCGTACCACCGCACCTCGATCGCATCGACCCGGCGTAGGGCCACGAATTGGGCGGCTTGCCGCCCAGTCGGTTCAGGCCCGGGCGTCAACCAGGGGTGTCGACACAACCCGGTGAATCCGCCCTGGCTCCGGCCGTCAGTGCGACCGAGTATGCCGTCAACGTGGTGAGGGCCGTCGCCGTGCCATCGACAGCATCGGGGCACGCCGACATGGGAGCCCTCAACGGCCACGGCAACGCACGCTCCCTCGCCCGGATCCTCTCGACCATTGCGCTCGGCGGTGAGAGCAAGGGTGTCCGCCTACTCAACAGCGCATCGATCGACATGATCTTCGACGAGCAGAACAACGACGTCGACCTTGTCCTCGGTGTGCCGTTTCGGCGGGGCATCGGATACGCACTGCCGCGCCTCGGCACCGTGCCGGGCATCCCGGACGGTCGGATCTGCTTCTGGGGTGGGTGGGGTGGATCGATGACGGAGATGGACCTCGTCCGCCGAATGACGTTCACCTACATGATGAACAAGATGGGGCCAGGCATCATCGTCTACGACTCGTAGTGAGCAGTACCTACGCGCCACGTACGACGCCATCAGCGAGGTAGTCACGGTATGACGCTGGCGCTGGGACGACTGAAGGAGCGCTGTGAACGGCATGCACGCTCAATCGAGGACGCCCTCTCCTGCTGCCCGTGAGCTGTTTCCCGAACTGCTCGACGGCCCCAGTTGAACCTCAAGGCGGTCAGGTTCGGATCCAGTTCGTAAAAGATCTTCATGGACGCAACCCGCGCTTGCCTCAGCAGCACCGATCTTCTGTGCTCGTGTCCCACTCCTGTCGGCTGCGGCCGGGCCGCCGTGAGCACAGCGTCCGTGACTTTGGTCCCTTGTGAGGTGGTGCAGAGCCTCCGATGCTTGTCGTATGGCAGTCGGACGCAAGATCGTCGGTGTCGCCGGGACGGCAGCTGTCGTCTACGTAGCCTGGGTACGCCCTCGGCTCGTGCGCTGGGGCGCGACGGATGAGGAAATCGCTGGACCGTATCCCGGTGCCGATCTGGTTCCCGACGGTGAGAGGGGCGGGGCGATGGCCGTCACGATCGACGCCCCGCCGGATCGGGTCTGGCCGTGGCTCGTCCAGCTGGGCGGGGATCGTGGGGGATGGTACTCCTGGGATCACCTGGACAACGGCGGTCGTCCAAGTGCCCACAGAGTCCACCCCGAGTGGCAGCACATCGCCCTTGGCGACTACGTGAAGTACTGGACACGCCGCCACGGCCCGGTGGACGCGTGGGAGGTTGCAGCGCTTGAACCGAATCGGTTCCTGGGACTGCGCGGGTTGAGCGATCTTCGAGGTCGCAATCTTGATCCCAAGCAGCCACGGCCGTCGGCCTACACGGAAGGACTCTGGGGCTTCCTGTTGAATGAGTTGCCTGGCGGGCGCACACGTCTGGTGATCGGCGGTTATCAAGTCTTCCGCCCTCGATGGCTTGGACGTTTCGTGTTCTACTGGCTCTTTCCCCCGGTTGTCTGGATCATGCAGGCACGGATGTTGGCCGTACTCAAGCGCAACGTCGAACGAGCGGCCCGCGGAAGCACTGGTTAGCCTCCGGTCCGAACGCATCCCCGGTTCGGAGACGCACGAACGCACCGCGGAGCGTGCGCGGTTTCTCTCATCCCAATATAGTTTCCCGACGATGGGGTGTCGGCGTTGCACGAGACCCCGGATCGAGATCCGCCGTCACTTCAGGTCGCGTCGGCGGAAGGCCATCAATCCGACTGTGACCAGCGCGGCCGTGATGACCGCCTCCCAAACCGCCGACGTCGGGTCGAATTGTCCACCAGGCAATTTCGGAAGGTGACTGAACGGTTCCAGGTCGAGGACCCAGGCCGGGAGACCGGCGAGAGAGCCGACCGTGAAGATCAGGATGAACATCACGTAGACGGCCCACGCGGTAGGCGTGAAGCGGGGCAGCAGTCCGAACAGCGCAACGGTTACTCCGGCCGATATCCAGATCGCGGGAAGTTGGACCAGCGCGCCGCCGACTGTCGCGGGGAGCTTGTCCGCGATGTCACCGACGGACGCGCCGTATGTTACTCCGACGGCGATACGGGCGACGACGATGGCGACGGCCGGGCCGAGCATCGCGAACAGCAGGTGGCTCAGTGCCCACTGGACGCGGCTGACAGCTGCTGCGATTACTGGCTCGCCGCGTTGCGCGGTTTCCTCGTAGTGGAGCCGGAGTGTGGCGGAAATCGCGTAGGCCGATGCGGCGATCCCGAGCATGGTGAGTGCGAACGCGACGAAGATGTCTTCCACCGTTGCATCGCCGCCTATGCGGACGAGGAAATCGTTGATCGTCTGGCTGTCGCCGAGTTGGTTGCCGAGTCCGTTGGGGCGCTACCGAACAACAGTCCGTACAGGAGCAGGGCGACGGTCCACGCGAGCAGTGTTCCGCGGTGCATCCGCCAGGCCAGACCGACGGGCCCCGAGAGAGTCGGCCCGGCGGTCTCGGCGCCGGATCGTTCGGCGATGAGACCGCCGCCGATGTCGCGGCGGCGAAGCAGGGTGTAGGCGGTGGTGATCAACACTGTGGTCGCTGCCACATGCAGAAGGAGTACCCACCAGCGCTCCTCGGCGAAGGGGCGCAGCTGCAACGACCACCCTGGCGGCGACACCCACGACAGCGTCCCGGAACCGGCATCACCGACGGCGCGGAGTGCAAAGAACACTCCGAGTGTGCCCAACGCGATGCCGCGGGCCGTTCGCGCCGAGCGGGTCAGCTGCGCGGCGCCGGCGGCTATGCCGGTGAACACGAGACCACTTGCGGCCAGCGCGGCTCCGTAGCCGACCGAGCCCGCCAGTGGCAGGTCGAATATACGTAACACGGCGCCGAACGCGGTTCCCGTCACGATCGACGCGCCGGTGGCGACGACAATGGCGGCCGTCAGTGCGGCGTACCGGCCGACCGAGGTCGAATCGATCAGCTCGGCGCGCCCGGATTCCTCTTCGGCCCGGGTGTGCCGGATCACGGTCAGGATCACCGCGACGGCGATCACGGTGTACAGCGCCCCGGCTTTCCAGGTCGCCACCACGCCGGGACTGGAGTTGAAAATGGGCCCTTTACATAGCGATTTGGGCGTGGCTGGCCGCGGTCGCCGCCGCGAACTTTGCCAGATCGGCGGCCGTTGGGTAGACCGATTCGATGCTGCCGGCATATGTGATCGGCATCAGCACGCCGATGATCAGGGCCCACATCGGAAGCACGTCCCGGTCGCGGCGCAGGCACAGTCGCAGAAGGTGAAGTGTTCCGGTGAAGTCTGCGGTGAGATCCGCGCGCGTCCCAGCATTCGCGGAACTGGTCGCGGACGTGGTGATCATGTCCGTTCCTTCACCCTGTTCGCGATCGGTTCGTCCGGGGTGCCGTCCCCCCGACAATGCCGAAGGAACAACTCCTCCAACGTGGGTGGTGTGCTGACCAGGCTCCGGACGCCCGTGTCCCCGAGTACCCGGATCAGCTGGCCGAGGCCGACGCTATCGACCTGACAGCGCAGAGTGCTGCCGTTGATCGTGATGTCCGCGACTCCGGGTATGCGGTGCAGGTCGCCGGATCGCCGAGTAGCTCGGCGGTGATCGACGTGTGGCTGAGGTGACGCATCGAGTCGACGGCGCCGCTGTCGACTGTCTTGCCGTCGCGGATGATCGTCACCCGATGGCAGAGCGCCTCGACCTCGGAGAGAATGTGGCTCGACAGCAGGATGGTGGCGCCGCGCTCGACGGCTTCGCGGGCGCACTCACGGAAATTTTGCTCCATCAACGGGTCCAGGCCGGAGGTGGGTTCGTCGAGGAGCAGAACCCGGGCGTGTGACGAGCAGAGCCGACACCAGGGCGACCTTCTGCCGGTTCCCCTTGGAGTAGCTGCGCGCCTTCTTCCGCGGGTCCAGGTCGAACCGTTCGATCAACTCGTCGCGGCGGTGTTCATCGAGCCCGCCGCGCAGTCGTGCCAACAGGTCGATTGTTTCGCCACCGGACAGGGACGCCCACAGCGTGACATCGCCCGGCACGTAAGCCACTTCACGGTGCAGCGCGAACCCTCGGACCACGGATCGCGACCGAGCAACCGGGCCTGACCGGCTGTGGCGCGCAGGATCCCGAGAAGTACGCGGATGGTCGTGGACTTTCCGGAGCCGTTGGGCCCGAGGAAGCCGTGGATCTCGCCGGCGTCGACGGTGAGGGCCAGGCCGTCCAAGGCGTGAACATGACCGAAGTGCTTGTGCAGGCCGTGCACTTCTATGATGTGTTGCATGTCCGCCTCCGTCGTGCTCCTCGCAGGTCTGCAACCACTTCCCTGGCCGGTGCGGCTTTCGGACTTTCGGGCGCCGATCTTCGTCAACTGTCGCTGATCCGTCGGCGGATGTACTAGGGCCTTTCGTCTGCGATCCTTCGCTGCCACACCACACGGGTCAGGCGGAGGTAAATGTAAATGATGGAGGTCCCGAATCCGGGACGCGCGGTACATGTGGTTTCCAGCTCGCGGAAGCTGGTAGCCGACACCCCGATGCGCGCCTGGAGTAACGATTCACACTGAGACTGCTGATGCAGCGAAACCACTTTGCAGACCTGCACCCTGCGCTCCACTGCGGTGAGCAGAGAATCCCCACGCCGCCCACCACGGTCTCCGCGCGGCACTTGACGAGAGGGCGGCCCCAGTGACGAGGCTGCTCACCGATCTCGGATCGGGTAACGAGAGGAAACGCCTGGCCCGCTCCCAACACGACTCTCCGGCGCCTCCTACGAAGGTTGCTGGCGCCTCCCATTCCCTTCTTCGCGCTCGCGGCCGCCTACCTGGCACCGCGGTCGTCACTACAGGGTCGGTCGGAATGGCCCGGCGAAGGAAGCCCGAGGCAGCTCGGGCGGTTACCGGTCCGGTCCGTCGCTGAAGACGAGTCGGCGGCCGGTGATTTCGGTGGGCGTGATCTCGACGTAATTGAACTTGGGGGTGGCCAGCCATGACCGCAACGGCAACTCGTCGGCTGCGGCGACCTCGTCGAGCTTCTGAAGCCGCCGCGCGGTGCCGTGGACGATGACGCTCCACCCCGATTTCTCGGCTAGCTCGTCCACCTCGAAGGCGACGTCCCGGTTGATGGTGAGTTCGACGAGCTTGGTTCCCTCCGCGGTTCGGAAGTACACCTTGCGCTGATGGACGACGTAGTTGACGGGAAAGATGTCGACCCGGCCGGTCACGCTCAAGGCGAGCCGCCCCAGCTCTTTCGAGCTGAGCAGTTGCCAGCTCTCCTGCGCGGTCAACTCGGTGATCGGTTGCCCGGCTGCCTCATCCGTGCCATTGCCCATGTCTGATGATGGCATCCGAATGCCGTCATTGTCAGCACGTTGGGCAAGCTGATGCCTCACTGCCGCCGGCGGTAGGGGCGCTCGGTGTCGATCTGCGCTTCCCGCTGTACGCGCAGCGGCGCGGGTCTACCCTTCTCCAGAGGAGTCGATTCAGGTGTCGAATCGGGAGTTCATGATGGCCACAGGTCCGCTCAGGAGGCCTTACCCGACTCGGTATTGCCGCGAGAGTGCCACTCTTCCCCCGATCACCACGACCGACCCAAAGAACCCCGACGAGATGAATCTCGTCACCGCCTTCGCATCGTCATGATCGGCGGACTGATAGCAATGCTGAGCCGAGTCGGCAGTGTCGGGTCTATTTCCTGTCGAGCAGTCCAGCCAGTTGTTCACGATGCACGGCGCGATCATGCTGCTGGTGTATGCGACACCGGTGGTATTCGGATTCGCCAACTATTCCCGCAACTCACGGCTGAGTGTCCGACAGTGGATAGGGCGCTTACCTCGCGCAAAGCCGAACCAGCGACGGGGATTCTCGTGAGGCGGATAGCCGCGATGGAAGATGGACGGCACCAGACTGAATGCAACGACAGGAGGCGAAGACGATGGGAAGCGACGACCCAAGCGCCAAGGAACTTGCCGTCAACGAATGCTGGGCACTGCTCCGTACCGAGAGCGTTGGCCGCCTTGCCGTGTGGGTGGACGACCACCCGGATATTTTCCCTCTCAACTATGCGGTCGATCATGGAACCATCGTGTTCAGGTCCGGGAGAGGCACCAAGGTGTCCGCTGCGCTGTCGGATGCGCCGGTTGCGCTGGAAGTCGACGGCTACGAGGCGCCGGCGCACGAAGCGTGGAGTGTTGTAGTCAAGGGGCGCGCCGAGGGGATCCGTGAGATCGATGAGTTGATGGACACCGTGGATTTGCCGCTCTTTCCATGGCAGAAAGGGGCGAAGAATCTTTTCATCAGACTCGTTCCCACACTGGTGACCGGCCGCCGGTTTCCGGTCGTCGACCCGGCCGTTTGGCGGACTCCCCTCTCGAACGTGCGACGCTCACCCTCGGAATAGGTGTGGATTGCAACACGTCCGCTGACCTCGGGACTAGTCCGTGTAGAAGCAGGACAACGGTCGACGCCAGCGGTATGCCGTGGTACATCCGCCACACCCGGCCTATACCGGCCCGGCGAGAGTCGGCGCGGCGGCTTCGGCCGCTTCGTCCATTATGTGTCGGCCCCTTGGCCGGTGTACTGGGGCCTGGTCTGCGATCCTTCGCAGCCTCAGGATGCACATCAGATCGAGGAAAGGTGGCGGCTTCGTATTCTGGGGCGGCGGGGCAGGTGTGGCTTCCGGTGCACGGGAGGAAGTGACCAATGACCCTGACGTGCGGCTGGAGGCAGGACTCACACTGAGACTTCGGGGACCGCGGACCGGGAGGAATTGCCTGTGCGAACCGGCAGAGTGGCTGTTCTCGTCTTGGGCTGTCTGAGCGCCCTGACCGGATTCGCGCTTCTCACTGCCGCGGTGTTTCTCGGGTGGGCCTACTTCATGCAACGCGACGGTGGGCATTTCACCTCCCCGAGTGCGCGTTACGAGACGAGTGAAAGCGCGCTCGTGTCGGAAAAGGTCGACCTGTTCGCCGGTGCGGACCTGCCCGAAGGCTTCAGTTCCGAGGACCTCGGCCGGGTTCTTCTGCGAGCCACCTCCCGTGATCCCGATCGAGATATTTTCATCGGGATCGGTCCCCGCGATGAGGTCGACAAGTACTTCACCGATGTTGCTCACACCGAGGTGACGGCGGTGCAGTTCGATCCGTTCCGGCCGACCTATCGGCAGATTCCCGGCGCACGGCAGGCAGCATTGCCCGGGGAACAGCCATTTTGGTCGGCTTCTTCATCAGGGCCCGGCATGCAGGAAGTGCGATGGGAGCTACGGCAGGGGGCCTGGACGGCTGTCGTGATGAATGCCGACGCGACCCCAGGGGTGTCCGCCGACATTCAAGCCGGTGCACATCTAGCGTTTCTCGGCCCGCTCGCTCTGGGTGTCTTGATCGGCGCAGTCGCCCTTCTGGTCATCGGAATTCCGTTGATCGTGGCAGGAGCAATCGGCCTGGGCCGGCACGGTCCGCCGCAACCACATCCCGTCGGGGCCGACGACAGGGACGCCGGCGACCCCAGTGACGCACAGGGTCCGTCGACGGTCTATCCCGTTCGTCTCGTGGGTGAACTCGACGCGCCACTGTCGCGATGGATGTGGCTGGCGAAATGGCTCCTGGCGATCCCGCACTTCTTCGTACTCGTCTTCCTCGCTGTCGCGTTCGTCGTCACTACCCTGGTGTCCGGATTCGCGATCCTGTTCACGGCACGGTACCCGCGGGCCTTCTTCGACTTCAATGTCGGTGTTCTCCGGTGGATGTGGCGAGTGCAGTTCTACGCCTACTCGGCGCTGGCCACGGACCGCTACCCACCCTTCACCCTGAAACGTACCGATTATCCGGCGGACTTCGACGTCGACTACCCTGCCCGGCTCTCTCGTGGGTTGGTCGTCGTGAAGTGGTGGTTGTTGGCGCTCCCGCACTACCTGATCCTGGCGTTACTCGCGGGAGGCTGGTTCGGGAGTTGGCGTGCCGGAGTGTCCGTCACCGCCGGTGCGCACTACGGGCAGCCGTGGTTTTTCAGTTCCGTGCTCGGTCTCGTGGTGATTTTCTCGGCGATGTCGCTGCTCGTCACCGGACGGTACCCACACGGTTTGTTCGACTTCGTGATGGGCATCAATCGCTGGGCGTTTCGCGTTGCGGCGTACGCGACACTGATGCGAGACGAGTACCCACCGTTCCGTCTCGATCAGGGACCATTCGAGCCGCATGAGTCCACGGCAGGCGCGGACGGAGACAATTCTGGCGCCGACACCTCCCGAGAAGGGCCCCGCACATGAAGGTATTGGTGGCGTACGCGACCGCGAAGGGCTCGACTCGCGGAATAGCGGAGCGACTCGGGTCGTGTATCGAGGGTTCCGGGCGGGCGGTCGATGTGCGGTCGGCGGCGGATGTGTCTCAGGTGCACTCCTACGACGTGATTGTTCTCGGGAGTGCGATCCATGACGGGCAGTGGCTCGTCGAGGCATCCGACGCTGTCGAGCGGCTGCGGTCCCAGTTGGAGGGAAAGCGTGTTTGGGCGTTTTCGGTGTCGTCGGTGGGGGTCACCAGCACGACCCTGTCGAGACGGTTGGCGCGTTTTCTGCGTCGCGTGACACCGGAGCCTCGGGCGGTGCAGATGCTGCGGGACGCGGCCGATGTGCGGGACCACCGATTCTTTGCCGGGGCGATTGCCCCGGGTGACTGGCCCGGCTTCGGACGGGTCGTCTTTGTGCTCATGGGTGGGCACTACGGCGACGCCCGAGACTGGTCGGACGTGTGCGCATGGGCAGGCATCATCGCCGCCGAATCGACCCGGGATACGGAGCCGCGGTCTTAGATTTGGCGGTCGGCACCGAGGAGGTCCTACTCGTTGCGTTGCCGGGCCGGCGCGAGATGACATCGGAGGAGCAGTATGAGTTCGTCGAAGACGCGCGTGAGGTGGTCGAGCCTGACATCGCTGCAGCGCGCTGCGCTGGTCGTGGCGGCGGCGGTGCAATTGGGGTTGGCCGTGGCTGCCTGGGCAGATCTGGCGACACGTGATCCACGCGACATCAAGGGCAGCAGAACGACATGGGCCGCTGTGATCGCCGTGAACTTCCTCGGACCGATCGCGTACTTTAGGTGGGCTCGCCGCACCCCGGCCGAGTTGCAGTGACGGGAAGGAATTGTTCACGGTGAGTCGACTCCCTCACTCTGTTTGAGCTCGCGGCGAAGCGCCTCGAGCTGCGGCGCGGTTCCCAGCGCAATGAGAATGGTGCCCGGGTCGAGACGCCGCTCCGGCGGGGGATTGGCGACGAACTGCCCCGTCGGTGACCGTAGGGCCATCAGCAGGGAACCGGTGACCGCCGCGAGGGCCGATTCGGCCAGCGTGCGCCCGGCCAGCGGCGAATCAGCTGACACCGCGACCTCCTCGATCCGGTAGTCCAGTGTGTCCTCGTGCATCACGACGTCCAGGAACTCGGCGACATGTGGTTGGAGCGCGAAGGCGCCCATCCGGCGCCCCCCGATGAGTTGCGGGTTGACGACGCGGTTTGCTCCTGCCCGAATCAGCTTGGATGTCGAACCGTCGTTGCGTGCGCGGGCAATGATGATCAGGTCCGGGCTCAGTGCGCGGCTCGACAGTGTGACGTAGACATTGTCGGCGTCGGTGTCGAGCGCCGTGATGAGAGCGTGGGCCCGGCCGATTCCCGCCGCTTCGAGGACGTGGTCGTCGGTGACATCCCCGACCACTGTCGGAACATCGAGTTCGGTGAGGCGCTCCGGATCTCGGTCGACGACGACGACCGGCATCCCGAGCGAGGTCAGGTACTGCACTCCGGCGCGTCCGACCCGGCCGAAACCGCAGACGATCGCGTGTCCGGTCATCCGGCTGATGTGTTTGTCCATTCGTCGACGCTCCATGTGCTGACGTAGATGACCTTCGATGAGTGCTTCGAGGATGACCCCAAAGGTGTACAGCGCCGTACCGGCACCTGCCAGGATGAGAAGGATCGTGAACAACTGGCCCACCGCACTGAGCGGGTGAACTTCACGGAAGCCGACCGTGCTGATGGTGGTGACAGTTTGATACAGCGCATCCAATATCCCGAAGCCCAGGACGACATACCCGAGCGTCCCAGCGACGACGACGAACACGAAGGCACCGAGTGCGCGGCCGATCCTCAGAAGCGGACTCATCGCCGTCTACCCAACCGCTCCGCCGCAGGGGCCTGGCTCACGCCCTCGGATACCGATCGCGCCGGTGTGGACCGACAAAGATGACGGGGCACATCGCGTGCATAAAAACGCCCGTGGCCGTGCGGCCGAGGATTCCGCGGGGTGGATGGGGGGCGCCGCGCCCGACCACCACCAACTCGGCCGACGACGAGTAGCGGACCAACGCCACATCCGCGGGTGTCTCGGTGGTGATCGGGTCCACCACGACATCGGGGAAGCGGGCCTCGTCCGGCTCCAACCATGTATCGAGAAGATCGCGAGCCTCGTTCGAACCCGCGGCGTGCTCGGTTCCCGGTTCCGATGAACCCGGACCGGCTAGGACGCAATGAACAGCACGCAGTAAGGTCCCGCGCCGGTGCGCGTAGCGAAAGGCGTAGTGGAGAACGTCCGGTTCGCACTCCGATCGAACTCCTGTCACGACCGGCCCTCCAGTACGGCGAAATCCTGCCCGGACCACCGCAACGGGGCAGGCTGCGCGTGCGATCAGCGCCGCGGTCGTCACCAGTGATTCGCTGCCGGAGGACGAACCGTTTCGGGCACCGAGGACCAGAAGGTCGGCCGCATCTGCGGCCTCGAGCAGTGTGGTGAAGGACGTTCCTGCCCGCATTTCCATCCTGATCTCGGTGTTCCCGGGACGTGTCGGTGCCGAGGCAGCAACGTGGCGGGCGACGTCTGCGGCCTCGGTGAGGTGCCTGTGCGCGTCCTGGGCGCGTTGGCGCTCGTGCTCCCCGTGGTGCGGCTCGACCTCTCGCTCGTGTTCGGAGGGGTCGTGCACGCAGAGCAGTCGCAGTGGAACACGATGAAGGGCAGCGATTTCTGTTGCCCACGCAGCGGCGTTGAGTGCACCGCGGGAACCGTCGATTCCGACGACGATGTGACGATGATCGGAGGGGCCACTCATTTCGCTGTTCCGTTCTCCGTGATCGGGTTGCGAGCGAACTCATGCCGACATGGCCAAGGGGGTGGGGGCGCAGTCCGTCCACACGGCTTGAGGATCTACTACCGGCGATGCGGCTGTGCTCTCGCGGGAAAGGAACGACCCGAGCTCACCGCTAGCACTCATCAGCGGGGCAGGGAAGACGCCGGTAGTGTCCTTCTCGACGCCTAACTCCGCGGCTGTCTGCAAGTTCCGTAGCTGCCATGCGAGTGGGTGGGCGATCATGGAGTCGGAAGCCGTGCCGAGCGCGGCGGCAGCCTTCGCTTCCCCCTCCGCCGCAATGATCTCTGCTCTCTTCTCCCGCTCCGCCCCCCGGGGCATCGCCCACTTCATGCTGTCGGCAAGCTGAATGTCTTTGAGCTCGACCAGGGTGACCTGAATACCCCACTCGAGGGTGGTCGTGTCGAGAATCTGCCGAATGCTGCCGTTGATGACTGTGGTGCCGGAGAGCGTCTCGTCGACAGAATGCTGTCCGACGACGTAGCGGAGGGTGGTGTGGGTAATCTGATTGATCGCACTTCCGACGTTTCCCATTACGACCACCGACTTCCTCGCGTCGACGACGCGGAGATAGGCCACCGCTGCAATGTCGACGCTGACGTTGTCACGGGTGATGATTCCTCGAGAATGGATGGGCAGCGTCACGATCCGCATGGACATTTTGGACAGTTGATCGACGACCGGGACAATCAGCGTCAGAATGGGCTCGCGCACCCCGATGATCTTGCCGAGCCGGAAATGTACACCGCGCTCGTACTGGTTCACGACACGTATGGACAGGGCGAGCAGGAGCCCGAGTGTGACGACTACGGCAAGGATGATCACGGCAGACATGAGGGCTCCGACGTCGACGAAAGTACATCCTCATCGAAGTCGCCTGGCAGGCATGACAGTAGGGTCGACAGTCACTAGTTGAGGCTGGTCCCCGAAGGTGGCGCGCCCGTGACCGTGGCGCGTCCCGCCCTCCGACCGGAACACCGCACCCAGTGCGGAAAAGGCACTTTGACCCCGTTCCCTGGGTATCAGAGCAAGAAGGATCGAATAGGGGCACGCAATACCCACGCGTCCGGACCTTGAAGAAGCAGGGTGACATGAGTGCAACCACCGCAATGCCGGCGGGACGGCCGGAACAAGTCTTTCAAGACCGCCGAGATGCCGGACGGGTCCTGGCCGGACTCCTCGAGGGGTTCCGTGGCAATCCCAGGGTCACTGCGCTCGGCATGGCGCGGGGCGGGATACCCATGGCAGGGGAGGTGGCAGCGTCGCTGGGCGCCCCACTCGACGCGTTCGTCGTACGGAAGCTCGGAGTACCGGGCCACGCCCAGTTCGCGCTGGGCGCACTGGCCAGCGGCGGCACCGTGGTGGTCAACGACGACGTGATCCGAGACCTGCAAATCTCCCCGGAACAAATACGCCGAGAGCTCGATCGCGAGGGCCGGGAACTATCGCGACGGGAAGCTGTCTACCGCGAGAACCGACCGCCTCCCGACGTCGCCGACAAGATCGTCATCCTCGTCGACGACGGCCTCGCCACCGGCGCGAGCATGTTCGCCGCCGTCGACGCACCGAGTCCACATGCCGCGACCTCGCCGCCATGGTCGACGACGTGGTATGCGCGACAATGCCGTTCCCCTTCCACGCAGTCAGTGAATCGTTCTGGAATTTCGCGCAGGTGACCGACCGCGAGGTCCTGACGCTTCTGGGCACGCCCACTGTCGCCGGGACAGCTGGTGATGCGAAGGCGTTCGAATTCAGCTCGGCGGCAGCACTGCGCGCCGCGGCACTTGATGCCCCACACGGTGTTCCCTCACTCAACGTGCTTCTCGATCTGGTGGACGACGCCCGGATCGTGGTGATCGGCGAAAGCTCCCACGGCACCCACGAGTTCTATGCGGCGCGCGCAGAAATCACCAAACGGCTCATCGAGGAGAAAGGATTCTCGGCGGTCGCTGCCGAGGCCGACTGGTCGGACGCCTACCGCGTCACCCGTTACGTGCGCGGGATGGTCCCGACGCGACCGCAGAAGAAGCACTGCGCGGATTCGAGAGGTTCCCGGCCTGGATGTGGCGGAACGCCCCGGTACGGGACTTCGTCGGATGGCTGAAGGAACACAATGAACGCTGCAGGGCGCCCGGTCGGACCCCCACCGGGTTCTACGGTCTCGATCTGTGCAGCCTGCACCGATCCACGCGCGAGGTCGTGGACTATCTCGATCGGGTAGACCCCGCCGCCGCCCAGCGTGCCCGTGACCGCTACTCCTGCTTCGATAACCGCGGTGGTGACGATAGTCAATCATATGGTTATGCAGCGGCATTCGGTGCTGGAGAGTGGTGCGAACAGAAGGTTGTCGAACAACTCGTCGAGCTGCAACGCCACTCCCTGGACTACGTGCGGCGGGACGGGATGGGCGCCGAGGACGAGCAGTTCTACGCAGAACGCAACGCCGTGGGCGTGTGTGATGCCGAAGGTTACTACCGAACGATGTTCAGTGGGTGCATGCTCTCGTGGAATCTACGCGACCGTCATATGGTCCGCACACTCGAGGCGCTCATCGAACATCTCGACCGACAGTGCGGCACGACATCTCGAATCGTGTTGTGGGCGTACAACTCACATGTCGGCGATGCGCGAGCAACCGAGGCCGGAAGCCGCGGCGAGGTGACCGTCGGGCAGCTGGTGCGCGAAACGCATCCCGGCGACTGCCTGCTGATCGGCTTCACCACATTTTCCGGCACCGTCACCGCGGCGAGTCAGTGGGGCGGCCCGGCCGAACGCAAGGACGTGCGCCCGGCATTGCCCGGTAGCGTCGAGGCGCTCTTCCATGAGCTCGGCGAGCAATCCTTCCTCGTGCGCACCGATGAGGAAAACACTGTTGCGAAGACATTGCGTGCCGCGAGACTCCAGCGGGCGATTGGGGTGATTTACCGACCTGAGACCGAGCGGCAGAGCCACTACTTCCACACCCGGATCTCCGAGCAATTCGATGCGGTGATCCATATCGACACGACCAGGGCGGTCGAGCCCCTCGAACGCACAAGTCTCTGGGTGGAAGGCGAAACACCGGAAACCTATCCCTCGGCGCTCTAGCACCTCGCCCGGGTCGCCCCCCGGGCAGGCCGTGCAGGGCAACAAGGCCGGCCGACCTGACACGGGGTGCACACCCCGCACCAACCGTGTCAGGAACCGTACAGTCCGTGTCGATCGCGTGCGGGTTCACTGGCGTGAACGCGGTCCAGTTCAGATGAGGCATCAGGGGAGTTCGAGTTCCTCTGCGACGACGAGGTCGACTTCCTCCTCGGTCAATCCGCCGAGTAGGTTCAATAGCAGCATCTCTCCGGTACCCTTCGGCCGAGCCGAGCGACGAAGATCTGTTCCGGGTCGCTGTGCGCGGGAGTCGACCGGGGCGCGGTCCTCCAGAATCCGGTATCACCCGGTCGGGAGAGGTCGTGCGTCTCATCCCGTGTCTATGTTCCATCGAACGCTGTTCGCGCGGGGTGCCCGAGAGGATTTGGTCCCTCGCGGAGGGGCCGCAGGGCACCGACTCGTGGCCCCCGCCGCGGTCTGCCGACCTGGACGTCTCCCGGGTGAGATGACATTCGGCCCTGTCTTCCCCGCCGCGTTCCGGCGACGCTGAATAGACACCGAGAATGGGAATTCGAACAAGGGGTCCGGCATGCACCTGATCGGATCTGGTCGTCGACCCGCCCGCTCGCTCGCGCAACCATGGGGCCAGCCGTGATCACCAGATTGCGGTTCTCGCGCCGGTATCTCTCCCGCTCGGCGCGATCGGGGCCACCACCGGATCCCAGTCCGCCCCAGCCTCCGTCGCCGGGCTCATGGTGGCCGATGCTCGCCTTCTTCGGGATGCTGCTCGCGGTGATCCTGGTGGCCACTCTGGCCGGCACGGACAGCCAGACACTGTCGTACAGCGATTTCCTGGGCAGGATCGACTCCGAATCGGTCAAGTCAGTGACCATCGACGGCGACGGCGGGATCGACGGAACACTCACCGACGGCTCGGCCTTCGTCACCCAACTCCCGACGGCCCTGAACGTGAGCGGCCTCGACCAGCGCCTGTAATCCAAGAACATCCAAATCACGGCGAAGAAGGCGACCGGAAACGTGTGGGGGACACTACTGGGAAGTCTTTTGCCGCTTGTACTTCTCGGCGCACTCTTCCTCTGGGTCACCCGGCGGGCACAGCACGCTTTCAGCGGAGGTATCGGCGGTGCTGGCGCCTTCGGCCGCTCCAAGGCTCGGGTGATCGAAGCGAAGCGTCCCACCACCCGCTTCGCCGACGTCGCCGGCTACGAAGGCGTCAAACAGGAAGTCAGCGAGGTCGTCGACTTCCTCCGAGATCCGGCGAAGTACGCCGCCGCCGGAGCACAGGGCCCCCGGGGAGTGCTCATGATCGGGCCGCCCGGAACAGGCAAGACCTTGATGGCGCGCGCAGTCGCGGGGGAGGCGAGCGTCCGGTTCCTGTCGGTCACCGGGTCCGAATTCGTGGAGATGTTCGTCGGTGTCGGCGCCTCCCGCGTCCGCGACCTGTTCGCGCAAGCCCGCAAGAGTCCACCCTCCATCGTCTTCATCGACGAGATCGATGCCATCGGAAGCCGGCGCGGGAGAGCCGGTTTCGGTGGAAACGAGGAACGCGAACAGACCCTCAACCAGCTACTCGCAGAAATGGACGGATTCGACCAGAGCGTGGGAATCGTGGTCCTCGCCGCCACCAACCGGCCCGAATCCCTGGATCCCGCCCTGCTGAGGCCCGGCCGATTCGACCGTCGGGTGACGATTCCGCTCCCCAATCAGACGGAGCGGGCATCGATCCTCGCGGTCCACGCCCGGGAGAAACATCTCGGCCCGGATGCCGATCTCACCATCGTCGCCCGGGCCACACCGGGCTTCTCCGGCGCCGATCTCGCGAACGTCGTGAACGAGGCCGCGATCAACGCCGTGCGGGGAGATCGCACAGTCATTTCGGCGCAGGATCTGGCCGCCGCACGCGATCGGGTGCTCCTCGGGCGGCGCGACACCACAAATGCGCTGCTGCCGGAAGAACGGCACTCGGTGGCAGTCCACGAATCCGGCCACGCCCTGCTCGCCGCATTGTGCCCGCACGCGGATCCGGTGGCGAAGGTGACGATCCTGCCCGCCGGAATGGCGTTGGGCACCACCGAGCAACTCCCCGAGGTCGAACGGCATCTCTACAGCGAGAGCTATCTCGCCGATCTGCTCGCGGTGCGGGTGGCGGGGCGAGCCGCGGAACT
Source organism: Rhodococcus sp. ACS1 (assembly GCF_002300155.1). Classification (NCBI taxonomy): domain Bacteria; kingdom Bacillati; phylum Actinomycetota; class Actinomycetes; order Mycobacteriales; family Nocardiaceae; genus Rhodococcus; species Rhodococcus sp. ACS1. The sequence continues at coordinate 480,164 of NZ_NSDZ01000007.1, forward strand.
CGTGGTGTTCGGCGAGGGGTCGACCGGCGCCGCGAACGATCTGATCGGCGCAACCGCCATCGCCACTCGAATGGTGCGCGAGTTCGGCCTGTCGAAGGCCTTGGGCCCAGTCGGCTATGCCTCCGAAAACCCTGACTCCCTACATGCCGACACCCAAGCAAACATGTTGGCCAGACCCTACTCGGAGCACACGCAGCGCGTCGTGGACGAGGAGGTGGCGAGGCTGCTCAGGGCGGCGGAAACACGGGCGACCGATCTCCTGACAAGTCATCACGCCGCACTCGATCGCCTCACTGTGCTGCTGGAGGCCAGGGAAACCGTGGACGGCTCCGTCGTCCTGGATGCCCTCCGCGAGGAGGCCTGTCCTGGAGACGACCGCACCAGCAACAGTCCGGACGATCGGCATCTCGGTGTCCTGTGACATGTCGTGGACGTGTAGCGCGAGTTGCGGTACGTGATGCGGGGTGCCGGCAGGGCGGAACGATCGGTTCGAGGGTTTCGAGAAAATGGCTGCCGGGGGACCTTCGGCCCTCGCGTCGCCTACAGGCGACGCCGATGGTAGAGGTATGGGATACGAAATCGAACTCGTCGAGATCGATGCACACCCGGCCGCTGTGGTCGAGGCCGCATCGGCCTCGACCACATGCAAGACTTTCTCGGGCAGGCCTTCGGCGAGGTGGTAACCGTTGCCGAACGGCAGGGCCGGCGCATCACCGGTGCTCCATCCGCGCGGTACCGCCACACCGCAGACGACAGGTTGGACGTCGAGGTCGGCTTCCCCCTCAGCGGCGGCATCGCCGCCCGCGGTCGTGTCGAGCCGACGTCACAACCGGCGGGTCGCGCTGCCACCACGATCCATGCCGGTGACTACAGCGGAATCGGTGCAGCGTACGACGCCGCCGTCCACTGGATCACGGAGCACGGCTACGTCCCATCAGGAGACCCGTGGGAGTCCTACCTGGACGGGCCTGGTGTCGCGGCACCCCGCACCGAGGTATTCGTGCCCTGCGCCGAGCGCCTGGATGCGACACCCGAGAACGCGGCGCAGGCGAGGGCTGACCCTGTGGCAGAGCGATCCATCCGTGACTGCGAACCGCGACCACTGCCCTTGCGCGTGGCGGCACCGCGGCTGGCCCGGTGCGCCGCGCGCACGATGAACCTCCTGGCCCGCCACCGTCTTCACCAACCGGAACGGAACATGGGCCGGCGAATGACGTTCGCTGACGGCACCACCGGAGTCGTCTACCGCGAGACCGTCGCCTGCGACGAGTCTCCACGCGATCCATCAGTCCTCGTCGTATCCTTCCGGTTGCGGGGAGCCCACGGATGGGGTCACGCATTGTTCCAAGCCGAAAGGCTGCTCAACACACCACTATTCGCGGGCTTCCCCGGATTCGTATCAAAGTTGTGGCTCACCGCGGACGACCTGGACCGCTACCGCGGCTTCTACCAGTGGGACGGTACACGCCCGGCCGAGGACTACGTCCGGGCATTGTGGTGGGCTCTCGCGCTGGTGAGCCATCGCCACTCGATCCGCTACTGCATCCTGCCCGGTCAGCTTCGCGACGACGTCCTCGAAGGCGCCCGATCAGAAGAGTGGTCCGCACCGCCCGACCAGGCGTGGTGGCGGCTGGTCCGGACGGAGACAGGATCAACATGATCGCGCCGGACGGTGAGCCTCTCGACGTGCTCATCGTCGGTGCGGGCACGACCGGACTCGCCGCGGCCCTGTTCGCCCACGACTACGGCGCCCACGTGCGGATCATTGACCGCAGACCCGACGCGCCCCGATTCTCACGGGCTTTCCTCGTCCAGCCCCGGACCCTCGAAGTACTCCGACCACACGGTGTGATCGATGAACTCCTGGCGCTCGGAGATCCCAGCCCGCAGGTCCACCTGCACCTGCGCCGTCGCTGTGTGCCCGTCCGCCCGGGCGAACTCCGGCTGCCGAACACCGCATTTCCCAATTTCTTGCTCGTTCGGCAAGCCGACGTGGAAGCCGTCCTGCGACGAGCACTCCGCAACCGCGGCGTCGAGGTGGAGTGGGAGTCACAGTTCACGTCGTACCGTGCAGACAAAGGAGTTGTCTGCGAGGTGACCCATCACGGCGTCCGCCGGCAGATCGCGGCCCGGTTCCTCATCGGGTGCGACGGCAGCACGAGCACAGTGCGCGCGACCGCAGGAATCTCCTGGGACGGGGCCGCGTACCCGCGTGAGATTCTCCTCGCCGACGTCGAACTCGACGGTGACGTCCAGCCCGGCATCGCACACATCGGGCTCCACCGCCAGGGACTGCTGTTCCTGCTCCCCACGGGCGAAGCCGCTCAATGGCGCGTGCTCACCGCCCAACCACCGAACCGCACGCACACCCCAACCGACCGCCACCACCTGCAGCACCTCTTCGACCGGGCACATCTGCACGCCCACATCACCGGTATCCCGTGGTCGGAACGGGTACGAGTCCAGCACCGCATCGCGTCACGGTATCGCCGCGGACCGGTATTTCTCGCAGGCGACGCCGCGCATACCTTCTCCCCAGCGGGTGGCCAAGGCATGAACACCGGCATCCAGGACGCTGCCGGCCTGGGATGGAAACTCGCGTTCGCGGCACGCCTTCCGGGCCGCAGCAACGCCACCCTCCTGCGGTCCTACGCCGCCGAGCGACGGCCTGTCGCCCAGCAAGTGTTGCTGCTGACCCACCTGTTGTTCTGGGCCGAGGCAGGCCGCGGTCCGGTGCCGTCACTCCTCCGCATCGCCTTCTCGTCGGCAGGGGCGCCGCTGGTCCCGCTGCTGCTACGACGTCGTCGGCTCCTCACGTACGCAGTACAGCTGCTCGCCCAACTTCGCCGGCACTATCGACACAGCCCGCTGACGGTCGAGGACGCCAGGGGTTCCACCGCCGTCGCAGCCCCAGCGGGTGAGCGGATCCCGGACGAGGAAGTGACCGTCAACGGTGCCCGGCAGCAGCTACACCATCTGATTGCGACACCGGCAATTCACATGCTCCTGCAGCGGGACACGAGTTGGGAAGTGCCGCTCATCCCCAACGGGCGGCTACGGGTTCACCGAGTTCGCAGCTGGCCGGGCACCGGCACCGTGATCGTCCGCCCCGACGGATACATCGGGTTTCGGAGCGGTTCCGGCACGCAGGGGGCCACCGAGTGGCTCACACTGGTCGGAGCATCACCGACGCGCTCCTGACAGATATCCGGGTCGAACACCAGTCCCGGTCGAATCGACAATAGAACATACTGGTGTACAACAGTTTTCACCAGGAATTCGCCACCATTCGAGTGCACGCCGACCATCGGTAGCAAACTTCCAAGTTTGCGACCTATGGCCCTGTGACGCGTGCACCGGCGGACGTAGGTTCGGAACAGGCCTGAGAAATTGTTCTGGCCAGAGGAGGGTTCTGATGGGATTCGTCGATCGCGCCGACGCAGGAAGGCGGCTGGCCAGACGCCTACGCACATTCCAAGGACAGGACGTCGTGGTGCTGGGACTCCCCAGAGGTGGCGTGCCGGTCGCCTTCGAAGTCGCCAAGGCGCTCCACGCCCCCCTCGACGTGATCATGGTCCGCAAGCTCGGGGTCCCGTACCAACCCGAGCTGGCCTTCGGCGCCATCGGTGAGGGCGGCGTACGGGTGATCAATCCCGACGTCGTATCACGGGCCGCGCTCACCGTCACCGACATCGCCGCCGTCGAACGCACCCAGTCGGCCGAGCTTCGTGACCGCGCTGAACGCTTACGCGGCATGTTCGACCAGGTCCCGATCAGGGGACGGATCGCGCTGATCGTCGACGATGGAGTGGCGACAGGCTCGACCGCCCGGGCCGCGTGCCAGGTCGCCCGTGCACAGGGCGCCGCGCGGGTGGTTATCGCTGTCCCGATCGGGTCGCCACGGCAAATCGACAACCTTGCCGAAGACGCCGACGAGGTCGTGTGTATGCAGACCCCGAGAGGATTCTTCGCGGTAGGACAGGGCTATCGGGATTTTTCCCAGACCACGGACGAAGAGGTAGCTGAACTCTTGCGGTGTGCACGCAGCGGCGTCCGCGAACACGCGTCGGCGGACGCCGGAGTTGATCCGCCGATTCGCGACGAAGACATTGAAGTCTCCGCCGGCGGGGTCCGCTGCCTGGGCCATCTCACCATCCCGCAAAACCCGATCGGGATAGTCGTCTTTGCCCACGGCAGCGGCAGCAGCCGCCACAGCCCGCGAAACCGCTATGTCGCTCAAATTCTGCACCAGGCCGGTCTGGCTACGATGTTGTTCGATCTCCTCACCGCCGCCGAAGAAGGCAACCGTGGCCTGGTATTCGACATAGACCTCCTCGCGGAACGGCTCGTCGCGGTCACGTTGTGGCTGAAAAACCAACCCGACACCGCCGACCTGCCGGTGGGGTATTTTGGGGCCAGCACCGGCGCCGCCGCAGCGTTGTCTGCCGGCACCTACTCTCACGTCGACATCAGGGCGATTGTCTCCCGTGGCGGCCGACCCGATCTCGCTGGTGAGCATCTGACCGAAGTGCGCGCCCCTACGCTGTTGATCGTCGGTTCCCGCGACGACACCGTTCTCGAGCTCAACCGCCGCGCGCAAGCTGCGATCCCCGCCGAGTGCCGGATCGAGATCGTTTCCGGTGCCACCCATCTGTTCGAAGAGCCCGGAACCCTCGAGCAAGTTGGGGTACTGGCCCGCGAGTGGTTCACCACCTACCTGCCGTCCACACTGCCACCTCTGCGCCGCAGCGCACACCGATAAGACCCGGATTCACGAGAGGGCCAACAGATTCGATTCGAGGTCTCAGTCTTCCGGTGTCGCGAACCGTGGCAACTCAGGGAGGGTCGGGATGAAAGTTGCCGCCGGTGACGTGAGCCCTCGAACTGAGGACTGTTGGCCCTACTGTCTTCCCCTGAGGGGGAGTGGACTCGGAGGGGTCAGGTAACACCTCCCGATTCTGGAGTCAGCCATGAGCATTCTCTCGCCCCGCCGCCCACACCAGGCACTGCTGCCGGCGTGGCCGTCATTGCCGGACTGGTCGGATCTGATGGCCAGGTTCGAGGCGATGCCGCCGTGGACGTCCCTCGAGGGGCACATGATCCGTGTCGAGGAACATCTCGACGAAGGCCGTTACACCCTACGCGCCGAACTGCCCGGGATGGACCCGGAAAAGGACGTCGACATCAGCGTCCGGGACGGGCAGTTGACCATCAAGGCCGAACGCACCGAACAACACAAGGAAGGCACCCGGTCGGAATTCCACTACGGCAGCTTCTACCGGTCCATGCCGCTGCCCGCCGGGGCGAAGGAAGACGACATCGACGCCTCCTACACCGATGGGATCCTGACTGTGACGGTACCGGTAACCGAATCCTCGACACCGGAGAAGCACGTCGAAATCAAGGCGACGCCCAGTGGCGGCAAAGTCACCTGACCGCCGCCTTGTGCCGGGGTGGAACGCGATGAGGATCGGCGCCCGGATGGCAGACCGGTTGCCGCGGCAGAGAACCGCGGAACACGGGGACCCGCTCACCCAGGCCTCCTTCCTGAACGGGGACAGTATGCCGAAGACGATCATCCCGGTTATCGCGACGTTGTGGGTCATTCTGGCGGTGATCGGTGCTTGGAGCACCATCGCCTTCGCGATCGCCGTCCTTGCCGCCGTCGTGCTGGGCACCTACCTGCTGGCGTCTGCGGTCACCGGGCCAGGGAACCGCTGACGTGGCCACACGCCACCATCTGAAACCGCTTATTCGACAGACCCTTGGAGATCACCAATCATGACCACAGCAAGTGACATCATGCACGCGGGGGCGACCTGCATCGGCGAGCACGACACCCTGACCACTGCCGCCCAACGTATGCGGGAATTGGACGTCGGGGCGCTGCCGATCTGTGGCGACGACGACCGCCTGCACGGCATCATCACCGACCGAGACATCGTACTCAAATGCGTTGCTGCCGGACAGGACCCGGCCACGATGACCGCGGGCGATCTCGCGCAGGGCAGCCCTTACCATGTCGATGCCGGAGCGAGCGTCGAAGTGGTGGTCACCGTGATGGAGGAGCACCAGATCCGCCGGCTGCCGGTTCTCGACGATCATCGACTGGTTGGGATGATCAGCGAAGCTGACATCGCCCGTCATCTTCCCGAGCATGCAGTCGGGTCGTTCGTCGAAGCCATCTGTGCCCCGAAAGCACTTCCCAGCCAATGACCCGCGCGGTGTGGAGGGCCGGGGCCCTCCACACCGGTCCTGCAGAGAACCTCAACCGCGATCTCTGTACGGGCACTCACCGCACCATGACTCGGGGATGGTCGATCGTTTCTCTCCGCCTCGAGGGGTGTTGATTCCGGGTACCAGCGATCTCGCGCTGAACCTTTCGCCTGATTCTCCACATCACTCTCCGAACATCAGGTATAGCTCCGCGGGCCTTGCGGCGGTGCGATGCCGGGCGCTAGGGCGCCCAGGCTGCATGCGAACACGCGCGGCACCAGCGACTGGCACTGCGATCGCCGGCCTCACCCATCCGGCACCTCAACCGGACGAGTAGACGTGGTCGTGCCCCTGCGCCAGCGGATGTCGGCCGATAACGCTTCACTCTGATCTTCGCTCGACGCCCGAAACACCTCGGTGAGTTCGGTGCCCCACTCTGCCGACAGTCTTACGCACATCGTGCCCTCGGCGCCGTCGAGGGTGAGCATCTTATCGGTGTCGGCACCCTGTTGATCGGACGACCTGCACCGTCGGCATCTCCGCGGCGTGGCATGTCGATTTTTTCGCGAAGGACATACTGATGCTTCCGATCACCACGGAAGATCTTTGGGGCGGAACAAGGCTGGGCGACGCAATGCGGCCTCGATGTCCCAACCCTCAGAGTTACACAGGACACACTTGGGATACCGCGGGGGACGGCCCCGGTCCAGCTCCGATAGGGCAACTGCTGACGTCAGCGGCCACTGCATCGCAGGCACCCAGAGTCCTCGGATCAATCGCGCACCGGCTCCGTCTGCGAGTCGTGGACGTCGGAATACCGTTCCAGGACTCTGCGCATCTCCGTTATGGCCTTCTGGCGGTTCCCGGTCTCGGAGATCCGGGCGAGTTGACGCTTGAGGCTCACGGCAAAATCCGCGTAGTCGTTCTGCCAGTCCCGACCGATCAGTTGCGCCGCGTCCGTCCGGGCGGTACCCGCCAGCTTCGCGGGGGTGCCGGACTGCAGTTGGTAGCATTCGCCGATCTTCGGGGTGACGATGGAAAGCGAAGGGTCGTCGTCGGATACCAGTTCGGTCAGCGCCGCGATCGCTCCCGGCTCACCATGGGTCAAGAACAGGCTTCCGGAAATAGGATTCCGCGCCTTGATCCAGTCCAGCAGTTCGGCCTGATCTGCATGGGCAGAGTAGCTGTCGATCCGCCGGATGTGGGCGCGAACATTGACGTCCGAGCCCGAAATACGAACTTGTTTTGCACCTTCGAGAATTATGCGACCGAGCGATCCTTGAGCTTGGAACCCGACGAACAAGATCGTCGAATCCCGGCGATGCAGATTGTGTGCGAGATGATGGCGAACCCGTCCCGCCTCACACATTCCCGAGGCCGCAATGATGATGACCCCCGACATCGTGTTGATCCGCATGGAGACTGCAGCATCATCGACATAGTGAATCGCCGGATGGTGGAAGATGTCCTTGCCCTTGAGATCCTCGAGTTCGGCGGCATGCCTGGCGAAGACGCTCGTAGCCCGGTTGGCCAGCGGCGAGTCGACGAAGACCGGCACGTTGGGGATGCGGTTCTCATCGGCGAGGTACGCAATGTCGAGTAACAACTCCTGCGTGCGTTCCAGCGCGAAGGCAGGGATCACCAGGTTGCCACCACGTGAGATGGCCCTGTTGATCTCTCCTTCCAACAGGTCCCGTCGCTCGCTGATGGTCAGCTTCGCGCGGGACCGGCTGCCGTAGGTCGCCTCGCAAATAACGTAGTCCAGGCCCGAAGGGCCTTCCGGGTCGGCGTGGAACGCCTTGTATTGTGGACCGAGGTCGCCGGAACAGAGCAGACTCACCCCTCCAGCGTCGACCTCCGCTGACGTCGCACCCAAAATGTGTCCGGCATTCCACAATCGTGCTCGAAACCCGGGGGTGGGTTGGAACCATTCCTCCAAGGGGACGGGGCGGGTCTGCCTCCACGCCGTCAACCCATCCTGTTCGGTATAGAGCGGTTCGAATGTCCCCTCGCCGGCGCGATCTCGCCGTTGATTTCGTCGCTGCGCCTCGAACTCCTGAATCCTTCCCGCGTCGGCGAGCATGTATTGCAGGAGCTCGGAGGTCTCGTCGGTGCAGAAGATTGGCCCTTCGAAGCCGCGGGCCACCAGCTTGGGCAGCAGGCCACAATGATCGATATGGGCGTGGGTGAGTACGACCGCATCAATCCCCTCCGGCGCGAAGGCGAAGGCACCGTGATTCAGTGTCTCCAGGCTCCGTGAGCCCTGGAACAGTCCGCAGTCCACCAGTATGCGTGTGCCGTCCGACTCAATCTCCAGGCAGGAGCCGGTCACTGTTTTCGCGGCACCATGAAAGGTGTTCGTGGTTCGTCATGCGAGGCTCCTCGTTACAGATCCAGCTCCCCGGCAGCGTGGCGGTCTGTCTGTGCTGACGTGATGCCGCCCCGTCCGGTACAGGTTCGCCGCGGGTGCACCGGCATTCGATCGCGGTATTACCGTTGCCGTGTGGCGTCCGGATATGCCTCGTCGGGTTTCCAGGTCGATACCGCCCAGATGACGACCACATCGAGCCCGATGATCAGGATCGCCCACAGCGGGTAGTACGGCAGCCAGAGGAAGTTCGCGAGTATGGAGACTGCCGCGATGATCACTGCGGCCACACGAGACCAGGTGGCACCGGTGAACAACGCGCAGCCGACGAGTGCGACGACCGCACCCAGGACAAGGTGGATCCATCCCCAGGTGGTGAGGTCGATCTTGTACGTGTAGTTGATGCCGACGACGAACACCTCGTCCTTCGCAACAGCGGCGATGCCCTGGAGAAGCTGCAGTATCCCCACTGTGACCAAGACGACGGCCGCGCCCGTGGCGGTGCCAGCCGCGACATTCTGCTTGACCAACGTATCCTCGGACATTCTCGCGCCCTTCTCTCGGTGTTCGTTGAGCGGGATGCCGGTGCGGAGTAGTCGAGAGCGGATCACTCCGCGCGACACGACTCGTGTGCGCCGAAACACTTCTCACAGTTCGAGTGAACATCGGAAAGACGGCGGTCAGTAGGGTCTCCTGTCACCATTCACGGCACGGCACGGCACGGCACGGAACGCGATCAGTGGGCAGTGTGAGGCCCCTGTCGGGGCCTGACTGTCAACGAACACGGGGGAAGTCCGGGCGGGCGGAAGCCGGATGGTTCTCACCTCGCGACGGGATTGCTGTACAGGGCACAAAGTCACCGATCGGGATCCGCCCACCGTGACTCGATCTGGGTCGCGAACCTCGCGACCGTCGGCCGCCTGTCGGGGAGCGGGAACCGTCTTCACCCTGCCGCGTTCACCGCGCGCAGCGGGGATCGACGGAACATGACAGTTCCGGGCCCGTCGATTGTGCAGGTCTTGGCTCGATGTTCCCTCACAGAGCACCCCGGGGTCCCTCGATTGAGGACCCTCGGCCCTACTGCCGGTATCCAATGACGAGTGAACTGGGAAGGGGCAGCAACCACTACCTCACTCGCCATACGGCAGCACACGAACTGGCACAACCGAACCACGACATATGTGCGCGTCGCTCGATAGGTTGCCATGGATGGAGATCGACATGCACGCAGAACCAGGGGACTGGCTGGTTGTGAAAGGCACAGTCGTGGACAGCCCCGACGAGGTCGGTCAGATCGTCGAGGTTCGCCACGCGGACGGCGAGCCTCCGTACCTTGTCAGGTGGATACGTGACGGTCACGAGGCACTGGTATTTCCCGGCCCGGACGCGCACGTGGTGACAGCCGCCGAGAAGGTCGAGGAAGACCGTCGCGAACGACAACGAATCTCCGCGATACAAGACGCTATTGCCGGCCAACCACACCCCGAACAGCGGAGTCTCCGAACCGGCCACGGGGGTGCCTGAGAAGCCTCAGGACTGGGTGAACTGAACGTCCGCGACGCCCGGTACGCCCGCGGCGAGGGCCGTCACCACCTCTCGTTCCGGATCGTCGAGCGCGAGCCCGGTGATCGCCACCGTGCCGTCTGTGATCTCGACCGTCCACCGCCGCGATCCTGCGTAAACGTCGAGACGATGCTGCACGTCCTTCGCTATGCGGGTGTCGTCCATTGTCAGGAGCGCGAGAAGATCACGCCGGGTGACGATTCCGATGACATCGTGTTCGTGGACGATGGGAATTCCGCGTAGACCCGAGCGCAGCATCGCCGACGCGAGGTCGCTGATGTCGGTGTCCGGTGTCATCGCAACGACCGGGGTGGTCATCGTCTCGGACACTGACAAGTCGGCTCTGGGGAGCGAGTGGAACTTTGCGCGGAGCAGGTCTCCCTCCGAGACGATTCCCACCAAGTGCTGGGACTCGTCGACGACGGGTAGGACGGTGAACCCTGTCCTCGCGATGATGCGGAGACATTCGTCGACGGCGGTCGACGGACTCACGGTGGTGACCGGGCTGCTCATGATGTGACGTGTATGCATGACGGCTCCATCCTTTCGACGTCCGGCGTCACGGTCGTGGTGATTACCTCGTGGGTTCCGGTCACCTGTTCACGGACACAGATGGAGGTGTAGCACCTGCCCGTCACCATTAGTAATGCTCTGCAAAGAGCAATGCACCCCAGGCTGTCTCGGCGCAGATCTCGGGCAGTCGAAATATCAATCAATTGAGGTCAGCGACGCACGATCAGCAGCGGGCGGCTGACGGCGTGGAGGAGTGCCCGGCTGGTCGATCCGAGCAACAGCGACGCGAATCCGCCGCGCCCACGGCTGCCGGTCACGACCAACTGCGCAGCCTCCGATTGCTGGAGCAGATGATGAACTGGCCGGTCCCGGACGACTACTTTGCGGACGACGACGTCCGGGTACTTGTCCTTCCATCCGGCGAGGCTCTCCGACAGGAGGGCCTGTTCCGCTGGTTCGGCTGCCGACCAGGCAAGTTCGTTGTCACTGAGATCGGCAGGCGCGATTGTCAACAGGCTGAAGTCACTCCACGCGTGCACCGCAACCAGATCGACGTCGCGCAGAGCGGCCTCCTCGAATGCCGCCGCGATGGCCGGTTCGCTGTTCGATGAGCCGTCGACACCGATGACTACAGGCCCGTCCAATGGAGGCGCATCCATTTCGGGCATTCCGCGGACCACCGCCACCGGGCAGGCTGCGTGACTGGCTACTGCGGAGCTGACCGACCCCACCAGGCCGCCGGTGAACTCTCCGAGCCCGCGGGAACCGACGACCAGCATGCGAGCCGACTTCGCCACCTCGAGCAGGGCCGGTACGGCCGAGCCGTGTTGCAGCACCGTCCGGAGGGTGAGGTGGTTGTCGCGAACGCTGCGTCGGGCGAGTTCCGCGGCTGTGGCAAGCCTCTGGGTACCCACGTACTCGATGCCGGTGAACACGCCCGCGGACAGGTTGACGGCGTCGCCGAACGTACCATGAGCAGCCGGGAGGGCGGACACCAGAAGTAGCGGAACACGATGGCGGACAGCTGCGTCGGCGGCCCAACGTACGGCCTCGAGCGACTGCGCCGATCCGTCCACACCGGCGACAATCGGTGACTCTGTCTTCATCGCAAAGCCTCGTTTCAGTTCGGGCGACCCGCCGCGAATGTTCACTCCCAAGATCGCCCGAATAGGGCACAAGCCAATCTCCGGACCGACGAGCGGCCGATCACAGCGAGTTGACGCCCTGTAGAAGTAGGGTGGGTAAACCCGGGACCATCAGTCCGACACCAACGGACACAATCGTGGCGCCGGTGACGCGGTGGCGCGGATTGCGGAAGACGCCGAGCCCGACGAAGACCACCGCGGCTGCGCCACCGAGAACGGTGAGGGGAGACGTCACCGACAGTGCGCCGACCCCCACGAGGGTGGCGGCGGCGATCCAGGGCCATCGGAGGTCTCGGGCGTCGAGATACTTGGTCTGCACTGCCACCTCCAGTCGGGCAAGGTCGAAGATCGGGGTCGACTGAGGGCTATTGGCTAGTCCGGAGGGATGTGCACCTCGGTGATGCCGGGTACGGTTTCGGCCAGCGCGGCGATGACATTTCGTTCCGGGTCCTCCGGCGTGGCCCCGAAGATCGTGGCGGAGCCGTGGGCAACGTTGACGCGCCATCGGCCGGCTCCGCCGTAGATATCGAGGCGGTGTTGCACTTCCTTTGCGATCTGATCGTCGTCCGTCGTGAGGATGGCGATGAGATCGGGACGGGTGACGATCCCGAGGATGTCGTGATCGTGCACGATGGGGATGCCGCGCAGCCGCGATCGCAGCATGGCGGACGCGAGTTCGCTGACCTCCGCGTCCGCGGTCATCGCCACGACGGGACTGGACATGACATCGCCCGCGGTCGCCTCATCCTGCGTCGTGGCCGTCGGTTCGGCCCCGCCGAGCTCACGGAATCGTGCACGGAGAAGATCCCCCTCGGACACGATGCCGACGAGATGTTTCTGCTCGTCGACGACCGGGAGCACTGTGAAACCCGACGTGCCGACCACTCGGAGGCATTCGTCGACCGAGGTCGACCGATCCACGGTGGTGACCGGGCTGCTCATGACGTGTCGTGCCTGCATGACGACTCCTCTCGTTGCTTCTTCAGCGTCGGCGTGCCGGCTGCCTCAGGACAAGGGTCCTAGGACCTCACCTCCGCGGATTCGTCGGTGAGCGGAGGAAGGTTCCCCGGAAGGGTCCAAATGCCCTGGTGACGAGATCGCCGGTGCGCGATGGTGAAAGTGAGCACGGAGGTGAGATGGATGGTCAAGCGTTGGCTGGTCATGGAGACCGAGCACGACGGCGTGCGAATGCCGTTCGCATCCCGCCTCGCCGGGGCCGGGAGGCATCTACCCTCGACGCATCTCACTACCACGGACCTGATGTCGACCACCCGGCACTCGACGCACATCGACCTCGAGCGGCTCACCGGAATCCGTGAGCGCCGGGTATCGGTGGGGGACGAGGACTCCTACACATTGGCGATCTCGGCGGCCCTGGATTGCCTGGAACGGTCGAACCGGGACGCCGCGTCGATCGATGTGGTGGTCAGTTGCAGCATCACCAAGTTTCACGGCGGGCTCACCCAATGGCTGGAGCCGACGATGAGTAGTGCTGTCGCGCAGGCGATCGGCGCACCGGCGGCGATGACTTTCGATCTCTCGAACGCGTGCGCCGGGATGTTGACCGGTGTGACGGTGATGAATAACTGGATCCGTCAGGGAATCGTCGAACGGGCACTTGTCGTCAGCGGTGAGTACATTTCGCAGCTCGGACAGAATGCTGCCCAACACATCCGGAACATCATGAGCAAGGAGCTCGCGTGCCTCACCCTCGGCGACGCCGGCGCCGCTCTACTCCTCGAACGCGCCCCCGCCGGGTCGGCAGGGATCGGTCTGGCCGGATTCACCACCGTCGCCGACTACAGTCGGCTCTGTCTCGCCTACCCCAAGGGCGGCGACCCCGGCGCCCGGATGTTCACCAATTCGCGGGGGATCCAGCGGGCGGCGATCGCGGACACCCCGCTGTTGTTGCACGAGGTGCTCGATGCCGCCGGTATCTCCCTCCACGACATCGATCACGTGATCACACACCAAACCTCGGCGCGGGCGATCCGTAAAGGGATGGCCGAGGTGACCGCCACGCTCGGCGATTCTCCGCGGCACGACGCCGTCATCACCGTCGACCGTTACGGAAATACGGCCTCGACGACGCACACCGTCGCGCTCGTCGAGGAACTCGAAGCAGGCCGCATCCGCGCGGGTGAAACCGTGGCGTTGATCGCGCTCGCCTCGGGTTTGGAGATCGGTGTCGTTCTGTTGACGCTGGACGAGGAATTGGTGGCACACTATGGGCACAGTCATTGATCGGCTCGATGTCACACGCGGCGGCTGGCGTACCCGCCACAGTGCATTGCATCTGGCGGTGTCGGCCGCCCAGACCTGCCTCGAACGGGCCGGCCGTCGGGCCGACGACCTGGACCTGCTCGTCAACGTCGGGTTGTACCGCGACCGGAATCTGGGCGAGCCCGCCCTCGCGGCGCTCATCCAGGAAGACATCGGTGCCCACCCGGAGGACCCCCACGACGACACGCACGGGACCTTTTCCTTCGATGTCGCGAACGGATCCTGTGGGGCTCTCAACGGTCTGCAGATCGTCGACGGATTCCTGCGGTCGCACACGATCGACTGGGCGCTGGTGGTTGCCAGTGACGCCGATCCCGGACGTGGGATGAGTGAGCACTTTCCGTTCGCGCCGACCGGGGGAGCGATCCTCTGCCGCTGGACCGACGACGAATACGGCCTGGGACCCGTCCACTGGGTGAACCGCTCCGACGCCGGTGAAAGCTTCTGCGCCACGGTCGGACTCGAGGACTCCCGGAACGTACTTCGGTTCCGGGAATCGGAGTCGATGGACGAGCGGTTCGCGGCCGCCGGAGCGCGGGCGGCACGAGAATGCCTGGAGGCATCGTCCGTTGAGCTCGCGGATGTCGATCTGATCGTGGCCGCCCCCGCCCGGCGGAAGTTCCGTGCGGCGCTCGCCGAGCACCTGGGTGTGCCCGTGCCGCGGATTGTGGTCGCGGATGACGAACGGATGCATACCGCGTCCCTCGTGGCAGCCCTGGACCGCCGGACCGGTGGCATCCCGGTCGGGAATCGAGTCCTGATCATCGCCGCGGGTGCCGGGGTCACAGCCGGCGCCGCGCTGTACCGCGAACGCCCCTGATTCCGGGCGAGGGCGGCGTCGGTCAGCCGGCCGCGCCGTGCCCCACGCCCTGCATCGCCGCGTGCTCGTGCAGCGCGAGTTCGGCGTCGTGGTCTGCCGGTTGGAGATCGAACACGACTTCGTGGACGGTTCCGGTGAACCGGTACGGGGCGTTGTTCTCGTAATCGAGGTCGACGACCAGGCCGTTGTCGCGGCCCACGTCCATTCCCGCGTACGAAGTGAAGGCGACCGGCACCGTTCGGGGCATGTCCCCCTCGCCGATCAGTTCGTCGTTCGCCCACAGGGACACGTGCCCACCGCTCCCCGGCTTGGGCTCGTCGGTCTCGAACAGCATCTTCACGGTGACGTCACCGGTCGGAATCGGCCGCTCGGACGTCTGCCTGTAGGTCTCCACACCGAGGAAGGAATAGGTGTGGTGGAGGATGCCGGTGTGGTCGACCCACAGTGCGAACCCGCCGATGAAGTCGGCGTTGGCGACGATGACACCCTCGGCGCCGTCATCGGGCACGTGGAGGTGCGCTTCGATGGCGTACGAGCGTCCTGCCACTCGGGGAACCATGCCGCGCTGCACGTTCTGGACGTCGCCCTTGAAGGTAAATCGGGTCGTCGTCGGCATCGGAGGCAGCAGGCCGAAGAAGATCGACAGCCCTCCGAGCAAGGGGAGCGCCCGGTTGCGTTCCGCCTCGCGCCACCACAGCTCCTTCAGGGCGTCGAGCTTCTCGGGGTGATCGGCCGCGACGTCCCGGGCCTGGGAGAAGTCGTCGGGCAGGTAGTAGAGCTCCCAGACATCGTCGTCCGGGTCGTAGACACCCGGTGCGAACCGTTGGATGGTCTCCGGGGAGAAGTCCCAGGGGGCTTTGTCCAGGCGGGTGCACGCCCACCAGCCGTCCTGATAGATGGCGCGGCTGCCGAACATCTCGAAGTACTGCACCGTGTGCTGCTCGGGGGCGGCGGCGTCGTCGAATGTGGGGAGAAAGCTCGTTCCGTCCATGGGCTCCTGGTCGATCCCGTCGACGGTGGTCGGTTCGGGCAGCCCGATCGCCGCCAGGACGGTGGGGGTGATGTCGATGCAGTGGGTGAACTGCCCGCGCACCTGTGCGTCGGGGGTGATTCGGTTCGGCCACGCGACGACCATCGGGTCGCGGTCCCCGCCGAGGTGGCTGGCCATCTGCTTGCCCCACTGGAACGGAGTGTTGTTCGCGTGCGCCCAGGCGGCGGCGAAGTGCGGAGCGGTATGGTCGCCGCCGAGCGCCTCGATCCCGCCGTATTCGTCGATCAGCCTCAGCTGGTGTTCGGCGTCGAGTACCACCCCGTTGAGGAAGGTCATCTCGTTGAACGAGCCGGTGACGGTGCCTTCCATGCTGGCGCCGTTGTCACCCCAGATGTAGACGACGAGGGTGTTGTCGAGGTCGCCCAGGTCCTCGATCGAGTCGAGCAGCCGTCCGACGTTCCAGTCGGCGTTCTCGGAGTATCCGGCGAACACCTCCATCTGTCGGGCGTAGAGCTTCTTCTGAGAGTCGGACAACGTATCCCAGGCGGGGAACAGATCCGGTCGCTCGGTCAGTTCGGTGTCCGCGGGAACGATCCCGAGTTGCTTCTGACGCGCGAGCGTTCTCTCGCGGTAGACATCCCAGCCGTCGTCGAATTGCCCCGTGTACTTGTCCGCCCATGCCCTGGCCACATGGTGCGGGGCGTGACTGCACCCAGTGGAGTAATACATGAACCACGGCTTCTGTGGGTCCTGGGCCCGGACACCGTGGAGCCACTGCACTGCCTTGTCGGTGAGGTCGTCGGGGAAGTAGTAGCCGTGACCGTCTTCGCCCTCCGGGACGCCGAGGATCGAGTTGTCCTGGGTGACGATCGGGTCGTATTGTCCGGCCGCACCACTGAGGAAGCCCCACCAATGGTCGAATCCCCACCCCGGGGGCCAGTTGTCGAACGGCCCCGCGGCGCCCTGCACGTTGTCCGGGGTGAGATGCCACTTACCGAACCCACCGGTCACGTACCCGTTCTCGCTGAGAATCCGGGGAAGTGCGGTGCAACTCCTCGGCCGCACCGCCGTGTATCCGGGGAACGGGCCCGGGTACTCGGCAATCGAGCCGAATCCCACGCGGTGGTGATTGCGGCCGGTGAGAAGCCCCGCCCGGGTTGGTGAGCACACCGCCGTCACGTGAAAGCGGTTGTACGTCAATCCCTGTTGCTGAACCCGGCTCAGTGTGGGGGTGCGGATCGCACCGCCGAAGGTGTCCGGGCCGCCGAAACCGGCGTCGTCGATCAGCACGATCAACACGTTCGGAGCACCGTCCGGTGGCTTCGGCCCGGGCACGATCGTCCAATCCGGTACGGATTCCTGCACCGTGCGGCCGATGGTACCCCCGAAGGTTCGGTCGGGGATCGGTAGCCGCGTGCGATCCGGATCGAATTTCCCCATCGCCTCGGCCAGGGACGCCTCCAGGTCCCTCAAACCCGAACCATCCAGTTCCGCGACCGACTTCAGTGGGGCACCGCTGAGCGCCTGCTCCACCGGGAGCCGGCTGCCCGACGGCAGGACTGCGATCACCACACACGTCCCGGAGGCCAGCGCCTCACCGACCTTGGCCTCGAGACCGCTCTTGATACGGTGCGAGGTGAACTTGCCTGCAAGCGCGCCGGCACCGGCGCCGACCGCGGCTGCAGCCAGCATCGGCGGGGCGAACAACTCCACCACCAGGCCGACGCCCGCACCCCACCCGGCGCCTTTCCGGCCCAGATGGTCGCCCGTGTCAATCACCGTCAGGTTCTCGTCCGCGTCCTTCGCAACCAGGACCGCACCCCGAAGCGTGATCTGCTTACCGCGCACCTGAACGGCGAGCGCGTCGAAGTCCTGCCGTGCACGATCGAGGTCCTGATAGCCGGCGACGAGGACCAGCGCGTTATCTTCACTCATGAGGCACTCCTCTGCGGTGTCGCCGGTTCTGGGTAGGCGGCCTGCTCTCGATGCTCGTCCGGCGGCAGACGCGCCGACAAGGATCAAAAGGCCTCAGTTTTCGGTAGTGGCCGCGATGCTTCGAGGTTTGTCGCCGAAGTCTGAACATTCTGAATGGGAGATGTTGTACAACAATGTTATTCGTTCAAGTCTTCGTGTGGGTGCCGTGATGTTCTTACGGTTGCGTAGCTGCGGTACCGTCGGCCGATGCGAGAGCTTGGAGTGTGAGGAGCATTTTCCGGCTCATGACGAAGCCGATCGGCTCCATCAGTAACGGCCCGAAACACAGACGGCTGACGATTCCGGGACCGCAGGTGCTGCGACCCCGCTCGATCAGCCGAGTGCGCCCAGCCTGGTCGGGAAGGAGATGAATGCCCAGGTGAAGGCGTCACCGGTGCGGGGGTCGCGGGCATGGAGAACCAGGCGTGCATTCGGTTCGACAGCCGCGACGGTCAGCGGGGGTGTCTTCGGGTGCAGCTGCACCTCGTCACCGGTGCCCAGGGTTTGGTAGTCGCGAAGTAGCTTCTCGGTGTTGCGCACGCGGCAGCCGATCAGGTTCTCGAGTCCGACGTAACTGTAGAAGCCTCCGCGACCCTGTCCCAGCTGGATGATCTAGGGCCACAACACTTCCGGCGGCGCGTCGACCGCGACGGCAGGCATGTAACGCCAGGTGCGGTTCGCGATCAGCTCTCTCCCGGCAACGTTGCCGCCGCCTCCGTTGCGGTTGCACCCCACCTCGTGCGCCATCGGCGTAGCGGTTTCGTCAGGATCACGTGCACCGCGATCAGCGCCGCGCCGCCAATGGTCTGCGTGATGACGGTCGAGCGGGTCACGTCGGCGCCTCCTGTCGGTAGAGGGTCGTTCCATCATCGAACCGGCAGGCCGGAGACGGACAGGGTGCTTCGGCCCGCTGCGCGAGGTGACGGTGACTTTGGACCCTGTGCGGTCCGAACTCGACGGTGTTCGCTGGATCATGACGACGAGGAGACCTCATGAATGTGCAACAGGCGGTGGTCGAACACCGTTGGGTCAAGCCGATCGATCAACTCGGATTGGCGGACGCACCATCAGTTGGGGGCAAGGCGGCCAATCTCGGTGAGCTGACGCGCGCGCGTTATCCGGTGCCCCCCGGATTTGCCGTCACCGCCGAAGGCTACCTGGAGGCGATGGAGAAGGCGGGAGTGCGCGACACCTTGCGTGACCACGCCTTGCCGCCCGCCGGGGCCGATGACAGCGTCTTGACCGCAGCGTCGCAGCAGTTGCGCGCGACCGTGCTCGGCGTCTTGATGCCCGCTGCCTTGCGCGCAGAAATTCTCGGTTCATATCGCGAATTCGGCGCCGGCTCGCCGAGGCTGGCGGTGCGCTCCTCAGCGCCCGCCGAAGACGCCGCGGATACGTCGTTCGCGGGTATCCACGACAGCTTCATCGGGGTATCCGGTGACGACGCGCTCATCGAGGCGGTCACCAAATGCTGGGCGTCGCTGTGGTCCGAGCGTGCACTCACCTATCGCAGTGTGCAGGGGGTGACCGAGGAGCCGTCGATCGCGGTCGTCGTCCAGTTGATGGTGGGCGCCGACCAGTCGGGCGTCGTCTTCACCGCGGATCCCAGAACAGGCGCACGGGACCGTATCGTCGTCGAAGCCGCGACCGGACTCGGTGAGGTGGTAGTCGGAGGACAGGTGGAGCCGGACACCTACGTGGTGGCGAAGTCGGGCTTCGCTGTGATCGATGCCCACATCGGGTCACAGTCGTTCTCGATCACCGCGGATGCGGAAGGGCAACATTCGGTGGAGATTCCCGCCACCGCACGGGGCCGGCGCGTTCTCACCGACCAGCAGCTCGAACGATTGGCGTTGCTCGCCGTCGCTGTCGAAGACCACTACCACGTTCCCCAGGATCTCGAGTTCGTCTTCGACGCCGATCGGCTGTGGATCGTCCAGACACGACCCATCACGACACTGGACAAGCCCCGGACCCACACGGAGCAGCCCCCCCAATCGACGAACAAGGTCCTCGTCCACGGCCTCGGCGCAGGTCCTGGAACGGCGACCGGCCGCGTCCGCATTCTGCGGTCCGTATCCGATGCTCACCGGCTGTCCGAGGGAGAGATCTTGGTGGCACCCATGACACGCCCCGACTGGCTCCCGGTGCTGCGCCGTGCAGCGGCGATCATCACGGACGGCGGCGGGATCACCTGTCACGCCGCCATCGTCGGCCGCGAACTGGGACGTCCGGTAGTGGTCGGGACCCGGACCGCAACGAGCGAACTGGTGGACGGGGCGATCGTCACCGTCGACGGAGACTCGGGGGTGGTCTACGACGGCGCGGTAGCTGCATCCGTATCGAGCACACCCGAGAGAGGGGCCGTTTCCGCTTCCTCACCGCGACCGGCGACTGACCGGGTCGGTGGGTTACCGACGCCGGAGGTGACGGCCACCTCCGTGTACGTCAACCTCGCGACACCGGACGCCGCCGAACGTGTGGCCGCATCCGACGTCGACGGAGTGGGCTTGCTGCGCGCCGAGTTCATGATCATGGACGCACTGGCCGGGACGCACCCGGCAGCCATGATCGCGCAAGGACGCCGCAACGAGTACGTGGCCAAGATGTCGGCGGCGGTCGAACGTATCGCCGCTGCGTTCGCCCCGCGTCCGGTCATCTATCGGGCGATCGATCTACGCACCAACGAATTTGCCGACCTGTCCGGTGGCGACGTGGAGCCTCACGAAGACAATCCGATGATCGGTTACCGCGGCTGTTTCCGCTACGTGCGCGAACCCGAACTGTTCCGCCTCGACCTCGACGTGCTGTTCACCGTCCGGAAGCGTTACCCGAACGTGCATCTGATGATCCCGTTCATTCGCACCCGATGGGAGCTCGCACAGTGCCTTGCGGACCTCGATTCCCATCCGCTGGGCGCGGATCGCCGCATGCACCGGTGGATCATGGCGGAGGTGCCCTCCGTCGCCTACTGGATCCCGGAGTACGCGGCACTCGGCATCGACGGTGTCTCCATCGGCACCAACGACCTCACCCAACTGGTGCTCGGCGTCGATCGGGATTCCGAGATCTGCCGAGATCTGTTCGACACCATGGACCCTGCCGTACTCGACGCCATCGACGTCATCATCGAGCGTGCCACACGTGCCGGGCTCACCACATCCCTGTGCGGACAGGCGGTGTCGACCAATCCCGCTCTCGCGGAACATCTCGTGCGCAAAGGTATTACCTCGGTGTCCGTGGCACCGGACGTTGCCGCCGTTACCCGTCACAATGTTTCGGCTGCGGAACGCAGGATTCTGCTCGACCGAGCGAGGTCCGATCTGCGGATGTCCGCGAACGGGGACCGGCGAGGTGCAACCCGGTGAGTGAGCCTGTCGCGATACCGATCAGCAGTGGCGGCGACTACGTCACCGCGCACCGTGACGGCAATGAACCGTGCTGCGCGAGGGGTCCGCTCTCAGCCGTGGAGGTCGATAGGGCCCCGGTTCGCCGGGTCACTCCAGTCGAGGTGGCAAGCTCACGCGGCCGCGTGAGCGTGCCAGTCTTACCGGAGACCCACAAGTCTTACCGGAGACCCACAGGCGTATGTGCCATCAACCGCCAAACCGCTGTGGATGAGGCCCGATACGATCCGGGATGCGCGGAGTTGCGCGTGGCCGGTCTGTGTCTCGCGCATGCGTGACTATCCGACGGTCGTGTCTGCAGCAGACCCCTCTGTGAGCAGTGTATAGAACCGTTCGACGTCGGTTCGTCGGCACAGGGCGGTGCCCGGTGTCTGCAGCATGGCCGCCCCGGCGGCGATCCCGTACCGCACCGAGTCGCTCAACGACCGACCGCGCGCCAGGCCGCTCACCACGCCTGCGACCATGCTGTCGCCGGCACCGACACCGCTGACGACGGGGACTTCGACCGACGGGAAGTATTCGTCGCGATCCTGAGTGACCAACAGTGCGCCTTCGGCGCCGAGCGAGAGGACGACGACGTCGCAGACCCCCCGGTCGATGACCTCCCGCGTCGCGGCCACCTGGTCGTCGATCGCCGACAATTCGCGGCCCGTCCAGTCACGAAGTTCGCGGATGCTGGGCTTGACGAGAAAGACACGGCCTCGAAGTTGCCTCAACGCGGGACCGGACGTATCCACGATCACTCGTGCACCGAGGTCACCGACGGCGCCCGCAACATGCTGGTAGAAGTCGGCAGGTACATCCGGTGGCAGACTCCCGCTCACCACCACATAGTCGGCTCCCGAGGCGACCTCGATAAGAAGGTCGAGACAGGCTCTCTGTTCTCTCGTGGTCACCGTCGGTCCCGGCAGGACGAATCGGTACTGCAGACCCGTCTCGTTCTCGTTGATCGTCAGGCTCTCCCGTGTAGAGCCACGGATCGTCAGACTCCGGATGGGAACGCCTTCGGTCGCGACGAGGTCCTCTGAGGTTCCCCCCGGAAAGTGGACACCGACTTGGCGGGACACCGGTCCCGCTGGAAGGATGTCCGTATGCCCCCTCGCAAGCGTCGGTCGTTCACGACCGAGTACAAGGTCGAGGCTGCCCACCGGGTGATCGACTCCGGTCGCACCATCGCAGAGGTCGCCCGAGAACTCGGCCTCAACGAGAGTCTGTTGGGTGAATGGGTCAAACTCGAGCGGCGCAGAATCGCCGCCGCAGAGTCCCACGGAGAGAAGCCTTTGGACGCGGCCGAACACGCCGAGCTACTCCGATTGCGAAGGCAGGTAAGCGAACTCGAGAAGGACAACGCTTTCCTGGTAAAAGCTTCGGCGTACTTTGCCGCGATGCAGAAGAACCGACCCGGTTCGATCTGATGGCCAAGTACGCCGGCCCCGACAACATCGAAGAGACCGCCGGCACCGCCGCGCCGGAAGGTGAACGGTTCTCGATCCTGCGGATGGCGAGACTGCTGGAGGTGTCCACATCGGGCTACTACCAGTACGTCAAGCGCAGAGTCGCCACGGTGTTGACGCCGAGGCAACAGCGTCGCGCCGACCTCGAAGTCAAGATCGTCGAGATCCACCGGGAATCGAAGGGTACCTACGGGTCGCCGCGGGTCACGGCCGAGTTGCGGGCGCGTGGTGAGGTGGTGAACGCCAAGACCGTGGCCAAGATCATGGCCTCGCTCGG
This sequence comes from Rhodococcus sp. ACS1, assembly GCF_002300155.1. Taxonomy (NCBI): domain Bacteria; kingdom Bacillati; phylum Actinomycetota; class Actinomycetes; order Mycobacteriales; family Nocardiaceae; genus Rhodococcus; species Rhodococcus sp. ACS1. The sequence goes on from NZ_NSDZ01000007.1 coordinate 503,175, forward strand.
TGTGGAGGGCATCAGCCCGCGCACGTTCAAGGTCAAGACCACGGTGGTCGATCCGCAGGCGTCGTTCCCGCCGGATCTGATCGAGCGGCACTTCGATCGGGGCCGGCTCGATGCGGTCTGGTTTACCGACATCACCTACCTCACGTGCGGTGAGGGGGACATGTTCTTGTGTGCGATCCGGGACGGTCATTCACGGAAGGTGTTGGGATACAGCATTGCTAATCACATCAGCGCCGAGATGGTCACCACCGCCATCGATCGAGCCGTGGCCACGCGCGGTGGGCGGTGTCGCGAGACGATCCTGCATTCGGACCGGGGTGGGGAATACACTGCCCACCTGACCGCGGCGTCGTGTGTGCAGCACGGGTTGCGTCGGTCGATGGGTGCGACCGGGATTTGTTGGGACAACAGTCCATCCGAATCGTTTTGGTCGATCTTCAAGCATGAAGAATACTATCGGCACGTCTATGCAACGAAGGCTGATCTCGTTGCTGGCGTTGACAACTGGATTGTCTTCTACAACACTGTTCGACGGAACTCTACGGTGGGGATGCACAGTCCCGACAGCTACGAGAAGTTGCTTCAGGTGGAAGTCGCCTGAGGCACGCAACCCCCTTGTCCACCGTTCGGGGGGAACCTCACTCGAGGGCTCGGCCGGTGTGGCCGCCTGAAGGAAATACCGCAGTCGCGGGGGTGCCGAGAACATGCAGGACTCGGGCGACGTTCAGTCCGCCGCCGCCGGGATCGCGGCGAGGCGCGCCGCAGCGAACCTTGTCGGTGGGGACCACCCGGTTGGTGCTTGTGGTGATGTCGAGCGCGGGATTCATCGTCAACGTCACGATGTCGGGCATGAGAACTCCTGTCGTCGGGCGAGCCGGGCCCGTGCCCGGGGGGATGGGCCGCTGTGACTAGTCATCTCGCCACCCCGATGTCGAATGCCAGATCCGCTCTGCCGCCTGCAGGCTGTCCTCGGGGGCGGTGTCCGTGTCGACCGCGGTGGCCGACGTCCACTCCGCGGCACGCGCGGCCATCGCGTCGTATACCGCGGGGGTGGCGTCCGAGTCGCCGGATGGGCGACTGCCGATTCTCGCGATCGCCACGCCGCGCGTTGCCCTGCATTCGAGTTCGACAAGATCGCTATGGGTGCAGGAAGCAATGAGGGCGGCGCGCTCACGGAAGATCGATTGGGTCCACGACGCATCCAGGACGACCGATCTTCCTGCCTCGAGGTTGTCGCGAGCGCGCCGCAGCATCTCGGCGTAGGTGCGGTCGGTCATGGTGCCGCTGTACAAGCCCTCACCGAATCCGGATACCTGCCGGGAATGCGGATCGAGCCCGGCGAGTTCTTTGCGGACGCGGTCGCTGGAGATGACGACGGAGTCGGTGACGTCAGTCAATCCGTTCGAGAGTGTCGACTTTCCGGTGCCGGGCAGCCCACCGACCAGTGCCATTCGCACGGTTCCGGCACGCAGATGCCGCAACGCGAGGCTGCAGTGCGCCCGGGCATCCTCGCGGGCAGTGTCCGAACCCTGCGTGTACCGCAAGCCGGCGACCTTCGCGCGGACGAACGCGCGATACGCAATGTAGTGATGCCAGAGAGATGCCGGTGGCTGGTCACAGGCCTCGGCGCAATACCGATCGAGAAACCGCGATGCCAGATCTTCACGCCCCAAGTACTCGAGATCCATGGCCAGGCATGCTGCATCGTCGACGCGATCGACGTGTCGGAGGTGGTCGTCGAAGTCGAGGCAGTCGAGGATGCGCGGCCCGTCGGCGAGACAGAAAATGTCGTCCGCGAGAAGATCTCCGTGACCATCGACGATCCGGCCTTCCCGAATGCGGCTTTCGAACAGCGGTTTCCGTCCCTGCAGATACCGGAGAGCCCGACGACCGACCTCGTCAGCGTCCGCTGCCGGCAGGACATCGCACCGGTAGCTCGTCACCTCGGAGACGTTGGCGCGCCACCGCGCTGCTATGGCGTCAGAGGTCGCGTCACGATCTATCTCCACACTCTGCTCCGCCCGGGCATGGAACCGGGCGATGGCGGCGGCGAGAGCATCCAGATGCGAGGTCGGATCCGCGCCGGTGCCGACCAGATTGGCCAGCCGAAGATCCGACGGCATCCGGCGCATCTTTACCAACGATTCGGTTTCCCCTCCCGCAGGGTTGGTCAATTCGGCGACTCCGAGGTAGACATCGGGACACAGCCGTTGGTTCAACGCCACTTCACGGTGGCAGGCCACACGCCGCTTGGCGGCGGTACTGAAATCGGCGAACGCCGTCCGAATCGGCTTTTTCGCTTTGAAGACGACGTCACCGACCATAACGAGATAGGCGGTGTGCGTCTCGACGCCGTTGACGTCGAGTTCGCCGACGGTCGATACCCGCGAACCCCCGTGCACTCTCCCGGACGTCGACATGGGACTTCATCACGCTATCGGCGAAGTGCCGTCGGTGCGGTGGCACTCGTGTCGTCAGCATCGAGACCGAGGTCTAGGTGAAGTGTGGTCCTGTCGCAACGTAGCGCGTGGGCCCACCCGTGGTCGCGGATCACTTCGAGCATCAACGTGTTCACCGCCAGCACCTCGGCCGTCATCCGCTTGATCCCATGCGCACGCGCCGCATCGACGAGATGATCGAGAAGCATCGTTCCGATGCCGTGCGATTGGTAGTCGTGATCGACGACCATTGCGAATTCGACCAGAGGGGCGTCGGCGCCGGCCTGATCGGCCGGACGCACGTAGTTCGCGACTCCCACCAGAGTGCCGCCGACGAAGGCGCCGAGTGCGCAATGTTCGCGATCCTGTCGGCACAGGGACTCGGCCAAATCCTCGAAATGCTTCGGACGGGCGCCGAAGAACCTCATGTAGGAATCGTGCTGATCCATCCGCTCGTGCAAATCCTGCACAGCGGCACCATCGGTCGAGTCGAGGTAGCGCACGACGACACCATCCGTGACTGAGGGTGGCCGAATGGCATTCATACGCGTCACCTGCCCGTCGTCGTGGAACTTCATTCAATCGCGTGTACGGCCAGACACGTCAGAGCCTTTGGTCCTCGACTACGGTCCTTCGGCTCTATTGCCGGCTCGGGCTGGTCGCGATGCTGAGGGAACCAGGACCGCGCAATTTTGCATCGAAGGACGTCATAACGCTATGACCATGACGAACAGTGACACGGACGACAACCCGTTGCCGCATGCGCAACTCTCGGCGGAGCGGCTGACTTCCGAGTTCGGTGCGTACTTCACCCAAGACGCGATTGTTCGCACGGTTGCGGGCAGTATTGCGGACCTTGCGGGGGTTCCGATCGAAGACCTACCGGAGCTTGCCGAGCGGGTTGCGCGGCAGCGACTCTTCACGGCTCTGGAACTTCACCCGGAATCGGTGCTGTCCCTTCGCTACGAGTCGGCGCCGAACACATGGGCAGTCATCACTCCGACCGCCGGCACGGTGCCCTACGGCCTGGCGGAAGTGGGTCCGGCGACCGAGCACCACACACCGACCGAAGTGGAGGGGCCATGACAATGCCGTGGCAAGATCACGAATCGCAGGGGTGCCGACCCGCGATGAGCCGACCGATCCCCGCAACCAGTTGGCCCGTGGAGATCGAGATACGAGAAACCGACGCGGAGCCCACCTGCTCACGGGCCACGGCGCGCCTGCACACTCGCGATGAGACCATCGAAGGACAGGGCGAGGCCGGTTGCCGTTCCCGACACGCCGACACAGTCCAGGTCAGTCGCCAGATGGCCGCCGCACGTGCCTTGACTGACCTGGCGCACCAACTGTTCGAGCTGGCAGCCACCGACGACGCGGCTGCGTGCGCCCACGGGCACAGGGCTCGCGAAACCGGATGTGGGCTGTGAGCAACCGTCATGACCATCATTCCCACATCGCCGTCCACGAACTCGGTGAAACCGAACTTCACCGACTACGACGGTGAACGCACCCGGTTCTCGTGGTCTGACATCGAGCGTCAGCTCGGGCCCGCCCCCGGCGGCTGCAACATCGCCTACTATGCAGTCGACCGCCACGACTGCGATTCGCACCGGAACGAGATCGCCTTCCGATTCGTGGGGCCGAACACCAACGATGTCGGCGAGCTAGCCACCACGGAGATGACTTTCGGGGAATTCGCACTCCAAGTCCGCAAGTTCACCGATGTGCTCCGCGAACTCGGCGTCGGCAAAGGCGACCCCGTCGTCGTATTCACCGGCCGGATCCCGGAGCTGTACGTCAGCATCCTCGGCGCGTTGCGCAACGGAAATATCGTGTCGCCGTTGTTCTCCGCCTTCGGCCCCGAGCCGCTGGCCACGAGAATTCGACTCGGCGACGCTCACGTACTGGTAACCACCGAGCAGCTGTACCGGCGACGGGTGGAGAAGATCCGCGGCTCGCTGCCCTCCCTCCGACACATTCTGGTGGTGGGGGATTCCGGATCGACCACCGACATTCCGGACACGCTCGACTTCCACAGTGCGATGGCGGACGCCGACGGGGACTGCGACATCACCCCGACCTCCGCCGACGATGCTGCCCTGCTGCATTTCACCAGTGGAACCACCGGTACCCCGAAGGGTGCGATCCACGTCCACGGCGCCGTGGCCACACATTATGCAACCGGACTGTACGCCCTCGACCTGCATCCCTCGGACGTGTTCTGGTGCACGGCCGATCCGGGCTGGGTCACCGGCACGTCGTACGGGGTGATCACACCGCTGTTGCACGGCGTCACGTCGATCGTCGACAGCAACGAATTCGACGCCGAACGGTGGTACCGCATCCTCGAAGAGCAGGCCGTCACGGTCTGGTACACCGCGCCGACCGCGATCCGCATGCTGATGAAGTCCGGTCCGGAGCTGGCGCACAAGTACTCCCACCCGAACCTGCGGTTCATCGCGAGCGTCGGCGAACCGCTCAACCCCGACGCCGTGTTGTGGGGACGAGATGTGCTCGGACGGCCCATCCACGACAACTGGTGGCAAACCGAGACGGGCGGCATCATGATCGCCAACACACCCGGCTTCGCCATCAAACCGGGATCGATGGGTCGACCGCTTCCCGGCATCGACGCGTGCATCGTCCGGCGCACAGACGATGGCGGGACCGCACCCGTCGAAACACCGAATGTGGAGGGGGAACTCGCGATACGACGCGGCTGGCCCTCGATGTTCCGCGGCTATCTGAACAACGACGACCGGTACCGGCGTGCATTCGCCGGCGACTGGTATCTGACCGGCGACCTGGCCAAGCGCGACGCAGACGGCTACTACTGGTTCGTCGGCCGCGCGGACGACGTCATCAAATCGGCGGGTCATCTCATCGGCCCTTTCGAGGTCGAGAACGTCCTCATGGAACACCCCGCGGTCGCCGAAGCCGGAGTCATCGGTAAACCGGACCCGATCGTGGGGGCCGTGGTCAAGGCCTTCGTGTCCGTGAAGAAGGGCCAGAACCCGGACGACGCCCTGCGCCGCGAACTTCTCGGGCACTCCCGCAAGAAGCTCGGCGCTGCGGTCGCCCCCAAAGAGATCGAATTCGTGGACGTCCTCCCGCACACACGGAGCGGCAAGATCATGCGCAGGCTGCTGAAGGCACGCGAACTCGGTCTACCGGAGGGAGACACATCGACCCTGGAGGTAGGCGGATGACTGCCCCGGACTTTCCCTACGACAAGACGTTCGCGGTCGAGTTGCTGACGGACATGCTGCGCATCCGCCGCTTCGAGGAGAAGGCAGCAGAACTGTACGGTGCCCAGAAGATCCGCGGCTTCCTGCATCTGTACGTGGGGGAGGAAGCGGTCGCGGTCGGGGCCCTGCATGCGTTGTCTCCGGGCGACGCGGTGGTCGCGACCTACCGCGAACACGGCCACGCGCTCGTGCACGGTGTCCCGATGAACGCGATCATGGCCGAGATGTTCGGGAAACGCGAAGGCTGTTCGAGGGGCCGAGGCGGATCGATGCACCTCTTCGACGCCGCCACCCGCTTCTACGGGGGCAATGCGATCGTCGCCGGCGGCCTACCACTCGCGGCCGGCCTGGCGATGGCAGACAAGATGCAGGGCAAGCGCCGGGTGACGGCCTGCTTCTTCGGCGAAGGTGCCATGGCGGAGGGCGCCTTTCACGAGACCATGAATCTCGCATCCCTGTGGCAGTTACCGGTGCTGTTCTGCTGTGAAAACAACCTGTACGCCATGGGAACAGCCTTGTCCCGTTCGGAATCGCAAACGGATCTGTGCGTCAAAGCCGCGTCGTTCGACGTCCCGACGCTCAAGGCGGACGGGATGGATGTGATCGCCTCATTGCACGCGGCCCGCTCCGGTGCCGCCCACGTCCGCACGACCGGAGGCCCCTTCTTCATCGAGTTCCAGACGTACCGATTTCGTGCCCATTCGATGTTCGACCCAGAACTGTATCGCGACAAGGCGGAAGTGGAGTCGTGGAAGGAGAGGGGCCCGATCCACACCTTCTCGGCACGGCTCAAAGCGCTCCAGTTGTTCTCGGAGGAGGAGTTCCTCCGTATCGACGACCGCGTCATGTCGGAGGTCGATGCTGCGGTGACCTTCGCCGAGGCCGGTACCTGGGAGGCGCCGGAGGATCTCCTGCGCGACGTACTCACACCGGCGCAAACCGAGGAGGCGTCGTGAAAATCACCTTCCGAGATGCGATGCGGGAAGCGATCCGTGAGGCAATGCACTCCGATCCGCGGGTGTTTCTCATGGGGGAAGACGTGGGACGCTACGGCGGTACATACGCGGTGTCCAAGGGCCTGCTCACTGAATTCGGGGAGGAGAGGATCCGCGACACCCCGCTCTCGGAGTTGGGTTTCGTGGGCATCGGTATCGGGGCGGCCGTGGGCGGGATGCGCCCGATCATCGAGGTGATGACCGTCAACTTCAGCCTGCTCGCTCTCGACCAGATCGTGAACACCGCGGCATCGCTCCGGCACATGTCGGGCGGACAATTCTCCGTCCCAGTGGTGGTGCGCATGGCGACCGGCGCCGGCAGGCAACTCGCCGCCCAGCATTCGCACAGCCTCGAGAACTGGTATGCCCACATCCCCGGCATCCGGGTCCTGGCGCCCGCGACGGTGGCGGACGCGCGCGGCATGCTCCGACCCGCCCTCGCGGACCCCGATCCGGTGATCATCTTCGAACACACCCAGCTGTACAACTCGTCGGAAGACCTCGAGGGACCCGTCCCGGTGAACATCGACTCGGCAGCGGTACGCCGGGAGGGAAGCCACATCAGCCTGATCACCTACGGTGGTTCGCTGCCCAAGGTCCTCGCCGCCGCCGACGTCCTGGCGGAGAAGGGAATCGCCGCCGAGGTCGTCGACCTTCGGGTGCTGCGCCCCCTCGACACCGATACCATCGCTGCATCGGTCCGAAAGACACACCGCGCCGTGGTGGTCGACGAGGGCTGGCGCACCGGCAGTCTCGCGGCGGAAGTCATGGCGCAGATCGTCGAACGCGAATTCTACGAGCTCGACGCGCCACCTCGCCGCGTGTGCAGCGCCGAGGTCCCGGTGCCCTACGCCAAGCATCTCGAATACGCGACCCTCCCTCAGGTCGAAACCATTGTGTCCACGGCATGGAATGTGATCGGCGATCGGTAGGAACGAGGCACTGTCATGTTCGATTTCACGCTGCCTTCCCTGGGCGCCGACATGGACGAAGGAACGTTGACGGACTGGTTGGTCAAACCCGGGGACGCGGTCGAGCGCGGTCAGGCGATCGCGACGGTCGACACCGTGAAAGCGGCCGTGGACGTGGAGATCTGGCAGAGCGGCACCGTTCACCGACTCCTCGTCGAGCCCGGAACGACCGTGTCGGTCGGAACCCCGTTGGCAACCCTGATCAGCCCCGGAGAATCACCACCACCGGAGCGACCTACGGCCGATGCGGTGCCCGGCACCACTGCGGCCGCCCCCGCACCGGAACCGGCACCGCGACGCAAGGTCTCGCCCAGGGCGCGCAGGGAAGCGGAAAGAGCAGGAATCGATCTCGCCGGTGTCACCGGGACAGGCGCCGACGCTGCGGTCACGCTCGACGACGTCCAGCGCGCGGCAGCCCATGGCGTCGAGCACGGACCGGCCGAGGCCAAGACCCGCGACATGCGCGGCGCCATCGCCGCGTCCATGAGCCGCTCCAAGCGGGAGATCCCACACTACTACCTGATGGACGAGATTCCACTTCGGACGGCGACGGACTGGTTGCGCACCGAAAATGCCGCCCGCCCGATCACCGAACGAGTCCTCCTCGCCGCCGTGCAACTCAAGGCAGTAGCGCTCGCTGCCCAGCAGTTCCCGGACCTCAACGGGTTCTGGCTGGACGGCGAGTTCCGGCCGGCACCCCACATCCACCTCGGGGTGGCGATCTCGCTGAGAGGAGGCGGTCTGGTCGCTCCCGCGATCCACGACACCGCCGACAAACCCCTCTCCCAGCTGATGGTGGAACTTAACGATCTGGTGACCCGCGCCCGCGCCGGCTCGCTGCGCAGTTCCGAGATGTCGGACCCGACGTTGACCGTGACGAACCTCGGCGAACACGGGGTCACCACGGTATTCGGTGTGATCTATCCGCCGCAGGTGGCGCTGGTGGGTTTCGGGAAACCCAGTGAACGCCCCTGGGTGTTCGAGGGTGAACTGCAGGTCGCGACGGTGGTGACCGCCACCCTCGCCGCCGATCATCGTGCCAGCGACGGAACACGGGGTGCACAGTTCCTGAGCCGAATCAACGAATTGCTCCAACAGCCGGACACGTGGTGAGGACGACGATGAACGCTGAATCGATCGACTCGAAAGTTTTGCACGCATTGCGGGATATCGCTCCGGAGATCGAGGACGAGGAGGTGTCTCCGGACGTGCCGTTGCGCGATCAGGTCGATCTGGACTCGATGGACTGGCTGAACTTCCTGGTGCGCCTGCATGCCGTGTTCGACGTCGATATCCCGGAATCCGACTACGCGACGCTGGTGACCGTGGAGGACATCGTCGAATACATTTCGTCGCATACACACGCCTGACGAACGAGCGACTACGGCGCGATCTCGGCCGCCGCTCGGGTGGCGGTGCTGCGCGGTGTTCGTCGCCGGTGCCATCGCCACAGTTCGTCACATCCCCAGACGACGAATGGTAGCGGAAGGAGCCACAGCACCTGGTTCCACTGTGGGGGTACGGTGCCGAAAACCTGTCGAAGCACCGGCACTGTGACGACCAGCGCGGCAAAACACACCTCGAAGGCGATGCCCCACAGCAACAAGGGATTGGAATTGACCCCTACCTCGGTGAGCGACGCGTGTTCGGTGCGCGCGGCGAACGCAGTGCCGATCTGACAGGCAACGATACCGAGGAAGCTCATTGTCGTCGCCGATTGCCAGGTGTGGTGCAGGTTTCCGGCACCCACATCGGCACCCACATACCAGCCGCCTTCGAGAAGTGTCGTGAAGAACAGTGCCATCACCAATACTGCCGACACACCTCCGAGCAGGCCCCACGACCGGACGAGGATTCCCCGGTCGACCACGTTCTGGGTGCGCGTGCGCGGACGCCGATCCATCAGGCCCGGTTCCGCCTTCTCCCGACCCAACGCCAGCGCCGGCAAGGTCTCGGTGCCCAGGTCGATGGCGAGGATCTGCATCACCGTTAGGGGGAGGGGAACCTGTCCGCCGGAGAGCGCGTAGACGAGGAACGGCACCACCTCGGGGGTGGCGTGCGCGAAAATGTAGACGATGAATTTGCGGACGTTGTCGTAGACCCTCCGGCCCGCCTCGACGGCGCTGACGATGGTCGCGAAATTGTCATCGGTGAGGACCATCGTCGCGGCCTCCCGCGCGACATCGGTGCCCGACCGCCCCATCGCCACACCGATATCGGACCGTCGCAACGCGGGAGCGTCGTTGACGCCGTCACCGGTCATGGCGACGACCTGCCCGCTGTCGCGCAGGGCGTCGGTGATCCGTAACTTCGCCTCGGGGGAACTGCGAGCGAAGATCAACTCGACGTCGGTGGCGAGCAACCTGTCCAGATCGGGTTCGGGCATCTGCTCGAGTTCCGCGCCGGTGACGACCCGCAGACCGGCGTGCCCAATCCCCACGCTCCGTGCGATCCCTCGTGCGGTGAGGCCGTGATCACCGGTGACGACGATGATCCGAATTCCCGCCGAATGACACCTGGCGACGGCCGTCGCCACTTCCGGGCGCGGAGGATCGAGCATCGCCGCGATTCCGAGGAGGGTGAGGTCGCTCTCCGCCTCCCCCCGCGTCAGTCCCGGGTGGGTGGCCGCGTCGAGGTCGCGCTCGGCGACGGCGAGCAGACGCAGACCTTCTCGCGCCCAGTCGCGTATGAGGTTCGCGGTGAACTCCCGATCGGAACCGGTGAAGACCCTGTCCGCACCCGCCGGACAGGCGATGCGGGTACACCGGTCCAGAATCTCTTCGGGCGCTCCCTTGACGTGAACGTGCAGCCTGTCGCCGATACGATCGACGGTGGACATCCTGCGCAACTCTGGGTCGAAATGGAACTGCGACAACCGGATTGCGCCAGCGGCCTCACCTGTGACTCCCAAGGACAGCGCGGCGTGCAGCAACGCCACCTCCGTCGGATCACCGGGTTCGACACCGGAACTCGGGCGGCGGATCTCCGCGCTACAGCACGCGACGACGGCCCGGGCCGCCCGACCTGCCGGAGCATCCGGTGCCGGAACGGCGACGGAGCCATCGAATGTCACGACACCGTCGGGGGTCCACAACTTGGTGGTGCGCATCCGGTTCATCGTCAGGGTGCCGGTCTTGTCGGTACAGATGACGCTGGTGGAACCGAGAGTCTCCACGGCCGACAGGCGTTTCACGAGGGCGCCCTGTCGGGCGAGAGTGCGCACGCCCACCGCGAGAGCCAAGGTGATCGTGGGCAGCAATCCCTCGGGCACGTTCGCGACAAGCAGACCGATGGCGAAATTGACCGAATCGTCGAGCGACAATCCCGCCATGAGCGTCCCCAGCGGGATGAACGCCAGACCCATCGCTACCGCAACCGCCGCGATCAGCCAGGCCACGCGCTTCACCTGTTTCTCGAGGGGGCTTTCCTCGTGGCCCACGCGTTGTGACAGCGCAGCGATGCGTCCGAGTTCGGTATGCATTCCGGTGGCGAACACGACCGCGGTGGCATCGCCGCCCACAACGTTGGTGCCGCTGAAGACGATGTCCGGCGCCTCGATCAACGGTCCCGTGGTCGACCCGGCGTCGAAGCGGATCAGAACCGGCACGGACTCACCGGTGAGTGTCGACAGATCGACCTCGACCGATCCCGACAGAAGTCGCGCATCGGCAGACACCCGGTCGCCTTCGGACAGGAAGATCACGTCACCCGGCACCAGTGACCGCACGTCGACCGTCTCCGTCGTTCCCTGACGGGCGACGCGCGCCCTGGCCGGCAGAAACGCCGCCAGCGCCTCGACCGCCTGCTCGGCGTGCCGTTCCTGCACGAACGCAAAGGCGGCGTTGAGCAGGATCACGATGACAATCGCGACACCCAGCGGTGCCGAACCGCTGATACCGGCGAGAACGGCAGCCATCCACAAGAGCAGCGCCAGCGGATGCGTGAACTGGCGCACTAGTTGTCGGGGCCAGGCGCGACCGTGATGCCGTATCAGTTCATTGGTCCCGTAAACGAGTGTTCGCCGCTCCGCTTCTCTCCGGGACAGGCCGTCCCGTCTGGTGCGGAGGTCACGCAGAAGCCGGTCAGTCGACTCCTGAGGGTCCACCTGCGCAGTTTCGGTCGCTGTCACCATCGCGCTCCTGGTCGTCGGGCCATTCCAGCACGGATGAGGTGGGACGGGCCGGCGGAGTTCTTCTCCGACGGTGCGCCACCGATGGTCGCGAGGAAAGGGACCTTGGTCCTCACTTGCCATCGCACGCCGCCTTAACCGGGTTCGGGCTGCAACGATGGAGACACGCGTCCTCACGCGTCGACCCTCGACGAGGGAAGGTCCATGCACGACACACGAACCCACACAACGTGGAAATCGCACCTCGCGAGGCTGCCGGCCCCCACCCTGCTGGCAGTCACCTCGGTGGCGCTCGTGTCCGGCATTGTGGCCAGTTCGCTGGGTCGTCCTAGCGTTGCGGACGTGTGTTGGGCGGTCGGCACTGTGGTATCCCTGATACCTGCTGTGGGATGGGTCGTCGTGTCACTCCTTCAGCGCACGGCTGGTGTCGACCTCATCGCCGTGCTCGCCCTCCTGGGAACACTCACGGTCGGCGAATACCTGGCAGGTGCACTCATCGGGTTCATGCTCGCGACGGGACGGACGCTCGAATCCGCGGCCGAACGACGCGCGTCACGCGATCTGCGTGCCCTCCTCGAACGCGCACCACAAAGAGCACACAAACGGATCGGCGAGAACGTCGTCCTCGTACCCCTTGACGACGTCGAGCCCACCGATCTGCTGGTTGTCGCCTCTGGCGAGGTGGTCCCCGTCGACGGCGTCGTCGCCGACCGACCGGCGGTCCTCGACGAGTCCGCGCTCACCGGGGAGTCACTTCACGTCGAACGACGGGTCGGGGAATCGGTGCGCAGCGGGGTGGTGAACGTAGGATCGACGATCGAACTGCGTGCCACCGCGAACGCGGCGGACAGCACCTATTCCGGCATCGTCCGACTGGCTCAGGCAGCAGCAAACGACAAGGCACCGATCGTGCGGATCGCCGACCGCTTCGCCGTCTGGTTCCTTCCCCTGACCCTGCTGGTGTCGTCTCTCGCGTGGTGGCTGAGCGGTTCAGCCGTGCGCGCGGTCGCAGTCCTCGTCGTTGCGACACCGTGCCCGCTGCTGCTCGCCGCCCCTGTTGCCATCGTGTCGGGGCTGTCTCGCGCTTCCCGGATCGGTGTCGTCATCCGCGGCGGTGGAGCGTTGGAAACACTCGGTCGAGCGCAGACCCTGGTAATGGACAAGACAGGAACTCTGACGACCGGCAGGCCATCCGGACTCGACGTCGCAACCGCCCCCGGTCATACCCCCGACGAGGTACTCCAACTCGCCGCTGCCGTCGACCAGTTGTCTCCCCATGTTCTCGCCGAGTCGATCGTGCACTTCGCGAAGGCGCGAGGCTGCGCACTGCCACTGCCCACCGACGTCAGCGAGCAGGCCGGGACCGGGGTCAGTGGCATCGTGAACGGTCGTGCCGTCAAGGTCGGTGCGGACCACGGCGTATTGCCGGACTGGGCGGAGGGCGTCTCGACCCGATCAGCCCTGGACGGCGCGGCGGTGGCCTGGGTACAGGTCGACGGCACGTTGGTCGGGGCGATTCTGTTGCGGGACCCGCTCCGACGAGACGCACCTCGCACGTTGCGCCGCTTGCGGGCGGCCGGGCTGGACCGACTGATCATGCTGACCGGTGACCGCCGAGCGCCTGCCCTCGAGATCGGATCGATCGTCGGACTGGACGCCGTGCTCGCGGAGCAAACTCCCGTGGACAAAGTGGCGGCAGTACAAGAGGAGAAGCGCAGGGCCGTCACGATCATGGTGGGGGACGGGATCAACGATGCACCGGCCCTGGCGGCCGCGTCGGTCGGAGTCGCGATGGGCGCGCGCGGAGCCACAGCCAGTTCCGAAGCCGCCGATATCGTGCTGACAACCGACCACCTCGCCCGGGTGGCGGACGCCATGGAGATCGCCCGGCGGTCGAGGAGGATCGCCGTCCAGAGCGCCGGCATCGGTATGACACTGTCGCTGCTGGCGATGGTCGCCGCGGCGGTCGGGTGGATCGCTCCCGCGCCCGGTGCCCTGCTGCAGGAGGGGATCGATGTGGCGGTCATCCTCAACGCTCTGCGCGCCCTTCGCGGCGGCCGCTCCCGAGAGCTCGCGGTCAACCGGGAAACCGGGCTGCTGTTGCAGCGATTCGATCGTGAGCACGACGATCTGCGGGGAGCGTTGGCTCTGATCCGTGACGCGGCGGAACAGATGAGCGCCGAAACCGGACCCGACGCTCTCGCAGCGGTACGCAGGGCACACACCGTTCTGGTGGAGCGTGTCCTGCCACATGAACGTGCCGAGGAGACCCAACTGTATCCGGCGCTGGCCGATGCATTCGGGACCGTCGAAGCGACTGCTCCGATGAGCCGCGCTCATGCGGAGATCGACCGACTCATCCGGCGGTTGGACACTCACCTCGGCACGGCTGAGGCGCACGGTGGAGTCCAGCCAGATCAGCGGAACGATCTTCTTGCGTGTCTGTACGGGCTATATGCCGTCCTGCGTCTGCATTTCGCGCAGGAGGAAGAGGACTATTTCGCGCTCGCCCCGAGAGTCGAGGACGAGCACTGACAGTCGTCGGCACTATCGCACGATGAGCAGCGGACAGCGAACCGAATGCATCAGGGCCCGGCTCGTCGATCCCAACAGCATGCTGGTGAATCCACCGCGTCCGCGGCTACCCACGACGAGAAGTCTTGCGTTGTCGGCCTGTTCGCGCAGGTTGCGTACTGGTCGGTCCATGACGACCATCGTCCGGACCTTGACGTCCGGGAAATCTTCGGCGCGTCCGGCGAGACTCTCCGACAGCAGGGCCGTTTCCTGGGTGACGATCTGTTTCCACCCGGAAACGCTCCCGCCTTCGAAGTGCACGGGAAGGTCGATGTCGGACCAGGCGTGAACGGCCACCAGTTCGCACTGCCGCAGTGCCGCCTCTTCGAAGGCCATCGAAATGGCGGGCTCACTGTGTGCGGAACCGTCCACTCCGACCACGACAGACCCCTCGAGTTGGGTGACGTCGGTATCGGGAATGCTGCGGACCACCGCTACCGGGCACCGTGCGTGGGCTGCGACGGCGGAGCTGACCGATCCCAGGAAGCCGCGCTCGACGATTCCCCTCCGACTCGAGCCGACGACGATCATCGCTGCCGTGTTCGATCGCTCGAGAAGTTCACCGGCCGGGGTTCCGGTACAGAGGGTGGTGTGAATGTCGAGGGAGTAACCAGGTACCGCTCGAGTGGCGGCCTCCGCTGCGGCAGCCAGCCGATTCTTGCCGTTGCGTTCCTCGTCCTCGAAGAAGCTCGTCGGCATGCCGATCGGGACACCGTAGGCGCCGGCGACGAACGTCGTCGCGATCACGGAAAGCGGACACCGTCGCAGCGCTGCCGCCTGCGCGGCCCATGCGACTGCCTGCAAGGACGAGGACGAACCATCTGTTCCGACAACGATCGGTCGGCGGGCAGTCATGATGTTCTCCTCAGAAATCGCGAAGTCTGGGTCTCCCTCTCTATCGTTACTGTGCGCCCGTTGTCGGCGTAGGGGAGAAGGTCCCCAGCTTGGTGAGCGGGCACACCCCGAGCCCACTCAGGGTAGCGGGGCGGACCAATGGAGGGTTGTTCCGCCACCAGGTGTTGTATCGATGGTGAAGTGCCCGTTTACGTCCCGAGCTCTGTCAGTCAAATTCTCCAAGCCGCTCCGGGGAGCGTTTTCCGGAATGCCGGTCCCGTTGTCCGCCACTTCGATGGTGAGATCGTCGTACACAGAGATGCTGACCGTGACCATGTCGGCTCCTGCGTGCCGGACCACGTTGCTCAACGCCTCACGCAGAACCGCCTCCGCATGCTCGGCGAGCGTGGAGTCGATGACCGACAGTGGCCCGGAGAAGTGCACGGTGGTGCGGAGCCCGGAATCCGCGGTCACCTCGGCGACGATCTCGTGCAGCCGCCGCCGGAACTGGGTCATCCCACCCGAACCGCCGTGCAGGTCGAAGATGGCGGTGCGGATGTCCCGCACGATGTCGTGCAGGTCGTCGACCGACTGTACGAGCCGCTGCTTGACCCCGGGCGATTTGGTCCGTTGCAGGGTGCTCTGCAGCGACAGACCGACCGCGAAGAGCCGTTGGATGACGTGGTCGTGGAGGTCGCGGGCGATCCGATCGCGGTCGGACAACACGTCCAGTTCGTGCATCCGGCGCTGGCTGTTGGCGAGCTGCAGTGCGACCGCCGCCTGGTCGGCGAATCCTGACATCAACGCCAGCTGGTCGTCCGTGAACGGCGGCGCGTCGGCGGTGCGGAGTGTCACCAGCACCCCGGACACCGATTGCGCGGCACGCAGGGGCAGCGCCAGCGCAGGACCGAACCGGGCCCCCGTCTCGAACCCGGGATCGAACGCCAGCGCGGTGACACGAAGCGGGGTCCGCTCCCGGAACGCCTCACCGGACGTCGACCGCTCGACCGGGATCGCCCGGCCGATGATCCGATCCGGCACCGTCCCGGCCGACGCGGTGACCACGAGCTCGGTCACCTCGTCCGACGGGAGGTCAGGATCGTCCGGCACCGCGAGAAAGGCACTGTCGGCGGCGGTCAGGGCCAGCGCGTCGTCGGCGATCACCTGCAGCACCTCCGCGGTGTCACTGCCCGCCAGCAACTCGGTCGCGATCTCCCGTGTCGCCTCCAGCCACGCCTGCCGCGTCCGGGACACCTCGTACAGGCGGGCGTTCTCGATCGCGATCCCCGCGGCCGCCGCCAGCGCACGGAGAAGCACCTCGTCGTCCTCGGTGAACTGTCCACCGTTCGCCTTCTCCGTGAGATACAGATTCCCGAACACCTTATCTCGGATCTGAATAGGCACTCCCAGAAACGATTTCATCGGCGGATGGTGGTCCGGGAACCCCACCGACGCCGCGTGATGAGACAGGTCCTCCAACCGGACCGGCTTCGGATCCGTGATGAGGAAACCGAGGACCCCACGCCCACGCGGCAGGTCACCGATACGCTCGCATGTCTCCTCGTCGATGCCCTCGAAGACGAACTCACTCAAGCCCCCACCCGGGGCGAGCACCCCCAGCGCACCGTACCGGGCATCGACCAAATTGATCGCGGCGTGCACGATGGTGCGAAGCGTGCGGTCAAGGTCGAGCCCCGACGCGACCGACAGCATCGCATCGAGGAGTCCGTCGACGTGATCGCGGACATCGACGATCTGCGCGATACGCTCCTGCACCTCGGTCAACAATTCCCGGAGCCGGAGTTGGGATAGGCTACCCAGCAGAGGACTGTGGTCGCGCTCATCCGATTGCCCGGTCACGAGATTCATTGTCCCACCTTGTGGCATCGTGAGGAGTCGGAACTACTACGGCGCGCACGTCGGGGCGGGGCTTACCTCGTCAGGTGTCGGACGGTCGCGACTGCATCTTCGTGGCCAGCACCGCCGCCTGCGTCCTGCGCTCCACCCCCAGTTTGGTCAGCAGCCGCGACACGTAATTCTTGACGGTCTTCTCCGCCAGGAACATCCGTTCGGCGATCTGCCGGTTGGTCAACCCTTCACCGAGCAGGGCGAGCAACGTCCGCTCCTGATTGGTCAAATGCCCGAAGATTCCGTCCTTATTGTGGGCGTCTGCCCGAATTCTTGCCATCAGTGCGCCGGCAGCGCGACTGTCGAGGAGTGATTTCCCTGCACCGACGTCGTGGACCGCCCGGGTCAGTTCCATACCCCGGATGTCCTTCACGACGTACCCGCTGGCCCCGGCGAGAATCGCGTCGAGCATCGCCTGGTCGTCCGTGAACGACGTCAGGATGAGGCAATGCAGCTCCGGCATCATCGAGTGCAGTTCCCGGCACAACTCGATGCCGTTACCGTCGGGTAGGCGCACGTCGAGGACGG
The DNA here is from genome assembly GCF_002300155.1 of Rhodococcus sp. ACS1. NCBI lineage: Bacteria > Bacillati > Actinomycetota > Actinomycetes > Mycobacteriales > Nocardiaceae > Rhodococcus > Rhodococcus sp. ACS1. The sequence goes on from NZ_NSDZ01000007.1 coordinate 520,803, forward strand.
CCACCTCCGGTTTCACCGCCGGCACCCGCGCCAGCGCCTGCGCATAGGAGGCCGCTTCACCGACCACCGTCAGATCCGGATCCGAGGTGAGGAGATCGGCGATGCCGCGCCGGACGACCTCATGATCGTCCACCAGAAAGACTCTGATCACTGGCAACCTCCAGTTCCTGGCTGCGTCACGTTCCGGACCTCAGATTACGCCAACAATAGATACATCAGTGGCTTCTTTGTTGACGGAGCGTGCGGTCTTCACCGTGCGGCCGGACGGAGCGGATTCCGCGACGCCGCGGCCGGTGTGGCATCAACATCGCCACCGCCAGACCGACGGTGGCGACGAGTGTCGCCGCAGCACCGACGCCTACGAGGGGAGTCGCGAGCCAGGCGCCGAGCAGAACCACCAACCCCGCGGTAGCTACCCCTGACGCAACCGCGAGCGCGAGCCCCGCCGGATGCGCATACAGGTAGTCCCCGGGCTCGTCGTCGCGCGGCCGCAATACTACGGAGCCACGCTCGAACATTCTTCCCTCATTCCCTTGCCGACGAAGTGGTTTCGATATCGTGCGCCGGCCTCATCCACAACGGTGCGACAACTGCGCGCGGGATTCCAGGGCCGAAGGTCACTGTTGTTGGGGTCCGGCGGTTAGGGCGGAGCGACATCTGTGACGGTCGGCCACCGTTTCAGAAGAGGCTGTGCTCGTGCCAGACCCTGTCATGGAATGCGTGGACTGTGGCCGCCTCCCGGTACACGGCGAAGGCCCGCCGCTATCGGCGGCGATCACCGAAACGCTTTGCAGGGCACAGGAAAGCGATCGCCGACGCGATGCCGGTGCGGCGCGCCTCCGACTGCGCCGCCCTGGACTGTTCGGACGACGGTCCATGCTGCGCCCTCGCCAATGACCTTGTGCTCTAGGACGCTGACCTCGTGAGCGTAAGACTCTGAACGAGAAGGGACGTCAGAGGAGGCTCGAGATGAACGCCGATCAGGCTCTGCGGCTGTGGCGTCTGGCGCCCTGGAGTCGGAATCCTCTCATGCGGGCCACGGATCGCTTCGACTCTGTCGCCGCGGTCGTCATGATCACCCTCATCCTGATTGCGGTCCCGTTCGCGGCCGCCCTCGGCACCGCGACATACACGGGTCTGAACGAGCAGTCGCATTCCGAACTCCAGACCAGACATGCACAATCTGCTGTGCTCATCGACGATCCGCGACTGGTGATCATCGGTCGCGCGCCCAGTCGGTCCCCGGAAACGCAAGATCGTGCGACGGCTCAGTGGACTGCACCGGACGGTGCTCTGCGCTCGACCGTCGTGGACACCAAGCCTGGCATGCACCGTGGGGACACCGTCGATGTGTGGGTCGATAGAGACGGCAACGTGGTCGACGAGCCACGGTCGGGAGTGGGGAATGCGGAGATCGCGGTGAGCGCAGCATTGTCCGCGTGGTCGGTGGCGGCGGTCTGCTCCTTCGTGCTGTACATGGGGGTGCGGTGGATGAACAGGCGAAGCCAGATGCGTCACTGGGATCAGGAATGGAAAGATTTCGGCCGAACACCCGGATGGCCGGTCAGTTGACGTGCACTACCGGTCCGGGAGCGGTGGCGCACGCACCGGACGTGTCCCTAGCCCAGACTGACCGTGCACCCCGGTTCCAGTCGAACTACCTGGTCACGACACGCGATCTCGATCGCGCGTTGATTTCCCGCGCCCGCGCTGACCTGAACACACCGGCCGCTGATCGTCAGCCACAACTGGTGTCCTCGATAGACGATCGGAAATTCCAGGACGCCGAGCGCTTCCGGCCACTCCGGGCCGAAGACGAGGCGATCGCCACGAGTTTCCAGTCCGGTGAAACAGCGCTGAAGTAGGTCGATACTTCCTGCCATGGCCGCCAGATGGATCCCCTCAGAGGTCGTGCCCCCCTGAATGTCGGTGATGTCGGACGCAAGAACCCTGTCGAAGAATTCCATGGCTTTGTCACGGTTGGCGCGAGCCAGCACCCAGGAATGCACGACGGCGCTCAGCGTCGAACCATGTGAGGTCCGCGCGAGGTAGTAGTCGATGGTTCTCGGTATAGTTTCCGGCTCGAGCTGATATCCGAGTCGTTCGAACAGATCTCGCAATTCGTCGGCGGACAGCAGATAGAACATCATCAATACGTCGGCCTGCTTCGAGGCGCGGTACCGGTTGACGTCATCACCTTCGGCCTCGAGGATCCGGTCGAGTCGTTGAATATCGGCATACCGCGCCCGGTAGCGGTCCCAGTCCAGTTCCGTCAACGCTTCATAGCCCTCGAACTGGCTGATGACTCGATCGTGGAACGGAATGAACATCCGACGGCTCACGTCCGCCCAGCGCGCCAACTCGTGCGCATCCAGGCTCCGAGAGTCGACGAGTTCGGATCGGTTCGCGGCCGGAATCGCGTCGAGCGCCTCGATCGCCCGGAGGATTACCCATACAGCCATCACATTGGTGTAGGCGTTGTTGTCGACTCCCTCGTATGGAGCCTCGGGGTAGCCGGAGTGAAACTCGTCCGGGCCCATCACGCCACGGATCGTGTAACGCCCGCGGGATCGCTCATAGGAGGAGAGGCTGGCGAAGAATCGAGCTATCTCTATCAGCATTTCGGCGCCGAAATCACTGAGAAACTCGATGTCGCCAGTGACCTGGTAGTACTGCCATACGTTGTAGGCGATCGCGATGCCGATGTGATGTTGGCGCCAACTCGGGTCCGGGAGCCAGCGGCCGGACTGCGGGTTGAGGTGCACCTGCTGACTTTCCTCCCGGCCGTCGCTACCCGACTGCCACGGGAACATCGCGCCACGGTAGCCGGCCGCATGCGCCGCCCGGCGCGCCTCCGGTAGCCGGCGGTATCGGTAACGGAGCAACGAACGGGTCAAGGCCGGCACTCGCAGGTTCAGGACCGGGAAGACGAACAGTTCGTCCCAGAAGATGTGCCCTCGATAGGCTTCGCCGTGAAGTCCCCGGGCGGGCACGCCGACGTCGAGATCGGCGGTGTTCGGCGAGACGGTCTGCAGGAGTTGCATCTGATGAAACCGTGTGATGCGCCGAGCGTCCTCATAATTTCCGAGTGTGATTCCGACACGGTCCCACAGGTGCTCCCACGCCAGAACGTGACCATCGAGCACGTCGTCGAACGCGCCGATGCACGAAAGCCACCGCGCCGCTTCGTCAGCCGGCTCGGACATCGCGTGATCACGCCCGGTGAAGACCGTCACCACCTTCTCGAACGTCACCGAGTCACCGGTCTTCAGGTCGACTGTGATGTCGTGCCCGACTCTGTGGTCGCCCTCGAGCAGCCGGAACGTGGGCTCGTGGCGTCGGCCTCGCGAGGACAGTGTGGTGCGCGCAGCCATGGCCACAGGAATACGCGACTGATTGGTTTGCACCGTCAACACAACAGAGTCTTCCCCCAAGGCGCCCGAATCGATGAGTTCGAGATGATCGTCGGCGAGATCTCGGTATCGGTCGACGAGAGTGTTTCGGACCGAACCATCGAGAGCCGAACGAAATTCGAGGGATCCGGACCAGTCCTCCGCGATAATTGTCGTCTGCAGCGCGCACACGTGGGGGAGGTGCATGGCGACGAACCGTCGTTGGATGACCGACGTGGTTCGACCGCCGGCGTCGTGGTATCGAAATCGGCGGGTGAGCACGGCGCGACGAAGATTGAGGTATTGACGATACTCGAGCAACTCGACGGCATCGATGTCGAACCACGGTCCACCCTCGACCCGGAACGTGGTGGTCAGCCAGTTCGGTGCATTGACCATGCTTTCGTTGACAACCGACATCCCTGCGCGATCGTCGTGCAGACGGTTGTACACACCCGCAAGATACGTACCTGGGTAGTGGATCGTGTCGGCGGTTGATTCCGGTGCGCAACCACGAGTGCCGAAGTAGCCATTCCCCAACGTGCAGATTGCCTCTCGTAGCTTCTCGGTCGCCGGGTCGTAGCCGTCGAAGAACAACATCCACGTATCGGCCGCGGCAGCGGTTTCCGGGTCGCGGCCGAGGAGGTCGGCGAGCCGCTGCAACAGTTCACGGACCTGAACCGGATCGTTCACGGCGAATCGCGCCGCCGACCGTCGATTCCCGATCTCTCTGCTGCGGACGACTATCCCTACTCCGGTATCTGCGACGGCGTCGAATGCGTCCTCGTCGGTGAGGTCGTCACCGACGTAGATCGGAAGCAGGGACTTCGCGTCGAGAAGGTGCTCGAGTACCCAGTTCAGCGCGCGGCCCTTGTCCCAGTCGACATCAGGACGGAGTTCGACGACTTTGCGGCCACCGGTAACTCGCAGCCTGACGTCTCCGGAAGTGGCGACGTCACGGACGGTGGCGAGGACCTCGTCCAACCGGTCGGTGGCGACGTTGCGGTAGTGCACGGCGACGGTGAACTTCTTGGGTTCGATCACCACACCTGGCACCTCGCGCAGCCGACTGGTGAGCGCGCGAGTCGCCTGCGCCAGTGCCGGCACCGCGGCGAGCGCGTCAGGGTTCTGGTAGTACTGCCCCTGCGGTCCGGCCAACTCGTATCCGTGGCTGCCCGCGTACCAGATCTCCTTCAGGCCGACCCGTGCTTGCACGTCCTCGAGGTCGCGTCCACTGATGACGGCTACAGGGCATTCACGCGTCAGTCTGGTCAACTCGGTGGCCACCCCGTCCATGAGGACGGCCTTCGGCGGATCTGACACGATCTCGGACAGCGTGCCGTCGAAGTCGAGAAACACGGCGGGGCGGCGGACGCGGAGGAGGGCGGTGAGCTCGTGACGAGACGTGAGAGCGTCGGGAATCTCGGACAGGCGGGGATCGACTGCACGGATCTGTATCTCGGAGGCGTCGGCCACGACCATATCTGCCCCGCATTTTCGCAGTTCGTCAGCATGGCGGTCACGGCCGACCCCGACTACTAGACCGAAACCGTCGCTGCGAGCCGCGGTTGTCGTTGCTCCTGATGCCGTGACGATGACCGCACCGTCAGGTCGGATACCGAGTCGATTGGCGGCGTCGACGGGCGATGCACCGTCGGCCCGCACAGCGAACAAATCGGCGATCCCTGCGGCGTCGAGGACCTGTTGAACATGTCGATGAGACGAGAAGGCCGCTGTCGCCACCCCGAGGCTCCGCAGTTGGCGGAGCAGAGTCACCGTGGAGTCGACGGGAACAACGGAGCCATGTGCGACTTTCTGGTGGAACAGGTCTGTGCTGTCCAGGTTTCCGCACCGAATGGGGGCGCTGTCGAACGAGTCCTGCGACAGGAGGTCCGGTGCTGTCGAGATGTCGGGCAACACATTGTCGAGGTCGAAGATCACCGCGTCATGTCGCCGCAGGTCGATCGCGGGCGTCGACATAGGTCAACCTCCGGTTGATGGACACGTGGAAGGCTCAGCGGGGCCACCATGCGGTTGGCGCTGGGCCAAGAGTCGTTACTTCCGAGAGGAACTGGTCTGCTGGGCGAGTGTGCGGCCCCATTGCTCGGCACGCGTCTCCTCACCTTCCTCCAGTCGCGACTCCTTGTCGACGAGGAAGCTCTCGGACTCGGCGACGAGATCGAATCCGCGCAGACGCAGTTTCCGGCAGATGCCTTTCGATGCTCTGCCGGTCAGGAGGGCAGGACCGCCGGCACGGGTGTCGAACGCCACCGCTTTCCCGTGCGATGGTGGCAGTCCGTCGAGCCATTCGCGGAGTCCCTCGCTTTCTGCATCGGGCTCCAATGTGACAGAGCTGTCCGGCTTGTGCGCTGTCACTGCCGCCCCGTGGCGGGTCGAATCGCGACTCATCCCGTGGACATGCGTCGGGCCGCCCACCATTACAAGGTCGTAACTGGACAAGTCCTCATCGCCGACTCGGGCAACCGGGACCGTTGCCACGGTTCCGGCGTCCTCGAGACCTCGGGCGATTGCTTCGGCCACGTGTCGGGTATTTCCGAACATCGACTCGTAGACCACGAGTGTTCGCATGTTGACTCCTCGGGAGTGGGCGGTTGGTGGGATGAGTAGGAAAAAGACTGTACACAAACATGTTCCGGGCAATCGTGTTGCTAGTTCGACGTGTGTGCGCCGAACATCACGCGCGTCCACCATTCGGTCAACGGGCTCGGATCGGGCCAAACAATTCGGTCTTCGCTCATGATCGGCGCAGGCTGCGATGAGTACTGCACCCTCGAGCGGGGAGCGTCGGTCGTCGCCGTCTGTGATCGGACCCCCGTCGTCGGCGGATGCCCCCTTTGGTGACGGTGGGGTGTGGGATTCATGGCGAACTCCAGGTGTCGTGGTCCTTCGGATTCAACCAACGATGTCGTCCACCGAGTAGGGTCTACCGTCACTTTCCGGTCCGTTGGAGCGTGAGTGCGGTGACCAATGCCCCTAGTGACTGCACTCCCGCCGGTGCGACCGTGGCGGTAGCGGGGTGCGACCCAGCGCAATCGGCAGCCGAACATGGACACTTCGCCAACGCGGCCGTCCGCCCGAGCAAGGAGTTGAGAAGGATGAGCGTTCTCGCACAACACCAGTCCATCATTGTCGGTGTAGACGGTTCGGAACGTGCGATGCGAGCCGCGGTGTGGGCGGCGGCGGTCGCCCGGCAGAAGTCTGTTCCATTGCTGCTGGCCCATGTCCTGCCGAGTCCGGGATACCACTACAGCGAGGCGGCCCTGCTCTATCAGAACGAGTTCGCCGAGGAGGTCGAGCGCTCTGCCCACGAAATCCTGGATCGGGCAGGTCGGCGAGTGGCGAGCGCGTTTCCTGACGTCACGGTGTCGACCAGCACGCTGCCAGGACCGGCCGGACCGGCACTCGCGGGATTGAGCACGCATGCCGAGCTGGTAGTGGTGGGATCAACGGGTGCGGGAGCGATGGCGTCCCTCGTCACCGGGTCCACGGTCATGCAGGTGGTCAACCGTGCGCACTGTCCCGTCGTGGTGTTCCGATCCGAGTCCTCGTCCACGGTGCCCGACCACCGTCCCGTCGTCGTCGGGGTCGACGGAAGTGAACTAAGCTCACTCGCAATCAACACGGCCGTCGAGTTCGCGGCGACCTTCGAGGTCCCACTCCTGGCGATACACGGCTGGGGTGCCGGTGATATTGCGGGGCGCGACACGGCCTTGAAGATGGTGAACTGGGCGGTCGTCGAGGAAGAACAATCCGTTCTGATGGCAGAAAATCTTGCGGGCTGGCGGGAGAAATTCCCGGATCTGCAATTGACCACCATCATCGAGCAGGCAAACCCGGCGGAGCTGATCCTCGAGTATGCTCGCGACGCCCAACTCGTCGTAGTCGGCAGCCACGGCCACAACCGACTGGCCGGTGCTCTTATGGGCTCGACGAGCCAGAACCTGCTCCATCACGTTGCCTGCCCGCTCATGATCTGTCGCCAGACGAACTGACGTCCGCGATGACTCGGCCGTGCCGACGGGCATGCTGCCACATCGCATTCATAATCGCCGGGCGATCGATTCCGCCTGCGCGCCCAGTTTCGCCAGACGCAGGTCGGCGAACGGGGTCAGTGCACCACCCATCCGGTTCGTCACGAATGCGACCGACAATCCGGTTTCTGGATCGGCGAACGCGCCTGACCCACCGAGCCCGTAGTGCCCGAACGCGTGTGGAGACTGGTTGCGGCTGGCGACGAACGCCGAGTGATAGCCCAGCCGCCAGTTCATCCGAATTCCGAGCACGTAGTCTCGCGCCGTCGTCTGTACCTCACCGACTTGCGCGAGAGTCTCCTCGCTGAGGAATCGGTTACCACCCACAACGCCGCGGTTCGCGATCGCCGCATACATCCGGGCGAGAGCGCGGGCGCTGAAGACACCGTTCCATCCGGGCATCACATAGTCGTGAATCGCTGGATTTCGTACAAGCTCGTCGAATCCTTCCGGCATGCCTGCGTTGGCGATGTTCCGAAGGACGGGCAGGCAGGACAGCGCGAACGACGCCGTTTCCCACGGCACTCCAAACGGATTGATCCGGGGGAACAGCTTCGCGATGCGGTGACGTTCCTCCGCAGGCACCTGGAACCAAAACTCTCCGACTCCGAGGGGTTCGGCGATTTCGGTGCGGACGAGGTCGGTGAACGACGACCCGGTTGCCCGCGTGGTGAGCTCCGCAACCAACGAACCGAACGTGACGGCGTGATAGCCCGGCATGACGGCGCGGCGCCGATCCGGCGTCGCGGATGCGAGCGCGCCGACGACGCTGTCGTGATCGAACAGAGCCGACGGGCCCGGTACCAGACCGCGCACCTGTTGCAGCCCGGCTCGGTGCGTCAACAGCTCGCGCACCGTTACCAACTCTTTTCCGGCGCTCGCGAACTCGGGCCAGTACTCGGCGACGGGCGCGTCGTAAATAATCAGTCCGCGGTCCACGAGACGGTGCAGCACCGTGCTTGCAACGCCCTTTCCGGTCGAAAAGGACACCGATACGGTGTCAGCTTGCCAGCGCGTGTCCGGGGTAGCCCACCCCGACCAGATATCGACCACAGGCTCGCCGTGAAGGTAGAGCGCGAGGGCCCCGCCCCCGTCGCTGGGCCGCCCGAAGAGCCGGAAGAACTGTCCCGCCAGCCCGCCGAAACGAGGGTCGACGAGCATCATGCGAGGCGCGGGCAACTGTGCCCGGGCCACCGCACTATCGGTCGCCGACCTCTTCGCCGATTCACGAGAGCTGGTCATGATGCACGTCTTCTACCTTCCAGCGGTCGCCTGGCGCCACCACCATCTTGTGTATACAAACACCGTATACGTGGTGTTCATTCCTCCGGTGGTACTCATGAAACGGCCGAAAGACCCTGTGAAGACCACCTCCGGTAGTCGGACACTGGAGGCAGAAGGACGGTAGATCCATTCCGGACGAACACCGCCGAACTGTCTGTAGGAGGGCCGCACCGTGATGTATGACGACTATTCCGGTGGTTGGGGGTATGCCCTGATGTTCGTCGGGATGGCGCTCTTCTGGGGGCTGCTGATTCTCGGGATCTTCTTGGTGATCCGCTATACGAGCCACTCCTTCCCGGCGTCGCCAGGCGCGTCGCCTGCACTTCGCAGCGCCGAAGCGGTTCTTGCCGAGCGGTTCGCACGCGGGGAAATCGACGAGACGGAATACAGACGAGACGGAATACAACAGTCGCCTGAGCATTCTCCGCGCAGGGAAAACACCCTGACGCCCACCACCGAGAGGAGGTAATTGTGATGGATGCGATGCAGATGTTCCACATGTTCATGATGTGGCTGCACAGCATGGGCATTCTGCCCCCCATGCACATGATGCCGATGTGACTCCGTCGCCAGGGAGCCGAAGGATCGACTCCCCGGAGGCCGATACCCGGGCCGATCGAAGGGCGAGTTGACCGCTATGAGCACGACCAACCAGCGATACATGACCCAGACGGATTTCATGTCATGGCGAATGGAGGAAGACCCGATCCTCCGCTCGACCATCGTCGCTGTCGCGCTCCTCGACCGTGGCCCGGATCAGACCCGATTCGTCGACATGATGCGCCGGGCGATCGAGATGGTACCCATCTTCCGGCAGAAAGTGATCGAAGATCCCAGGGGCCTGACCCCGCCGCGGTGGGCGGAGGACCGGGATTTCGATCTGACCTGGCACCTGCGCCGCTACACCCTCACCGAACCCCGAACGTGGGACGCGGTACTCCGGTTCGCCCGGACCGCCGAGATGACCGCGTTCGACAAGTGTCGCCCGCTCTGGGAGTTCACGGTCCTCGACGGACTGGATGACGGCAAATCCGCCTTCGTGATGAAGGTGCATCACTCCCTCACCGATGGAGTGGGAGGCATGCAGATCGCCCGGGAGATCGTAGATTTCGCCCGGGAAGGGACCCCGAGGTCAAGTCCTGATCTTCGGGATACCACGCCAAACGGTGAAGCGGCCGTTTCGCCTGGCCGTCTCACCTGGTACCGGGACACGGCGGCGGATGTGGCCCATCGGGCAACGAATGCACTGGGTCGCAACGGTATACGAGCAGTTCGAGCCCCGAGAGAGGCCGGGCGTCAGGCGGCTGCCGTCGCCGGCTCCACCATGCGCCTCGTGCGTCCCGTCCTCTCCACGCTGTCGCCTGTGATGACGCAACGCAGCACACGGCGCCACTGTGCGGTGCTCGACGTCCCGTTAGAGGCACTCGCTCAGGCAGGCACGACCGGCGGCGGCTCGCTCAATGACGCGTTTCTCGCTGCAATCCTCCGGGGAATGGCGAAGTATCACCGACTTCACGGCACCGAGATCAGCGAACTACGGATGACGCTACCGATCAGCCTGCGCACCGAGACGGACCCGGTGGGTGGCAACCGGATCAGCCTGGCGCGCTTTGCGCTACCCACCGATGTCAGCGACCCTGCCGAGTTGATCCGCCGCGTGCACGCCACAGTCGATACCTGGCGCCACGAGCCCGCGATTTCGCTGTCTCCGATGATCGCCGGGGCTTTGAACCTGCTCCCGGCCGTGACACTCGGAAACATGCTCAAACACGTCGACTTCGTCGCCTCGAACGTCGTCGGATCTCCGGTGCCACTGTTTATTGCCGGCTCGGAGATCCTGCACTACTACGCGTTCAGCCCCACGCTCGGATCGGCGTTCAACGTCACCCTGATGTCCTACACCACGCAATGCTGTGTCGGGATCAACGCCGACACCGACGCCGTCCCCGATCTCGCCGCCTTGACCGATTCGATAGCAGATGGGTTTCGCGCCGTTCTCGGGTTGTGCGCGAAGTCAACCGATACGAGCGTGGTCGTGGCCTCGTGATCGCGGCACCCCCACGTACCCGACAACCACGTCGAGGACGCGACACTGCGTCCGCACCGAACGGAGGCCGATGAACATGAACGAGAAGAAGTGGTCTGTGGAGATCGTCATCGACGAGCACGACGCCGACGAAGGCGGCTCCAGAACCCGGGCGCAGGCCCGGCTCCGAACCCGCGACACCCACACCCTGGTCGGGGTCGGGCTCGCACGCCGGAATCCCGCGGACACCGAGATCCCCGAGATCGGGGACGAACTGGCCACGGCACGTGCGTTGGCCGACCTCGCCCACCAATTGATCGAGCTCACCGCGGCCGACGTGGAAGCGGCCACGCACAGCCGCGTCCATCTCACCGAATAATCGGCCCCGCAGGGTCGGTAAAGGAGTCAGCGCATGGAAGGGCAACCTACCGCGAACACCGGTGCGAGTGTCTTGAATCGTCTCGGCCTCGACCACCTGATCGAGGTGCTTCGCGCCCGCGGCTATTGCGTCGTCGGTCCCACCGTGGAGGATTCGGCCATCGTTCTCGTCGAACTCGAATCCGGTGTGCAGCTGCCGTCCGGCTGGGGTGTGACAACCGGGGCCGGGACGTATCGGCTGCGTCGGCGAGACGACACCGCGGTCTTCGGTCACTCGGCGGGTCCGCAGTCGTGGAAACGATTCCTTCATCCGCCCCGGCAGCAGCAGTGGTCCCTCGACCGGGACGGTGCCTTCACCGGACCGGGCCACAACGAGCGGCCCTACGCATTCGTGGGGGTCCGCGGCTGTGATCTCGCGGCGATCTCGGCCCTGCGCCGGGTGCTGTGTCCGGACCCCGATTCCGACAGCGCCACAGCCCGCAGGTTCCGGCGACTGTTCATCGTGGCCGCCCATTGCACCGAGCCCGGTGAGGTCTGTTTCTGCGCCTCGATGGGCACCGGCCCGGCGGCCGGCCCTGGGTACGACCTGGCGCTGACCGAGCGCATCGACGACGACGGTCATCGGTTCGTCGTCGAGGTCGGCACAGAGTCCGGTGCCGACGTTCTGGCCGGGATCGCCCACCGCGCCGCCGCGACCGCAGAGGTCGACGACGCCCGGCACGCTGTGAGCACCGCAGCCGGCCGGATGGGACGGGCCATGCCCGAGGTCGATCTTCGTACGTTGCTCCGCGATGCACGCGGTGCCGACGTCTGGGAGGACGTTGCCAGCCGGTGCCTGACCTGCGGCAACTGCACCATGGTGTGCCCTACCTGCTTCTGCACCACCAGTGAGGACGTCACCGATCTGACGGGGGAGCACGCCGAGCGGTGGCTGCACTGGTCGTCGTGCTTCGAACCCGACTTCAGCTATGTGCACGGCGGGAACGTCCGGACATCGGGGGAAAGCCGGTACCGGCAGTGGATGTCCCACAAACTCGGCACCTGGTTCGACCAGTTCGGCAGCTCCGGTTGTGTGGGATGCGGACGGTGCATCGACTGGTGCCCCGTCGGTATCGACATCACCGCAGAGGCCGCGCGGCTGATCGAGATCATGCCGGCGTACCGGCCGAAGGATGACCGGGAGGAGCCGTGAACGCCGAAATATCGACGCTGCCACGTGCCCTCGGCCACCTCAGCCGCGAACACCGGCTCCGGCTCGCGGAACTCAGCACCCCGGTTCGCTTCGCCGAGGGAGAGTATGTCTTCCGCGAGGACGAGCCGGCGACGCGGTGCTGGCTGCTCGGCACCGGAAGTGTCGTCCTGACCACCCTGGTACCCGGCCGGGGCACCGTCGCACTCGAAACCCTGCACGGTGGTGACGTTCTCGGCTGGTCCTGGCTCGGCGCCCGGCAGGTGTGGCAGTTCGATGCACGGGCCACGGTAACCACAGTCGCTGCAGAGGTGGACATCGCCGCGCTCGAGCAGATGGCGCTCAGCCGTCCCGACTTCGGATATGCCGTCACCCGCGCGATGTCCGGGGTGCTCATAGCCCGGTTGCAGTCCACTCGCGCGCGACTCCTCGACCTCTACGCGAACCGGGGGGACCGGTGACCGCAATGGCGGACGACCGCGCGCTGCCGACCAGATACCGGGTCGTGTCCCGATCGGTGGAGACACGCGACTCGGTCACCATGACACTCGCCCCGGCCACCACACCTCCGACGCCGCTCGCGCAGTTCACCCCCGGCCAGTTCATGATGCTGTACGCCTACGGGGTCGGCGAGGTCGCGATCTCGGTGTCCGGTGACCCGTCGGCCACGGACGGAACCCTGGTCCACACGATCCGGGATGTCGGGGCCGTGAGCCGAGCACTCCACGATGCCCCGCTCGGCACGATCATCGGTGTGCGGGGCCCCTTCGGGCGGGGCTGGAAAATGGCCGGAGGCCCGGATCGCGACCTCGTGATCGTCGCCGGGGGAGTGGGATTGGCGCCCCTGCGCCCGGTAATCCTCGCCGCGCTGGCCACCAGGGAGAAGCTCCGCCGGCTCACTCTCGTCGTCGGCGCCCGCACCCCGGCGGATATCCTCTACCGTGCCGAACTCGAGACATGGCGGGCCCGCACGGACCTCGCGGTGGAGTTGACGATCGACCAGCCGATCGCGGGATGGACGGGCGGCGTCGGCTTCGTCACCGAAGCCCTGCACCGAGTGGACCTCGACCCCGAACGCACCACCGCACTGCTGTGCGGACCGGAGCCGATGATGCGGTTCTGCGCCCGGGCACTGACCGACCGCCTCGTCAGTCCGCACGACATTCAGGTGTCCGTGGAACGGAACATGCAGTGCGGCATCGGGGCCTGCGGACACTGCCAACTCGGCGAACTGCTGCTGTGCCGGGACGGTCCCGTCGTCGACTACGCCACCGCCGAACCACTCCTACGGGTACCGGAGCTGTGATGAGCGCACCACCGATCACCAAACCGAAACTCGCCGTCTGGAAGTTCGCCTCCTGTGACGGCTGTCAACTCACCCTGCTCGACTGCGAGGACGAGCTGCTCGCACTGTCCGAGGCCGTGGAAATCTCGCACTTCCTGGAGTTGTCCGACACGATCACCGCGGGCCCGTACGATCTGTCGCTGGTCGAGGGGGCGATCACCACGATCGCCGACCGGGACCGCATCCGCGCGGTGCGGTCGCAGTCCCGGTACCTGGTCACCATCGGGGCCTGCGCGACGGCTGGCGGCATCCAAGCGCTACGCAACTTCGCCGATATCGACGACTTCTTGGCGGTGGTCTACGCGAGACCTGAGTACATCGACACCCTCGCCACCTCGACCGCGATCTCGGCGCACGTCCCCGTCGACTTCGAGCTGCGTGGTTGCCCGATCGACCGGCGCCAGCTCCTCGAGGTCATCACCGGGTACCTGGCGGGCCGGCGGCCGAACATCCCGAACACCTCCGTGTGCACCGAGTGCAAGCGACGCGGACTGACGTGTGTGATGGTAGCCGACGGCACACCGTGCCTCGGCCCGGTCACCCATTCCGGGTGCGGTGCGCTGTGCCCGTCGGTCTCCCGTGGTTGCTACGGCTGCTTCGGCCCCACCACCGACCCGAACCTCGCCGCGATGAGCGGGTGGCTACGCAGGTGCGGGATGAACGAGGACGCCATAGACCGCATTTTCGCCACGTTCAACGTGGCGGCCTACGGATCGGAAGGGCACGACCGTGGCGCCGCGAAGTAGGGAACTGGTCGTACGCGCCCTCGCCAGGGTCGAGGGCGAGGGCCGCGTCGACGTGACCGTGCGCGAGGGGAGAGCAGAACGCGTCGAACTCAACATCTACGAGCCGCCCCGCTTCTTCGAGAGCTTTCTCCGCGGCCGCCACTTTCTCGAGCCCCCGGACATCACCTCGCGTATCTGCGGCATCTGCCCGGTTGCCTATCAGGTGAGCGCCTGCAATGCCATCGAGCAGGCATGCGAACTCGAGCTCGACGGCGCGGTGATGGATCTGCGGCGACTGCTGTACTGCGGCGAGTGGATCGCGAGCCACGTGCTGCACATCTACTTCCTGCACGCACCCGACTTTCTGGGGCTCCCGGATACGGTTGCCCTCGCCCAGCGTGAGCGGCAGGCCGTCGAGCGGGGACTGGCGCTCAAGAAGGCGGGAAACGCGATCCTCGATGCGATCGGTGGCAGGCCGATCCACCCGGTCAATGTCCGAATCGGCGGATTCTATCGGGTGCCCACGAAGGCCGAGCTGGTTTCTCTGTCTGACCAACTGCGGTCGGCACTCGATCACGCCGTCGCGACCGTGGAATGGGTGTCGTCGTTCGCCTTCCCCAACGTCGAACTCGAGCACGACCTCCTCGCACTGCATCACGACTCCCGCTACGCCATCGAGGACGGCGAGATCTGGTCGTCGACCGGGCTGCACTGCACCGCCGACGAATTCCCGGATCACATGGTCGAGCATCAGGTGCCGTACTCGACCGCGTTGCACGCCGAGCTCGACGGCCGCCGGTATCTCACCGGACCGCTGGCTCGGTACTCGCTCAACTCGTGTCAGCTCGGTGGTGCGGCAGCGGACGCTGCCGCTGCCGTAGGGCTGGGCGGGCAGTGCCGAAATCCGTTTCGCAGCATCGTTGTCCGCGCCGTCGAGGTCGTCTACGCCGTCGAGGAAGCGTTGCGGATCATCGACCGATACCAGCGCCCCGCTCGGCCGTTTACCGCCGGGCCACCGATACGCACGGTCGGACACGGGGTCAGCGAGGCGCCCCGCGGGCTGCTGTATCACCGATACGAGTTCGACCCCACCGGACTGATCCGCGCCGCCACCATCATTCCTCCGACCTCGCAGAATCAGGCCGCCATCGAGCACGACCTACGGCGCACGGTAGACGCGAACCTCACGCTGGCAGACAACGAGCTGACAGCGCTGTGCGAACGAACCATCCGCAACTACGATCCGTGCATCTCCTGCGCCACACACTTCCTGACACTGACGATCGACGGCCGATGACGATCGTGGTGATCGGTCTGGGAAACGATCTTCGCCGCGACGACGGAATCGGACCGACGGTCGCGCGAGCAGTGGCTCCGAAGGTCGGCCCAGACGTCCAGACCGTCGCCTCCGGAGGTGACCCCGTGGCGCTCCTGGAGCTGTGGGCCGGCGCGGATCTCACGGTGATCGTCGATGCCGTCATCTGCGACCCGCCCCGACCCGGCGTCGTACACCGGCTCACTCCGGCCGAACTCGACGCAATGCGGGCGGGGATGTTCAGCACACACGGAATCTCCCTCAACGACGCGGTGCGGCTCGGTGCGGTGCTGGATCGGCTTCCGCGCAGGATGGTCATCCTGGCTGTGGAAATCGCTGATCTGGATGATGGTCGCGGGCTTTCACCCGCGGTGGGCCGCGCTGTCGATGCGGTGGTCTCGGCGGTGCTGTCGGAGATCGGTGCGCCGTCCGAGCGAGTGGTGTGAACGTCCGTGGGGGCGATCTGTTCGTCAACTACGGGAGTGTGGGCGGCGGATCGAGAACACCGACTCGAGGGGACGTCGCGGTGTCTGACGCGGCGGAACCTTCTTCTCAGTCGTACCTATCCGGATCAGGGTTTGCGGAAAGCCGCGGGCGGGGAGCAGTTCGCGGATCATTTCCCGGCTCTGATGGAGTTCGGTCATGTGGGTCAGCGGACACGTGGCGAGACCGCCGACGGTAGCCTCCAGAAGCACCGAGGACAGGGCCTCACCGGCCCGGAGCCACGCATCGCGACCGTCGGTGTCGGTGCTCAACACCAGAACAGTCGAGCGATCGATCTCCGCGGCCGAGTCGTTGTCGCGGCCGGCGGGGAAGCGGCGCCCGATGTCGACGCGGTCACGGTTCTGCGCGGTCGCGAGGGAATCCACTGGTATACCACCCTGTCGAAGGGAATGACCCGCCCACCAATGGAGCTCGGCCTGGTAGGCGGAGTCGTATTTCCGCGCTGCCGCCGTCATTTCGGTCGCCTTCGCAAGTGCCGGGCGGGCGTCCTGCCCCAGTACCGTCAAGTGGACGCCCCTGCTGCGCACCATGTCGGGCAAGGTGGCAGGCATGGGGGTCTTCACGCTGACCGGGCCGAACGGCCTGCGGTCGGAATATCGGTGCCGGATCGCCGCCAGCAGGTCGAATTCGTGCGACTGAGGTCGCGCGCCGTGGCGGAATCGAATCGTCGCCAGGTGCGCGGAGTGCGGGCCGTCGGGGGTTCGCTGGATGTCCGCGGACCATCTCAGCCCAGTCATTGCGGTCTGGAGATGGTTCAGCGCCGCACCGCAACTGATCACCAATTGCCGGCCCGACGGGTCCGCCGACGCCAGAAGCCGGCCGCGTTCGGTGTAGAGGTCGAGTTGACCGTCGGCGTACGTCCACTGCCACGGCTGGCTGTTGTGTACCGACGGTGCACGGCAGGCGAGGTCTACGGCGATGCGGATGACGTTTTCGTCGGGAAGGGTGCTGTCCATGATCGGCTCCTCACTGATGCGCGCTCCGCCGGGGTCTGGGGCGGACAATCGGTGCGTGCAACCAGTATTCGCCACCCGCCGAACGGGAGTAAGGGCCGATGGTCACTGCCAGGACATCGCCGTCGATTCGGGTCGGAAGACCCTACTGGCGACAACTGTGCGCTGCAAGCCTGAGAACATGTCCAGCGGCATCGCCATTCGCACGCTCGACCTCACCAAGCGGTTCGGCACCCTGTTGGCCCTGGACTCGGTGGAGCTGAACATCGTCGAGGGTGAGATCTTCGGCTATCTCGGCCCCAACGGCGCCGGGAAGTCGACCACGCTGCGTCTGCTCGTGGGGTTGCTACGTCCGACTGCGGGATCGGCGCGAGTCTTCGGCCTCGACCCATGGTCGTCGGCACCCGCAGTTCATCGCCTGATCGGCTATGTCCCGGGCGAATTGGCACTCTACGACCGCCTGACCAGCCGCCAGCACATCACGTTCTTCGGGCACCTGCGTGGCCGGCCCGACGACAAAGCGGCAACGGTGATCGCCGATCGGCTCGACCTCGATCTCGATCGGCCCGTCCGGACGATGTCGAAAGGAAACCGCCAGAAGCTCGCACTGGTCCTCGCACTGATGTCCAGCCCACAGCTGCTTATTCTCGACGAACCTACCGGTGGGCTCGATCCACTCGTGCAACACGAGTTTCATGCAATGATGCGTGAGCACACCGCGGCCGGCGGAACAGTCTTGTTGTCATCTCACATACTCAGTGAAGTTCAGCAGGTGGCCGACCGCGTCGGTGTACTGCGGGAGGGTCGCCTCATCGCCGTCGAAAGCCTTCACGAACTACGCCAGAAGTCGCTGCACCACGTCACCGCCGAGTTCGCGGCGCCGATTCAGGAATCGGACTTTCGCGAGTTGGCCGGCATCCGTGACCTCACCATCAACGGCGCCACGCTGACGTGCAGCGCCCCCCAGTCTGCGCTGGACGCCCTTATCAGGCGGATCTCGCAATTCCGCATCGTTGATTTCGCATGCGCCGAGGCCGACCTCGACGAGACGTTCATGGCGTTCTACGAGATCGGGGCCCGAAATGCTGCATAGCGTACTGACCAAGACGTTGTACGACCAGCGGCGAGCGTTCCCTGCATGGGTTGCCGGGCTCGCGCTGCTCGTGGCGATGTACGTGGCGATCTGGCCGAGTGTCCGCGACCAGCCGTCGATGAATCAATTCCTCGATCAGATGCCGGAGGCATTCCGTGCACTCTTCGCGATGGCCGGTGCCGACATGTCCACCCCCGTCGGATACATCCAGATCGAACTGCTGTCGTTCATGGGCCCGATGCTGCTCCTGATCTATGCGGTCGGGGCGGGTGCGGCGGCGATTGCCGGAGAGGAGGAGCGGGGAACGCTCGATCAGTTGCTCGCCACACCGCTCAGTCGCGGGCGAATCCTCACGGAGAAATTCGGTGCCCTCACCGCGGGCACGGTGGCGCTCTCGGCGGTCATGGGCCTCGCTCTGCTCGGGGAGGGGATACTCGCCGACATGGATCTTCCGGTGGGAAACGTCGCGGCGGCAATGGTGCACCTGGCGCTTCTGGCGCTGGTCTTCGGCGCACTCGCCTTGGCGATCGGCGCCGTCACTGGCCACCCCGCGCTGAGTCGCTCGGTTCCTGCCGTAGTCGCGATCCTGGCATACGTACTGAACGGCCTCGGTCCCGTGGTGTCGTGGTTGGCGCCGTGGCAACGATATTCCCCGTTCTATCAATATGCCGCCCATGACCCGTTGCGCCACGGGTTCTCGCCTGCGGCAGCAGCGGTGTCCGCGTTGACGGTTGTGGTGTTGCTCGGGATCGCGCTCGTCGGGTTCGCCCATCGCGACGTGATGCGGTAGCCGTGACGTCGACGTGGACACCTCCTCTCGAGCCGGTCGTCGTCGGAGTCGACAACACCGCAGCAGCGAGAGCGGCCGCGCGCTGGGCCGGGGCGGTCGCGGAGCAGATGGGAACGACGCTGCACCTGGTTCACGTGCTCCCCCGGGCCCCCGCCTTCTACGCGGAACCTCGTCCTCTGCCGTCGTACGACGACAATCGCATTGCGGGAGAGACGTTGCTGGCGGGCGCGTTGCGCAGCATCAGGTCCGACCGGCATGCGCTATCGGTGGAGTGCTCCCTGCTGACCGGCTCGACGGCGGCCGACGTCCTGCTGCCGTTGGCGAACTCGGCGTCGATGGTGGTGATCGGGTCGACGGCAACCGGCCCGGTGCAGGGATACCTGAATGCGACGGCATTGCGACTTGCTCATCACTCCCGATCCCCGGTCGTGGTATGGCGGGGAACCGAAAAACACGCGGTCCCCGATCGTCGCACGGTCGTCGTCGGTGTGGACGGCAGCCGGTGCAGTGTCGCCGCCGTAGCCGATGGCTTCGATTTCACGGCGCGATTCGACGCGCCGCTGGTGGCAGTGCACTCGTGGGGGTCAGGTTTTCCACACCCCGCAGAGAACGAAGCCGACGAGGTCGCAGTCTGGCAACGGGAACGGGCAGTTCTGGCGGAAAGCCTCGCTGGTTGGGGCGAACGATATCCGGACGTGGTCGTGCGAGAAGTCGTCGAGTGCGGCGGCGCAGGCGAGGTATTGCTCCGCTGGTGTACGGACGCGCAGCTTCTCATCGTCGGAAGCCACGGGCACGGCGCGCTTGGTCGTGCGGTCCTCGGGTCGACGAGTCAGGACATGCTTCACCGGGCTCGGTGTCCGGTCATGATCAGTAAGGTTGACCGTGACGCCGCCAACGGTGCATGACGGGACAGTGGAATTCGGTAGTCGTGGACATCGCTGAGTTCCACGCCTACGGCTACGCCGCCGCCCTGCTGATCGGGCTCGGGCTGGGAATCGAGCGGGAACACACGGCACGGACCCCACCAGACGGTGAAGACCCGGGATCGTGGGAATTGCCGGGAGCCCGTACCTTTCCGCTCATCGCCCTTGCCGGCGCCATCGCGACGCATCTCGGCACCGAAGTAGTCACTGCGGCTTTCGTGGGGATCGCGGCCCTCATCGTAGGGTGGTACTGGGTGCGCACCCATATCCCGCCACGACCGGACGTCGGGACCACCACCGCGTTCGCTGCCCTGGTGGCCTTCTTGCTCGGCGCTCTCGCCTGGCACTATCCGTCACTTGCCGTCGCGCTCGGAGTGATCGTGCTCGTCCTTCTGTCCGTCAAATATCCCATGCACCAGTTCGCGGAGCGCATGATCGACGAGCGCGACATCACGGACTTCTGCGTACTGCTCGCAATCGCCTTCCTCGTCCTACCACTACTTCCGGACCGCGACGTCGGACCCTACGGTGCGTTGAACCCCGCGACGATCGGCCGACTGCTGCTCATGCTGAGCCTGATCGGCTGGATGGGCTACGTAGCCACCCGGATCCTCGGCCCCCGGTGGGGACTGCTGATCGTCGGCTTCGGTGGGGGATTCGTCTCCGGCGCTGCGACCACCGCCGTGATGGCACGGACAGCGCGCCGAGAACACGATTCGCCTGATGCCCTACCTGCGGCTCTTATTGTGAATCTGTCCACCATCGTGCTCGTCGTCGGCATCACCTGGGTCGTCAATGCCGAGGTATCGGCACAACTGGCACTGATATTCGGTGGAGCCGCCGCACTGGTTGTCGCGGAGACCGCCGTTCTCGTGCTTCGTGGATCGCACGACAGGACGCCGGCCAGCGGCGGCGAGCAGGCACAGCCGGCGACGGGCTTGCTCGACCGCCCGATCTCGGTGCCGACAACCCTCTCACTGGCAGGGATCCTGCTCGTTCTCCTCATCATGACGAAGGGCGCCGCCGACATGTTCGGTGGTGGCGGTGTGATCGCCGCATCGGCCGTCGGCGGATTCGCTGACGCACATTCCTCGTCGCTCGCCGCTGCGTCCGCCGCAGGCGCCGAGATCACCGTCGGCACCGCGACGGCGGCTGCAGTGGTTGCCGTCGGAACGAACCTGCTCACCAAGCTGGTTCTCGCCGCCGTCGCCGGTTCGTTCCGGTTCGCCGTCACGCTGGCGGTGTGGCTGGCCCCACCGGTCGCTGTGACGGCACTGACCGTGTGGGTCGTGCTCGTTCGGTGATCGGCCGAGGTGCGCCGGTGCGGTCGTTGCGCCCCGGGGTGTCGATGACCTACGGCCCTAGAGGCATCGGGCAGCGGGCGCAACACTCGAAACTACGACGACGCAGGAGACACGATGATCGGCGGAGTACAAGATAGACCGACGGGCGCGTTGTGAACACGCGAGCGGCCCCCGTGGTACCCGACCGGCGCACCGTCGAAGTAACTGTGGCGCGGGCGTGCCGTGCCCCATCCCTGCACAACAGCCAGCCGTGGCATTGGGTGATGAGCGCAACCGAGCTGCGGCTCTACAGCGATCCCGACCGACTGTTACCTGCCACCGACGGCTTCGGTCGTCAGATGGTGATCTCCTGCGGTGCAGCGTTGAATCATCTCGAGTACGCATTCGCGGCACATCATTGGCGCCCTCTGATCGAACGACTGCCGCGCTCATCCAACCGGCAACTGTTGTCGACAATCGGCTTCGCCCCGGCCCCGAACCCGACAGATTTCGTCGCCCGAATGGCGGCAGCGATCGAACGACGACGAACGGAACGACTGCCCCTGGATGCGCCGCCCGCGTGGCGGGAGACACTTGAACAGTTGGTGCGCATCACGGCGGGCACAGGCGTCGACCTCGAAGACTTGGGCGAGCGAAGCCGCCCCGCACTCGAGGAAGCATCACGCCGAATGACCGGCTTACGGCACGACGACCCTACCTATCAAGCCGAACTGCGGTGGTGGTCGGGGCGTGGACTGTTTCCGGACGGTGTGCCGGAACAGGCGCGCCCATCCGACCGGCAGCAACACGCGGTGCACCTCTCGCGAGAGTTTCCGCCCGGCCGCGCGAGCACACCCGACGGAAGCCCATCGGAAGACCGATCCGCGATCCTGCTGCTCTCCACATCCGCAGACTCGCGACTTGATTGGCTGCGGAGCGGCGAAGCGCTCTCGTCCGTCCTCCTTGCATGCACGGATCGTGGGCTCGCCACCTGTCCTGTCACCCATCTGACCGAACGTGCTTCGACCCGCACAATGTTGCGAGAGCTGTCGTCGGGGGCGGGGATGCCGCAGGTCCTGATCAGGGTGGGAGCGAGTACCAGAGCTCCGACGCCACCGACCACGCCCAGACGCCCGTTATCGGAGGTCTTGGTTCGCGAGCGGCCGGCTCCGAGCAACGCGCATGGTGAGTAGCTGCGGGCGGAAACCCTCCGCACAGTGTAGCTGTCAGCCCAACGACGTAGCTGTCAGCCCAACGACGCGAGGCACACCGTTGACATGATCGAAGCCCAGGCAATGATCGGACATCGCAGAGGAGGTCACCCATGGTCGATCCGGCGATCATTGTAGGAGTGGACGGATCCCGATCGTCGCTGGATGCGGTGCGGTGGGCCACCCGAGAGGCTACAGTTCGTGGCGATCCGCTAATATTATTGTCCTGCAGCACCTATCGAGGCACGAAAGATGGACCGCGTCTCGTCGAAGAGCTCCATGCCCGAGCCGAGCGGGCCATTTCAGAAGCGCTCGAGGCCGCACGCGCGGCATCCACCGATGCCGGCATCGACATCCGGGCCGAGGTGTCCCACCAGTACGCTCCGGGCTCCCTCGTCGACCGATCCGCCGGTGCAATAATGGTCGTGCTCGGCCGCCGGGGACTCGGCGAGTTCACCGGCGGGCTGATCGGCTCCGTGAGTTCAGCCGTGGCCCAGCATGCACAGTGCCCGGTAGCACTGATCGACGGCTGGTCGAGAGTCGCGGACGGCAGAGGACCCGTCGTCGTCGGTGTCGACGGATCGCCGAACAGTCAACGAGCCCTCGGTCTGGCGTTCGAAGAGAGTTCCCTTCACCACGCGCAACTGATCGCACTGCACGCCTGGTCCGACCAAGACCTGTCGACGCTCCCGGTCGGTGTCGAGCAGACCCTGGAGCAGTCAGTGCTCGAGACCAGCGTGGGCGGATGGTGTGAACGGTTCCCTGACGTCTCGGTGCGGCAGAAACTCGTTCGAGACCGCCCGGTGCGCCATCTCCTCGAAATGGCCGACGACGCCCAGATGATCGTCGTCGGCAGCCGAGGACGGGGCGGCTTCCCCGGGATGACGCTCGGCTCGACCAGCGCGGCCTTGATGCACATCACTCCGTGTCCGCTTCTGATTGCCAGGCCGTGCACTAGCAAATAATGGTCAATACGTTCGCCAACCATCGGATCGCGGACCGCCGTCCCGAAGATCGAGGACAGCGCGAACAAGGGCGATGACCTTGGGCCCTACATCTGCACCCCGGTCCGGCGCGACACTCGAAGGAGCAATCGCAGGAGGCCGTCATGATCGAGGAACAGACGCTGGTGGTGCGAATGTGGCGATTGAGGCCGTGGAGCGGGAACCGCCTGATGCGGGGAAGCGACCGCCTCGAATCCATGCTCGTCCTCTTCGTCGTCGCCCTGATCCTGATCTTGGTGCCCCTCGCCGCGGCCTTCGGTACCGCCACCAACACACGCCTCAATGACCAGTCCCGCGCCGACCGAGAAACTCGACATCAGATAGCGGCAGTGCTCCTCGCGGACGCCACCGTGAACCTGGCGGATACCACCCCGGCAACGGGTGCCACGGGACAGGCCCCGGCCCAGTGGGCCGCGAATGGCACCACACACACCGGAGTAGTGCAGACTGGACCGGAAACGAAGGCAGGACAAACGATCAGCATCTGGATCGACCCAGACGGCAACCTCGCCGACGCGCCGAAGACAGGCACGGAGAACGGGTTGGAGGCCGTAGGCGCCGCACTCGCCCTATGGACGATCAGTGCGACGGCCTGCCTCGCGGTGCTGATGGGAATTCGCTGGGCAGAAGCGAGATACCGTCTGTCACAGTGGGACCGGGAGTGGAGGAACCTCGGGAAAGCCCCAGGATGGCCCGTCAGCTGACAACCATCACACGGCGCGGCGCGGCAGGCCGAAGATCCGGGGTGAGACCACCGCTGATGCCGGACAGAAGAAGACGATGATAGGGAAGGGCGAGGCCGAAGGCACGTGGACGACAACCTGAGCTTCCTGGACGCGGGTTTCCTCGAAACGGAGGACTCCGACCCACACGCGAGCCTGACCATCGGAGCCCTCGCCATCATGGAGGGACCCGTTCCCGGGCACGACGAGTTTCGTGACACCGTGGCCGCACGTTTCGCGAAGCTCCCGCACGCCCGAGACAGGGTTCACACCGTCCCCCTGGACTTCAGCGCACCCTCATGGTCACCGGACCCCCATTTCGACCTCGGTCATCACCTGCGGAGGGTCGCGCTCCCGGAGCCAGGGGAGGAGGAGGACTTGTTCGGCTTCGTCGCCCGGGTCATGGCACACCGACTCGACCGCGACCGCCCCTTGTGGGAATGCTGGGTCGTAGAAGGCCTCACCTGCGACCGCTGGGCCGTGCTGACCAAGATTCATCACTGCATGGCGGATGGAATCACCGGGACGAAACTGTTCGAAGCGATGTGTGACGAAGTCGTGGCCGAAACGTCGAGCGCTGCACAGTCCGACACCGACACCGACACCGAAGTGGTGCCGACCGGCGGCACACGCCTCGAGAGAGTCGAGAGCCTCGCACACTCGACAATCGAGTTCCTTTCCCCGGCGCGGCAACTACGGCTCGTCTCCGAGACATTGGCCGTTCCGCGCCGACTCACAGCCGCCGGCATCGGCGTCGCAACCGGCCTGACGCACTTGCTGTCCGAGATGCTGACCTCGTCTACGGACACTTCGCTGATCGGATCGATCGGGCGCCAACGCCGCTATTGCGCCGCGCGAGTCCGGATGCACGACGTACGAGAAATCTGCAGCACGTACCAGGTTACTGTGAACGATGTCGCACTCGCCGCGATCACCACCGGTCTACGGCAGCTGCTCGTGAATCGGGGCGAGCGTCCCGAACCGCACACGGTCCGTACGCTTGTTCCCGTCTCCGTCCGCTCCACCGCCGAGGAACGGGCGATCCACAATCAGGTCTCGCTCATGCTGCCCTTCCTGCCCGTCGACATCGAAGACCCGGTCGAGCAGTTGGTCGCCGTCCATAACCGGCTCACAGCACACAAGGCGAGTAAGGAGGCCGAAGGGGGCAAGGCGTTCACTGCGGTGGCCCAGTACGGTCTCTTCATGCCCATGGCCTGGGCCGTACGGCTCGCCACCCGGTTCCCTCAACACAGCGTCGTCGCCGTCGCAACCAATGTCCCCGGACCGAAGGCCACACGCCATATGATGGGGCGGATGATCCTGGAGATCTTCCCGTATGTCCCGATCGCCCTGCGGCTGCGGATCGGGATCGCGATCCTCAGCTACGGCGACCATCTCGCCTTCGGTCTCACCGGCGACTACGACACCACACCGGACCTCACCGACCTCTCCACCTCGATCGAACGAGGGGTACTGACCCTTCTCTCCTCGGCACGCGCCGCCGATGCAGCAACCGAATGAAGGCGGTCCCGAAGACCCGGTTGGCAGCGGTGAAAAGCATCGAGGTTGACATACCAATCAATTCGACCCACCGTCGATGAGGAGCATATGGTGCCTGACCCCTCACCCGTTCACCGGTCTTCCCGGCATCACAGTGTCGATCGCATCGGCCCAGGCGATGTGATCGAGCTCGTCTCGGATGTCGGACCGGTGCCCCTGAATGTCGGCGCGATACTCTTCGTGGCCGCTGAGAACGGCGTGGACATTTCTGCCGTCGAGGCCACGTTCACGCAGCGGATCGAAGAGATTCGACGCTTGCGGCAGCGTCTGGTCAGGGCGCCGTGGGGCTTGGGCCGACCGTATTGGGTCGACGACGACAGATTCGAGGTCGGGGTCCATGTGTCCCGGGTGCACTGCCCGAGCCCGGGGGATCGTGACACTGCCCTCGCCTGCGCTGTGGACGCGGTTACCAGGCCGTTGCCGTGGACGCGGCCATTGTGGCGGTCGGCGATCATCACCGATCTCGTCGGTGGTCAGATCGGTCTGGTGATGGTGATGCACCATGTCCTGGCCGACGGAATCGGCGGCCTCGCCGTCCTCGCGCGCCTCGTCGACGGCACGGACGCGACGGAGCCGCCACACGGTGTCGCAGCCCCGTCTTCGGCGCCCCGACCGAGTGACCTCCTGTACGACTGCGTTGCCGAACGCCTCGACACGCTGCGCCGACTACCGGGCGCCGTCGCACGTATGCGGGGTGGCTGGTCGGAACTCGGCCGCGGCCGCGGCAGGCGTGCACCGAGGTGTTCCCTGAATGTCGCCACCGGCTTCCGCCGCAAGGTGGTGTCCCTCGACGTCCACCTCGACGAGGTGCGGGCAGTAGGCCATCGGCTGGGGGCCACCGTCAACGATGTCCTATTAGTCGCCGCCACAGGGGCTTTGGCCGCACTTCTGCGTGAGAGAAACGAGTTCCCCCTGGAGTTGGTGGTTTCGGTGCCCGTCTCAGCCCGGCGATCGACGACAAGTGGGCACCTGGGAAACCGGGTCGGTGTGATGCCGGTCCGCGTACCGCTCGCAGGAACCTTCGACGAGCGGCTCACCATCGTTGCAGGTCGTACCCGCGCCCAGAAGACCCGAACCCGCGGTACCTCCTCGGCGTTGATCGGACCTATCCTTCGGCTCCTGGCCGCCGTACGGTTGTTTCGGTGGTTCCTCGACCGTCAGCAACTCGTCAACTCGTTTCTGACCGACCTGGCCGGCCCACCCCGACAACTCGCCATCGCTGAAACCCCGATCACAAGCATCGTGCCGATTACCGCCACTGCGGGGAACATCGGCGCCGCCTTTGCGGCACTGTCCTACGCAGACACCCTGACGGTCACGATCATTGTCGACCCCGATGTCGTGCCGGAGATTCACACCCTCGCCGAGGCTCTGCAACAACAATTCCGGACGGCTACCGAATGACTGCAGAGGCAACCTCGGCCTCATCACGGATCAGTCGCAGTAGCGGCCCGCTCATCGCCGTGACGAATGGACCCACGACCGTCCAATACCTGCGAAACGTCCGCCGCGCCCCTGCATCGGTGCCGTGGACTCGGACCTCGGTGGCCAGGATGGACGTACGAGTGTCGTATGCCAGAGCCGTGAAACTCCAAGCACCGATACCATATCCGGGAAGGGAGAACGTGCGGAAGTCTTCCGGCTCCCACTCGACGCGACCGTAGCCTTTCTCCCACCAGCGTCCGATGAACCCGAGTACGATCGCGTGTTCGGGCTCCTCCGCAAGAAGATGGAACCCGCCGTCGGGTTCCAGCAGTTGGTCGAAACGAAACTGCGACCCGCTCGGGACGTGTGCACACCGGCGTGAACGGAGTGCGTCGATCGCGATACGGGCTCGGTTCGGCAACGCGACCACAGGCGACTGGAAGAAGTCGACGCTGCGGATGGCTGAGAAGATCTCCGAGGCAGATGCATATATGACTTGCGTGCGGAGAATGCGTTGTTCATACGTCGGCAGCTGGGCTTCGATCAGACTCGAGGTGAGACCGGAGTCGTCCACCACGATGGACCTCCTGGAGGTAGTTTCGAGGCCGAATCACACCCCGCTGTCTCGACAGATATAGCTATCGAACGATGAGGAGTGGGCAGACGACCGAATGCATCAACGCCCTACTGGTCGACCCAAGCAGCATACTGGAAAATCCCCCTCTCCCTCGACTCCCGACAACGAGAAGTTGCGCGTGTTCGGCTTGCTCACGCAGGTGTCGGATGGGCCGATCCCTGACCACGATGGTGCGCACCTTCACGTCCGGGAAGTTATCCGCGTAGCCGGCGAGATTCTCGGACAACAACGCGGTTTCGTTGGCCGCATCCCGCTCCCACTCGGCATCGGTGCCGCCGTCCAAGGAGAGTTCCAGAACAATATCGGACCATGCGTGGACGGCAACGAGTTCCGACTGCCGCTGAGCTGCTTCCTCGAAGGCCATCGAGATAGCTGGTTCGCTGTGTTGAGTACCGTCGACGCCGACAACAACCGGTCTGGGGTGGCCGTTTATGTCGCGATCGGGTATTCCGCGGATCACGGCCACCGGGCATGTGGCGTGGGTAGCCACCGCCGAACTGACCGATCCCAGGACGGTGCGTTCGATGATTCCCCGTCGGTTGGCACCGACCACGAGCATCGAAGCATCGGCGGACCGTGCAAGTAGTTCACCGGCGGGAGTTCCGGTGCAGAGTGTGGTGACGATCTCAATGTTGTGGCCGGGCACTGCATCACGGGCGGCCTGCGCCGCACGGTTTAACCTCTCCTGACCGTCGCGTTCTTCGTCTTGGAAAAAGCTGGCGGGCATGCCGATCGGGACTCCGTACGTGCCCGGAACGAACGCCGTCGTGATCAGCGACAGGGGCGTGGCGCGGAGCGCGGCTTCCCTGGCCGCCCACGAAACAGCCTGCAACGATGATGGTGAGCCGTCGATTCCTACGACGATCGGGCGGTGGCCGGACATGGTGCACTCCTCGGGGTTGCTGGCGCCGAATTTCTGCCTTTGGTACTCATCGTTGCGGCCCGCGTGTGACCCCCGTAGGGGAGAAGGTCACAAGCCCGACGACCAAGGACTTGGGTGTCTCGGAACGGGCGGCTCGCGACCCGCGATTCCGCAAGCCGTGCGTCAGCAAAGCGGCAGCCCGGGAGGTGACCAAGGGCTCTGGCACCGCAGACCGGCGGTGACGACACTGAGACAATGGATGCAATCGCACCCCGCGAGATCACATATACCGGGTATCGGCCCGGCGGTATCCGGTTGATCGGGATTCATTCCGACATTTCCGAGAACGGACGGAATCCTTCGCGACCGTCGGCGGTCGCCGGCGGACCGTTCTCGGGGAAGGGATCGGACTGTGAGTGATCGCAACACCGGTGCTGCGGGAGGTGGGGCGATCTACGCCCTGGGCATCTTCGGAGCCTGGGTGTGGTTCTGGCAGCAGGCGGACGCGTTCTGGGACTACGTCCTCGCGATCGTCCAGGGGCTACTGTGGCCGGCCTGGATGGTCTACGACGTCTTCAAGACCCTCGCCGGCTGAGCGTTCCGGTCGAACGGCCACTCGGACGGCAGGAGCGAACCAGAGCTTGGTGACGAAGGTTTGAGGCCGGCGCTCGGTACACCACGCGCGCCGGGGACGAACACGGTGGTGGCCAACGTGAGCGGCGTCCTCCGCAGCGCAGCTTCCTCCGCCGCGCACACCACGGCCTGCAAGGACGACTGCGATCCGTCGACTCCGACTACGATCGGCCGGTGGTCGGTCATGATCTCGCCTCGGGTTCACGCGGATCATCCAGTCACCACAACCATCGTCGCGCAGACTTGATCGGCGCCGCAGAGGCCAAGGTCCATACTCCGCCAGCAGAACAGTCGATTCGCGCAGGCGCGCATGGTGAGCCATCTCCGTCGGCGAGCGGCGTAGCTGCACCTTCCACCGCGACCGATGGTGCTCGCGCTGGCAGGGATGCCGAGTTCGGCAGACGCCCAATGCAGCCTTGAACGATTTCGCCCAGGTCAGGGGCAAGGGGCGGCCCTGACCCAGGTGCGGACATGAACAGCATGGCTACTGTGCAGACGAAAGTGCTGGTGGTAGCGGGTGAGGGTGGCTCAGGTCGACGGACGAGTTCACCGCATTGGAGTCGTTCCGGCACTAACTCTTTCGACGAAATCTCGATGCTCAATGTCCCGTCGGCTTCGCAACTGCTTTGAGATTGCTTGCTCTGACCGGTAGTCGTTCGGGTCCGGCAGCGCGGGTGATTGCGATGAGCACCGTACCGTTGGTCTCCTGGTTGTGAAGTTGCGATGGAGGAGGCTGCGGTGCGGGTGTTGCTGGTCGAGGATGAAACCCGTCTGGCCGAGACGGTACGGCGTGGCCTGACGGCCGAGGGCTGCACCGTGCAGGTCGAACACGATGGCGTCGCCGGGTTGGCGGCTGCGTCGCGTGGCGGCTTCGACGTGGTGGTCCTCGACATCATGTTGCCCGGCAAACACGGATACGACGTAGTCCGGGAGATGCGTCAACGGCAGTTGTGGACGCCGGTCCTGATGCTGTCGGCCAAGGACGGCGAATACGACCTCGCTGATGCCTTCGACCTCGGTGCCGACGACTACTTGGTCAAACCTTTTTCGTTCGTGGTGCTGGTGGCGAGGTTGCGGGCGCTGGTGCGACGGGGGCACCGCCGCGGCCCCCGGTCCTCAGCGCTGCCGGACTCGAGTTGGACCCGGCCTCGCGGCGGGTCACCCGCGGTGAGACCCGCCTTCACCTCACGCCCCGCGAGCACAGCGTGCTCAAGTTCCTGATGCGCCACGCAGGTTCGGTCGTCACCAAACACGATATTCTGCAATCGGTTTGGGACTCCAACTACGAGGGTGACGACAACATCGTGGAAGTCTACATCGGCTATCTTCGGCGCAAGATCGATGCCCCATTCGGCACGACGAGCATCGAAACGGTCCGGGGCGTGGGCTATTCGATGCGGGCGGAGGGGTAAGTATCGTCGCCGATTGGGAGCGTGACGACGAAGTGCGCACCCCCACCGGCCCGGTCGAGGATGTCGATCGATCCATGGTGTGCGGCGACGATTTCCGCGGCGATGGCGAGCCCGAGTCCGGAACCACCGGATGCGCGGGTTCGAGGAGTGTCGAGACGGACGAACCGATCGAAGATGCGGGCCCGGTCCGTCGGGGCGATACCCGGTCCGTCGTCGCTCACCTCGATCACGGCGCCCTCCCCGCCCCTTCGGCATGTGAGGGCGATTCGGGTGCGTGCATGGCGGACGGCGTTGTCGACGAGATTGCGGACCAGCCGGGTCAGCTGCTGTGGATCGCCTGCCACCCGGATGGGGTGAACGGTGGCGGTGACTGTGACGGCCGAACGACCTCGGAGACGGGCGCGTTCGGCGAGGATCAGATCGTCGATATCGACATCGACGCGGATTCGGGATAATGAGTCTTCGTCGGCGCGCGCGAGCAGGAGGAGATCTTCGAGCAACGCATGCATCCGCCGGGCCTCGGGAAGCAACGACTCGTCCACCAGGGCGGTGTCGATCAGGTCGGGCCGGGACTGTGCGAGTTCGAGCGCGGCGGTGATGGTTGCCAGCGGGCTGCGCAGTTCGTGGGAGGCGTCGCTAACGAAGCGTTGCTGAGCAAGGTGCCCGGCCTCGAGCCGCGCGAGCATGCTGTTCATGGTGACTGCTAGATCGCCGATTTCGTCTCGCGCCGCGGGCACGGGGACCCGTTCGTCGAGTTGAGCGGTGGAGATTGCCGCCACGTGGGCGCGGATCCTCTCCACGGGGCGAAGGGCAGTGCCGATGAGTCGGTAGGTGGTGGCGGAGGCGAACCCGATGACGAGCGGGGCCCCGATCGCGAGCAGCGCCGCGACGGTGGCCAGGACACCTTCGACCAGTTCGCGGTCGGCGCCGGTGACCACGGTGACCGGCCCGTTCGGGGACGTGGTGCCGATAGCGGCCACCCAGTAATCGCGGTCGTGCCCGAAGTGGAGGTTTCCCAGGTAAGCGGACTCACCAGGTGGGAGCGGGGAGGCGAAGACCGGTGATGACGGAATCCCGACCGAGGTGGCGAGCACGTTTCCCTGGGTGTCAAGGATCTGGATGGCTCCGATCTGACCGTCGGTCGCGAGCAAGGATGCGTCGAGTTCCTGAGGCGGCTGAGTGTGGAGTTGCTCGATGATCTGGTGGGCCCGCGAGTCGGCGGCGACGCGGGCGGAGTGTTCGAGCGCGCGGTACAACACGAACAGGAGTGCACCGCTGGCCAGAAGCAGGCACACCGTGACGGCGAGGACCGCAGCCGCGGTGGACCGCACCCGCACATTCCAGCGTTGGGGGTGCAGGCTGCGGCGGTCCATGGTGTTCAGTCTGACCGACACTGCGTCCGCCGACTCGGTGTCGGAGTTCATGCGTGGCCACGGCAAGGATGGTGCGCAGCAGAGGGGACGGAATCCGGCGGTGGAGTTAGACGAAGAAGTTGGCCGTGTACACCAGTTCGCCGCCGATCCCGGCCGGGTCACCACGTCCACTGTGCGGCGGTGAAGTTGCTCACAGACAACCGACCGGAAGAACGGGTGCGGCAAGCGGGGGACCAGAACCTTCCGGCGTCGCGGTGCGGAAATCCGCCGGTTCGAGTTCGGGACGGTGTCACGGCGCTGCGTTCGAGGTGGCGACATCGCCCCAGGTGGCACGCGACCCGGACTCGCCGATGCGGTAGACCTGAACCACCGTTCCCACTGCCACCGCGATCGCGAGAAGGGCAACGATCAGCGTGAGCGGCCGTGAGGGTTCCGACTTTCGTTCGCGAAGCTGGACCAGGGCGACGGCCAATGCGGCGAGCAGAAGCGCGACGGAGAAGTAGATCATGGTGTCGCCGAGTTCGGTGTGGGTGTGCACGGAAGCTGACCGGGCGACCTGTTTCTCGAGCCACTCGCCGGCGTCGGCGGTCAGCGGGGTCAGAACTGCGGTCACCGCCGCGAGCGCGAGAGCGAGCCATACCAATCGACGTCTGGCCGCGGGCCACACGCTGCACAGGACGACCAGAAGTGCGGTCAGCGGCGCCAACACCACGATGAAATGGACAAACAGTACATGGGCGGGCAACCCGCTGACAGTGGACATGATCCAAGTATTCGGGGACGACGCTGAGAAACCACTGAAGGTTCAGCTCGGACGGCCGCGACGGTGTCCATGTGCCACCGGTGTGCCTCGGGCGAAGACGTCGCGCAGGCTTGCGACGAAAAGAGCCTCCGTCGATTCGTCGAAGAGGTCGGTGGAATTCAGGATCATGCCTGCATTCGGCCGTATCGGTCAGTTCGGTGTAGCCCTAGACGATCACGCCGGTCGCGGCTTGTCCGAACCGTCTCAGGGCCAGCACCCGGGTTCCCACTGTCAAGGTTCGAGGCTTTGGCTTCTTGTCACTCTTCTCGGGCCTGTGTATCGAACCTCCGACTCACTCGGCGGTGTTTCCGGAGCACAAGCATGACCGCTCTCTGTCCGTCGAGCGGTCGATGGCGAGCAGACCAGGGGCTCGGCACTGGGGACGATCCCGCAAACGACGACGCCTGCACCGTCGTTTCCGACAACCCCTACGGGGTAATCCAGGATTACGGGGCGAACAGCCAATGGCGCACATTGGCGAAACGAGGCTGATAGTGATCATTCTCGGACTGATTCTGCTCGTGATCGGATTCGTGGCGCACATCTCGATCCTCTCGACCATCGGGATCATCCTGCTGGTCATCGGGATCATCCTCGCGCTGCTCGGCGGCACCGGCCGCGCCGTCGGCGGCCGTCGTCACTGGTTCTAGCATGCGGGACCGTGGGTGCCAGATCCGCTCCCGCGATCGGACACGCCTTTGCTGCCGCGTGCAACACAATGCGCCGTCGGAGCGATACACCCGTGGGGCGGGGCCGACAAGGGTCGACCGATCGCGTCAGCGGAGGACACCCAGCAAACAAGGAAAAGTCGAGAACCCGGTATGAATATGTTCTGGACGGTCACGGTGCTAGCTGCCACGCTGACCGTGATCGCCGCGTCTTTCGCCGCAGCGATCACCGCCGACGTGGCGTCCCGCAAGCAGCTGTCGGAACGAACCGATCAGGCGGCATCCGACCTGCAATCACGGGTGCTCACAGCCGAGTCACTGCAAGAAGGGCGGGATTGGCACCGGGACGCGATCCGGGCGTGGACGATCTGTGTTGTCGCCTCGCTCAGTGCAATCACGTTCGTCGGTGTGCTGATCATCCTGGGATGACGCCGCCGCCGGTGCGTGGAGGCTGGCGCGCATTTCACCCTGCCGGCAGAGTAGGTCATCGACGCCGGTCCATGGGATGTCCTCTGCTGTTTGACCTCAGTATCCCCGTCGATCGGTTTGGCTAAGGGATGTTCGGGTACCGCGGTGTGCCCGGGCGAGGACGTCGCGCAGTCCTTTCACGAAGTTAGTGATCGTCGATTCGTCGAAGAGTTCGGTGGAGTACAGGATTTCGGCGTCGATGCCGCCTGGTGCGCCGGTGTCATCGCGGCGTTCGGTGAAGTAGAAGTGCAGATCGCACTTGGCGACGTCGAGCGGGCGTGGGGTGATCTCGATGTTTGCTCCGTCGATGTCGACCTCGGCGGCGGTGAAGTTCTCCAGCGACAGCGCGACCTGGAAGAACGGGTGCAGAGACGGCGACCGCGGGGGGTCGAGGATTTCGACCAGCCGCTCGAATTGCAATTCCGTATGCGCGAAGGCCCGTAGCTCACACTCGCGCGCCGCGGCCACCACCTCGTGGAAGGTCATGTTCGGTGTGACCCGGGTGCGCAGGACCACCGTGTTGACGAACATTCCCACCACGTGATCGAGGTGGGGATGTCCGCGTCCGGCGATCGGTGCTCCGATGGCGATGTCGGTGTGGCCGCTCACTCGGGCGAGCAGGATCGACACCGCCGCCCGCAGTGTCGTGAACAGGGTGGCGTGATGGATGTGCGCTGATGCGAGTAGTGCGGTGTGCACGGTGGGGTCGAGGGAGAAGGCCAGACGTGCGGCCCGGTAGGACCAGCGCGTCGGTCGTGGGCGGTCACAGGGCAAGTGCAGATCGCCGCGCAATCCTGCCAGTTCGGTTTCCCAGAAGTCGATCTGCGTCGACGCGCTGCTGGCGGGGTCGTGCTCGTCCCCCAACACGGCGTGTCGCCACACGGTGTAGTCCGCGTACTCCACCGCACGAGCCGGCCACTGCGGCGCCGTACCGGACGCCCTCGCGGCGTAGGCCAGGGTGAGGTCGCCGGCGAGGGTGGCAAACGACCACCCATCGACGCTGATGTGGTGGAACACGCAGGCGATCAGGTGCTCGTTCCGGCCGTGCTCGAACACCCGGATTCGCAGCGGCGGTTGGGCGCGAACATCGAAGGGGTCCGCAAGGACGGCATCGATGACGGCGGCGTCCTCCCGCGGGGTCGGTGTCAGATCGGGAAAGGCGTCGGCGACGTCGAGCAGGTGTTGGTAGGGGCCGGCCGGTCCGTCGGGGTAGATGGTTCGCAGCGCACGGTGGCGTTCGAGCACGTCCCCCACGGCCTGTTCGAACGCGGCGCGGTCGAACCGGCCACGGACCCGGATTGTGCACGGAATACTGTACAGGGCTGGCGCGGTGGCGGTTCGGTCGATATGGGCCTGGGCTGGGGCGAGCGGGATCTTCTCGGGTAGCTCGATCTGACCGAGTCTCGGTCGGGCGTCGTCAGGGGATGGCTCCTCGATCCGTGCTGCCAGCGCAGCAACCGTGGGGGCGTCGAAGACGTCGCGAACCCCGAGCCCGGTGCCCCACCGATCATTGATCCGTGCCACTACCCTTGTCGCGGAAAGGGAATCGCCGCCGAGGTCGAAGAAGGAGTGGTCTGCACCGATCCCGGCTGCGCCTAGAGCGTGTCTGCCAAATATTGGTGGTTGGATGCTCGAGACTGTCCCTGTGTTGCGTGCCAACGAGATTTCCGATGCCCTGTGGGCTGTGATCGAACCCGTCCTTCCTTCTCTGGCGGGACGGAGGGGACGTCCGTGGAACGATCATCGGTTGACGCTGGAGGGAATCGTCTGGCGATTCCGTACCGGGTCACCGTGGCGCGATCTGCCCGAATGCTTCGGCCCGTGGCAGTCGATCTGGGAGCGTCATCGCCGCTGGTCGGACGACGGCACCTACGTGCGGATGTTCGCCGCGGTGCGGGCGGCGGCCCCCGAACGAGAAGGACAGCTCGAACGTCTGCTGTCGATCGACTCCACCATCGTCCGCGCCCACCAGCACTCCGCCGGCGCCCTGACCGATGCGCACACAGGGGGCTCGGTCGAATGACAAGAATCTGGCCAACGAACCCGCCGACCACGCACTCGGCCGCTCCCGCGGCGGTTTGAGCACCAAGATCCACGCTCTCACCGACACCTTGTGCTGCCCGTTGACGTTGCTGCTCTCGCCGGGACAGGCAGGTGACAACCCCTACCTGGTGCCGCTGCTCGACGCGCACCGCGTCCACGACACCGAAGCGTTCCGGCTGCTGGCCGACAAGGCGTACTCGCACCCGAGCACCCGAAAGAAACTGCGGGAACGCAGAATCTCGCACACCATCCCCGAACGCCGCGACCAGATCCGACGTCGCAAGGCGAAAGGATCGGCCGGGGGTCGACCGCCGGCATTCGATAAGGACCGGTACCGCGAACGCAATACCGTCGAGCGGGGCTTCGGGCGTCTGAAGCAGTGGCGTGGCATCGCCACTCGCTACGACAAGTACGCCACCACCTATCTCGGTGGCGTACTCCTCGCCGCCTTCGTCATCCATCACCGCGTCCGCAAATAGCAGACACGCTCTAGTACGTCGGCGAACACCTCGGCGACATCGCGCTCCGCCGGGGTGCCGGGATTTCGGTGGGGAACGGGTCCGCCGAGGTCGGGCTCCGGCAGCGCCGCGCGATCCAGTTTTCCGGTCGGGGTGAGAGGAACCGATTCGACGATCGTGATGGCCGCGGGAACCATGTAGTTCGGAAGGAATCGGTGTGCTCGCGCGCGGAGGGCGTCAATGTCGACGGTGGCCGCCTCCGCGGCGGCGACGTAGGCCGCGAGGACGGGATCACCGGCTGGTGACCGGTGCACCACGGTGGCGGCGAACGTTACAGTGGGATCGCCGGACAGGACTGTGTCGATTTCGCCGAGTTCGATCCGCAGGCCCCGAATCTTGACCTGATCGTCTGCCCGGCCGAGGAATTCGAGTTCGTGTTCGATCGTCCAGCGGGCCTGGTCGCCGCTGCGGAACATGCGGGAGCCGGGTTCGCCGAGAGGGTCGGCGACGAATTTCGTCGCGGTCAGGGCGGGTCGTTCGTGATAGCCGCGGGCCAGGGCGGGCCCGGCCAAGTACAGCTCACCGGCGGCGCCGGCGGGCAACGGGTGCAGATTCTGGTCGAGGACCGCGGCGCGGACACCGCGCATCGGCGGGCCGAGCGTGATGGGCGACTGCGGCTGCAGCGGTTCGGTGAGGGTGACACTGCACGTCGTTTCGGTGGGGCCGTAGGCGTTGCGCATCGCCCGTCCGCCGGCCCACCGTCGAACGAGCGTCGGCGGGCACGGTTCGCCGCCGACGAGCACCAACTCGACCGTGTCGAGGTCGTCCGGGTCGACGGTGGCCAGCGCGGACGGTGTCGCGAGCAGGTGCGTCACACGGTTCTCGCGCAGGTATGCGGCGAGTTCCTGCCCGCCGAACGCGGTGGCCGGGGCAATCACAAGGGTGGCGCCGTGGATGGCGGCCGCCAGCACTTCGACGAGGGCGGTGTCGAACGTTGGTGATGCGAGATGCAGGACGCGGGAGGTCGAGGTGACATCGTACTTGTCGCGAATTTCCTGCGCGAGGTTCGCGAGACCGGTGTGGGTGACGACGACGCCTTTCGGCGTGCCGGTGGAGCCGGAGGTGTAGATGAGATACGCCGGGTGAGCGGTGTGCAGCGCCGCAGTGCGTTCGCCGTCACCGATGGGACCCGATTTCGTTGCCCGGCACTGGTCGTCGGCCGCCAGGTTGTCGAGTGGCAGCCAGTGCACCGCCTCCGGGAGGCGCGGTCGCGATTGCGATTGCGATTGCGGCATCGTCAGGCCGAGGGCGGCGCCGGAATCGGCGAGTGTGAACGCGATGCGGTCGGTGGGGTGAGAGGGATCGATCGGGACGTATGCGGCGCCGGTCTTGGCGACCGCCCACAGCGCCACCATCGATTCGGCGGACCGCGGGAGGGCGACCGCGACGGGGGTTTCGGGGCCGGCGCCGCGGGCGATGAGGGCACGAGCTACCCGGTTGGACCATCGGTCCAGTGCCCCGTAGGTCAGCGCCCGATCCGGGGTGCGCAACGCCACCGCGTCGGGTGACCGTACCGCTGCCGTGGTGAGCAGTTGGTCGAGTGTGGTGGGCGGGCGATCTGCGGCGCCTCGTGCCGGTGCGCAGTCGGTGCGCTCGCCGGGATGGAAGAGGTTCAGGTCCGCGACCGCGGTCGACGGGTCTGCGGTGGTGAACGTGCGCAGGAACGCCATGAATCGTCGGTGGTGCGCGGTCAGTTCCGCTTCGCCGTACACGGCACTGTTGCCTTCGAAGTCGATCCGCGGCACTGACTCTGCTGATCCGGGGTAGATGTTGACCGACAGGTCGGCGGTCGGCCCGGTGGAGAGCACGTGCACCGATCCGGCGACGTCGCCGAGGGAGATCTGCTGTGTGAACATCATCAGATTGATCACCGGGCCGAACTGTGCCGGATCGTGTGAACCTGTACCGAGGTCGCGGCCGATGTCCTCCCGGCGGTACCGCTGGCGCCGCAGGGCGGCCGTGAGAGCGGCCTGGGTGTTGCGCAGTAGTGTTTCGACCGTGCCGGTTCGGACCTTCCGAAGTCGTAGCGGCAGCACGTTCGACACCGATCCGGCGGAATGGCGCAGCAGCGCAGAGGTTCTCGCGGAAACCGGCAGGGTCAGCAGGATGTCGTCGGAGCCGGTCATGAGTGCGAGGAAGGCAGCGAACGCCGCAATGATCTCCGCCGCCGATCGCAGGCCACCCTGGTTGAAGCGGGCGCCGTCACGGCGTGCGACAGGGGCGCCGACCCGGTGCGAGGCGACGCCGGGTGGGGCGCTTCCACCGCCGAGTGATGCCGGGTGCGGTAGATCGGTGATCTCGCCGAGCCAGAAGGACCGATCGCGCTCTCGGCGCGTGGACCGCGCGTAACGCAGGTCCTCGCCGAGCAGTTGGCGGGCAGTGACCGCGGAACGCTCGGGTGGTTCACGCCCCTCAACGGCCGCGACGTACAGTTCCGCGGTCCGGCTGATCAACTGCATCGCTCCGTAGCCGTCGAGAGCGATGTGGTGGGCCCGCGAGTACCAGTAGGTGTTCTCGTCGGAAAGTCGCAGGATGGATGAGCGCACCAGGTGGTCATCGTGGATGTCGAACGCACTTTCGGTGTCGGCTCGCATCCATTCGGCCGCCGCCTCCACCGGATTGTGCGCGTCCCGCAGGTCGTGGACCGCAACGGGCACGGTCACCGCCTCGGTGGCCAGCAGTCGGGGCTCCTCGTCGCCAGTCACCAGTCGGACCGACCCGACGCCGAGTTCGCGATGAGCGCGTTGGGTAGCGGCAGTCAGCAGCGGAAGATCCACGTGACCGTGAAGTTCTATGTACTGGGCGATGGCGAAAGGTACGTCAGGGGAAAGGAGTTGGGCGAACCAGATCGCCTTCTGCGCGGCCGTCAGCGGAAGGAACTGCCGCGTGCTGCGCACTGCCTTGGTGGCCGCTTCTGTCCGTTCGCCGGCACGACAGTTGGTGTGGGGCGGCGTCATTTGACCGCCCGGATGACGACGAGTTCCTCGGTGGTTTGACCGGTCGTGATGAGGCCGCGCGTTTCGAGCATGGTCCGGCGTGATGACAGGACCGGTCCGAAGTGGATCTCGAAGCGTGCGGCGATGTCGATGCTCAGCCCCTGGTCCTCGAGTCGGCTCCGGGTCTGCTCGATCCCACTGAGCGAGGACTGGGTGAGCAGCAGGACTCCGCCTGAGGCGAGGACCGCGGGGGCCTCGGCACAGATGCGATCGAGCAGGGCCCGCCCGTTCCGTCCGGCGTCCCACGCGCGTTGCGGTCCCCGGTTCGGAAGTGTGTCGTCTTGGGCGGGGACATAGGGCG
The DNA here is from genome assembly GCF_002300155.1 of Rhodococcus sp. ACS1. Classification (NCBI taxonomy): domain Bacteria; kingdom Bacillati; phylum Actinomycetota; class Actinomycetes; order Mycobacteriales; family Nocardiaceae; genus Rhodococcus; species Rhodococcus sp. ACS1. The sequence continues at coordinate 560,690 of NZ_NSDZ01000007.1, forward strand.
GATTGGAGATCACCAGGTCGAACTGCTCTCCTTTGACGGGGGCAGTGAGGTCTCCGTAGAGCACCCGGATTGAGTCCCGGTGCATTGTGGCATTGATCCAGGTGCTAAAGACTGCACGGCGTGACAGATCGACTGCGGTCACGTGGCCCGCACCGAGAGCGGCGGCCTGAAGACTCAGGCGACCTATTCCGGTGCACAGGTCCAGCACCTGCGATGTCGGTCCGAGATCTTCCGATGCCAGTGCTCGTGCGAGAAGCTCCGTGTCGGCCTGGGGCGGGTAGACACCGGGTAGACACCGGGCAGCCGCAACAGCATCTAGGACTCCTCCGCGCGGTTCCGAGACGACAACGCCTCGCAGTAGACGGTACGGTGTGGCATCAAAGCGTGCGCCATGAGCGAGGTCTCTTCGCTCGGCATCGTTGACCTGACGAGGAACGCCACCTCGTCCGGCGGGCGTGCCGTCTCGTCACACTCCCGTGCCGCCCCCACCAGCGGACCACACGCACCACTGCAACGCAGTCCGGTTCCACCATGAGGCTATTCATGTGATCGAGTGTCACTGATGAACTCCCAGCACGAGACAGGCTCTCAGCGTTCTTTCAGCTTCGGCGCCGACGGATATGGAAAAGGTGCAGCTCAGTAGCCGCCCTGTTGTGCTCGAGCGTCAGGGCAGGCCCTGAGGGGGGTGAGGCCTCGCCGCCACCCGATCTCGGTCGACGCCGATGGTGTGAGAGTCATCGTGGCCGCCGCGACGGCTCCTGCAAGATGGTGAGGGGTCGGTCAGGAACTGGTGCAGGCGATATCATGGGCGAAGGTCATCGCGTGGCCTTGTCTCGTGCGATTGTGGAAGATCACTCGAAGTCGGGGGTTCCCCCTCGAGTGTGGACATCGTGAACACTGGATCGTGAAGGTCCAGAGGAAGAGATGTCACTGATGGTCATGAAGGCGTACTCGGCGGAGTTCAAGGCCGATGCCGTCGCGTTGTACCTGTCCGATCCGAGCCACACGTTCGAGGGCATCGGCAACGACCTGGGAGTCAGCCGCGAGACCCTGCGCAACTGGGTGCGGGCCGAACGCAAACGCACCGGTACCTCCACGGCCGAGCTCCGGTCCGGCGGGGCGGAGCGGGCGGTATCGCCGGGCGAGGTATCGTCCGAGTCCGTGTTGGAGGAAGAGAACAGGCAGCTCAAGGCCCAAATCCGGAAGCTCGAAACCGAGCGGGAGATCCTGCGGAGGGCAGCAAAGTATTTCGCGGGCGAGACGTCTTGGTGAGCAGCCACTTCCAATTCGTTGACGACCACTGCGACACCTTTCCGGTGAAGTGGCTGTGCCAGATTCTCGAGGTCTCCCGCTCGGGTTTCTACCGGTGGCGGGCCTCCGGACCGGCCCGGGCCGCCCGCGCCCACTCCGATCAGGAGCTGGCCGAGCGGATCCGCGCCATCCATGCCGATTCCGACGGCACCTACGGTGCCCCGCGGGTGACCGCTGAACTGCGCGATGCCGGGATCGAGGTCAATCACAAGCGGGTCGAGCGGGTGATGCGTGAGCACGGGATCGTCGGGGTGCATCTGCGCAAACCGGTCCGCACCACTATCCCCGCCCCGGATGCGGCGGCGGTGCCGGACCTGATTCGGCGGGATTTCACCGCGAGCGCCCCGAACACCAAATACGTCGGCGACATCACCTACCTCCCGGTGGGTGACGGTGAATTTCTGTATCTGGCGACGGTGCTGGACCTGGGCTCGCGCCGGTTGGCGGGGTGGTCGATCGCCGATCACATGCGTACCGAGTTGGTCACCGATGCGTTGCGGGCGGCGGCGGCCTGTCGCGGCGCCGCAGGGCTCGATGGGGCAATTTTCCACTCCGATTATGCCGAGGTTCTCGTTAAGCCGAGGAATTGTGAGTCTGTCTGAGCTGCTTAGATGTTATGAATATTCCTTCGGTTTAACGAATGCTCACCTGGCTTACGTTTGTCGTGTCCATGCCCCTATGGGAAGGAGACGGCGATGGATACGACGATCACCAGGATCGGTGCGGTTGTTGTTGCCGAGTTGCGTTCGGTCGGCTACATGGAATCGACGATAGGGCAGTACGGAAAGTCCATCAAGGCGCTCACCGAATATGCGAGGCGACGCGGCGCAAATGTCTACACGCCAGCGTTGGGTGCCGGCTTCGCGTCGATGACGACCAGCCCGCGCACGGGACGGTTCAGCGCGCAACGCAGGTTCGACTACCAACGACTGGTGGCCCTGTTCGACTCCTACGTGACCACCGGACGGGTCGACCTGTCGATGCGTAGTCGCGGCGGTGGTGGTCCGCGGCCGACATCGGGTAAGTTTGTGGTGCTTACTGATTCGTGGGAATCGGACATGGCTGAACGCGGTTTGGCTGCGGCAACGCGTGAGGCCTATGGCCGGATGTCCCGCAGCTACCTGTGCTTTCTCGAATCGAGAGGGACCGTCGATCTCGATGATGCCGACGGTGGCACCGTTTTGGAGTTCCTGGGTTCGTTGTCACCGAGGTGGGCGAAAACGTCGCTGTTCTGTGCGGTGTCGAACCTTCGCCCGTTCCTGACCTTCCTGGGCCGGGAAGATCTGATCGACGCGGTCAATCTGGCGGGAGTGAAACGACCCCATCCGATAGTGCCGGTCCTCGATGACGACGATCATCGGCGGATCATCGCCGCGTGCACGTCCGGCGGCGTGGGCGTTCGCGATGCCGCAATCACCTTGCTGGCACTGTCGACCGGGCTTCGGGCTTGCGACATCATTGCGTTGCGACTGGGCGATATCGACTGGCAGGGGCAGACGATCCGGCTCGTGCAGCAAAAGACGGGCAATCCGCTCACCGTCCCGCTGATCGACGTTCTCACCTCGATGCTCGCCGACTATGTTGTGCACGAGCGGCCCGAAACACAAGACGATCACCTGTTCGTGCGCCGGGTGGCGCCGCATGTTCGGCTTCGTGATCACGCCTCGATCCACCGGGTGACTGCGGCGGTGTTCACCGCTGCCGAGGTGACCGATGTCAAGGGTGGAACCCGTCTTCTGCGGCATAACGCCGCGTCTCGGATGCTGCGGGCCGCGACCCCGTTGCCTACCATCGCCGCGGTGCTCGGTCACGCCAGCGAGGAATCGACCAAGCAGTACATGAATATCGATGACGAACGGCTGCTCCGGTGCGTGCTGCCGGTGCCGCAAAGCGCACGGCCATGAACGGCCACGGATTCACCAGCGTGTTCGCTATGCAGTTGGCCGAGTACATCGAGTTCAAAAGAGCTATGGGCTTCGACGGTTCCTCGCGGATCTGGTATCTGAAGAAGTTCGACTCTTATTGCGCCGAGCACGCGCGGACCTCATTCGACCAGGAGACCGTCGAGGCTTGGGTGACAGCGCAATTGGCCACCTCAGGTCGGTACCGGTCGTGGATGTCATACATCCGCGACCTCGGCCGCTTTCTGCGCGCCAATGGGAACACAGACGCCTACGTACTCTCCGACAGATGGAAGGCCGCGGTCGTGCCCGCCCGTCCCTACCTGCTCACTGCCGAGGAGATCGACGCGTTCTTCACCGCCGCGGTACGGCTGAACACGGCATCGCCGTGGCGGTGGCAGGCGAGCGCATTCTTCACTCTGATGCACTCGTCGGGGCTGCGCACCTGCGAGGTCCGCCGCTTGCTGGTCGAGCAGGTGGACCTGCCGGGCCGGCACATCGACGTGATCTGGTCCAAAGGCAGACGCAGCCGCAGACTGCCGATCACCAGCGATGTCGCCGACGTGCTGGCCGCGTGCGACGACGCCTCGAGATCGACTATTGGTGCCGGGCGGGAAACGTTCTTCACCTCCTCGACCGGTCATCCGGTCACCGCCGCTACGGTCGGGGTGATGTTCAACCGGATCTGGGACGGCGCCGGCCTGCCGCGACCGGCGAGCGGACAGCGTCCCCGGCCCTACGATTTCCGGCACTATTTCGCCTACGCCAACATCGAACGATGGATGGCCGACGGCATCGACGTCGGCGCGATGTTGCCTTATCTGTCGACCTACATGGGTCACGCAACGGTCGAGTCGACCTACTACTACATTCACACCTCGCCCGACTTCATGGACGCCTACGGGCACCTCACCGATGGCGCCGGCTCGCTGCTCCCGGAGGTCGGATTCGAATGAAACACAACACCACAACCGGTGCGCCGGACTTCTACACATTCGCGCGTGGCTTCCTGCACACATACATGCCCACAGTCCGCAGACTCTCACCGAAAACAGTCGAGGCCTATCGGATCAGCTTGGAATGCTTCCTTACCTTCCTCACTGACCACGAACACATCGACCGCGCACGTGTCAGCTTCGATCACTTCGACCGAACACATCTGAAAGCTTGGATGATCTGGCTCGCCGACGACAAACAATATTCAGCGCGGACCGTCACCCTGCGGATCAGCGCCGTCAAGGCGTTTCTCGCCTATGCCGCCGCCGAGGACGTCAGCCTCATGGCACTGAACCAGGCGGCACGAACCCTCAAGGCGCCTGCAGCCCCGAAAATACCGATCGAATATCTCACCGAAAACCAGACGCGTGCCATCCTGGCCGCATTCACCGGGCGCACCGCAAAATCACGCCGCAACCGGATGCTCCTGATCCTGCTCTACGACACCGCCGCCCGGGTCAGCGAAATCACCACTCTCACACTGGCCGACCTGTCGCTGACCAAGCCAGGGCACCTCACGCTCACCGGGAAACGTGACAAGACCCGAATCGTGCCCCTGACCGACAAGACGATCGAGCACCTACGCGTCTATCAGAAAGAATTCCACCCGAACACCGCGAGCCAGCCCGCGACCCGTCCGCTGTTCTACAGCTTCCGCGACGGCCATCCCGTCGCCCTATCGGCCGACACCATCGCGGCAGTCCTCAAACAAGCCGCAGAGACCGCCCGAACAACCTGCCCCACAATGCCGGCCAGGATCCACTGCCACATGCTGCGCAAAACCAAGGCCATGGACCTCTACCAGAAAACGTCTCGACAACCGCGGCCTTCTACGCATTCGCCACCATCGACATGATGCGCGCCGCCATCGACGCCGCCACCCCAACACCCGGCGACCCCGCCGAACACCACCTCACCGAAGACACACTGCAGGCCCTCTACAGCCTGCGATGAACCTGAATCGTTAAGCCGAAGAATCCAACAGAAACAGGCAACTGACCAGACTCAACCCGGACCCCTCGGCTTAACGAAAACCTCGGCGTAATCACGGTAGAAGTCACCGTGGGTGAGCATGTTCCAGGCGGCGACGAGCATCGCGTGCTCCACCGCCACGACTGCCTTCATCGGCCCCCGATGCGCGGCGATGCGCCGAAACTTCGCCGAGAAATAGGTTCCCTTGGAGCGGGAGACGGCGAGGGCGGCGGCGGGCGAGGGCGCCCTTGAGATACCGGTTTCCGGGCCGGGTCTTCGTGGATTTCACCCGACCGGCCGACTCGTTGGACCCCGGTGCGGCGCCCGCCCACGACGCCAGATGCCCGGCGGTGGGGAACACCCGCATGTCACCGCCGGTCTCGGCGATGAATATCTCGGCGACGGTCGTCGAGAAGCCCGGGATGCTGATCAGCAGGTCCCGGGCCGGCCGAAAAGGTGCCATAGCCTCGTCGATGCGGGCCGACAGCTTGTCGATGTCGGCGGTGTGGGCGTCGATCCGGCCTGGGAACAGCCGGGTCATGAACGCGTGATGGGCGCTGAAATGCCCGGTCAGGGCCTCGGTCAACACCGGAATCTTCGACCGCAGTCGTCCCTTGGCCAACTGGGAAAGTTGGACCGGATCGTTACGGCCGTCGATGAGCGCCTCGAGCATCAACCGCCCGGAGACCCCGGTGACATCGGTGGCGACGGAAGACAGTTTGATCCCCGTGTCCTCGAGCAGCTTTTCGAGTCGTTGGATCTCCCGGGTCCGCTCGTGGGTGATCATGGTGCGGGCGCGGGTGAGATCGCGCAGCACACGAATCGGTTCCGGTGGCACGAACGAGGCCCTGACCAACCCGTGCGCCCCGAGATCGGCCAGCCAGGCGGCATCGGAGACATCGCTCTTGCGGCCCGGCACGGTCCTGACGTCACGGGCGTTGACCAGCATCACCTCGAGGAGTTCCTCGAGCAGGTAGTAGAACGGGCGCCAGTAGTTGCTGGTGGCTTCCATCACCACGCAGGTGACCTTCCGCTCGAGTAGGTGCTCGCGCAGGGCGAGGATCTGGTTGGTCATCGCGCCCCACGTCGTCACCGTGGAGGAGGTGCGTCTGTTGCCGCGGCCCTGGATCCGCACGCACACCTTCGCGTCCTTCTTGGAGATGTCGATTCCCGCGCATCGCGGGTGCACCACGTCCATCACCGCCACCGATCCCGGGCGTGGTTGGGGTCGTAGCGTTGGCAGGTGGCCAGGCAGTGGTGTAGTTGTCCGAGGAATTTGCTGAACAGGTTGCGTAGGGCTGCGGCGTGCCCGTCTCCGGCGTCGCGGCGGCGGTCGTAGCGCGCTCTGGCGTGGGCGAGGCGGTCAGTGCGGCGAAGGTCCATATGTACCGAGGCAGGCCCCCACGTGCACACGGGACGGTTGTCACCGGTGTATGTATGGTCGGCGCGCATCAGGGCGTGGTCGCCAGGAGTTGCTTCCAGCGTTCCGAGCCCCGATTCCACGGGTGAAGATGGAAGTGGCCTCCGGTCTTCCGAAAACGCTCAGCACCCCTTGATATTCGGATGCCTAAGGCCTGATGATGTCGGTGTCCTTCGCGTTGTCGTAGTCGTCGTTGATCAGCAGGGTGGTGCGTTCGGGCCGGTCGATCATCGACGCGGCGACGGAGGCGCGGTAGCCGGAGGCGCAGTGCACCCAGACCTCACCGGTAGGTATCTCGCCCATACGGCCGAGGAGTTCGTGGAGGGGAATGTTGATCGCTCCGTCGATGTGGCTCTCGGCGTGCTCGTTGCGTTGGCGGACGTCGAGCACGGTGATGTCCTTCTCGCGTAGTGCCTTCGCGAGGCCGGGGAAGTCGGCCACCCGGTGGGAGCGCAGTTCGGTGCCGGCGACGAGGGTGCGGATTTCGCCGACCGCAGCGCCGGTGAGGTCGTCGATCCCGATGCGGACCAATTCGCGGCGGGCGTCGGTGACCTGGTTTTCGTTCTCGCCGATCAGGGTCAAGGGTGCACCCCACCGGTAGAGCCAGCCGAGGTAGGTGACGAACGAGTCCGACAGCTCGAAGCCGAGGGTGCCGCCGAGGTGGCCAGCGGCGAAGGCGGTGCGCTCACGCAGGTCCACCACCCATTCCCCTTCCTCGATGCGGCCAATCTCGTCGACAACGGCCCGGGCAGTCCGGGACGGCTGCTGCGCAACGTCATCGAAGCCACCGAACCGGCCCGGCAGACCCTGGCGGTACTCGGCCGGCCCACTGACCAGCTGCTGTTCTACCGCACCGCGTGTCCGTCCCGCCGCGGACAGGAATTCGCGTTCGGCATCGCCAAAAACGTGGAGGTCGGGACCGAATCGGTGAGCCTGCGCCGGTTGCGGCGCACAGTGCAGGTGCTGATCCGCAAGGAACCCGCCCAGAACGCCCACCAGACACACGACACGGTCTACATGCTGCGGGATCCGGCCAGCCGAGACGCCGCCGGCGAGACGATCACCCAGGGACTCACCGACGCCGCCGAGCACGCCCACCTCCTCGGTGCGATGCGGCTCGTCCTCGGCACCGACGCCGAGACCTTGGTCGAGTTGTCCGACGATCCCGAACTCGCGGCTGCCATCCAACGAGGCGACCTCGACACCGCCACCGCGGCCTGCGCCGATTTCACCCACAGCCCACACAACGACCCCGGCCTACCGTGCACCGCGTCGTTCCTACTGTGCTTGGCCTGCCCGAACGCGGTCGCCACCCGACGGCATCTGCCGCGCCTGGTCCACCTGCACGACGGGATGACCGAACTGCACGCCGTCCTGGACACCACCGTATGGGACCGGCAGTGGCAGCAGCACTTCGAGCGGATCTCCGCGCTGTTGGACACCCACACCACCGCAGTCGAACGATCCGACGCCCGCGCCCGGGTCACCGATGCAGACCGCACGACCATCGACCGGCTGCTCCGCAGGACCTTCGACGCATGACCACCGCGGACGCATCGAACCCCGGCTGGTACACGACGCCGATCCCTTCCTCGATCCGCATCGACTGCCCGACACCTACGACGCCGACTCCGTATCCCGGTTCGCCCGATGCTCGCGGTCTCCTACCTCGCGGGACGTGCGAACGCCAGCAAGGAGCAGGCCAGCTCCGCCGTTCGGGCCTACGGACCGCACCTGCCCGTGGCAGGCGAGGCACCGCTGGACAGCCCCATTCGGGGGCGCCTGGACGGGCGAGCGTGGCTCGAGCACATCACCTTCCACGAGGCCCCGCAGCTCATGCACCGACTGTCCACCGCCTGCCTGATCGTCATCTTGTACCTGACCGGGATGAGACCCGGTGAAGCGCTCGAACTGCGGGTCGGGTGTTGCCCGGAACCCGGACCCGACGACCCGCGCCCCCACGGCTACCAAATCCACGGCAACTACTTCAAGGGCGCCCGCGACGGCGACGGCAAGCATGTGGTCGGTGGGCTTCCCCGGGACACGCCCTGGACCGCGATCGCGCCGGTGGTCCGCGCGGTACGCGTGCTCGAGCGAATGGCGGATGGGCCGTTGTTGTTCCCCGTGAAAACTGCCTGGGCCTCGACCACGTCGGGCTCCCGGAAGCGGCGTGGAGAGGCACTGACCTGTCAGGGCGCCAACGCGCGGATCTCGGCCTTCACCACATGGCTGAACGACTACACGGCCCGCACCCGCCCCGACGAACGCATCCCCGACGACCCGGTTCACGTCAACCGCTTCCGGCGCACCCTCGCCTGGCACATCGCCCGCCTGCCCGGCGGCCGCGTCGCGCTCGCGGTGCAGTACGGACACCTGCGCGCCTCCACGGTCACCGACGGCTACGCCGGACGAGCCCGCGACGGACTACGCCGGATCCTCGACATCGAAACCGCCCGCGCCATGGCCGACTACCTCGACACCGTCGCCGACCGCCTCCACCGCGGCGAACACGTCTCCGGACCCGCCGCCCGCCGCCTGATCAGCGCCGCCACCGGAGCCCGGAACCGATTCGAGGGCATGTTCCTGACACCCAAGCAGGCGCGCGCACTGCTCGCCGTCCCGCAATTCCACGTCTACGACAACCCGGAGGCGTTCCTCGCCTGCAACTACGATCCAGCCAAAGCGCTCTGCCACCCGGACCGTACCCATCCAGCAGGGCGATCGAAATCCCCGGCGATCGACCGGTGCGATCCGGCCTGCGCGAACATCGCGCGCACCGACACCCACATCGCCGCACTGCGCAGCGAGATCGCCCGGCTCCGCGAAGAAATCGTCGAGCCGGCCACCCCGATGCCGCTGCGCGAACGCCTCGGTCAACGAGCAGCCCAACCTGGACAAGCTCTCGAGCAGCACGAGCGGACCCGTATCACGAACCGCGAGGAGACCGACGTTGACCGATGACGACCGGCGTGCCATCACCGCGGCCATGCAACGACTGTTCGCCGGAACACCGCTGCGCTCGTCCGGCAAGCTCGACATCGTCAGCCTCGCGCAAGAAGCCGGGGTGAAACGAAACAAGCTGACCCGCAAGCACACCGACCTCAAGGATCTCTTCTACACGCAGCGACGAACCCGCGACGGCGTCCCCGACAACGAGGTCAAGCTCCGCGAGCAGATCGCCGCCCTGCAGAAGACCAACCAGTCGCTGCGAGACGAACGGGACCGCTGCCGCCTGGACCAGCGAAACGTTCGCTCGCGCGTTGCACGTGCTGACCATCGAGAACGACAACCTCTGCCGCGACTCACCCAGCCGACCGTTCGGCCCGCGGTCAGCGGCTGAAGAATGAACGCAGGGTGCGACGCTGTTCCTGGACCGGGGCGGTGTCCTGACCGCAGGTGCAGCGATCGGCGGTAGGCACAGAGCGCATGACAGCGTCTACGTGTCGGCCGCAGCCGCCCCAGCCGGTGTTGCCGCAGTTCGGGCAGGTGACGGGGTAACACACGGGGATCCTCCTGGGTACGAGTACGGGGCTCGGGTAAACGGGTCTGGTCAGGCGCCGGCAACTGCGCGTCGTTCGGCGACCGTCGCGTGGACCCGAGCCATGTCGAGGGCCTTCACCTGGCCAATCAGGTCGTCGAGGGCGGGCGCAGGCAGCATGCCTGGCTGGGAGTAGACGAGCACGCCTTCGCGGAAGGCCACGATGGTGGGGATCGACCGGATGTTCGCCATGGCGGCGAGTTGGTGCTCGGCTTCGGTGTCGACCTTCGCGTGCACGATATCTGGATGCATAGCCGAGGACTTCTCGAACACCGGGGCGAAGGCGCGGCAGGGTCCGCACCAGGAGGCCCAGAAGTCGACAAGCACGATGTCGCTGTCGGCGATCGTGTACTCGAAGTCCACGAGGGTGAGATTTTTCGTTGCCATCGGTTGGGCTCCTTGTCGATCGGGACTGCGTGTGGCCTGAACGATCAGGCGGGGACGTGAGCCTCGGCCCAGGCGTTGTAGCCGCCGAGCAGGTCGGACACGTTCTCGAAGCCCTGCGCCCGCAGCAGCGACGCGGCCACACTCGACCGCCAGCCACCGGCGCAGTGCACCACGATCGGCTTGCCGGTGGGTACCTGCTCCAGCCGGGTGCGCAACTGTGCCAACGGAATCGGCACGGCCCCCGGAATCGTCCCGAATTCCCGCTCGCCCGGATTGCGGATGTCGACCAGGGTCACCGCATCGGCGGGGAGCAGCGCGTCGAGCTCGTCGACGGTAGTGCGACGCGCCACCTGCACGAGATCCGCCAGCTCGGCGGGAAAAAGTCCGTCGCGGCCGACGGTGAGGTAACCGAGCGTATCGTCCGAGCCGATCCGCGCCAGCCGCACCGCCGCGTCCTGCTCCTCGCCCGGGTAGGTGATCAGCACCAGCTTCTCGCCCACTTCGGCGACCATCCCGCCGGTTTCGGCGAACCGGCCGTCGAACCCGACATTGACCGAGCCGTGCAGATGCCCGGCTGCGAAGTCGTCCACGCTGCGCGCGTCGACCAGCCGGGTGCCGGCGACGAGTTCGGCGCGCACCCGCTCCGGCGAGAGTTCGGGGATGGCCCGGTCTTGGGCGAGGAGAGGGTGGACCCGCTTGTTCATCGCGGCGTCGACCGAGAAGTAGGACGGCGCCGCGGGTTGGCCTTCGGTGACCAGCGCGACGAAGGCGTCCTCGCTCATCGGCTGCACCGACGGATTGGTGGCGCGCTGCTCCCCGATAGTGGAGGTCAGCTCGGTCGAGAGGTTCTTCCCGCAGGACGAGCCGGCGCCGTGGGCGGGCATGACGGTGACCTGGTCGGGCAGGGTCAGCAGCTTCTCGTGCACCGTGCGGTACATCGCTCGGGCCAGGTCGGTGGTGGATCCGTGGCCGAGGTTGACCAGGTCCGGCCGGCCCACGTCGCCGATGAACAACGAGTCGCCGGTCAGCACCGCGGTCGGGGTCACTCCCGCCCGCTCGCGCACCAGCACCGAGATCGACTCCCAGGTGTGTCCCGGGGTCGACAGGATCTCAAGCTCGACCTCGCCGAGGCGGATCTGCTCGCCGTCGCGTAGGCGGCGGATCGGGTAGTCGGTCTCGGCGGCCTCGCCGAACCCGATCCACGCCCCGGTTGCCTCGACCAATTCGAGGTGGCCGGAGACGAAGTCCGCGTGGAAGTGGGTGTTGATCACACCCTCGATGCGCAACCCGTGCTTGCCGGCGTCGTCCAGGTACTCGCCGATGTCCCGGCGCGGATCGACCACCACTGCTCGGCCGGTGCTCTCGTCACCGATCAGGTATGACGCGTGCGACAGGCACTCGATGTAGTACTGCTCGAGAATCATGCGTTCCTCCATCGGGTCGATGTCGTCCTCGGCAAGAACAACCTTGCCATATACCCCCCAGGGTATGTCAAGTACCCCCTGGGGTATCTATCCGATCTCGGCACCTCTGTCCGTGGAGTTATTCGACGGCGGAAGTCGCCACCCGACTCAGGCCCGATCCCCGGTTCAACTCCCCACCCGCTCCCGTCCGGCCGCCTGCGTGAGACACCCACGGCAACGCCCATTTTCAGTCGGCCCTCGGCCCCTCGGTCCCTCGGTCCCTCGGCCCCTCGGCCCCTCGGCCCCTCGGCCCCTCGGCGCCCCGCTGCCCCCAGCCTTGGAGGAGAGGAGCTTGCGTCCCGACATACCCCCGGGGGTACAGTAGTCGGCGAAGGGGATATACCCCCTAGGGCATCAAGGAGTTGAGGATGCGTGAGACAGACCTCGGTGAAATTCGCCGTGCGCTGGGCCCGACGGAGTTCCCGTCGTGGATGTGCGCGAGCCGGTGGGAGTACGTCGACGGGCACGTACCTGGGGGCCAAAGCGCACACGCCACTACCCGCCCGAAGATACCCCCGGGGGTAAAGTGGTGAGAGGTCTAGGAAAGGAACCCGCCATGGTCGGCGACGAAGACAGCATTGCGTTGGTACTCAATCGGCTCCGCCGTGCACACGGGCAGCTCGCGGGGGTGATCGCCATGATCGAGCAGGGACGCGACTGCAAGGACGTCGTCACTCAGCTCGCCGCGGTCTCCCGGGCCCTGGACAAGGCGGGGTTCAAGATCGTCGCGACCGGCCTGCGCGAATGCCTCACCGGCGACACCGCCGAGGGCAAGGAACCGATGACCGAAGGCGAACTCGAGAAGCTCTTCCTCGCCCTCGCCTGAGAAACCGATCAACCGACAGGAAAGGCGACCATGACCGACACACTCCATGCTCGCAGCTGGACGGTCGAGCGGGTGGTCCCGTTGCTGGCCGGAGTCATGGTGCTCGCGAGCATCGCGCCCACACTGGCGTTCTCGTCGTGGTGGCTGTTGCTCACCGCCTTCGTCGGCGCCAACCTGCTGCTGTTCGGTGCGGTGGGATGGTGCCCGGCAAGCCTGCTGCTGCACCGCCTCGGCGTACCGCGCCTCGCTGCGCCGGGTCCCGCCCCATCGGGGCGATGACCGGCGCAGCTAACCGACCGATCCCATCGGTCTTCTCCGAGAGAAAGGCAGAGCACGCTCATGACGCTCGCATTGTCGACCACCCTGCACACCTCATTTGCCGACGCGGTGGACCGCACCCGTCAAGCCCTGGCCGATCAGGGTTTCGGGATCCTCACCGAGATCGACATGAAGGCCACCCTGAAGGCGAAACTCGGTGAAGACATGGAGGACTATCTGATCCTCGGTGCCTGCAATCCGCCGCTCGCGCACCGGGCGGTCACCGTGGACCGGCAGATCGGACTGCTGTTGCCCTGCAACGTCGTCGTCCGCGCCGACCCCACCGATCCGGGCACGGTGCTGATCGACGCGATGAACCCGCAGGTGATGATCCAGGTCGCCGACCAACCCGGCCTCGGAGCGGTCGCCGACGACGCCACCGCCGCGTTGCAGGCCGCCATCGAAACCCTCTCCCGGGACAGCGGCAACCGGTAACCAGACCCGACCCTGCACACATAGGTTGGTGGCGTAAGGAGTTATGTGGACATAACGGTCGCACTCGCGCTCGGGGCGATCATCGGTGTCCTGCTCGGACTCCTCGGCGGCGGCGGATCAATCCTCGCCGTCCCGGCCCTGGTCTTCGGCCTCGGTCTCGACCTCGAACAGGCCATTCCGATCTCCCTACTGGTGATCGGTGTCGCTTCTCTCGTCGGAGCCATCCCGAAAATTCGCGAGCACCAGGTGAATTGGCGCATGGCCGGGGTATTCGCCGCCTGCGGCATTCCCGCCACCTTCGCCGGCAGCGCGGTCGGGCGCCTGCTGCCGCAAGCGGTGGTCATGGTCGGTTTCGCCGCCGTGATGGTCGCCGCCGGGGTCCGGATGCTGATGGACCGGGGGGACACCGGCACCGCCTGCGAGGTCGGGGACTCGGGGATCGACTGGCGCCGCTGCGCCCCCCGGTCCATCCCAGCCGGAGCCACAGTGGGCTTTCTGACCGGCCTGTTCGGTGTCGGCGGCGGCTTTCTGATCATCCCCGCCCTGGTGCTGATGCTCGGCCTGGAGATGTCGGTCGCGATCGGTACCTCGCTGGTCATCATCGTCGCGAACTCGGCGGCCGGCCTGCTCTCGCACCTGAGCGGGGCGAGCATCGACTGGGTGATCACCGCCGCGTTCGCGGGCACCGCTATCGCCGGGTCCCTGATCGCCGGTCATTTCGGCACCAAGGTCGACACGGACCGACTGCAGCGCTGGTTCGCCTATCTCGTTTTCGTCGTCGCCGCGTATGTGCTGGTCGACACGATTCTCCTCCGCTGACGCGACGGCCGACCGCAGCACCGTTTCACCTATGCCCTCCCGGGTATATGAACACCAGAGAATATGTCAGGAAGGTACGAGTCATGGTGCACCCCGAACCCTGATCGGCGAGAACGAAGACCAGGTCGCCGACGCCCGCGCGGGTCGACCTCGATCAGCTCAACGCCCACCGGTTGCTGTGTTGCGGTCATGATGTCCTTCTCCTGTACTGTCTCGGGCGAGAACACCGGGCAGATAGTTGCTGCCCGGTGTTCTCTTGTTTTCCGGGTGGTTCCTCGTCAGCGAGGGGCCGGGGTATCGGCGGCGCCGTCCGCCTGCCGTGCCATCTGCCACCCGGTGGCGAAGCCGTCGTTGAGGGTGTCGAGTTCGGCGGCCATGTAGCCGAACTCGATGCCTGCACGTTCGGCGAGCACACCGGCGGTGAATCCCTGCTCGCGGATGATGCGGACCGTGTCCTCGGTCATCTCTGGTGGTCGCACCTCGAGCGCGCGCACATCCTGTCCCAGCCCTACCCGTGGCCGCACACCCGCAACCACGCCGCCATGCTCGTGCTCGCCCTGCGCCAACACGACCGCCGAGAAGCCCTTGGCCAGGTGGTACGGATCATAGTCGCAGCCCGGGGTCCGCTCTCGGCTGTTACCCGGAAGGCAATACCGGACCCGCGCCGGCCTGATGACACCCGTGCCGATTCACGCCGACCTCGCCGAAGCCCTCGCCGTATAGGCGTGACCAACCCGGGCGCTTGAGACGCCGATCGGTCAGTCGCACGTGCGCACCCGACCCCCGGCCTATCGTTGGTTGTGACGAGGGCGGCAGGCGCGCATGTCACTGCCCGAACAGGTGCCCCGGAAGTAAATGAGGCGGCAAATGCGTTACGACAACTGTGGAGGGATGGGTGGCAGCTGGGTGTGGCTGTTCGGCGCTTTGCTGGTGGCTGGGCTGGTGCTGCTGATCGTGGTCGGAGGACTGCTGTTGTATCGCGCAACATCTCGACCCGACAGCCACATCACGGACCGCACCGGCCGGCACCCCGCGCCGCCGGCGCAGGGCCGGGCCCGCGAGATCCTCGAGGAGCGTTTCGCCCGAGGTGAGATCGACGCCGAGGAGTTCCGTGACCGGCGACGCATGCTCGACGGCGGCGATTGATGGAACCGATCAGCCGCCGCCGCGCACTGCAACTCGGCGGCCTGGGCCTGGCCGGCGTGCTGACCGGCGCGCTCGGATTGGTCTGGCAGGGTAGCCGCGGCACCCGATTCGACGCGGCGGCGGGTGCGGAACTGTCCGAACCGAGCGTGCTCTCGAGCACCGGCGGAGAACTCGCGCTCGCCCTCGAGGCGGCCGAGGGGAACCTCCCGGTTGCCGGGGGCCGGGCAGGGGTCCTCGGGTTCAACGGCGGCGTACCCGGCCCCACCCTGCGCATCCGGCCCGGTGACCGGCTCCGGGTGACGCTGCGCAACCGCTTGACCGAACCGACCAACCTGCACCTGCACGGGCTGCACGTCTCCCCGGCAGGCAACGGCGACAACCCGTTCCTGCGGATCGAGCCGGGCCAGGACTTCGATTACGAGTACCGGCTGCCCGACACGCACCCGCCCGGGGTGTACTGGTACCACCCGCACCACCACGGCCTCGTCGCCGATCAGATCTTCGGCGGCCTGTACGGGGCCATCATCGTCGACGACACCGAGCCGATGCCGGTCACCCGGGAGCGGGTGCTGGTGATCTCCGATCTGACTCTCGACGGTGCCGGGCGGATCGCTCCCGTCTCGATGATGGACCGGATGCTCGGCCGGGAAGGCAATCTGGTGTTGGTCAACGGCCAGCACCGTCCGACCATCACTGCCGCACCCGGCACGCGGGAGCGGTGGCGCATCGTCAACGCCTGCGTCAGCCGCTACCTCCGGCTTCGACTGGACGGGCAACAGTTGCAGTTGCTCGGACTGGACTCGGGCCGCTTCACCGCGCCGCGGCCGGTCGAGGAGATCGTGCTGGCCGGTGGGAACCGCGCCGACCTGGTGGTGTCCACCACGCCAGGATCTGCGCAGCTGCTGACGCTGCCCATCGACCGGGGCGCCATGGACATGATGGGCATGGGAAACGCCGACATGCGCGATAACCCGCCGCGCGGCCAGGACGCGACCGAGACGATCCTCGCCGCCCTGGAGATCTCGGGTATTGCCGGCCCACAACCTGCACCGCTACCCCCGCAGCCCACACCACGCGACCTCAGAGGCGAAACCGTCGCCGCCACCGCGACGTTCACCCTCGACGTGGGAATGGGAATGGGCGTGGGCATGGGTGCCGGTGGGATGCGGTTCACGATCGACGGCCGAGAATTCGATCCCGACCGCACCGACCACACGGTACGGATGGGCACCGTCGAGGAATGGACCCTCGTCAACAATTCCCCCATGGATCACTCGCTGCATCTGCACGTGTGGCCGATGCAACTGCTGCGCACCGGCGGGCGAGAGGTCACCGAGATCATCCGCCAAGACGTGGTCAACCTTCCCGCCCGCAGCCGGGTGACGGTCCGCGTGGCGTTCGACGACTACCCCGGCCGCACCGTCTACCACTGCCACATCCTCGACCACGAAGACCTCGGCATGATGGGCGTCGTCGAAGCTCGATAACCCACCCCACACCGAGAACGAGCTCCAACGGCGCGGGTCAGGTCAGCGGCAGGGATTCACTGACATCCCAAGCCGGGACCAGAATTCGTGCGGCGATCAACCCAGCTGGGGTCAACTCAGGTGAGGCACCCAGCGGACCTTCGCCCCAGGCGGGATTGCAGCCGGGAATTGCGCCTCGTCCGCCAACTCACCTCGACACAACACGGCCACTTTCTGGGGAAGGTGCGACACCGGCCTGCGATTTCTCGACCGCGCCTGGGCGCAGTCGGCTGCCGACGCCGTCAACAATGGCGTGCCCAGGTGGGTCTACGTCGCCGAATCGCTTCTCCAGGCATTCACCGACTCCATCGAGTTCACGACACCGCCACAGGAAGACGAGCCTGGGGAGCAACTGGGACGAACCTGAGCGACCTCCGTGCGGTCTCTGGGTTGTGTCTCCAAGAGCGACTTCGACGCTTGAACATGCCTCTCATCCCCGAGGTTGTCGTCGATCGCACACTCGCCACCTCTTCGCGGTCTGCGAAGTGCTCACGGTGTCGTCGGGGTCGGGATGGCCGGTGCCGGGCAGCGGCCGGATCTGGGTGTCGTTCCCGCCTGGGGGTGAGTTGAGCGTCTCTGCGACCACGGCGCCACCAACTGTCACCCGTGATGCGGATGGGCTCCGGGCAGCGGGCCGATCGTCTGCATCGTCACCGTGCCGAGGAACGAGAACAGCCGTGATGAGCGCTGCCGGATCGGGCGGACACGACCGCGCGGTGACGGCGGCGACTTCGTCGGCATCCGGGGTGACGGCGTGCCGCGAGAAGCGCTGCTACCAACACGAACTGGCCCCTGGTGCGATTGCATGTAGTCGTCGACACTGGTCCCACCATGAGCGGAATCATCGGCTGTGATCGTCATACGCCGGCCCGAGGAGGCCGACACCTTCCTCGACGCCGGCACCATGCGATGCCCGCAGTACCGGGGCACGGTGGCCAGGTGGGGACACGGGCGTGCCCGCACCGTCCGCTCGGTGGGCGCGACGACCCTGACCGTGCGCCCACAACGGGTGCGCTGCCGCGACGGCGGCGCCACGCACATCCTGCTGCCCACCGCCCTGCAGGTACGCCGGGCCGACACCACCGAAGTGATCGGAACTGCGCTGGCCCACAAGGCGAACGGCCCGGGATTCCGGAGCATCGCCGAGCGGATGGGGCGCCCGGAATCGACCATGCGCCGCTGGCTACGCCGCGCTGCCGGTGAGCATGTGCAGTGGCTGCATCGCCGGGGCACCGAGCGGCTGGCCCTCGTCGCCCGCGAGGCGTTCGTCACCATCCGGTTCGTCGGGAATCCGCTCGGAGACGCGCCGTGCGTCCTGGCGGCGGCCGCGGTCGAGGATCGTCGCCGCTTCGGGTTCCCCGATCCACCGTGGGACCTGATCGGGATCTACACACAGGGACACCTGCTGTCCCCACCCCGCAGCGGCTGACAGAACCGTCCGGTCCTGTCTTACCGTGCCCAGATGCGTCCGTCATCATGCCGACGATCGACCATATTCACGTCTGCAAACTCGATGACGGTAGGCGTTCCGCGGTGATTCGGCTGATCGGGGGTGCCAGGTGCTGTTGTGGGTACACCACCTTCAGCCGCCATGGGAGTCGAGCCCGTGCGCGATCGAGCACCCCGGACGTACCTCTGCCGGTGCGGCGAGCGCGCTGGGCGCCGCGGCGGTGACCATCGGCGCTCCAGGAGGCCGGCCTGCCCTGGTCGCCGGTGGTGAGGAGGAGCAGATGATCAAGAAGAAGCACCCCGACCGGGACGGCGTGCGGGACTGGCGGAAACCGGTGCGCGTGGACGGACCCGCGGCCGCGACCGAGCCGGCGTGCCATCTGGTGGTGGGGTTCGACCGGTATCCCGCCAGCCATCAGGCGCTGTCCTTCGCCATGGGCCTCGCGGTCCCGCTCCGTGCGTATCTGCATGTCGCCCACGTCGTCGACCTCGACGATTTTCCGGTCGAACCGGACCGGGACGATTGGGAACGGCGCATCGTCGAGACGGTCGAGCGGGAACGGGCGGAGGCGTGCACCATGCTCGCGTCGCTGCCCGGGAATTGGAGCTACTACTCCCACGAGGGCAACCCGGCGCACCTGTTGGCGACGATCGCCGACGCGAATGACGCCCTGATGATCATTATCGGCAGCTCACGGGGTGGGCTGGTGTCCGTCCTCGAGCGGGCGTTGGGGGAGTCGGTGTCCTCGCATCTGACCCACCACGGCCGCCGTCCGGTGGTCCTGGTGCCCGAACACATAGGCACCGCGCCACCGACTGCGGGGCGCTGAATGAGTTGCCGCAGCGAGGTCCGGGGTGACCCGCACCGACCACCGGACGCCCGTGAGTCCGCTATTCACCCAGATGGGGTCAGCCGTGGGCGAGGCGGCGTACGGCGCCGCGGAGGGTGTGTTCGATCTGGGGCAGGTCGACGTCTTCGGGGGCGGTGGCGGTGTTCTGGGTGGGGTTCCAGCTGATTCGGCGGTCGATCCCGGTGGCCGCGGCGGCGAGTTCGGTGCTCCACTCGCTCAGGGTCGGTTCGGGGTTGTCGACGCCTTCCCACTCGAGAATCCAGTGGGCGAGTGAGTTCCACTGCAGATCGGCGGCGTGGATGGTGCGGGTTGTCATCGGGTCCTGGCTTCTGTTCGGGGTGGTGGCTGGTTTCTGCGGTCGGCGATGTCGGCGAGCATGGGTGGTGGTTCCGGTGCCGTCGCGTCGGCGACGCGCCGGGGGGCGAGGGTCGGGCACGGGGATGCGAGGGAGAAGGCTATCGGCCCAAGGTTCAGGCGTGGGACCTATTCGCGTTCCGGCGCTCCCATGGTTTGGTGGCTCAGCCGTTCGGTGATCTGGTCCGGTTCCACCCGCTCGAAGTAGCGCGGGTCGGGATTGGTTCGCGCCGCGACGATGTCGCCGTAGTTGATCATCCGGGTCGCAGCGCCGAGATGGATTCTCTCGTGGGTGCCGACGTATCGGAAATGTGGCATGACCTTCCTCCCTCGCGGGCGTGGCCGGTGATCGGGCGCACCGCCGGACGGATATGGGGCGCCGCCACT
This sequence comes from Rhodococcus sp. ACS1, assembly GCF_002300155.1. Taxonomy (NCBI): domain Bacteria; kingdom Bacillati; phylum Actinomycetota; class Actinomycetes; order Mycobacteriales; family Nocardiaceae; genus Rhodococcus; species Rhodococcus sp. ACS1. The sequence continues at coordinate 580,789 of NZ_NSDZ01000007.1, forward strand.
CACATGCGTGCCGATCCAGCCTGGGTGGTTTCGCCGAGCCCCGGTTCCGCGTCGCTCGATCCGGGAGGCGCGCATACCCCGCCCAGTTCATCGTCCATTCCATTTTTTCTACTTACGAAGATTAGCAATTAATCGGTTGGTAGTGAACTGGGTGGACCCCAGGATCTGGGGTGCGCCCCGGTTGTTTGCGGGTTCAGGGGGCGGAGCGGTAGCGGGATTCGTAGGAGGCCTGCTCCTGGTCGAGTCGGCGTTGTTTGGTGGCGTTGAGGAGGCGGGGGTCGAGGCCGTGGCTGACGAGGCGGTGGCGGAGGTAGATGTTCTTCAGGGCGAGAAGGAAGTACACGAACGGCAGGAACAGCAGCAGGACCATGCCGGTGCGGATGATCCAGGGGCCGGGGATGAGCAGGAGCCCGGCGAGGATCGGGATCAGCGGGATGAGGCAGCGGGTGGCGTAGCGGCGGGTGGCGCCGGGGCCGGTGGTGTCCGCCACGACCCAGTCGTGCAGCTCGGCGGGCAGGGTTCTGCCCAGGACGTAGCCGAGGCGTTGCCGCGCAGTGGGCGTGGGGGTGGGAGTGGCTGCGGGGTTCTCGGTCATGGTCGGTCCTCGTTCGTGGTGGAGGTGTAGTGGTGTTGGGGTAGGACGAGCGTGCGGGCGTAGGCGATGGCGCGCGGGGTGGTGTCGAAGAGGCGCGGGGTGGTGTCGAAGAGGTGCCGGCTCTCGCTGTCGGTGGTGGTGAACACCCCGAGTGCTTTCAGGGGGCGGAGGTGTTCGGGTTTGGCTCCGGAGATCAGCACGGTGATGTGCCGGTGCTCGAGTTTGGTGATGACGTCCTTGAGGACGATCGCGCCGGTGGCGTCGATGGCGGTGATCCGCGACATCCGCAGGATCACCACCTTCACGTCGGAGACGTCGGCGAGTTCGAGTAGGAACCGGTGGGCGGCGGCGAAGAACAGGGCGCCGTCGATCCGGTACGCGACGATGTGCTCGCGGAGCAGGTCGTGTTCCTCGGCGAGGTGGTCGTCGGTTTCGAGCGGGACCTGTTCGATGCGGGCGGATTTCGCGACCGCGCGGAGGGCGAGGACGGCGGCGAATCCGACCCCGACGGCGACCGCGGTGACCAGGTCGAAGACGACGGTGACCAGGAAGGTGGCGACCATGACGATCGTGTCGGCGCGGGTGGCTCGGGTGATCGCCAGGATCGAGGCGGTCTCGACCATCCGCGCCGTGGTCGCCAGCAGCACCCCGGCCAGGGCGGCGAGCGGGATCTGCGCGACGAGCCCGGCCGCCGAATACACGATCGCCGCGAGGAGGAGTGCGTGGGTGAGGGCGGCGAGCCGGGTGCGGGCGCCGGAGCGCACGTTGACCGCGGTGCGGGCGATCGCCCCGGTGGCCGGCACCCCGCCGAACAGCGGGGCGGCGATGTTCGCCAGCCCCTGCCCGAATAGTTCCCGGTCCGGGTTGTGGCGGGCCCCGACGGCCATCGAGTCGGCGGCGGTCGCCGAGAGCAGGGACTCGAGTGCGGCCAGTGCGGCGACCGCGAGGGCGGGCGCGATCAGGGAGGTCAGTTCGCCGAGGTGCAGGAAACTCAGGGTGGGTGCGGCGAATCCGGCCGGAATGGTGCCGATCCGGGCGATGTCGAGGTGAAAGAGTTGCGCGATCAGGGTGGCGGCAGTGACCGCGATCAGGGAGAACGGGACGCGGGGGAGGGAGCGGCCGCCGAGGAGGATGACCGCGGCCACCGCCAGTGCGGTCGCCGGGGTCAGCAGGGTGGGGGCCTGCGCGAACTGATGGACGGCGTCGGCGGCGCTCTGCCACACCTTCTCCCCGGCGGCGCCGGTGATGCCCAGCGCGGCGGGAACCTGCTGCAACGCGATGACCACGGCGATCCCGGCGGTGAAGCCCTCGATCACCGGGGCCGGCATGTACCGCACGGCCCGGCCCACGCCGGCGAACGCCAGGACGACCAGCACCATTCCGGCGATCAGCCCGACCGCGAGGACCCCGGTCGGCCCGTACTGGCCGACGATCGGCACCAGCACGACGGTCATCGCCCCGGTCGGGCCCGACACCTGGAAGCGGGACCCGCCGAACACGGCCGCCACCGCCCCGGCGATGACGGCGGTGGTCAGTCCGGCGGCGGCGCCGAGGCCGGAACTGATGCCGAACCCCAACGCCAGCGGCAGCGCCACCAGCGCGACGATCAGCCCGGCGAGTAGGTCCGCGCCCGGGGCACCGGTCGCGGGTTTCCACTCACCCCAGCGCGGCAGCAGCGCGGTCGCCGACCGTGCCACCCGCACGAGGGTGCTTCCGGTCGCGTCGGCGGGGCCGGTGGGGGTTAGTTCGGTCATCGACGTTCCTCGGTAGTGACGGCCAGCGGGCCAAATCCTCTATAATTGCTAATGTTAGCAAGTAATCATCATGGAAAGTTGGGTGAGGCGGGTAACCTCGATCACGCCCTGCGGGGGCGGATTCTGCGCTGCACCGACTGTGGGCGGTGGTGCCGGGTGTCGGCGCTGCGGGCCGGCGAGGACCGCTGCCCGGGATGTGAGCGCTGCGGCCTGCTCGTCGCCGGCACCGGACAATGGTTTGCGCCCGAACGGCATTCGGGCTGACCCCCGCGCGCCCGACGGCCGGGGCGCGCACCGGTGGACGGTGTCAGAAGCGGGGCTGCGACCACCGGGATTCCCCGCCTCCGGGCGCTAGGTCGAGTCGGGGATCGGTGGTGGCGGCGTGGCGGGACGCGGCCGCGGCGAGCCGCTGCCGGAGGGTCGCGAGTTCCTCGCGCAGGACGTCGGGCAGCCTGTTGCCGCCGATGGTGGCGAACCACTGGTCGATCAGCCGAAGTTCGGTGACCCATTCGGTGGGGTCCACCCGCAGCGCGGCGGCGATCTTGGTGTGGTCGAACTTCAGACCGGTCAGGTCGAGGTCGCCCGGGGTGGGCAGATTGCCGAGCGGGGTCGCCTCCGCCCGTCCGTGGCCCTCGATGCGACCCAGCGCCCACTCGAGGATCCGGGAGTTCTCTCCGAAGCCGGGCCAGAGGAATTCGTCGTCATCGCCGCGGCGGAACCAGTTGACGTAGAAGATCTTCGGCAACAGCTCCGGGCTGGTCTTCTCGCCGATGTCGAGCCAGTGCTGGAAGTAGTCCCCGACGTGGTAGCCGAGGAACGGCAGCATCGCCATCGGGTCGCGGCGCACCACACCGACCCGCCCGGCCGCGGCGGCGGTCGTCTCCGACGACAGGGTGGCGGCCAGGAACACCCCGTGCCGCCAACTCAATGATTCGGTGACCAGCGGGATGGTGGTGGCGCGGCGGCCGCCGAAGAGGATCGCCGAGATCGGCACCCCGGCCGGATCGTCCCATTCGGGGGCGACGGTCGGGCACTGGGCGATCGGGGTGCAGTACCGCGAGTTCGGGTGCGCGGCAGGCTCCCCGGAGGTCGGGGTCCAGTCCCGTCGTTTCCAGTCCGTCAGATGCGCCGGCGGCGTGTCCGTCATCCCTTCCCACCAGATGTCGCCGTCGTCGGTGAGGGCGACGTTGGTGAAGATCGAGTTACCCCGCTCGATGGTGGCCATCGCGTGCGGGTTGGTGTGGACGCCGGTGCCGGGGGCGACACCGAAGAACCCGGCCTCCGGGTTGACCGCATAGAGCCGGCCGTCGGCGCCGAACCGCAGCCAGGCGATGTCGTCGCCGATGGTTTCGGCGGTCCATCCCTCGAGGGTGGGGTCGAGCATCGCGAGGTTGGTCTTGCCGCAGGCCGACGGGAACGCCGCCGCGATGTAGTGCACCGTCTGCTCGGGTGAGGTGAGTTTGAGGATGAGCATGTGCTCGGCGAGCCAGCCCTCGTCCTTGGCCATCTTCGACGCGATCCGCAGCGAGTAGCACTTCTTGCCGAGCAGGGCGTTGCCGCCGTAGCCGGAGCCGTAACTCCAGATGGTGCGCTCCTCGGGGAAGTGGGAGATGTATTTGGTGTGATCACACGGCCACGGCACGTCCACCTGCCCCGGGTACAGCGGGGCGCCGACCGAATGCAGGCATCGGACGAATTCGGTGCCCGCGGTGAGCCTGTCCCACACCGCGGTGCCGGAGCGGGTCATGATCTGCATCGACACCGCCACGTACTCCGAGTCGGTGATCTGGACCCCGAACTTCGGCTCGGCCGCATCGAGGGGCCCCATGCAGAACGCGATGACGTACATCGTGCGCCCGGCCATCGCCCCGCGGTAATGCTCGGTCATCACCGTCTTCATGTCGACCGGGTCCATCCAGTTGTTCGTCGGACCCGCGTCGGCCTGGAACCGGGAGCAGATGAACGTGCGGTCCTCGACCCGGGCCACGTCGTCGGGGTCGGAGGCGCACCAGAAGGAGTTCGGTTTGCGCTCGAGCCGCACGAAGGTGCCCTTGTCCACCAATTGGGTGGTCAGCCGGTCCCATTCGTCGGCGCTGCCGTCGCACCACACCACTTCGTCCGGTGCCGTGAGGTCGGCGACCTCGTCTACCCAGGACACGACGGCGGGATGCGCGGTCGGGGCAGTGCCGGCGCCGGCAGCGCCGGCAGCGCCGGGGGCGGTGGGGGTGCTCACGGGTGTTCTCCTCACAAGAATCCGACAGAATGTGCTGCGTGCGGTGCGGTGCGCTGGATCACCGATGTGGATCGCGATACGGGACGGGATGGCCGAGGGCCCGGCTCACGTGGCGGGCGACCGCGGAGACCAGCAGCCGATCATCGAGAGACGGCAGCATCCGATCGGCGGGGGTGATCAGCGCCAACGCCCGCACACATGCGGCCACCGCCTCGACCGTCACGGTCCGCACGCCGTGCCCACACAGCGCGGCGAGCAGCCCCGGCAGCACCAGCGCGCCATGGACGAAGCCGTCGGCGGGGACCGTCACCGTGCGCCCGACTGCCGCACCGTCGGGGGCGCAGCCGGCGAGATCGACCAGGACATCGTTGTGGTCCATCAACCGGCGCAGCGGGAACGCCTCGGCATCGCGCTCGTGCCAGCTGCTCAGATCCCCGACCCCGGAGGCGATCAACACCGGCGCCAGCAACGGCGCCCACGACGCGCCGGTGATGACGACCCGGCCGGCGCGTGGCGGGACGCCGCGGCGGCGCAGGGTGGTGATCGTCGCGGCCGCCACCGCCGCCGTCAGCACGTCCAGTTCGGTCAGGACCACGGGCCCGCCGCGCTCGGTCACCTCACGCGCCACCGCCGCGGACTCCCGGTGCCCCACCCCGACCACGAACACCGCGGACACCCCCGTCGGGAGACCCAGGATGCGCTCGGTCAGCACGTGCGGGTCGCCCGTGGTCACCGGAAGGCACAGCGCGCGCATCGGGGTCCGCTCCCGGATGAGCGCCGCATAATCCTCCATCGCGACCCACGGCGACCGGGTCCGCGCCGACCCGGCCGCGCCCGAGCCGGTGGTGGACACCGCGACGACGGCAACGCTGACTCCCGTCAAGACCGGACCGCCGTCGGACGGACCACTGGCACCACCGTCGTCATTGTTCGTCACCGCCCACTTCTCCTTTCTCGGTTTCCGGTCGAAAGCGAGTTCTCCCACGCCACCCGATCACACGATGTAAGCACTTAAGAAAATTCGCAACCAACTAATGCAATGGAGGGATTCCTGCCTTGGTGAGCCCCCGTCAGCCCCCGGTTTCACCCACCAAGGCAGGAGATTCGGGCACGTCCTCGAGCACCTCGGCCTGCCCGGCCACCACCCCCGTCAAGATCCCCCGCGCGACCCGCAGTAGCTCGGCGATGCGCGGCGAGGTCAGCGCGTAGGACACCGACAGGCCCTCGCGGCGGGCGGTGACCAGACCGGCCCGGCGCAGGATCGACAGCTGCTGGGACAGGTTCGCCGGCTCGATGCCCACCTCGGGCAACATCTCGGACACGGCGTGTTCGCGTTCGCTGAGCAGCTCGAGGACCCGGATGCGCGCCGGGTGCCCCAACGTTTTGAAGAAGTCCGCCTTCATCTGGTACAGCGGTTGGCGCGAGTTCGCGGCCATGGCTCCTCCTGTCGTCCGGGTCGAGCCAGCGGCGGCGAGGTGCGTGTCGCCCTCGCCGCGGCGCCGGGTCTGTTGCCTCGCCTGCAACCTAATAACTCCGTCTATGTTGCGTTACTTGCGAATCTTAGCAATTTGCTAGAATTCGCGCTGCAGGGCCCCTTCCGGCCCCGCATCCGGAAACCCGGGCGCCCGTAAAACCGTGTCGCGGCAGGCGCCTCGCCACCGAGGGGAGGACCGGGCCGACCGCGCTGGTCCACGATCCCCACCCTGTCCGATGCCGGCGACCTACCGGTGGTGAGAGAGCCGATGAGCACAACCGATGCAGAGATGACAGCGCGACCGCGGTCCCGGCGACCGGTGGAGACGATCGTCGCGATGCACCTCGGGTTCGTCGACGCCTTCGGGTTCGTCCTCCTCGGCGGGTTCTTCGTCTCCTCGATCGATGCCACCACTACCCGGACCGGCGTCGCCCTCGGCAGCAGTTCGTGGTTCGTCCTCGGACTCGGAGGGGCCATCCTTGCCGGGTTCGTCGTCGGTGTCGTCCTGGCCGCGGTGGTCGGCCGGATGTGGCCACGCCAGCGGGTGCCGCGGGTTCTGCTGCTCGCGGCGGTTCTCCTCGCGGCGGCCGGCGCCCTCCACGCGGTCACCACCACCGCACCCCCGATCGGATTCGCCCTCGCCCTGGCCATGGGAGCCGAAGCCACCCTGCTCGAGATCGGCGGCCTGCTCGCCGAGGCGGCGCGGTCCCTGACCGATCGCCTGTTCGGCCGGGGACCCCATCGATGGGTTCGATACCTGCGGCTCTGGGCTGCGGTCGCGGTGGGGGCGGCTGCTGGCGCGGTGACGTACCGGGTGCTCGGGTTCGGCGCCCTCTGGGTCGCCGCGGGGGCCGCGACCCTCGCCGCCTACGCCTTCAGGAACAGCCCCACCGACCCGACCGACGCCGCCGGCCCGTACGGGCTGGAAAGCTAGGCGCCCCACCGCCGATCGACCAGGGGGCGACTGTCGGCCGATCCGGAGCAGACCCGCGAAGCGGATACTCTCACCGGATTAACTTGCGGTAACCAATCACGTCGAACGGTGGAACGAGTGGGAGTCGACGGCGTGATGCGCCACCATGGGCCGATGAAGCCCCAGAAGAAGACCGCGATACGGCCCTCGTGGTCGGTGGGCGCTCGGGTGACGACACACCACTCGCCCGATCCGGCGCTCGCCGCGGATCAAAGGCCGCAGAAGAGCGGGGTGATCGTCGAAGATCACGGCGAGGTGATCGACTCGGTGACCCGGCCGTACGGGCGGGATTGGGCTCTTCCGCGCCGCTGGGCGGTGCTCCTCGACGAAGGACAGCTGGTCTTCCGCGACGGCGAGGAGCTGGAGGTCGAGGGAACGAGGAGTACGGAACGACGGAAGTAGGGACGCGGCGAGACGGCCCGGCTCCCTGCGCCGAGAGTCCGGCCCAGTCGCCGCCGTCCACCGCGCGCAGAGTCCTCTGATCAGAGCCGGAGCGCCGACCACCGGCGCCGCTTACCCAGCCCGACAGAGAAACCGGGCCCGAAAACTCTGGATCGACCCCCGATGGGAGTCGGTGCCCAAACCCCGCCGGGATCCGCCCTACGGTCTCCGGCGGAGTTTCCCCTGCCGTCACCGATCCCGGCGCGGCGATCGGCTCGGCGTCCTGCCGCGGCGCGTTCTCGCGGTCTGCGCTGGTGCGCCGTTTCGGCTCTGCCCCGCCTTGAGATTCACCGTGTTCGGGTCGTTCCGGCACCGGTACGGACGGTGTGCCGGCACGTCGGCTGCGTCCGGGTCGTGTGCGGTGTGTCCGTGCGCGACACACGACCCCTCACCCGGTGCACGTACCGGGGCTTGCCGACCGGGATGCGCTTGGGCACGTCAGGGCCGGGTGACCGCGGTCTTCGGCGAGCCCGATCTCGATTGCGCGGTGTTTGACGAAGTCGACGACCACGTCCCACCCGGCCGGATCGGTTTCGGCGGGGTTCTCCGATACCGACAGCGAGTCGGTCAGGGTGTCGAGGACGTGCCACCCGATGCCCTGCCGCCTCGGCACCCCGGGGTGTCCACGCGGGCAGCGATCGTGATCCGTAATCCGTATTCGGCGGGGGTGACGGTGCAGTGTAGGTCGGAGCCGAGGCGATCAGCTGGGTGCAGACCTCGTCGGCGGCGAGGGTGATGTCGGCGATCTCGTCGCGGGTGAAGTCTGCGCGAACCGCTAGGGTGCGTGTCAGCGCCCGCACCACCGGCAACTGGTCGAAGTCCGCCGGGACGCGGAGCCGCACCGGCTCACCGTATTTCGCCATCCTGCGGGACATCTCCTCGACCTACTCCCACCTGCCCGCCCGGTGCGCCTTGCTTCCTGTTGTCCGCGTACCCGGGTCGGGACCGGTTCACACAGTTTCGCGGCGAGCCTTCCGTTCCGGGACACGAAGTCCCGACGACAGTAACGGCTAGGGTCGGCGGCGGGATCGTGCACGGCGGAAGTCGAGGGGGATGACGTCCGCCCGGTGGGCTCGATGCCGGCCGGGCGAGGATCAGCCGGACGGCAGCGGTGTGCGCGTGCACGGCGGCGGCGCGGGCGGTGGCGCCGGGGTCGCCGAGGAGATGGGCCGCGGTGCGGTCGCATCCGATCAGGAACTGTTCGTAGGCGAGCCGGGTGGGTGCGGCCTCGTCGAGCTGGGAGATTGCGACGTCCTCGATCAGCTGCAACGGGTTGTGCACCAGCCGGTAGTTGATTCGTGCAACAGCCTTGGGAAGGACGATCGGTCCCAGCATCGGCTGAGCCTATGGCACGAGCCGCCGGTGCGGAGGGAAACGTTGCAGAGGGAAACACGGAACGGTGCCGGGGTGTGCGCCGGCTCGAAACCACCTTCGTCGCCGGGGCGGGCCCGACTCGACGATATCGGCGCGGCGCCGAATTCCCCGGCCATCATGTTTTCGGCAGTTCTCATTCCGGTGCCGGTCGGGTGTGGTCTGGTGCCGCCCGGCTGGTCTTCCGGTGGTGCGTGGTATCAGCTCGAACGCGAGACTGTCCTCGGTGCCGGGGAATCGGAACGCGAGGGCCTGCGCGTCGAACAGGGCGAACTATTGCATCCAGGAATGTGCTCGAGACCCGATCCCGGGCGCAGACCGGCGAAGTCGACCAGCAGCGTTGTCGTCGCCGACGCGGGGCGGGCCGGGAGCCGGGTGGTCGTTGCGGGCGCCCCGTGATGGTGCTGGATCCAACAGCGGATTCGTTCGTGATCGGTGGTGGGCCCGACCGGTGGATTCTTGTGTGCCGTCATGACGGCTCCTGCTCTTTCCGGTTTGTCTCTCGCGGTTGGGCGCCGCAGCGGCGGTGTTCTGTGTTCGCGCCTGGTGGCTGGTCGCCGCGGGTGTCTTCCATCCTGCTCCGCGGCCCGGCGACGCGGGGCAGCGTTTCGCGCGCGGAATCAGCCGAACTCGTCTTGTCCGGATCGGCGCTGGCCGCGCAGACTGAAGATGTTGCGGCGGAAGCGCCGGCCGTGCGGGCCGATCGGGTCACGCCCCCTGTAGGCGCCTGCTGCTCGTCACTCGATCAGGAGTTCCCATGCCCAGTCCCAGCCCCGGTTATTCGATCACCGTCCGCGTCCATGCACCGGTCGGCGCCGGCACCACGTCCACGTTGGCGGCGGCCATCGCGTCGGTGAAGGGTGCCATGACGGCGCTCGATGTGGCCGAGAGCCACCCCGACCACATGGTCATCGACCTCACCTGTGACGCCTCGGACGTCGCGCACGCCGACCAGATCGCGACCGCGATCGCCGAGGTGCCGGGGGTGATCGTCGGCAAGGTCAGTGACCGCACCTTCCTGCTGCATCTGGGTGGCAAGCTCGAGGTGGTCCCGACGGTTCCGCTGACACACCGCGACGACCTCTCCCGCGCCTACACCCCCGGCGTCGCCCGGGTGTGTACCGCGATCGCCGAACACCCCGAGGACGTGCGCCGCCTGACGATCAAACGCAACACCGTCGCCGTGGTCACCGACGGGTCCGCGGTCCTGGGATTGGGCAACATCGGTGCCGCGGCGTCGATCCCGGTGATGGAGGGCAAGGCGGCACTGTTCAAACGGTTCGGCGGTGTCGACGCCTGGCCGGTGTGCCTGGACACCCAGGACCCGGATGCCATCGTCGAGATCGTCCGCGCCCTGGCGCCCGTCTACGGCGGGATCAACCTCGAAGACATCTCCGCCCCACGGTGTTTCGAGATCGAGGCCCGGCTCCGCGACATGTTGGACATTCCGGTGTTCCACGACGACCAGCACGGCACCGCGATCGTGGTCCTGGCCGCCCTGACCAACGCGCTGCGCGTGGTCGGCAAGACGCTCGACCGGGCTCGGATCGTGGTCTCGGGTGTCGGCGCCGCCGGGCACGCCGTCATCCGGTTGCTCGTCGCCCAGGGCGGCACGAACATCATCGGTTGCGGGCGGAAGGGAATTCTGTCCCCGGACGACACCGCCGACGAATTTCGTACCTGGATCGCCGAGCACACCAATCCGGAGGCTCGGACGGGATCACTGCGGGACGCGCTGGTCGGGGCGGACGTGTTCATCGGGGTCTCCGCGCCGAACATTCTCACGGGCGAGGACATCGCGGCGATGGCCAACGACTCGATCGTGTTCGCACTCGCCAATCCGGTCCCGGAGGTCGATCCCGTCGTCGCCGGCGAACATGCCGCCGTGGTGGCCACCGGCCGGTCGGACTTTCCGAACCAGATCAACAACGTCCTCGCCTTCCCCGGGGGTGTTCCGCGGTCTGCTCGACGCGCACGCGGTCGATATCACCGACGAGATGCTGATCGCCGCGGCCCGCGCGATCGCCGACAGGGTGTCGCCGTCCGAGCTCAATGCCACCTACATCGTGCCGAGCGTGTTCGACGCGGGTGTCGCGCCGGCGGTCGCGGCGGCGGTGCGTCAGGTGGCCGAGAGGGGGCCACAGCCGCAGAAGTGAGCTACTCGATCTTCGTCGTGCGTGCGCCCGGGCGATCACCGCAGCGGGCACGCGGTGTCCCGATGCGTCGGCACGTGGGGAATCGATCGAGTCGCAATGCTCGCCGTCCTGGCGAGGACCTTCCGGGTCTCCTCCGCGGTGACCTCGGGGGCCGCGGAGATCGGCCGGTTCGCGATCTGCCCGTGCGTTCCGTTCACCGCGTCGGGTCTCCGGATGGACCGGTGGATCAGCGGATCAGCGGGCTCGGTGTGTCGCGTCAGTCGCGGAGCTCGCCGATGTCTCCGACCCCTCCCTGCAGGTGCATCCGGCCGTCGGACAGCTTGTAGGTGACGCCGGCAATAGCGCAGGCACCACTTCCGACGCGATCGGCGATGATGCGCGAACGCTGCATGAGCAGAGCCCCGGTCTCCACGACGTGGCGGCCTTCGAGTTCGTCGACGGTGGTGAGGCCCTCTTTGCGACCCACCATGATCGACGGCGCCACCCGTTCGACGATGCTGCGGATGAAGCCGTCCGGAACCTTGCCCTTGTCCAGCGCGTCGAGCGTGGACTTCACGGCGCCGCAACCGTCATGACCCAGCACGACGATCAAGGGCGCGTCGAGGGCCTGCACCGCGTATTCGATGGAACCGAGCACGGCGTCGTCGAGGACGTGGCCGGCCGTTCGGACGACGAACATGTCACCGAGTCCCTGGTCGAAGATGATCTCCGCAGCGACACGTGAGTCTCCGCATCCGAACACCACCGCGGTGAGGTGCTGCTCGGCGTCGAGCTGCGCGCGGTCGGCGATTCCCTGACCGGGGTGGATCGAGACTCCGCTGACGAAGCGCTCGTTACCCTGGCGGAGGGTTTTCCACGCGGCAACCGGGTTGGAGTGGGGCATGCGGTTATCGTGCACCCGCCCTGTTGCGGCTGCTCGGCGGGAACATTACGGCGACGGAAACTCCGGTTCGCGCCTCGCCGACGGGACGTGTGAGGAGAAGTGACGGGCGACGCCTCGTGCCGATCAGCCGGTGCGAGTCGGAGGCCTGGAATCTCCCGCGGCGTCGTGAGGGTGTGTGACCGCCCGACACATCCTGTGAGCGAGATCATGCTGCAGCAAACGCCCGTCGTCGGGTGGCGCCCACTGGGGGAAATGGGTGCAGCGGTGGCCAGTCCCGCCAGTGGCGGGCGTCGAGCCAGACCGACATCCTGCGCGCTTCCGGCGGGCCACCATCGACGGGGGAGACAGCCCTCGATAGGCCTCGCGAGTCTCGTGTCCCGACCGAACCGCTGATCCGCAACCCGAGGGCCCACCCCGGCGCGCGAATCACGGCCCAGCAGGAAGCCATGAACGCGATGATGTGGATTGGGGCGGCGCCCTCCTGGTGGTTGACGGCGCGGTCAGCCTGCTGACAGGGCCCATCACCTAGTGGGTCCTCCGACGTCCGGACAACCTCGAGCAGGAACCGCCCCGTGTCGACGAGGTCACCTCGAGCAGGAACCGCCCCGTGTCGACGAGGTCACCTCGAGCAGGGCCACCACACCGATGTCCTGCGGCCACCTGGCCTCGTCCGGCCACAGATTTATCACATCCTGGCGGCCAACCTCTCGATGAGCCTCACCCGATCCGTGCCGGAACGTCCACCCCGGAAAACGACATCGCCCGCCCGCCGTCTCTCCACCCCCCGCGACCAGATCACCCGGCCGCCGTACCACCACCGTCCGGGAACCCGCCGGGGCGTCGAGTCATCACGCTCGATCGTCCACCTGACGTTCGCGCACCCGCGCATAGCCACTGGTATCCGAGTCGGCGACCGTCCTCGCACCTGATCCACCACGGCCGCCGCCCGGTGGTCCTCGTCCCCGCACACACACCAACACCGCGCCACCAGCAGCCTGTCGCTGAGTTGAGACGACCGACAGTCGGTCGCCGAGTCAGCCAGTGCCCCTGTGTCACCGCGTCTTCCGGAGCACATGCGCGTGAGGGGGCGCCCCGGCAGCGGGATCCGTCGGAGGCCTGCTCCTGGTCGCGCCGGCGTCGCTTGTGGAGACCGAGCAGGTGGGGGTCGAGGCGGAGGCCGACGAGCCGCTGCGGCGGTAGATGTTCTCTCAGGGCGAAACAGGGAGTACGCGAAGGGCCGGAACAGCAGCAGCACCATGCCGATCAGGATGAACAGGCGGACACCAGATGCCAAAACCATTGAGCCTGACAGGAACTCGATCAGCGTAACGGTAAACCGCGGTAACCGACCATTGGGCGAACGGTGGTAGGTCCCGGCAGTCGGACTGAGGCGCAAGCCTCCATGCATGGTGAGGAATCGCCTGTTGCGAGGAGGGCGGCGGAGCAAACCTGCCGATTGCTGATCGTCTCGCCACCTGGCGAAACCCTACTGCGGCGCGCTGACCGCACACTTCGACGAGATCGGTACATCGGCGTGGTTGCCCGCACCCCCGGCACTGGCCGCGTTGCCGTTCCACCGCGCTCCCGCCACCCCCGCTTGTCCGCGCTTGAGGATGCGACCCGGTGAGGATCGAAACACGCCGCCAGCGCGGCATCCTGGCAATCGATATGCTCCCGCCCCGCAACGAGCCGAACGCCCACCCGCCCACAACACCGTTCCACGCCGGAGAACCGATGCTGCCGTCCTTCGTGCCCCAGACGGTGCCTCCCACGTATCGCCGCCGCCCAGCGCTCTAGAATGTGACGGTGGTCATTGTTTTCGAGGTGTTGCTGGTTCTCGCGGCTGTGCTCATCACGTGGTTCTCCCTGTACGTCATCTACCGCTTGATCGACGGCGAATCGAACCGCCGATACCGGTAACCTCGACCGGCTTGACGCCGCCAGGGTCACCCCCGGAGGCGCTCGGCGAATGCCGTCGGCAGGTCACCGCGGTCGCCCAGCTGATTATCAGTGCGGAGGACTCTCGAACTCCAGACGGTTCGTCCGCTGGTGGTTGAGCATCGGACGCAGCTCGATCCACACCAACGGCGACATCCCAAACGGTGACCCGTTGCATCCGGTTCCTCACTTACCCCACCGGCGACGTCACAGGCGTCGATCAACTCATGCTGGAGTGCTACCTGGACGACCTGGCCAACGATCGTCTCGGCCGGGGTAGGGGAAGAGGAGGATAAAGGGCATGGCCGATCCGACGAGCACCTACCGGGAGAATGCGCGGGACACTGAGAAGTTGGTGTTGGCGCTCCGGGACCGGCTCCTGCGGGTGCGGGCGGAGATCGAGGATTGGCCGGACGCCCGCCATGGTCTGCGGAGTGACGGGCAGGGTTCGACGACCGATCCGGATGCCTTGGCAGCGGTCGTCGCGGCTCAGATTCGGGACGCACGGGCTGCGCTCGCGCATGTCGATGCCGCGCTGCAGTATGCGTGGGCGACCGCGAAGTGTCTGCACATTCAATGATCGGGAGCGGCGACGATCCCGGCGGATTTGTTCGCGGTGCCGGCGGCTGTCGTCACGGTAGCCATTGCACGGCGGTGTCCGCGCGCCACTGCAGGTAGGGGTCGTGGCTCCAGCGCGATGGCAGTGCACGAGTTGAACAAGGTCTGCCACGGTCGTCGATGGCCACCACGCAGAATTTGCCAGTAGTCGGCATGCCGCTGGACGGGTCGAGTGGGTGTTCACGACGTCCGACGAAGTGATGGTCGTCAATCAATAGGTGCTCACCTGACCGCCGCCGCGCAGTATCCGCGCTCGCGGCCGCCCTGAATCCATATAGGTACTTTTGTTTTTCGAGTGCGTGCCGTCGAACGGTCTCACCCGGAAGAAACCAATCAGGGCCGACGGGAGCGAAACAAGGTGGTGGCGACCTCACCCTAGGGGGGCTGCCCTTCGTCGGCGGCGGTCACGACACTGGAGGACACAACCCACCCAGCAGACGCGGACGGCGAGTGCTGCCGGTCGACCAACGGAGTGCGCCCGTGGCAATTCCGATCACGAACAGCCAGGAAATCCAAAACAGTTCGATCCTCGGACTGGGGGTGTATCGACCCTCTCGGGTGGTCACCAACGACGACATCTGCCGTCAGATCGACTCCACCGACGAATGGATTCGGGTCCGATCGGGAATTCGGGTTCGGCGCTTCGCCGGACCCGACGAGACCTTGATCGACATGGCCGTGCGCGCCGGTCGAGACGCCCTGCGCTCGTCCGCGGTGCCCCCGGACCAGATCGGGTGCGTGATCGTGGCAACCTCGACCTTCCCCTACCAGACGCCCGCAGCCGGCCCGCAGATCGCGCACCAGCTAGCCGGAGTTTCCCCGCTGTCTCGCGCCTGGGTGGCGTTTGTGCTGGCCAGTAGGGATTTTGGGGTGGTGTGGCTGTATTACCTAACTGTCGTCTCGGATCATCGGGTGGGGGCGTAGCGGTCGAGTGCGAACACCTCGTAGAGGCGGTGTTGGGTGTCGTTCATGTCGGTGAGCATGCGGCTGGCGCGGGGTCGTCCCTTGCCGCCGTCGTGGTAGAGCAGCACGGTTTCTTCGATGCCGGCGAGTTCGGTGAGCAGGGCGCGCACGGACAGGTGCAGGCCGGCGTGTTCGGCCTGGCGGCGCATCAGGTGTGCCACGGCGAGGGCGAGGACGCAGTAGAAGACGTGGACGCGGATCTTGGAGTCGGTCCAGTGGTGCATCGGGGAGAACGAGACGACGGCGGGATCTTTGAGTTGCCGGAAGCCGGATTCGACTTCGGATTGGGACCGGTAGGCGGCGACGACCTCGGCGGCGGTCCAGTGCTCACGGTTGGTGAACAGGATGCGTTTGCCGAAGATCCGGTGTTCGAGTCGTTTCCGGGACTTGGTGTCGGTGCGCCAGGACAGCCGCAGGCTGCCGGGAGTGTCCCCAGTCAGGGTGGTGGTGAGTACCTCGCGCACCCAGCGGGGCCGGCAGATCCGGTCGATCGCGTCCTGCACGGCGGCCTTCTCGCGGCGCGTGCGTCCGCGCGCGAGGGTGGCCTGCAGTTCGGCGAGTTGTCGGCGGACCTTGGCCAGGGTCTGGTCGAATCCGCGGGATTGTTTGGCGTGCAGGTTCGGCGAATGGGTCACCACGGCCCGCCGGGTGACACCGAGGGCGCGGACTTCGGTGTCGACACAGGTCAGGCCGGGATAGCGGTCCTCGTCGACGCTGATGTAGCGGGATTTGCCCAGGGCCAGCAGCTCGGGATGATCACTCGGGGGCAGCGAGCCCACGAAGCCGATGCCCGAGTCCTCGACGCGGGCGTGGTTGGCGGTCGAGTTCTGGCCGGCGTCGTAGACCACGGTCAGCGAGTCGACCGTGTTGGTCAGGTCCCGGTAGCGGGTCACCAGTGCGTCGAGGACGTCGGAGAACTGGGTGACGTCGGGTCGATCGCCCGGGTACGGGTGCGAGACGATCGGGACTCCGCCGTCGCGGGTGATCACCAACGCCAGCCCGACCAGCCGCAGGTCCACGCGTTTCTGTTTGGCCCTGCCGCGTTGTGCGATCGGCGCCGCCTCGTTGGCCGAGTCGATGAACGTGGCGAAGTTGGTCATGTCCAGGGCCAGCCCGGACAGGTCCAGCCCGAACTCGGTGACCATGCGGCGGCCGAGTTCGGTCTCGACCCGGCGGAGTTCGTCCTCGCCGAGGCGGTCCATCGCCTTCCAGAAGCGGCGGTGATCGAGCGCGGCGGCGGGCGCCTTGACCCACCGGGAGCCCGCGGTGCCCGCCCACCACTGCGCGAACGCCGCCTTCGATCGCGGTGCCACCACCCGGTTGACGGTGGCCAACGCCAGGTAGGTGCCCACCGACACCGCCGCATCCGAGCGGCGCGGCGCGACCGCGTCGATCACCTCGGCCACTCCGAGCCGGTCGAGGATCGACCATGCCGCCGCCACATCCCCGAACCCCTTGTGCTGGGTGCGGACCGGCTGCCCCTGCTCGGCGCCGGTCAGCTTCGCCATCACCTCGTCCGCGCTGCCCAAATACTGCTGCGAGACGATCCGCGGCTTGCCGTCCACACGGGCCGATTCGACCAGGTAGTAGTACGTCTTCCCGCCCTGCCGCTTCCCCACGATCGAAGCCATATCTAGGTAATACAGCCGATGGCACCGAAAGGCAAGCACCACAGTCGAAGACACGCCGACCAATCAGATAGCGGGGAAACTCAAGCTAGGGATCACCGGAAGCGCATTCGACGTCTCCGCCGGGTGCGCCGGTTTCTGCCTTGCACTCGCACTGGCCTCCGATGTCGTGCGCGGGCGCACCGCCAGCCATGTGCTGGTCATCGGCGTCGAGCGTCTCAGCGAGTTTGTCGACTTCACGGACAAGTCCACCGCGTTCATTTTCTCCGACGGCGCGGGCGCTGTGGTGGTCGGTCCCTCCGACGAACCGGGCATCGGACCGGTGGAATGGGGTTCGGACGGATCCCAGGCGCACGCCCTCACTCAACATCCGTCGCTGACGACGTTCCGCGACAATCCGATGGGCCCACCGCCCACCGTGAGGATGGACGGGCCCGCGATATTCCGATGGGCGGTGTCCGAGATGGAAAAAGTCAGCCGATCTGCCCTCGACCGGGCAGGTGTCGCGATCGACCAAGTCGATGCCTTCATCCCACATCAGGCGAACCTGCGGATCACCGAAGCGATCACCAAGCGACTGAAGCTGAAACCCGCCACGGTTGTCGCACGGGACATCGTCGAGGCGGGCAACACCTCCGCCGCCTCCGTGCCGCTCGCCATGGAAACCTTGCTCCGCACCGGGGATTCGCACGCCGGAGACACTGCACTGCTCGTCGGGTTCGGCGCCGGCCTGACCTACGCCGCCCAGGTCGTCACCCTGCCCGCCGCACCACAGCACTCCTGAGAAGCTGATCTCGAACCGCCACCACCACTTTCAGCCCTGGCGTTCCTCACCGGTCCGAGCCACGCGCCCGTCGATGCACCCGTCCCGGAATGCCGAAACGTCGACGGCCAGCCGTGCCTGCGGGCATGCTCGGCCACCGCGACGTCCGATCCGATAGACACCGGATACCGACCGGAAAACACCGACCACCTACCGGGAGGGTCGGCCTCCACTCGAGCATCCGGTCGGTTCCCCGCGGCGGCGGGCGCGGGTCACACGCTACGCGTTGCGCCCGGTGGTTCGGGGTCGGTGAAGTCGGAGCCGACCGTCGGCCCGACCCAGCGCCGCCGCGGGCACCGTGAATGCCGGGTCGAAGAACAGGAAGCTGAGCAGGCCCCCGCGGTCGGTGGCCTCGCCGCCGATGAACCGGGCCAGCACGCTCAGTTGCGGATGCCGCAGCCGCCGCAGCCCGCGATACCGTTGGCGGAACACCTCGTCCGCCAGGACGAGCGCATCCGCCCGCTCGAGCGGCGGACCGGCGAATTCGACATCGATGGGCCGGAAGGGCGCGCCGCCCGGGTCGGCGTGTGCCTGGTGCGTTGCGGGACTCGAGACGGTGCAGGTCTTCGACCATCCGATCGGCGAGCATGGCCCGCAGGATCACCCCGGCGGCGTTGAAAATGTCCGGTTCGCCGGTGCCGGTGTGTTGCTGCGACGGCAACCCGGTCGGCCAGTGGCGGGGCCGGGTGGAGACCATGCCCAGACGGTCGGCGCCCATCTGGACGGCCGGCTTGAGCGGCATGTTCAGCCGCAATCCGCCGTCGACGTACCAGCCGGCCCACGCCGGCGGGGTTCCGATGTGGATGGGCCGGAACAGCCCCGGCACCGCCGCGGACGCGAGCACGTGCTCGGGCCGCAGCTCGGTCTCCACGTAGCTGATGTTGCGGTTCGCGTCATACCGGGGCAGCTCGATCGAGGGGTGCTTCTCGACGAAGACCACGGTGCCGCCGGTCGCGACCGAGGTGGCGGCGACGGCGACCGCCTCGACGATCCCCCGCTCGATGTTTTCGTGCACCCGCTCGAACGGCACCAGCTTGGTGATGGTCTCGGTCATCCGGGTGGTGTCGAACGGGCTCGACAGTCGCACGTGCAGCCCCGCGAGCTGCCCCAGATACCGCAGGCCGCCGCCGGCGATGCTGCTGACCACTCCGAACACGTCGTCGAGCGCCACCGAACTCCACCGGGACACCACGTGTTCGGCGGCCTGGTCGAGGCCCAGATCGGCATCGGCGGCGAGACCGGTCACGGTCAGTGCACCGGCGCTGGTACCGACCAGAATCGTCGGCGGACGGCCGAGTCGGGGCAGCGGCGAGGTGATGGCGCCGGCCTCGTAGGCGCCGCGGGCGCCGCCACCCGAGACGACGAGTCCCACGCGCTCGGCCACCCGCTGACGGTAGCGAGCCGCTCTGGCCTGTGGGAGCGTTTGACTGGTTTCGGGCTGTCGCTGTGACAGCGCCCGTCGGAGGTGCGTTTTACCGTCGGCTGCGCGGTATCACACGACAGCATCCCTCCGGAACTCCTCCGGATGCGGCGACTGACGTCCCACCTCGGCATCCCTTCCCGAAACTCTCACGATCCATTGTCGGGGTGTCCACCCCAAGGGGGCAGTCTCAGTTTCGTCCTCGTTAACGCCGACCCGACACCATCGCTCACATGACCTGGACGGCTCATGGAACAGGGGAGGTGGTAACTGTCTGACCGGTGCGGAGATGGGCATCCCAACGCACGATATCCCCGCCACATTGCTTCAATCCGACGTTCAATACGTTCCGCATGTAGTCGATGCTCTCCTTGGTGGCCCTCAATTCGAGTTCGCGTCCTTCCTCGATGGGTCGACCGTTCATCGGAAGTTCGATCTCGAAGATGATCGTGTCGAGGGCCTGGGGTGCGTTCGCACGTAATTCCTGGATCAGTTTCACGCAATCGATGTCGCCCTGCCCGATCGCTGTGCCAATGGAGTGAGTACCGTCCGCGTCGACCACGATTTCGATGTCACAGAAGTGACAGCAGTAGGCATACGGTGCCATCTTCTTCACGCATTCTTCGATACCCTCCATCAGCACCAGCGAGTTCATGGTGTCGAGGCACGCGCCGATCAGGGGGTGGTGCAACTGCTCGACGACCCAGATGACCTCGTCGGCGAACAGATCGCAGTGATTTTCGAGCGCAATCTTCATTCCGTACTTCTCGATGAGTGGAATGTTCTTCTGGAACTCACGGAGGCGATCCGCCAGCTGAACGACCACGTCGGGATGCATGCAGGAACCGTAGATCGGTTTGGGACGCTCGATGTCCAAGCTGAACTTCAGCAGTGGCGCACCGATGGCATGGCCGATGTGCAATGCCGCTTCGACCGAGGCGTCCACACGCGGATCGCAGGGTGCGTTGATCGAGACATTCAGCTCGAGTTCGAGGTCGCGACTGCGTGCGGCTGCACTGACCTCGGCGAGATGTTCGGCGCTGACGTCGTTGTCGAGATCGACCAAGGTGATGTGCAGGACGTCCAATCCCCACTCCACCGCAAGGTCCATCATCTGATACAGGTCGATCTTCTTCTCGAACGCGTAATCCTGTTTGAATCCCCAGCTCTCACCATAGCCATTCAGGTGGAGCGTGTACGAGTGCATTCCGCAGCTTGAACTTCCGATCGTCATTCTTGACGATGCCCACGGGACATCTCCTTGTGCGACCTGAGGACCGGTTTACCTTCTAGCTGCGCGACGTCGCGGTCTTCGAGGGCGTAGCTACCTTGGCTTCGGCCTCGAAGGTCAAGCCGGCGCTCTGCGCGAGAGTGAGCCCGCGGGTCTCAGGTGCCATGAAATGCGAGAGAACTGCGCCGATGAGGGTGATAGCTGCGGCGATCAGCATGGTGGGTCCGATCCCCAGTCCGGTGAGTGACAGCGGCACCAGGAAGGTTCCGACGGCCGCTCCGATGCGGCTGAGCGAGGACGCCATACCCACAGCCGAACCACGAATCTCGGTGGGGAACAGCTCGTTCGGGTACACCCACTGCAGGATCTGACTGCCGCCGATGACTACTGCGTACACCGCGAACAGGGCCATGATGATCGTCGACGGCGCCTCGGGGAAGAATCCGAGGATCAACAGGGCGATCCCGGACCAGAGGAAGCTGTGAATGAGGAGAGGCCGCCTGCCCATCCGGTTCACCAGCAGCAGCGCAACGACGCAGCCGACGAGGAACAGGACGGTGATGAACGCCGATCCGAAGTGCGCTGCGTCGCCCTCGAGCTTGAGTGCACCGAGAATGGCGGGGGCAAAGGCATAGACGGCGAACAGGGGGACGATCGAACATGTCCAGAACAAGGTGATGAAGGCCATCCGCTTGCCGTAACCCGATCGCAGCAGATCCTTGACGCTGACGTTCGATCCCTCTTCCTCGGGCAGGTCGGCGATGCTGACGTGCGGTCCGAAGACTTTGCGCAGGACCTCGTTCGCCTCGTCGATTCTTCCCTTGCTGATGAGCCAGCGGGGGGACTCCGGTGTGCCGACTCGGGCGACGACGATCAAAATCGCCGGTACCGCTGCACTGGCGAGCATCCAGCGCCATGCATCGTCGTTTCCGATTTGCGCCAGGATTTCACCGGCGACGTAGGCAGCTGCCGCGCCGACGAACCACATCGCGACGAATGCGCCGAGGAACGGGCCGCGGTATTTACGGGGCGTGAACTCGGTGAGCAGCGAAGTCGCGATGGGATAGTCCGCGCCCACGGCCATACCGATCAGCAGTCGCAGGATGATCAACCAGACCACGTCCTGGACGAAGAACTGGGCCACCGAGAACACGATGATGGCGATCAGGTCGATCGTGAACAGGATCTCTCGGCCGAACTTGTCGGTCAGCCATCCGCCGGCATAGGCACCGAGCAGGATCCCGACCAGCGACGATGCGCCCACCAGGCCCTGTTCGATCGAGGACAGACTCAGTTGATCGGCGAACTGCACCATCGCGACACCGATGATGGACAGCACGTAACCATCGAGGAACGGCCCTCCCGAGGAGAACACCGCGAGCTTCTTGTGGAAGCTGGACAGTGGTGCGTCGTCCAACGGATTGGTTGTCATATCGAGCTCCTAGCTGACAGTGGTATCGACGGCGGTGCTCATGCTCCGATTCCGAAGCCGCTGCCGTTCGGGCTGGCTGGGCTGAGCTGTGATGTGCGTCTCGTTCAATACCTTAGGATGTGATCACAGATCGCACAAGCTCTGGCCGAGATATTTACGGCCGAGAAACATTCGATCCGCCAAAGCTGAGAGGCCTGAGAGGTGTCCAGGCGGTATGGAGCAGCTGGGCCCGACCGGCCACCGGTCTTTGCGGGCGAGGTCGACGCAAGCCGGCGCTGACTGCCCGAGTGCCTGCGCTCGCAGGGCGACGTGGTTGCCGTCGAGCCGACCTTCGATGATGGGGTGCACATCCGGCGCCCACCACAGGTGCCTGTCGAAGGTTTCGCGGACGCAGCGACGGTGGGCTCTCGAGGATTCGCACAGTGCGTCGATGCCGTTCTCGTTCGCCGTCGGACCGATCGAGCCGTTGCTCGAACGCTGGCCGCGGACCCCGGGGATCGGCACCGCCCGACTGTGCCGCTGCGCAGCGGCGTTCTCGGAGAACGCCTGTTCGACCTCGGTGAAGGTCGGATGTGCGCCTACCGTGGCGCGGGAGGCGTTGACGACGAGGACGTCGCGCCCCGCAGCGGCAGCAGGGTGGGTGCGTCCTGGCCGACGTGGCGAGGTGATCGGCGATCGCCTTCTGCTCGCCGAGGAACGCAGCGCGCGCCCACCTGCGCACCAGCTGAGCGAACTTGCCCAGCAGTGGCCAGTCGACGACGGGGAGCAGCCACTGCCCGACCGTGTCGAGCCCCTGAGCCATTACCGAGCGCGGCGGCAGCTCCACGCCCCAGTAGCGGCCTTTCTGGGTCGGGTTGCCCACAGCATCGCGTGCTGTTGCCCGCGCAGGTAGTCCGCCCACGACAACGCACCCGGCACGTCCGGGATCGGATCGGCCCACCCGTCATGCGCCTGCGCCCACTGTCGCACCGGCCACGGTGTGCGCACCAGCCGCCGGTGTAGCCCCGTCACACCGGATTCGGCGAGGTTCGCCACGACCAGGGCCTCGTTCTGGATGTAGCGGCGCTGTTTGCCGACCGGACGCATGTTCCACGGCCCCGGCGGCTGCACGAACCATGCCGGCGCGTGCGGGTGACGTTGCCCTCCACCCCGACCAGCGCGAGACGCATCGCCTTGCGTTCACGGTCGGCGCGGTTTTTCGCCGCCGCGGCCTGCCGGGTGAACTCCGCCTCCGGGTCGCTGCGGCCGCCGCGCTTTTTTCCGCGCCGGGTGCCCTGTGCGGTGGGTTCTGGCTCCGCGCCGGGTGCGGGGTGGGGGCGGCCCGGTTCGCTGCCATTGCCGCCGCCCACGACGGCGGCAACGCACCGGGCGCAACGATGGCCGGCTCGGGCTCGTCGAAGTTCGGATCGAACAGTGCGGCGATCTCGTTGTCGGGCTGCACAGTCATCGGGCGGACTCACCTTCGGTCGGCGTGAGGGCCTGCGCGCTGCCGGCGGCGCGGGAAATGGGGGGAATGCGGACCGTGACGGTCTGGCCGGGCTTCGGTGGGCGCGGTGCGTTCAGGTCGTTCCACGCGGCCCGGATCACCGAACGGACCGGGCGATCGGCGTTGACGAACTTCGTCACCCGCGCGGTGAGCGCGATGGTGATGACGATCATCACGACGAGGGACTTGAACCCCAGTGGCACGTGGACGACGGCGCGGGCGACGACGAAGACGGTGACCATGAATGCGGCCCCGAGCCCGAGCGCCGCGTACCGAATCCGGACCGGCAGGGTGAACCCGGTCGGGCCGAGGTAGTGCTGATCCACCCGGTGCAGCAGGTCGTCGCTGTCGATCACAGTCGGCTCCCGTCGATCGTCGATTGGTGATCGGGCACGGCAGGTCAGACCTCGATGCCGAAGAGGCTCAGAATCCAGCGGCCGATGCCGGTCGTGGCGCTCTCACTGCTCGCGAGGGAGAAGAACGCGATACCGACGAGCGACAGGCCGCCGACGGTGAAGACCTTCGACAGGTTGCCGCGCAGGCCACCGAGGAGGACGACGCACGCGATCAGGGCGAGGATCGTGAAGATGATGTTGTCGCCGATCCACGCGCGCAGCCCGCCCGTGGAGACCTCTGTCTGTTGGGCGAGTACGTCGACGCTTCCGGGCGGGGTAATCGCAAGGTCGACGACTGCGGACGAAAGGGACATGAGCACACTCCATCGCTGAGTTCGGTAGGTGCACCTGAATGTGGATGCGCACGACCGTAAGTCGATGTCGCTTTTCATCTCAACGGGGTGTCCGCGCCGGGATCGGGTCATCGACGCAGGCCAACGGAGCTGTGCGGCATCGGGAATCTCGTTTTCCAGCGGCGGGCGCGCAGCAGCGACGCGCCGCGACCGGCACGACTCGATGGTCAGCCGGTAACCAGGCGGGTGAGGGGATTCCCGCGGTGATTCGCACGACGGGGCGGCCCGTGTGTCGGCGCGGTGATCAGGACCCTATGGGGCGCAGTGGTGTGCTCGCGTATAGGCGCCGTCGAGCGTCGAGGCTATGGGTACGTACACGGGCTCTACAAGCGTGAGGTCGGGCGGTGTGCGCACGCGGTGCAGACGGCGGCGTCGGAGACTGCGCCCAGACGGGCTGTCGCGGCAGGTCCGCAGCGAGCGGATCAAGCACCCAGTGAACCGGTGCGTGGAGAAAGCGCTCAGATGCGCGGTGAAAACGGCGCCGGATTCGGCTATGGATTTCGGCGGTGGATTCGACCGCCCGAAAATACGGCTCCCACGCCCACCCCCTCCGGGGGTCACTCCCCCCGGCGTTCCTTGGGGGGAGTGTAATCCAGAATTACGCTCAGCGCCAACGCTATTCGAAAGCGCCCATGTAGAACGCTATACGCGGTGCTCGAAGCAGTGCCGCGGCGAGCACTCACCGCCACGGGTGTCCACGCGTTCCGCAGCGCTCACAACACCGCTCGATCGAGCATGCGGAACCGCCCACAGAGGCGCGCGGCGAAGCGCTCGACAGAGCACTGCCGCGAGCGCTGAAAACAGCGCCTCACAGTGCCCCGTAGAGCACTCGGTGCACGCCCCGTAGAGCGCTCCAACGAGCGTGCCGAACAGCGCTCGAACGAGCGTGCCGAACAGCGCTCGAACGAGCGTGCCGAACAGCACTCGGCAGAGCACCCGGCGCAGCGGTCGACGGCCCGATGCAACCACCGTGCACGCGGGCGGTGAACAGAGCGCCCGTCAGGGTGCCAGCCGAACGCGGTGAAGGTTCGGGAAATCCGGCCTGCAGATCGTGCACGAGAGGGGTATTCGTCGTCCCGGCCTGGGTCCGCCAGACGAGGGGGACACCCCGTTGAGGAAAATCGCGGGTTTCTGTCACTGTGCTCAACGACGCCCCGGACGGCGTTCAGGCTCGAAACGATCGAAAGGCACAGGCGGTGAGCGGACATCACGACCCACTCGAGGACTGGTTGGTCGCGACGTGGCGCGATACCTTCGGCGATTCCGGCGGCGGTCGCGCCGGCCGGGTCGGCGCGGACGGTCAGCCGACGCGCATCCGCCGGTTTACCCCGCTCTCGCCGATCGCCGTCGCCGCCGCGGGCGTTGCCGTGTACTCCCTGTGTGTGGTGTCGGCGGCCGTCGGCAACGAGACGGTCGTCCGAGGTGCTGGCGAAGCTGCACGGCTATCGGGTGCTGCTCGTTGCCGCCGCTGCCCTGCTCGTCATCGTCGACGTCCTGCGCCACCGCATGCACAGGTGGTCGCAGATGCTCGAATCGGTGGTCCGGCAGGCCACCGGGCACCTGCCGACGAAGATCGTGGTCTCGTTTCCGTCCGGGTGGCGTGTGATCCGCCGCGCGAGGATCACATTGCACCGTGGCACCGTCATTCGGCCCAAACAGTTCGAGGAGCTCTCCCGCACGATCGAGGCCGCCTTCCCCGCCACCGCACAGAGCGAGACCACGGTGCGGCATGTGGCGCACCGCGACCGCATCGTCATCACCCGAGAGTCGATCACCCCGGACACCCGCTCCATCCGTCAGCGGACACTCCAGTCCGCACTCGATGCGGCCTCGATGTTCACCGACCCGAGGGTGTCGATGAACGCCGGCGCCAGGGGCTTCCAGCTCAAAGTCGAGGAAGCCCTCGCCTCCCTGGCTGGGCAGCACGAGTCCGGCCGCAACTGGACCACCGACTGGTACCCCGACCAGGGCCACCTGGTGATGCGTCTGGTCACCGCGATGCCCTCGCGCGTCGACCACCCGCTCGCATTGGTCGACGAGAACCTGCGGCACCTGCCGTATGCGACCGGTGCCGCGGACCGAATCATGTACTGGGACGTCTCCACCAGCTCCAACAAGCCGCACTGCCTGATCGTCGGCCCGACCGGGGGCGGCAAGACGTCGGTGATCCGCACCCTGCTGACCGAGGCCGCACGCCGCGGAGTTCCGTTCGTCGGCGTCGATCCGAAGATGATCGAACTCGACGGCCTCGAGGGCTACCCCGGCTGCGGCGCGATCATCTACGACGCGCTGCGTGCGGCGATGTTCGTGCGCGCGCTGCACACCGAGATGATGGCCCGCAACGCCTACAACCACCAGATGAAGATCGAGGGCTCGCAGCTGCCGCTGATGATCGCGGTGCTCGACGAGTTCTTCATCCTCTCCGGCAAGTGGCAGCGCCTGGCCAAGACCGGCGACGACGAGACCCGCGCACAGCTCAAGGAACTCGACCCGCTCGGGGCGTGGGCCGACCTCGCCGTGCTCGCCCGTTCGGCGGGTATCCGGCTGCTGCTCGGGGTGCAGCGCCCCGACGCCAGTTTGTTCGGCGGTGCCTCGGGTAACGCGCGCGACAACTTCGGTACCCGCATCAGCCTCGGCAACCTCTCGCAGGACGGTGCGCTGATGATGTGGGGCGATTCCACCGTCGGCCGCGAGGTCGACACCTCCGTCAAGGGCCGCGGCATCGCGCTCGGTGACGACGGCAACCCCGTCGACGCGCAGATGTGGTGGACCCCGAACGTCGACCGCCACCCCAACAAGTGGAACCAGCTCGCCGAGAGCGAGAGGGCGATCATCGACGGCCTCCTGCCCACCGAGGCCCCGCAGTTCACCTGCTACTCGCGGGAGCTGGCCTCGTTCATCGAGTCCGAGCGCGCCCTGGCCACGCGGGCACGCAGGCACGGCCGCGCTCCCGCGCCGATCGTCATCGGCGCGACCGCCGCCACCGACAGTGACACGTCCACCGAGTCGCCGACTGTTAACGGCGCGCCCACCGGCGATGACGACTTCTCGGACGTCATTCCGGCCTCCGCAGTCCAGGCCGGCCAGACCGTCCTCGTCGACGACGACCACGGCGAACTCGTCACCGTCACCGTCGACTCGGTCGACGTCCGCCGCACCGCCACGGGCGATGTCACCGAGACCGTCCTCACCGTCGGCACCGGCCGCGTGAAGACCCGCATCACCTTCGACCCCACCGGCGTCGTCGTCCTCCCCGAACCCGACCTCGTTGCAGCGCCGGCGTGACCCCTCATTTGCCCGAACCGCCACCACCGAAAAGGAACACCATGAGCCGCCGCATTTCCCAGTCGATCACCCCGACCACCGAGGATGTCGCCGCGCTGCGCGGACCGTTCGTCGCCAAGGGTGCGAACGACCCCGTGATCAAGGCGCTGCGGGACTACTTCAAGGACTCGGTCCCCGCGTGGCTGGCCAAGCTCAGCGAGGAGCAGGAGCTGACCCGCGAGCGGCTCGCGGAAATCCGCGATGCCTCGTCCAAGCGTCGCGTCGTCATCGAAGCGCTGCCCGACGGAGGCGCCCGCGACACGGCCCTGGCCGAGCTGGAGACGGCCGAGGCCGTCGTCGACGACATGGACACCGCACTGGCCGGCGCCGGCGCCTTCGGGGTCAGCTGACGATGACGCCCACTGTTGATGTCGAGATCACCTCCAAAACCACGGCATCGGCCACCCTGGCGGATGCCGACGTGCCTCCGATGGATCTGGAGGCGACCGAGAGCAAGACCCTGTCCACTGTCGTGCACGAGTTCCTGCACAACATGGCGCAGGCCCAGGGCGCCGACGTCGAGGTCGTCTATCGGACGGCGAAGGACACTCGGTTCCTGACCGTCGGACCGGACGGGACGGCCGCGGAACGCGCCCCGAGCATGCCCCTGCCGATCGCCGTGCCGACGGCACCCGAACAAGTCGTGGCGGAGCCGGTCTCCACCCCGCCCGGCGGGCCGGTGGTAGTTGGGGCCGAGCAGATCGCCTACGCGGCGGCCCCGCAACCCGCGGCGCCCGCACGGGCCGCTCCGACAGAGCCGGTCACGGGCCCGCTGGACGTGCTCGGGCAGCTGTCCGCGCCCCGCGCGGACCCCGCGGCGAGCGACCCAGCCCGGCGCGGGGTGCGTGGTCGACTCAACGCCCTCCTCGGACTCGCGCTCGCACCCAAGTCGGACTCGCTCGAGATGCGACTGCGCGACGCGCAGACCACGATCGCCCGCCCGCTCCCCGAGGACGCCGTGGTCACCGTCGCCAACCTCAAGGGCGGCGTCGGCAAGACCCCGATGTCGATCAGCCTGGCCGAGACGCTGGCCGAGCACCGAGGCCCCGCCACCGTCACGTGCCTGGACCTCGGCGACGTCGGCGCCAGCTTCGCCGATCGCGTGGCCGTTCCCCCGGCCGCCGGCCAGGACGCGGCCAGCCTGGCCGGCATCGACCCCACGACCACCGACGCCCGGCCGTCCAGGCTCGCGCGGTTCCTGACCCGCCAGCCGGCCGGCTCCGACATCATCGCCGGCCGGGCCGGGGCCGACTCACCCCTGCGCTACGACGACGCCGCAGCGCTCGGGGCGATCCTCGGCCGGCACCGCGACGTCCTGGTCGCCGACACCGGCAACGCCAGCCACGCCGAGAGCTGGCGGTGGGCGATCACGGCCGCGCACGCAGTGATCGTCCCGGTCCCGCTGCGCCGCGACGCCGCCGTGGCCGCCCAGCGCAAAGGAGCGATTTCGACCCGGCGCAGGGAGGGGTCCTGCGCCGGTGGTTCGAGGAGCGGGTGCTGCCGGTCTGCGCCGACCGTGTGTTGCCGTTCGATGTGCCGGCCGTACGGGTGCTGGCCACCTACCGGGTGCTAGAGCATGCGCCGTTCGGCGACGCTCTCATCGCCGCCGTCGCGCAGGCCGCCGAGATGACGGTGGTGACACGTAATACCAAGTACGTCGAGACGTTCGGTGTCCGCTGCGTCGACCCGTGGGAGCCGACCGTCTGACGGCCCCGTCGTCGACGGGTGCGGTTCGACTCGCCAGGCCATCCCCGGGTCGGGCCGGGCACAGAATTGTGAGTTGCGTTCCAGTGTTGTCGTTTTGCGTGATCGACACAGCTCGTCGGTGGAAGGACCCATCTACGGGGCTGGGAGGTCAGATGAACCTGCAGTACAACGCCGGACTCACCCTGGAGCAGCGGTGTCAGATCCGCCAGGCGCAGGGGTACGTCGATGATCACCGGTGAGAGAGATCGATGCAGCCGGCGAGGTCGCGCGGGATGTCCCGGAGGTGGAGATCCCGCATGAGGGGATCGACCGGGCCTGCGATGCCATCTCGATGTCGGCGGCGAGCATCGTGGACCCGGTGGTCGAGCAGATCGGGCCCGCTGTGATCGGAGGGGTGGTTGCCGGAGATGCCGGCGTCGGTTTCGGGCTGCCCGTTCATACTGGAGTATGATTGCAGTATGACGACGAGGTTCACGATCAGTTTGCCCGACGAGGACGCTCGCGTCCTCGACGCGTACGTTCGCGACCACGGTCTGGGTGGCCGGTCGGCGGGGATTCGAGCCGCGGTTCGGATGCTCGGAGAGGTGGGTCTCGAGCGCGATTACGCGGCGGCTTTCGTCGAGGGTGGTGTCGACGACGACTGGGACGTCACTTCGGCAGATGAGGAATGATCCGCCGGGGTCAGGTGCACTGGGTTGATCTTGATCCGGCGCAGGGTAGCGAAGCGGCCAAGCGTCGACCCGCTGTTGTGGTCAGTAATGATCGCGCCAACGCGACGGCGGAGCGGCTCGGTCAGGGGGTGGTCACTGTGGTGCCGTTGACGAGTAACACGGCACATGTGTTCGCGTTTCAGGTTCTCGTCGAACCTGACGAATCGGGTATGCCGCGTGAGTCGAAGGCTCAAGCGGAACAGGTGCGTTCGGTTTCGGTGCGTCGTCTCGACGGTGACCCGGTCGGGAAGCTCTCGACGAGAACGCGTACCGCGCTCGACGAGGCTCTGCGGCTGCATCTCGATCTGCACTGAGTCGCATCCCTGCGGTCGGTCTGACGGGTTCATCAGGTGGGCACCCGTCGCACTTTCGTGGCGGCCGTTCCGATCCCGCCGCGCGGCCCTGCCCACGGTGAACTCGGAGAAGTCCGCGAGAGGCGCAGCGCTCTCGACTCTTTTTCTCTTCTCGCCCGGGCCCCGGGTCTGGGAGGTCCGTGACAACCCGTCGAGGACCGATGTCGAGGACCGATGTCGGTGACGGTGTTGGCGATGAGCGGCGCGTTCGGGCGGGTGCAGACCGCCAGCGTCGATGCTGTGGTGTGCCCGGGCAGCGTGATCGCAGTGGCGGCTCTCCTCGCTCACGATGAGTGTCGCAGCGCTTCGCCGTGCGCCTGTTTCGCGGCGCGCACCGAGATCCGGTCGGGAGCGACGTGCTTCGGAGCCGCTGTGAGCCAGGATGTGCCGTCCCCGTCCGCCAGGAGCAGTTGCGCATCCCGTTGTCCGAGGCCGATTGCGGCGTCGATAAAGGCGCCGTCGAAGAGCAGGTAGCTGAGAAGGTCTCCTCGGCGGGCCCCGTCACCGCCGAGGAGCCGTCCCAGCAACGGCAGGTCCGGGTTCCGGATGGTGCGCAGTGCACCGCCCGGCCAGCGGTATCGGTCATCAAACGAGGTTGCGGCGAGGGCGCCGAGGGTACCGCGTTCCTCGGGGCCGAAGAACCGGTATGGCACATCGACATAGCGGCGTTGGCTGGCGCCGGTGCGGCGTCCGTCCGCGACGAGTTCGTTGATCTTGCCGAGCGTGCGGAGGTCTTCGACCATGCGGTCGACCAGGGCGGCGTCCAGCACCCGCACCATCATGTCGTCCACATCCGGTGGTCCCTGCTCCCCGCCGGTGGCCGGGGATGCGGGGTACACCGCGGGGTGGGTCGCGACCACGATCAGCCGTCCGCAGCCCAGAGACAACGCCGGTTTGAGGGGAGCGTTCAGCCGGATCCCGCCGTCCGCGTACCAGCCGCGTGCAGTGTCGGGGGTGGAGACCTCGACCGCGGGGAACAATGCAGGAATCGCGGCGGAGGCGCGGACGTGCTCGGCGGTGATTCGCACTCCGAGGTAGTCGATCGGACGGGTGGTGTCCGACGGCGGTAGCGGGTCGGCACGGTTCCCGTCGACGAAGATCACCGTCCGGTTGGTCGCGGCGGAGGTCGTCACCACCGCCAGCGACGCCTTGCCGCCGTCGAGGTTGGCGGCGAGCTGTGTCCAATCGACCAACCGGTGCGCGGTCCGGGCCAGCGGTGCGGTGTCGACCAGGCTCGTCAGCCGCATCCCCGGTATTCGGCAGAGCTGACCGGCCCACCGGGCGATGGTGCCGGGCCCGGTCCGCAACAACGGCCGGAACACGTCGTCGATCTGAACGCTGCGCCACACCGCGAGCGCGGTGTCGGCTTGCTCGTCCGCCGGAAGGTGCGCGCCCGCGGCGAACAGGGTCGCATTGATTGCTCCGGCGCTGGTCCCGATGAACAGATCCGGTTCGTGGCCGGCGGATCGCAGGAATGGCACGACGACCGACAGCACGCCTGCCTCGTATGCCCCGCGCGCTCCGGCGCCGGCCACCACCACGGCGATCCGGGACGAATCGGGGCGATGCCCCCTGGCCGCACTTGACGGTGGATATTGCATGAGCGATCCTTTCCTTCGGCCGATCCCCGTCATTGCCGCCCCTCCGGCGGCGGCCGCCCGAGAGGCAGTGCCGGACGTGCCGCGGCGGCCGCCCGACAGACAGTGCCGGACGTGCAGCGGCACCGAATAGGACATGTTCGCGCCTGGCGTCCCGGCGAGGCCCGCCAGTTCAGTAATGACCGCTGGGGCGGCGGTTAAACCTGCCGTGGTAGCCCGGTCACCGTGTCGCGGGAAGGGGGCGCAGGATCGGCGGGAGGCGCTGATTCTGGGGATCGATTGCGGTCGAACTGGCAGTGCGCCAC
This sequence comes from Rhodococcus sp. ACS1, assembly GCF_002300155.1. Classification (NCBI taxonomy): domain Bacteria; kingdom Bacillati; phylum Actinomycetota; class Actinomycetes; order Mycobacteriales; family Nocardiaceae; genus Rhodococcus; species Rhodococcus sp. ACS1. Next base: position 612,953 of record NZ_NSDZ01000007.1, read on the forward strand.
CTCGACCTGGTCGCTTCGAAAGCACACGGGGCTGGAATCTCCCGGCTCGAGCTGAACTGGATCTGATTGGATTACTGGTAGGGCCGAGGGGATGGTAGAACCTGGTGCAGTCGCTTGGGGAACTCGACGATCGCGCCGCGCTCGTTCCTCGCGTTGACGTCGGAGGTGGACCTGTCGACCACGGGCGGCGGAGCGAAGGTCGCGAAGTTCATTCTCGGTGCAGGTTGCGCTCACGGAAACTTGAATGAGGGGCGTTTTCGTTCAAGTAACACCCCTGTTGCTTGAATGGCATCTGGTGCGTCAAGGCCTGTGATCAGGCGAGTTCACCGAGACGCTGCGGCGCCTGTCCTCGAGGGCGGTGTCGGATCGGCAGTGGTTCGAGTTCCTGTACGCCTGGTACCCGATGTCGGAGGAGCAGGGCCGCTCCCGCACGATCGCGACCCGTGTGCGTGAGGAGTTGGTGTTGATGTCCTCCGGTGTGGCCGGGGTGCTGCCGTACGGCGCCTTGGTCGATGGTCCGAGAGTGTCGTCCGACCGCTACGTCACCGTCGATCCGACGTGGCTTTCTCCCGAGTCGGTATCGCCGGTCTTCGGTGCGGGTTCATTGCAGAGGTGACGGGTTTAATGGCTTGGCCGGGTGCCGAGTCATACAAAATCTTGTATATTGGTGGTGGAAGAAGATCCAGTTCCTGGGTCCGCGCTGGAGGATCTTCGTGGATTCCCCGCTGCGGTTCGTCGTCGGTGCGGTTATCAACTCGACCGCGTTCAGCAGGGGCTCGCGCCGACGGACTGGAAACCGATGGTGAGTGTGGGTTCTGGTGTGCAGGAGATACGGGTACGCGATCGATCGGGAGCTTTCCGCGTCATCTACGTGGCGAAATTCGCAGACCGGGTGGTTTCCTGCACTGCTTCCAGAAGAAGACTCAGAAAACGTCGGCGGCGGACTTGGCTCTCGCGACGAAGCGGTACCAGCAGGTGATAGCGGACGACAGGAATGGTGAGCACTGATGAGCGATGAAATCTATGGCAGCGTATGGGATGCCATCGAGGACACTCCGCAGGAGGCGGAGAACATGCGACTGCGGTCGAATCTGCTGATCGCGCTGTCTCGGCGCATCGAGACCGAAGGATGGACCCAGAAAAACGCGGCCGCCCGGCTTGGTGTGACGCAGCCGCGGGTGTCGGATCTGATTCGCGGCAAGATCGACCTGTTCAGTCTGGATGCTTTGGTCAACATGGTCTCGGCCGCTGGACTCCACGTCGATATGACGGTGAGGGCGGCCGCGTAGCACCGGAGGCCTGACCCGAGGGCTGTACGGAGATTTCGGGTCGGACTTGTGGGCAACCCCAACGGCGGAATCTGCACCGCCCAAACACATCTGAACCCGGTCCGGAGGTCGGCACGGCCGATGATGGTGGGTGTGGACGAGGTAACCACCACCGGCGGGGTCGGGGCGGGGTTGGCGGATTTCGCTGGGCGTGTGTGCGGGTCTGCTGGTGGGTTCTTCTGTTATGTGCCGGCGGTGATGGTGTGGCAGCACTTTTTTCGTTGTTCCGCGACCTCGGGTGTATCCGCATGGTTCGTTTACGTCGTTCGGGTCGGATCCGCCGCCGGCCGGGTATTGGGTGAGTTGGGCGGCACGGGCGGTGCTGGTTGTGGTGTTCGGATTGGTGACGGTTTCGTGGCGGCCCGCCCGGTAGTTCGCTGTGCCGTTGGTAGTGCGCGTTCGTGCTGATGGCGGCAATGGTGGCGTGGATCTTCATGTCGATAGAGCCGTTCTTCACCCCCGACTGAACTTGCCATTCGGGTTGTTCGGTGTCGAGGGCGTCGGTGTGAGTGCGAGTGTATTCGGTTGTCGTTGAGGCGGATGGGGATGCGGTGGGCGGGGTCTGGGGTGGGCCTGTGGGCGAGTTCGCGTCTGGTGGTGCTCGCGCATCTCGCTGATGGGCAGGGATGCGAGGTCGGTGAGGATCTGAGCGATCCCCGCCCCGTCGGCGCACCCCGGACGCCGTCCGGTTCGACGAACGGGAGCAGCGACTGACCCAGCTCCCCGAACGTCGGCACGCGCACGCGAGCTGAACCGACAGGCAGGCGCACGTTCATTTCGCCGATTCGGCATACCGGGAGTGAACACCGACCGCCCCGTACCGGGAGGCAGTGGGGGCGTCTGGCGGGCGTGCAGGTCCGAGTGGGAACGGGGCGACATGGCATTGGTCGAGTTGTCCGCGTCGGAGGAGGGGGAGTGGGTGCTGCGGACCGCGGCGGCGTTCTGGCCGACGCCCCGATCTCGGCGGAGCAGCTGGCGCAGGTGGTGGGGCTCGATCCGGTGCGGCGGCGGTACCCCCGCCGAGGCGCTGATCTTGCTGGACTTCTTCCTCGGCGTCGATCGTCTGGCCCCGCCGGACGTACCTACCGGCAAGTAGTCGGCAGTTGCCGAAGATACTGACGGACAGGTGGATTGGCGCAGTTCTCCGTTATGGTGTACAACTTCATGAGCCAGTCAATGTGAAGCAGTTCACATCATCTGTGACGGGGTACGGGTATCACGCCGTGACTGTTCCCCTCGCCGGTGACCTTCGACGAAAGAGGACGCAGTGCCGACAGCCTCGACCCTCCGGACTACCCCGATCGCCGCACGCCCGCCCCGCGGTGGTGGGTCGATGAGCACCGCGGAGATCAAGTCGAGGATCGAGGCCATGTTCGCCGACCGCCGTCCGGTCGGCTCGTCGGTCGCACGCTAGAAACGAGGGGGAGACACCGTGAATGTGCTGTTGCTGATGATGTTGTTGCTGACCGCGTTCGCCGCGGTTGTGGCGATGCAGACCGACGAGCAGTCGAACTTCCGCCGCTGACCTGCGGGCCTTCGGAGTCCATCGAAACGACCGGGAAACTATCTCGTTCTGGCACGTCGTGTCGATGGAGTCGTCGAACGAGTCGAGCAGAGCGAACGCCGGATCATCCGTGGTCGGTCCCGGGTGGCCGTGTCTGCGGCCGGCCACCAACTATGGCCGCGAACAAGAACGAGCAGGCGCACCTGGATAGACCTCTCGGTCGACATTGCCGAGTTCTCGGCGTCGGCAGCTCACTTTTGAACCTTCGTGTGAAATTCTTGATAGATAACAGATTCTGACTACTCTGCTGGACCAGTTACGTGGACAGGCGGGGGTAGCAGGATCTCCCACGTCACGGGTACCTCGTGGTCGGGGCTCTGCTGGGACCAATAGCAGTGGGCGTGGTACGACGTCATCAGAGCGGTGCCGTGTGTACGAAGCAGATCCATGTTTGCCCGGAACCCGTCGTGAGCGGTCTCCACTTGCCAGATGGTCGCGGTGCCCGCTGGGTCGAATGCGGTACGGAAGGCGTGGGCTTGTTCCAGTGTGTCCACGGCGAAGGCGGATTGGAAGCGAGAGGGCGCGGTCGGATAGTGCGCACGACGCACATTTTCCCAGATCAGCTCGATTGAGTGGTCGGTGACCTGAAAGAGAACATCCCCGTTGACGAAGTTGTTTTCACCGTGGGCTGCAACGCCGTCCGGGAACAGCACGTCGAGGTGTCGTTGCAGATGTGAGGGGTTCACATCGTCGTACCGGGTGAGTCCGAGGGTTTGTCCCTTGTGCAGGGTTCCCCGTCGATCGACGGTGTAGAAACGCGGCATTTCACAAGCCTCTCGTGCAATCGATAGTAGGTAGTTTCAGCATCCGGGTTGGCCCGTCGAAATGTACGCAGGCATGGGTGGACGGCAGGCGCCTTCGAGCCGACTCACCTCGGCCGACCGGTATGGCGAGTCGCTAGGAGTACACGCCGAGATCGTAGCGATCGACACGAACGAGCTGAGCTGCGTCCATGCCCGGGCCTCGGCGCCCATGGACGCGGCCGACCCCCTGGCGAGCGACGAGCGTGCTGGTCGCATCGCGTTGAAGGTGTCGGCAGAGCAAAGTGATGTGTTGACAGCTCGTGCTTCAACAGCTGGATCAGACTGTGTACCCGGTCGTCGAGGCTCTCGAGCTCGCCTGAACTCTGTGATCCGCTCTCGCCGCTGATGTCTTCGACACAGAGTTTGTCAGCGGTTCTGTCCGGAGATCACCGACCTCTGGAATATCTGAACTAGTTCTGATGTAATGGTGGGTATGAGCAAGTCGACCGCCACCGCCACGTTCTCCGATTTCTTACGGGCACCGAATGATGTTCTCGGCGCGCTCGAGGACAACGGTGAGGTCGTGCTCACGCGCCGGAATGCCCCGGCTCTGCGGCTGACCCAAGAGTCGACGAGCCGCGCCGAATTGAGCACTCTCGGCGTCGTCGGGCAGCTCTTCGCCGCCTCTCTCGACGAGGCGGCCCTCGATCGCGTCGCCTCCCGCCTCGCCGTCGCATTGCCGTGGATCGGGATGCTGCCGACCGCATTGCACGCCGAGTTCGTCGCAGCGTTCCAGGACACTGCCCGTGCCTGCATCGCGGTGGCCCGCTTCGACCGACTCGCGATCTTGCTGGAAGCGTGGCAGGCCACCGCGGAGGCGTACGCCGACCCGCGCCTGACCGCCGACGGTTCCGACCTGGAGTACCTCGAGGTCCCTGAGGTGGTCGCGGCGCCGGATCTCGACGCGTGAGCAGGAAAGGCGGCGCGGTTTCCCGCCCAATCAAACGCGCCGAGTGGCAGATCGTGTTCGCCACGCGTGACGCGGAGAAGGGCTGGACCGATCTGCTGGCCACTGCACGCAACGCCACGGTCGATGCGTGGGACACCCTCACCCGAGAACCGACGGTAGAGACGCGGCGGCTGTATCAACTCAAAGGCGACTACGCCTACGGGACGTACAACGGGCAGAACTACGCCCGATACCAGTACAAGGTGACCGATGGTGGGCGGATCTGGTTCTTTGTCGATCCTGCACAGAAGGGCGCCAAGATCGCGGGCCGGGTCCTGCTCGAACGCTGCGAACCCGGCCACCCGAAGGAAACCGAATAGGTCACGCCCAGGTATGGGCCTGCGCGCGTTGGCGTCTGCCCGTTCTTCCTGGCGGGCGTGGGTCCCGGCACGCCCACAGGGCCGTGTCCAGCTCCCAGGCACGCCCCCAGCGGCGAGCCCACCCGGTTCCTGATCCGGCCCCGATCCGGTCATGATCGGGACTCCGGGAGCAGGCAGAACCTGGACCGGGAACCGGCACGGCAGTATCGGCGGCATGGTGGAGATGCTGCCGTGGCCTGCGTGCGTGATGCGGGGGTGTGGTCCTGCTGCTCGTGGGGTGCAGTGATCGCTCGATCAGCGGCGCGAGCGGATAGGTGCAGACGCGGAAGCTTCCCGATCGGTGAAGCAGAATGGGGTGCCATGGACGATGTGGAGTTGGTCGAGCAGGTGCGGCGGCGTTGGGAGCAGGGTGTCCCGCCGAAGGTGATCGCGCGTGCTCTGGGTGTGCGGCCGTCGGTGGTGACGCCGGTGGTGCGACGAATCGCTGCCGAGGCCGAAGTGTCCCGAGGCTTGGGCCGGGTGCTGGGGTGCTGGGTCAATTGTGGCTGGAGTGCCGGGCTGGGCCTCGGGGGTCGTCCGGAGTGGGCGAAGCTGGATGCTCCCGCCGGTGAGGCCGAAGGCTTCGCGCAGGTGCTGGTGGCACGAGAGGGACGGCGTGGTCGGGCGACGCTGCGGGGCTACCTGGCCGACGTGCACTGCCTGGGGGTGAAGAACGCCCGTGACCCCGAAACCATGGACGCGGGCAGGATCCCCACCGCCATCCGCACGTACTACGCGGCGTTCGACCGTCCTGCGGTGGAGATTCCGATCGAACTCGGCCGCGAACTGATCCTGGGGGCGGCGGCGTATGCGCGGGGGCTCGGTTTCGAGCCCGCCGGCGCCTTCGATGAGGAGGCCGCCGCGTTCCTGGGTGAGTGGGACGGGCCGGGTCGGATCGAGTTCGGGAGGGATGGTCGGCCGTTCTACCTCAACGGGCCCTACGACAATCCGGCTGCCGTCATTGCGACCCTCGAGCGGTCCGTGGGTGCGGGGAACTTCCACGTCTCGGTGGCCGTGGGACCGATGTGATTGTCACGAACACACCCGACGCCGGGGGGAACGCCCGACTCCATGGGCCGTGAGCCGAGCAACAGCCAACGCCGCTCTCTGTGCTTGCGTCGATCTCCGTAGTCTGTCGATTGCCTGGTTGTGCGGTGGCTCGACTTGTCTCTCATTCGATCGTTTCTGCGACACGAATGCACCCCGGGACGGCCACGGTGGTCATGGTGGGTCGTCGGGAACCGCCCAGAGACCCGAGCCGGACCGTCGGCCGGTGTCGGGGATCAGTGCCCGGAGCCGGGCGGCGTCGTCGCGCAGTGCTTTCTGCAGGTGGGGGCGGACGTCCTCGGCGACGTCTGGTGGTAGTGGGCAGCCGTGGTGTACGAGGGCGGCGGTGTTCTCGATGAGCCGCGCCGCTCGCGTGAGGAGGGGCTCCGGCACTCGGACGGTGGGGAGGTCGCCGGCGTGCTCTCGGGTCAGGACGCCGAGGGTGGAGATCAGTGCCATCGCTGGTGCCGGCTCGTGGGGATCCTTGTCGACGCCGGCGAGGGCGGCCGCCTCGACGAGGGCGGCGATCGTCGCACCGAGGGTGGGCAGGGGCATGGGTATGGTGCGGGGCAGTGTCAGCAGGTCGGCGCCGGGTGCCTCTTCTTTGATGCTCAGGGCCAGTTCGCGGGCGAGGGTGCGCAGTGTGTCGTGGTCGAAGTACTGGCGGGCGGTGCGTTCGGTGATGCGCATCTGTTCCGCTACGGCGGCGACTCGGTCGGTGAGCAGGGCCTCGAGTCGGTCGGTGGGGACGGTCAGACCGATGCGTGCCAGCTCCTCGCCGAGGGTGGACGCCGTGGTGCTCACCCACGATGATGGTCGCGGCATCGAGGCCTCCTGATCTGAGCGTTCCACCACACCTGGTCTGTCTACCAGTCCGCCCGCGGTGGCGGCGGCAGGCGACTGGAAACGTCAGGACCCGGACCCACCCCGCGGTCCGCTCCAGCGCGAAGTGACGGGTGCGCCGGGGGAGGTCACTGATCGATCGAGGCTCCATTCGTTGGATCAGCTCTGGTTCCGACGGCGCCGGTGTCGAGTCGTACGTTTTAGTTTCCGGCCTGAGCTGGCGTGGGAAAGCGGGGAATTCATCCAGCCAAAATGGTATAGTTTCTATACATTTCTGGGTTTGAGTTCGATCCGAACAAGAGCGAAGCGAACCTGGCCAAGCACGGCATCGATTTTCTGTCGGCGCAGGCACTGTGGCGAGATCCGCACCGGCTCGAGGTGCCCGCGAGAACTACGGATGAGCCGAGGTGGCTGGTGATCGGTGTGATTGACGGAAAATGGTGGTCCGCGGTGGTGACCTATCGTGCGGACCGGACCCGGATCATCTCGGTTCGGCGCTCACGTGATGGAGAGGTGGCGCTTTATGAGAGCTGACGAGTTCGACGAGCGTTTTGATGCCGGCGAGGACGTGACGTTCGCGCTCGATACGGCCAGGGCCCGGCGCCCGGGCGAGGAGCAGCGGCGTGTCAACGTCGACTTCCCGGCGTGGATGATCGCAGAGTTGGATCGTGAGGCGACTCGTCTCGGGGTTACCCGGCAGTCGCTGATCAAGGTGTGGATCGCCGAGAGGCTCGAACGCAACGGCTCAACGGCCGCCTGATCCTGCCGCGGTGGCGTGGCGGTACCGAGGGCTCGATCGGTGGACTCGGCTCGGTGGTCTCGGTGTGGGGGCGGGAGTTCCGTCGCCGCGAGTTGGCCCCCATATGGGCGAAGGCGCCTATGTCGGTGCACATTTCGATTCCTGGTCGAGCACCGGCGACCGGGTGGGGGGAGTCGGATCGGTTCACCGCGGATGATCTGGTTGCGGTGACGTTTTCTGTCGGCGGGAGGTCCCGCCGAGGGCGCCGCGGGCGATCCTGGTGTCGCTTGTCAGGGTGATGGGACCACCTCGTTGCCACGAGCATGGGACCACCCGAAGGTGGCATCGAGCATCGACCTCGCCTTCTGAACTGTCAACCACGCCATGCCCAGACGGGTGCGTTGCCGGTAGGGCGGGCCCTCGATGACGAGGGTGTGCGCCGAGGAGGTGAGCCGGTCGATCGCAGACTGCGCCAGCAGGGCGTCGGTGGTCATCGACAGCCACTCTGGGGACCTATTCGAGGAGACGATCGTCGCCTTGCGTCGATGACGCTCCACGACCAACTCGTAGAAGTCGTTGGTCTCGGTCGCGTCCAGGGGCCGCAACGCGAAATCGTCGAGTAATCCCGACCCCGGAATTATCCCGATACGGGTATCGAAGCGGCGGCATTGATGCAGGTGAGGAGCATCTCCGGATAGATCCGGATGAATTCGGGTCGGGATAATCCCGCGTGTTCCAGGCTCCGTCGGTGGGGCAGGTTGCTCCACCGACGGAGGAGGTGTCCGAGGGGCACGATTTCATGGATGCGTGGTGCGGGACCGCTGGTGCCGTTCGCGGAGGGCTTCGAGGAGGAGTTGCGCAGACTCGGGCATCGACCCGGCGCCATCCGGCACCACATGGTGTTGATGGGACAGCTCGATCGATGGCTGACCGGCGAGGGTCTTGCGGTCGAGGACCTGAGTATTGCTCTGGTGGAGGGATTCTTGGCATCCCGGCGGGCGAGTGGTCGTCGGCGGGTGCCGACGGTGGCGACCGTGGCGCGCCTGTTGGAGTATCTGCGGGACCGGCAGGTGGTACCGCTCGAGACGCTGGCGACGCCGACGAGTCGTGATGAGATGTTGGTCCGCTATCGCCACCATCTGATTGTTGTGCGGGGACTGGCCCCGACCACGATTCGACGCTACGAGCGGTTCGCGCGCCGATTCTTGGCGGGTCGGGCATCGCGCACCGGAGACGAGATCGGTATCGGGAATCTGACCGGCACGGAGGTCGCGGAGTGGATGCTCGAGGCCGGTTCGCGGCTGACGGTCGAGTCGGCCAAGCGAGAGGCCGCCGATCTGCGGGCGCTGCTGCGCTTTCTGTATCTGGACGGGATCCTCGAGACGGACCTGGGTGGCGCCATTTCGCCGGTGGCGAGCTGGCGCGGTGCCCGATTGCCCGCGACGATGAGCGCCGCCGACGTGGACACCCTGTTGGCCGGGTGCGATCGCCGCATCGCGAGTGGACGGCGTGACCGGGCCATCTTGATGCTGCTGGCGCGGCTGGGTCTGCGCTCCGGGGAGGTGGCCGCCCTTCGGCTCGGCGACGTCGACTGGCGGGCCGGGGAGATCGTGGTGCGGGCAAGGCCCGCCGCCGCGATCGTCTCCCGCTCCCCGTCGACGTCGGTCAGGCCCTCGTCGACTACCTCACCGACGGGCGCCCGGTGTCCGGGTGTCCGCAGTTGCTGCTCACCATCTACGCGCCTCCACGGCCCCTGCACCCGAGCACGATCACCGGGATCGTCTACCGTGCGTGTCGGCGAGCCGGCCTGGCACGGGTCGGTGGTCACCGGCTCCGGCACGCGCTGGCGACCGAGCTGTTGCGCCGGGGGGCCGATTTGATCGAGATCGCCCAGGTGCTGCGTCAGTCGGATCTGGGGACCACCTCCGGCTACGCCAAGGTCGATCGGGCCGTGTTACGTACGGTCGCCCAGCCCTGGCCCGGGACACGGCGATGAGCGCGCTCGCCGAGCAGGCCGAACAGTACCTGCGGCTGCGTCGAGCTCTGGGACACCGGCTCGATGAGGCCGCCCGACTGCTTCCCCGCTTCGTCGCCTACCTCGACGCGGCCGGCGTCACGACGATCACCGTCGACGTGGCCCTGCAGTGGGTGCAACGTCCCGATGCCGATCCCACCAGTTCGGTGTGGGCGCGGCGGATGACCGTGGTGCGCGGCTTCGCCCGCCACATGTCCGGCATCGATCCCGCCACCGAGATCCCCGGGTGCCGAGTTCGCCGCGGACGTTGGCGGGGGTTTGGCTGTGCCGGAGGAACAGCAGTTGCACGTCCGGTGATTCCTCTCGTGAATGGGGTTGTGTATCAACGCCGGTAACCAAGCATGGCGTCCTCGGTGACCGCGACGATCGTTCAGGTGAGGGCCGGGTCGAGCGCGTGAAGCGCATGCACTTCGGCCCGGGAGGGCGCGTACGCGCCGGATCGACTGACCGTCAATGCACTCGTGTGTATCGCGCGGAGCAGTGCGGGTTGGACATCGGGCCAGTCCGCAGCCGCGAGTCGATCCCGTGCTTGGGGTGAGCCGAGCAGGCCCGCGTCGAGTAGTCCGGAGATTAGTCCGGCCATGAAGGAGTCCCCGGCGCCGACGGTGTCGCCCACGGTGACCGGTGTCTGGTCGATGTGGAGCATGTCCCGGTTGTGTGCCAGTCGCGCGTAGGCGCCCCAGGATCCGCGGGTGACGACCACCATCGCTGGTCCTGTCTTCACCCACCGCCGCATGATGTTCTCGACCGGCACGCCCGGGTAGAGCCAGTCGAGGTCCTCGTCGCTGGTCTTCACCACGTCGGACAGTGAGACCAGGTGCTCGACGCGGTCGACGACGGTGTCGGGCGAATGCATCAGTGCGGGACGGATGTTCGGGTCGTATGACACGGTACCGAGGAGCCGCATCCGTTCGGCGGCGACGACCACCGTGGAGCCGCCTGGTTCGACGGTGGCGGCGATGCTGCCGGTGTGCAGATGCCCGAACGGTTCCAGGTCCGGGAGTTGCGGGACCGCCCAGTTCAGGTCGAACTCGTAGTTTGCGCGTCCGTCCGCGTCGATCCGGGCGAACGCGACCGACGTCTTGTGTGCGGAGTCGGTTCCGGGCGTGATCTGCACGCCGGCGGACTCCGCCCACTGTCTGAGCAGACTTCCCCGGGGGTCTTTGCCCCAGTGGGAGCAGATGCTGGCCGGGTGGCCGAGTGCGCCGAGTCCGACCGCGACGTTGAGCAGGCTGCCGCCGACGTGTTCCTGAGTGGACGTTGGCCTGGTGACGACGTCGATCAGTGCTTCGCCGAGGCTGAGTACGCGGCGGGTCATCAGTGAGCCCGTACCGCGGTCGGCCGGTCCGGGCCGTGGTCGAGTGCGACGCCGAGCTTGGCCTCCATCTCCTCGAGCGGCACACCTTTGGTCTCGGGCATCACCTTCAGCACCCAGATCAGCTGACCGACCATGGCGAGGAAGAAGATGCTGAACGCGGCGCCGGCACCGAGGGCACCGATGATCGGCGGGAAGGCGAACGAGGTGATCGCGGCGAACACCCAGTGGGTCAGGCTGCCCAGCGACTGCCCCTGACCACGGATCCGATTCGGGAAGATCTCCGAGAGGAATACCCAGATCACCGAGCCCTGGCCGACGGCGTGGGCGGCGATGAATCCCATCAGCCCGATCAGCACCAATATCGACGACGTAGAGGTGAACTCGCCACCGCGCGCATTTTCGTAGTAGAACATCACGGCGGCAAGGAATCCCAGGGACATCAGGTAGCCGATCGAGCCGACGATCATCAGCTTGCGCCGGCCGAGCCGGTCGATCAGGCTCAGCCCGACCATGGTGGCGACCAAGTTCATCGCGCCCACCCCGACGCTCATCAGGAACGCGGCGTTCGTGCTGGCGCCGGCCTCCTGCATGACCCGTGGCGCGTAGTACAGGACCGCGTTGATGCCCGACAACTGGTTGAAGACGGCGATCGCGACGGCGAGCAGGATCACCTTGCGGTGCCCGCGCGTGAAGAACGGCACCTTCGTCGTGTTCGCGGTGGCCGCCAGCGACTCCCGGATCTCACTCATCTGGAAGTCGACGTCGGCTTGGGTGGCGCACAGGCGCTTGCTCGTTGCGGTTGCGTCGTCCCATCGACCATTGGCGGCCAGCCAGCGCGGCGTTTCGGGAACGGTCGGCAGCATGAGGACGAACACCAGTGCCGGAACGATCATGACGCCGAGCATCCAGCGCCAAGCATTGTCGCCGGGGACCGCCGCGCGGATGACGGCGTTGGATGCATAGGCGATGAGGATGCCGAGCACGATGTTGAATTGCACCAACCCGACCAGGCGTCCTCGGTTGGCCGCGGGGGCGATCTCGGCGGTGTAGATCGGTGCACAGACGCTGGCACCACCCACGCCGATGCCACCGATGAACCGGAACAGCATCAGAATTTCGACGTTCGGGGCCAGGGCAGACCCGACGGCGCCAAGAACGAAGAGGACGCCGATCACGTAGAGCGCCTTCTTGCGGCCGTACCGGTCGGCCGGCCGGCCGGCGACCAGAGCGCCGAGGATCGTCCCGATGAGTGCGGTGGTGACGGTGAAGCCAAGCTTGGCATCGCTGAGCGCGAACACCTGCTGGATCTGTTCCTCCGCACCGGAGATGACCGCGGTGTCGAATCCGAAGAGCAGCCCGCCGGTCGCGGCGACTATGGCGCTGCGAACAACTATGGGTTTCACGAGAGATCTACTTTCTCTTGCGGTTGAAATATCATGGAAAAGAAGGATTTCCGTGCACAGCGCGATGGGTTGGGCACACACACGCCATCAGCGAGAGGTCGAGGCGTGGCGCATACGGGGAAGGTGCTGGTCATCTCGGGGGCGGCCAGCTGGCCGGAGCCGATGGCGGCGGCGAAGATCACGCCCGTCGGCCGCGGCGATCACCGCGGGGTCGCGTGGCTCGGAGCCAGAAGCGCCCTGCGTCTCGACGTGGATTTCGTGACCGCTGCGGGCGGCACCCTGCTCCAGCGATTCCGCCGCCATGTATGTGTGTGCGATGCCCGTAGGGCACGAGGTTGCGGCTACGAACTTCATGTCATGCGCCTTTCCTAGCGGTTCGCTGTCGCAGCCGAGGCGAGGACCGATCGAGGCTGCCCTGCCTGATCCTGCGTCGCTGTATCGATGAGCCTGCGGACAGTTATAGCTGTGACGTGGCTCTCATGTCAACATATACGGGCCTAAACACACACATTCGGGCACCAATGTCCAGATCAAAACAACACACCGAAGTGGTTGGCGGCCTGCAGTGCGATCACCTCCGCGCCGGTGCGAGCCGGAGTTCCGGGCGCGCGCCGTCTGGATGGGCGGAGTCTGTGATGGCGCGACTGTCTCCCCGAAAGCGTCAGGCGCGCGCGTGAAACTGTCTGGCACGGAACAGGATGCGGTCGGCGGGCGGCCGCCACCCCACAGCCTCAGTCCGCACAGCTCGTTGGTGTTGGGCGATGTCGAAGACTCCCGGGCGCCGCGCTGAACGAATCCGGCACGGACTCGGCAACCCGGATGGGTGGCTTGCCCGGCAGCTGGACGAGAAGGCGCGCGCACAGGTCCAGCGGGCAGTACCTCGACGACGCTTTCAAGGGATTCTGTTGGCTCTAACGAGCGGGTGCTGGACCCGATGACGGTTGACCGGTGCGCAGCTTCTACCCGTCACAGTCCTTGTAGTCCCCTCCAAGTGGATGTGAGTAGCGTCGACAAACCCGGACGTGAACATCTGGTGGCGGCGGGTGTTCCCGTCGGTGCAGGTTTCCCCGGTGGCGGCGAGGGCGATCCGAGCAACGCCGGCGACGAGGACATGCTGCGTTGCTGCTGCTGGTCCAGGAGCCGAAGACAACAGCGACTCAGCGGCAACGCAACACACGATAGCGAGGCGCCTCTGTGTGGACTGCTGCTCTACCGCGCCTGGCCCGCGCCATCGGCGCGGTGATCGCCCCCGAGTTCGGCGATCCCGAAACCGACCAGGCCGCGAAAGTGGAGCTGCAACGTCTCTTCCCCGACCGCCGCGTGGTGCAGATCAACATCGACGGCATCGCCGCCGGTGGTGGCGGCATCCACTGCACCACCCAGCAGGAACCCGCGGGCTAGCAACGGTCGAGGATCGCTGGCCGAAATCAGGGGCACTGGTGTGATGTGGTCTCACCGCATCACACCGGGCGGCCCCGGAACCGTCCGTAAAGTGAGGTGCCGTGGCAGACCGTCGAACACAGATAATGGAAGCAGCAGTCCGAGTTTCTCGACCCGCAGGACGGAGTGCGCGGCCTGCGGGTCGAGAAACTCGCCGCCGAGGCCGGCGTTTCGACCGCCCTGATCTACTACCACTTCCGGGACCGGGCCGGGATACTGCGCAGCGCCCTCGACCACATCAACGACCGGGCCGAGCGCTACGCCGACGACGTATTCACCTCCACGGACCCTCGCACGCGGCTCGAACAGATGGTCCTGCTCGAGATCCAGAGCACTCCCGAAGTTCGGGAGAACAGCATCGCCTGGGGTGAGCTCAGAGCCAGCGCCGTCTTCTCCGACGACCTGCGCGAACCGCTCCGCGCAACCACGGGGGCATGGGCGCGCGATGCCGAAACCCTCATCCGGCACGCACAGGCCGCCGGTCTGGCGAACCCGGCGGTCGACCCTGTCGCCGCCGGCGAACGCCTCACGGCACTCGTGGAGGGTCTCAGCGAACGCTGGTTGAGCGGCTCGACGACCCCCGAGCGGGCACGAGAGCTGCTCGCCGGCGCGATCATCGTGGAACTCGGCCCAGCCGGAGACGGTCAAGGTCGAGACGGCTCCATGAGCAGAACCGATCACGGATCCATCGACGGCTGACCCATCGCCACGCGGTGCTGGAGATACCGACGCGATGGCAACCGCGATCCGCACCCGCGTGAGGAATGTAAGGAATCTGCTGGGATCTCGCACAATTTTCGTGAAGCCGCTTGGCGTGTCACAGACCTGCCTCGAAGAGGGCGGGTGAGGATTCTCCGGGTGCACTGAAGACGGTGTGCGGGTCCTGCTCCCGCATCGCAGGTATCGATGTTGCCGGTGTTTGGCGAGTCGGATCGACGATCCGAATCGGGGCCCGTTCCCGAGGTGACCGAGCGTTGTGCCCGTGTGCCCGCGGTGCGGTGGTGAGGCCGCTCGGGTGCATTCGCGGATTCCGGGGCTCGCAACATCGTGGCGGGCGTCGTGGAGTGGATCCTCGAACAGCCAGACGGACTGACGCCCAGCCCAGAGGACCTGGTGCGCAAGTCAATCGAGATCGCTATCGCCGAGGTCACCCTGACGGAGGTCGCTGCAGCATCCACGACACCGGCGCGCCCCCGAACGGCGACGCGAGCCTGAACAGACAATCCGTGACCTGGCGGCCGAGATGGCGAGCCAGGCAACCCTGACAACCGCCGGTGACACCGAACAAGAGATGGCGACCGCCATCGAAAACGGCATCCGGGACCTCGGCATCATCTACGGGGTCACGTCATGACCCGTTGCCTACTCGCCATTTCGGAGCAGGACGCCGACGCCGGCTGGTTTGACCGGCATCGCCCCGTCCACCGGAAGCGTCGGGGACAGCCTGTTAACCGGCTAATCCACCCAATCGTTACCACCGACCAGCTACACCATTACCCTGGACAGACCACTCGACGTGCTCTTTCCCCGTCCAGTGAAAGCGATGCTCGCCGCCGTGCGAGACGGCGATGGTAAAACACCGATGCGGCGGTGACATCGATGGGGTTTCACGAGGCGTTGAGTCGACGGGAGCTCGCTCGCCCGGCCTGCCGCCAGGGTTTGTCCTGGCGGCAGGCCGGGGTGTGGTCAGTGGCCGGTAGGGGTGCGGTCGGTGTCGATGTGGATGTCGAGGTGGACGCCGACCTTGCTGCCGAGATTGACCAGGGCGTCGAGAGAGAACTTGCTCAGTTTGCCGCGGTGCAGGTCCGAGATCCGTGGTTGGGTGACGCCGAGGTTGTCGGCGGCCACGGCCTGGGACCAGCCGAAACGGTCGATCTGTGCGCGGATCGCGGTCATCAGGTCGGCGCGCAGCTGCCGGTTGTAGGCCTCGCCGGGGGTGTCACTGATCGCCTCCCACACGGAGGTGGTTTCGGCGATGTCGTTGTCGTTCATGATGTCTCCTGTGCGTAGGCCTGGGCTGCCTTGTAGCGGCGTCGGCCGAGGTCGATGTCTGCTTTCGAGGTCTTCTGCGTCTTTTTATGGAAGCAGTGCAGTACGTAGATCGCCTCGCCGAACTGGGCGACGTAGAACGTTCGAAAGGCGCCGTCCGGAGTGCGGACCCGGATCTCGCGGCATCCGGGCCCGACGTCCTTCATCGGTTTCCAGTCGTCCGGATCGAGCCCCTGCTGGGCCCGGCCGAGTTGGTAGCCGAGATCGTCCTGCGCGGCGGCGGGCAGATCGCGTAGGTCGTCGAGTGCGCTACCCACCCATCGGATTGGTTTCTCGTCACCTCGGTTCACCTCCCTAGGTTATATCAATACGAATATATGCCGTTGTGTCAGGTGGAGGCCCAGGTTCGGCTGTCTTCGTCACCGTCCACGCCCCGGGCACGCAGTTTCCTACGGGTTCAGCTACCGTCCCAATTTTGTTGGCGGCGACGTTGGACGTGAGTTTGGCGACGACGTACAGGCGGACCGTGACGGCGACGGTGTGCGATAACACGATGGCGATCGCGTTGGGGCAGGCGCGGGGTCAGCGGGTGAAGATTCGGCACAGCCGGTTGTCGGGGTTGCGGATCGAGGAGGCCCGGCGGGCGTTGAGTGTGGTGGAGGGACCGCTGACGAGTTCGCCGAGACGCTGCGGCACCTGTCGTCGGTGGTGGTGTCGGATCGGCAGTGGTTTGCGTTCCTGGACGTCTGGTATCCGGTGCCGGAAGGAGGCGGGTCGCTCGTGCACGATCGCGTTCCGGGTGCGGGAGGAGTTGGTGGAGGTGTACCGCCGTGATGTGCGGGCCTGCATCTGGCGAGGATCTGCGTTCGGGTGGTGCAGGCGGTGAACGCGTGGGCGCATCACGAGCAGCCGGTGAAGGGTGCCTCGTGTGCCGAGCGGAATCAGGGGGCGCGCGATCTCGGGCCGCTTCGACAAGTTCGACGCCGCCGTGGTGAGCACCCTGGAGAAGGTCCTCACGAGCTGATCCTTGCGCATTGCTGGCGGTCCGTATCCTGCGCGGGGTGCGGACCGCTGTGTGTGATGGGGCTGTGATCTGGTGTTCGGTTTGTGATGTGGGTGTGATGCAGGGGGTGGTGTGGGGGTGCCGGCGACCTGTTGGGGGGGCGACGCCGGGGTGCGGGTGCCGGTTTCGCCCGTTTCGATCTGATTTTGAAAGTTGTTGATTATCAATATGTTTAGGCAACTACTTGGTAAGTAGCAATTTTCAATAATTATGCACGACAAATATTTTGTTAGATGCGTAATTTATTGCAGTACAACATATTTGGATGCTTTGAATTTCAAATGGTATATGCGTGATGCGGAGATGATTGGTAGGCTGTGGGTATGACGGTGAAGGTGTCGGGCAGGGGAGCGGGCGACGAGTCCGGCACACCTGCGCGCGTCCCTAGCTTCGTTTCCCTGTCGGGAACGCTGCTCGTCGCACCGATCAAATACGAAGGTGAGAGCCTAATTTCGAAAACGCAGAGGAGCGAAGCGACTCGGTCGACGGCAACGGGAACCGACCCACTGCGAGCCGCGCAGCGGCTCCCTGGCGGGGAGCGCAGCGACTCGCCCCCGTCTCCCGGCGCGGAGCGCCGGGAGCAGCGCCGCGG
>NZ_NSDZ01000008.1:0-668649 GCF_002300155.1 Rhodococcus sp. ACS1
GAGCACCCAGAGCTCGAACTGGAGGGACTGACCGCCCGCATCGAAGACATCGACCACGCCGCCACCCAGTTCGACCTCACGCTGACGGCAAGTGAACGCGTCGACCGCGATGGTGCCGCTCGCGGTCTGACCGCCGCGCTGACCTACGCACAGGACCTGTTCGACGAGGACACCGTGCGCGGGTTCGCCGACCGATTCATCCGACTCCTCGAGGCTGTCGTGGCCGACCCCGACCGCCCGGTCGGCGACCTCAACCTCCTCGACCCCACCGAAAAACAACTGATCCTCGAGGACTGGAACCACACCGAACATGCGCCAACCACCGACACCCTGGTGTCGGTGTTCAGCGCCCAGGCAGCCCGTACGCCCGACTCGGTGGCGGTGGTGGATGGGGACCTATGCCTGTCCTACACCGAGTTCAAAGCACGCGTCAACCGGCTCACCCGACACTTGATCACCCAAGGAGTGGGCCCGGAAACAATTGTGGCACTGAGGATGGCCCGCTCCATCGACTTCGTCGTCGGCGTCTACGCCACCCTCACCGCCGGTGGAGCCTATCTGCCCATCGACCCCGATCTCCCGGCCGAGCGCACAAACTTCATTCTCGCAGTGGCACAACCCACCTGCATTCTGACCACCACCCACGACGAGCAAGACGATCTGCCCGAACCGGTGCCGGTCGTCCACATCGACACCCTCGATCTGGCACCGATGTCCGCGGCGCCGGTGACCGATGCGGACCGTCGTGCACCGCTGCGCCCGCAGAACATGGCGTACGTGATGTTCACCTCGGGATCGACCGGCCGGCCGAAGGGCGTGGCCGTGGCGCACAGCGCCATCGTCAATCAGGTGCGGTGGGGGGTCGAGGCGTTCGATCACCGTGCGGGTGATCGTCTTCTGCAGAGCAACGCGGTGACCTTCGACGCGTCGACCCCCGACCTCTTCGCACCACTGCAGATCGGCGGCTGCGTGGTGTTGGCGAGCCCGGACGGCCAACGCGACCCCGACTACCTCGCCGAGCTCATCCGCACCCATGCGATTACCCACATGGCGTCGGTGCCGACGGTACTGACCGCCCTGATGGCCTGCCGGTCACCCGACGTTCTCCGCGGCGTGCGGGTGATCTACCTCGGCGGTGAAACACTGACCGGGCAGACGGTCGCGCGGTTGGCGGAGGTCAGTCCGGCGACGGTGTGGAACCAGTACGGGCCCACCGAAACCACCGTCAGCGTGATCTGCCACCGCTGCACCCAGCACGGGGAGGGAGTGGCTCCGATCGGTGCACCGCAGACCAACTGCCACGCCTACGTGCTGGATCATCGCTTGCATCCGGTACCGGTGGGGGTGGTGGGCGAGTTGTATGTGTCCGGAGTGCAGCTGGCGCGGGGGTACCTGGGACAGCCGGCGTTGACGGCAGAGCGGTTTGTAGCAAATCGGTTCGGCCCACCCGGCGAACGCATGTACCGCACCGGCGACCTCACCCGCTGGCACCCCGACGGCAACCTCGAATTCCTCGGCCGCCGCGACCACCAAATCAAACTCCGCGGCCACCGCATCGAACTCGGCGAAATCGAAACCACCCTCACCACCCACCCCGACATCACCCAAGCCGTCGCCGCGATACACCACGACCCCCACACCGGCGACCAACTCGTCGGCTACGTCGTCCCCCGCGACCACACCCCCCTCGACCCCACCGCGATCCGCGCCTTCGCCGCCCACCGCCTCCCCGACTACATGCTGCCCACCCCCATCACCATCCTCGACGCACTACCGCTGACCCCCAACGGCAAGATCGACCGCCGCGCACTCCCCGCACCCGTACCACCGACACCCCGGTTCCGGCCACCCGTCACCACCGAGCAGCGAATCGTCGCCGACATCTTCGCCGACATCCTCGGCCACGACCGCATCGGACTCGACGACGACTTCTTCACCCTGGGAGGCAACTCCCTCCTCGCCACACAGGTCACTGCGCGGCTGCGAGAGGCTCTCGGCGTCAACATCCAGGTATCGTGGATCTTCACTGATGCCACCGTGGCAGCGATCGCCGGTAGAGTCGAGGCGGTCTCCGGCGGGTCGACACCTATTGTGCCGACTTCGGCGTTCGACGTCCTGTTGCCGATCAGATCAGCCGGGGATTCCGACCCGATCTTTTGCATTCACCCAGCTAGCGGATTAGCTTGGTGTTACGCAGGTTTGGCGCCATACACCGAACCGGGACGGCGAATCTACGGGATCCAATCCCCCGAACTCGCCGAAGACGACCCGCATCCCCGTTCGATCGAGCAGTTGGCGGAGGAATACGTCCGGGTGATCCAGGCCGTGCAACCGCGCGGCCCATATCACCTGCTCGGCTGGTCATTGGGCGGAGTCATCGCCCACGCCGTAGCCACACGATTTCGCCTTCTCGGGAAGCAGGTCTCATTGCTGGCGATGTTGGACAGCCGGCTGCGCGAAGCGGAATCGACTGCAAACCAGGAATTCACTGTAGGAGACATCCTGGTCGAGCTAGCCGATCTGTTTGGATTCGGTGCTGAAGACTTCGATGCCGCGGAGGAAACCATATCGGCCGAACGAGCGACCGAACTGATTCATCTGCGGACTGGTGCATTCGAGTTTCTCCAGCCATCACACATGAAGCAGATCGTCGCATCCTTCAATGACGCGCCACGGCTGGTCGCCAATTACCACCCCCCCGTGTTCGACGGAGACGTGGTCTTCTTCGCCGCCGCAGCTGACGAGATTCACCGGGAAGTTGCCGAAAGTTGCTGGAAACCATATGTAACCGGTTCCATCGACTACTATCCCATCGATACCACGCATATTCGTATGACCACGCCGCGTGCATTGGCAGACATTGCACGAGGTCTCAACACCTACCTCGTCGACGCTGTCAGTTAGACGGTATGAGGCGCATGGGCTGGGGCTCACAACACTGCTCTACGACAACACCACCATTCAAGTCCGCTCCGACCGACGCACCGCCCAGCCCTATGGTCTCAACGGCGGCCACAGCGGTGCCCCGTCAGCAAACATCCTCAATCTCGGTGCCAATAACGAGGAACTGTTTCCGTCCAAACCACACCGCGCTGTCGGTGCCGGCGACCGGCACCGACAGGTCACAGCGGCGGCGGCTACGGTGACCCCCTCACCCGGGAGCCGCAACTCGTCCTCGACGACATCCTCGACGGCAAAGTCACGCCCGGGCGGGCACTGCACGACTGCGGAGTCGTTCTCGACGCATCAGCGACCACGGTGCTCGCCGAAGAGACCCGCGCCGAACGGACGAATCGCACCCAGTAAGTCCGGTGTCCGTGTTGTGGTGTCCTCGCGATACGGCACGGACAACACCCGCACGATCCACACCTCACCAGGCCCGTCCTAGAGATCGACAAGCACTCACGCGAAGTGCCTCATGGTAGATGGTCCCGACGAACCCCTGCCCCTCGCCGACCGTTCACCTTCACGGCTGGAGTTGCCAGACGAGATTTCCGGCGTAGCGTCCGTTCTGGGTGGGATTGCAGTACAGCGTTCGACCCTGAGAGTCGGCGGTGAACGCATCGGTGTCGAGGCAGTTACCTCCTGGATCGACCGGGAAGTGCGGATCGGTGGCGACAACACCCTCGTTTGTCGACCAGACGTATGCGTCGGTGAACTGGACGCGGACGCAGTGAACGGTGGTTCCGTCAGCGAGGACGCCGGTGGCACCTTCTTTCGATGAGCAGTAGTCGCCCAAATCAACCGTTGTCGAGTCAGATTCGGCCGCAGTCGGCGCAGGAACAGGGCTAAATTGCGGCGTTGACGTCGGAGCAGGCGTCCATGTGCCGCAGCCTTCGGATTCGAAGTACTGATCACTGGGTTTGATGGTGACGATGATCTTCGGCGAGTCGGTGAAGTCATTGGCAATGATGTCGTCGATCTCGCCGCTCGACCCCCTCAGTCGCGCCCAGTAGCAGCCGTATTCGTCGGTTTGTCCATTGCCGATGTATGTTCCGGGTGCGATGTCGATGCCGACGACTTGCGTACCGTCGCCGAAGGTAGTTGCGGGATTGGCGTGGGCCACCGCGGTACCGATTCCAATGATGGCGAGAGCTAGTGCAACGGTGCATGAAACCCTGCGAAACATGTACTTGATCTACCTTTGCTCACCGTTTGCGGACAGTTGTTGAATGGAAAAGTATCAGGGTTCGATCCTGTCCGCTCGCGCGGATGAGGAATAGCCAATCCCATGCACGCGAGTGGCCCGGAGGCGTCCGCCTTATGTCATTCACGTAAAATGACAGAACCGGAACGCCGTCATCCCTCCGCCGCCTGGGTTTTCAAAGTCCCGATTGAATACCCATGAAACACGGTGTCGTAGTGCCGGGGTTCCGTCACGAAAACTCAGCTGGGGTGTCCGCCGGGCCTTCCACACACTTGTGGCCAGTGGTTAGTGCGGGATGTCAGGCCACGATGCCGGCTCTGCGCGCGGCGCGGAGCCATTCGGGGAACTCGCTCAGCAACCGGCGATACAGCTCCGCATCGCTGATCTTCGAGATGTCGTCGACGCTAAAGAAGCCGGCGTTGTCGACCACCCGCCCTTTCAGGGTGTCGAGTTTTTCCAGAATCCCGTAGTCGGCGTGGCCAATTCCGACGAACTGCCAGAACGCGGGAAGGGCGGCGGCCCGCTTCATCAGTGCGGTGATCGGACCCTTCTTGTGGAATCCGCCATCGGTGAAGAACAGCACCAACGTCGGCATGGTTGACCCGGGTACGAGCGAAGACATGATCTCCTTCATGATCGGCAGCTCGTCGTTATAACCGCCGATCTCTGCGTAGTCGATCCCCCCGTGGGTGCCGTGAAGATGCAGATACGTCGCTGACCAGCTGTCGACCTCGTGGACCGCGATGTCGGGCAGGCGCGCGAAGCTGGCACCGTAGAGGTACGGTTCGAGCTTGCCGTCGTCGTCGACTTGCACAGCGACCGGGACCATCCGCTCGACCACCTGGTTGATGCGCTTACTCCGGTACTCGGCTTGCATGCTTCCGGTCTTGTCGATGACGAGCACCACGCGGGCACGCACCCCGGAGGCGCCCTTGTCGAGCAGAACCTTCGCGACCTCACGTTTGCGCAGGTCCAGCTTCTGCCGTTTGTCGAGCGAGAGCTTCGCTTCATCGGCCACCGTCCGGACGCCGAGTGGATCCGGCTGGTTCGACTGATGTGCCTGCGGGGTGACCTGCGGCGGCGCTTGTGTCGTTGGCCCATCCGAGATCTCGACGCCGTGGTGGTTGACGAGGGCATGCAGACCGGTGTCCCAGCCGGCGGATACGTTCCGGACCTTCCAGGTGTTGTTGCGGCGGTACACCTCGAGCAGGATCGCCGCTCGCTCCGTGGTCAAGCCGAGGGCTCGCGCGGTGACACGTTGACCGGTCGACTGCTCGACGGTGACGCCGAGGTTCGCTACTGCCGACAGGCTGCCCGCGGCGTTCTCGTCGAGCGCCACCGCGATCGACAGTTTCACGATGTTGGCGGGGACGGCGCGGAGGTCGATGGTGATGCGGTCGGCCGCGACCAGCCGCACTGCGCCCTCCGGCGATGACGGCTGGTTGAAGAAGATGAAGTCGTCGTCGGAGCGTACCCGCTGATCAGCGCCGAGTTGGAAGGCCAACAAGTCGATGGTGCCGCCCTGTTGGACGCCGGAGATGGACAGCGTCACGGGTCCGCCGTCCAGGGTCGTGTTTTCACCGCGGGCAAGCTCTGACATGAGATCCGGCCGGATGGCCGATTCCTTTCTGCTGGGACCAGGGAGCACGGTCTAACGGAGGTCTAACTACGGTGTGGCGGGCGCGGATGGAAGCGACTTCATGAGGTGGGAAGTCACTGTTGGTAACGCTCGGTCATCTGCAAGATATACAGACAACGTGAATGTGTTCTGGTAGCACTGAAACCGAGCCCGAACGAGGCAGATGTCCGCTCGTCTGGGTAAGTCCGGCAACCGATCACGCGCTGATAGTACGTGCTCGGCTACCAGACGGTGACCTCCTCTCACGTGTCCGAATCCTCACGATCTATGGTGAGCGTGCTCGGACACTCGAGCGGGGTCGCCAAATGAAGCGCTCCCCCAATTCATGCGTGAAAGGATCCCCATGGGCGTCACTCTTGCCAAAGGCGGCAACGTTTCCCTCGACAAGCAGGCGCCGAACCTGACTGCAGTAGCGGTGGGACTCGGCTGGGATGCGCGGTCCACCACCGGCGCCGACTTCGACCTGGACGCGAGCGCGCTCGCAACCGGCGAAACCAAAAAGGTTCTGTCGGACGATCACTTCGTGTTCTACAACAACCTGCGCTCCCCCGACGGCTCGATCGAGCACACCGGCGACAACCTCACCGGCGACGGGGACGGCGACGACGAGGTCATCAACGTCGATCTGCAGGCCGTGCCGCCGAACGTCACCAACATCTTCTTCCCCGTCTCCATCCACGACGCAGTCACGCGGGGACAGAACTTCGGTCAGGTCACCAACGCCTACATCCGCGTCGTCGACCGCGCCACCGGCAGCGAACTGGTCCGCTACGACCTGTCCGAGGACGCGTCCAGCGAGACCGCGATGACCTTCGGTGAGCTCTACCGGCACAACGGTGAGTGGAAGTTCCGAGCCATCGGCCAGGGCTACGCGTCCGGGCTGGCCGGTATCGCCCGCGACTACGGCGTCAACGTCTGACAATCGTCCCCCAACGGACGCTGGTCACCTCACTGCCCAAACCACTGCCGGTGGGCTCACGTGCCTCACGTGAGCCCACCCCAGTGCTTTTCCCTGCAGTAACCACCCTGCATGCCCACTAGAGAAAGGCCACGCTTCGTGGTTCTGCGAATATTCGGCTGGTCCTTCGCGGTCACGATCATTGCGTTGATCGTCGCCGCCATCTACGGCGGACCCCAAGCCGTCATGCTCGTCGTGATCCTCTCGATCCTCGAGATTTCACTGTCCTTCGACAACGCCGTCATCAACGCCACCGTGCTCCGCCGCATGAGCGAGTTCTGGCAGAAGATCTTCCTCACCGTCGGCATCGTCATCGCGGTGTTCGGCATGCGACTGGTCTTCCCCCTCGTCATCGTCTGGCTCGCCTCCGGCCTCGGCCCCGCCGCCGCCCTCGACCTGGCCCTCAACCCGCCCGCCGACGGCGCCGCGTACTTCCCCGACGGCAGCGCCAGCTACGAAACCCTGCTCACCGACGCGCACCCGCAGATCGCGGCATTCGGCGGCATGTTCCTGCTCATGCTGTTCCTCGGCTTCATCCTGGAAGAGCGCGAGATCACCTGGCTGTCCTGGCTGGAGAAGCCCCTCGCCCGCATCGGCAAACTCGACCAACTCGAGGTCGTCATCGCCGGCGCCCTGCTGCTGATCACCGCCGCCTACATCGCCCCCGACGACACGATCTCCACCGTGATGATCGCCGGCGTCCTCGGCATGATCACCTACATCGCCGTCAACGGACTCGGTGAACTGTTCAACACCGAAGAGGGTGACGAAGACTCCGAGACCACCACATCTTCCGGACCCACCCAACTCGCGAAGGCCACCGGCAAGGCCGGGTTCTTCCTGTTCCTCTACCTCGAGGTCCTCGACGCGTCGTTCTCCTTCGACGGTGTGATCGGCGCCTTCGCGATCACGTCCGACCCGATCATCATCGCCCTCGGCCTCGGCTTCGTCGGCGCGATGTTCGTCCGTTCCATCACGGTGTTCCTGGTCCGCAAGGGCACCCTGTCGGACTACGTGTACCTCGAGCACGGCGCCCACTGGGCCATCGGCGCACTGGCCGTCATCCTGCTGGTGTCCATCGGCTACCACGTCAACGAGAACATCACCGGACTCGTCGGTGTCGCCCTCATCGGCGCCGCGTTCATCTCCAGCATCATCCGCAACCGTCGCAACCCCGAGCCGATCGCGGTTGACGACCACGACGACCAGGCCGAGTCGGTCCCCGTCGGCTGACCCCGACCCCGAGATCAAGGAGCCACCATGGCGATCGACTACACCAGACCCTCCACCGGGGCACCACAGGGCGGTGTGAACCTGAGCAAGGTCACGCTGTCAAAGACGGCTCCGACCGTCAGCCTCGCCAAAGCAGGCGAGCAGCAGGGCGCCATGCGGGTCAACCTGAACTGGTCCACGGGCGCACCGCAGCCGAAGAAGGGCTTCTTCGCAAAGCTGGCGGCCGCGGCCGCGCCGGCGGGCGGAGTCGATCTCGACCTCGGCTGCCTGTACGAACTCGCCGACGGCTCGAAAGGTGTTGTCCAGGCACTGGGCAACAGCTTCGGCGCCATCAACGCCCACCCGTTCATCCAACTCGACGGCGACGACCGCACCGGCACCAACGTCGGCGGCGAGAACATGCATATCAACCTCGCCCGCCCGGAAATGTTCCGGCGAATCCTGGTGTTCGCGATGATCTACGAAGGCGCACCGAACTGGGCGGCCGTCGACGGTGTCGTCACCCTCTACCCCACCTCGGGTCCCCAGGTTGAGGTGCGGTTGGACTCACCGAACAACAACGCACCGATCTGCGCCATCGCGATGGTTCAGAACACCGGCCGCGAAATCACCGTCACCCGCGAAGTCCGGTACATCAACGGCAGCCAAGACGAACTCGACAGCGCCTACGGGTGGGGCCTGAACTGGACCCCCGGGAGCAAGTAGCGCCTCCGGACACCGGCAGAAAAAACAGCGGGTGCCGTGGACAGTCACACTGCCCACGGCACCCGCCCTGCGGTTCGAGAGGAACACCATGCAACTGCGCAAGGGACAGAACCGTGCACTCGCCGCGTCCAGTGCCACAGTGACCTGCAGGTGGAGACCCATCCCGGACGCCGACGCCGACCTGTCCGCTCTCCTACTCACCGCGGGAAAGCTCCGCAGTGACGCCGACTTCGTGTTCTACAACCAACCACACTCCCGCGACGGTGCAATCCGCCCCGAAGGAAAACGGGAGACCGGCGGCCTGATCGAAGACCGGACTTCCTGCTCACCATGGCGACAGCATCGCGCTCCTTACTTCACCAGCGACGTACTGGGTCCCTTAGCCGACACCCCACTGGTGGG
Source organism: Rhodococcus sp. ACS1 (assembly GCF_002300155.1). Taxonomy (NCBI): domain Bacteria; kingdom Bacillati; phylum Actinomycetota; class Actinomycetes; order Mycobacteriales; family Nocardiaceae; genus Rhodococcus; species Rhodococcus sp. ACS1. The sequence goes on from NZ_NSDZ01000008.1 coordinate 9,085, forward strand.
CGGGCACGATTCTGCGCTGCGCCTCAGCGTATTCGCAGTAGCGACGAGAGGCGGGAACCCAGAGCGCCGCCATCGCCACGATTCCGCTGAGTACGGTCACCACCACGATGGGGCCACCGAGGAGACCGAACAATGAAATGACCGCAAGGACGGTGCCCACGATTCTGGGCCACGGCCGACCTCTGAACACGGCAACCCCGAAGGCGGCGTAACTGGCGGCGAAGATCACTGGCATCCCGACGACAACCCACATCAGTCCGGTCGCGGTCCCCTCGACATAACCACCCCCGGCTTCGGCTGCCCTACCGGTCGTGTCGAACGAGAGAAGCGTGTTCGTTCTCCTCTGGACCTGGAGGATCGACACAACTTCGACCACACCGGAAACCACGCTGAGCACGGACGCCAGCAGCAGAGTACCGAACGCGATGTAGATCGAAGGCGGCTTGGCCACCCTCGGCGCGGGTGTGGTCACCGCCGACGCAATCGAATGGAGGAACGGGTTGTCGCCGGGATGAAACGCCCCATTCGTCGCCGTCTCCGGCGCTCGACCCGCGCCGCCCCCAACGAACCAGGGATCATCAGGTTGATTCAATGTCAGAACTCCTCGCTGAAATCGTCCCGCCCCTTATAGGACCCCGTGCTCGGAGAGCACCCATCGGACCGGATCCAGGCAACGGAACGGCGAGATGCCGTTCTGGTGCAGCCTTTCGCCGACCGGGGACGCACCGAGAGCGGAGACTGCGAAGAACCTGTTCCGGTACTGCTGACCAGTGACCGGGTTCTCCATCGACTGCAGCATCGGACCAGCGTCCAATTTCTGCAGCAGGCTCCGCACCTCCTCATGCAGCAGCTGACCGTCCTCGTCCGCATACGGGGCCTGATCGAGGCTCGGATCGCGAGAAAACGCCGCACCTGCATTGGACATGATCTGACTCCACTGACCACCCTGGACTTCCTCCAAGGCTTGAAGTGCATCGAACTTCGACAGAACCACGGCAACCCGAGGAGTTCCGTAGCCCAACATGTTCATCACGGTGCGCAGCACGACCTTCGGATCGCCGCCGCGATTCGCTTGCACCGGAACCAGATCGCGAAGCTGATCGCCGATCTCCTCCACCCGCAGCGGATCGAACAGGAACAGAATGGCATCGGCGACCTGAAAAAACTGCCAAGAATGACCGTCCGTGTTGCCCGACTCCAAGTCTTCGCCCGCGACATCCCGGATCACAAGGAACCGTCGCACCTCATTCCACACGCCAAGGCTGAAGATCAGTGGCTCACGCTGATACGAATCTCCGGTATTCGACGACGGTGTCGACACCAGGATCCCGCGCTCCTCGAACAGCGGGTTCTCATAGTTCTTCCGGTAGTTGTAGTCCGTTTCCGGGGTTGCCGGCTCGACAGCTCTGTTCATCCGCTCGGCCAGAAGCTGCAACTGCTTGATCATCACCGCGATGTAGACGGTCTTCCCGGTCGCCCGCGCTCCGGCCATCGCGATGCACGTCGCTTGCCCCCATCTCCAGTGCGGCGGAAGGACGTAATGGCAAATAGGGCAGATCTCTACCGCGGCGCCGCCGAGCTGAGTCTCCGGGAAGTTCGGCGGAGGTGTCCAGTCCGGTGCGGCGTCGGCGGGCTTTTGAAGATCACAGGTCTTGCCTCCAACCACCGGAGATCCCGTGAACGCCGTCGCACGTTCATCCGGTTCGGTTCGCTGAGGGGCCGCTTCCGTCCACGCGAACCACTCGTGGGTGAGAGTGTTGAAACACCGTGGGCACTTCGTCATGACACTGTTCCTGGCAGGCGGCCATGAACATGTGCCAGGGGCCGCAAAAGGGCCTCGACGACCTGGTCGACGATCTCCGGATCTCCGAGCAGAAACTCGGACGTGCCGACCCCGTTCGGCGACGGCGGTACCACTGCGCCGACAAAATCAGGGGAGGACAGCGCGGCACGAGAGGGCGATGCGACAACGGTGACCGCGAGGGGATGGTCACTCCCACGGGCGGCGCCCGAGGCTGAATCCGTGACGAACAAGGTCATTCGACGCACGCCCGACACCGGCGCCACAGTGGTAACCGAAGGGTCGAAGCCGACACCGAACTTCGACGTCAGCAGAGCCTCTTGTGTGCGCGCGGCCAGTTCGGTCACGTCGGCCGCAGGCAAACCGGCACTTCGATGCCCGATCAGCGATACCCGCGGCGCCTCGTCCGCGGACACCACCGATGAGATGCCGGCGACGATGTCCATGATTGCGTGGACGCTGCCGTTCCGAACAGATCCGAGCATCGAGAGACTGGTGTCGATGCGCACGTCAATTCCGGTCTGACGCTCGTCGGGGACCTGGTCCACCCCTAGGACGGCGCGGGCGGCGGCGCGGGCTCGGGAGGCCAGGGGTCCCAATGGCACTTCCGGGTCTTCGAGCCGGGTAGTGACCGCAAGCCGGTCACCGTCCGGGCCGATGGTAGCGAGCTCGAGGTAGCTGAGCCCGGACACGTCACGTGCCGTCAACTGCGCCCGATCGGGATCCGGGTCCTGTGCGCTGTCGACAGCGACGGAGACATGGATCGTCGTGCCGGTCGGGAACGTCGATCGCCCCTCACCCGGCAGAGCCACGATCAACGTTTCATGCTGCACGCGCGGCAGAATCAACAGCACCGGGCTGTGCACGATGGCGCCCGCGTCAGCGTTTCCATCCCTGCGGGCGGCAAGCGCAGCCGAACCCGGCTCCCCCACCACGGCCATCGACACGGCGAGTGGGCGGCGCGGGAGGTACGCCCGGCTCTTGCCATCCAGAACGTGGGTCACCATGAGGTTGGTTCCTCTCGCTGAGCTGTCGGCCTGTTCGCGCGTCTGCCGCACACGCTGCGGCGGATCGTCAATGGATCCATGTGTTCTGCCTTTCCGTGGATCCGATTCCAAATTCCCGGAGCCATTGCGCCGCGACGGGCTCATAGCCGCGAATGGTTTCCTCACCGCGGGCGGCGGACATGTTCCGCACGTCGGGCCAGATGGCGTCGCGGATGTCGGAGGTGGTGCGGGGCCCGGCGTATCTGCCGCTCTGCACCAGACTCTCCGCAACGTCGTCCAACCACAACGGCCCATGCGGTTGCCCGTGTGGATTCGTTCCGAGCACACCGATGAAAGTCGAATCGTCTGTCTGAGCGGATGTGTGTGCGAGGGAAATCAAGATGGCCTGCGCAACGACCCAGTCGATGTCGAGAGCACCGCCTGCCACGAGTTCGGTGACGGCAGGAACGATGTCAAACACATGGGTCTCGAACAGTGACTCGAAGCGCAGAGGGCTTGATTCACCGGCATCCGCCGCCCAAGGAACGCCCATGGACTGGGCAGCGACGATGAGCACACACACATTGACCGCAAGATCGACTGGCACCGACTCCTCGTTCAGGAGACTGCATTCGGGGATCAGCACCTCGGCATGGTTGTGCACCAGCTCTTCCAACGCGGTCTGATCAATCACACTCCACTCTCGGATCCCACGAATCGACGCAGCGGCGACTGCGACGCAATCCGCGCCGCAAACCGACGACTGCACACGTAGGACGCTATCGTGCTGTGCACCAAGATAATTGATTAGATCGACCAGGTCGGAGTCGTACTCACACCGCAGCAACGAATCCGCCGCCACACCGGGCGGAACACGATCACCGAACTCATCGAACAGCACCAAGATCTCCGTGACGGTCAGCGACGCAGCTCGGGTGAGTTCCACCAGTTCCGCGTGCACATCCGCATCGGTCCGCTGATCTGCCTGAAGTAGGTGACGAACAGCCAATTTCGCATACGGGAGAACCTGCTCTCGATCCTCGACGGTGCCGTTGTCAGAGACGAGGACCGAATGAACGTACTCGGCAAACAACATGCTCTCGACGTTGCCGGTACCTGCAACCTCCGGTCCGGACGCCTCTCGCGGGAACAGCCACCGAAGTACGGGGCCGCTCAGCCGGCGCCCGAAATCGCCGGAAGCCATGTTGGGCGCCGCCTCGACCACGGGGCGCACCACATTCCCCAGAGTGGACCCCGAAAGCTCTCCGACACGCGCGACGAACGCGTCCCCGAACACGTCATCGAACAACACATCTAGACGAGCGCGCTCGAGCACCTCGGACAGCATGTCCTGCACCTCGGCAGTGACTGGACTCGAAGCCATCGTCAACATCGCCAGGTCGGCGACCCGCAGCGCACGAAACAGTAACTCTTCGGACCCGCGCTCATCGATGTCAGGGCGCCGAGCGGACTCCAGCAGACCCTTGACGGCGGTGTCGATCGCAACTCGGACCTCATCGGAAACCCGCGGAACCAGCTGCGGCGGAACCACCGGCGGGACGGTAGGTCCAAACAGCCAATCCTCGTCCTCGAGAGCACGTTCAACATAATGAACCGCGGCCATCGAGGCATACGCATTCCGCACATCCAACTGCATCAGCAGACGCCACGCCTCTGCAGCCCGTCCTGGTGCCGCCGAACCATAGATTTCACGCACTTGCTCGAGCAGCCTGGGGGTGTCATGCACATGGGTGGGCGAATCCTCGAGGATGACCTTGATGGCCTCCTGGTGACCATCGCTCACCTCTTCTGTGGACGCCACGGCCATCGCCAGCGGCCACATCGGCGACAACCCGATATCGCCGACCTCATGGGCGAGATCGTCCTGCTGGGTCAGCACCTGCTCGGCGGTACCCGCATCGATCAGGATCGACTGCGCAAGCATTGACCACGGTGTGACCGCGACCGTCGTAAGCCCGTCCTTGGTGACATGCGGTTCAGAACCGAGCAGTCCCAGGCTCGGTTCCTCGTACTCGTCGATCACCACGTACGAAGGATCCGTCTTTAACCCGTCCCGGTCCGATACCGGCACCGCAATCAGATGCAGGCCCCGCCGGACACCTTCGGCAACGGAATGCGCCTTGTCGTGGGTGGACCACGCAAACCGCCGAGCGGAACCAGGTGACATGAAGTAACTCACGGCACCGATCCACATCACCGCGGTATCCGCATCGCTTACCGTCAGCACCACCGACGGACCACCGGCCATCGCCCCGGCAACCGCATCGAGAAGGACCTGGAAAAGTCCGACGCGGAATACCGCGGGATCGTCCAGAAACTCGAGCACCCGCGCCCGCGTGACCGGCCCGTCCGGCACCGGCGATCGCGCGCCCTCGAGCGACGACTCCAACACCGCCCTGGCCCCGTACGGCGTCAGCCACCCCGACCACTTCCACAGCTCGACGGGTCGCAGCGACGACGTCGACGCATCAAGTTCCCGATCCAGAACCACGTGCGCGAACACGTTGCCCGGGCGCCCGGATCCATCCAATCCGGCATCGACCGTGTGCCAATACGCGGCACCACCTTCGGCCGCCGCATACATCAACCGGGCGGGCCGCCCGTCGATATCCGCCGGAGTCGGGAACCGGGGCAGCGGCGGCTCGAGGTCGAATCGAGTGGAAATCCACGCCGTCAGAGCCGAACGCTCACGGTCGGAAAGCTCACCCGCGGTGCTCTTGACCTGCCACCCGCCTCCAGAACCGGACCCATCATCGAACGAGGTGTACGTCAGCTCGCCGAACCGACTCCCAGGAGCGACGACCTGTGGATACTCGGTCGGCTCGGGCAGAACAGAGCTCATGCCGACGACCTCGAACCCGGCTCCAGCCTCAGCGTGGAAATCGCCGGGTCGAGCATGGCGAATCTCCTGGCACCGAACTGGGCACGATTGGAGTCGACGAACAGACGCACGTACCCCGCGTGACCACCCACGTCAGCCTTCCAGCCGGTGTCAGCCCAGCCCCTCGACAATCGGGGCAGAACGCACTGCATCACCGGCCGATCTTCGCCGGCACCTCGCAGCGGCACACTATTGCCGTCGCGGGAGCTGAGCGGCAACCGATCCCGATTGAACACCAGCACGAGCGGCGGAGGCGACTCCACATCCTCCGCACAATACAAATGGATGGAGACCCACGACGACGCGCCGGGATTGTCGTCGCGCCGCAGGCCGTACGCCATCCGCACCAACCCGTTGTACTCGATCGACGTGACCGTTCCCGTGATCTGTTCACCGCGGGAGAACGCAATCGGCACGAGGTGCACCGAGCATCCGCCGGCGGGAAGGGTCGACCGAATCGACATTCCTCCGTCTCGCCGGTACTGGCGCGCAGAGATCTCATCAGCATCGGCACTGGTGGAAACCTGATCGAACGGCAGCCCCATCGGTCCGATGTAGGCGAGGACCGCCGCCGCCGACTTGGGCCAGCCAAAGGTGACGATCTGCTTGTTGCACCGCTCGATGATCCGCGCATTACTGACCGGCGCGATGGGCCGCGTCTGGACTGTCGTGGCGCCGACACGTGCGGTGCCGTTCAGCAGGGTGACGGGAGTCAGATACGCGCGATCCCACCCGCTCGGCCACGGAACACCGACCATCCGCGATGTGCGGCCCTCCCCCGCCACTGCGGGGTGCGCCAGCCGGGTCTCATCGGTGAGCCCCTGCGGGTCGAGAGAAGCCTCGGGCACGTCCGAATCCTGCAATCCCGCGTCCGGCGGAGACTCCGTTCGGTAGATGACGACGCGACCGGCCGACGGATCTGTCCAAACGAGGTCGAAATACGGGATGTCGCCGACGTCCTCGGACTGCACCGTCAGATCATTGACCGACTCCAGCACCACCGACACCAGAATTTCACCCTGCGCGGGCTGCGATAGCCGTGTGCCACCGTTGACGACAACCTCGGACATCGCCCGGTAGAGGTAGCGGGCGCCGCGCTCGACCTCACGGTCCACGAAACCTGTGAGATTCGGTTGCCCGGAACAGATTTCGTTACGGGGGTCATGAACCACCGGCGATCCGGCGCCCAACGGTATCCGGTGGATCCGCACGGCCTGGGTGCCCGACCAGACGTTCCATTGGCCGATCACCCGGCCTTCGTCCTCAGTGAGAACGAAATCAGTAACAGGGCTGACGATCTCGCCCTGCGCGATCAACACTGGTTGCCGTTTACGTGCATCGTCGACGTCCGCTCCGGCGTGACACCAGATCTGCAGATTACGCACGGCTGACGCGAAGAAGCGCCCGTCATCCCACGTGGTGTCGAGCGTGACACCGACGAGGTCACCGGCTTCGGGCTTATGCGGCACCGAGCCTTCACCCGACACGATCCGGTACAGGGTGACCGCGGTCTGGGACGCGTGCGGTGTCCAGGAGAGCGTGTACCCGTCCACGGTCTTCGTGAATTTCAGTCCGGTCGGGACGACGTCGGTCTCGCCGTATTCATATTCGCAGAAGTCCGCGGTGACGAGCTGATCCAACAGTCCTACAGTTCCGGTCTCACCCGGCGGCACTTGCACCGCAGGCTCCGGCCTGGAACCCGCAGCCGAAGCGGGCTTCTCGCTGGACGGCTGCTCGTCGACGGGCTCCGCAAACGAGGCGAGAATTGCTGCGATCTCTTCGGCAAGTGCAGTCGCAGGACCCCTCAGTTGTCGTCGAACCTGCTCGACTGAGGTGTGGCCGTACTTGATCAGATTGTGAAATGTGGCGTCTTTGATGGTCTCCGCGTACTCCACGCCGTTCGCAATCTGCTGCGCACGCCACGCGAACAGGGCGTCGATCGGCGTGAGAACCGGTTCCGACTCCGGGACAGGCTCGGGTGCGGGCGTGGGGGCGGGAGCAGTGACGGGGGCTTGCCGGCGAACAGGCCCACTCGCGGGGATCAGAAGGTCGTCCGGGAGGTGGCGGACGACCTCGAGAGGGTCCATGCCGAACTTGATCTGATGCAGGATGTGCACGATCGTGTCGGCCCAGTCGACCGCCGCGGCGGACGGCGACTCGGACCTCCATGCGTCCTGGCTGGCTGCTATCCGCCGAATCTCGTCCTCGGTGGGCACATCGAAGCCAAGAGCACCAGCGGGACGGGACCATGCCAGCAGTGCGGTCTCTCGTCGGGCCTGCTTGTCGCTTGCCATGTCAGAACCTGAAGCCCTCTTCTGCCCGTGGTGGTTCAAAGCTGTCGACCGCGGGTGTTCCGGACGGTGCGCGGCCACCAGCGTGCGCTGTCGGGAACACCGGCACATCCCACTGGTCTACGTGCGTGTCTGACCCGGTGGTCGGTGCGAACTGAAGGTTGTCGACGGACAACCCATCGCTGAACTGTGTAACGACACTGACGGATCCGATGCCGGCGTAGGTACGAGTACGCACGTCATCCTTCACGGCGGTGAGTCCCCCGGTGGTCGCCGAATCGGTCAACACCCCTCGATCGAAATGGTCCGCCCTTCCACCCGGGCGTTCCTCCCCCACACCCGCCATGAAGTCCTCGATCGACGTCGACCTCGTCAGCCCGTCGACCTCCACATCGACAGTGCCCACCAGCGAACGAACCAACTCCGACTTCGGACCGAGGAGATTGGCGCGGGCCTTGTCCCACATCAATGCAGCGCCGGTGGACGTCACCGTCCCGTCGAACAGCGTCGACGACCACCGCTCGAGCGGCGAACCCGATCCACTACCTGCTTCCGACCACAGCATCCCAGGGTTCGCAGCGATGTCGCGGCCTTCAATCCCGAGCGACGTGCCCGCATTGCCGAGGATCCGCTCCCACGATGAGGTCAACCATCCCATATTGAACAGGTCCTGCCGCAAGTACTCGGCCGCAGTCGACACCTCCTCGGAGTGCGGCGACGCGTACCCGATCGCGGTGCTCTTCGGCAGACCCCATGCGATGCGTCCGTCGTGCGAGGGGCGTACTTCATCCGGTCCCAAGGGCTCGGCGAGGAACGCGCCGAGCGCTCGGCTCCACACCAAGTACTGGCTGTACGCGCCGGCAAGACGATCGAGGTCACGCAACCCACTGCGAAGATTGGCTTGGTCCACCTCGAGATCGGCGACCCCCTTCTTACGTTTGTTCAACTGCTGGAACAGCTCTTGCTGGCTACGCATGAAGACGATCACCAACCCGACGAGCCACAGCACGATCGCCGCCACAATCACCAGCGCTCCACGCCACCACACCAACCAGTCCTGGGCGATGGCCACCGCCGACGCCGCGATGACAATCACCAGCAGGACGAACGTGATCTGCGCCCACCGCGCAAGAGTCGTATGCCGCCGGCTCCCCTCCACCGGCTCCTCACCAGCTGCCCGCAGCCTGGCCAGCAGCTCCCGGACCTCTTGGAACGTAGCGTGGAACTGTCCTGCGATTCGCTGCCCCACCACGACACCGAAACTGTTGGCGCCCCGTCGTTGCCACTCATCGAGTGCGGCACCAGTACGCCGGGCCTCCAGACCGATGTTGGGGTCCTGATCCAAAGTCCCGAGCTTGTTCCGGAGCTCACGAATACCCAGACTGTCGGTGGCATCGACGCTGTGGGTTCCCACCGTCGCCGCCACGATGCCCGGGATCTGGTCGAACCTCTCGGACGGACCCGGCACCGCATCGGATGCTCGTCGGAGGATTCCCCGACTGGCCCCCACTTGCACGGGAGGAAGATCCGCCGATCGCGCGCCTGCATCCGCGAGCGTCAAAGATGCGCGGCTGTAGTCCTGCCACAGATCGGACAGGTCCACCCGCGCCGAATGATGCTGTTCGTCACCAGGCGAATCCATGGTTCCACCGAGTTGCTCCGAGGCATAACCGATCTCGGACCAGCTCGCCAGATCACCTTGCGATGTCCGGCCCTTGACCACGACCTCGTAAGCAGACGGCGCAGCCCCGAACACCGTTGCGTGGACCGCATTCGCCACTCCCGTGGACACGCTGTTCACCACTCGCGCATACCATGCCGCCGGCGCATTTCGCAGTGCCGCCCACAGGAACGAGAAGAACATGCGCAGCGCTTCCCAGAAACCGACACGCTGCGAATCGATCACCTCGTAGGCCAACCGTGGGCCCCGAAGCACACTGGCGTGTTTGCGCCACAGAGCGTCCGCCATCGACCGGGTGGCCAGCGACACGTCGTTGATGTACGTCACCGGGGCACCGTTCTCCCGCGGCAGCGGGAAACCGCCCTCCTGCGCAAGGATCTTGCCTCGAAGCTCGTCCTCTGCCACCGACGTATCGAGCCGCCGATAGAACGACCGGGCAATGCGGACCAGGTGACCGGGAAGAACCGGCTTGTCATCGAGTGGAGCGTGCTCGACATCGCTCCACAGTCCGGTCACACCCGCCACAACCGGCGCCGCGAACCGCCCCAAATCCGCAGCTCCACTGGCAGGACCGAGTGCCACATGTCCCATGCCCGGACCACGCGCGTCCTCAGGCGCCACAAGCACGTTGTGCCAACCATCGAGCGCACACACCGCGCCCGCGGCCGGAGCACTACCCGGGCGCGCGAGAAGAAGCCGAACACGAACGACCCGGGCACCCCCAGACGTCGAGGTCGCCAACTCCGCGAAACGCCGCTCCACGGCTGTGTCCAGCGGTTCCTCGCCGCCGATCACCGGAACGAGAACACCGAGCCGAAGAACATCGATCCGCTGCGCGGACACGACCTCCTGCAGCGTCGTGTCAAACTCACACCCCCGCTCGACCCGCACCGCCTCGACCGGGTTCCTGGCCGCCCCGTCACCGTCGATCCAGATGAACGGTTCGATCAACCGTGCAGCAGACAAATCCTTCAGGACATCCTTGACCCCCTCCGCGATGCCGCGGGGCGCCAGGAACACGGTCAGTTCGGACATGTCAGATCGCTCCTCGTTGGGGGATCTCGAATGCGTCACCAGATGCCGGCCAACTCGATGTGGGCGGCTGCGGCACCCCACTGTCCACACCCACCTTCGGGCGCAACGCAGCCAACGCACACTCGTCGACCAGAGAAATCAGCTTTCCTGTCGCCCAGAACACATCGGGGGCGACGTCCCGGAAGATGGGCGTCTTCGATGCCTGAGCCCGCACCGTAATAGTGGAGAACACCCCACCACCGACAGCTCCCGCCTCTCCGACCGCGCCGCCCGACCCAGGCGGCATGTAGTGCCGACCCGCGAACTCCCGCGACTCCTCCAGCGACAACTTCACCCGCCCGGCCCGTTCCTGCACCGTCACCGATTCGCCGGTCTCCGGGACACTCGATCCCACACCCGTATTCGTCGCACCCGTGCGGAGCCACTCGGTCAGATGCGTGGCCGCCGACAGTCCGAAGATGCCGCTGACCTCGTCCTCCGCCGACCCGTCATAGATTCGCCGCAGTGCCCGGTACGGCAACATCGACGACATCACCGGCGGTTCGTGCGACTGGGCCATCGCCAACAGCACCGATTCGAGGACCGCGGGCAGCCAGTCGTAGTCCGCCGAAAACTCCGACGGCGGTGTCAACAGCGGGTTCGGGAACTCGAGCCACCGCCCGGCCTCCTCATCCCAGATCCGGGCCGGTTCCACGAACGGCGCCTGGGGCAGATGAATGCGGCCGACGATCTGACCGAGAATCCACCCGGCCACCAGCGCCCGACGCTCAGCAACATGCATGGGCAGGGACGCAGCCAGAGGACGAGCCCGCCGCATCGTCCAGAACGCCTTCCGCTGGGACGGCGACGACTCGAGCCATTGGCGCGCCGCCGGCTCGAGGACTGAGTTGTACGCCAACGGAGAATAGTTGGGATACGACCCGAAGATGTCGATCCGCTTGATCTGCTTCTCGTCACTCAGCGCATTCCTGAGGACATCTTTCGTCTTCTCATCGATCCGCGAACCCTCGTCGAGGGCGGCGAGAAGGTCATCACCCACTCGCAACCCGCGGAACGGCACGGACGAGAACTTAAACCGGTACTCCATCTGGCGATCGCCGTGAATAGCCTGCAACGCCTGCTCATTCACACTGGCCAACGGTTTCGCGAGCGAGATCGCCTGCCCGAACTTCGAGACCACATCCCGGTGCCGGCCCGAGAGTTCCGACTCCGCAGCACCCACACCGGTGACGAACTCCTGCAACGACACCGAACAAAACTTATCGAACGACTCACCCGTCCGCGCCACATACCAACGAGCACGCGAGAGCAACTCAGCGGGCCGAGTGTGCACGTCATACTTGGACGGTGACGAGATGATCGACTCCCCGGTCCCGGGATCAGTCGGGAACACCCGAGATCGCCACGTGGCGGTCCGTTCGACGAGCGGCAACTCCTCCCCCGGCGCCCGCGTCCCATCAAGGGTCTGCCACTGCCCCGTGATCACCTGAGCGGCCGCACGGACCACCGCCTCGCCGAACCCGCGTTGATCGACGCTCTGCAGACCCACCGACGCAGGCAAATCGAGCTCGTACCGCTGCTTGAAATCAGCAGAGCTCGTCAACATCACCTCGTTGTTCGCTTCCGCGAACCGACTCGGCACCCGCTCATCGCTGTCCGACGGCCACGCCGCATACTGCGTGGTCTGCAGTCGCGCCAGACCGAGATCACGAGTCTGTTCCAACGACGCCTGACGCAGGAGCGTGTGCGACTCGTTCAATGCAGCGATCAGCGGATCGAAAACCTCCGCCACCATCGCACCCGCCGCAGCACTCAGATGCGCCGACAACGTCGCGTAGATCTGCCGCTCCACCGTCCTACGCGCCCCCTCAATGACGCTCTGAACAATCTCATTGGCGTTGGCGATGTTGCCCCGCAAAGCCGCCAAAGTGGTCCGCACATCCTCCGGCGGAGCGGCGATATCCTGCGGCGCGTACTTGCTGATGTCCTGCGTTGTCGTCAAGATGTCGTTCTGCATGTACTGCGACACCCGCTTGACCAACGCAGTCGCATACGGCAACCCGAGCTCAGCGATCGCCGCCGCGACGACACCCTCGAGCCTGCGCGCGAAGTCCAGATGCCACCGGTAGGCCCACGAGTACGCGGCGCTCTGCGCGCCCGACAGCAACGCGGCACGTCGAACACTCAAAGCGCGGTTCACCTCGGGAACCCAACTCGACGCATTCAGACCGTTACCCGACGGGATGTAGTCACGCAGCTCGCCGTCCACCACCTGCGCCGACAAACCAAGGGCGTCGCTCGACGGAAGGACCGTAGAGGTCACCCAGTTGCCGATATCCAACGGCAAATTCGAACCCGTCGACACCGCCGGCAGACCCAGCCTCCCGCGGATATTGCCCCACTGATTGTCGAGAATCGCACCCGCCTGCTCATCTTCCGACGCCGGATTCCCGATCTGCACATGCCCCCGCAGCAACTTATCCGCGCTGCTCCGCGCCAATCGCTGGGCCGAGTACTCCGCGTACCGGTCGCGGCCCATACTCAGACTCGCGAACCCGAAAGTTCCCCACGGCAACGGATCCCAGATCTCGTTACCCCAACCCAGAAACTCCCGACTGCCGGGCAGGCCACCACCGTTGGTCAAGTCCCACTCGACGAACTGCTGCGTTGCCGACTTGCTCATCATCAACGCCGACAGCCCACGCCCAAGCCCTCGATACACCGCATTCGGGGTGCCGTCTCCGAACAAGGTCCGTTCCGCCCCGACGTACCGGCCCACCGGGAACACCCGCGCAAACGGAATCAGTTCACCTTCACCGTTCTGCTGACCCAGAGCCCGCAGAATCGACACATCGTGCTCCCGAGCAGACCCAGTCTGGCTGGCCACGATCTCCCCGAGCATCGCCAGGGCATTCGCACGCACTCCGGTGGTCGCCGACGCATCCAGCCCATCGAAGATGTCCGGTGCCACCATGAAGACACCCATCAGACGTGGATCGACACCCGGAATCAAGGTCAGGAGTCGGCAGATGTCAAGAGCCATCGACGCGCCGGCCCCGCCAGCCATCGACGACACCACCAGAACCACTGGACGCTCGGCCGAATCGTACTTCCCCGCACCGGGGACATCGAGATCACGCATCTCGGCCTCGGTCTCGACGAGAAACAACTTCTCCCAGGCACGTTGAAGAGATTCACGAACCGTGACAGCCCGACTCAGCGTGATCATCCGGCCCAGGGCGCGGAACTGACCCGCTCCCGTACTGAGCGGCGTGTGCACAGTGGCAGGATTCCGCGGAGCCCACGTCGCGATCGCGTCCAGCTTCTGCTTACCCGCGAACTGCTGACTCATCGCGTTATCGAGAACGTTGTAGCTGTCACTCTGCGGACCGGTACCCACGTACTGGCCGCCCTGGTCACGCACATTCCCCATACCGTCCGGACCCTGCGACGGGGCGGTCGGGACATCGAGATGGATGAACTGCCAACCAGCCGGAATATCGTTCACGCCATGCGCAGCCAGGTCCGACCGTAGCTGATCCATCATGTAGGCCAGCGTGGCTCCACCCGAACCACCGCAACCGACGACGAGAAATCGCCTCATCCGTCACCCTCCACCTTGTTGTCGATCCAGGTTGTCGTTGTCGCCGGTGCCGTCATCGATTGCTTCCACCACGAAAGGGATCGAACGGGTCGGACGGAGCCGCGCCCGGATATCCCGGAAGCGGGGACGAACCCTGCGGAGTTCCACCGAACGGATCGAACGAATCCGCAGGAGGACCCGAAGCTGGCGCGCCAGGCGAACCCGATGCCGGTGTCGCACGCGCGCGCAGATCCGAGAGCACGCCGGGCAACCGACTGCGCATGTCGTCGACCAACCCACTCCGTACCGTTGGCCCTGCATCGTCTCCGACGAGGAGGACCACGGTGGCGGCATCGAACGGACCCGCCGGGTCGTGGAGCACGAACCAGGTGTTGTGCACGGCCAGAGGCAACCTCGCATGTGGTCGCGGCCCGGACGTCGACGGAGAGGATCCGGATGCCCCGGCTCGCACACCGGACTCAACCACCACGAACCCGGCACCGACGGGCGAGCGACCAACGCGAGTCCTCAACACGAGGCCGCCGATGTCGAGCTGCCGCGCCGGCGAATCGAGCCCCCGAACCACCTCGATGAGATCTCGATCGGTAAGCGCGAACGGCCTCCCATCGCGAAGAACGGTGCTCCCCGACACGGTGACGGGGAACTGCTGCGCCTTGAGCGTGCGCGCCGGTATGCGCGAAGTGAACCACTTCCCGCCGTACAACAGCAGCAGCGGAATTCCCGGGCCGAGCAGCAGTGCCACGATCAGCGCAAGAATGAAGTTGCCCTTATCCAACGGCTTTTCAAGCGCTGCGGTGAAGGGCACGTCGACGGCAAGCGCTCGATCCAGCTCACCTGCAGGCGCAACCATCAACGTGACTAACCCATTGACGACACCGTTGACCGAGTTCGGAACTGACAAAGACACAGGAATCGACCCGGTCTGTCCTTCTTCGACCTGCACACATTCGGCGGCAGCGGCGATCGAGGAGGCGACAGTAATGCTGCCGGCCCCATCCGGCGACGCCAGCACCGACGCCGGAGGTGAACCGGGAAGCCACACACACCCGGGCCCGGCAACAGGCACATCAGCACCAAATTGTCCGGAACCTTGGAGCGTGCCGAAGTCGATCTTCGAGGGCAGCGTGGGATAACCGATGGGCGGAGCAATCGCGAGCGGAATATCCACCGACTGCGGCGCCAGCGGCGTACCGGGTTCGGTCTGCCCCGACACCGTCAACGCATCAGCCGTGGTGACATCCAACGTGAGGCGAAGTGTCGCTCGACCCGCCGGCACATCGGTGAGGTCGAGGGCCACCGGCTGGTCGATGCCATCCTTCGGAATGCCAGCCGCAACTGTGCGCTGTTGACCATCCTGTCCGATCAGGACCACCGACAGAGAAGCCCTACCAAGCAACGATTCCGGATCGATTTCGGAGCGCGCGGAATCGACGATCGCAAGGTCCACCGGCACCGACGGCTCGCCGCTGTGAATGGCGACGGTGTGCTGCCCCTTCCACGCCGGGAAAAGATTGCCCGAGATGTGGATGTTCGACTTAGACCGCGCAGACGACGAGCCGGCAGGGTCGACAAAGACCAAGGACCACAATCCCTGCCACTGCGGCGCCGACGCATTCGACATCTCGATCGAAATTGTCCGGGCCGACTGCCACCGGTAGTCGATGTTGACGCCACCGACATCGGTTCGCCCCTCCTGACTGGTGTCCGGCAAAGGAACCTGATCGCCGAGCGGCGAAACCAGGGTGGGAACCAAACCCTCCATATCGGCGGACCCGAGCACCGCGACGCCGCCGATCGACCGGTCCAACACGAAACGGTGCTTACCCTCCTCACACCCGCTCTGAGCGCAGACCCCAGCCTCCCGGCTCAACGGTGACTGCCCCGGAGTGCTGAACGCATCGAAAGCGAACAACAACTCATCGATGTTCTGCGCCAGGAAGAAGTCGCCCGGGCTCGGCGACGAGATCGCCCCACATGTCGTGGCACCCGACGGCTCACCCGTCGCGATCGACCTCATCACGTCGAAATCTGCAGGCGACGCCGTCCCCGCGGCGAGACCAATACCGAAAAGTACGACACCGGACGAACGCAATTGGTCGGCGACGCCACCGGGGCGGCAGATCGATTCCGTCGCGGTCCCCACCACCTGATCTACCCCGGCCTGAGAGTCGAGGGATGTGTCCGGAGCATAGGGTTTGCGTGTATCCCCGCGTGACGTGAAATCGATCTTTCCATCCGAGAACCACGCGACGGCCTGACACGACCCAGCTCCCTCGACGCCCGCGGTGCGGGCAGCAAGGGTCTCGCGCGCCCCGTCCAAAGCCAACCAGTAATCGGTATCAATACCCTGGTTCCGAGCGCGGAATCCGTCCAGCGCCTCGTTGATGGCAGGCAACGTCCCGCCGTCGAGCGCAGTCCAGTCAAGGTCGACCGAATACGTATCGGCGAACCCTGCGACGGCGACATTCAAATCGACGCCGGACGACTTCTCGAATGCGGCAAGCTGTCCAACCAGGTACTCAGCCGATGTAACCCGCGCCGCACCAGGGTCGGACGTCTGCAAACTGGAAGATTCGTCGATCATCACCAGCAAGTCGCCAGAACGCTGAGACGCCAGACAAGCACCGAAGTCGGTAACCGCGGAGCCCGATGGAGCAGCAGCGGCTGTCAACGGATTGACAAAACCCACGCTAGCAGCGCTAGCGAGGAGCACAGCCGTCACCCGCGTCGAAATCCTCACAGCCGGCCCACCCAATTCGCAACTCGCAACGCGCCGACGACGATTCCTACTCCTGCCACCGCCAGCACACCCCAATACGCAGCAGTGATCCATGTCGGCTGCATGTACACCGGGAGAGCCCGACGTTTCGTGTCCAGCAACGTGAAGGCCGACAACACCCCGATCGCGCCCGGGCCAGCCAGAGCCCAGCCAGTAAGGGCCAGCGGACCAGAACCACCTGCCAGGACACCGAGCACAACACCAAGTACGGCGACCGCTCCGGCGACCGCGAGGAGCCCGGTAGGCGGGGTCGCCACCGCCAGACCACGTCCACCACCGGAGGCACTGGGACCCGCGCCACCAGCGCTGGGTGTGAATGATGGCGGGACCGGTGACCCACCACGGTAGGAGGGCGACCGGGCAGCGAAGGGATCGGAAGCGAACGGGTCCGAGGGTGAGGTCACCGTGACGTCTCCTGAGAACGCGAAAATGGGCGCGACGGCCCCTGACCAGGCCTGTAAGTCATCCTCGCACAGATACTTCGGCAATCATGTTCGACACTCGCTCCCCCTGAAAGTAGAAAATTGCCGTCAGTATTTCACCAGTCGCGGACTTGCACAGTCAGTCATTCAAACGACAGAGACCGCAACGAACGAGCCGTGAACCAGTGCCGATCAATGGTCAGCATCGAAAACCAAATGACCACAACCTCCGCACCCGCTGCTCATTCGTCGGGAAACCGCTCGACACTGACCACCTCAGCACACGTCGACCGCCGGAACCCGTGGGCCGCCGACTTGTCATCGCTCGACGAAACCACCGTCCCCACGAGCTCCCGCCGCCACCCCTGCATCGACAGGTACAACATGCGTGGGCAGGAAACCCAGCGAAGACCTCAGCTGCCTCCCCTCGTACCATTCGCGCATGGTGGTAACAGATGCGCCCAGTGATGCTCTCGTACCTAGATGGTCGGGCGACGTCGACGTGGCAAGGTGGGCGATTGGCCAGGGGTACGGCGACCGGACGTATCCGTTCAACCGGGACGGCTTGACGCAGTTCAAGACCGAGTTCCCAACCGAGCGGAGCGGTCTCTACCTGTTCGAGTGCACCAACCATGACATCTACATCGGCATCGCGAAGGATGTCGCCCAGCGCCTACCGCACCACCTCAAGAAGCACCCCGACGTGCAGGTCTTCCGCTTCCTTCCGCATCCCGGGGGCGAACCGGAGCGGCGCAAGGTCGAACGGCAACTGGTCCGCGACGCGCAACTCGCTGGGCTGATCGTCCGCAACCGTGAACACGCCAGCGGCCACGTCGGACCGTCGACGCTCGACGCACTCATCACCGAGGACGAACAGCATGCCTGGCTGCTCGATCCGATCGGGCTCAACGCCCTCGACCAGTCCCCACTGATCGAACTGGATCCCAGTCAACTCGCCGCCCATGACGGTGACTTCCGACGCCTCCAAGAACACCCTCGCTATACCGAGATCGTCGAGGCCCTCGGCGTCTATGCCGCTCAGTGCATTCCGCTCCCACGCCGCACCGAAGCGACCTTCTGGACCGTGAGCTGCTTCCCCAGCTCCAACCGAAGACGAATCTTCTGCGTCTCGATGGCAGCCCTGGAGACGTTCTACATCGCGGCCTCCGATGAGACTGACACCATTGGAGCTGCATTCTTCGTCGACAAACGTCATCTTCCGACCGGCAGGTGGGGCCGGGCCCTCCTCGCCGCACGCGGAGTGATGTTCGACGACGACTACACGCACAAATCAGGTGGCGCGTTCGAGCAATGCCTATACATCGACGACATCCGCCATCTTCGCTCGGGCTTGAAGTCGAAGCACGTCCGCGCTGCCGCCGCAGCATTCAATCTCGACCTGATGCGCAAACGCCAATCCGCCTACAAGCCTTCACACTGCAGACAACTCGCCGCGACCGCACTCGAAACCACCGGCCCATAGACGACATCAGCGACCCCCGTTCCGACTCCACCCCGACACCGCGCCCACCAGACCAGCCGACAGAAAGAACCTGGCTTCCCACATGCCCGGCAGCCCGGCTCGGGAATCCCCTGGTAGGAGTCCCACCCTGGAAGCCACAAGCGGCGCCCATCCTCGTCGAACCACTCCTCGCCTCATGCGAAATCTCGAAAGGACATCCGCCGCAGGTAGATCGGCTGAATGACATTCGGCTGAATGACTAGCCCGAAGGACCTTGAGGAATCACACTGGATCACAGCGCGGTGCCGACCCTGCGATGCCTCACTAACTGACAGCACCATCGCGACCGTGTTCACACTTGCGTGAATCCCACCTCAGTTGAAGGACGACACCACGTGTCACGCGCTTATCCCTCACCCACCGAAGACAACTATCAAGCTGAAGGATTTCTCCGACCTCGGACTCGCGGTCGAGGTGGCACGCAGCTACCTCCACGCCGCGATCGCGCAGCCCAAGGACACGATCGTTGACAGTTGGTCGATCAGCTACCTGCCCTCGACCGGGGCAGGCCGGCGTTTGTTCACCATCAATGTCGGCGCCGTCGAGGGCGCGCACATGTCAACAATCACCGAAAACGGTGTCGCGGACGGCTACATCATGACGGTGTACGTCGGCGGTGGCACTCTCGAGACAGCATCGGGACTGTCCCTATCCGAACTGATGCAGAGGTTCGAGGACGACGTGTTCTTCAGCAACGCCACTCACACAAAGTTCAAACGTCGCGCGGTCAGCCTATCCACGGAGGTGTCCGCGTCAAACGTGGCATTCCCGGCTGACCTGCCCTGGCAGCAAGCAGCAGCCGCCCTCGCCGATCAGCTTCTGGACGAAAGCAAATGCCTGTACTCGCGATACCACAATGCGCGGCTGGGTTCGAAATAGTCCGATGCGGCGTAGAAGACCCGATCCCAGCCACGTCAACGCGAACTCATGCAATGGTGGACACATTGCAAGGTGTTCCTGCTCGAACGGTGTTCGAATCGATTCCGTCCACAGCGGAATATAGCCAGCGGAGACAAGATCGCGCTCATGATCACGTATCTCACGAGCCCAGCCGCTCCCCGCTGACGCAGCTAGCACCAATCTTGCATCGGTTCCGACGAGCCCGACGTGCAGTTCTCGACCTTGGACCGCGAGCACCCGCAGATCCAGAATCCCTTGTACCTCAATGTATGATTCGTAGCTTGGAAGCAGAACTTCGACGACGGTGCGACTCGTCGGGAAGATCGCTCCAATCGCCATTTCGGCATGACTGTCCAGAAAGACAACTGGAACACCATCGAGGCCAATCCGAAATCTGACTATTCCCAGAGGGTGCGCATACCGTCCCCCAGGACTGCCAAGTGCCTTCAGAACTTGCGCCTCAAGGAACGCCTGAGCTCCAGCTGCCGGCCGTATCGGACCCGCGCCAACGCCAGAGGACTTTAGATACTGAAAAGACTCGCCTGTGTATGAACAGAACCGGTGAAGTGAACCGGACAAGAACCCGCCAG
Organism: Rhodococcus sp. ACS1; assembly: GCF_002300155.1. Taxonomy (NCBI): domain Bacteria; kingdom Bacillati; phylum Actinomycetota; class Actinomycetes; order Mycobacteriales; family Nocardiaceae; genus Rhodococcus; species Rhodococcus sp. ACS1. The sequence continues at coordinate 29,598 of NZ_NSDZ01000008.1, forward strand.
CAGGCATGTAACCCATCCCGGATACCGCCGCCCTCGACATCCGCAAATGATCGATTCAACAACGGACAACGAGCAGAACGGTAGGTGGAGCGCAGCTTCTTCATCCCATACGCGGTGCAGTAAGGGGCGGACTGCACCGGGAACGGCTTCCTATACAAGCCAACTCATACTGTTGCAGCGGTCCATGACTGGCGCAACTCACCACGCCGCAATTTCCATTCTCGGTCGGAGCGTCATCTGTCTCCATCCGTGCGCCGAGGATCCCCCGCGTCCCTGCGAGCGGGCGCCCCAATTCGTCCCAGACGCCGCCTCGGGACGGCGGAATCATCGACGTCACGATCCCGGCATGAGAAGCGGGGTAGAACGCATCAACCAGCCATCCCTCAGTGGATTCTTCTGCGGCGCGCCATGTGGTCGTTGAACCCAACCCACTCTCGCAGCAGCAGGCGCCTTCCAATCGGCGTGCACTCGGGTGACGTGATCTTTGGCATTCGCGAACCCCATTCAACAACCCCGTCGCAGGACTCCCTGTCAGCTCCCAGTAGAGAATCCGATCAACTCGCGCGACTCGGAAATCGCTCACCACAACTGGGTAGCGGCATCAAAGTGCTCTCGCAATGCCGCCAGATCGGGCCCGGGAACAATCGGTGCGCCACACAGTTCGCGGTACTGCGGGTACCGATCCAACGCGGGATGCGTCACAACAACCAACTTCTCGGGATCGACCGCGATTCGTCCCGCATCGAACAGCTTGTGGATGTCGGATCGCAACAAGATCCCGCCTTTGAGATCGTGTTTCTCGTGTTCGGCAAACCCACGAATGTGGGCTGCCTCGAGACTCTCAGCCGGACACGGTTCTGTCATCGCGCAGACCAATCCATATGTCCGCAGCAATTCTTTGCGGAACTTGCTTTGTCCTAGCCTAGTTCGACCGATCGCCTCACGGTGGCCGCCGGGGATCTGCGGAGGAGGACTCGGATCCGGCGCGGCGCCAACCGCGGGGACCTCCACGGAGATCCGGTTGAGCAATTGCTCGAGGCCATCAATCTCGCACGGCCGTATCGCGTTCTGCGCCACCCCACCTAGCAGCGGCTCCAGCTCTTCATACATGATCGCACCGTCCAGAGCTTGCCAACCCTGTCCGTAGGTCGCGACGTACTCGGTCACGGGCTCGCTGCGTTTGACAGGAGCGGCGAACTCGCCCTTGCAGTGCCGACACACGTACACGCCCCTACCCTTGCGGTGCTCGACACCGGTCCTGTCGCACTGCGGGCATCGAGAACGCATTTTCGTCGCCGGCGCCTGATGAATGTTATCGAGACGCGAAATTCCGAGAACCAGATTCTCGTCGCGGACGACGACAAGATCGCCTGGCGCGACCTGCAGTCTGTAGGCGACCCCGCTGTCGTACACGTAGTGCGATCCAAGGACGTCATGGTAACCATCGTTGCTCTGCCAACTACGCTCGCCCGATACCGACAAGAACACCCACGCCTGCATTGATCCCCCTCTGAAAAGTCGACAACTTGTCCCCTGCGACGCGTAGCTTACGGTCCCGCCCCTGACATTCCGATCAAGTTTCAGCACGTGCCCTACCCGGTTGCTGATCGGGGGAGCCCCCAACAAGACTGACCGACCGGCTACCCTCGCGTAGCCGGTGCGGTCAGTGCGTTTCGTTGACGGACGGCATTGCATCGCTGGCGCCGAACCCAGAGTCGATCGTTCGGCATTCGACTCGCTACACGAGGACCGCGGCCGAACCGCTGGTGAATTGGTTCTCAAGCCATGCACGCACGGCATTCGCATCTCCGTATCCGTGCTCACGCAGGATGTCCACCACGTCCTGACCACAGATCATCGCAATCGGATGCCCGTCCTCCCGTACTTCGTTGTAAACCTGATCGTTGAAGTACGACAGGGTCACGAAGACACCGAAGTTCCGGTGCCGCAGCCGAGAAACCAGGCGGCTGACGTCTCGCACTCCCACCGACGTCGTCGGTGCGTAACACTTCGCCTCCAAAACGAAGTCAACCGCAACGCGGTCCGCGAGTGGACCGAGCAAATACTCCCCGATAGCGTCACGACCACCGTCGCGGCTAGGTCGGGTGACATCACATCGCCCTGTCGCGGGAGCGATGAGTCGCCAGATCGCGACGGCGCACTCTTCGAACGCGTGTGGGCGGCCTTCGAAGAATTGGTGGATGGTCCGCAGCATCGCGATACCGGCAGGGTCGGATGGCAGTTGCTCGGATTTCTTCCGCACGACTGTGGTCGACGGTGCAGCCAGCACTTTGTACGCGCGGCCTTCGACCCAGTCACGCCACGCCTCGGGGCAATCCCCGGACGTCGTGTCCGCACCTTGCACAAGGTCGTTGATCCAGCTGCGTGGAATCGTTGCTGCATCGAGAACAGTGAACCGGGCACGGTAGTTCTGAAACCGGCTTCCGCCCTGGCTTCGCCAGATGGCGGCGAGTTCATCATCGGAGGTCAACGTCGCCGACCCTGGCGCCAGCAACCCTCGGAACCGGACAGCCCGGCCAGGAGCAGCCCGCTCGAACAACAGAAACGGCGGCACCCGCAGCCGATCTGCCGGAGAACCATGAGCAGCCTCGAACGCATCCCGCAGCAGAAGGTTGCCACCACGCTTCGTTGTATGCAGTTCGTGACCGGGGCTGCGATTGTCGCCGTAGTAGGTCAGCATGCCGGTCTGCGGATCGAGCGAGTCCGGCCAATCGGACTCCGCTCCGCTGGTGTACAGCGCCGACAGCTTGACCGTCTGCTTCCATGGCGATCCGGTGTGCCTGAAACCGCCCATGTTGCCGACGGGGAGCAAGCGCTGCAGCGGGTCGTCGTTGATGTTTCCGCTCGTTCCCGCCAGATACACGGCGTCGACGTGCAGGTCGGCGTTTGACAGTGCGTCGAACGGAATGGTGTGGACGGCATCCGGCATGAATCAGGACCCTAAACGACGGTACCGACGCGCTAGGTTGGCGGGCATGTCACAACGGTTCGAGCAATGAACGGCCACTCCCGCCGCCGCTTTTGAGGGGTTTGTTGGGTCCATCCACAAGCGCATGCTAGACGTGTCGAGGACGAACCTCGCTACGCGATCAACTACCCGATCATTGGAGCTACTCGGATCGGCCGGGCCTTCCGCCTGCTCAACCAATGCAGTCAGTCTCTGCATGCGGTTTGACGACAAGTTCATCGAATCCCAACGACTCCGTTTCCCGCGGCCACTTCGCTTGAGCATCGCGCAAACAGCCAAGGTGATGCACCGTGCATCACGACTTCCGCAAATATATGCAGATTCGGGCCGACACCAAACCAGTTGCTCCGCCCACCGCGTACCGATGGCCCAACTCTCCACCGATGTCGGTCGCCCCTGGTGATCCTGACCCATGCCTTCAGTCTGCCCACGCGGGGACGGGTCGCGGGCCCCCTCGCTGAGGCTCTACCCGCGCGGGGACCGATCCGATAAAAAAATGGGGACCGCACTCACCGGATGCGGTCCCCACATTGCACTGGTCAGACAGAGCGCACGTTCGTGGCCTGCGGGCCCTTCTGCCCCTGACCGACCTCGAACTCCACACGCTGATTCTCATCGAGCGACTTGAAACCGCTGCCCGAGATTTCCGAGTAGTGCACGAAAACGTCCGGAGTTCCGTCGTCGGGTGCGATGAAACCGAAGCCCTTCTCACCGTTGAACCACTTCACAATGCCCTGCGCCATGCCGATACTCCCTCAATCTCGATCCGGACCCTCACATCGAGGTTCCGATCTCGATGACGTGATCCTGCCATCCTCGATGTAGTCGCGAAGACCGCGCACCGTATTCGCGTCGACCTACGACCGGTCGTCGATGCACCATCAAGGACCTTTCGTGGCGGACTGATGGTGTCGCTGTCGCACGTGACCGGGTCGTGAACACTAACCGGGAACGTCGCCGGGAGTGGGCGGGGATCGCGGCGACGCACTCGTGGGTTCCGCCGACATAGGTGGCATCGATCGACATTGCTTTGCACCGATCGCAGTGGGGGGATTGCAAATCCTTGTTTTAGTCTTCTAGACTAAAACCATGGAAGCGATGACGGAGGCACTCGACGTCGTCGGTGCGGCAATCGTGCCGAGCGACCTGTTCGGCCCAATCAGCCTCGACCCGACGGCTCAGCGCGCTGCCCGTCGGCGGTTCCGCCGCCTGTCGGTTCTGATTCACCCGGATCGGGTTGATCCCGCGTACGCCGCCCGCGCCGCAGCGGCATTCACACACGTGACCGACCTGTACCGCCGCTGGCAAGCTGCTGCGTCCAGCACGAATTCGGCCATGGCGATCGTGTTGGACGGCAGTTGCGGATCCTATCGACTCAAGGTGCGGCATGCCCGTGGTTCGATCGCCGACCTGCACCATGCCACCGATGTCGGCGGCGCGGGCGTGGTGATCAAGGTTCCCCGCAGTGTCGCCTCGAACACACTGATCGATGCGGAACGGGCCGCGCTCACGGAGATCGCGGCGTCCGCCGGGGGCGGGAATGAGTGGTTGCGCGTGTACTTCCCGCAACTGATCGACCACTTCACCCACGCCGACCCTGTGACCGGCGCCCGGCGGCAGGTGAATGTGCTGGACTCGCTGACCACTGGATTCGTCACCCTCGGCGAGGTGCGGGCCGCGCACCCGGATGGGCTCGATCCGCGGGATTGGGTGTGGATGCACCGGCGCCTGCTCCGGGCTCTTGCCGCCGCCCATCGCGCCGGGTGGGTACACACCGCGGTAACGGCGGACAACGTGCTCATTCACCCTGAACGGCATGGGGTGGTGCTGGCCGGGTGGTCGTTCGCCACCCGCCCAGGCACGGCGCCGCTGGCGACGATCCCTTCTCTGCGGGATCACTATCCACCCGAGAGTTCCACCGGCTCCACCGCTACCCCAGCCTGGGATGTGTTCATGGCCCATCGGTTGATGCTGACCATGCTCTCCGACATCGCCCCCGCCCGCCTGCGCGGGTTCGCCCGGGGATGCATGCAACCACAACCGAGTCTGCGACCTGACGCCGTCGATCTGCTCGACGAGTTCGACGACCTGCTCGACACGCTCTACGGGCGGCGACGCTTCCGCCCGCTCACCATGCCCACCACGAAAGGACAGTGATCCACCATGGGATACGGCAAGTGGGATGACGACACCTACACCGCAGCCAAGACGTTCCGCGCCGCCCGCGGCGTCGACGACTTCGGCTACACCAGCGCCCTCTACGCACGACCGAGAGACCAGTGGAAGGCCGACCCGACCCTGGACCCGCTGGGTGTGACCGTGCGGGAATGCCGGGATTCGGCCGGGCACCCCGAGTCGCTACCGATCGCCGTGCTCTTCGACGTCACCGGTTCGATGGGCACGGTACCGCGAATCATGCAGGACAAGCTCCGCAAACTGCACGGGCTACTGCAGCGCAAGGGGTATGCCGACGACCCGCAGATCCTGTTCGGCGGCATCGGGGACGCCGACTCCGACCGAGTGCCCCTGCAGGTCGGTCAATTCGAGTCCGGTAACGCCATGGACGAGCAACTCCGCACCATCTTCCTCGAAGGCAACGGCGGCGGGCAGAAGTCCGAAAGCTACGAGCTGGCGGCATATTTCATGGCGCGGCACACCGCCACCGACGCGTGGGACAAACGCGGCCACAAGGGCTACCTGTTCATCATCGGCGACGAGCTGAACAAGGCCCGACTGTCGGCCCGGCACGTGCGCGCGGTGATCGGTGACAACCTCGACCGCGATGTCACCGTCGAGTCGGTGTACCGGGAACTCGAACGCCGCTGGAACGTCTACTTCGTACTGCCGAATCAGTCGGCGTACTACCACGATCCCGGAATCGCGGAGCACTGGCAGCACCTGCTCGGGGAACGGTTCCTGAAGCTGGACGACCCGGGTGCGGTGTGCGAGCTGATCGCGCTGACCGTCGGCATCGGCGAGGACCGCATCGACCTCGGAGAGGGTCTGGCGGACCTGCGCGACATCGGCTCTGCCGCCGAAGCGGACACCGTCGGTCACGCCCTCGCCGTCCTCAGTGCGGCGCGGGCCCCTGTCACGGTGAGCCCACTGCCGATCGACCCGGCCGGCAGCGACGACGTGTCCTTCACCTGACACCTCTTCGGGAGGCGGGACTCTTGATCCCCCACACCGGGTGCGAGCCCCGTCTCCCGACTCCCCCTCTACGACAGGAGATCCCATGACCACGGTGTTCGGTGACCGCGACATCATCGTCGTCGACCTGGGCTTCGGCGACGCCGGCAAGGGCGCCACCGTCGACTGGCTCTGCTCACCGAACGCCGACCTCGACGTCGCAGCCGTCGTCCGATTCAACGGCGGCGCACAGGCCGCACACAACGTCGTAGTCGACGGTCGCCACCACACCTTTTCCCAGTTCGGGTCCGGGACCTTCTCCGCCGTTCCCACCGTGCTGTCGCGGCATGTCCTCGTCGAACCCATCGCCCTCGCCGCCGAGGCCCGCGCCCTCGCCGGGCTGGGCGTGCCGAATCCGCTCCAGTTACTGCACATCGACGCCCACGCGCTACTGACCACACCGATCCACGTGGCCGCCAACCGCGCCCGCGAGGATGCCCGCGGCGACGACAGGCACGGATCCTGCGGCAAAGGTATCGGCGAGACCGCCGCCTACGCACTCGACCACCCCGACGCACCCACCATCGGGGACTGCCACCGCCCAGCGGTTCTGCGCGCCAAACTCGCCGCGATGGAAGAACATTACCGGGACCTGCTCTCCCCCAGCATCCACCGGTCGCCCGACCTCGACGACATGGTCACGATGTACTCCGAATTCGCGGCCGCTGTCCGGATCACCGACGATGGCGACCTGGCCGCCCTCGCGAACAGTGGCCGCGTGGTTTTCGAGGGAGCCCAGGGAGTGCTACTCGACGAGTGGCGCGGATTCCACCCGCACACCACCTGGTCCACCGTGGAACCGACCAACGCCCACGCACTCTCCGCCGAACACGGCCACGACAGCCACGTCCTCGGCGTCACCCGCACCTACACCACCCGACACGGCGCAGGACCGATGCCCACCGAGAACCCGACACTCGGCGCGGTCCTTCCCGAACAGCACAACGACACCGGCAGCTACCAGGGCACCTTCCGGATCGGAGACCTCGACGAAGTACTGCTCCGGTACGCGACAGACGTCTGCGGCGGCGTGGACAGTCTCGCCGTCACCCACCTCGACGCGGTGACCCGCGCCGCAGCCGCCGGAATCCCCCTCCGGAGCGCACGCCGGTACCCCGGCGTCGGCCACCTGCTGCCTCTCGGGCCGTGGCAGGACCTCACGCATCAACAACACCTCACCGACATTCTGTCCGCACTCACGCCCGACACAGCCTGGTTGCCGACACATCGGGCAGACGTCGCGGCGCACCTCGGATCGCTGGTCAGTGCACCGGTGGTGCTCACCTCCGACGGCCCCAGCCGGGCCGCCCGCCGCGTCCGCGAGCCCGCTGCCGCATGATCACCATATGGAACAGTCATCCGTCTCCGTCGACGTGATCGCACTCCGGTTCGGCAACCCGGAACCCGGCGCGCTGCGCTACGGCGTCGCGCCCCGCCGCTGGGAGCCGTACACCGGGCAGACCGCCTTGCCCGGTGTCCTGCTCGGCGCCGGTGAACGCCTCGACACGGCAGCCCGCCGCGCCGTCACCACCAAGCTCGGTCTCCCGGACGACGCGATCCTGGCGGCGGGACAACTCGCGGTGTTCGACGAACCCAGTCGCGACCCACGCGGGCCGACCCTGTCCATCGCCATGTGGGCCGTCATCACCCCCGACAACATCACCACCGACCCCTCCGCCGCGACACTGTGGCGCGGCTTCGACGAAGGCGGCGACCTCGCCTTCGACCACGACCGCATCGTCGCCGAAGCACGCCGCATACTCGACACCAGCCTCCTCTGGCGGAACACAACATTCACCCGGGCCCTCCTCGGCCCAGAATTCCCCGCCACCCACGCCGTCGCCGTCACCACTGCACTCGCCGGCAGCCGCCCCGATCAAGGCAATCTCAATCGCACGCTCAAGGCAATACCGGGACTCGAACGCACCGACGAGCGCGTCCGCGTGCAGGCCACCGGCCGCCCCGCAGTCGTATGGCGTTGGACCACAACATAAGCGACACCCACCCACCCACGCGGACACCGTGGCACGAGCGCACCCTTATTGCTCCCCGCCCTGCTGACCTCGATTGCCGACGCGCGGTTGCACGCAGCGGAGAGCTCGGGTCACAGCTGTGCGAGATCACGCACGGATTCAGCAGGATCCACGGGATCGAGGAACGCAACGTTCACGTCACGACGATCGCACAGGTGTCCGCGTATCCCGCTGATGTCCGGTGAAGTGATCAACCATTCCCGGTCCCGACACGAGCACACCTCTTTCGTGCTCAGCAGGCACAAGCGCGGCCGCGCGCCCGACCACGACGCCGCAGAAGTGTCAGCGACGCCACCGTGACTCGCTAGTTGGCTTCTCTGCGGCCAACCATCGGGAACGATGCACCCGACCGATCAAACCGCCCGGGTGCTCCGCCCGGCCGGACCCTGTCGATCTCACCTGCGGCGCAGCACCAGCACAGGGATCGTCCGGATGCCGGCAGTCTTCTCCGCGTACTCAACGAAACCGGGATACCGACGGCCCTGCTCGGCGTAGATGCGATCCCGTTCGTGACCGGTCACCTCGTCCACTGTCACCGGGTAGTGCTCGGTGCCACGTTCGATCTCTGCCTCGCCGGCGGTGACGAGGTTGTAGTACCAGTCGGGATTGGTCGGGGCGCCGGCTTTGGAGGCGAAGATGTACATCGTGTCCGGATCTTGCTCATCGGGCAGATACATCATCGGGTTCACTCGATCGCGCCCAGTCTTACGGCCTCGGTGGTGAACCAGCACCATCGGTGCGCCCTCGAATGGGCCGCCAACGCGGCCCTGGTTTGCCCGGAATTCAGCGATGATGTTCGCGTTCCAATCGTCGGCGCTGCTCATCCTGTGCATTCTGCTCGTCGGACGCAGGATCGGTCAGCATTTCCGGTCGACGGGGTTGCCTCCGTGTCGCACTCGTTCCCGTCGGGCCGCGCTCAGCACATCCCGGCGCCCCACAGCTGTCCATATTCTCGTGGTCGTGAACCATCCACTGTGGCACCACGAGCCATAGCGGTGCAGCTGCAAGCCTCAGTCGACCAACGGATCTCCCACTCGTATTCGTGAGTGGGCCGGTGAAAGCAGATCTCGAGGTTGGCTGATAGGGGTGAGTGAAGACGTCGGAACGATGCCCGATCGCACGTTCACAATGACCTTGGGGAATCGCCGGCGCGAAGGTTCCCGGCCACCAGGTCACCGGTGCCGCCCCCTACCCGGATTCACCTGTGCCGATATCGACCGTGAGGTCCTCGGTGTCGGCGAAGACCAGACGCCCGTCGTCAAGGGCGACCGCCCACCGATGCACGGGTGCCCAATCGTGGCCGCGTTCAGCAGTGTCGGTCAGTTCGGCGTAGTCCTCGACGATCACGCCGGTCGCCGCCTCAGCCTGCCTACGCACCGACACCCGGGTGCCCACGCTCAACGCATCAGCTGACGCCGACTTCTTCTCGCTCTCGTCCCGCATGGACTGCACCCTTTCTCGGCACCCCCCGGAGCATAAGCATGACGCTTCCGCGCCCACCAGACGAATTCACGCCGCCGGACGGTTAGTGCCAATGCCGCGCAGTTAGGGCGGCGGGTCTGTTGTCCAGTGTGCTGGTATGAGGATGCTGATGCTGATCTCGGCGTGGTAGTTGGTGCGGTCGATGTCGCCCTTGGCTCGGTGTTTGGAGATTGCGCGCTTCACTACGCGAGGGCTGACTCGTGTTCTGCGCGTGGGCATTAGATCGGTGAGTACGGCGCGGCCGATTGCGCCGACCAGGTCGATGACGGTACCGGCGATGACGCCGGCGGCGTGGATGAGCTGGTCGCGTGCGGCGTGGAGAGCGACGGTGAAGCTGGCCCGGTCGGGGCTGGCGGTCGGGTTGGTGGCGGTGGCGTCGGCGATGGCCAGACGGAGGGCTTGGTAGGTGGTCAGCAGGGCGTAGACCTCCTGCTCGATGCCGGCCGGGGTGCGTGCGCGCAGCACCCGTCCGCCGAGGATGCTGGACTTCAGCTCCAGGTAGGAGGTTTCGATCTCCCAGCGTTGGTGGTAGAGCTCGACGATCGCCGATGCCGGAAACGCCTGGTGGTCGGTCAATGTGGTGATGAGTCGGTAGCGGCCGACTCGGCGTTTGCGCTGGTGATCGCCGGTGCCCGTGATGGCGATCTCGGCGTCGATGACTCGAAGTGTCACTCCGGCGATCACCGTCAGGTAGGACCGGTCCGGGCAGCGCCCGATCCGTGGGAGTTTGCGGCTGTCCTTGCAGCGGATGAGCAGGTCAGCACCTGTGTCGGCGATGCCGGCGATGATGTTCTGTGCGGCGAAGTTGCGGTCGGCCAGTAGCAGCATGCCCGGCCGTAGGCAACCGAACAGGCGCGGTGCGTAGGTGGTTTCGCCGATGAGGGTCGAGCCGAACACGGCGTCGATGACGGTGCGGGTGCCGCACGCGACGATGGTCAACATCCGCATCAGCGGGTATCCGGAACCGCCGTGGGTGCCGCTTTGGCGACTGAAGCAACGCAGGTTCGCCGCGCTGTCGGGCACCGACATCGTGGTGCCGTCGACCGCGCAGACCAGCAGCCCACGCCAACGCGTCGCCCCCGCCGCCGGCCCGGCGAGCAGCTCGAACAGCGCCCGCAACGGTTTGGCCCCGACCCTGCGGCGAGCCTGGGCGAGCGCGGAACTGCCCGGCCGGGCCGGCGTCAGCGCGTCCACTCCGGCGGTCAGCCGTGCCCACACCTGCTGGTAGCCGCCCTCGGCGAACAGTCCAGCCGCGAGCAGCAGGTACACCACCACCCGCGAGGGCAGATCGCGCACCCGTTTCTGCACACTCGACGTCGACGCGAGCGCGTCGTCGACCATCTCGAACGGCACGATCTGGGTCAACTCGCCGAGGTGACCGGGCGCGAACCGGCCTACGGCAACCTCGACGGGGCGGCGGATGACAGACTGTGTGGACAGCGGAACTCCCAAGGTAAAGGGTTGTCTTGCGAGGACAAGCCCTCGATACCGGGAGTTCCGCTGTCCCACACGCACCGACACGCCCTTTACTCACGTGTGTCCCATTTGACCCAACAGTCACACGCCTAACTGCGCGGCATTGCGGTTAGTGCCCTGGCCATGTGGGATCACAGGCACTCCCGGCCGCGCATGTCGTAGCTGGCATGCGGGGCGGGTAGCTCGCGGATCGATGCACAGCGGGCTCGACGGCCCCGGTGGCAGCCAGGGCAACGGCCAGTGCCTTCGCTGGTCGGAGGGGCGTTCCGCTCGCTGGTAAGGCATCAGATGGCCGCGGGCGGCACCTCGCGCGTCTAAATGAAAGTGAAAAGTCCGGGTGGGCGGATCAGAGTTGGTTTACCGGTGTCATCGAGCGGGAGACGTCTCGTCGATAAGCGAATCGACCAGGTCCGCGGCCGCGGCGGTTTTCGCAAGGTTCTTCGTTGTCCCGCACCCGGTTGCCAAGTGGTCCAGGTAGCGGACTTCGCACGTGAACACCGGTGCGTGGGCGGCGCCCTCCATCCTCACCTCCCACTGCGGGGAGGGATGTCCGTGGTGTTCGGCGTGGCTGATCACCCACGCGATCGGGTTCTTGTGCGCGCGCTCCCGCCTTCTCGACTCCCGTCCCGACTCCACATCCGGGGGACCGCTGCGCGCGGATGCCGGCCGCGCCCGTACCCCCGCGTGCGTGGTGCTCGGGGGCACCGGTTGCGGCTCGTCCCGCAGCGGGGAGCCGGTCTCCGGGTGGCTCTCCCCTGCCGCGACGGCGTTGGTGAGGCCCCACGCAGCGTCCTGCTCGGCTCGCTTCTTACTGCCCGCGGTGGACCAGGGCCCGCAGACCTGTCCGACCCGGAACCGGGCCGCGAACACCGGTGTGTGCGAGGGCCCGCGGTGATCGCCGTCGATCTCGGGTCTGGGCAGGTCGGGATGAGCTTGAAGCCACATCGACACCACACTCGGCCCGAACTCCGGATGCGACTGCGACGCCCAGTCGAACACCTCGTCGCGGATCGGCGCCCAACTCTCCCCGGCTTGAAGCAACGTGACGATCGTGGTCACCGTCACCTCGTCGGCCTGCACTCGGCGGTGCAGCTCGGCGACCACCTCACCGATCGGGTCACGTGCCGCCGCGGCCGCCAGCACCTTCGCCCACCGCTTCGAGTCGAGACCCTCGAGTTCGCCGGCGGCGACGACCTGCGCGGTCACCCTCCGGTCGCGGGCCTTGAAGTGCGCTGCCTTCTCGTCCCGGTCCGCGGCGATACGCCGGTTGATATCAGCGGCGAGGTTGCCGAGTTGCTCTGTGGTGTACGGGGCAGGCATCGAATCGAGGTGGGCGAAGATCACCCGCTGGGTGATCAGGTCCGACACCCTGCGCAGCGGCGACGTCGCGTGCGTGTACGCCGCCAACCGAAGCCCGTGATGGCCGTGCACCGTCGGGGCGTACGTGGCAGCACGATACGACGATTGCAGACGCGAACGCAGCTTCTCGAACAGCACCGGATCCGTCATCGCCACCGCAACCTCCGCCGCGAGGTCCTCCGTGCTGCCCGCGGTCACCGCGCTGCGGTGATTGCGGAACAGAACCGGAAGATCCTCCTGCACGCACCACATGGCGATCGCCTCGTTCGCTGCGATCATCAATTCCTGCACAATCACGTATCCCACCGTGCGCTCGTCCAGCGGGATCGGCACGATCCCGCCTTCCTCGGTGGAACCCCACCCGTGCGCGAGATCGTAGAGCGCGAACGCGCCGGACCTGCGACGTCCCCGAAGCAGCACCTGCGCGGCGTCATTCGCGGCTCGCACACCCTCGTGCAGCGGGTCGTCAACCGACCCGAGAATCCGTGTGATCTGCGCATGATCGACCGCGACGCACCTCCCGGCCGGCACCCGCCCGCGATCGACACTCACCCCGGACACCACCCCGTCCGCGGACACATCGGCACGTACCCGCAGCGTGGACCTCTCCGCAGTCTCGCTCAGCGTCGCCGCCTGCTCGGTGTCGCGGCCGAGCATCGGCACCGTCCGACGGGGCAGATACCTCGATTCACGCCGCAGGAACGCCGTCGCATCGGCGTCAGAACCTAGGGCCACCACGTTCGCGACCCCGGCGATGTGAACCTCCAGCCTCCACCCCGAACCATCGGCGAGCTCGGTCACCGCGAACGCATCATCACGATCGAGGGCCTCGGACCGATCGACCATCAACAACGGCACACCGCTATCGGACACGGCGCCTCCTCAACAAGAAATCGGCAGCGACACTGCACCTGAAACCATCAGTACCAGCGACGGACATCAGTGTCGATCACCTCTTTTCGTCGGCGCCCGCGATCCCGGCGGACTTGCCGACGGACCGCCAACGCCCTGTCGAGGCAAATTCGTCCCGGCCACTCCGGTTGCTGCACATCCCCGGTGCCGGTGCAGGTCTTGCCCCTTCATACCCGGTGCTGCCGGATCTGACGAACACCGAACCGCGAGCCGCTTCCCACCAAAAGCGTCCTCCAGGGTGCACGCTCACGTCCGACCAACACGAACAAGTCGACCACCTCGCTCCACAGAGTAGATCTGGTCTAACACCCGGCCCGACGACCCGACGCGAGGCGCGCCGTGTATTCAGTGAGTGTTCACGCCCGTCCTACCTGCCCAGTCGTCCTGAGCGTCGGGAACGCCACGCCGACACCGATCCCTCCGCCCAGTAGGTTCATGGCCGCAAGGATGGAAAATGTTGTCGCTGAATCGAAGTCGGTCATGATAGTTTGTGGACAGATCCGACAAAGGTGCCCGAACCCAGAGCGGCAGTGGCATATTTCTGAGTATGCCCAGGTACCTGGTAACGCTCAGCGATGGAACATCGAGCGAGAAGTCCTTCGAATCGGACTTCCACGCGATCAACGAGACGCACCGCCCCCATCCACCCCGGCGCGGCATCGCCCAGATCGACCGCTACGGCAACGACGGAACCCTGGCCCCCGTGTGGCCATCCCCCACCACCGAGCCCAGCTGAACACGCATCACTCCTCCAGTTCGACGGCAGGTGGGCATCGAAGGACCAACCGCCCCTCCCGTGCCAACATTCCGTCGATTTCTCGACAACGGAGCCGGCGCCCCCGGCGACGCCCGCGCCGTGACGGCGCCGCCCGCTACCCCTCCTCACACGCATCCCGCCCCAGCACACTGCCGACGGCAGATCACAGGGGCAGAATCAGAAAGGTGCCCGCCCATCAGCCCGCACCACCTCTCCGCCCGGTAAAACCCATGTTGGCGACGCTGGGTCCACCACCGAGTGGGGACGACTGGGCAGTGGAGATGAAATTCGACGGTGTACGCACCATCACCGCATCCGCGGTGCACCTGTTCAGCCGCAACAACGCCGATATCACCGCCGCGTACCCCGAGATCACCACCGGACGGGACTCTCCAGGATCGACCCAGGCGGCGGCCTGATAGTCGACGGAGAGATCGTCGCGCCCGCCGCCGACGGCGGTCGACCACGCTTCGACCTGATCCAAAGTCGGACCCTCATCCAGCGCCCGCCGGCCTCGCCGCAGCGCGCCGCACCGGTCGCCTTCTACATCTTCGATCTGCTGACGCACCGCGGGGCGCCGATCCTGCAGCGGCCATATCTCGAGCGCCGACAACTCCTGGCCGACCTGGACCTCGCCCCTGGCGGTGAATCGCTGCAGGTGCCCCCACACTGGGTCGACGTCGACGGCGACACAAAGCTCGAGGAGGCCGACGAGCTCGGCCTCGAAGGAATTGTCACCAATAAGATGACCGCCCCCTACCAGCCGGGGCGCCGCTCACCAGATTGGGTCAAGACCCCGCTCCGCAACAGTGCCGAGGTGATCGTCGGCGGCTGGGAAGCGACCAGCCACGGTGGACTGCGGTCGCTGATCGTCGGCGCCCACGCGCACCAGATCGGCCTGGTGTACGTCGGGCACGTCGACTCGGGCTTCACCGAAGCCCACCGGCGGCGAACGCTGACGATGCTCCGCCCGCTCGAACGCCCCACCAGCCCCTTCGACACACATGTTCCCGATGAACTTGCAGCTCACGCCCGCTGGGTCGAGCCGGTTCTGGTCGGCACCGTCGAGTACCGCGAGTTCACCCCGGACCGGCGGCTCCGCCATCCCTCGTGGAAGGGATTCCGCGCCGGGATAGCCCCCAGATGGGTGACCATTGAGGAGCTACCGTAGTCCCGACCGCGATGATCTGTCTCAGCAGGAGTGCAGAACTCCGCTCATCGCATCCTTCTCCGCCTGGGTCACCCACAGGTTGTAGAGCGCTTTGACGTCGATCTGCCGGGAGACTTAGACAACCAGGCGGAGTGGCACATGACCGAACTTGTGGTGTAGAACATAGTCGGTCGCGATGTGAACCAGATCACATACGTGACCGTGAGGCACACATACCGGCAACCGACGAAAGCAGGACGCATGGCGACAACCTCGATGACCCCGACGACTCGCACCGCACCGCAGGCTCCTCGGCGCGGCGGCTCAATGAGCACCGCGGAGATCAAGTCGAGGATCGAGGCAATGTTCGCCGATGACCGGCGGCCCACCCGCCGCACGGTCACGAACTGACGAATTTCGCTGCCGTCAACAACGGGGAATTGATGATCAACGTGGTGCTATCGGTGACGCTTCGGACCACGGCGATTGGCGGCACCGTCGCCCTGAAGGCTGCCCTGAGGCCAGCACCGTTGCGGTAATCCCAGAATTTCCGGCATCGCAACCAGGCCGCTGCCAGCAGCTACCTCGACCTCCGACCCATCAACCACATGCGGGGCGACCGCGCTCGACCGAGAGCAAACGCAATTGCGGAATGCCGGGTCACTGAACACCGTGGCGCTCAGTCATTTCGAACCCAGTTCGACGACGGTGATCAGTTCGAGAGGACCGACGAACACTGATCGAACGGTCAGCCCGACCCCGCCGCTGATCCCGACCAATTCCCGCGTCGCTTCCAAAACACGCGATTCGCGAAACGGCGTCGGCGCGATCTCGATCGCAGGCCTCGCCGTAAGAGCCTTGGCGTTCATAACTCTAACCTTCCAACGCGAAACGTAAAGGCCGTGACAGTCGCACCCCAGAATGGGGCAATCACGCACGCGTCCGAAACCTCCGATGATCGGATCTGCCCACGCATCCCGACCCAGTCATTCTGCGCGGTGATACGTTGACAATCAACGGGTTTCGACTGACGTCGCAACCATGCGTCCCACCAGCAGGCGCTTATCGCCGCACCGTCCTTGCGCATGAGCCGACTGCGATGGCGCCTGTGGGACAGCCCCGCCCTTTAGGTGCACGTAGGCCCCCGGAGCGACCGATGTCATCGCGCCGCTCGATCACGGAGCACGGCCCTGCGAGGACCTTTCCTTCTCGCCTCATGCACGACAGAACAGGACACTCGTCCAAGTTCTCAGATCTAATACCAACCTGTAGGTTTTGATTTGAACCGACGTCGAGGAAGGAGCATCTCTTGCAGAAACGCGCGATCGCCACGCGGCACGCCGTGTTGGCCGCCGCAGCTGAGGTGTTCAACCGCGTCGGATACGTAAACGCGGGCCTCCAAGAGATCATCAACGAATCGAGGGTGACAAAGGGCTCGCTGTACTTCCACTTCAGCTCGAAAGAGCAGCTGGCACGGGCGGTCATCGACGAAGGCTGCGCACGCCTCCAAGCGGCATGTTCCCTACAATTCGACTCTCGCACACCAGCACTAGAGGCGTTAATTGGGATCTCATACGCGATGATCGACCCGTCCAACAACGACGTCCTGATGTTGGCCGCGTTTCGCCTGCTCAACGAGATTGGAGACTTCCGGGGCACCGGCCACGTGGTCTTCGATCAATGGACCTCGACGTACCGGACACTGTCCGCGAGGGCAGTCGAAGAAGGCGACTTCCGCGCTGACATAGACCCCGACGAGGCTGGCCGACTGCTGCTCGAGATGGCCTTCGGTACGCGCTTACTGTCGGTCGCGACCGACACTCTGACGGAACTGCCTGAGCGCATGACAACCGCATGGAAAGTTCTTCTTCCTGGATTAGTAGACGGCGCGAAGGTCGATTACTTCTCCCAGTTCGCCGCTCGACGACTGTCCGCGTTCCTCGTATCCGCCTAGCGTGTCGCGTGTCCCGGATTGGCCAATTCGATGCGAACCCGGATGGACTCCATCGAGTCCGTTGAGCGACTAAGAATCGCCGCCGTTTGCAACCGCTTGCCGAGATACGACGACACCGTCACCCTGACCGGACAGGGCTGCATTGCGCAACGTTCCCGGGAAGGACTCGAAGCCGCTGATCGGTACCGGCGGCTTCCCCCATGTTTGCAGTCGATCGGATAGACAAATGCCCGACGCGCCGCATCCGGTCACAGACGCTGTTGCTGTGTGCGTGTTCGTCGTGGGCAATCGAGAGGCCGACTCATCTCGATCATCGCCTATGCATGCCGACGCCGCATTCGTCCAATCCGCACGCATCCGGGCAGACGAGAAGACAGAAAGTGCAACAACGCGACTTCACAGTCACACCGTCGGCCAGGCACCATTCCGCGTTGGCAAAAGGGCCGCAGCACTGTCTCTGCCGACCAGCACTCGAGTACGATGTGCGATCTGTTCTCGCTGAACGCCGCAATGCTACGCGCTGGTCACGCGTACAAGCGGCGCCTTTCACCGCACGTTAGTCCGCGGTAAGCCTCCCCCTCCGAGGCGGGCCTTCCGTCAGATTGGTTCGACAATGGCACCCGACTGAACACTTGTCCGAGTCCAGTTCTATAGTTCGGCATCCCGGCGCATAGGACCGGTCGGTTTTCTACGGAGGGTTCGTGACGCGAGCATGCCAACCGCTACGCGAGGTGATTCCCGCTCTATCTTTCGAGCGGACGATAGCCCGCCGATACGTCCATCGGCAGGCCGTCGCCGAGGTCTTCCTCACCGATTGCGTCGAACTATCACAGCCGGACCAGTTCGCCATCGCGGCGCAGTGGCCACGACTGCACGGCTTCTACCGCGCAAGGGGCGGCATATATGACCCGATGTTGCTCACCGAAACACTGCGTCAAGCAGCGATCTACCTTGCCCACGTGCGATACAAGGTGCCCCTGAGCGGACGATTCGTGATGCAGGACATTCACGTTCGTACACAACTGGATGCTTTGGAGGTCGGGCCGTCACCAGCAGACGTGACGGCGGTCGCCACCCTCTCCGATCTGGCGTACCGCGGTCAGGTGTTGTCGAGCTTCCGCATTGAACTGCAGCTTTGGCTGGCGGGTCGAGAGATCGGATCGGCGTCCGGTGTCACATCGGCACTTCCGCCGTCCGCCTACACGAGGGCACGATGGGGCTCCGCAGGCCCGCGCACCCCCGGCCCGGCGAGGTGCGGCACGGCCATTACACCTGCATTGGTTAGCCACGTCGAGGACCAGCACGTGGTACTCGGCCGGCAGACTGCGCGCGACGAGTGGGAGGTACGCGTCGACGTGACACATCCGGTGTTGTTCGACCATCCGCTCGACCACCTCCCCGGGATGCTGCTCCTGGAGGTACTACGCCAGGGCACGTTCGCCACGTTCGCCACGTTCGAAGTGCGGGACGCACACCTGGAGTCGATCGATGCAGTGTTCCACCGATTCGCCGAGCTCGACCGACGCACCACCGTCCGGATCCAGATCCTCAACGAAGATGCGTTGTCGGCCCGCGCAGTAGTCAGGCAAGAGGGTGTCGACGTCACCACGGGAACCGTACGATTGGCTCGTCGCTGAGCGCCCAGTCCAGCAATCGCGCCGCCGCTCGGTGTTGGAGCTAGATATTTTGGGCACCGATACTGCGGGCCTTGCGGATTCGGCCGATCTCCGAATGCCGGGCTGGGGGCATGACCCCGGGTAGCAGATACCCCCACATGTCGTCGACTCGCTGCTCGAGGTCTGTGCGCTGCGCGAGCACTTGCGAGACGGTCTGGACACCGGTGAAGGCGCCGATCACGAACCGGGCGAACCGTGGTGGATCGATGTCCGGCGCGAGGTCGCCTTGATCCACGGCGCGCCGTGCCAGGTGCTCGCAGGTGTTGATCCAGTCCAGGTAAGGGTCGGCGGGACCGTGGTCGTCGGCACTGAGTTCAAGGGTGATCCGGATGCCGGCGCGCACGATCGGGTCGTGCACGATCTGCCGGGCCATCTCGTGGCAGAGCATCACAATCTGCTCGATCGCCGAAGCTTCTTCACGTCCGATCGCCTCCACCGAAGCGATCGAGGTCGCGTGCTGCTCGGCGACAATGCACCGCGCCAGTTCTTCCTTGGACTTGAAATGAAAGTACAGCGCACCCTTGGTGAGGCCGGTGTTCTCGATGATGGTTCCCAGACTGGCTCCGACGAAGCCTTGCTTCTCGAACATCTCGGCCGCTCCGCGGACGATTTGCGCTCTTGTCGCCACAGCTCGCGCTTGTTGTGCCAATGCCACACCTTTCCTGCCCCTGTGAGCGAGAAGATCCGACAAACGAAATTACACACCCCGTTTGGCGGCACGAACGCTACCAGCGCTCGGCGAGGTAGTTGACGGTCGTATGACCTTACGCCCCTGGGGATCTCCCCGCCAGTTCTCGTCGCTGCATTCATGTTGTCTCGGTCGGTGGCACGGCGTGGAGTAAATCCGCAGAAGAAAACCATTCGTTTGGTTTTGGTGTTACAGTCCTCTTGTCGCGGTGGTCACGCGACAAGAGGAAACCGGGGAGACCGGCGGCTGGGTGCAGTAGTCAATCTCATGAGGGGTGGGTGGACTTCTGCTCCCGGCCGCGGTCGTATCACCTCAGACCGCCGGAGCTGACTCTCTCCCCACACAAATCGTCCCCTCAGACGCCGACGGCCAACTCCGAGAACGGGGTTGGCCACTCGGCGTTCCAGCACCTAGTTGGCGGCAGGTGTGCTGCCCATTTCCGATTGATGTCGACTTCACACAGCACCAGCTCGATAGCACTCTCCCGGTGATCGAGCTGCGCCGCCGAGACCGTCCACCAATTGATCCGACCCTTCCGGCGCGTTTCCGTTGCTGGCCGGGTGTGGCGTTCTCGATGAAAAGTCGAACGGATTGTGGATCTTGTGTGGTGCCCGACCTCTCGACCTCGTTGTCCGTGGCCATGGAAAAGTCCCCACTGGTGGCCAGGTTGAGGTCCCCGGTGGTGGCCAGGTAAAAGTCCCCACCCCTTGCTCGTCGTGTCGATCAGGAACTTTCGGCCTGGGCGGTGACGGTGAAGGTGCCAACCAGTCACCACACCGCCCAGGGAGTTCCATTGAAGTCTGCGAGGGACCGTATGGACATCATTTCCGCGTATCGAGAGGTCGGAACGTATCGAGGTGCCGCCGACCTGTGCGGGACCACCCACAAGACCGTCAAACGGGTCGTCGAGAAGTTCGAGGCCGGCGACACTACACCCGAACCGGTCGAACGCACCCACAACTACGACGCGGTCTCGGACCTGGTCTCTGAACGGGTTGCGAGGTCGCAGGGCAGGATCTCCGCGAAACGGTTGCTCCCGATCGCGAGGGCTGCCGGTTACGAAGGGTCGGACCGCAACTTCCGGCGCCTGGTCGCCGACGCGAAAGCCGAGTGGCGCAGGGACAATCACCGCGGCCGACGCCCGGCGGTGTGGTCGCCGGGCGAGTACCTGGTCATCGACTGGGCGGACGTCGGGCACGGCCTGCATCTGTTCTGCGCGGTCCTCGCGTTCTCCCGCTGGCGGTTCGTCGCCTTCGCCGCCGACGAACGTGCCACCACCACGCTGGCGTTGATCGCCGAAGCGTTGGCCGCGATCGGCGGGGTCCCGATCAAGGTACTCGCCGACCGGATGGCCTGCCTCAAGGGCGGCGTCGTCGCGAACGTTGTCGTTCCGACCCCGGACTACGTCCGCTTCGCCACCCACTACCCGTTGACTGAACAACGACACGCGTTTGCCCAGGTTGACGGGCTGGGACGGGATCGCTCGGTAATGTCCGGATTGTGAACGAAGACGAGGAGCGGCCACGGGATCTGGCGGCGCTGGCGGTGCCGTTGGTCGGTTCGCTGGAGGAGACCGGTGACCCGTGGTTGCCGTTCCGACTGATCGATCCGTCCGGGGCGGCGGTGGAGGCGGTGTCGGCCTACTTCCGTGATCTGCAGGCGGCCGACCGATCCGAGGCAACGATCCGCTCCTATGGCATGGATCTGCTGCGGTGGTTCCGGTTCCTGTGGGCGATCGAGGTTTCGTGGAACCGGGCGACGCGGGCCCAGGCCCGCGATTTCTGCCGCTGGATGCTTGTGGCGGGCAAGCCGTCTCGCCCGCATTGGCGCAGACCGCAGGAGGTGCCTGACCCGTCGTCGAGTCGGGATGCTTACGCGCCGTCGGTGCGTGCGCACTCGGAGACGGTGCTGCGCGGATTCTACGAGTTTCACCTGGATGCGGGCAGCGGACCGCTGGTGAATCCGTTCCCGCTGGACCGGTCGCGGCGGGGCCGACGAGCGCACGCCCATCACAATCCGATGGAGCCGCACCGCAACGAGCGGACGGGTAGGTATCGACCGGTGGTGCCCGACCGGATTCCCCGCAGCGTCTCGGACGCGGAGTTCAACGAGATCTTCGCCCGGCTTCCCTCGAACAGGGATCGGGCATTGGTCGCCTTCTACGTTTCCACCGGTGCGCGGGCCTCGGAGCTGTTGTCGGTCACGCAAGGCGGTGTCGACCCCGGCCGGCAGCTGATCACGGTGATCCGCAAGGGCAGCCGGGAGGCGCAGGAGCTGCCGGCGTCCACCGATGCGTTCGTGTGGCTGCGGCTCTACCAGGTGGAGATGGCCGGCCTGACACTCAAGGGGCGGCGGCAGCCGCTGTGGTGGACGTCTCGAACCCCGGTGCGTCCGTTGACTTATCATGCGGTGCACCGCATGTTCGAGCGGGCGGTCGACGCAGCGGGAAGCACGGTCACCTTGCACGCGCTGCGTCACACCGCCGCCTATCGGATGGCCGAGGACCCCGAACTGCCGCTGACCGATGTGCAGTTCGTCCTCGGGCACGCGCTGCTGACGACGACCCAGCGCTATCTGACGCCCCGCAAGCAAGACGTGATCCGGCGGATTCTGGCTCACCACGCGCAGCAGAACCGGAAGGCGGCCGAGCGGGCGGCCCCGCCACCCGCTCCTGGCTATCGGCCGGAGACACTGCAAGTGTTGTTCGGCGGCGCCGGATGACCACCATGAGCGTCGAAGAACCCCGGGATGTTTCGGCTGGGCGGACGGCAGCCGGCCCGTCGGCCCGGCTGCGCCCGTCGGCCCGGCCCCCAGCGGCGGACTGGCCGACGATCCGACAGGATCGTGACGCCGTCTGGGCGCGGCTGACGCGTGCGCCGTTCGCGCCGGACAGGCCCGGCAAGCGACACCCGAACGCCTACAAGACCGGGGTGGGCCTGCTGCTGGACTGGTTGGCAGAGCAGCCGGGCCGAACCTGGCAGGACCGGTGGCGGGCGAGCGGCGCCGACGCCGACGGTCGGTCCTGGCGGCATATCCCGATTGCATGGCTGCGCGATCACGGCCACCCTGCCGGTTGGCTGCACGACTGCTTCTTTCGGGCGCTATATACGGCGGTGGCCGCCGACCTCATCCGGCCGTCGTTGACATGGCTGGTCACCGCCAGCTTCCGGGGCGGATCTCTGGTCAACGTCCTGGCTCAGTGCCGTGATGCTGAGGGGTTCGCGCGGCTGCGAGCGCTATGCTCGGCCGATCCGGACGTGTCCCCGGCGGCGGCGACTCGCACCGCCTACCGCGCCGCACTGATACTCGCCGCCAAGGGCGGCACCCTGGCCGATGTCACCACCGGCGATGTCCTCGAGCTGCTCGAGGCAGAGGCCGACGCCCGCGGAACCTCGGTCGGTGCCACCCACCTGTTCTACCGGACCCTGCGCACTATGGGGGTCTTCGCGGAGAACGCACCGGCGACGCTGAGGGAGCTGCGCACTGCCGGGCAGCGCACGCCGGAGGAGATGATCGACCGCTACGGGCTGGCCTGCCGTCCGATCCGGGATCTGCTGGTCGATTACCTGCGCGAACGCCAGCCTGTTCTGGACTACACCAGCCTGCACTCACTCGCCGGCTATCTCGGTGGCCTGTTCTGGGCCGACCTCGAGCGTCACCATCCGGGCATCGACAGCCTCCACCTGTCCGCGGCGGTCGCCGACGCCTGGAAGCAACGGCTGCGCACCGTCCCCAAGACGATCCGGACACCCGACGGGAAGAAGGTGCAGACCACCGCCGCGCGGATCAACTACCGCGAATGCCTGACCCCGGTCCGAGCGTTCTATCTCGACCTGGCCCACTGGGCCGTCGAGGACCCGGCCCGCTGGGGACCGTGGGTCGCCCCGTGTCCGGTCGGGAGCGAGGAGATCAACAGGCGAAAAGACAAGCGTCACCGCAAGTCCCGCATGGACGCCCGGACCCGGGAGCGGCTGCCCGTCCTGCCGGTCCTGGTCCGCAGCGTTGACCAGCGACGCAAGGACGCCGCGGCGATACTCGACGAGGCCCGCCGAACCCAGCCCGGCGAGGCCTTCACCGCCGCCGGGCAGACGCTGATCCGCCTCGCCCCGACACGCTCGGCGGCCGCCAAGATCTGGGCGCAGGATTCGGCGAACGGCGAACGCCGGGACCTCGGCCGGGAGGAAGAGCACGCGTTCTGGACGTTCGCCGCCGTGGAAGTGCTGCGGGCCACCGGCATCCGCATCGAGGAACTCTCCGAACTGTCCCACCACAGCCTGGTCCAATACCGGCTTCCCACCACCGGAGAGGTGGTGCCGCTGCTGCAGATCGCCCCGTCCAAGACCGACACCGAACGACTGCTGGTGGTCAGCCCCGAACTCGCCGACGTGCTCTCCGCGATCATCTGCCGGGTCCGCGGCACCACCGGCGCGGTCCCGCTCGTCTGCGCCTACGACGACAGGGAACGCGCCTGGTCGCCGCCACTGCCGCTGCTGTTCCAGCGCCGCTACGGCTACGAACACCGAGCGATCAGCGCCAGCACCATTCGTGACATGCTCACCGCGGCTCTCGCCCACACCGGCCTGGACGACCCCACTACCGGTGACCCAATCCGGTTCACTCCCCACGATTTTCGAAGGATGTTCATCACCGACGCCATCCTCAACGGGCTGCCACCACACATCGCCCAGATTATCGCAGGCCACCGCGACATCAACGTCACCCTCGGCTACAAGGCGGTCTATCCCGACGAGGCCATCCAATCCCACCTGGCCTTCCTCGCCCGGCGGCGGGCACTGCGCCCCACCGACGAATACCGCGTCCCCACCGACAAGGAATGGCAGGAATTCCTCGGTCACTTCGAGCGACGCAAGGTCTCCATCGGAACCTGCGGCCGGGCCTTCGGATCGGCGTGCATTCACGAGCACGCCTGCGTCAGATGTTCACTGCTCTGGCCCGATCCCGACCAAAGACCCCGCCTGGCCGAGATCCGCGACAACCTCGCCGCCCGGATCACCGAAGCCAACCGCGAAGGCTGGCTCGGCGAAGTCGAAGGACTCCAAGTCAGCCTCGCCGCCGCCGAAGACAAACTCGCCCAAATCGACAAACGCACCCTCAACACCGGGACCGTCGAACTCGGAAACCCGACCCTCCCCAAGGATTCCTGACTCAGGGCGAGACGGCCAACTAGCCGTCCCCGTCAAGTTCAGAGAATATGGCTTCCGGCCGGACTTCTGCCACGCGAACGACCCACAGTCGAAGGGAATCGTGGAAAACCTCGTCGGTTACGCCCAACGTGACCTGGTCGTTCCGCTGCTCACCGAGGCGAACCTCGCCGGCAGACCGGTGGATGTGCACGCAGCGAACACTGCCGCCAGGGTGTGGTGTCTTGAGGTCAACGCCGCCACCCATTCGGAGATCTGCGCGATCCCCGACCAGCGGATCGTCGAGGAGCGGGCGGTGCTCGGACCACTGCCGTCGCTGCGCCTGCAGATCGGCCCGCCGCCGGTTACTCGCAAGGTCGACCGTCTGTCCTGCGTCCGGTTCGGCTCCGCCCGCTACTCGGTGCCCACCCGACTGATCGGCACCACCGTCACCCTCGCCCAGGACGGTGGCCGCCTGTTGATCGTCGACCCGTCGGGCGGGGAGGTCGTCGCCGACCACGCACTCGCCGCGCCGGGCACCGCGTCGGTCCACGACGCCCACTACGACGGACCCAGGCCAGCACCCAGCCGTGGTCCGAGACCGAAAACAACTGTGGAACAACAGTTCTGTGACCTCGGATCGGCGGCTGAGGCGTTCTTGGTCGGGTCCGCCGCCGCCGGAAACACCCGATTGGGCTCCGAACTCGAGGTGCTGCTCGCGCTCGGCGCGGCGCATGGCACCGACGCACTGGTCGCGGCGTTGACACGGGCTGTCGCGTTCAAGCGGTTCCGCGCCGCCGACATACGCTCGATTCTCGCCGCCGGCACCGGGACCCCGCAGCCCACCCCGGCCGGGGACGCATTGGTGATCGACCTGCCGACCGTCCCGACTCGTTCCCTCGACGCCTACGCGGTCCCGGCCCGCACCGACCGACCCGGGGGCACACCATGACCAACACACCCACCAACACGACAGATGCGGTGGCGCCGCAACCTGTTCCGGACCTCTCTGCTGATCTCGACCGGGGGTTGCGCAGGTTGAAGCTCGCCGCGATCCGTCGCACCGCACCGGAGGTGCTGCTCACCGCGAAGACCCAACGATGGACCCCCGAAGAGGTGCTGCGAACCCTCGTCGAGGCGGAGATTGCGGCCCGCGACGCCTCCAACACGGCGACCAGACTCAAGATCGCTGCGTTCCCCGTCGCCAAAACCCTCGACAGTTTCGACGTGCCCGCCTCGTCGATCCCTCAGGCCACATTCGACTACCTCGCCAGCCTCGAATGGGTCCGATCCCGAGCCAATCTCACGGTTATCGGGCCACCCGGAACCGGCAAGTCGCACACCCTGATCGGGTTGGGGATCGCCGCGATCCACGCCGGCCACAGGGTCCGCTACTTCACTGCCGCCGACCTCGTCGAGACCCTCTACCGAGGTCTTGCCGACAACACCGTCGGCAAGGTCATCGACACCCTCCTGCGGGCCGATCTGATCATCGTCGACGAGGTCGGCTTCGCGCCCCTCGACGACACCGGCACTCAACTGCTGTTCCGGCTCGTCGCCGGCGCCTACGAACGACGATCGCTAGCCATCGCCTCGCACTGGCCGTTCGAGCAGTGGGGGCGGTTCCTGCCCGAACACACCACCGCCGTCAGCATCCTCGACAGGCTCCTGCACCACGCAACCGTCGTCATCACCGACGGCGAGTCCTACCGGATGCGTGAAGCCCACCAGAGCCGAGGTGACCGCCCCTGAACCATCCGCATCACCCGCAGGGAGCGGGGACTTTCACCTGGCCAAAATCGGGGACATCAAACTGGCCATTGACACTCGTCGCGATCTACGACATCGGGAGGCGCATCGCGATCTCGGGATGGCTCCGACCGCGACCAAGCGCCGGGTGATCAGTATTTGTCCAGCGGTGTTGGACAAATACTTCGGGCGGCGGTGCTCCCCGCCTTTCATGGAAGTCTGCACCTTGGGGCTCCGCGGCACGTGTCGAGCACGTCGTCAGCGACTTCCGCCCGGAGGCGTTCGACTAGCCAGCTAGGTCACCTTGAGTCGACCTCCGAGTCAGTGATCGACGTCGCCGCGCGATGAAGGGCTCTCCTTCAAGCTGGTGAGGGTCTCGCCCACAGCGGAAGCGAGTTCAACATCGGTGGGAACGAATTCACGGACCGGTGCCGGCAGGGGGTCGTAGGTGTAGTCGGCGACCGCCAAGGGTGCGGTGGTCCCGGCCAAGGAGTAGCGGACGACATTGTCGTTCCGTCCAGCGCACAGCAGGAGCCCGATCGTCGGCGCATGCTGGTTGTGGTCGCGCAGGTTTGCGTCGATCCACGACACATAGAAGCCGAGCTTGCCGACGTACTCGGGCTCGAACCGGCAGACCTTCAGCTCGACCACGACGAAACGGGCCTGGATCCAGTTGAAGAACACCAAGTCGATGTACCGCGGCGGGCACTCACGGGCCAGTTGACGCTGCGCAGCGGATCGCCGGGGGCGTAGAAGTCGTCACCGTCGACGTCGAAGTGGTACTGCCGGCCGACGAACGCGAAGCCGTGCCCGAGCTCGAGCAGGAACCGCTCCAACCGGGCCATCAGCGCGGCCTCGAGTTCGCGCTCCGCGACCCGATCGGTCAGATCGAGGAAGTCGAAGACGTACGGGTCGCGGACCAGTTGCTGCGCCAAGTCGGAGTCACCGGTGGGCAGGTGGTCGGTGAAGTTCGCTGGTGCTGCCCCGATCCGCTGGTCGAGTCGGTTGCGGATCTGATGGGATAGGACGTTGCGAGACCAGCCCCGCTCGAACGCCGCGGCCGCATACCAGTCGCGGGAAGCCTGGTCGTCGAGACGGTCGACGAGCACGGTCACATGTCCCCACGGAATTTGTCCAACCGCTTGTTGGACGAATGCGCTCCGGGGCCATGCCGAGGCGATCTTCCGCATGTAGTGCAGATTGCTGCGGGAGAACCCGCGCATCTCGGGGAACTTGGACCGCAGGTCAACCGCGAGCATTCTGCACCCGTTGCCTCATGCGTTACGCCCCCTGCTCACCATCGTCACGCCCCGAATCGGGTCGATCATCTGGAAGTTCATCCTTATCAGGCCATTTCGCGAGTTTCACGCGATGTAGACACGGGATCTTGCGCACGTACCCATCCTTGGTGACACACCGCTCGCCGATCCCCACACGACAATGCGGACAGGGAATATGAGCAACGAACTCGAACGGATCCATCACTCACCTCCAACGACCGCTACCTCGCCATACGCACCGTGACCGAACAGGGCGAATCATGCCGTACCGACGCAAACATCACCACCGAACTCCGCTGCGCAATCGATTCGGCGCGCCTCAACCCGGAGTTTCGCAAGCTTTCGCAGGACATCTATTGCGCCGGCATGCATAGGCATAGCGCCACCCACGCGACAGGGCCGGCGCTCGAATTATCCACCCTGCAGGAGAGCACTTCGGTGGAGAGCACGGATTGGGGTGGCACACGCGAGATCGCCTCTCGAAGTCGCACAGCAAGGTTCCAGAACGAGCGGGTACCACCTCAACCGAACAAGTAACTCCGTCGATCCCAAGAGTGCGCCACAACCCCATGAAAGGGGAGGCCCAATTTCAATCGAGCATGCGGGATCGAAGAAACGACGGCAAACTGCATAGTGGTTCCACCGGGCTGAAGACGGCGCGAACGGCGGCAACACACCGATTTGGCCGCATCGACCTTCCCGAACTCGACCTACTTCGATGACGTCACACCGCCCTGACGCTCCGCGAGCTGATGGTTCAGCGGAATCATGACGATCCTCCGGCGGACACCCGCCACCCGCGTCCTCTGCATTCGTCTCAGCCGCAATAGCTTCCGCTTGAGGCGGATCTGCTCGGCGATCATCAACCACCCCAGATGTAGGAACATGTTCGCTGTAAGTCAAGGACGTCCATCGCCAGCGAGGGACTCACACCTATCACTCCATCACCAACGGACATATCCGGCGGACGTGAAAAGAGACACCCGAAAATCAGTCCCAAGTCGATCAGTGGACGGGCATGTCCGCCCGACCTGGCACGATGACGAGGGACAGCCGGACAATCTGGCTGAACAACGCACTAAGGAGCAACCCTCATGGCATTGCCTGTCTTAACTCCGGAACAGCGCGCCGAGGCACTGGCGAAGGCAGCCGAAGCACGCAAAGCGCGTAGTGAACTCCTCTCAGCTGTGAAAGCTGGAGACCTCAGCGTCGAAGCGGTGCTCGCTAAGGCCGAGACCGACGAAATCGTAAAGAAGACGAAGGTGTCGGCACTGCTCAAGGCGCTCCCCGGCGTCGGATCGGTGAAGGCCGCGAAGCTCCTTGAGGAACTGTCGATCGCCGAGACCCGCCGTATCGGCGGACTCGGAGCGAACCAGCGCCAGGCACTGATCGAAGTGTCGTCCGCCTCCTGACCTTGGCCTGATCACAGCCTCCGGCCAACGCGAAATGAGCTGGCTGGAGGCTGTTTGTCGTATTCACACGTCAGCGTGAAGTCAGTGTGCTGCGCTGTACGCTTCCTCGATCTGAGCGGGGATACGTCCACGTGCGGACAACTCGTATCCCTCCGTGGTTGCCCATTCTCGAATTTCCTTTCGCCCGCTTGCGCCCCTACGAGGGTTCCACCGCGGGAGTCGCCCGACGTTTCCTACCATCGACCCGAGTTGCATACGGCCACTCCGTCGCTCTTCATTCGCACGAAAACTCCGAGAACCTGCCGTAAGTCGACTTCAGCCTTCAGGCGTAGACGTTCAGAGATAGCCCGTTACTCCTGCGACCACGGCCGGGTCACAGCGAGCGGATTCTGCCGCATCTCGGCGGCTGAAGGACCAGTGCAACAATGAATTTTGCGGGCCGGATAGAACCCCGCCTCAGATTCAGAACCCCAGAATCCGCGAGAGGCAACGGCGTACGACCGTGACGCATCTCAACAGTGCCGCGTGCCATCGCCCGCTGACCCCTTCCGTCCGAGCACGCTGGCAAGCGCAATTGAAATGACCTTCACGCACTTGTGGACCCTCGGATCCCGCACCGCTCAACACAAGGCCGGACAGCACGATCGAGCGGTCCGAGGCGTGCCGAGTCCAAGTCCCAATCTGGCGGTCGCCCACTGTTCTCCGGGTGATTTTCGTGACATGCGGTCAATCCGGTTGACATACTTGAAGATGGGCCTATCTACTTGACGAATATATGGTTTTCAAAGAAGGACTGATTTCGATGCGAACTCAGCGGTCCGCGGCCTCGGCGCTGGAGCTGTACTCAGCTTTCCGGCAGCAATACCCTCGAACCCCAATTCCGGAGAACTACGTAACTGAGTGCGGCTTCCGGCTCGGTCGCTGGCAATACCGCCAGCGCGTTGCTCGGATGCTCGGCACTCTCCCGGCAGAGCGAATTCATCAGCTCGATTCGATCGGATTCGTGTGGAGCGAGGATGATGCTCCTCTCCCAGCCGTGACCCGGACCGACAGCAAGCGACGTCGAATGCTGGCCGAGATCGCCGCTTATCGAGAGCAACACGGCAATGCACTCGTTCCCGCGAACTATGTCAACGCTGATGGCGAGCAGGTAGGTCAGTGGCTCTACCGGGCGGTGAAGAAGTGGAGAGCTGACGCGCTCCCTGACGAAGAACGTGGCCCACTCGCACTTCTTGGAGTCTCACCGGGACCGCGACCACGCGGACCTAGAACCGCAGCGTAACCGCCGACGCACAAATGAAGACACCGATCCTGCGCTCGCAGTGATGGCTACCGGCGCCTACGCATCTTCGTGAGATCTGAGTTGCAGAGGTCCCGGGTGCTCCAGGTGCCGGGAATGTCGCAGATCACCCGACGGCGGTTCTGACACAATGTGCCCCGGGGCATCGCATACGTCCGTAGTGCACGATGGAAATTCGCACCACTGCTCGGGTCTCAGGCACGGGGGCTGTTCATTGAACTCTCATCAGGATCGAGCCGTCACTCCGGACTTGGATCATCGGCCGGCGGTCGCACCGATCCAAGACTAGGACAGACCCATCTGAGCGAGTAATTCCTCAGTGCGACTGAGGATCGCGTCGGCCTTCCGATCGATGTCCTCGAAAGTCTCAGTAAGGTCCCCCAATGCCCGGACATCTGCATACTTCCGTGCGATGGCCGCTTCGTACTGCTCGGTGAGCTGATCCGGGTCGAGCGATACGCAGTCCGTCTCGTTCTCGGAGCTGTCGCCCGAAGCTGGAGACACCTCACCCTCCAACTCGATCGCAGCAGATGTCGTATCTGGCGGATCGGATCGGGTGTGCCTCGATGAGGCGGTGCCCGTCAGATATGCGGTAGCGATCGCCGAAACCGACTTGCTCGACACCCCTCGGCGATCGCGGCGGAGTGCAGCGAAATGCCCCCACTGATCGAAGCTGGGCAACAGGGGACCGTCTTGGCCCTCACACAGACCCGGAAGCTTCCCATAGGACTCAACCGTGTCATCGGAGATTTCGTGAGCACTGGCAAGACTTCGAGCGAGCACGCGGTTCGAGGGGTAGCGATCAAAGAACGCCTGCAGCCGCGCCCATCTCAGATAGATCGCGACGGGGCAGCAACGAGGGTTGTCCGCCAATGGATGGAGGTCCACATCGTGCCCGGCACCAACGGTCACGATGTTCCCGTCATACGTGATGTCGCTACGTTGAAGGTGCCCGACTTCGGTCGCGGATATTCCGACGATGCAGTTGAGAACCAGGAGCAGCGCATCCCTTCGGCCGAATAGTCCGTGAGGCCAACCGACCGTCGGCACGGTCGGCAGCACCTCGCGTGCGGCGCGAGAGAGTTCGTCATGCTTTCCTGCACGCGCTGACAGCGCCTGGCGGATCATGCGCGCAGAACCAGGCGCTGGGTATCCGCTGGCGGTGTGAACCCAATTGATCGCTGTGACACGGCGCCGTTGGGTGGCACGGGCCGCCGGATGCGCATCAAGGAAGCTCGCGAGAGCAAGAGGATCAGCGGGCAGTGCCGATGCCTGGAGCGCTGTGCACCAATCAGCGAAGAGAGCCCAGTCGTATCGGTAGCGTGAGCCCTGACCGCGCCGGGCGAACAGCGCGGAAATATCCTGCACGCCTTTGAGTTCTGCCTGCCCGATCGCCACTGTATGAGGTTATGCAATCCGACGTCGCCAAGCACGCACCCGAGTCACTGTGTCGCAACAAAGACCTCTTGCCGCCTGAGACGGGTCCACCGCGCGAATTCGTTCGGCGGTCACCCGCGGGCGTGTGCTGCGGTGCGAACGATGAACTCCGCCACAGCACCCTCGCCAGGCCGACCCTTTTCCCGGTGAGCTCCATGAGTGTTGTCGGCCCGGCGCCAACTTGTTCCGACGCTCATGCCCGACGCCCGATGCTATGCCACTCAGCCCGTGCGGCGAATAGTTCGGCAAGACGGCGAATCATTGTCCAGGCGCTCCGCAACAGACCCGGCCCGCAACGACTCTCCCCCGACCCGTTCGACGAACTCGCTTGAATGGCCTGCGAGCGCTGCGCGCCGGCGAATCGCGGCGTGGATCGCAGCCCCCGATAGCGCGACCAAGTTGATGTTGCCGTTCGCGCGGATGGCGCGGAAAACGGGTACCGCCGGACCGTTGACGCCTGGCGCCGTGGAAAGGCAGACGTGGCCTTCGAACTCGTCGTGTTGGTGGAGCAATCGAATTACACCCGGACGACCGAAACCGTCGGCAGCCGAAACCACCTCGAGCCAACGCCCGTATGCGCAGGGAACGCACATTGTGTGGTCCGGCGATGACTGGACGTGCTTGACCAACCCATCGCCGGCAAGGTCCTCCTGCAACCGAGAGCTCCGGATTCGCAGACCTCCGTCGCGGCACCACGTCACGTCGGCAACGGTGAGCGTCGACAGCTCGCTGCGCCGAAATTCAAACGCGAAACCCAATAACAAGAGTGCGCTGTCGCGACGCTCTCGCGCACGCTTGACCCAGGTGGTCGCATCGCGGCGACTCGAACCGACAATTCCTTCGAGCTCGCCGATGCGAAGTGGGTGTGCCCGTTTAGTTGGGCGGTCGCCGTTCTTTCTGTATTCCCAACGTGCGTTCGCGAGCGCATCCTTCACGCAGGGTGACCGACCTGGCACCGGCAATCCGCATACGCGATGCCAATAGTTGATGGAAGCCACCCACCGACTCAAGGTCGCAATGGAGTACATCCGATCGCCGGTCTCGGACCTCTTCTCCGCACTCTCACGCACATAGTCAGAAACCGCACGCGGATCGGTGGGCATCAACGAAACTTCGCGAGGTGCACACCAACTCGCGAACCTAACCCAGTCCTGCCGGTAGTTTCGCGCAGTGCTGGCCGATTTCATTCGGTCGAGTTCAGCGGTGATTCGAGCATCAACTCCTGGCAACGAGTTCGTCGCTCCGCCGACCGCGGGAACAGCAAGCATTACCTCCGCGGACGGCGAGCTTCCAGGGTGTGAAGCATCTTGATGGCTCACGTGCACATCATGACAGGCGTAGGCGTCGACTTCGTGGATCTCCGATGAACTGCGCCGCGATCGCGCCGCCACGGTCGAGGGTATCCCGTTGCTGGAAGTGGTGATGCACCGTGCATCACCCCTGTCACTGCCGCGGTCAGCGGTGTCACCGCTTGTCGGAAGTCGTGATGCACCGTGCATCACCCCCGTCACTGCCGCGGTCAGCGGTGTCACCGCTTGTCGGAAGTCGTGATGCACCGTGCATCACCCCCGTCACTGCCGCGGTCAGCGGTGTCACCGCTTGTCGGAAGTCGTGATGCACCGTGCATCACCCCCGTCACTGCCGCGGTCAGCGGTGTCACCGCTTGTCGGAAGTCGTGATGCACCGTGCATCACCCCCGTCACTGCCGCGGTCAGCGGTGTCACCGCTTGTCGGAAGTCGTGATGCACCGTGCATCACCCCCGTCACTGCCGCGGTCAGCGGTGTCACCGCTTGTCGGAAGTGGTGATGCACCGTGCATCACGCAGTTGCACCCCCGAGTGTCCACTCCCCATCCCCCTTCGACGCTCGAGCCATCCCCCGATGGCTACTCTGTACGCGGCGAGAGTCCGGCGCCGCTCCACGCAATTGACGATCACAACTTCCATCGCTGTGGTGATGTCTATACTCTGAGAAGGGCCCTGACCTGGGAAGTCCCCGTAACATCGCGTTCTACGATTCTTTTAGCGTGGGTCTGATAACCGATTGCGGAAGTGACTGGCCGCAGGTCCTTTTGTTCGGGATTCCGCCGGACTCCTCCTCGCCGACGAGGAGTCCGGCGGACGTATATGCTTGCCCGACGATCCGCACCGAAACCTCCTGGCCAGGCATTTCGTGGCCATTGGGCACTCCCTTTGGCCAGCACGACATGTGTGACGGTTCCCAGTTCGCCGGCATCAATTGGTCACCGGCTGGTTCTGCAAGACCGATACCTAGAGCTAGTTGATGCTGACGTAGCGAGTACGTCCGACTTTCCCCCGGTGTAGTCGGAATCCGCTGGAGTTCGTCCGTTTTCCTCGATTGGGCGCTCGATGAGGCCGATCGCAGGGAAGGTGCGTACCCTGCCGGTATTACGTCACGTGACGTAATATCGGACGGGTGCAGCGCCGTTCCAATGCTGGTCAGCCACAAGGTTCACCCGGGTATCGGTGCGGCTACCATGGCGCGTCCCGGGGACATGCTTCACCGATCATCGCACTA
This sequence comes from Rhodococcus sp. ACS1, assembly GCF_002300155.1. Classification (NCBI taxonomy): domain Bacteria; kingdom Bacillati; phylum Actinomycetota; class Actinomycetes; order Mycobacteriales; family Nocardiaceae; genus Rhodococcus; species Rhodococcus sp. ACS1. The sequence continues at coordinate 64,120 of NZ_NSDZ01000008.1, forward strand.
GCCGACGATTCCATCATCAGGTCGTGCAAGTGACCAGACGTATGGCCTTGCATATGGCCTTAAGAGGCGTCCGTGGGAATCTTTGCAGGAGTCGAACATCGACACCATCTGTGAACAGTCTGCGCTCGTGGTGGCGCTCAGATTGAACCTCGGCCAGCGCCTCAGCCCCTCCCCCAGATCGGGGATACGGCAGAAGAGGCCACTTCACCCCTCTGAGCAGGAGGTTCTTGATCGGCACGGCGCAGAAGCCGCGTGGCCGCCTTCGACTGCCGCTGGCAAGAACCAGGTTCCTGTATCCGCTGGAAAGCGGTGCGGCGAACGACTCATCGCCCTCCAGTCTCGTGCCGCGGAACGCGCAAAGGCCACTCCCCCAATGTGCAAAGCCAAGCATTCGGGAGGCCACACTGCCTCCATCCGAGTCGCTTTGGTGTGCACATTGGGAGCGAAAAATACCTTCTGACATGGACTTATGTCTATGACACTAGATATGGCCTTAGCTATGACGTAGGCAAGTACCTCAGCTCTGGGCGGACCGAAGATCCTACCAACGCCCTGATCAGGAACCTCTACATCGACCATCTCAATCACCTTGACCATGACCTGGTCAACCACCTTTGAATCAGCCATGTGCATGATCGTCATCCCGACCAATCCCACGATGGTCTACAAGACCTTTGTCATCACCAGTCGACAAGACCAAGACAAAGATCCGTGACACAGCCTTCCCAACTACTCCTGAACAGACACGGATCATCGCCTGAGCCACGGTGGCACTCATGACGTGTTACACCCCCTTATCCAAGGGCGTGTCGTTGGCCGTCCCACCTATCACACAGTCGTACCGTGCTAGGCATGTCACCAACGCAGCTCCCGCGCAGTCTGCTAGTCGCCAACCAAAAGGGCGGTGTCGGCAAGAGCTCAATCGTCGCAGCGGTCGCAGCCATGGTCTCAGCGGCGGGACGCCGGGTACTCGTCGTTGACGCGGACCAGCAAGCGAACGTCACAACCTCGGATCTGGGTGCCGAGGGGGACAACGGGAAGAGCCTCAGCATGGCCCTTCAGTACGCACACCCACTAGGACCCATCAGAGAGGTCCGACCGAATCTCGACCTCATCTCCGGGGGACCGGCACTCGCGGTTATCGGCGCGATCGCGGCCACCGCCGCCCAATCAGGGATGGATCTGCGGGCCAATCTCGTCTCCGCCCTCACCGAATTGCAGTCAGTCGAACACTACGACCTTATTCTGATCGATTCAGGCCCAGGAGATGCCCCACTACTCGACGCACTGTTGGGTACCGCGCGGTATCTCCTCGTGCCGACCAAGGAAGACGATGCAAGCTTGTCCGGTGTGGAGCTCCTCGCAGCTCGCTATCTTCGAGCGCGTCAGAGCGGTTCCCTCATCCAACTTCTCGGTGTCGTTCTCTTTGATGCAAACCCTCGCGCGACAGCCCGGAACCGTGAGATTTTCGAGCAGGTTGAGGATCTGCTCGACGGCAGCGGCGCTGCGCCGTTCAACACCTTCATTCGGTCCGAAAAGGCAGCCGCCGTTGACCTCCGGAACGGTCACCTGACCCCTGCCGAACTGGTCGCCGCCGCCGAGGACCACCTGAAGAATCGGATCCAGCGACTACGCGACAAGAAGCGCATCGGCGAGCGCTTGTGGTCCCGAGACCCCTCCGGTCTCGCAAGCGACTACCAATCACTTACCCGCGAAATTCTCAGCCGCATAACGTCGGCGGAGAAGAATGAAATCTCCGGGGGAGTGGCGTGAGCGCCCGACGCCGGAAGGCTGCATTCAACCCGGGCGCCCTTGGAGATCTCGATGACTTGCTCCCCACGCTGAGCATCGTCACCGAAACGGTCGACGAGACCCCGCAATCCGCGCCCTCATCGGACGATCAAGAAGAAGAGGATGCGAAGGCCGTCGCGAAACCCTCACCCCTGGTGTTGCCCGAGCCGCCCGAATCAGACGACGCCTCGCCAGAATCAAGGAACGTCGAACCTGAAGCCGCCCAACCGCAGTCTGAAGCGTCAAAGCCGGTCCTCGCACCCCGCCGGAAGCCCAAAACACGCAACGACAGCAGCACCGCACCGATACGGACCGCTCCTCCTGAGGTCTATCTACCCCCGGCGGTGTACACAGCACTGCGCCAACTCACGCTCGAGGAACGGCAGCGCGACCGTGCGACCGCGCGACCGTACGGCCAAGTGGTCCTCGATGCAGTTGAGAGGCACGCTGGCGAACTTCAACGCCGTTGGAGCACAGAAGAACCTCAATCAAGCGCTGGGCTCTTCAAGCGGCGGGAGACCAGTGCACAACCGCGCCGCCGACGGCACAGCGAAATCCAGGCTCGTGTACCCCTTGCCGGGATCATTGCCTCCGATACCGCAACACTCGATGCGCTTGCCGAAGAGTGGTCGGCGGGTAGCCGCAGCGCGCTGGTCGAGCACGCACTCCGCCTGTATCTCGGTGTCAGGGCTGACTGAGACCGACAACCGAACCGGGGCACGCACGTCGATCATCGAAAGCGGCGAAGTGGTGGGCGGGGAGGATGGCCCCGGTGGAGACCCCTGTCCCGATATGGTGACGCGGTGACAGTGACCGCAACCAGGTTCTCCCGAGACACAATCGTGGGTCTCGTCGTGCTCCTCGCGTTCGGCCTCGCAGCGCTCGGACCCGGTCTCTCGATGGGCTGGAGTTGGATCTGGGGCCGCAGCGTTACCTCGGTTGCCGGGATCTCGTTCCTGATCATTTTGATATTCGGCGGCAGCGCTGCAACCGCGTACGCATGCCGTGGACTGTGGAGCCGAATCCGTCGCCCATCACGAGATTGACTGTTCGCCACGACACGATCAGCGCGAACGAACCCGCCGATGCACTATTGATCGCGACGAGGCACCGGACGGCCACCACCTGATCCTGGCTCACAACCCACGGCGCGGCGCGCGGCACTCGATCGGCAACCCCTGGTTGGACCATGACCATCCAGCACAGGGCTCCCGCGCCGCCCAATTACGCCGACGACGGCTTGCTACGCCAATCCGCCCTGCCCTGGAGACTCTCCGCGCCGGGCGCCCTACCTCACACCGCCTTACCGGGCTCCAACGGCTCAGCATCAGGCTGGATCGCGCGACCATCGTTGTAGGTCTCGGCTATCACTCTCAGTTGCGCAGCGAACGCCTCCTGCGTGAACTGCATCAGAGAGTACGGCCGCCCAGTCTTGCGCCGCACGAGGCGTACAGCGGCCCGGGCGAGCGCGTGCAGATCATGAGGCACATTGACGGTACTCGTCCCACGCGAAGGCCGCATATGCCGCCCAACATCGTTCACCACAGGTGGCCTCCAGCCCCTACGCGACCACTGCCCGTTGTCCGAACAGACCCAGCTTCTGCATGTGAGTCAGCGCGGCTCGGTAGTCGCTGGTGACCGTCTTTGCCCTGTAACCGTAGATCGGCACCGGAACGTAGTTCGTGTAGGCCTCGTCCACGATGCTCGCGCGGCGAATCGGAGGCGTCACCCGGTCCTCGTACTCACTCAGCAGATCGTCCATCTGCTCACGGTAGACGTCGCCGATCGGCGGCACCGCGCAGGGAACGATAGACAGCAACGGAACATCGACTCGGTAAGTCCGCTTGATCTTCCGCAATTCCTGCTCCAACGCCGGGATGCCCTCGTTCTCCTTACCGGACGGCTTCGTGCACGTGATCAGACCCCACGACCCGTACGGTCCTTCCTCCTCGACCGTTGTCGCGAGAATACCGGCGATCACGAGAACATTCAGAGAGCCGGGGGAGTCGATCAGGGTGACGTCGACCGGATCCGCTTCTTCGAGGGCGTCACGCAGATGGAGCACACCACCGGTCACCGCGGGCAACTCCACGATCAATTTGTCGAGCGTGTCGCGGGCGGCGGGCACAATCGTGAGGTTCGGAATCTCCTCATATACCGGTTGGTCACCTTCGTCGTAGCCCCGAAGCACCCGCGCGGGGCGTTCGACCTCCTTGATGGAAGCGTTGCGCCGCAGAACATCGGCAGCGGTCTTGCCAGAGGCCTCGGGATATCCGAGCCACGTACTCGCGTTTGCCTGACTGTCCATGTCGAGAACTCGGACGCGGTATCCATCCTGGGCGAGCAACGTCGCGGTCGACGTGACCGTCGTGGTCTTGCCGGCACTACCGGACAGGGTTGCTACAGCGTAGGTAGCCACGGGAACTCCTTGTGGTTTGAAGGTTCTGGATTTGGTTGATGTCCACTTCCGGGTGATGCACGGTGCAACACCCGGCGGAGGGAGATACGAACGTCGGTGATGCACCGTGCATCACCGGGATCACTCGGCGACCCGAAGCGCGCGTCGCGCAGCGTCGAGGCGGGCTTCCTCCCAAGCGGTCGGCTTATAGTCGGCTCGCTCAGACAGCAGGTCCAGATACGTGAGGTCCGACGGCCCCCACTCGCGAGATCCATCCGCTGCCGCAAGTTCATAACCTGCGACCGCGCAGGCCCAGGCAATCTCACTGCGGCGCTTCTCGTCGCCGTTCTGAGCGCTCACCCGGAACTCGGTCGCGTCGAGACCCTCCAGCCGCACGTATGCCTGCGCCAACCGCCACCCCTCCGCACTCGTCGCGAGCGCGGAAACGCCATACGCGTACTGGTCGATGAAGTAGGTCACCAACTTCTCCCGCGACGGGACAGTTGCCACGAGCTTTATGCCCGCTTCGCGACGCGCCTTCACTGCGGCCGCCCTCGCTTCCGCCTCTAGCTTCGCGGCATCCTCAACCTCGTCAGAGGGTTTGTCGACCGCATAGTAGACAAGCGTTCCCTGACCCGGATCAATCGCGCCGACGACGTCGGCGCTCGCGAAATCGACATCGGATACGTCGAACAGACGATGCTCATGAAAGCTCGCACCGAACCGCTCGCGGGGATCCACAATTTCGAGACCCGCAGCCAATGCTTGCGCGCGCGAGTTCCGCTCGGTCAACACACGTTCAGCGGCACGCGTAGGGCTCATTCCGCGCTCCGCAATCAGCGTGAACGCCGCGAGTTGCTCGGAACGACGGGCGTCCGTGTCCTGACCTGGTTCCCCCTTCTTCTGCCAGCTTCGAGCAGGACCGTAGGGGAGTGCTCCCGCCAAAGCGGCACCCTCGGCGCTGCGAATCGCGTCCTCCGCGATCGCCGCCTGGACCTCGGGGGCAAGAAGTAGCAGCGACAATCGCCTGGACACGGTCGCCTGATCGACGCCGAGCTTCTCGGCTATGGCGCGCTGCGACAACCCCAACTCGGAATACCGAGCGAACATCTGGGCCTCAGCGATCTCCGAGAGATCCTGGCGTCCGAGATTCTCCAACGTCATGGCGTCGAGGTCGCCGTGATCGTCCATCACTGCGTCATCGATCACCGCCGGAATTGTTGCCAAGCCGGCTGCAATAGCGGCGGCGCGGCGACGGTGCCCGTAGATGACGACATACTCGGCATCGTCACCAATCGCGTGCGCGAGGTCGGGCCGTTTCGCGAGGAATCCCTCCCGGGTTACGAGCAGCCCGGGAACCTTGATTCCGCTCGCCCTCGCACCATTGACCAGTTCATCCCACTTCGGATCACCAGTCTGAGGCTTCGACCTGTCCGGATCGTTGAAGGGGTGTGGGACGGTCTGATGCACCGGCACCTGCACAACAGTCTGACCATCGGCGGCTGCCAGACCTACAAGTGCGGCGGTGATGCCACCCGTATCTCCGTCACCATTAGACTGCGCAGGGACACCGGAGGATGCTGCGGCGGCGAGTTCCTCACTTTCCTCGCCGCCCGCGTATTTGCGAAATCGACTCGCCGTCTTCCTACCTGCCGGTTTACGCGCGGCCGGCTTGCGCTTCACCTCGGCCGGACTGGTCGATGAGCTGGCCACCATTTCGGATGTAACTCCGGCGTTCATCGTCCTCCATTCTCGAAGCATGCTTTGCATGTATTTGAGAAGGAGCGTACTGGGAACGAACTGCCTCCGTTGGTATCTCCTGCGGCGTGTCGCACCTTGGGTGATGCACGGTGCATCACCCAAGGTGCGCGCCTGGTGATGCACCGTGCATCACGGGCCCGTTCACGCTCCGACGAGCATGCCATCAACTCACTACCCAGTAGTCAACGCCACCGGCGCCGGGCGGGGACCCCTGGTGATGCACGGTGCATCACCGGGGAGGATTGCACCGGGTGATGCACGGTGCATCACCAGGGTTGGTTTCACTGCCAAATCAACCCTCAGCGGTCTAACGCTTACGAGTGAGGAACGGGCCATTCACCCCCGGGGTGATGCACCGTGCATCACCGGATGGTTCTCACTCAGAACTACCCAGCTGCGTCGACTGGGGGCCATGCCGTCCGCTCAACTCCTGCGAGTCAATGGCACCGAAACCAAGGTCGATAGTCCGCCGTCCGGTGATGCACGGTGCATCACCCCAGAGGAGCGGGTCCGGTGATGCACGGTGCATCACCGGGGGATCGCGCCGGGTGATGCACCGTGCATCACTCAAGTTGGTTTCACTGCCAGTTCAATCCTGAGCGGTCTAACGCTTACGAGTAAGAGACGGCTATTCAACCCTCGGGGTGATGCACGGTGCATCACCAGAGCGTTCACTCTCAGAACCACCCAACCGCATCGACTGGGGGCTCATGCCTTCACCGGAAACAAGGTGCACAGTCCACCCGTGTGATGCACCGTGCATCACCCGGGGAGTATCGACGTGATGCACCGTGCATCACGGAACCGTTCACACTCGGAACGACCGTGTCATCGACTCACTACCCAACAGTCAACGCCACCAGGTCACCGGGCACGGACCCCTTGGTGATGCACGGTGCATCACCCAAGAGCGGATCTGGTGATGCACGGTGCATCACCAAGGGATGGCTCACGATGGATACTTCATCCGCTTGCTGACTCAGCCTGCACGCCCACGCTCACACACGAAGCGCTCAGCAAACCTTCTTAGCCACTGCTTCAAGCTCCGCGCCGGGAGGCTTATCAATTAGCGGGCGCCGATGCCATTTCGGTGGCCCCTCTACTTCGCCGAAGGCCAAGCTGTCCAGTGGCGATATACGCAGGCGAACTCGACTCGCTCCAGTCGGCAAACACTCAATGCGGGATCCCGGACAAGTAGCAATCTTTGCCTAGTGCCAGGCAAAGGACTACCGCGGCAAAGATCGCGGCTTCATAGCCGGCCAATGCGACTCGGATCATGCGCCGCTCGATCCGTCCAGTCGCGAGTTGGCTGGATCCTGCAGTCATCCGCACCGTGTGCCCCTGCCGGCGAACGTCAGGACCCGTCCGACCGAACTCATGGGTGATGCACGGTGCATCACCCAACAGGTTCAGGCCAGCAACTCACGAACCAAACCCCCGAGGTTCCAGCTCGGCGTCATCGCATCCACGCGACCGCATAGGAGTTGTCGGTTGCCAGTACCCAAAAAGTTGTCGCCGATCATCCGTAGCGACACAGACGACAGACTAGACGAGCCCCGTGAACTGCCGCCGGACACAGACACGGACACGGACACGCGACTCCGCATCCTTGTTGGAATGGCGAGCACGCATCCACGCGGGTTTGACGTCGCACCCGAGGAGCTGATCGATAGCACGCCTTCACTGCTTACGTTCACGCCCGTCGATGTTGGACAGCGGCTCGACGTCCATCCTGCAGTGCCGCTCGCGTCCGAAGCCGACGCCTTCGATCGCGGCAGAGATGGTCAGCTTTCCGACACCAATTTTGCGCCGAGCCTGATGCGACAGTCACTTGACTCAGCAGCTTCGAAGGATGGTGGTCCAGTGGGTTCGTGGGTTCCATCGTGGCTGACAGTGTGTTCGAGTAGGCGGCCCTGTAGCCAGGTACCGCGGATCTATTCGGGGGAGGGGCACCCAGCACTCGCGGTTCTCATCGCGGACGACAAATGCTCTCCGCCGACAGTCATTCGACTCAAGATTCGCGGAACGAGACCCCAGTAGAGGCGGTGCTGTCGATCAGTTCGCATCAGTCACAGGCGCATTCAAATTGCGGTGGGTCATGCGCTTCGTGCATTGCCGGCGTTGTGCTAGCGCTCAATCTGCAATCTTGCTGCGGTCCGTGAATCGTGTCTCACGCGGGAGCCCGGTGGTGTCCCTGTCAAACGAGGTGCCAAACTACTGCTGGTCGGCTAGTAGTCCATGCGCACCCTCGAATACTTGCGGTGAATCGGTTCGTAAACCCGTTACCGCCGAATAGTTTCGACGTCGGTCCGACTGCGGACACACAGGCACGGTTCACCCACCCCTCGTCAGGATCAGCGGCGAACCGATCCCGATCGCCGTGCTTCCTTGCGCGTAACACTTCATCTCAGCTTCGAGGGAGCGGGCAAACGAAACTGCGGCTCACTCGCGTTCTTTGCTTGCAGTCAAAGGCTATGCGACAGACGGAAAACGACGCTGGTGTCCGGAGCGCACGGACAGTCAACCTGTCCTGCCGATGGCAATTAGTGGCGGTGCTACACGCGAGGGTCGCGGACGCGGTCAGACAACGTCCTGAGGTCTAGGAAATCAGGTGGGGTCGTTGCCTTTCTGCATTCCACTCGTAGCCGGGATTGATCCTTGGACCGGCCACGCGCATTGCGGTGGCAAACGACGATGCTGCGAATCACCGAGGGACGTCTGACCTCCGCGCGTCACCTGCGCCAAACTGGTTTGCCGCATCGGCCGTGTTCAGATCTGTGCCCCACCCTTTCGTGGATCGTGCATCGCCGCGAATGCCTGCCTACACCTCTGACGATGCCCTGGGGACGCCGCCAGCTGATCTCGGCGACTGAGACGCGCATCGCGGTCGGCAATGCGCTGACGGGCCTCCTGGGCCGCTTTTTGGGCCATCTCTGAGGGTGAGGGGCGCGTCCAATCGATCTGCTTCATCCGCCAACGTAGGTATCCGACTGGGTTCTCGATGTGCTGTGGCCACACCCAGCCTCTCTGCTGGGTGTCACGCGTGAGCTCAGCGGCGATGTCACGTCCGGACCAGCGACTTTCGTCAACGCCAGTACTCGCGAGAACCTCGCAAACTGACCCGATATGCGCAGTTGAAGCGAAAACGGGTGAATGAAAAAGCAGGTCGGCGGCAGTGCGTTGCAGCTCAATCGGTCGCGGGTGCCGCCCCGGGATCCCTGCATTTTTTGGTTGCTCGCCTGCGCGCGTTCGCGCGCGCTTTGGTGATAACTCTCTAACAAGAGATAACAACTTAAATCCCCTAGAAGGGGATAGGGGGCCACGAGCGACCAATTGGGGATAAGTCGAGCGAGGACGAACGTTGGAGCGACGAACCTTCTTAGCTACCTTCTTAGTCGCCCGCCCTACCGCGATGACCACGGACTTCGGCGACATCAGTGCCCAGACAGACGCCGCGCGACGTTGAATCCGCCCGTGATGAGATTCAGCAGCGTGCGCTTCGTCACCGCTCAGGTACCTCCCTCGCACCATCTCTCGGGCGACGGAAAGAGTTCGAAGTGCCCTCCTTGCGCGTTTCACCACTGACACGCTGACTCCGCTGCGATGGGCGATCGTGTCTCTCGAGGCGCATACGCGCCGGCCCGTCGACCGCTCTGCGAACGAGGCCATCGTCACAGCCACTGCGAACACGAACTCTGTGCTGACATTGAACCGTCGGCAAACCTCGCTTCCGGTCCGGGAGTTCAGCACTTTACGGACCTGAACTTGCCAAGCAGCCCTCCCGGTCCATGCCGGCGTAGAGGCCTGTCGGCCAGGATCAACGGGTAGCGACCAGGAACGACCCCGCTGCTCGCTCTCCGCGTTGAGCTGCTCGACACGATTGACGCGGTCAACAGCTGCGGCGACGAAAGCGTCCCATTCGGGGTCTTCGGTCGAGGAAACGCCCTCACCGGGGTTAATGGGAACAGGGTTGGAGGAAAAAACGGCCGCAATTGCGGCGGAATTGGGGTGCATGACGCGCCTTTCACGCGCCCTTAACCAGGTTGTTGCCGTGAGTCGCTGGCATCACCAGCAGGACATGGCTTACCCTGACAAGAGCGCACGGTATCGACACGACTGCTCGCGGGACTGCCAATCACAGGAGCGGTCGTGTTGGAACGGCCAAATATGGGCGGTGGGTCTCATCCGAAAACGGTGGGACCCACCGACGTTTTCACTACTGGAAGCGACACCTCCTCACGGCATGCGTGAACGCCAGCAGAGCCGGCGACATGAGGTCTGCGTCTACGGAATTGTCACGTTGACGCTGAGATGAGAGGCCGCGTACACCACTATCACGTCGTGTCGCGCGCGCACGACGAATCGAACGCTCTATACTCATAGAAGGCAGACCTCCTCCCTTGCGTGGCGGTTTGTACGACGAGCGGAACCCCCGGAGCTGGCGAGCGAAGGGGGGTTTCGCCTTTTTTGGGCTCTGTTCAGCCCGTCATCGGCAACTCTTCCTGTCTGGCTTGCGCCGGAATCGCTGGCTCGTTCTCGAGAGCCAGCTGAACAAGCGCGATCATTCGATCGGTGATTGTCTTGACACGACCATCGTCAACCGGTGCGAGAATCCGGTCGGCGATCTCCGCGGGGAACTCAACCCCGATATGGCGAACGGCGACGTCGCGGGCTGGGCGCCCGCCCCGACTTTTCCGAGTTGTCATGCCTTAAATCCTGCTCTTTGGGTTTAACTAAACCGCGCAGCGACACGCCGAGTTAAATAAAACTCGAGATTGACGCACAGAGGCCTCTTTCGGACACAAATCTGGGTCCGAATCGTATGCGAACGGCACCCCGCGATGGGCCGATATATTTGATCAAATAGTGCGTGAACTCCATAGGCAATCACACCACCCCAGAAACGTCACGTGATGAATCAAATCTGTGTGATACCGAGAGTCACACTGCCCCACGGTGTCCGGAAGCCGGGCCACAGACAGCCACCACGACCGTCGGCGTGCCACGGAACTCAGCCCAAATTGAGAATCGGCCATCCCGGCGACGTCATACTTTCAGCGCCACGAGAAAATGGTGGCAGGTCTCGCTCAATTGATGGCGTGCAAACGCCCCCGACGCTTCCACGTCGTCACCGAACCCGAACTCCCGTCGAAACCACAAATGAACGCTCTACCTCAGAACTTCCCATGTGGAGATGCCGCGAATATGCCATTCATCCGGCGAAAGAATCAGATCTTCCACGCCAAAGTTTCCTCGTGTGAAAATGGGCGCCGCACCGCAGTAGGCGCATCGACGTGCGGGGGACTCCGAAAAGACCGACCGGGTGCTCGCACGGTTCGACAGATCGCCGGCAGTGTCGTCCGCGCCGGCGTGCAGTATCGGCCGCACCTCGGTACTGCAGCAGCGGCGCATCCAAGTGCCGGCGCTGTTCAAATCGCCCGCAAACGATGGTGCTGGGCGGATGCGTGATTCCGCATGTCGTGAACAGACGAGGGAATGTCGTGCCACAAATACGTCAGTTCGACAGACTTGGTGAACAGAATCGCTGAATGCCACCGACTGGACCGGGCACAGCACCTCTGTTCACCTCTGAGCGTGCCGCGATCGATGTGCATATCGATGAATGCCGCGCGGGGGACGCAGACTGGTCTGCCGCTAGCGAACCGTATTTAGCTCGGCGGCTCTGTGAAGGGCAGCATCTGGTAGCCGAACGAGACGGAATATTGGGATGCCCCGCGAGAGCGAATTCGTGTCGCCGAACCGCATCGGCTCGCAACGCTCAACGTTGCAGTGCGCGCGACACCCTGGCGGGCATCCAACGCCGCACTGCTGTGGAGTCTTCCGTGACGGTCGTCGGGAACTGATACCAACCACCGGATTCGGCAACGACCTCTCTGGCGTACCGGTCGCGGTCGACCTTGAACGGCGTCGATCTCGGTTGCGGCGTCGACGAACGAGCAATTCCTGCGCCGCGCGGAAGCTGACAAGTGCGGCCTTCGCGACGCCATGTCATCGGTTGGAACTGGGTGGGTCGGATCGTCGAGGTTAGAAGTGTGGTGGCTTCACGGCTGAAGCGGAGGGGAGCGGTCGTGATCCAATTTGCGGATCCTTGAAGTCGCAGGAGTCGACGGACCTACGTCGCTCCGCTTGTTGGGGGTGTGCTTCCGGATGGAGTGAGTAGCAGCGGGGTAGTGATGGGAGAGTGTCGGGCCGTGTCGCCAGACGGGCGCGTCGAACGGTGATGGCTTCACGTGATGCACGGTGCATCACGTTGAAGTTGGTGATGCACGGTGCATCACCGGAGGCGGACGTCCGGTTAGGGGTGTTGGAAGGCGCTTAGCAACCGGCGTGATTCTTGAGCCGGCTGGTGGGGATGCTCGCGCGTGATGCACGGTGCATCACGTTGAAGTTGGTGATGCACGGTGCATCACCGGAGGCGGACGTCCGGTTAGGGGTGTTGGAAGGCGCTTAGCAACCAGCGTGATTCTTGAGCCGGCTGGTGGGGATGCTCGCGCGTGATGCACGGTGCATCACGTTGAAGTTGGTGATGCACGGTGCATCACCGGGGGCGGACGTCCGGTTAGGGGTGTTGGAAGGCGCTTAGCAACCAGCGTGATTCTTGAGCCGGCTGGTGGGGATGCTCGCGCGACGCGACACGCATCCGTCATTCGACTGCTCGCGAGAGGTACCTCAATGCCGTTGCAGCGTGGCTTGCATTGAAAACGCAACGGGCAGACATCGCTATTGCTTGCCTGTTCGCCTAGAATCCCGCCGTGACGCGCGAAGCTTAGCTCTCCGATAGGAGATGAGCGGGAGATCGCCCGGCTTCCCCGAACCGCGCGGCGCATCTGCGTCGACGGTCTTGACGTTCGCGCTATTCCACCCACTCAAGCGCAGTGCTGCGAATTTCGACCGGACGCATCGGTCTCCAACTCTTCAGGCTCGCCTGTCCGGCGACGTGGACTTCTTCACGGAAGGGTGCAGAACCGCCCACCTTAGCGCGGATGTCGACGGGCGCTTGGGCCAGATCGGGCCGGGTCTTCGCGGCGATTTGCACCGGATCTCGCGGGCTTCACATTGCTGTCCGGTGGCCCTCCGGCCCGAGAAGTTGGATCCACGGGCATCTCTTGCGACGGATCTTCTCCTCTCCGCGAACGAAGTTGGTGTGATTGCACGGATGGCGCCAGACGGACATTTCGGCAGCGCGGTCTGGTTTGAGATCCGCAGCGTGCTGACAATATGCACGGTGCCTAACGTGGCACCGCTTTCTGCTTTGGCCCACGCGCGGAAGATTCTTGGGGGCGGCAGTGCGGGCGCCTTGCGGAGGAGAGCTTTTCGAACCGGAGCGAGTCGCATCGCGTAGAGGGCGATCGGATCTGGGTGATGCACGGTGCATCACCCAGAACGTCTTCATACGCCGTGCATCAACAAACATGAAGTGCATTGCGATATCGGTTGATGGCAAGACGGAGTCGTGGTCATTGTCGGAGCAAGCGCTTGAGGCTGCGACAGAATGACGGCTGGTCCATTCTGTCGCGATGGGTCGGATACCCCGGCTTCTCATCGAGCCCGTAGTCGAGTCTGGCAGGCGCTGCGTGCTGGCTTCCGGGCAATCCTAGTCGGAGTGAGTCACCCGCAAACGGTCCTGTCAAACTGTCTGAGGTAGCAAAATGGTTGCTCCCCTTAGTATTTCGTCGATTTCCGAAGCGCACATCAATAGCTCGGTGAGCTGTGGGATCGGATGCCCCGACGGGAAATCGCGCCGGTCAAACAACCCGATAGCTAATGCGCGAAACCCCGCCGGAGCTGGCGTACGGCGGGGCCGCTACACCAGCGGTCGAACGTGGCTGCAAAGTGTGAATTGCACTCAGCTGCTGTGTGTTTAGCTGGCCGAGTGGACACCGGCAACCCGCAGATCGGATCAGCCGGTGCAGAACAGATCGTATGATGCCGAACGCCTACGCCCCAAAACAGTGGCGTACAACACATCACTTTCTTTTCCTCGTGTATCAGATGGGCGCGACCCACCGGCGCACATCGTCACTTTTCGCTGCGCGTGCAGTTCTAGAAACGTTTCGGGGTACATCGTGGCGCCGCGTTGTGCTGTCGGTCAAGGCAGCGATGACATGCCGATGGCCGCTGATCCAGCCGCCGTGACGGGCGCCCTCTGTCTGGTTGTGGCGGTTGCGAATCTGACCAGAGTTTCCAGCTTCATCGCCGACGACGGGACCCGCAAGGCCTCCCGCGCGGCCCGCACCCACCACGAAAAGACGCCACGATCTGGCGATCTACCCCTGCGCCCACCGAGGCCAGGACGGTGACGTCGAGGGCTTTCACATCGGGCACCGGCCAGAGGGGTTGGGCCGCGGAAACATCGACCGGGACACGCTCGCCGAGAATCAGCGGACAGCGCTTTTCGAAGGCAGTCCGCGGACGGGGGTGCGCAGTGACACTGATACAACGCCAAGGGATCACCGTCGGCCATCGAAATCGCTTGTTCCATTTACTGATACGGAGAATGGAGATTCATGCGACAGTACTTCCCGCCCGCTGCGGCATGCGGACAGGTCCCCAGCTCGAGGTCGTAACGCCCTCGATGTCGGCACCGGCTGATCCTTGCTGACTTGCGATTTCGACGTAGACGTGGGGCCCGGAGGTCTGGAAGTAGGTGCCGTCCCCCCGAGTCATGTCGTATTCGATTGCCCCGGAACAATTGTTGTACGTCTCATCGATGGTCGCCTCGATTTCCGCGAGCGTCTGGGAGGTGGTTTCTTCGTCGGCTGGTCCCACCCATTTCGAGATGACGTCGAGAAGAAGTTGTTTCTCGGCTGGCGACCGTTCGCCGCGAGTGTTAGGTATCCGTCGATATGCTGCACGCATCCTTACTGCTCACAGCGAAGAGACGGTGATCGAGTTGTCTGATGCGCAACGTGGCCAACCCGGACAAGCTGCACGCTGTGGTGGCCGGCCCATCCTCGACGTCGGCGCGCAGTAACCGTGGACGCGCACATCGTGTTGCCAACCATCGACGGGCAGTCGTTCGCGTCGTTGCGCCGCCGGGCCACGCCGAGGGCGGAGCGGTACGCGCTCGGCAAACGCCTGCGCAAGCAGGCACCGCGGTCCGCGCTCGGCGAGTGGCGCGCACCGGACGATCGCCCCGACGTGGTGGATCAGATCGGTGTGTCGCACCAGGGTCGGGTGGAATCGCTCATACCGGTCAGGGTGGGGCGGATGGCGGCCTCGCCGTACGGTTTTCTGCGCGGCACCGCGATCGTGATGGCCCAGGACCTCGCCGGGCTGCCGGCGACCGGAATCCGGCCGGTGATCTGCGGGGACGCGCATCTGGGCAACTTCGGGTTCTACGCCTCGCCGGAGCGCGACCTGGTGCTGGATCTGAACGACTTCGACGAGGCGCATCCCGGCGGCTGGGAATGGGACCTGCGGCGCTTGACCGCGAGCATCTGGGTGGCGGGCCGGCAGAACTCGGCGACCGAGGGGCAGTGCGAGAGTGCAGTGCAGTCCTGCGTCGCCACCTATCGCGAGCATGTGCGCTGGCTCGCGGAACAACCATTGCTGGCGCGCTCGTTCGAGCGACTCGACCTCGACCGGCTGCACGCGACGGCGTCGGACGAGTCGCTGCGCCACGAGATCACCCGCGCCGCGGAGCGGGCTCGGCGCCGTGTCAGCGACCGGGCGCTGCCCCGGTTCACCGAGCAGGGCGAAACCGGCCGGCGCATTGTGGAGGAGCCGCCGCTGATCACCCGGGTGTCCGAGGCGGAGGCCGAGCATCTCGCCGCCGGGCTCGACGAATACCTCACCACGCTGCCGAGCCACTGGGCACGGCTGCTCAGTGGCTACACCGTCGTTGACGTCGCGCACAAAGTGGTCGGCGTGGGAAGCGTCGGACTGCGTGCCTACGTCGTGCTGTGCGAAGGGAGCAGTGCCGACGACGTGGTGTTCCTGCAGCTCAAGCAGGCGCGTCGATCCGTCGTGGCGCGCTTCGTACACGGCGAGTCCGCCTGGCACGATCACCAGGGCCGGCGTGTGGTCGAGTACCAGCAGGCCCTGCAGACCGTCAGCGATCCGTTGCTCGGCTGGACCACGGTGGAGGGCCGGCAGTACTACGTGCGGCAGTTCCGGAACATGAAGGGAGCGGTCCCGATCGACAACCTCAGCGCGGCAGCGCTGACCGACTACGCCGGCATCTGCGGGCGCCTGCTTGCGAAGGGCCACGCGCGGACCAGTGGTGCGTCGATGATCGGCGGCTACGTCGGAAAGTCGGACACGCTCGACGTCGCACTGAGCCGGTTCGCGCACGCCTACGCGGATCAGACCGAACGCGACCACGCCACTTTGGTCGACGCGGTGAAGCGAGGGAAGTTGCCGTGTGAGCCGCCGACGTGAATCGGTGTGTATTTGTCGTCCGGCTTCGCGGCGGCCACACGTCACTGCTCTTCGCGTACCCAACCGTCGCCGCTACCTGGGGCAGCTCCTTGGCGTCGTAGAGCCGTTGAACGGGTTCGATCTGGTCCACCGCCGCCCCGACGGCCGGTCGACGAGGGCGTCACGATCGGCGTGAGCCGCCACGGTCCGATCGAAGTTGTCTCCGAGCCATCGGCGTACGCGGCACGGGAATCACCGGCCTCGTGACAGCATCCCGTGGGCCCGGTGGCAGAGTAGCGGCGGCCTGCGCCGTCACATGCGGAGAAAACGGGGAAACTTCCGGCATTGGGAACGCCCACCGCCGATGGACGGTGTGTGCTGATGATTAAGCGCCCCTGCCTGGGGTACGGCTTAAGCACCCCCGCCGGGAACGGTTCCAAGACGTATCTCGTCGCCCGCCGACGCCGAGGTGCGCGGGGGGGCAACTCGGGAACTGTGGGTGAGGGCGATGAAAACCAGAGGTCAATTGGTGGTGGCCGTCGGGACGGGTTATCTGCTGAGGGGCTGGACTGCGAAGCTCGCCCGTTCCCCGGAGATCGCCAAGCTCGGTGAGACGATCCGGGGAGAATTGATGAATGCCGCGAAAGCCGCGACGGTCACCGCGGTCAACTCGCGTATCGATTCGCTGAACAGCCGGCTCCAGTCGAGCGGTGAGAAACAGGTCTGGGACATGAGCGAGGCGACCGGCACCAAGCGAGGGTCGGGCCAGATCCGCGACAGCGACGTCGTCGAGGCGGAAGAGAGCGAGGAAGAGCCCCCCGGGGGTTACGAGTCCGCAGATGGCGAACAGGAGTGGGAAGACGGAGCGCTACCCGAGGACGATGGACAGGAGCAAGCCGAGGAGACGGACGAGAGCGAAGAGGCCGAGCGGCCCGCACAGGAAGAACAGCCGAGGCGCCGCCCCCGCACCCGACGGACCCGGGGCGCAAGCACGGCCAAGGAAATCCGCGAATGGGCCGTCCATGAAGGTTACGAGATCTCCGCGCGCGGCCGCATACCCGCGGACATCGAGCAAGCTTTCCGCGACGCTCACTGATAACCGGGTGGTGTTCGACTGTCCAGGCTCGTGAGACCAGTGCCGGATTGGTCATCTGGTGCAATACCGGGCGTGCTAGTTGACATAAGGCAGTCATTATCGTCACGTCGATAATGACTGCCTAACAAGATATATGGTACATACTCCGGTCTCCGGCCTGCTCGTGGTGTTCGCAGGTGCACGGCGATCAGGACACCGGCGCTGTGCGCCACCAGGACCACCGGCCCCTCGGCCTGGGCGAAGAGCGCTTCGAGGGCGGCGATCCGGGCCGCCACGCTCAGCTTGTCGTGCTCGAGCGGCGGAACGACGCGCACCCGGTCGAGTCGATCGGCGAGAGAGTCTGCCAGTGCTCGGCGACGTGGTAACGCAGGCCGGGCACGATGACCACCGTCGGTTAGCCGTTGCTGTTCATTGCGCTACCAAAGATGTTCTCTCACAGAATGACCGGCGGGCCCGACGTTCACGCGAACCCCGACCTCGGTCAGCGGTTAGGTCAGGCGTGCCGGGTGAAGCCGACCTGACCGGTCTTGCGGTTCGGCGCGAAGCCCAGCTTGGCGAGGGTCTCGTCCGCGTCACGGTAGGTTTCGCCGATCCGGTAGATCTCACGGGCCTCCTTGCCGGTGGCCACCTCGCGGCCGAGTTCGCCGGCGATCCGGACCAGCTGCTGGATCTGCTGGACCGAGGTGAATTTCTCGCCCTTGCGTCCCCAGATGGTGTCTTCATTGCCGCAGCGAGTGTGCAGGCCCATCGCGATCGCCATCGCGTTGACCGGCAACACGCTCCGCATCAGCGTCTCGAGCGTCAGGCACCCACCGTCCGGGACCCGCTGGATGAAGTTCATGATGTTGTACGGGTTCGGGCCGTCGAAGCCGCCGCCGATGCCGACCCACGTCAGGTTCAGTGGGCCGGTGTAGACCCCGCGCCGGATCAGCCGTTCCACGGTCTCGAGCTGGGGGATGCTCGACAGCTGGAAGTGCGGCTGAATTCCGGCCGCCTGCAGCCGGCGCAGGTGCTCCTCGACCCACGTCGGGCCGGCGGGCACTGTCATCTCCCGGTAGGTCTCCATGAGCTCCGGACGCGCGAGCGACGTGCCGGCGATGTCGTCGGCGGTCATCAACTCCATGATGTTCATCTGCGAGGTGTTGATCGCGATCGTCACCTGGTCGGGTGCGGGATCGAGGTCAGCGAGCATGTGCCGGGTATCGTCGGACAGCCACTTCGCATCGGCGCCTTCGCCTTCGGGTGCGAAGGAGATCGATCCGCCGACCTGCAGGATCATCTCCGGCACCGCCTGGCGCAGCCCGGCGAGGAGCTCGTTGAACTTCGAGAGCCGCTTGGATCCCTTGCCGTCGAGTTCGCGCACGTGGATGTGCAGGACGGTGGCGCCGGCCTCGTAGCAGTCCACCGCCTTCTGGACGTGCTCGTCCATCGTCAGCGGCAGGTCCTCGCGGAAGTCGTCCGGCTCCCACTCCGGGCCGTACGGAGCGGCGGTGATGACCACCTTCTCCTGGTTCTCGGGGAAGAGCGCGTCGTCGTGGAAATGCATCGTGAGACTCCGTTTCTCGGTGGGGCAACGAATGCGAGGAAGGGGCAGAAGGCCTGTCGCGCTGCTCTTCTGTGACTTAGCTAACACGACCGTAGTCAGGAGGCCCTCAACACACTTACCCTTGCGGGACATATTTATTAACCCTTAGGGACATCCCGGCCTCGCAGCGGGCCGGAGAGGAATCACGGTGTCGAAGCCCCTCGCGCGTTACGCCGCACTGACCGGATACGTCGAGCTGGGACGCTCGCTGTCGATCGACCCGGTCCAGCTGCTGCGCAGCGTCGGCCTCGACCCGGCGGGCCTCGAGATCCAGGACCGCTGGGTGCCGGCCGCCGCCGTTGCACGCCTCCTCGAACTCTCGGCCGCCGCGTCCGGTCGCCAGGACTTCGCTCTCAGGCTCGCCGAACGTCGGCGCCTGTCGACCCTCGGCCCGCTGAGCGTAAGCATCCGCGAGGAACCGGATGCCCGCAGCGCGCTGCGGATGCTGATCCGCTACCAGCACACGTACAACGAATCCCTACGCATCCGGGTAACCGAACGCGACGGTCTCTCCGCCATCGCGCTCCACGTCGAACCCGGCGAACCGATGCCCGTTCGCCAGTCCGTCGAACTCGCCACCGCCGTGACCCACCAACTGCTGCATTACCTTCTCGGGGACCGATGGCAGCCCGTGTCGGTGTGTTTCGAACACGGACGACCCGACGACGACAGCACCCACCGCCGCATCTTCGACGCACCCCTGACCTTCGGCGGCGACTACTCCGGGATCGTCACCTACACAAGCGATCTTGATCAGGTGAACCGACTCTCCGATCCGCTGCTGCGCAACTACACACAGCCGTTTCTCGATGGCCTGGCGGCGCCGGAGGAGCCCACCCTCACGATCCGGGTCCGTGAACTCGTCGAACTCCTGCTGCCGACCGGCCGCTGCTCCGTCGAGCAGGTAGCCCGCAGCCTCGGTGTGGACCGGCGCACGGTACACCGACACCTGGCCAAGTCGAACCTGACGTTCACCGGGGTCGTCGACGCGACCCGCGCCGAACTCGCCGGCCGCATGGTGACGGGCCGACGCCACACGTTCACCGAGATCTCCGAGATGCTGGCGTTCTCCGCACCCAGTAGCTTCTCCCGCTGGTTCCATCAGCAGTTCGGCATGAGCCCGCGCGAATGGCGCAAGCGCTCGGAGGGCTGACCGACCGCCCGGGCCGGTGTGTGAACGAACGGTTCAAGGCCGCCGAGAACCTGAACGGTCCGTTCACGTGGACGGCTGTCCCGAAATGTACAGAATGATGTCCCCGAGGGTTAACTACCCGGAGCGCGCCGGAGCTAACGTGATGCACACCACATCCGCTGTGAAAGACAGCCTGCATCACGCCCCAATTGCCCCTCCTCTGTGAAACGAGTGCCGCGTGCCGACGAATCCCGACACGATCCCCACGCCGACCCTCGACGCCATGCGTCGCGACGGCAACTGGAACCCCCTGTGGAACACCCTGTCCGACTGGGATCCGGAGTGGACCGAGCAATTCATGGCGATGAACGCCACCCCGGCCCGACGCGGGGTCTTCACTCCCGAATTCGTCGAACTCCTCAGCATCGCGATCGACGCCGCCGCCACCCACATGTACGCACCCGGCGTGCGACGGCACATCCGGATGGCCCTCGAACTCGGTGTCTCCCGCGAGGAGATCCTCACCGTTCTGCAGATGGTCAGCGTCCTGGGTATCCATGCCTGCAACCTCGGCGTCCCCATCCTCGAAGAGGAACTCGACGCTCACGAACGTCGCCAGATCGCCGCGCTGCGCACCGCGCCCTGATCCCCGACGTCCGCACCCTCACCCCCCACTTCGGTCCAGTAGCCCCCAGGAGCCCCCATGGGACTGTCCACCACCACCGATCAGCCGGCCGAACCCGCCGTCGACCCCCAGTTCACCGGAACCGCCGCCGAGCGACCCGCGACCCGCCGCCGGATCTATCCGTGGCTCGTGTTCGCGCTCACCTTCGGTTTGCTGCTGTCCGACTACATGTCCCGCCAGGTGCTCAGCGCAGTCTTCCCGTTCCTGAAAGCCGAATGGGCCCTGTCCGATTCCCAGCTGGCCTCGCTCACGAGCATCGTCGCACTGATGGTCGGCCTGCTCACCTTCCCGCTGTCACTGCTCGCCGACCGGTGGGGCCGGGTGCGGTCGCTGATCCTGATGGCGGTGCTCTGGAGCATCGCCACCCTGTTCTGCGCGGTGGCGGCCAACTACGAGCAGCTGCTCGCCGCCCGCTTTCTCGTCGGGGTCGGCGAGGCCGCCTACGGCAGCGTCGGTATCGCGGTGATGCTCAGCGTCTTCGCGCCCCGCGTCCACTCCACTCTCAGCGGTGCGTTCATGGCCGGCGGCTCATTCGGTTCGGTCGTCGGCGTCTCACTCGGCGGAGTCATCGCTGTGCACCTGAGCTGGCGGTGGTCGTTCGCGGCGATGGCGGTGCTCGGCCTGATCCTCGTCGCCATGTTCCGGGCCGTGGTCACCGAACGCCGACTGGCCGCGCACGCGGTCGACCAGGACGCCGCGCCGGCCGCTCGCCCCGACAGCCGCCCGATCCGGGTCCCGGTCTCGACGCTGTTCACCAACCCTGCCGTCTGGTGCGCGTACCTCGGCGGCGGACTGCAGATTTTCACCTCCGCCGTGCTACTCGCCTGGACCCCCAGCTTCTTCAACCGCTACTACGGCATGGCTCCGGACAAGGCCGGCGTGATCGCCTCGGTCTTCGTGCTGCTGATCGGCACCGGCATGGTGGTGTGCGGCATGATCACCGACCGCGTCAGCCGCCGCAACCCGGCCGGGAAGTGGTCCAGCGCCATCGCGTTCTGCGTCATCTCGCTGGCCGCCCTCGGCATCGGACTGCAATTGGAGACCGGTGCGGCGCAGTTGACCCTGATCGGCATCGGCGCCTTCTTCTCCGCCGGCTCCTCCGGTCCCACCGCGGCGATGGTGGCCAGCCTGACGCACCAGTCGGTGCGGGCCTCCGCCCTCGGCAGCCTCACCGTCGCCAACAACATCCTGGGACTGGCCACCGGACCGTTCGTCATCGGCATCCTCGCGGACCATCGCGGCCTGCTCGGTGCACTGCAACTGGCCCCGCTGGTGTACCTGCCGGCGATCGTGGCACTGTTCGTCGGCAGGCGGATGTACGCGGCCGGCCTCGCGAAGCTCGCGGCACAGAGTGCCGCCGCAGCAGCCAAGGCCTGATCCGCGGCCGCCCCGGACGGCACCTGGTACACCGCCAAGCCCAAACAGATCACGCTGCTCGAGACCTGGGGCGGGACATGCCGGTGATCCCGAGCACCGAACCCCCACACGGGCGATCTCCCAGGTGCACATCACCGCGGATCGCCGGGTCGCGGACCTGACCTCGAACGCGGCCGCCCAGTTCGCCGTTCACCGCTGAAGCTTCACCGAGACCAGGCCCTGTGCTGTGCAGAAGTCGTTGATGGTTCGATCGCTAGTGGCAAGCAAAGTCATTTTGATTCATAGCATTGAACTGCAAGTGCTTTCGTAAGTTCCGCCATAGTCCACATGTGTTTTGGCCTACGGCGACAACGTCTTCGCCGGCTTTCTGCCGCTTTTACGGTGCGCGACACCAAAATGGGTGAGCACCGTTCAGTCGCTCGGTGGTTGGCGAGCGCGTCTCGCGCGGCCCCAGGTGGCAGGGGAGAGCGGGCGGAATTTCATCACATTTCATCACGGTGACGTAAGTGCCGAGGCGGGACCGGTTGTCTATTTTCTTCGCTGGTAGCCGGATGGTGCCGCGGAAATGGCATGGTCATGAATCGTGCGCTGAACAGTTCGCGCGATGGCGGTGGCCACAAGGGAGGCAACTAGTAGACCGTCGCGGCTAAGTTTTGGGATACAGGTGGCGGAGTTTGATGCGGGCGTCGTCGGTGGTGAAGTGCCACTGGACCTGGCGTTGATCGGCATTGGTCTGCCGTTGCCAGGCGGCGAGTTCGGCGTTGAGGGTCTCGAGGTCCTCGATGCGCCGGCCCAGACACTGACGGGTCAGCACAGAGAGTTCGATCTCGGCGATGTTGAGCCACGAGCCGTGCTTGGGGGTGTGGTGAATCTCGAGCCTCTGTGCGAGCGCGAACGCCTCGGCCGGCTCGAAGGCCTCGTAGAGCGATCCGATGCCGTGAGTGTTGAGGTTGTCCATCACCAGCACCACCGTCTCCGCGTCCGGGTAGTCCACGCACAGTAGCTCTTTGACCTGCCGAGCCCAGTCGACTTTGGTGCGCCGGGGCTGGGCATCGGCACGCCGCCATCCGGCCAGAGGCTCGACCCAGCAGAAGATCGAACAGGTCCCGTGCCGCACGTACTCGGAGTCTTCCTTCAGGTCGCGCCCCGGGCCTGCAGGGATCGGGTCACGCACGTGAGCGAGGAGCTGGTAGGGCTTCTCGTCCATACACACCACCGGGCGAGAGGGATCGTGGGGGCGGGCGTAGACCGACAGGACATCTTCCATCCGAGCCGCGAACTCCGCGTTCGCTTTTGGTGGGATGGTCCAGCACTTCTTCAGGTGAGGACGAAGTTTCGTTTTTTTAAGATCCGGCCGATGGTCGAGTGGTCCAGGTCGGGGATGTCGTCGACCAAGGCGACGTGTTTCTCCAGCAGTCGCAGCGACCACCGGGCATGTCCCGCCGGGGGTTGCGTGCACGCCAACGCAATCAACCTGGCCTCGATCTCGCCGGTGATCTGCGACGGGACCGGCGGGAGGTCACGCTGCTTGCGCCCGATCGTGGCCTCCACGTCCTGACTGGTTTCAGCGAACCGCTTGGCCACCAGCCGCACCGTCTCACCCGAGACCCCCAACCGTGCTGCGATCACCTTCTTCTCATCGACCTCCCCGACCGAGGTGTCCAGCGCCAGCAACACCCGGGCCCGTCGGATCATCGAGGCCGGATGCACCCCGGTGGTGGTCAATCGTTCCAAGAACTCACGATCGGCCGAGCTCAACGTCACCGGACGCTTCTTCTGCGAAGGCATGACAACAGTCCTGACCGGCAGAGGGGAAGGTGAAGTCTGCCGCCCCCAACCTAAACGAAACAGGGCAGAGCTAAGAAGCGACACGCTACTAGCTATCGCCGCTACGCTAGCTAGCGGCGAAATTGTGTTGCGTGGGTAGTCCAAGACGAGTTTGTCGCGTCAATATCGACTACCCGGAAGTCGGTTTCGCGTCGAAGGAGGCTGAGGTGGAACCAGTCGATGACTTTGACGGAGATCTTGTTCAGCGGTAAGGGCGAGAGCATCAGCTACGCGATCGACGGTGTCGACTACGCGATCGATCTCGAGGATGGGCGCGCCACCGAGTTTCGCGACACCCTCGACCACTGCATCGCGGGTTGGTGGCGGTGCGCGCCGTTCATTCCGTGGCCGCATCCGCGCCGAGACTGGAATCCTTCCGCGAGGCCCACTGATCCGGCATTGCACGCCTGGGGATCGGTGACGACCGAGCGGCGCCAACTGAGACTTGTCGTAGTAGATGACGCTGCCAGTTTCGGGTGTCATGAATGCGTCAGGACCGGTCTTCGGATCTCTACCTCGTCGGTCGGTCGTGCCATGCTGGTGCCACGGTTCGGCGTCGTTGCGAGCGTGAGGGTGACATGACTGTGCAGGTGATCCAATCCCGTGGACACAATGGGTGGACGGTGCGGTGCGATCTGTGTGAGCACCGATTCGATGCCGCGGTCGCCGGAAAATCAGCGGCGGTGGCGTTCGCCCGGATCAACGGGTGGGTCGTCGGCGAGACCATCTGGTGCCCGATGTGCGCGACTGCCCGCATCACTCGAATCGCCTAGCGTCTGAGTGTCAGACGTCAGCGCTGCGGTTCGTTCACCGGACAGTTCCGACAACCAGGAATCGTCCACACCCGCTCAACATCAGCTCTCGGGGTCTCCCACGGTCACCGATGGGCATCGGAGCCGAAGGTGGTGGGGAAGGGGCTGGGCCCGAGCGTGAGGGTGAACGACGTGGGGTGGAGTCCGACCTGAGGCCAGCTGGTGATGACGGTCAGTGATCCGGTGGTCGGGTAGGTGCCGATCCAGTGCTGCGGCGTGGTTCGGTAAGGCCCGGATCCCTCCGGGTCGGGTTCGGGGATCGAGTGGAATGGGTCGGCAGGGCCGCCGAGGTCATCGGAGAGGATGCACACGGCCAGATAGGACCACTGCGCCGACCAATCGAGGGCGTTGGTGAGGGGTCGGGTTTCATAGCGCACGAGGTCGGCGCGGACACCGGTGACGCACAGCGCGAACCGCAGCAGCAGCCCGGCCGCGAACGCGGTCGCCGCTGACAGTTCGAGGGTGAGGTCTTTCTCGGCCACGATCGGCATCGCCGCGTGCACGGCGATCCCTCCGGTGGTGGGCGGCGCGAGGGCCGGCCAACGATGGCGGCGCATGCTTCATCGTCGCATCACTCGGCCCGACGGGGTCTGTGAATTTCCTGAGAGTCCCTCCCCGCGACAACGATTCGGATACGAAGCCCTAAATCCGCGGAGCTGATATCGGGGTGCCAACCCCTTTGGGGGTGTGGTGCCGCCGAGGAGTGCAGGTTCTGCTCCCGGCCCACCGAGACAAGACGTACGCATGACGCGGGGTGACCCTGCGCCACCACCGGCACGAACACGCCAGCGGAGCAGAGCATGCTGGCAGTGTCAGAGGGCGGCGGTGATCAGGCCGGCGATGCCGGAGACCGCGACGAGCGCGAGGAGTGCCAGCGCGACGGACCCGAGGACGGTGCACATGAGGGTGGTCAGCAGGGCCAGGCCGATGGTCACAGTGATGCCCGCTTCCCAGGACTCGAGGAGCGCCGTGTCGTTCGGTGCGGAGTGGTCGCGGTCGGTGTCGACGGTGGTCGGCGTCGTGGGTAAACGCGGGCCGGAGACGGCGGTCACGGCTGGTGCGAATCCTTCCGAGGGTCGGGCAAGGGAGATGTTAAGGCTGGGTGCGCGGATCACAGGTACTCCAGCACGGGAAAGAGAGCGATCGCGGACACAGTGATCCCTGCGACTCCAGCGACGACACCGAGCAACGCCCGCAGCGAGGCGGGCTCATCGTCCGCCACACCGGACCGGGATGCGGCGAGAGCGCCGCACACCACGGCGCTCACGCCCAGGACGAACCCGAGTCCGAACACCCAGAGCGACGCGATCGACAACGCCCCCAAGGCGATCGACACCGATGGCAGCCGTGATCCACCGCGCGGCGCCCGCGGTCGTGCGTGCGCGGAGGAACTCGTGTCGCCGGTGACAGCTGATCGGATTCGAGCGGCGGTCATGAGCCTCCTTCATTGCGTCGGGTGGCCCGGTCGTCGATGCCACGAAATCCAGATGTGTCTCGTCGTTCCCAGGGCAACCGTCCGGCTCGGAGCCTCGGCCCGGATCGCAGCAAAGCGGCTACGCCTGGACCGGCGACTGTGTTGGGGCCCGGCGGTGTCTCGCTGGTCTGAGTCGTGGGTTACCGAGAATTTAGCACTCGAGGTGGTGGAGTGCTAATGATTTTCCGGTCGGCTCAGGAATCCTCGCGGAGGACAGGTCGACGAAGGCCGCGTTGTCCTTTCATTTCTCCCCACCGAGGTGATCGCCGAGTCTCGCGGTGAGGACGATCGACGGTGAGTCAGCGCTGGCGCTCGAACAGATCATGATGTTGTGTCAAGTGATGGCCTGTCGGATCGTGGAACACCCATGCGGGCCGGGGACAGGATCAAGCTCAGCGCTGAGGATCGGGGCCCTGCGGGCACCTGTCGGGATTGGGTCACCGCCTGCAGGAGTTGACGGTCCGCGCGGTGTCCGAGGGGATCTGCGGTCGAACCTCGATCAATCCGCCGGGGTCCGGGAAGGCGGTGATCGGGGCGTTCACCGGCGACAGGCCATCTCACGAGTCCTCGCTCACCGGCCCGACCTAGAACAACGGATCGACGACATGAAGAGGGCGGTACCACCCGGGATACCGCCGGAACGCCGGCCGGGACCGCATCGGCACCCTCCAACCGGGCCGCAACAGTGTCGCCGCGATATCCAGTGCCGTCCAGCGTTTCAACGGTCGGGCTCATCGGGTTTGTGCAGCTGACTTTCACGCTGACACAGGCTCGCTGAGGATCAGAGGTCCCATAACCCCAGCAACGCGGACCGGAGGCCAGGGGAGCGGACGAAGTGGTCGGTCCGCAGCCGTGAGCCAGGGTGCCCGAGATCGGTCAGCGCCTTCTCTGCGTCTGGGAGGGGGAGCGGGGACAGGCCGGTGCGCAGGCGCAGGAAGTACAGAACCGCTCCACCGGACCGCGGGATCTTCATGGGATCGGACACCACGACGGCCGGGGCGTAAATCCACTCGTCATCGGCGGAGACGAAGACGATCACGTCGCCCCGCTTCACACCGCTGGGCTTGTCGAGGCGAAGCGATTCGAGCTGGTACTTCGCCGCCGGGCCGCCGCGGCTGTGGTGCCGGCCCCGCTGCTCGTCGAGGATTTGTTGTTCGGTGCGGGTGGGTTCGTAGTCGACGGCGTGTTTGACGAACATTCGGGTCACCGGTGTGGGCAGGAAATCTGTCTCGGTGCGAACGCGGCCGGTGACCCCGGGCAGGGGGACCGCGCGGCCGGTCTCCCACTCGAGGATCGCGTCGTCGAGGAACACCTGGTCGACCTCGGTGATCTCGTCGAGGCTGTCGATGAACTTCCGCACGGAGGCGATGATCTCGGGGTCGTCGGTGATGACTACGGCGTCGTCGGCAAGGGTGGAGTTTTCGGACGCGTTCGCCGACCCGATCACCGCCCGGGTGTTGGTCGCGATCACCTTGGCGTGCAGGGTCGGCGAGGACAGCACCCGTACCCCCTTGTTCAGGTAGTGCGCGAGGGCGGCGGGGGAGGTGGCGTGTGCCCGGATCGCGGCCTTGGAGGCGTTGACGACCAGGACGTCTCCGGTGCGCAGCGGGAGCAGCTCGGGTGCGTCCTGTCCGAGGTAGCCGATCGCGGCGTACCGGGCGCCGCGGGTGCGGATGGCGCGGGTGATGTGTGGCCACGGACTCGGCCCGTGGAAGGTGGTCCCCATACCGACAGACGGTAATCGACGCCGGGCTGGGGTACTGCGCCACTCGTCACCACGCCCGGAACCATCAGGATATGGCCCCTGTCTCGCACAGGTTTCGGCATAGCGACGGCCGTCCGGCGCAGACGCCGACAGCACGAACGCCGAAAGTGTCAACGGTGTGGTCGCCAGATGACGCACGTTTGCCCCGGCACCAATACCGTCAACCGCACCGAATACCACCTGCGCCGCCGCAATCTCGCCAGCCCCCTCGCCGACGTCCGCGGCCCCGCCGTACGTACCCGCGCCGTCGCCACTGCGATTCGCATCGGCCTCACCCGTGGCGAGGCCACCGCGACGATCGAGGAACGCATCCGGGATGCCGAGACCGCTGGGCGACCTCTCACGCTCTGATAGCGCATCGACGGCACACCCACGAAGTCAGCCGGATTGTGATTCGTCGGCCGGGAGCCTCGCATGTGCTCTGCGCGGCAGTCGCTTTGCTCTACGCAGTTCCATTGAGGTGCTATACGGCGCGGCCGAGGAAGTTCAGCAGCCGGGTCTGCACGTCGGCACTGTCTGTGGCCGCGATCTTGGCTCCGTAGGCGTGGGGAAGCCGGATCTGGGCATCCTCTGCCGCCAGAAAGGACCAGGCCACCTCGACAGCCTCGGGATCGAGGCGCTCGGTTTGCCCGGTGGCGCGCGCGAAGTCCCACGTATGGATCAGGGTGTCGGCGCACGCCATCCGCCGCACGAAGTGCTCGAAAGGCAGGTCGCCGAAGTCGACACCCAACACTTGTCGGGCGGTTGTCTCCGACTCCAGTGCGGCCTGGACCTCGGCCGTGGCATGCAGCCAGGCGGCCACCACGTCCTCCCCCGCGGCCGGAACCTGGTAGTCGTCGCCGGTGAGTCCGGCGCAGGCCCGCCGGTGGTTTCCCACCACATGGGCAGCGACGTCCCAGGCGGTCCAGCCGGGGCAGGGGGACGCCGAATTCCAGCGGTCCTGCGGGCAGCCCTGCAGGCGATCGGTGAAGTCCTGCGCCACGCGCGAGTACAGACCTGCAATGCTCGATTCCATCCCCAGAACCGTACGCGACCGGCTCTCCCGGAATCTGTGCGGAAGCGACCTTTACCCCCGAGCGTCAGAGCCAGCGCTGTGCGGCAAATTCCTGCAATCGGACGATCCCGAATTGTATTCCTCGGTTTTCGATATCGCTTGAAGCACACGGATGGCATTGCTCGCAATCGTGGCGAAGCTGTCCACGCGAGCCAGAGCAAATGCGTCTTGATGCGTCACGAATTGCGTGGTTAGCGTCGGTGTGGACGCCGCCGATCGGTCGGTACATGCACCAGCAGGCCGGAGCACACGAAAGGCTGAACCTTGACCAAGGAGCTAGGGCGTGTCTCCCAATGATTTGGGGTGTTATGCGGCAACATGTTTGCTGTGACAGAGGTGATGGATCGATATCAGGTGTTGACCGAGAAGCAGTGGGCGTTGCTTGCGCTGCTGTTACCCAGTTCGGATGGGCTGCGGGGGCGGAAGTTCCAGAACAACCGGCTCGTGGTGGAGGGGATGCTCTACCGGCTTCGTGCCGGGATCCCGTGGCGGGATCTACCTGCGCATTTCGGCCCCTGGAAGACGGTGTGGAAACGGCATCGACGCTACGCGGGGGATGGAACGTGGGATCGGGTACTCATGGCCCTGGCCGCGATGGCCGATTCCGGTGGCGATCTGGATTGGGCGGTGTCGGTGGATTCCACCGTGGTGCGGGTGCACCAGCATGGCGCCAACGCCGCGCGTGACACAGGGGGATCTGCCGAATTACACGAATCTGCTTGACGAACCGGTCGATCACGGCATCGGCCGGTCCCGCGGCGGGTTGACCTGCAAAGTTCACCTGGCATGCGACGGTGCCGGACGTCCCTTGTCGGTGCTGGTGGGTCCTGGCCAGGCCGGCGACAGCCCGATGTTCGGCCCGCTCCTGGAGGGCATCTGCGTGCCGCGCATCGGTGGCGGCGCACCCCGCACGCGCCCGGACGAGGTCCGTGCCGACAAGGCGTACACATCCAAGGCCAATCGAGAACTGCTACGCAGCAAGGGCATCAAGGCGGTCATTCCCGAGAAGTCCGATCAGGTGGCCAACCGCAAGAACAAGGGCAGCGCGGGCGGGCGGCCACCGAACTTCGATGCCGAGTCGTACAAGGGCCGCAACGTGGTGGAAAGGGCCTTCAACAAGGCAAAACAGTGGCGAGCGGTGGCAACCCGATATGACAAGCTTGCCCTGACCTACCGGGCCGGATTCCTGCTCGCCGGCATCGTCGAATGGCTTAAATTATTGGGAGACATGCCCTAGTACTACAGGGCTAATGCCTGGATCTTGAGTCGGCGTCTGAAGTGGTGTCTGCGGGCATCGGCTTGGTGCTCGCGTCGGAAGCATGACCAGTGCAGTGCGTGCTCGATCGCGTCTTTGGCCAATTGGCGGACGTTGAATAGCCGTCTGATTTCGGCGACGGTGAGGGGAATCTTGCGTCGGGGCCGGATAGTGGCCTCGGTTGGGTGCTGCCTGCCAGGCGTCGCTATTGTTGATCTTGGGTTTTCAGGTCTTTCAGCAGCGGATCGGGCGACCCCTTTTTGTTCTTGTGTTTGCGGGCGCAGACGGTCAGGAATGCGTGGGCGAGCATCGCCAACGTGACGTGCCGATACCAGGCGTGGTACAGCCGCACCTGGTAATCATCAAGTCCTACACCACCTTTGGCGGCCTCGAAGCATTCCTCGATCGGCCAGCGGGCTCCGGCGACTCGAACGAGCTCTCCGAAACCTTCGCGGCGCGGATTGAAGCAATGGTAGAAAGCGAGTTCGCCGTCATCGATCGAGCGGCGAATCATGTACTGGTGCTCTGGGTCGTCGGAATTGATCAGCGCCCAGTCGTAGACCCGGAAGCCTTTCGAGCCGATGCCGCAGGCGCGCCGCTGCCAGTCGTTGGCGGCGAGCCGTGCGGCGCGCTTGTCGATGGCGCCCTGTCGGCCGGTGTGGTCGGTGAACGCGGTGTTCTTCGGTACCGCCATCACATAGGCGATCTCGGCTTCCTCCAGGTAGGCGCGCAGCCCCGGGTTTTGCCCGAACTCTTCGTCGGCGGTGAACCACTCGAACAACAGCTCGCTCCACCGCGCCCGCTCGATCATGGCCATGACCTGCTTCGGCCTGGTCGCAAACGTCAGGTCGTCCGGGATGCCGGCTTCGGCACACCGAGCCGGGCTACCGAACCAGGAGTCCTCGGGCACATAGAGTTCGCGATCGATCAGGACACGGTCGCGGCCGGTGGTGACGTAGGCCAAAAAGGTGCCGATCTGGCAGTTATCGACACGCCCCAGGGTTCCGGAGTATTGCCGTTGCACGCCAGCAGATTTCTTGCCCTTCTTCGCAAACCCCGTCGGATCGGCGACCAGAATTCCGCGCGGGTCATTGAGATGCTCGATCGCATAGTCGCATACCAGGTCGCGCAGCGCGTCGGCATCCCACAAGGCAAGGTTGAGGAACCGCTGCATCGCCTTCGGTTCCTTCTCCCCGACATACTCGGCGATGGTCCAGCCGTTCTTCCGCTCGATCGGCGCCAGCAGCCCCCGAAGATACTGCCCGGCATGCCGGAGCGAGTTTTCGTGAACAAACAACGGCTCGATGCGGGCAAGGACCTTGTCGAACTCGGACGCCCATTCCTCCAGATCTACGACAGACACCGCATCAGGATCGAGCACCGGACCATTCTCAACACGCGCAGCCACCACTGCAAGATCCCACGCGCTGCCCCAAGATCAAGTCAGACACGCCGACCGATAGCCCTGTAGTACTAGTGGTATCAGCAAGGAACGGCAACCTGACTGAGCCGGTTCGACGATGGCTCACGGCAGCCGGATGGACGGTCACACCGGATCTCTTTCGCCCGGACCACGCATGAGACTTGAATGGAGCCCCCTGCGGCAGGGGGATGGAATACGGCACCTTTCGAATACCGCACACCACCAGCCTTTAGGGCGGTGAGCCTGCCCGGTCCATCCCGCCGCTCGCGTGCGCAGTAAATATTGCGTTTCGTTGTTCCTCCGCTGATCGCGCACGCCCTACCGCCGTCGAACAGTCGAAACCGATCGTTTCTCGACACCGCCTCTCACCGGCGGATTCGGCATGTGACTCACGGCGATAAGTGGCATTGATTTCGCGGCTTTATATGGCGCTGCCTGCCGGACTCGCGGAGCCGGCCGTTGGTCGTGTGAATTGGGATTGGGCTTGCAGGACGAACGGAGGGAATCGGGGCCACCTCCGTTCGCTGCGGCGGCGACAGAATGTGCGAGGGGCACCTTCCCGGTCGACGGCAAACTGTCGGTGAGCGCCAGCGTCGTGGAAGGAGAGATGGTTCGGGCGGTGAACCTTCTTGGTTGGCGCGCCATTGGCCGTGAAGCAGATACGCACAGCTGAGAGTTCGGCGAATTCAGTTGATGCCCTTCGCCCACCATCCGGATGGCGGGGATGCCGCAAGCTCCCAGCGTGGCGCGTAGTGCTCGAGGAATATCTGCCCCACCAGTTCCCCGCGGCTGCGCACCCCGGTCTTGTCGAAGATCGACTTCATGTGGTCTTGAATTGTGTAGACGGATAACGACATTGCGTGCGCCATCTCCTTTGTCGATCGCCCTTGGATGCACAGCGCAGTGAGATGGCATTCGCGTGGGGACAGTCCGTAGGCCATGGCAATGACGGGCGCGATCTCATGCGGCGTCGCGGGTTGGATGATGACGGCGGTGCGTCCGTCTTCGACGCCGGAAAGCCTGGTCCCGTACAGCAACAGCCAGGCGCCGGATCGCGTGCGTACCCGCGAGCGCGCGGCAAGTTCCAGCGGATCGGTGCCCGGTTCGATCGCCCGCGCCCGGGCCGCGATGGCCTGCACGACCTTCGATTCGAACGGCGTCGACGGCGCCGGGACCTCGACGATTTCGTCGATCCAGCGTTCCGCGGCGGGTGAGACCGATTCCGGGTTGCCCGCGGCGTCGAAGACCACCACGCCGGGGCCGTAGTCCACGGTCGTCACGGCGGCCTCGACCTCGTGGAGCATCGAACGTCGCAGACCGGTCGCGAGCGCGGGCGCCAGCGCGGCGATTGCGCGGACGTGCTCGGCGGTGTACCACGGTGCGCCCGCATCGCGCAGGAATGCCGCTGCACCCCAATAGACCCCGTCCGACACCAGGGAGACCCGCAGCTCGTCGCCGATTCCGTACGCCTCGTGCGAACGGTGCCGTGCACTGCGGGACAAATCTCCGTGGGTATCCAGACTGAGTGCACCCGCCAGGCGGCCACTGTGCGCAAGAAACGCCCACTTGTCGACGTCCTCGACCTCGTATTCGTAGTGCGCCAACCAGGATCCGGAACACCCGACGTTCCGGTTGACGCTGCCGGTGAACAGGATGGTGCCCGGGTCGACGGTGTGCCAGCAGCAGCGGTCATGTGGGATCACCGTGCGCAGGGCCGCGCTCATTCGCGCGCTGTACCCCACCCAGTCCAGCTGGTCGGCGGCGGCACGCGAGATTTGATCGCGGACGCGTGGCAGCAAGCTCTGCGCCATGTCCGAAGTGTATCGCAGCAGGTTAGGGCTGCCTACCCCAGAAATCTGGGTGAATTCCCCAGGATTCAGGGATATGACGCAGAACCGACCACGACGACGCTGGTTTCATGACGATGACAGCCCATACCTCCGCCGAAACCGACCACGACCTGCCTGACCCGGAGCCGATCATGCAGCTGGCGTCCGGGTTCATGGCCGCCAAACACCTCTTCGCCGCCAGCGAACTCGGTTTGTTCGAGGCGTTGGGCGAGGGCCCCACCGACCTGCATGGCCTGGCCGCCCGCACCGGGCTTACTGCCCGAGCCACCCGGATCAGCGCCGACGCCATGGTCGCGCTGGGTATGCTCGAACGCCGAGGCGAACAGTATGTCAATACCGAGACGGCGGCCGCGTTCCTCGCCGGCGGATCGCCCGCCGACCTGCGTCCGCTGCTGCGGTTCTGGGACACGATCAGCTTCCCGGCGTGGGAAGACCTGGCCGGCGCACTCGCCCGCGGGCCGAAACGCCAGATCTTCGACCTCGACGCCGCCCTGCAACCCATCGCCTCGATCGGTATCGAGGCGTTTTCGGCCGGCCCCTCGCTCGCCCTGCCGGACACGGTCGATCTGTCCGGCAGTCATCGACTCCTCGACATCGGCGGCGGCACCGGCTCCTGGTCCATCGCGGTGGCGCGCCACTGCCCGCAACTGAGCGCGACCGTGTTCGAGCTGCCGGCGGTTGCCCAGACCGCGCAGGACCGCATCGCGTCGGTCGGGTTGGAGGGGCGAATCGACGTATGCGCCGGCGACGCGATGGCCGACCCGCTGCCCGCCGGATACGACGCCTTCCTGGTCGCGAACCTGGTGCATTACTGGTCGCCGGAGCAGAATCGTGCGCTGCTACAACGCATTCGCGACGTCGCCGCACCCGGCGCCACGCTGCTGATTGCCGACTTCTGGACCGACCCCACCCACACCCAGCCGGTCGCGGCCGCCCTGATGGCGGGCGACTTCGCGGTCCACCTCGAACACGGCGACGTCTACAGCGTCGGAGAAGGCATCGCCTGGCTGCAGGACACTGGCTGGCGCTACCGCGACCATCGCTCGCTCACCGGCCCGATGAGCGTCATTGTCGCCGAAACCGCATGAAACAAGACAACACCCAAGGAGCACACGATGAGCGAGCATCAAGTCGCAATCGTCGGTGCCGGCACCTCCGGGGTCGCGGCGGCGGTGGCCCTCGCCGACCGTGGCATCAACCCGTTGCTGCTCGACCGAGCCGACCAAGTCGGTTCGTCGTGGCACTCTCGTTATGACCGGCTGCGACTGAACACCGGCAGGCAGTTCTCCCACCTGCCGAACCGCCCCTACCCCAAGGGCACACCGACCTTTCCCACGCGGGAACAGGTGATCGAGCATCTCGAGCGGCACGCACGTGCGGACGGGATCGAGCTGCGCCTGGGCTGCCCGGTGGAACGGCTCGACCTAACGGACGGGCACTGGCGGTTGACCACCGCTGCCGGTTCGGTCGACGCTGCCGAGGTGGTGGTCGCGACCGGCTTCGATCATGAGCCCTTCGTCCCGGACTGGCCCGGACGCGGGGACTGGCGGGGTGCACTGGTTCATTCCTCGCAGTACCGGAATCCCTCGCAGTACAACGGGAAACGGGTCCTCGTGGTGGGAGCGGGCTGCTCGGGCATGGAAATTGCCTACGACCTCGCCACCGGAGGCGCGGCAAAGGTCTGGCTTTCGGCTCGCACGCCGCCGAACATCATGCTCCGCCAGGGACCTGGTGGCATACCGGGAGACTTCATCGCGACGCCGCTCTACCATGCCCCGGTCCCTGTCGCGGACGCAATCGCTCGGTTCGGCCGGGAGAGGAGCATCGGCGACCTGCGCGAGTTCGGATTACCGATCCCCGACGAGGGGATCTTCGCCCGCAGCGCCCGCCTCGGCGTGGCACCGGCGATCGTCGACAAGGAGCTCATCGCCGCGATCCGAGACAGGTCCATCGAGGTCGTTCGCGGAGTCGAGTCACTCGACGCGGACAGCGTGTGGCTGGTGGACGGTGTGCGAATCGACCCGGAGGCGATGGTCTGCGCGACGGGGTTCCGCCAGGAACTCGAAAAGCTGGTCGGGCACCTCGGCGTACTGGACGAGCGAGGTTGGCCGCACGCCACCGGTGAAAAGCCGGCCGCCGAGAGGTTGCGTTTCATCGGGTTCGTGCCCAGGCCGTCGCAGATCGGGTTCGCGGCGAAGCAGGCTCGCCGCGCGGCCCGAGCGATCGCGCGGGAACTGCGGTGAGCGTCGGCGGTAGGATTCTCGTGCCCTGCCCCGGCGCTCGAACAATGGCGGGTCTGCGCGGAGATGGCCGACCGGTCAGATCCCCCCACACAAACGGTCGTTCATGAGACATCACTGACCGGTTGACGTTTACCCAGGTCGGATGTGTAAAGAACACCGTGTACGGAACAACGTCACGTTGTCCGGGGTACGCGATACATTCCCCGATGTGAGGATCGGGTACAGCCGAGGACGCCGAGTTCCCCTTCTCGCAAAGGCTTCGAACACGCCTTCCCGACGCATCGACCGAGGTCGTATCCACTACGCGGCGGCCCGCCGGGCCAGGCCCAGCTTTTATGGGAGCGGCGTCGTCACAGCCGAGCTAGCGGCGGGTACGTGGTACGACGAGTACTGTTATCTGGTCTGTACCGGGAAACTGAGGAGTGGAACCTGTGGCACGCAAGGTCGTGGTGGAGCTGGTCGACGACATCGACGGGACCGAGTTCGGGAGCGACGGTGAGAGCATCGGCTACGCATTCGATGGAGTCGAATACCAGATCGACCTGAAAGACGAGCACGCCAAGGAGTTCCGCGAGACGCTCGAGTACTACATCGACCACTCCACTCGCGTCGGCGGCCGTAAACACCGCTCCGACCGGGCAGTCAACCCGGAGGTCGCGAAGCGCCAACCGGGTGAGACGAAGAAGATCCGCGCCTGGGCGATCGAGCAGGGCTACGAACTCTCCTCCCGCGGACGCATCCCCACCGAGATCGAGCAAGCCTTTCACGACGCTCACTAACATCCCTCGTCCGGTTCGACGGCAACGACGACCCTTCTCGCGGAACACCGCCCCTGCCCGCCTGCTGAAACCTAGGACGGCCACCAACCGACGTGGACACGCAGTAAATCTGTGGGCGCTCGACGCGAGCCTCCTCTCACCGCGATGTGGACCCGTGGTGGCAACTGGCATTGACGTGATGCCGATTCAGGCGAACACCGGGCCGGGATCAGCTACCGGATGGGGTGTGGATTCCCGTGGTTCGGGCGGCAGGGCCACCCCTCGCCGTTCGGTGTTTCGCTGTCGGTGGAGCTCGAGTTCCCATCGGACGAAGTCGTCGAGGCTCGGGTCATCGGGGTGCATCGTCACATTCGGGTGGACGCGCGTGCCACCAAGTGTGTTTCACCGTGTATCGATCTGGCTAGCAGCGTGCTGACCAAATTCTGATCCTCTGCGTCACTCGCCTCCGCGCGGGAGCGGCGTCTCGCCTCGGCAGTCCAATAGTGTTGTGTCACAGTGAATGTGGGATGGAAAGCACGGTGATCCCGGTATCCTGTTGAAGTTCCTGAATCAGGTCGCCGCGCTCGGTGAGGGTGCTGGTCGCGATGACCGAGGAGTTTGGCGGCCGCTGTCCCATCTGTGGGTCGGGCGCCGGCGTCGCCGAACAAGGCGAGGCGCGCGTGGGTGTGGGCAAGGTCGTGCCGCGCCCCTACCGGATGCCGTCGAACCCGGCTGCACGCAGGGCCGATGCCCACATCTGGGTCAGTTGGTAGTTCCCGGTGGTGAAGATTTCGGCGGTGACCCCGAACTGGGCGGCGGTGTTCGAGGTCAGGTCTGCCAGCACCCGGTCCGTAGTGATTGGCATGCGCGAGACCGCGCGGGCGGCGAGTTCTGTACCAGGTATCACCCGCATGCCACCCCACGTTTCGAGCGGGGTGATCTGCTCCGACTCGGCGGTGTAGCAGGTGCCGTGGGTGTCGGCGAGGTCGAAGCGGCCGTACTCGGCGTTGGCGAACCACCAGGGTCCGTGTTCGGCGCCGTGACACCGGAAAGCCTCCGTCCCGGCCGGGCAGCGCCGGGACGGAAATCGATCACGCAAGTGTTCCGGGGGGTGGGGGTGCGAGCAGGTGCAGAGCGGTGCGGGGTGAACTCACGCGGTGAGCCGCCCGGTGGCCGTACGAGCAAGATCGACCGCCGAGGGTCCGTCCCCGTCGAGCAGAGCCTGTCGCGGCGTCCGGCCGCCGAGTTCGGGTTGTTCGGTCATCAACCAGGACGCGGCCATCCACCGCGTCCCGTCAAATTCGGCCCACAGCCGCAGGATGTCCTTGATCCCGAGGATGGGACGGGCGGGAGTGGCCCCGTCGAACCCGGCGACGGAGTATCCGGCGGAGCCGTCCTCCGCTTCGAGGCGTAGGACCCGGTGCTCACGCACCGCCTGGCTCAGGGCCTGCTTCGTCCAGCCGGTCACCTCGAGCACCTGCTTGTGGGTGAGGATCGCCCCGATGTGGTTCTCCCAGGCGCGGCGCGCCTTCAGGCCGGAGAGCACACCGCGGATCCCGTTCTCGACGTACGCGGCGTCGCCCGGGTTCAGCTCCGTCTGGTCGAGCCCGCTGGCGGCGAGCTCGGCGGCCACGATGTCCCGCAGTGGTGTGCTCATGCCCTCATCATCCTTGGTCAAGCAGGTCAAGTCAACCAGGTCAAGCGAACGCTGTGGTCCGGGCCCAGTCAGTGGCACTTACGCGGTTGTCGGAGGCGACCGCAATACTTCAATCACACCAGTCACACAGGAAACAGGAGAACACACATGCGCCCTCGCCCCCGAACCGCGTTCCTCGCTCTCGGTGCGGTCACCGTGCTCGGTCTGTCCGGGTGCTCGGCCATCGCCGATGCCGATCCGGGAACCGGCTCGCTCGGGGGCGCCCCAGCTGCCCCCGCGCCGGGGTTCGATCCCGCGCCGGCGCTGGCGAAGCTCGAGACACTCGCCCTGAAGGGCCGCGCCCCGAAGACCGGCTACACCCGCGAGCAGTTCGGCCCATCGTGGTCCGACGACAGCGGCGTCGAGGGCGGCCACAACGGGTGCGACACCCGCAACGACATACTCCGACGCGACCTCGAAGATCTGACCTACAAAACCAGCACAAAGGACTGCGTCGTGGCGACCGGCACCCTCCATGACACCTACACCGGCACAACCATTTCGTTCGTCCGGGGCCAGGACACCTCCACCGCGGTGCAGATCGATCACGTCGTCGCCCTGTCCGACGCCTGGCAGAAAGGCGCCCAGCAGCTGCGCCCGGAGCAACGCCGTGACCTGGCGAACGATCCGCGCAACCTCCAGGCCGTCGACGGTCCCACCAATTCGCAGAAGTCCGATTCCGACGCCGCATCCTGGCTGCCACCGAATAACGGCTACCGGTGCACCTACGTCTCCCGGCAGATCGACGTCAAAGCGCTCTACAACCTGTGGGTGACCCAGGCGGAGAAGGACGCGATGAGCCAGGTACTGCACTCCTGCTGACCACCCGTTCGGGGTCGGTTCGCGAGGGCAGCGGTGGCCACCACCGCAGCCCGCAGCCCTCGGCGTACGGGGACGCTCATCCAGGTGCGGGAACAGCATTGCTGCCAGTGGGATTTGCGGTCATGTTTCCCGCTTCCATCCGTTGTCGCCGGGTGTGGCGGTGGTCTGCCGATCCGGTGTCCTGTGCCGATGTTCGCGGACCCCGCGGCCGTGGACCGGGGGAGACCCCGAGCGCGGCGAGCGGGCGACGCTCCTCGTCGGGCAACGCGTCGGCACGCCACTCCTTGACCGCCCGGTAGAGCCACTGACCTACCTGGTCACCGTCGGCGGTGACATAGTTCGCGGGCACCAGCGCGTTGCCGTGCTCTTCGCGGTAAGCAGCGATCTCGGTGAGCATCCGTCGGCGCTTGCTGTCGGACCGTGGCACGGCCGGAAGTGGGACGTCGTCGTCGCTCCACACGAACCCGACCGCAATCGAGTAGCTCGATGCGATCGGGAGGCAGGGTGCCGAGCATACGGGCGACACGCTGGCGGTCCTGCCAACGTCCCAGTCGGAAACCGCATTCGGTGACGAAGTCGGCGGGGATCGCGGTGCGGGGGTGTCGGTGTCGAAACGCGGCGTAGAGCTGCAAAGGCGAGCCTGCGGACCGGTTAGCGCGCATCGAGATCGCATCCTTCCGAAAACCGTCACGTCGTCGGGATCGTCATCAATTCAAGTATGTCAACCAGCTTGACGATCTGCCACGAAAGTCGATCCGTGTTGGGCTGAAAATTGTGTGCGGATAGTCGGGTCTGGCAGGGCTCTTCCGTGCCCGGCGTCGTTCAGCGCTCGCCTGCGCCACCGGGACCCGCACGATCGGCGGTAGCGACCAGTCGGCAGCCGTCGCAATTATTCGGGCCGCTGCGGCAACTGAGGGTTCCGCAGCGTCGTCACTCGAAAACGCCGCTCGAGGCGAGATTTCAGGCGGGGGAGGTATGTCGATAGCGTCGCGGCTCCGCCAAGCGGGTCCAGGACCTATACCTTTGGTTCTCGTCTGACCACGTGCCGGAGCGGTGTCTTGCGTGCAAGTTTGCACGTATGCTTGCAGGCGTGCTTGCAGGCGTGCTTGCAAGCAGAGACGCAAGCACGTATGTTCTCTCCCGCAGGCAGTTGTCACCGACCACGGCAATTGGGTCGCCGACAGCGGTACAACGCGGTCAGCACCTTCAACGCGGAAAGGACACTCTCCGATGCCCAACCCCCGTGGACTAGGAAACCGATCCGTGCCAGCCCGGAAGCCCGCGGGTGCATATGAACCCCAAGTACTGTCGCCTACATCCACCGAAGACTCGCTCCCCGGCGGGGAGGCGGCGACACCTCCTGGTGTCTCCGCGCTGGAGCCCAAGACGAGACCCGAAAAAGAGCCATTGAATACTCGCGTGCTAGTGAGCACGTCCCAGAGACTGGAGTGGTTCACCAAAGAACACGGGTACACGGTGACCAACGTCGTTGATGTCGCGCTGCAGGAGTTCCTCGCGCGCAAGGGCGTTCCCGACGTCGACACACTCCGTGAGATAGTCGCCCGTGCCGGTGGCCCCGAGCTCGCCGACTAGACGGGGGAGGGCGGTCGATGGCAGGTGAGGACCAATACGCGCTGTTCGAATTCGACGATGCCACTGTAGAAGTGGACGAGGACGGTGTTCCCTCCGAAACCGAATCCGACGAACAGCCGGACGTCGCCGAAGAAGTCTCCACCACGCAACCTCCCGAGGCTGACCGTGACACGACTATCACGCCGGTATGGGAGACGCTTCCCGCTGGAGACGAGGCAGATGGCCACGCGCTGATCGTGACCGCCGACCGAACCTACATGCCGTCCGGGCGAGAGCTCACCGGGCCGGTCGATTCGGTCGAGAAACTCGACAAACTGATTCGCTGGGCATCTCTCACGCCGCTGGGTGCCCCTCCGCAGGTGTGGATCGTCAACCACGGCGCGTGCGAGGCATTGGGGTGGGTGATCGATCCGGGCAGCGAAGACGACTTCGACGACATGGAAGCGCTGCGCACCCGCGCCGCGTCCGACCTGACCGCCGTCCTTCAGGCCACCCTCACCCCGATGCTCAACGCAGGATGGGAGCTGCGCGGCGATCCCGGGCACGTGGTGCACCTGTCCCGCAGCATCGGCAAATTCACCTCGATGGTCGACGTAGTAATCGAGCCATACGTGTGGACCTACTGGAACAAGGACTTCGGCTGGAACAACCGGGTCGGCGAGATGGGCATCCTCGGCTCACCCACCGCCGGAACGTATCTCCCCGACGACGACCTCCCGGCAGCACATGAACTCGGTCGCCGGTTGGCCTGGTGCGCCAAGCACCTGGGGGTGCTCCCGGGACCGACACCGGCCCGGACCGGCGCCGCCCTCGTCGACAAAATCAAGCGTGAACGCACCCGCTCAGGCAAAGGCATCGTCGTCACCACACCCGGCTCGGTCCCACCGCTGGACGGCGCGCCGCGGGGAGATCTCGAACCCGCTGTCGGCTGGACCCGTGTCCCGGACGCGCAGGATTTGGACGGGGCGAGCCGGTTGGTCTCGATCGACCAACGCGCCGCCTACCTCGCATCCGCGGGCATGCTCGAATTCGGCTACGGGCAACCCCAGCACCTGACTGGTGACACTGCTGCGGCTGCGGCGGTGGGGGAGAAGGGGGCCCCGTTCGGGCTGTGGCGGATCACCCTGCCGCCCGGGCAAACTTTGTCGCTTCCCGCGAAACTCCCGTTGCCGCATCCGCACATGCTCGCGGACCAACCGGTACAGACCTGGGTGACGACGGTCAGCCTCGACGGGCTGTGCTCCCCGGTGGCAGACGGAGGAATCGGCGCCGATCTCGACGACCTCGACATCACCGAGGCCTGGGTCTACCCACAGCAGGGCCGGGCCCTGGACAAGTGGGCGAAAATCCTGCGCGAGGCCCGCAAGGCCGCGGTGGACACCGAGGACGCGGCGACGAAACGGTTCCTCGGCACGTGTTACAAGGGCTACATCGGGCGGATGGTCAACCCGGACATGTGGACTGCCAAGCAGATGCAACACCACCACCAACCTTTGTGGCGTGCGTCGATCATCGCGCACTGCCGGTGGCGCGGCCGCCGGGTGGCGATGCGGATTGCCCGAGAGCACGGCCGTTGGCCGGTCCGCACCGTCACCGACTCCTGGGTGTACCTGCTCGCCGACGGGGAGGACATCGCCGACGCGAGTGAGGCGCTGGGGAAGATGTCGGTGGAGAAGGACACACTCCTGTCCGACCCGCTCCTGTCCGCTTTGGCGTCGGCGCAGGACGTGCACGACGTGAATCTCGCGATCAAGGCGGCGTTCGCCGACGACGAGTTCGCCGTCGACGAAGGGGAGGGGGCACTCTGATGGCCCTGCATCTTCCGAAGCCGCGCACCACGAAGCCGGCACAGCAGGCGGTCGGTCTCGACGGCCTCAAGGTGTCCGTGGCCAACGCCGCGACCAGCGGTGTCGAGAAGTCGAAGCAGGTCAAGTCCGGGGGTTTGGCCGGGCTGACCAGCAAGGTGTCGGTCACACAGCTGCGGAAGGAGCTCGGCAACGAGGGGCTGCGGCAGGCGGCGATCGATGCCGGCCGCACCCCCCCGTCGGACCGTACGTTGCGCAGGTGGGCGCAGCAGGGGCGCATCCCGCATGCCGATGTTCTCGAGCGTGCCCAGCGGCGGGCGGCGATCGAACGCCTCGGCGGCATCGACGCGGTGGCCGCGAAGATCGGCCGGTCCCGCTCCGCCGTCTCCCGATACCGGTCCGGGGAAACGAACGAGTTACGCGCCGACGCCAGCAAGAAACTCAAAACCGTGAAGGCGCAGGACATCATGAAACGCGCAGGGGTGCTGCGGCCGGACGGAACCCCGAAACGGGCGGTCATCCGGGTCAGGGGTGGCGTGATGGTGCGCAACGGTGCCGACGAGGGCTACGACTATAGGGTCCGCACATTGGATTTCGCGAACTCGGACACCCCGTTCAGCAGCGACGAGTCCCGCGAACTGGCCGCCGCACTGGCCAACGACGATCACGCCCGAGTCGTCGCCTTGCTCGAGCGGCACGCCACCCTCGACTACCCGGAGAACAAGGGCTTCGACAAATACAGCGACCAATTCGGATTCCACTTCGACCACATCGACTCCGTCCACATCGACTGGATCTGACCACCGGCTGGACCGAAGCACCGGGGGACGTGACGCTTTCCGCAGTCAGATCGCGAAGCACCGCTGTCGCAGAGAGCGTTGCTATGTCGGAAAGCGCTGCTATCGCAGCAGCACTGCTATCGGAGCTAGCGGTTCTCGCAACGCTACGGGAGTGTGCGGCGGTGGCCGGGTAGTAGGTGAAGGCGACCCTCGAATGAGGGCGGCGAGGGCGGTTATCCACATACCCCGTTGAATTCGGCTGCCGGATTCGGGCACCGTATGCACCTCACCCCAACTGGTGCGCTTTGTCGGAGGCTGCGCGTGGCCTCCCGGAACCCGCACCGCGGGGTGAGCGTCAGAGTTCGCCGGCGACAGATGAGGTGCCCATGCCCGCAAGACGTTCGAGTGCCCGCAGCGTGGTCGCTCTCGTTGCGTGCGCGACCGTCGCCGGCGGTGTCGCGTTGTCCGCCCCCGCGATCGCGCACGCCGACCCCACCAGTTGTGCGGCGACGTTCAACCTGCTGATCCCGGGGACCTGG
Source organism: Rhodococcus sp. ACS1 (assembly GCF_002300155.1). NCBI lineage: Bacteria > Bacillati > Actinomycetota > Actinomycetes > Mycobacteriales > Nocardiaceae > Rhodococcus > Rhodococcus sp. ACS1. Next base: position 108,023 of record NZ_NSDZ01000008.1, read on the forward strand.
GAGACCTCCGAGAACGCCGACCCCACCCGGCCTGTGGGGATCCTCGCACCGGTCGCCGAGGCCATTACCGCCGCGCACGGTGACCGGGCGAAGGTCTACACCCTCCCGTACATGGCTCGCGCGTTCGACAACGGACACACCTACGCCGACAGCAAACTCGACGCCCTCGACAGGGCCACGGCGGTCCTCACCGAGGTGGCGAGCACATGTAAGAACACGAAGTTCACGATCACCGGCTACTCCCAGGGCGCCGACGCCGCAGGCGATCTCGCCTCGCGGATCGGAAACGACACCGGGCCGGTGCCAGCCGATCGTGTCCTGGCCGTCGGCCTGCTCGCCGACCCCGGCGCCGGCACCAAAGGTGCGGCGATCGTTGGTCCTCGCACCTCTGGTCGCGGCATCGCTGATCCCCGTCCGCAGGGCATGGGCACGCTCTCGGGCCGGGTGGCCTCGATCTGCGATCCTGGCGACCTGTACTGCTCGATCCGCAAGGGCGACAACCCCCTCCTCGGCTCGCTCGGATCGATCCTGTCCAAGACCCCCAGCACGAACGGCAACACCAGCAACAACGGCGGCAACACTCAGCTGGCCACCGCGATGACCTCCGACTTCTCCGGTGCGGACCTGCCCGCGCTGGGCCGCAACGTCGCCGCCCTCCGGCAGCAGCTCTCCGAGCCGAACGTCAATGTCGGCGGTGTTGCAGCTACGGCATCGTCCATTGCAAAGACACTCGCCCCGCTCGCTGATCTGATCGACTCCGGGGCCCCACGTGCCGCTACCGGCAGCTCGCCGCAGCCCCGGTGGGGAGCCCCGAACACAGTGCCTCCCAGGTGCTGTCCCAGGCCGGGGCGTCCGATCTGTCGGCCGCGTTGGGCACCGTGACGATGATCGCCGACACCGCACGGAAACTGACTGACTCGGGCTCTTCGACCGTGGCGTCGATGTCGGGGGACGCCACGCAGCTGTCGGCCGCGGTCACCGCCCTTGGTGGTCAAGTCGCCCCGCTGACATCCACTCCAGCCGATGCGCTTGGGGCGGCGTCGAATGTGCTGTCGGTGCTGAAACCGATCATGCCCGCAGACCGGCAGCCGGATATCGAGCGGATCCGCCAGGCGCGCAGCGTCGGCGCACCCGGTATCGGTGCCGGGCAGGTGGCGGCACGGGGCTGAGCAGATCAGCGGCGGGCAAGCCGTACGCATCCCGTGGTGACGTCGGCGCCGGCCTGCCGGATCACCGCCCGCACCGACAACGGATCCCCGTCGAGGGCCCGGACACGGACGGTGGCGCGCTGGTCGAGTTCGGCGAAGCGGTGAAACACCGCGTCGATCGTCTCCAGGTGTGCGTCCGGAACCTCGAGGGCCGCGAATGCGCTCTGGCGTAGCGCCTCCAGGAGCAGCATTCCGGGCAGGTGATCGAGTGGGTGGTCGAACAACACCGGGTGGGTCACGTCGACCCGCAACTCCCACTCGCCCGGCGCGGCCTGCCGGCCGAGGACCACGTGCTGGTCGTCGACGTGCCCCACCACGGCAGGCGTAATGGCGGTGCCGCACCTCGCCGGGCCGGGGGTCTGCGGGCCGGCGGTGCCCCACCGTGCCCTCGTGTAGGCGGACAGCGGGAGTGCAGCGGCGACACCGGATGCCGATCCGATCCCCCGGCCTGCCAGCCAGAACCGCAGCTCAACCCGGAAACTCGACAGCACCTCACCGCGGTACACCAGATCGGACAGTGTGGCGGTCGCCGTCACGTCCGCGGCCGCCGCGCCGACCTCCAAGGCGTCGAGGTGCGCGCGGACGTGCAGGTCTTGCATGATGAATCGCCGGTTCAACGGCACCCGGTATCGGCTGTGGGCGAGGTAGATCGCCGCTTGTCGCAGTGTTTCCCCCAGCAGCATCGGGTCGTACAGGCCGTCTCGTGCGCGGTAGAAGCCGTGCAGTCGCGGCCACTGTGCTGCGACGGCGAAGGCGTTCGGCCCGGGGAGCTCGACGCAATCGGTGAGGAAGACCTCGGCGACCGCCTGGCGGTGCACGTAGCGGCGGGTCACCGGCCGCTCGAAGGACAGGGCGGGAAGTGCCTCACGCAGCGGTTGGCATGCTCGCGTCACGTACCCCTCCACGGAAACCGACCGGTCCTATATGCCGGGTTGTCGAACTATAGAACTGGAGTCGGACAAACCGGTCAGCCGGGTGGCGTCCCGTGGCAGGTCTACGAAGAAACTGCGGAAAGCGAGCACGGTTCGGGATTGAGCCGCCGCCGTCCAGTAAGACGTGGGAGGGATCTTCGACAACTCGCCGAAAGGCGGTGTCAATGACGGGCGAATCTTTCACCCGTCCAGGCTCGCCGCGAAAATGTCATTCACCGACCCTACGAAGGCCTGGGTAGGAAGGCCCGCAGCACTACAAATACCTTATCGCCGTGCGATTTCCGCCCTGTGGCCGGTGGATCGAGGTTCAGTCGCCCGCCCGGGTCAGGTAGGCCTCGCGGAGCTGCTTCTTGTCGAGCTTTCCGTTCTCGTGGCGCGGAAGCTCGGCTACAGAGTCGATGCTCCTTGGGCACTTGTACTGGGACAGGCGCGACGCACGGAACCGAAGGAGTCGCTCCTCCAGGTCCTTGGAGGCCGGAACGCTCGCGGCGAGCTGCACGACGGCCTTGACCTCTTCGCCGAGATCGGCATTGGGAACACCGAACACCGCTGCGTCGAGCACCGTGTGCACTAAAGATATACTATAAATTACCTAGCATTGAGCGACATTGAGAAGTAGGTAGGGAGCTATCCGCCTTGCTGTCGTCGCGATGCTACGGATCGACGTGAGGACGAACTATGAATAGCGCGTATGAGGTGTTCGCTCTGCGTTACGCCACGCTGAAGTGGAGCCGCAGCAAGGCGTACCACTGCTACGGGGTGTACGGGGAGGAGGATTCGTCCTGCGACCTCGATTACTACTTCTGGCTGGTCCGCAACGGCGAACGGACTGTCCTCGTCGATTGTGGTTTCGACGACGAACGTGGTGGGGCGCGAAATCGGTTGCAGCAGACAAGTCCGCTGGAGTTGCTGTCCCGGATGGGAACCCGTGCCGAGGATGTCGACCACGTGGTGCTTTCGCATATGCACTACGACCACATCGGCAACATCGACCTTTTTCCGAACGCCACGTTCAGCATGGCGCGCGCGGAACTCGAGTACTGGACCGGACCGTATTCCGATCGTCCGACCATCGCCTGGCCGGTCGAGAGCGAGGAGGTCCGGATGGTGCAGCAGCTGGCCAGTCAGGAGCGCTTGGAACTGGTCGAGAATTCGTACGAACTGTTCCCTGGACTCGTGCTGACACAGGTGCCGGGCCACACCCCGGGACAGCTCGTCGCGGAGGTGTCTAGCGCCAGTGGGCGGGTTGTCCTTGCCTCGGACGCCGTGCACTTCTACGACGAGATGAACCTGGACCGTCCGTTCTCGACCTTCCACGACCTCGCCGCGATGTACCGGAGCTATGAGATGTTCCGTGACTTGGATGCTCGCCCCGACACCCTCGTCGTGCCGGGCCACGATCCGGACGTCACCCGGAAGTTCGAGGTGGTCGCCGACCAGTGCATCGACCTGACCAGGCCAGTGGACCTGGACGAGCGGCCGCGATCGGAGGCGGAACTGGTCGAGGCGGCTCACCGCCTCGCCCAGCGGCCGCGGCATTGCTGAGGCGAGGGGCGGCAGGTCGACGACCTGCCGCCCCTCGTCTGCGTGTCCGAATGGTCAGTTTGCGGAGTCGGGTTCGCTGCCGCGGCGCTTGATGTAGGCCGCCATTGCAACGCCCATCGCCAGGGCGAGGAACAGGCGCAGCACCTGGCAGGTGACGATCAGGCCGACATCGGTGCCGGCCTCGAGGGCGAAGGCGGTGACGGCGGGCAGACCGCCGGGGGTGGTGGCCAGGTATCCGGTGAAGACGCTCACCCCGAGTGCGCGGGCCATCAGCACGCCGACCCCGGCGCACGCGGCGAGGCTGAGCAGCAATGAGATCAGCGCGAGTGGCAAGATCGTCGCGATCTTGCGCAGCACGTCCCGCGTGAGGTCCAGGCCTACCATCAGCCCGATGGTGGCGAACCCTGTTGCCAGGATCGGCACCGGCACGTCGTGTGAGGGAAACACGTCGAGCAGGGTCAACGCCAGTGCAATGAGCATCGGCAACATCAGCTTCGACGCGGTGAACGTCAGTACCCGGGCCAGCGCGAGACCGGCCAGCAGTGACACGCCGGTGAACGGCAGTCCGCTCCAGTACCCGTCGTGGCTGGCCGGGATGCCCGATCCGGCGCCGCCCCCACCGAGCAGCGGCGCAATCAGGGGTACCGACAGGACTACCACGAGGACCCGGAGGTACTGCACCGACACGACGGTCGCCTCGTCGGCCTTCAGTTCCCGCGCCATCGCGGTCAGTCCGGACGCGCCACCGGCGATGGAGGCGAAAGTGGCGGTCGATCCGCGGACGTGTGGGGAGATCCGGAGCAGCTGCCCGAACACGAGGGTGAGCGCGAGAGTTGCCACCGCGCTGCCGAGGGTGACGCCGGGATGTTCGGCGAGGGTGCCGACGACCGACGAGTCGATCATCGAGCCGGCCTGCACGCCGATGATGCCGAGTGAGACTCCGCGAAAGGTGTCGGGCATCTTGTGCGGTGAGCGCATGCTGAGTGCACAGAGGCCGCCGGCGAGCACTCCGGCGAACAGATACGGTGACGGTGCCTTGACTGCGACGAGCACTGCCGTCGTCACCGCGAAGGTCCCGGCGACGATCAGCCAGAATCTCATGCCGTCGCGTCTGGTGGTGCCGCGTCGTCCTTCCGTCCGTGTCATCGGCTCACGCGTGGGGGAGCAGTATTTGGCGGATGACGGTGCCGTCGTGCAGGTGGTCGAGCGCACCGTCCAGTTGGCCGAAGTCGATGGTTCCCGACAGCAGTCTGTCCACCGGCAACCGTCCTTCCTGGTAGAAGCGCAGGAAGCGGGGGATGTCTCGATCGGCGATTCCGCTGCCCAGCAACGATCCTCGCAACACCTTCTCCTCGGAGACGAGTTGGGTGTGCGGGTACTGGTGGAGGGCCCCGGTGGCGCCGACACCGACACAGATCACCTCGCCTCCCTTGCGGGTGACGGCGAAGGCCGGTGCCAGCGCGGCGGTGCTGCCGGAGATCTCGAACGTGCGGTCGACGCCGCCGTGCGAGATCTCCCGAACCTTGTCGACGAGGTCCGGGTCGCCGGCCTCGACAGTGTGGGTGCAGCCGAGTTCCTTGGCGAGCTGGAACTTGCCCGGCAGCAGGTCGATTCCGATGATCTGTGATGCGCCGGCGAGCCGGGCGGCCATCACGGAGACCAGACCGACGCCGCCGAGCCCGAAGACGGCGACGCTGTCGCCGGGTTGCACACGCGCGGTGTTGAATACCGCGCCGGCCCCGGTGACGACGGCGCACCCGAAGACTGCCGCGACCTCGAGCGGGATCGAGGGGTCGATCTTGACCAGGGAGTTCGGCACCGTCACGGCGTACTCCGCGAAACATGAGATGCCGCTGTAGTGGTAGACCGGCTCGCCGTCCAGGCTCAGCCGCCGCGCACCATTGGGCAGTAGGCCTTGGGCGCGGCTGACGCCGACGTTGTCGCAGATCACCGGTCGGCCCTGTACGCAGTACACGCAGGTTCCGCAGCCGCCGGCCACCGTCATTACCACGTGGTCGCCGGCGCGCAGACCCTGGACACCGGGCCCGACCTCGCGCACGATGCCGGCGCCCTCGTGACCGCCGACGACGGGCAGTGCTCGCTTGCGCAGGCCGGCGACCACGGACAGATCCGAGTGGCAGACGCCGGCGGCTCGGACCTCGACGAGGACCTCGCCTTCGTGGGGCCCCTCGAGGTCCACCTTTTCCATCCTGAAGGGCCTGCTGTCGGAGTAGGGCAGGGCCAGGCCCTGCTCGTGCATCACAGCCGCTTTCATCCGCATGTCAGCTCTCCTCGGTCGGGGCGTTTGTCGCGGGGCTCGTAGTCACAATAAATAATATACACTCTATGGTGACTTCGGACGCTCCCGGGTATGGCCCGCATACTCGCCTGAGCGCGGACCGGTGCCGCGTCGAAACACAGAGGAGAACCAACGTGTCAGGTAGCAACTCACAGCCGGTCATCGCGCGGATGCTGGTCGGGAAGCAGTGGCGGGACGGGCAGGCGGCCCAGGAGATTCGCGACCCCTGGCGCGGTGACGTGGTCGGGCGCATGCCCGTCTCCTCCGAGCGGGATCTCGACGACGCCCTCGAGGCCGCGCGGGCCGCGAGCGCCGTGATGGCCCGGATGCCGGGGTACGAGCGTGCGAGGATGCTGCACCGGATCGCCGACACGCTGCTCGCGCGCGCCCACCAGATCGGCGAGGTCATGACACGGGAGACCGGCAAGGCGATCCGGGACGCGGTGGTGGAGGTCGAGCGGGCCGCCGACACCCTGCGCCTGTCGGCCGAGGAGGCCGTGCGCATCGAAGGCGAGCACGTCCCGATGGACGCCTCGGTTGCCGGCGCGGGAAAGATCGCGATGGTCATGCGATTCCCGGTGGGGGTCGTCGCCGCGATCACACCCTTCAACGCGCCGATCAACCTCGCCGCGCACAAGCTCGGTCCCGCCCTCGCCGCCGGCAACGCCGTGGTGATCAAGCCGTCGCCGAAGGCGCCCCTGTGCGTGCACATGATGATCGAGGCCGTCGTGGACGCCGGGATCCCGGACGGCGCCGTCAACATCGTCTACGGCGATCTCGTGGGCCCGAAGCTGGTGGCGGATCCGCGGGTGGACTTCGTCAGCTTCACCGGATCGATCCCGGTCGGCAAGATCATCCGACGGGACGTCGGGATGAAGCGCGTGGCTCTCGAACTCGGCGGTGTCGGACCGACCTTCGTCCACCACGACGCCGACCTGACGGCCGCAGCAACGGCATGCGCTCGCAACGGAATTCAACTCGCCGGCCAGAGTTGCGTGTCGGTGCAGAACGTGTTCGTCCACCAGGACCGCCACGAGGAGTTCCTCGAGGCACTCGCGCGGGAGGTGCGTACGATCCGGTTCGGCGATCCGCTCGACCAGGCCACGGAGGTGGGCACCCTGATCGACGAGCAGGCCGCGATCCGCGTCTCGGGCATGGTCGCGAGGGCACTCGACCGCGGCGCCGAAGTGCTCTGCGGAGGCAACCGCAACGGAGCGCAACTGGAGGCCACCGTCCTCACCCGCATCGACTCGTCGATGGACGTCGTGACGGACGAGATCTTCGGGCCGGTCCTGTCAGTCCAACCCTACAAGCAGATCGAGCCGATCTTCGAGGAAATCAGCGCCAGCCCGTACGGCTTGCAGTGCGGCATCTTCACCAACTCACTGGACCTCGCACTGTCGACACTGCGCAACGTCCGAACCGGCGGGGTAATCGTCAACGGCACCTCGCGTTGGCGCGCGGACCAGATGCCGTATGGCGGTGTGAAAGACAGTGGAATCGGTAGAGAGGGACCGAAGTTCGCAGTCCGGGAGATGACCGAGGAACGGCTCTTCGTGCTCAACGGCTGAGCGGGCCTCCTGCCCGTGGGCAAGGGCACTCGACCGATGGCCAGAGGGCCCTTGCATTCAGTGGGTGATCCGGTCGAAGGGGTCCGATGCATCTCCGGGACGGCGCAGATCGCGGACTCGGCCGTCCCCCTGTAGGCGCGAGTGCGCCGTGACAGCACCAGGATGCACATGGCGCTGAGCAGCGGGCCCGACAGCATCGCGACCGTCACGTGTCGGCGGCCGTGGTCGAGACGACGGCGGGTCGCCGATCGGCAGCGCCACCGTGAACCCGATCGTGCCGAGCAGACCGACACCGATGACGTCGATCCGGTGTAGCCGGATCTCGGTGCGGAACCGACGATACGGGACATCAGGGGCGTCGTGCCCGCGATCCCGGTCACCGTGTCGGTCAAGAGATCTCGGCGACGGCCCCGACGAAAAACGGATTCCGTGGTGGCGGTCACCAGGGCCGTCGATTCCTCCGACGGGGACACCGGCAGCGAAAAGGCGAAGGCGGACAGCGGTCCGGCGATCCCGGCCGAGCGCGGCCGCAGACGGTGCTCGAAGTACTCGGCCGTTCGGAGTTCACTTCGATGGGCACGCCGCACGGGAAACGGCCAGCCCAGCAGGACACCGGTGATGGTGGCGTGCACTCCGGATTCGTGCACCCAACCAGCCAGGTCGCGCATGCATGCGCACGAAAATATTAGAGTCTTGTATAGATACTATATTCTCTGTACGCTCCTGTGAGCCATACCACTAATCACAGGAGGTAGACCGTGAGTAGTACCACGGTGCTGGGTCCACGGCGGGCGCGTGCGCTTATTGCGCAGGCTCCCTGGCTCGTTCTCACCGCACTCGTCATCGGGCTTGTGCTGCTAGCCGTTGTTCCCTTGCAGATCAAAGCGTTTCAGAACGGCGCGGCCGGCCTCGGCGAGCTCGGAGAGATTCAAGGTCTCGGCGAGGTGGCGCGCAACACGGTTCTCTTCGGGGCAGGGGCGACAGTCGTCGCCATGATTCTCGGCACCACGTTGGCGCTCAGTGCCTACGCCATGCCGCGCCGGCTGCAGGGTTTGTTGGGCTTCATGCCGGTGCTGCCGCTGATCATCCCGTCCGTCGCGCACGTGGTCGGTTTCGTGTTCCTGTTCTCGCCTGAGAACGGATACGTCAACACCCTGCTTCGACGACTGTTTTCTCTCGACGCCAGCTCGTCGGGGCCGGTCAACGTCTACACGCCGACCTGGATCATCATCTACACCGGCTTGCACCTCTCGGCGTTCGTCTACCTGTTCGTATACAGCGGTCTCAAGGACCTCGGCACTGACTACGCGCGCGCGGCACGAGTCAATGGAGCCGGGCCTCTCCGGGTGATGTTCACTGTGACACTGCCGATGCTTCGGCCGGTATTTGTCTATGCGGGCATGGTCACGCTCCTGCTGTCGCTCGGCCAGTTCACCGGCCCGCTACTTCTCGGGCGCCGTGAAGGTCTCGACGTACTCACCACCCGCATGTACTTCCTTATGAGCGAGCAGTACCCGGTCAACTTCCCGCTCATCGCTGCGCTGGGCACTCCACTGCTGGGGATCGCGGCTGTCCTCATCTTCGTGCAGCGCCGGATGGCGGGAGATCAACGGCGGTACGTGGGACGCGGCGCGGAGAGCATCGAGCAAGCTCCTACGAGTCGACTGACGAGGATCTTCGCCACCGCGTACGTGCTTGTCTTCGTGACACTGTCGGCCGCGCTTCCCCTGCTCGCTCTGGCATACGTCTCCCTCTCCCCGTTCTGGACCGGCAAACTCAGCATCGATTCGCTGAGCTTGGTCAATTTCGAGGACGCGTTTTCGAATCCCCTGCTGCTCGACGCGATCACCACGAGTTTCGTCGTTACCGGGGTCGGAATTCTCATAGTGATGCCGCTGGGCTTGCTGGTGGCGCTCACGCTGAGCACGCGGGGAGCGATCTGGCGGCCGGTCGCTGCCGTGTTGGATGTTGCCGCGTCCATACCTCTGGCGTTGCCGACCACCCTTGTCGGGTTCGGGTTCCTCTTCGTGTTCTCGTCAGGGGCACTCGACCTCTACGGCACTCGAACCGCGTTGATCATCGGGTTCGTCACGATCATGCTGCCGTACGCCGTGCGTTACCAGTTGACGACCCTGATCTCGCTCGGCTCGCAAACGATGGACGCATCCAGGGTCAGTGGTGCCGGCCCCCTTCGGACGTTCCTCCGCATCCTGCTCCCGTTGGCTCGTGGCGGTATGGCCGCATCGGGAGCGATCATGTTCGTCCTTCTCATCCACGAGTTCGGCGTTGCGCTGCTACTACGGTCGCCCGAGAGCACCGTCATGTCGGTGCTCCTCTACGACCAGTTCAGCAGCGGTTCCTATCCACAGGTCGCGGTTACAGCGATCGTCATGACGGCCCTGACATCGGCCGGAGTCATTGCTGCTCTTCTCTTCGGGGGCAGCCGAGCCATGGAGCGAATGTGAGTAATACCTCCGCACTGAACATCCCTATCGAGCTCCCAGAGGTGCCCGCGGTGCCTGAGCCTGAGACGGCAGTCCGCGTATCGGGCCTGCGCAAGACGTTCCACCGGCGCCGTGAGGCGGTGCATGCCCTCAAAGCCCTCGATCTCGAGGTCGCACGCGGGGAACTCCTCGTCTTGCTGGGCCCCAGCGGTTGCGGAAAGACCACCTTTCTGCGGTGTCTGGTCGGCATGGAGCGACCGACACAGGGCACGATCAGCCTGGAAGGTGACCCCGTCGTCGATGCCGAGTGCGGACTCTTCGCCCCACCCAACCGACGCAACGTCGGCATGGTCTTCCAGAACTACGCGCTCTGGCCGCACATGAAAGTTCGGGACAACGTTGCATATCCGCTGAAGGCCCGCAAACTGAAGGACGCTTTGAGTGAGGGGCGCGTCGACGAGGTCCTCCAAGTTGTGCAATGTAGTCATCTGGCCGACCGGTATCCACCCGAACTGAGTGGCGGGCAGCAGCAGCGGGTGTCCTTGGCGAGGGCCCTTGCGGCCAAACCGGCCCTGCTTTTGCTCGACGAGCCGCTGAGCAACCTCGACGCCTTGCTGCGGATCGATCTCCGTGCCCAGTTGCGGGAACTGCACCGCACATTGGGCTTCACCGGCGTCTACGTCACGCACGACCAGGAGGAAGCGCTCGCGCTTGGTACACGGGTCGCGGTGATGAACGAGGGGGAGATCGTCCAGATCGGCCCTCCACGCGACGTCTATCGCCGGCCCGCGACGGAGAAGGTCGCTGATTTCCTCGGTGCTCGAAACGTGTTCCAGACTAGGGTTGGCGCGGAAGTCCTCGTCAACGACCAGTCCGTCTCGCAGTTCGCGGGCCGCTGGACACCGGGGGCGTACTCGCTCAGGCTGCGCCCCTCACAACTTCTCCTGCGCAGCGTGGCGGACCCGACGGGCGATCCGGACACCGGTTGGCTGTCGAATGCGACCGTGGTCGAGGTTCTCCCAGGCATTGACCGGCATGAATACGTCGTGTCACTCAAGGGGGAGCGCTATCTCGTTGACCTACCCGTGTCGGGACGCGAGTACGCGGTGGGCGCCGAGGTGGAGATCGGTCTCCCCGCCCACAACACGCTCTGTTACGGAACGGACGGCGTTCTCGTCCCCGAGCTCGAATCCGAAAGTACAAGGAGCTAAGAAGATGAGCGTAATCAGCCGAAGCCGCCGCAGCTTCGTAATCGCCGTCAGTTCGTTGATGGCACTTGCTTCCCTGACAGCCTGCGGCTCAAAGGAAGTGGCACCCTCAGGAGATCCCTCGTTCGACGCCGTGGTCGAGAGGGCGAACGATGAGGGGCAGGTCGTCGTATACACGTTGATGCCCGAGGTCCAGGAGACCCGAATGGTCAAGGCTTTCAACGCGAAATACCCCGACATCAGGGTCACCGTCGTGCGGGGAGACAGCGCCACCATGCCCTCGCGCATCGCCGCTGAACGGCAATCGGGCAGCGGGGGAGCGGACGTGTTCACCTTCACCGACCCCACCTGGTTCGAGCACAACGCCGACGCGGTAAAGCCACTGGACAGCCCCAGCGCCCAAGCATGGCCGGCCGATGAGTGGATTATCGACCACAAGGCGGCAGTGAGCAGCATCGCGCCATACGGCATGATTGCCTGGAACACCGAGCTTTTCCCCGACGGATTCAAGACCTGGGACGATCTGCTCGACCCCTCAGTCAAGGGTAAGCTCGGCACCAGAAACGACCCGAGCCCGGGATACATTGGTTACCTCCGATTCTTGGAGAATCAGCTCGGCGCCGACTATCTGTCCCGGCTGGGTGAGCAGGACCCGAAGTTCTACACCTCGGCCGTGCCGCTGGCGCAGGCGGTCGCGTCCGGAGAAATCGGGGTCACCAACGTATCCTTTCCGTCGATCGTCCAAGATCTGAAGGACAAGGGAGCCCCGATCGAGGCCGTCACCCCCAAGCCGGGATACGCAGTCACGTTCACGTCGGGTGTTCTCGAGCAAGCCACACATCCCAACGCCGCTCAGGTCTACGTGGATTTCCTGCTCTCAGAGGAAGGCCAGACCGCCTACAACGGCGAGGGCCTCGGCTCATCCCATCTCGACGGCGTCGACGGCACGATTCCGCTCGACGGCATCGAAATCTTCGACCCCAAGACGATCACCCCCGACGTCGTCAGGGAGTGGGAGGCGAAGGTCAAGGACGTCTTCTCGTAATCAGCGCCGAAGCTCAGGAGCAATGGAGTTGCGCAGGAATGCGCTGCACGGGCGCGATTCCGCCCAACGGAACACCGTCAGCTCCGTTCCTCATAGTCGGATGTCGGGGCCAGTGTGCCTGATGGTGCTGTGATCGAGATACCTGCGGTCGAATCCGCTCCGTCCGACTCGTTTGGTGACCCGGGGACAGGTGCGGTAGCGGCGAGGTAGAGGTTCGAGTATCTCAGCGACCGCGTGTGCGGCGGCGGCGGAGGATCTGTCAGGGGAAACCCGTCGAGTCGATCCCCGCCGCTGCCCTCGACGAGGGGACCCGCTCGGCCTCGACCAACGCCCACTTCGGCGCCGGACCGACCGTGTGGGCGATTCACGAGGAGGCCTGGCAGAACCGGACGGAGAACGTCCGAACCGCGATCGCCGAGGCACGGGAGGTGGTGATACTGACGACGCTAGGGCGGCAGGGGATACGCAACGTGACGGGCAGGGCGGGAATCGACCGGCCCCCGCAAACCCCTTGCCGTCGTAGACCCCAACTCACGATTCCTCGTTCCCTATTAGAAACGTATATTCCTATGAATACTCGCGAGTATCGCCTCTTACGTCAGAGGCGTCGCGCCGCCTGGGTCGACGCGAACCGCAAACGCAACCATCCTGACACCGAGGCCGAGCACCTCATCGGGTTCGCCCGCATGTGGGCGCCATTCGGAGGCGCTCCCGAGGAGGAGATTCTTGTGCACTTTGGACTGACAATGCACCGGTTCATCGATCGATTGTGGCAGGCGATCGCTGAATCTCTCTGCGCAGAAGACGAGATGCTCTACTTGGCGAGCGTCTATCCGCAACAATGGAAAACGAGCGAATCCTCACCCGATCGGCGACCGAGTGCTCCGGCAGGTACTGGCGATTCCACAGATCCCAAGACCTGCAAAAGATAGCGCAGTAGATTCTGGACTTTGTGTTCTGGAGCCACTGGGAGGACCCACCCCGGACAACGTCGCAACCGCACTCTCATTGCGCTCACGGAATCCAATCACCCGGCTCCGAGGCACTGCGAGGCGCCAATTGCCTCGACTGCAGCACGGCACCATCGCTCCTGAGGTCATCTATGCCGCTGTCCGCAGTCACAGCAACTTGTTCGAGATCCCGCACCAGCGCCTCACCGGGCGTGTGACCGGATCTTCCCGTGGCTCCATCAACCTGACCGTCAGCTACCTATCCCAACGCCGCGCTAACGGCCTTTCATGCCGACGCGAACGCCACGATCCCGGAGCGATGTCGTCGGGCATCGACTTCTGCCAGTTCACCCCGCAGAAGCTGGCGCCGCTCGATGCGGCCATGAAGGTGTGTCCCAGGAAGAGTTGGATGGCCCAAGGCGAGCGGCCGGGGAAAGCCGGCCCGCCAGGTACTGGGCGCCTGGACGGACGCTCTCGAGCGTCCCCACCCCCGCCACGGCGGATCTCGGAGCCGCGGTGGGGACCATTCCGCCGTGACCTGACCAAACCGAACCCGGTGCCTGCCGTCTCGATACGGAGGACACCGGGTTCACGGCGTGGTGGGTACATTCGGTGATGGGCACGAAACTGCTGGACAGAGCCCGGCCGGGACGATCGAGCAGCGGCAGGGTCAGGCAGAAGGCACCTGTCCGCTGATGCCGTCCGGGCGCAGGTAGTGGCCGTCGTCGAACAGCGTGATGCCGTTGCACAGCAGCTGCCAGCCCTGCACCGGGTGGTCGGCGACGATGCGGGCGCTGCAGCAGTTCGCGGCATCGTCCGCGGGGACGCACGGCGGGAAGTGGGTACACATCGAGAGCCTCCAGGAAACGGGGGATTGTCAGGGGCACAGGAGGATCTCCTGGCGAACGAAAGTGATGTACGGCATTCTGCCGTGATTGTGAGGCATCTGCAAGAACGATTGTGTTTCAGTCTATTTCGTTGTCGGCAGGGAATGGTTCCCGTGCGTCGCAGCCACCGTGGTCTTAGTCCTCCTTCGACAGTCACGAAAGGCATTGCAACAGAGTGCCGCCAGTACCGTTACGCTGGTGAAAGCCCCGATTGCGAAGGCAAGATTGATTCCCACCCCGGTCGGATGGCCGTCCGGGGTCAGGTGGGTGGCCAGCACCGCGCCCGAGATGGCGCTGCCGAACGCGCCACCGACGGTGCGCAGCACCTGATTGAAGCTCACGGCGCTGCCGAGTTGGACGGCGGCGACGTTTCGGGCGATCAAAGCCGGCATGGCCGCGTAAGTGGTGCCCAGTCCGATTCCGAACAGCAGCGTTCCGCCGAGGATTCCGGCCAGGTTGTCGTGCACACACGAGAGTAGAACGGCAGACGCGGTCATCACGGCGGCACCGAGCGGCAGCATCGTCGTCATCTGAATCCGTCGGGTGAGCACCCGGACCAGCCGCCCGGCGCCAAGGCTTCCCCCCGACAGGGGAATCATCACAAAGCCCGCCCAGAACAGGGGCAGGCCGACACCGTATTCGGTGGACGTCGGTGCCTGTGCAACCAACCCGCCAACCGACAGTCCGATGTACAAGGCGGCGCCGAGTCCGATCGCGGTGCCGTTCGCGAGGACGACCTCCGCATTCCGGAACACCCGGAGGTCGACCAGGGGTTCGTCCGTTCGTAGTTCGACCACTGCCCAGGCGACGAGCAGCACTGCGGCAACGAGTACCGCGCCGAGCGTCCAACCCGAGGTCCAGCCCCAGTTCGAGCCTTCGCTGACCGCCAGCAGCAGCGCGGCGAGCCCGAACCCGAGCAGTACGGCCCCTGCCGCGTCGAAGTTGCCGCGCGGGGCGCGCACGTCGGGGCCATCGGGCACCGACCAGTGCACCGCGGCGGCCGCGGTCAGCAGGAATACCGCCGCGAACCCGAAGGCCGCGCGGAAGCCGAACAAGCTGCAGAGCACTCCGGTGAGCGGATAGCCGACACCCATCCCTGCCGCGACTGCTATCGACAGACTCGAAATTGCAGGCCGCACATGGGCGTCCGGCAGATAGCGGCGAGCGAGCGCGATCGTGACCGGGACGATCCCGTAGGACAGGCCCTGCAGCGCCCGTCCCAGCAGGAAGATCGGGAAGTTCGGGGCGGTCGCGGCGACGACAGACCCGACGAGGATGACGGCGAGCGAGACCAACAGGATGCGCTTCTTGTGCGGGCCGTCGCTGAGCCGGCCCATGATCGGTGTGGCCACCGCGCCGACGAGAAGATTGACGGTCAGCATCCACTGCGCACTGCTGACGGAGACGTCCATGGCGTGGGAGATCGTCGGCACCAGCAGCATGCCCAACGAACTGACGACCGCGCTGGTCAGGCTGGCGTAGACGAGAACCGGCAACAGGGGTGAGTGGTATAGGCGTGTGCTCATCGGGGTGTCCTTCGTAAGCGGTTCGCGGCACCCGGTAACACGGCAACGGCCCTGGGTGCGGCGCGAATTCGAGGTCTTCCTCCACGGCTGCGGACGGCGGCCCTTGTCACGGTGGAAGCTATAATATATTGTAGCGAGCGAAGCGGCCCCTGAAACCCAAGGAGTGGGTATGACTACCGAAACCATCACCGCAGATGTCAGTGCGGAATACGGCACCATGTCGGACGAGGCTGTCGCGAGACTGCGCAGCCGCCTGGGCAAGGTGATGCCCATCGAGAAGCCGTACATCCGGTACATCAACGAGGACAGCATCACGCACTTTGCGCGCGCCGTCGGCGATCAGAACCCGCTCTACGTCGACCCCGAGTACGCAAAGCAAGGACCGCACGGCGAGCTCATCGCTCCTCCCGGCATCTTCTACGGCGTTGCCTGGGGCAGCTGGGATCTGCGGCGCGGACAGGGCCTGCCCGGCGTGCACGGGCTGCACTCCGGTGATCACTGGCAGTTCTTCCGGCCGGTGCGCGAGGGCGACGTGCTCCACGCAACCAAGGAACTGGTCAAGTGCGACTTCAAGGAAGGCCGGATGGCCAGCCGCATGCTCGTCCAGGCCGACGAGATTCGCTTCTATAATCAGCGCGACGAACTCGTTGCCATCCAGCTGATGCCGATCTTCCGCATGGAGCGTGGCGAGTCCAAGAGTACCGGTAAAAACGCCGAGCTCGAGATCGCCAAGTACACGCCCGCGCAGATCTCAGAGCTCGACCAGGCTCTCGACAACGAGCGGCCTCGCGGTGGCGAGACCCGATACTGGGAAGACGTCACCATCGGCGACGCCATCGACCCCGTCGTCAAGGGCCCGCTGACGGTTCCGGACATGGTCGCCTGGCTGCAGGGCATCGGTTCGCCGCACGTGCGCGCCGGCAAGTACTGGCTCGACTACCGGCGTCAGTCGCCCAAGGTTGCGGTCACGGACCCGAAGAGCGGTATCCCGCAGGCGATCGAGCGCGTGCACTGGGACGACTTCATGGCCGCCGAAATCGGCATGCCGGCACCGTACGACTACGGTTCGCAGCGTGGCGGATACGCCACCTACTGGGCCAGCCTCTACCCCGGCGACGAGGGATGGGTTGCCGACCTCGACTTCCAGTACCGCGGCATGGTCTTCCTGGGCGACGTCTACCACATCAAGGGCGAGATCATTGACAAGTGGCGCGGCGCCAAGACCGGAACCGGCTACGTCAAGGGCAAGTTCACCTCGGTGAACCAGCGTGGGCTCGACGTCATGCCGGGCACCGTGATCTTCGCTCTGCCGAGCAAGGAGACCGGAGCCATCAGCTTCCCGGTCAACGTCGAGGAAGACGGCCGAGCCTAGTCCCGTCGGCCGGCTCGAGGCGGCCGGCCACCCAGTCAGGTGCGCAGCGGGCTACGTCACGTCCTGTGACGCGGCGTGGCCCGCGCGTCTGTCCCCGTGACGATGCGGCCGCCGAGACGGTGCCCGCAGTGGGCGACATTCCACCACCAGTTCCGGTGACCCCGGATTCGAGGAGCTCTCTCATGACCACAGTTCAGCGCCCCATGAACGGTATTCGCGTTCTCGACTTCACCCACGCGGCGGCCGGCCCCTTCGCCACCGTGATGCTGGCCGACCTCGGGGCCGAGGTCATCAAGGTGGAGAAGCCGGGACGAGGAGACGGTTCGCGCCACATGGGCAAGCCGATGCTCGGCCCCCTCGAGAGCGATTACTACGTCGCCCTCAATCGGAACAAGCGCGGTATCGCTCTCGATCTCGGCACCCCGCAGGGCCGGGAGATCGCGCTTCAGCTCGCCGAGAAGTGCGACATCGTCGTCCAGAACTTCCGGCCGGGTGTGATGGATCGTCTCGGGCTCGGATTCGAGCAGATCGCCGCCCGACGGCCCGGAGTCGTCTACTGCTCGCTGTCGGCCTTCGGCCCCGAAGGCCCGCTCAGCGACCGTCCCGCGAACGACATCATCATGCAGGCCGTCTCCGGTCTGATGGGTATCACCGGTGAAGTCGGCGGTGGTCCGGTTCGGGTCGGCGCCCCGATCAGCGACTTCAGCACCGGGCTTTTCGGTACGGTCGGCATCCTCAGCGCGCTCTACGTGCGGGATCAGCACCCCGAGGGCCAGCACATCGAGGTCGCCATGCTCGACGCCAGTATCGCGTTGATGTCCAACTACCTTCCCGCCGTCGCCGGCCTCGGCGAGACCGTCCCGCGATGCGGACGAACGCATGCCCAGATCGTGCCCTACCAGGCCTTCGAGTGCTCGGACGGCGCGTACGTCATGGTCGGCGCCTTCACCCAGGGCTTCTGGCGGCGTCTCTGCATCGCTGTCGATCGTCCGGAGTGGCCCGAGGACCCCCGCTTCGAGACCAACGCCCAGCGCCTGGAGAACCGGAGCGTGCTGGCTCCGATGCTCGAGGACATCTTCCGGACCCGCACCCGCGATGAGTGGCTGGAGGTTCTCAAGGTCGCGGATGTACCGGCCAGCCCGGTGCTCGATCTGCACGAGGCGGTCGCGAGCGAGCAGGCGCAGTACAACCACATCGTCCAAGATGTCGGCCGCGACGGAATCGCCTGCCCGACAGCGCGGTTCCCGGTACGCTCCTCGTCCTGGCCGCTCGCCGAGTCGCAGACTCCGCCGAGGATCGGCGAGCACTCGGTGGACGTGCTGGCGGACGTCCTCGGCAAGGGCGAGGAAGAGATCGACCGGCTGCTGTCCACCGGCGCGGTGGGAGTGGACCGGGTCGACGTCGCCTCGTAGCTCCAGGCGTCTCCCGGTGGCATCGAACGGTCGTCATCGGAGCACTCGGGCGCGGCGGCCTGGCGAGTGCCGGCAGCCGCGCCCGGAAGATATTCGTCCGACGGGACCTGGACCTGGACCTGGACCTGGACCTGAGCCGGTCTCCAGGACTGTCGAATCCGCGAACCACAGGCGAATTCCCGCCTGATCGAACTAGTTGGAGGAGCACGTCGTGACAGCTCTCGAGGGCGTGAAGGTGATCTGCCTCGGGCAGTTCTACATGGCACCGTACGCCACCATGCTGATGGCCCGGCTCGGTGCCGACGTCGTGAAGATCGAAGCCCCTGAGGGCGATCCCTATCGTCGCCTGCCCACGGTCGACGACGAGGGCATGTCCGTGCAGTTCCAGTTCATGAACGCGGGTAAGCGCACGGTGCGACTAGACCTCAAGCATCCGGCCGGTCAGGAGGTCCTGCGTTCCCTCGTCCGCGAGTCCGACGTGCTGGTGCAGAACCTGTCTCCGGGCGCGATGGAGCGCTTCGGTATGGGCTACGAGCAGTTGAGCCAGGTCAACCCGCGCCTGATCATGGCCTCGGGCACCGGTTTCGGCTCCTTCGGTCCGTACGCCGGCGAGCCGGCGATGGACCTGACCGTCCAGGCCCGAACCGCCGTCATGAGCACCACCGGCTTCGACGACGGTCCGCCGGTCCGGACCGGCCCGTCGGTCGTCGACATCATGGCCGGCACACACATGGTGGCTGGCGTGACGGCCGCCCTCTACCAGCGCACCGTCACCGGACGCGGCCAGCACGTCGAGGTCGCCCTGCAGGATTCGGTCATCCCGGCACTGACCTCGAACATCGCGGGACTACTCAACAGCGGCGGCACCATCCCGGAGCGGACCGGCAACCGACACGGCGGCCTGGCGGTGGTGCCCTACAACGCCTTCCGGGCGAGCGACGGCTGGATCACCCTGCTCGCACCGACCCAGGCGCACTGGGGACGACTGTGTGAGCTGATCGGCGACCCGGACCTCGGGGACGAGCGCTTCGCCGACATGGCCGGCCGGTGCGCCAACGACGTCGAGGTCGACGCCCTGATCGAGCGGTGGACGCAGCAGCGGCCGAAGGACGATCTGGTCAAGGTGCTCCAGGCCGCCAGGATTCCGTGTGCCCCGGTCGTCACGCTGCCCGAGCTGCTCGAGGATCCGCACGTGCGCGAGCGCGGCATCATCCGCCGGATGACCGACGAGCGGGGGGAGTGGACCACGCTCGGCAGCCCGATCCTGCTGTCCGATTCGCCCATCGTCGAACCGGTCCGTGCCGGCGGCCTCGGTGAGCACACCGACGAGGTCCTCACCTCCCTACTGGGAATGTCGGCAGACGAGGTCGGCAAGCTGCGCGAGGACGGTGTGCTGTGAGTACCGCGAACCCGGCAGCGGCCCGACAGGCGGGGATCACCGCCACCGCCTTCGCCCGCGGCGTGTGGGGCACCACGCTGCCCTTCCCCAGCCCACTGGCCTACTCGTTCGGCTACCTCGTTGCGGTGGACCGGGGGGTGATCGCGGTCGACCTGGGCTGGAATTCCGACGAGTCCTGGGAGGCATTCCAGCTCGGCCTCAAACGCGCCGGAGCGGGATTGGACTCCCTGCTCGGTGTGCTGGTCACCCACGTCCACCCCGACCACTACGGACTGGCCGACCGGGTGCAGAAACACACCGACGCCTGGATCGCCATGCATCCGGGAGAGCTGCCACACGTCGTCCGGGACGAAGCGTCGATTCGGGGCCGGGTCGAGGACATGACCGTCTGGCTCACCCGCTGCGGAGTGCCGACGCACGTCCTCGACGAGATCCACAGCGAGGAAGCGGAACTCACGTCCGGCTTCGCCTCGGTCAGTCCCGACATCCTGTTGGGCGACGGAGACAAGGTGCCCGGCACAGGTGGCTCGTTGGTGGCCCTGCACACCCCGGGTCACACCCCCGGCCACCTGTGCTTCCACGACACCGAACGGAACCTCGTCTTCACCGGCGACCACGTGCTGCCCCGGGTCACCCCGAACGTCTCCCGGCGGCCGGGCTACGGCGACGATCCACTGTCGGACTACTCCCGCTCCCTCGAACGCCTGCGGGTCGCGTCCGATGCGTTGGTGCTGCCCGGCCACGAATGGGCCTTCGACACGCTCGAGCCTCGGCTGCAGTTCCTGCAGGAGCACCAGGACGAACGCGGCCGGGAAGTCGAGGCGGTCGTTGCCTCGGGCGCGACGACGGTGTGGGAGGTGACCCAGGCATTGAAGTGGGCTCGGCCCTTCGAACAGTTGGCCTCGCGGGGGCGCAGGCAGGCGATCGGCGAGACCCACGCGCACCTGTACCGGCTCCGGAACGAGGGCCGGTTGGCCGTCGATTCGGAGGTTCCCGAACGCTGGTCCCGCAACGCGGACGGAATGCCGCGCCGCGAGACCGCGTGACCGGCGTCCGCGTTACTTGCCGGCGGTCGACTTCCGCGCAGCAGGCTTTCGCGCCCGCGCCTTCTTCTCGGGCGCGGGCTTCTCGGGCTCGGGCTCACGCAAGCGCGCCTCGCGGTCGAGGTGCTTACTGCGGCGGTAACCGCGGTGCGCGTCCATCGCCGCGATCATGCCGTCGATGTCGCGTGCCTCGAACAACGCAAGTTGGTCGAGGTGGTCCGCGTGGCCCTGGGTGCTCTCGATCAGCTCCGCTGCGGTGTACGGCTTGGTGATGTCCCACAGGTAGTTGAGCAGGTGCAGCAACACCGGAGACTCGACGCGATTGAACGCGACGAAGTGGAACCTGCGGTTCAGTTCGAGGTATTCGAGGCGATCCGCGGCGCTGAGCTTGTGGCTCTCCTCCTCGACGATGCCGCGCATTTCCGCGATGTCGTCCTCGGTGATCTTGGGCATCGCCAGCCGAAACGCCTCGGTCTCGAGTACCGTGCGCCACGTGTAGATGTCGTTGAATTCGTCGACGCTCAGTTCGCGAGTGAAGAAACCGCGCGCCTGCCGGTAATCGATGAATCCCTTCGCCGCCAGCGAACTCAGCGCTTCACGCACCGGGATGTGGGAAACTTCGAATTCCTTGGAAAGGATCGCGGGGGACAAGCGGGCCCCGTTTGGGTACTCACCCTCGGCGATCGCCGTCTCGATGCGGCGCTCGATGAACGAGACCAGTGTCTCCGGCCTGTTCTCCTTCACTGCTCCGGCTGTCTTTGCGGTCGCCACGGCTCTACCTCTCGATTGGTGGACTAAATACTATACTATCGCCAGCCGCCGCTGAGGCGTCCGGAACATTCGGACTGATCATTCCCTCGGCCGACCGGATCGATCGGTTGCGCAGGCCAACCCACTTCCGAGTCCGTTGTTGCCCTGGGCTTTTCGATTCAAGATAGACAGTATATTCTAGATTATCTAATCAACATGGAGGAGCTGAAGCAATGGCAGACATCGAGTTCACCGTCGAAGGCGGAGTTGGTCGCATCCTGCTGAACCGTCCGCACCGCAGGAACGCCTTCACGTTCGGAATGCTCGAGGACTGGGCATCCATTCTCGACGACGCGCGACATGACGACGCCGTTCGAGTGGTAACGGTCTCCGGTGCCGGCGGTGCGTTCTGCGCGGGAGTCGATCTGGAGGATTTCGCGACCGACCGCGCCACGCCGTATTCCGACAAGGCCATGCTGACCGACCGAGTGCACATCGTCGCGCGTGCGGTCGAGCGCTTCGACAAGCCGTACATCGCCGGGGTGTCGGGTGTCGCGGTGGGGGCCGGAATGGACATGGCATTGATGGCGGACATCCGGGTGGCGGCGGAGGGGGCCCGGATGTCGGAGGGTTACATCAGGGTCGGACTGCTGCCGGGGGACGGCGGATGCCACTTCCTTCCCCGACTCGTGGGCAAGGCCAAGGCCTTGGAACTGCTGTGGACGGGAGATTTCGTCGACGCCGACACCGCGCTGGAGATCGGCCTGGTGAACCACGTCTACCCGGACGACGAGTTCGATGCCAAGCTCGACGAGTTCGCCTGTCGCCTGGCGGCGCAACCCCCGCTCGCGATGCGGATGATCAAGCGCGCCACCGTTCACGGCGAAACACTTTCCCTGGCAGCATCTTTGGATCTGATCTCCTCCCATCAGGCGATCATCCAGTCCACCGAGGACTCGGTGGAGGCGATGGCGGCCTTCAAGGAGAAGCGGAAGGGTGTTTTCGTCGGCCGATAGTCGCCAGTCGCACTCAGTGTTTCTGCTGGTCACGGGCCGGTAGCAGCATTGAGCTCCCGTCGGTATCCATCGGACTCGGCCGCTGTGATGTGCGCCCAGTGATTCGAGGGCAGTGAGCCTTGACACATCACGAGTAACAATAGAAGATATATTCTATGGCCGGTTGGTGTGTGAACACCTGCGTGGTCGATCCTCTGACTTCCTGCTAGAAGGGCAAGAATATGGACGTCGCGTCCGCAGTGGCCCAGAGCCGCATGACATTCCGCCAGTACCTGGTGATCTTCGGGGCAATGCTCTGCAACCTGGTCGACGGGTACGACCTCTCAGTGGTCGGGTTCGCGCTACCGCACCTCCCGGACGGATTCGCGTCCGCCGCGGTCAAGGGATGGCTCATCAGTACCGGCCTGATCGGTATGGCGGTCGGCGCCATCCTGGTCGCCCCGCTGGCCGACCGGTTCGGCCGGCGGACCCTGCTGATCGCCGGTGTCGCGCTCAACCTGATCGCGATGATCGGAACCGCACTCGCCCCCAACGTGGAGGTGATGTTTGGAACCCGATTCCTGACCGGTGTCGCGGTCGGGGTGTTGTCTACACTGAGCATCCTGATCGCTCAGGAGTACTCGGCGATCAACAAGCGGAATCTCGCCGCGGGCCTGGTCACCATCGGCTTCTCGATCGGCACGATCGGCGGCGGGATCATCGGCCTGTCGCTGGTGAACACCTTCGGCGGTGCGTGGCAGATCTTCTTCTGGGCCGGCGCGGTACTGACCGCGGTCATCTTGGTGTACATCGTCGTCCTGATGCCCGAGTCGCTGTCGTTCCTGGTCGCGCAGGGCACCCCGGAGGCGAAGCGGCGTATTGCGAAGATCGCGGATCGCATGGGTCTCGAGGACGTTGATCCGGACGCGCAGGCACCGGTCGGCAGGGCGGAAACGAGTGTCGACACGAAGGCCTCCTTGCTCGACAGCGTGTTCCGTAAGCGGTCGCTGCTGCTGTGGTCCGCCTACGCGGTCCTGACCGCCGCCTACTACTTCGTCGCCTCCTGGACCCCACAGCTCATCGCCAACGAAAGCGGAAGCGCCGATGTCGGAACCACGGTGGGCACCCTGATCAGCTTCGGCGCGATGATCGGTGCAATCACGTTCGGCATCATCGGTATTCGGATGGCAGCCACACATCTCGGTTGGATCTTCCTCGGGATTGCCATCGTTTCCCAGATCGTGTTCGCCATGACGATGGAAGGAGGGGCCGCAATGGCGGCCGCAGCCGTGCTCGGCTTCGCGGCCTTCGCGTCGATGACCTCATACGTGTCCGCCGCACCGCAGCTCTACCCGGTACAGCTGCGCGGCCGGGGACTGGGCTACATGTACGGCATCAGCCGGTTCGGCTCGATCCTCGCTCCGATCGCGGCCGGCTACGCGATCACCGTCGTGAGCGGTCGGACGATGTACCTCGCGGCCTCGCTGCTCTTCGCGATCTCTTTCGTGCTGACTTTCGCGCTCTGGCGGATCACCCGATCCCAGCTGGCCCCCGCGCGTGCGCCGGAGTCTGCCACCGAATCCGCCACCGCATCGGCCTGACAGCCGAGACCAGTTAACACAGAGGAACACAAGCACATGACTACTTCGCTACACCCAGCACAGTCGACCCGTGTGAACCAGGAACTCGACCTACGGATCGGTGGCACCTTCGAACGCGGCGGTGGTGAGACCTTCCCGGTGCACAACCCGGCGACCGAGGAGATCATCGCCGAGGTGGCTGCGGCCACCCCCGCCCAGATCGAACGCGCCACGGCGATAGCCAGAGCCGGACTCGACCGGGACGAGATGGGCGATGCCAAGGAGCGGTCCGCCGCGCTGGACCGATTGGCCGATGTGTTCGAAGCGCACGCCGACGAGATCCTCGCGATCTCGGTGAACGAGATCGGCACCCCAGTCTCCACCGCCAAGGGGCTGCACGTGGACACCCCGATCAGTGTCCTGCGATGGATGGCGCAGGGTGCCCTGACCGACCGGACCGAGCACCTCGGGGTGTTCGACGGCCCACCGGCGAGCGAATCGATCGTGATCCACCGTCCGGCGGGTGTGATCGCCGGCATCGCCGCCTACAACTATCCGCTGCTCTTCGCCGCGATCAAGGTGGGCGCCGCCTATGCCGCCGGTTGCCCGAGCGTGCTGCTCTCCTCGCCGAACGCGCCGCTGGGGATCCTCAACTTCGGCCGCTATGTGCAGGAGGCGGGTTGGCCGGAGTCCTCGGTCAGCGTGCTCGCCGGTGGTGTCGACGTCGCGCAGCACCTGATCTCGCGGCCCGAGGTGGCGAAGGTCAGCTTCACCGGCTCGGTTCCGGCCGGCAAGGCGGTCATGACGACCGCCGCCCAGGGACTGCGGGACGTGGTGCTCGAACTCGGCGGCAAGTCCGCGGCGATCGTGCTGCCCACCGCACACGTCGAGGCCGTTGTCGAGCCGATCCACTCGCGATACCTCCGCAACGCCGGTCAAGGGTGCGCCTCACCGACCCGCATCCTCCTACACCGCTCGCAGTACGACGCCTTCGTGGACGCGAGTCGCGAGTACTTCGACTCGGTCGCTGTCGGCGACCCCTGGGACACCCGAACCCTGGTCGGCCCCGTGATCAGCGAGCGTCATCGGCAGAGTGTGCTCGCCCACATCGGCAACGCACTCAGCGACGGCGGCACCGTGCTTGCCCGCGGCCACGAACCGCAAGCCACCGGCTGGTGGGTGCCGCCGACGCTGATCGGTGGACTGGCCAACGATGCCCGCTGCAATCAGGAGGAAATCTTCGGGCCCGTCGCCAGCGTGCAGGTCTACGACACCGTCGACGAGGCGATCGCGATCGCCAACGACTCCACGTTCGGTCTGCACGCGACCGTGTGGGGTCCCCACGACGAAGCGATGGAGATCGCACCGCGGCTCGATGTCGGGCAGGTATCCATCAACGGCGGCGGCCCGAAGCGCCCGGACGCACCGAACGGCGGCTGGAAGAACAGCGGAATCGGGCGCGAATTCGGCGAAGCCGGCATTCGGGAGTTCCTCGAGCCGGTGCACATCCAGTGGCCGGTCACGTAGCCCGACACCACCGGTGAACACCTTCGCCCACACATGAAAGGAAGGCTGCAGATGTCCGAGCAATTCTCGGTCCATGCCCTGCGATACGCCCAGAGCGTCGGCAAGCGGTCCTCGTACTTCTACGGATACCACCTGTCCGACCAGCCCGATGCCGAGCAGCACGTCGACTGGTACTTCTGGCTGCTCAAGAGCGGCAACAAGACCGTCCTCGTCGACTGCGGGTACGACACCGACCGGGCCGCAAGGAAAGGACGGTACGTCGGTACGAATCCCCTCGAACTGCTCTCCCGGATGGGCGTCGCCGCGGGCGATATCGACCACGTCGTGATCTCGCACGCACACTACGACCACGTCGGCAACATCGGCCTGTTTCCGAACGCTGAATTCACCCTTGCACGTTCAGAATTTGACTGGATCACCGGACCCTACGCCAACCGATTTCCCACCTGCTGGGTGGTGGAGGACGAAGAGCGCACGATGATCCAGAACTTCGCCCGGGACGGCCGGTTCCACTTCATCGACGATCGTGCCGAGGTGCTGCCCGGACTCATGGCCTGGGCCGTCGGCGGCCACACTCCCGGTCAGATGCTTGTCGAGATCGCGGCGACCTCCGGCCAGGTGGTCCTCGCGTCGGACGCCGCCCACTTCGCGGAGGAATACGAAACCGACCGGCCTTTCAGCATGTTCCACAACCTCGAGGACCTCTTCGCCGGCTACGAACAACTCCGCGATCTGAACGGGCGCACCGGAACGGTGGTGGTCCCCGGCCACGACCCGCGGGTGAGCCGGACCTTCGCCGAGGTCGAAAAGGACTGCTTCGACCTGACATCCGTGATCGCGCCCCCCGTGGTCCACAACAACCTGGAAAGGGCATCGCGATGACGACGACCCTCGACGTTCCCCGGACCGCGCGGGCCGCGGTGGTGACGGCCTTCAACGAGCCACTCGAGGTCCGAGAGGTCACCGTCCCCGAACTCGAAGCCGGTGCGGTGCTGGTCAAGATCGACGCGGCGACGGTGTGCGGCAGCGACGTTCACCTGTGGGACGGCTCGCTGTCCGCGATCCGGCCGCTGGAACTGCCGATCATCCCGGGCCACGAGATGGCTGGCACCGTGGTGGCGCTGGGCTCGGGTGACGTTACCGACGTGGTCGGCGCGCCGCTCGACGTCGGCGACCGGATCGTCTTCACCCAGGGCCGATGCGGCAGCTGCTATCACTGCACCGTCGCCAACCAGCCGAACCTGTGCCCCAACCGCAAGAACTACGGCGTCAACTGCGAGCGCTTCCCCTACCTGGTCGGGGGATTCGCCGACTACTGCTACGTCTACCCGACCTCACGCAAAATCAAGATCCCGGCGAACGTCAAATCCGAATGGGCGTCGGCCTCGAGTTGCGCGCTCCGCACGGTCATCAAGGCCTTCGACCAGCTCGGTCCGCTGCAGTCGTGGCAGACAGTCGTGATCCAGGGCGCCGGACCGCTCGGCCTGTTCGCCACGGCGGTAGCCTCGCACCTGGGTGCGACGCGGTGCATCGTCATCGGCGATCCCGCTGATCGGCTGGACCTGGCACGCGCGTGGGGGGCCACGGACACCGTATCCGTTTCGGGGCACCCCGACCCCGAGGCACGAGTCCAAGCGATCAGGGACCTGACCGACGGTGCAGGCGCCGAGGTGGTAATGGAGTTCTCCGGTGCCCGGACAGCATTCGGTGAGGGCCTGTCGATGGTCCGCCGCGGCGGGCGGTTCCTGGTGGCGGGGCAGGTCGGTCCGCACAAGGTGGAGTTCGAGCCGACAGCGATTACCCGCGGCAACATCAACGTCATCGGCTCCTTCTCGGCGTCGGAAGCCGAGTACTGGCGTGCGCTTCGGTTCATGAGCGACACCAACGATCGGTTCGACTTCGACCGCCTGCTGACCGGACGGTACGGCCTTGACCACGTGACGGATGCGCTGGCCGGAATGCAGCGGCTGACCGAGATCAAACCGGTAATCGTCCCGAGCATCGGCTGAACTAGTTCGGAGAGACGACCACGCAACTAATCGGAGTGATCCGTGGCGGCACCATGGGTGCCGGCATCGCCGAGGTATGAGCCAAGGCCGAAAGCGGCGTCCTCATGCTCGAGACCAAACGGGAGTCGATGTGGTCATCACAACGGATCCGCGGGTGCGGATATTCGGAACACAGCAGGGAATCGGATGCGCACGATGAGCGATATCCTGAACGGGCATCGCCCGAGATTGTGAGTATGTCCGCCCGGCTGTTGGGGGTATCGAGCGGCGGAGAGTGTACGCACCCGATGACCGACAGCGACCCGTTCCGAACCCAACGTGAGGTGACCGTCGCGGTCACGAACGAGTTGGGTGCGGCGGGGTTCGACGCCGCCGAGGAGATCGGGCGTGGGGGCTTCGGTGTGGTGTACCGCTGCACCCAGGCCCTGCTGGAGCGGACGGTGGCGGTAAAGGTGCTCACCGCCGAGGTGGACGAGGAGAACCGGGAGCGGTTCCTACGGGAGCAGCGGGCAAGGGGCCGACTGACCGGGCATCCGAACATCGCGGGGGTGCTGCAGGTCGGGACCACCGACAGCGGTCGCCCGTATCTGGTGATGCCGTACCACCGGCAGGGGTCCCTCGACGTGCGGATCCGGCGGCACGGTCCGCTCACGCGGGAGGAGGTGCTGCGGCTCGGGGTAAAGATGGCCGGAGCACTCGGGATCGCGCATCGGGCCGGAATCCTGCACCGGGACGTCAAGCCGGCGAACATCCTGCTCACCGACTACGGGGAACCGGTGTTGACGGACTTCGGTATCGCGCACATCACCGGCGGGTTCGAGACCGCGACCGGCACGGTCGCCGGGTCGCCGGCGTTCACCGGCCCGGAAGTGCTCACCGGGGACCCGCCGACGACCGCCGCAGACGTGTACGGTCTCGGCGCCACCCTGTTCGCGGCGTTGACCGGGCACGCCGCGTTCGAGCGCCGCAGCGGCGAGCAGGTGGTGGCGCAGTTCCTCCGGATCACCAGCCAACCGGTGCCGGACCTGCGCGAGCACGGCATCGACAACGACCTGGCGGCAGTGATCGAACACGCCATGGCCCGCGCACCAGACGACCGGCCCGCGGCGGTCGCCCTCGGCGAACGACTCCAACAATTGCAGGCGCGACACGGGTTCCCGGTCGACGAGATGGCGCTACGCCCCGAACCGGACACCGGCCAGCCGGCGGGTGACTCGGCCGCGCCGGTGCCGCTGACCACCGGCCTCCCACCCTCGACCACCGGCGGCTCGGCGAGCGGCAAGGGGAATCTCCCGGTCGAGCTGTCCACGTTCGTGGGCCGCCGCACCGAGCTGTCCGAGGCGAAGCGGCTGCTGGCGGTATCCCGGCTGGTGACGTTGACGGGGATCGGTGGCGTGGGCAAGACCCGTCTGGCGCTGCGGGTCGCGACGGGCGCGCGGCGGGACTTCGCGGACGGGGTCTGGCTGGTCGAGTTGGGCGAGTTGCGCGACGGGGCGCTGCTGGCGGACATGGTCGCCGCCGCGCTGGGGATGCGGCCCCGGTCGACGCGGCCGGTGCGGGAAGTCTTGGTGGATTTTCTGGCGCCACGGGAGGTGCTGCTGATCCTCGACAACTGCGAACAGGTGATCGACGCGGCGGCGCAGCTGGCCGAGACGCTGCTACGCGCCTGCCCCGGGCTGCGGATCCTCGCCACCAGCCGCGAAGGGCTGGGGATCGAGGGTGAGGCGGTGCTGCGGGTGCCTCCGCTGACGGTTCCCGATCCGGCCCACGAACCGTCGCGGCAGGGAATGCGCAGTTACGACGCGGTCGGCTTGTTCGCCGACCGCGCCGCCACAGCACTGCCGGGATTCGAAATCACCGACGGCAACACGGCCGCCGTGGCCAGGATCTGCCGCCGCCTGGACGGGCTGCCGCTCGCGATCGAGCTCGCGGCGGCGCGGTTGCGGGCGCTCTCGCCCGAACAGATCCTGCAGCGGCTGTCCGGCCGTTTCACGCTGCTCGCGCGCGGCGGTCGCGGCGCGCCGACCCGTCAGCAGACTCTGCGCTTTTGTGTCGACTGGAGTTACGAGTTGTGCACCACGACCGAACGGCAGCTGTGGGCGCAGTTGTCGGTGTTCGCCGGCAGCGTCGAACTCGACGCCGCCGAACGGGTGTGCCGGTGCGATACGGAGGCGGGCGAGCTGCTCAATGTGCTGACCGCCCTCGTCGACAAGTCCATCCTCATCCGGGAGGAGTCAGGCACCGCGGTGCGGTTCCGGATGCTTGACACCCTGCGCGACTACGGCCACGAGAAGGTGCAGGAGTCCGGCGAGCTCGCCGACCTGCGGCGGCGGCACCTCGACTGGTACCGGCAGCTCGCGCTCGACGCCGACGCCGGATGGATCAGCGCCCGACAGCTCGACTGGATCGCCCGTCTGGACCGCGAACAACCCAATCTCCGGGAGGCTCTCGACTTCGCCCTCACCGAGGACGCGGACTCCGCATTGGCTTTCGCGACAGCCCTGCAACCGTTCTGGTACTCCCGCGGCCTCCTCGGCGAGGGCCGGCACTGGCTCTCCCGCGCCCTCACCGCCGCACCCAATGCCGCATCCGCGGTGCGCGCCAAGGGGTTGTACCGGGACTGCACCCTGACCGAGGCACAGGGAGACCAAGCCGCAGCGACCGCGCTGGTCGCGGAATCCGGGGCTCTCGCCGAACGGTCCACGGACCCGGTTACGCGCGCGTTCGCGGAGCTCACCCAGGGGCGTCACGAGGTCAACACCGGCGACTTCACCCACGCAATCGAACTGTTGCAGGAAGCGCTCGATGCATTCACCGCGCAGGGCGATCTCCATGCACAGGTCTTGGTGCTCCTTACACTCGGATGGGCTCGCGAACTGCAGCAGGACACCACCGGCGCCCTCGAGTGCCGCGAGAAGGCCCTCACGATCACTGAATCCCGCGGCGAATCGGTGTATCGGTCATACGCACTGTGGGGCACCGCGATAGCCGTCTGGCGCCAGGGCGATCACGGTCGTGCGCTGGAGCTGCTGCGGCAGGGGCTTGCACTGGTCCGTCGCCGAAGGGACCCATTCCTGGCCGCGCACTGTATCGAGGGACTGGCCTGGATCGCGACCGCAGAGGGCAGCGCCCGGCGCGCCGCCGTGCTGATGGGCGCAGCCCAGGCAATGAGTCAGGCGACCGGCGCCTCCACCATGTTGCTCCCCAACCTGCTCGTCCATCACGACGAATGCGAGCAGAACACCCGCAGGGCCCTAGGCCAAAGGACATTCGAGGCCGCACACCGCCAAGGCAGCTCGCTCGATGTCGACGCCGCCATCGCCTACGCCCTCGGCGAGGACTCCGAGGCCACACCTCCGACCACAGGCCAGTCGACCGAGTTGACCAAACGGGAGCGGCAGGTGGCCGACCTCGTCGCCGAGGGGCTGACCAACAGGGCGATTGCCGCCCGCCTGGTCATCTCACAACGCACCGCCCAGGGGCACGTCGAACACATCCTGACCAAGCTGGGCTTCACATCCCGGACGCAGATCGCGGCTTGGGTCGTCGAACACCGACGACACTGACCCCGGGTACAACGTTCCCGCAGGGTGCCCGCGCACATCGTCAGCACGTCGTTGATGGTGGCGTCGGCGTGCTTGGCCAGCAGCCGAATCCGTTCGATGGGGAACGGCCGGGCGGCGACGTGACGGGCCCCGCTGATCGGCACGTTGAACAGGGTGTGCGGCGCGGTGAGCGACAACGCACCACCCTTGCCGCGGCGGGCGCGGTCCACGGTGCCCAACGCCGCGGGCAGCAGTCCGGCCACCTCGCCTGCCGCGGCGCGGGCCACCTCGCCTGCCGCGGCGCGGGCCGCGTCCCACGCCATGGCCGGAAGCGTGGAGCCGGGACCGGTCGTGACGGCCGTGCCCGCGTCCGGCACGGCCGCCAGCGGGGTCCGGGGCTGCCAGGGCGTGGGCATGTTCCGGCGGTGCGGGTCCTCGCTCATGCTGTCGCGGAGCAACCTCATCGCGGACGCGCCGTCGGCGAGGGCGTGGTGGATCTTGGTGTAGATCGCGTAGCGGCCGTCGGCGAGGCCCTCGATCAGGTGCATCTCCCACAACGGCCGGCTGCGGTCGAGCAGGGTGCCGTGCAACCGTGACACCAGGGTCATCAGTTCGGCCATTCCTCCCGGCTGCGGCAGGGCGTCGCGGCGCACGTGATGTTCCAGATCGACCTCGTCGTGCGGAAGAGTGTCCCAGCCCCACTGGCCGAGTGACGTCACCGAGCGGCGGGCCCGTTTACGGAAGGGCGCCGCCACCTGGTCGCCGATCAGCGCCGCATCGAACAGCGCTCGCACGTCGGACGCGGACGATCCCTCGGGTGGGGTGAACACCGCCAGGCCGCCGACGTGCATCGGATGCTCGCGGGATTCGCCGAGCAGAAACAGTGAGTCGGTCGGCGCCATCGGGAACAGCATGTGGTGTCCTTACCGTTCCTCGGAAATGATGGTCAAGTCGGTGTAATCGGGTCTTAAAGTAACGTTTGCATGTGGTTCAGATCACAAACCGGTCTCGCTGTTTCAGTTCTACCGCATCGCCACCGGCCGCGCCACCTGCGCGGATGGGCGCCCTTACCTGGACGTTTGTGTAGATGGCCGGCGCGCGACGTGTGCTAGAACTGGTCAGGCATCGACAGTGACGTGACTCATAGTGTTTGTCCTAGGGGGATTCGTCGGCACGCCGGCGGATCCCGGTCGATGCACGAGAGCGAAGGACCAACGCCCCATGATCGAGGACACCACCGAACCACATCTCGCCCCGGTTCCCGGCGCGACGCGCCTGATTCCCCGCCGGCGGCCCGACGGTCGCGAACTTCTCGCCACCGCGAATGGGATCCTGATCGCCGCCCGCGGCTGCAGCGACGATCAGGCGTTCGACGAACTCCTCGACGTATCCCGCCGTCATCACCTGACCGTCCTCGGCGCCGCCCGGAGTTTGGTCGACCTCGCCGCGGGACCCCCACCCCGGCGTCGCCGGTCCGCCGCCGTCCGATTCGACGAATGGGAACAGCTGATCGCCCAACTTCCCCCACGTCGGCACGCGCACGCGAGCTGACGCGACAGGATGCGCAAGGTCATGTCTGAGACCGACTGTTCGAACGACACCACCGGCACCACAGCGAGTCAACGGGGCGAGAGCGCGTCGCCGGTCGCCGACGACGCGATCGTGTGGCCCGAACCCAGCCCTCTCGATTCTTGGTGGGAGCACGTGGTCCACGACCATTCGGCCCCGCCCGCCGCCGAGTCCGCACTCGGTACCGACGCGTAGCGGTCCGGCGACCGGGCCGAGGTCACGATTTTCGGCCGAAACCGGATGCCGCGGCACGTATCCCGTTGCTACCGTCGGCCTTCGCCGGTGTGGTCTGCGTGAGAATCGAGAGGCGAGCGTCCCTCATTTTCTGAGTGCTGATGCGGAGGAGACGGAAGGGGCCGGAGCGACCCGGGTCCGGGTTGGGACGGCTCGGCGTGCGCTTGTGTGGGACACCACGGCCGCGCGGGTTGTGGCATCCTGGGTGCACAGTGTCGAAGTCGCGGGCGTGACATGACTGTTCATGCATTGCTGCGGTCCATAGGCAGGCGTGGCTGGACGTTGCGATGCGATCTGTGCGAGCACACCTTCGACGCTGCCGTCGCCGGCCGGCCCGAGGCGGTCGCTTTTGCCCGCATCAACGAATGGATCGTCGGCGAGCGCACGTGGTGCCCGATGTGC
Organism: Rhodococcus sp. ACS1; assembly: GCF_002300155.1. Classification (NCBI taxonomy): domain Bacteria; kingdom Bacillati; phylum Actinomycetota; class Actinomycetes; order Mycobacteriales; family Nocardiaceae; genus Rhodococcus; species Rhodococcus sp. ACS1. The sequence goes on from NZ_NSDZ01000008.1 coordinate 141,475, forward strand.
GCGGCCACCCACACCTCCCGCCGCGCAGCGTGAACCCGCGGATCTGCAGCCCTGACCCGGGACTGCGTGTTCCGCGGTGAGGATGTACCCGGGAGTTTTCGGCGTCCGCTGGTAGCTAGCCTCGATCCTTCCTGCGGCTGTGCGTCGGCCTTGTTGGTTCGGCGTGGTTGTCACCGTCCCATGTCACAGGATCCGAGCCGTTGTCGGAACTCGAGGGGCCGGCCACGACTCACCCTCCGATTGGCCCGCCCTGTATGGCGATCGTCAGGCGGTGCTCCGAGAGGCGTTCGGGTTGCGGTGAGCGTCTGGTGGCGGCGGCTCGATCCCGGCGCGGTGGCATTGTCCCTCGCCCGCCCTGTCGTCGTATTGCCGATAACACGGCAGGCACCGTCGTTCGAGTGGTCTCATTGGGGGAACGATCATCGCCGCAACGGCAACGGTTACGGCGGTCTCGCGGCTCGGTCTTGGTGGTGGGTCACGTCCGGACGTGGGGGACAACGCATGGATATGCGAATCAGCGCCCAGGCACCCAACCTCGACCTGCCGGCGCTGACCGAGGACCGCATGCATAGGACCTCGCCCACCCAAACCTCCTGATCGCACGCATTGTCTGCATTGCGTGCAATAGGGCGACCAGGCCCGACGTGTAGCCGTTTGTCGGTCCGGGTGGCGTGCTCGAAGACCTTGCGGGAACGAAGGTCTCGCGTCAATGCGGTCCGATCCTCACCTCGCGGCGCCGACGCGTTCTCGTGCGGTTGCGGCTGCTTCGGCGACGGAGCCGTGATGGATCGGCCCGTGTCCGGGCAGGAGAATGTCGGCGTCCAACTCTCCGATGATGCGCAGTGACTCCGCGGCCATACCACGGTCGCGGTCGAACCACTGCGGCAGCAACTGGGGCCCGGAGACCGGAGAGGTCAGGTGCCCGGTGATCAGGGCATCCCCGGAGATCACCACACCGCGATCGGGAAGATGGTAGATCGTGTGACCGGAGGTGTGGCCGGGCGCGAGAACCGGGACCGGCGTACCCGGGCAGGCTAGGGCGCCGGGTACGGGCATCGGGGTGGGGAAGTCGATGCCGTACTTGGCCGTGCCACCGAGGCGGATCAGCTTGATCGCCCAGGGCAGGACCCCGGGGCGCCAGATATTGCTGAGCACATCCCAGGGGGTCGCGACCTCGTGGCAGTCCCGGCGGGCGTGAGCGGCCTCGGCGGGGTGTACCAGTACCGGCGCCCCGTAGGTGTCGGCGAGATACTGTGCGCTGCCGATGTGGTCGACATGCGCGTGGGTGATGAGCACGGCCTCGATGCCGTGCGGATCCCGTCCGATAGCCCGGATCGATTCCTCGACGTCACCGCGCTGCCCCGGGTACCCGGTGTCGATCACCGTCACCGCGTCGCCTTCGGTGAGCAGCACCCAGTTGACCATCTCGGAGTGCACGAAGAACACGCCGTCGGCGATTTCGACGGGCGTCATCGCGTGACCGCCGCCAACATGCCGACGTGTCGCGCGTCTGCCTCGAAGACCTCTCCGTCCGACACCCGGCGGTAACCCATTCCGTCGCAATGAACGAGTCTCTCGTGCACCGATCCGACCCCCATGCTGTCTCTCCTCCTGTGTGCTTGCTCCAGCGGGCAGGGTACGTGGTCAACCGTGTCGAGGTGAATTGACACGGGTGGTGTAGCGGGTCGATCCGTCGCTGAGCCGAAGGGTCTGTCACCGTGTCAGCGCAACCGGTGGTGTGGGCTACTCGACGGTTCCAAGCCGCGAATGCTTGTGCGCACAGTGATTTCGATGCGACTGTGGGAACGAGCAAGAGGTCGTGGCGTTCGCGTTCGTCGACGTGGAAGTTTCCCCACGCAAGCTCGGAGCTCTTGGGCGAGATCGGCCGGGAGGGCAGCGGCATGTCGACATTGTCGCTAGCGAGCGGGTTCTCTCGGTTCGGGGGAAGAACCCACGATGTTTGGGGACGTGTGGTGTCCTCAGCTGGAGGGATCCACTCCAAGGATTCCAAACCTTGCAATTCATCGCTGTAGTGTTGGAACGTACGGACCGCTACCGGGCCAACGAACCGTGTGCGGGCATTACAGCACGCGTTGTAGGGTCACCCCGAGGAAAGTCCCGCACCGCCTGGCGTCGTATCGCCGCCGTCTGCCGGGTCGACCGCCGGGCTGCAACCGAACGACCACCCGCAGCACCGACGGGCGATGAACGGGAAGGACTCTCACCAGATGGCCAACCCACATCGACTGACCACCGATCAGGTCATCGACCTGATCAAGGAGGAAACCGGTACCGAGCTGTCGGCCTTGACGTTCCGCGGGTACGTCTCCCGAGGGCACGCGCCGGCGCAGGTGGAGAAGATCGGCCGCACCCCGCTGTGGAAGCGCTCGGAAATCGTCGAGTGGGCGAACAACAGGCCGGGTCAGGGCGCGCGCACTGACATCCCCACGCCGCGCCGGCGCCGCGCCGAGTGAGCACCTTCCCTTCTTCCGACATCGAAGACCTGGAGGCCGGTCCGCGGGAGTTCGCCCACACCGGAAGGCCGGGCCGCACTACGCCAGCGGAGCCCTGCGCGGGGGAATGGTGGTGTGCACAGGCGGAGGTGGGCACATGCGCTACGTGCATCCGGCGCGAGAGATCTCGTTGGCGCACGTGTAGGTCGAGAGTACTTCCGCGGCTTCATGGGTCGGTCGTAGGTCGTGGGCGCCCGAAGAGGCGGTAGGGCGACGCTGCTCGAATTGCATCACGGTGACGAAAGTGACGAGCGATCGCTTACGTTGAGTTCGTCTGGTGAAAATCCGGTTAGCGCAGTGGAGACGGTTCCTCGAAGGATCGGCAGCGGCCGCGCGCAACAGGGTGCTGTGTACGACCTTGTCGCCGACATTTGATGCTATGCAATCCTAGCTAGCATAGCTATCAGCGATGCCGGTAGGTTCCGGAAGCTAGGAATCGTCACCAGCCGCCGAACATTCGCTCGTCGAGCACAGCCGGACACCGTCATCGACGGGCATCGGACCCGAAGGTGGTGGGGAAGGGGCTGGGCCCGAGGGTGAGGGTGACCGAGGTGGGGTGGAGTCCGACCTGGGGCCAGCTGGTGGTGACGGTCAGCGATCCGGTGGTCGGGTAGGTGCCGATCCAGTACTGCGGCGTGGTTCGGTACGGCCCGGATCCCTCCGGGCCGGTATCGGGGACGGGGTGGAACGGATCGGCGAGCCCGCCCAGGTCGTCGGCGAGGATGCGCACGGCCAGATAGGACCACTGCGCCGACCAGTCGTGGGGGTCGGTCAGGGGGCGGGTTTCGTAGCGTGCGAAGTCGGCGCGGGCACCGGTGACGGATAGCGTGAACCGCAGCAGCAGCCCGGACGCGTACGCGGTCGCGGCGGACAGTTCGAGGGTGAGGTTGTTCTCGGCCACGATCGGCATGCCCGTGTGCACGGTGATCCCCCCCGGTGGTGGGCGGCGCGAGGGCCGGCCAACGATGGCGGCGCATGCTTCATCGTCGCATCACTCGGCCCCGCGGTGTCTGTGAATTTCCTGAGAGTCCCTCCCGGCGAGAACGATTCGAGTACCAGGCCTACTGTCCGGTAGCTGAGACCAGGGTGCCGACCCCACCGGGGGTGTGCTGTCAGCGAGTGTGGGATCCGACTCCGCGCGCGAGGACAGGGGTCTTCAGGCGGTGGGCTGGCGGCGAATGAAGTCGGCCATGCCGGGGACGGTGAACGCGATGCGACCGTGTTCGGGGGACCAGATGAGGCCCTTCTTGATGGCGGAATCCCGGACATCGCTGACCGCGGTGGTCGCCACACCCATGGCCGCGGCGACCTTCCCGGAGCGGGGGGTGGGTTCCCCGGTTTCGGCGATGGCGCGCAGGTACCGGCGCTCCCGGTCGGTGGCCCGGGTCCACCGGGACGGGAAGAACCCGTCATCCAACGCTCTCCGGCCTTCCTCCACCGCGAGGTGGGCGTCCTCGGTATCGAAGGGGGAGGCGGGGGCGGTGTGCCAGATCGCCTTGCCGAACTCTTGCAGGAAGTACGGGTAGCCGCCGCTGGCTTCGACGACGATCTCGAGGGCGTCCGGGGTGAACGCACCACCGTGTTCCTCGACCGGGACCCGGAGCGCGTCGGCGGCATCTGTGGGGGAGAGCGGTCCGATGGTCCGGTAGGAGAATTGCCGTTCGGCGTAGGAGCGGCTGTCGGCGAGCACCGCCGGCAGGCTGGGCAGTCCGGCGCCGATGACGAAGAACGGCCATTCTCGTTGGCTGGCGCGGTGCTGCACCGCGAGCAGGGCGCCGAGCAGATCGGGGTCGAGGTCTTGCATTTCGTCGATGAACAGTCCGAACGCGGCGCCTTTCTTGCGCATGACGTCGCTGATCGCTTCGACCAACTCCTCGAGGTCGAGGTCGATGTCGCCGCTGGCGGCCCGCCCGCCGAGGGCGAGTTCGATCTTGGCCGGGCCCAGGCCGACGCCGAGGGTGAATCCGCGGGCGAGGGAGACGAGGTCGTCGATGACCTTGTGGAGTTGATGTTTGCGGCTGAAACGGCGCAGGCCGACGGCGAGTTCGTAGCCGAGGCGGGCGCGGACCGCTGCGATTCCGGCCTCGTTCGGTCTGGCCTCGATGTTGATCGCCAGCCAGCCCTGCCGCTCGGCGTGCTCGGCGAGGGTGTTGAGCAGGGTGGTCTTGCCGACCCCGCGGAGCCCGGAGAGCACCATCCCGCGGTCGTAGTTGCCGCGTTTGCTGCGGGCGACGAGGAGTTCGAATTCCTGGCGTTCCCGGTCCCGGCCTTCCAGCGCCGGGGGCCGTAGACCCGAGCCGGGTTTGAACGGGTTCAGCGCGGGGTCCATATCGACAACTATAGACATTTATGGGAAATTGTCCATAAATACCCATAACTGGCGATAGCTGCCGATAGTTCGGTCCGGGTTGTAGGGTCTCGAGAACCTTGGCCAGATGCGGGTTGAAATACGCGGTCAGACGATGGCGCCGACTGGAGTGGTGCTGGTCAGTGGTCACGCGCACGCGTAAACGACGCGGTGCGGACTCTCCGGACGCCTGGGTCGGAAAACTCGCAATCGCGCTTCTTGCCCGACGGCATGCTTATCGAATCCTGACACGGGATAGTCCCTGCGTAATTCATGTGCCACTCGGACCGGAGGGCGTCGTGGGATGTCGATGCCCCGAGCGATGGGTGTAGCCGCCTGAAGCGTGTTCGTCAGGGATAGAAGTTGTACCGGGTTCAGTGGCCGAGATTGTGAAGCGAGACACTACGAAGAAGGGTGCAGGTGTGCCCGCACCGGGTATCTGTCGAATCTGACCTCCTGCTATCCGATGTCTTCTTCACAGAAGAGTGCAGATAGGCGAAAAAGCAGAAGCAATATTCGAAATATCCGAGATAGCTGGTAGCATCGCTTGCGATCATGTGACTGAGGCCACATGAGTGGTCTGCAAGTGCCAAACTTCGCGTGGTGGTCGGTGAGGACGTGTTCATCGATCTCCGTGTCTGAATGATCGGAGTCGGTCGTGTCGACGAAGCATGCTGACGAGTACGACGTCGTAGTGGTGGGTTCGGGCGCCGGGGGGATGGCTGCCGCGCTCGCCGCATCGATTCGCGGCCTTTCGGTGGCTCTGGTGGAGAAAGCCGACTATTACGGTGGCACCACCGCCTACTCGGGTGGCGGGATCTGGATCCCTTGCAATCCGTATCAAGCCCGCGCGGGAGTAGAGGACGATCTCGATCGCGCTCGGAGGTACCTTTCTGCCACCGTGGGCGACCGTGTCCCCGCCTCGCGCCGGGAGCGGTACCTCGTCGAGGGGCCACGAATGATTCAGGAATTCGACCAGCGAACACGGTGGGTGCGGTGGCGGTACCTCCAGGGATACCCGGACTACTTCCCTGAGGCCGACGGCGGCCTCGTTCAGGGGCGGTCGCTCGAGCCGCCGATCGTCGACGGCCGCAAGCTTGGCTCGATGCGCCCGCAACTGCAGCCACCTCTGCTCGACCTCAAAGGGTTAGCAATCACAGCCTCGGATGTCCACGATCTCGCCATGATCGGCCGGACCTGGGCGGGGAAGATCACCGGCGCCAAGCTCGTCGGCAGGCTCATCGCTTCGAAGGTCACGGGCGCCGAGCATCTGGCGATCGGTCAGGCACTGGTCGCGCGGCTGCGCCTGGCGCTCGCCGACCGCAATGTTGCGGTTCTGCTTTCTACCGCACTGTCCGAACTCTCAGTGGGCCGCGAGGGCGGAGTCCGACGAGTCACCGGCATTCGCTGTGTACGAAACGGCGAATCGGTGACGTTGACCGCTAAACGCGGAGTAATCCTTGCCGCGGGGGGCTTCGGCCATTCGCAGGAGATGCGGGAGCAGTACCTGCTCAAGCCCACAGATTCGGGATGGACTCAGTCTTCGCCGGGTCAGGTAGGGGATGCAATCAAAGCCGGGATGGCGATCGGCGCCGAAGTCGACTTGATGGACCGGGTCTGGGGAAGTCCATCGGCTATGCTTCCGATCCCGGGCTCTCCACCGCTCCATATTCTCCCTCTGGTGGAGCGGGCGGCGCCGGGAACCCTACTCGTGAACGGCGCCGGTGAACGGTTCGCAAACGAATCGCTCCCCTATGACGCGCTCTATGACGCCATGTATGCGAACAACCGACCGGACGCCGGAACGATCCCTGCCTGGTTCGTGTTCGACCAACGGGCCAAGGACCGTTACCTCATGTTCACAACGTTGCCACGTCAGAAGTTCCCCAAGGAATGGGAAAGCAACGGCTTCCTGAAGCGTGCGCAATCCATAGCGGAGCTCGCGGCGCAGATAGGGGTACCGGCCGCGCAACTGGGCAGGACGATCTCGCGGTTCAACGGCCTCGCCGAAAACGGGCACGACGACGACTTCCACCGTGGTGAAAGCGCCTACGACCACTACTACGGCGACCCCCGAATGCCCAACCCCAATCTGGCGCCGCTGGACAAGCCACCCTACTACGCCATCGCACTCTATCCCTGCGACCTGTCTACGAAGGGCGGTCTGATGGTCGACGACGACGCACGCGTCCTCGACAAGGACCGGCGCCCGATCCAGGGCCTCTACGCGACCGGAAACTGCTCTGCATCGGTGATGGGGACGACCTACGTCGGCCCCGGCGCGACACTCGGCCCCGCAATGGTGTTCGGATATACGGCGGCGAAGCACATCGCCGCTGCGTCCGATGTCGGAAGCTCCGATCGACCAACCGCCAGCTCGGTTGGCTAACCGAAGGAGACCCACCTTTGACTACCAGGCACATGTAGCTGACGACTTCGGGACAGATGATCGCTGAGGAGATCAAAACTAGCCCGCGCCTCTCTGAAGAACAGGAGGCCACCGAGGCGCACGTCCTCTTTCAGGAGATCCACGACAGCATCGAGCGTCGGGACGACGGCGAGTTCTTCGTGCTGGCTCCGGCTCGTTTCGCCCCATCACGATCCGTGGCTCGAAGCCAGTGGATGCTCCAGACCTTCTCAGGCGTGAATTCACCAGGCGGCAGTCAACCGCCCCGGGCGCTGCGCGTCGCCGAGGAATCAGTGGCGATCCGGCGGGTCTTCTCGGCGTTGTAGCCGACTGCCTGCACGTACGGGTGTGCGACCCAGATGGGTTGTGCAGTCGAGGGATGCACCCTCAACTGCAAGCGAATACCGCTCTGGCGCACTTCCGATGCGGGTGTATCGATCCCCCTTGGACACAGCAACTCCCTGACCCATTCAGGGGCAGACGACTATGGCGTCCAGCTCGGATCGAGCCGTGGTCCTGAGGCCCGCTATCACTTTCCTTCGCCTCCCGAACGCGCCAGTCCGTGGAGATCGACCGCAATCGGCCGCAGCCCCGCCTCGGCGAGGCTGCCCAGCACCGGAAACCAGATCCGGCTCCAATACGCTCCGTGCAGCCGCAGCAACACCACCTGACCGTCCTGGTCGACGGTCAGGTGGCTGGCGGTTTCGCCTCGACCCGAACTGCGGTCCTCAACACAACCGTTCCGTCATTTCGCTCATGGGACACTGTGACCGAGGCCGGCGTCCACGCCCAGAGTCAGAAACGACATTCATGAGCACATTCCTGCCACGAATCTTTATCATCGGGTGGCCCCTGCTCGACCCGCCCGAGCCGCCCGTCGAACACGACTGCGCCGCAGAGCTCTTCGGCACCGTCCTGCAGTACGTCCCAGCCCGCTCCCGGATCTTCACCGAGCATCACAGCCCTCCGCAGATCACCGCCGGATTCGAAATGCTCGTCGACACGAGGCTGGCAATTCGTCGATCATTTTGATGGCCATTCCCACTTCGAACAGTGGCGCTCGGAGGCTGGAACCGCGACCGCGACCGCGACCGCTAACGGCGTGCGGCGCTCGCCCCCGCGATGTCGGGGTGTCATCGGTCGGTCTGGAGTGATCGTCCCAATTCTCGACCACGCACAGCTGAGCGCGTCGGTCGCCTGTTATGCCTCGCTGGTCTCGCGCCGCGAACTGGATTAAGCGGTGAGGGGTTGGTGATAACTTCGCCCCAGCTTCCCCCCGCGATATCCTGAGGACACATCATCGAAAGGTAAGTGTGCATCGCCGATGGCCGACAGCGATCCTCTCGACACTCAGCGTGGCGTGGCGACGAATGTCATAGCGGAGCTGGCTGCGGCCGGATTCGAGGACGCACACGAGATCGGGTGCGGCGGCTTCGGCGTTGTCTACCGATGCACCCAGACCGAGTTGGAGCGCACCGTGGCGGTGAAGGTCCTCACCGCCGAACTCGACGAGGAGAACAGGGCGCGTTTCTTCCGTGAACAGCGCGCCATGGGCAGGCTCACCGGGCATCCGAACGTCGTCAACGTTCTTCAGGTCGGCGCCACGGGCAGCGGTTGCCCCTTCATCGTGATGCCGTACTACCCGCTCGGGTCACTGGAAGCTCGCGTTTCTCGGGCAGGCCCGCTCGCACTGGACGAGACCCTTCGACTGGGCGTGAAAATCGCAGGCGCTCTGGAGACCGCGCACCGCCTCGGCATCCTGCATCGTGACGTGAAGCCGGCCAACATCCTCCTCACGGCCTATGGCGAACCGGAGTTGACCGACTTCGGTATCGCGCACATCTCCGGAGGATTCGAGACGGCTACCGGCACGGTCACCGGATCGCCCGCATTCACTGCTCCCGAGATTCTGCGGGGCGATCCGCCGAGTTCGGCCTCTGACATCTACAGCCTCGGAGCGACCTTGTTCTGCGCGGTCACCGGTCACGCGGCGTTCGAACGTCACAGGGGGGAGCAGGTGGTCGCACAGTTCCTGCGGATTGCCTCGGAACCTGTTCCCGATTTGCGCGAACACGGTATTCCCGAGGACGTCTGCGCGGTCGTCGAACATGCGATGGCGGCGAACCCGGATGACCGCCCAACGTCGGTCGCTGCACTCGGCGATGCACTACGTCAGGTTCAGGCAAGTATGGGACTGCCAGTCGACGAAATGGCCCTGCACGACGAACCCGCCGCAGACCGGCGGACTTCGGAATGGTTACTCCTCGCTCCGGCACCGCGGGCGCGGCCCCCGCTGCCGGAGCAGCCGGTGGCACATTCCCTTCGTGGCGCCGAGGGTAATCTTCCGCTGGAACTGACCAGTTTCGTGGGACGCAGACGCCAACTGACGGAGGCAAAGTCGAAGCTGGCGGACGCGCGACTGGTCACGCTGACGGGTCTAGGCGGCGTGGGGAAAACCCGTCTCGCTCTCCGTGTCGCCGCCGATGTCCGTCGAGGATTCACCGACGGTGCGTGGATGGTGGAACTAGGCGAATTGCGCGACGAGTCGCTTCTCGTCGACGTGGTCGCGGCCGCACTGGGGTTGCGGAATCAATCGGCGAAACCGTTGAAAGACATTGTGGTCGACTTCCTGGCCGCACGGCGGATCCTGCTCGTACTGGACAACTGTGAGCAGATGATCGTCTCCGTCGCGGAACTGTCCGAGTCGCTGCTCCGCAGCTGCCCGGAGTTACGAATCCTGGCCACGAGTCGGGAGCGGCTCGGGGTCGAGGGAGAAGTCGTGCTGCGGGTTCCTCCGCTGATGGTCCCCGACCCCGAGCGGAACCTCTCGCTGCGGGGAATGCCGCGCTACGACGCCGTGACGTTGTTCGTCGAGCGCGCTGCTGCGGCGGTGCCGGGTTTCAAGCTCTCCGAGGAGAACGCGAGCACGGTGGCGCAGATTTGTCACCGACTGGACGGGTTACCCCTTCCCATCGAGTTGGCGGCGGCGCGGTTGCGGGCCATGTCGGCCGAGCAGATTCTGCGTCGTCTGACAGACCGTTTCGCACTGCTGACCCTCGGAAGCAGGGGCGCGCCGACGCGCCAGCAGACGTTGCGGCTGTCCATCGACTGGAGTTATGAGCTTTGCACCGCACAGGAACAGCGGTTGTGGTCCCGCTTGTCGGTGTTCGCAGGCAGCTTTGAACTCGACGCGGTCGAGGCCGTGTGCGCCTGGAATTCGGACGGCAACGTCCTACTAGACGCGGTGGCGTCGCTGGTGGACAAGTCGATCCTCATCCGGGAGGAGTTCGGAGCGGTGGTGCGCTTCCGGATGCTCGAGACTCTCCGCGACTACGGTAGCGAGAAGCTGACCGAAGCAGGTGAATTCGAGACTCTGCGTCGACGGCACCGTGACTGGTACCTGCAGTTGGTCGAGGATGCGAAGGCCGAGTGGATCACCCGGGAGCAGGTCGGGTGGATGAAGCGGATCGCCCGTGAGCAGCCGAACTTACGAGAGGCGCTGGAATTCTGTGTGAGCGAGGCGAACTGGGTGGAGGGTCTCGGGATCGCGAACGCTCTTTTTCCGTTTTGGCTCGCCCGGGCCATGTTCAGTGAGGGACGGTACTGGCTCGACCGCCTTCTGAAGGGTGCGCCGGTCGAAGTGAGTGAAGAACGTGTCATAGCCCTGTGCGTAGACAGTGTCCTGGCCGACATCCAGGGAGACGCGGGGGCTGCGACGTCCCTGGTGGCCGAAGAGACAACACTCGCGGCACAGACAGACAACGCGGTGATCCGCGCGCACATGGCCTTTGCCGAAGGTCTGCTGGCGCTGTTCGCGAGTGATCTTCCGCGGGCGAGGTCATGCTTCGAAACCGCCCTTGAGGTGTCCGGATCCTGTGGTCAGCCCACCCTGCACATCGAGGTCCTGAACTCGCTCGGGACAGTGAACGAACTACTCGGAGACCCAGCCCGGGCACTCGACTACTACGAGCAGGTCCTCACGATTACCGAATCAACCGGCGAGTCTATGTACCGGGCGCATACGCTGTGGGCCATGGGTGTTGCGGTGTGGCGTCGAGGTGATGTCGAGCAGGCGTCCCGGCATCTCAAGGATGGGCTGGCATTGGCTCGGCTGGTGGACAATTCGCTCACCGCTGCCACCTGTCTGGAATCGTTGGCGTGGATCGCCAGCGATAGCAGTCCGCACCGCGCGGGCGTACTGATGGGTGCGGCGGAGGCGATGGTGAAGTCTGCGGGAAGCTCCACCGCGCTGTTCCCTGGCCTGCTTGTCGATCACGAGGAGAGCGAACAGCGCGTGCTGGCTGCTCTCGGCGGAAAAGCCTTCGACGCGGCGCGTGACGAGGGCAGGATGCTCGCCACCGAGGACGCGGTCGCTTTCGCCCTTGGCAATCAGTCTCCACAGTCTTCGCCCCCCGCGCGTGCGGCCACCGACCTGACGAAACGGGAGAGGGAGGTCGCCGCGTTGGTCGCCAGGGGGCTGACCAACAGGGCGATCGCCGCCGAGCTCGTGATCGCCCAACGGACGGCGCAGGGGCACGTGGAGCATGTTCTCGCCAAGCTCGGGTTCACGTCCCGCGCGCAGATCGCGGCCTGGTTCGTGGATCAGGCCCGCGACTGATGCGGCTGACATTCGACCTACCCAATCCGACGTAAGAAAATGGCCACACGAAACGGCAAATGGCGGCGTGAATCACAATCCTGGGTGATGTAGACCAAGGAATAGCTCGTCGACTAGACGCAAGCAACGCGGGCGATCAACTTGCCAAGGTCGGATTGGATTTGCAGTGCTCCCAACTGCAGATGGGTCACCCAAATCGCCTTTTTCGTAGGGGAGTTGGGACTCGGAACGGTTCGACAAACTGGAGCCGTGTGAAAGGCGACTCTCGCGCACGGTTCTGAGAGCGGCGGCGGGGCACTTCCTGCCGCCGACTCCCCTCATACCGATCGACGACGCTACCTATCGAAGCTGCAGACCCGTTTGCCTGTACCCCATGCTATTTGCAATGCCACAGCTCCGTTGATCCAACACAAACTGCTGGAGCCGAACTGTCTGCTTTCGTGGGAGCGACCCAAGCTAGTATCTGATGTTCACCAGGAGGAGGACCCGGAGTGCGGTAGAGCTACAGGGCTTTGAGTTCCTCGGTGACCTCGGAGACCGACTTCTTCGCATCCCCGAACAGCATGGAGGTGGTGTCCGCGAAGAACAGTGGGTTGTCGATGCCGGCGAAGCCGGAGTTCATCGACCGCTTCAGCACGATCACCGACTTCGACTGATCCACGTTCAGGATGGGCATCCCGTGGATCGGGCTGGACGGATCATTGCGGGCGGCCGGGTTGGTGACATCGTTCGCGCCGATCACCAGGGTGACATCGGTCCGCGAGAACTCGTCGTTGATGTCGTCCATTTCCTTCATCGCGTCGTACTCGACGTCCGCCTCGGCGAGCAGCACGTTCATGTGCCCGGGCATCCGGCCCGCGACCGGGTGGATCGCGTACTTGACCTCGACACCCTTCGACTCGAGCAGCTTGGCCATGTCCTTGACCGCGTGCTGGGCCTGCGCGACGGCCAACCCGTACCCGGGGACAACGATGACCTGGTTGGCGTATGCCATCTGGATCGCCGCGTCCGCCGCCGACGTGGCCTTCGCCGTCTTCGCGGTACCGTCCCCGACCGCCGCGGCGACGCCGCCGCCACCGAACCCGCCGGCCACGATCGCCGGGATGGACCGGTTCATCGCCTTCGCCATCAGATTGGTCAGGATCGAACCCGACGCACCGACGATCATGCCGGCCACGATCATCGCCTGATTATTGAGCGCGAGACCGGCGGCCGCGGCGGACAGACCGGTGAGCGCGTTGAGCAGGGAGATGACGACGGGCATGTCGGCGCCGCCGATCGGCAGCACCACCATCAACCCGAGCACCGCGGCCAGCACCAGCACCCCGACGATCCACCACTGGCTGGTGGGTCCGGTCGGGTCGATCGCCTTGACCCCGATGGCCACCGCGAGGGCGACGGCCCCGATCAGCAGCACCGCATTGAGCGGCTGCTGCAGCTTGCCGATGCCGATCGGCCTTCCGGGGAGGGTTTCCTGCAGCTTGAGGAACGCGATCACCGAACCCCAGAAGGAGATCGACCCGATGATCGCCGCGAACAGTGACGCGATGACGATGTGCACCGTCGGCGACTCACCGTGCGCGAAGGCGGTGAACCCGTCCGAGTCCAGGAACTCCGCATAGGCGATCAGGGCTACGGTGCCGCCACCGACACCGTTGAACAGGGCCACCAGCTGCGGCATCGCGGTCATCTTCGTCTTGAGCGCCGGCGGCACACCCAGGACGACACCGATCACCAGACCGGACACGATCAGCACCCAGTTGGAGGTGTCCCGGATCGCGATCAGGGTGGCGACCACGGCGACACCCATGCCGACCGCGGCGATCTGGTTACCGCGGACCGCGGTCTTCGGGCCGGTCAGACCCATCAGACCGTAGATGAACATCGCGAACGCCACGATGTAGAGCACGTTGACCAAGTACTCCATTACCGGTCCCCACCCTTCTCAGCAGCAACAGGCGCGGTGGGCTTGGACTTGAACATCGCCAGCATCCGGTCGGTCACCACGAAACCACCGACCACGTTGATCGTTCCGAACACCAGCGCCACGAACAGGATCACCTGCAGCCCCCACGGCGGGCCCACGACCTTGCCGAGCACCACCAGGGCGCCGAGGACGACGATGCCGTGGATGGCGTTCGTGCCCGACATCAGCGGGGTGTGCAACGTGTTCGGGACCTTGGAGATCACCGCGAACCCCACGAACCCGGACAGCACCAGGATCGCGATGTTCGCCAACAATTCGGTATACATCAGACGGCCACCTTGGTGTCTCGACGAACATCGGTGTCGTCGTGGAGTTCGTTGGACAGGTCGGCGAACGCATATACCCTGCGGGGGACGATCACGTGGTCGAGGAACACCGCCAGGGGTGTCGCGAGGGTTCTGCAAAGTGTTGTGATCATGAAGGTTCCTTGGTTTCGCGGGTGACGCAGGACGCGGCGAGGACCTCGTCCGAGAAATCGGGGGCCAGCGCCCCGTCGACGAGCATCAGCTCCAGCAGCGCGGAGATGTTCTTCGAGTACAGCTCCGAGGCGTGCTCGGGCATGCTGGCGGGCAGGTTCAGCGGCGAGCAGATCGTCACCCCGTACTTGACGACGGTCTGACCCGGTTCGGTGAGCTCGCAGTTGCCGCCGGTCTCGCCGGCCAGGTCGACCACCACGGATCCGGGCTTCATACTCTCTACCGCGGCGGCGGTCACCAACCGGGGCGCCGGACGGCCCGGCACCAGGGCGGTGGTGATGACCACGTCGAAGCCCTTGATCGCCTCCTCGAGCGCCTGCTGCTGCTGCGCCCGCTCGTCCTCGGTCAGCTCGCGGGCGTAGCCGCCCGCCCCCTCAGCATCGATGCCTAGATCGAGCCACTGGGCACCGACCGAGCGGACCTGGTCGGCGACCTCGGGGCGCACGTCGTAGCCGGTGGCCCGGCCACCGAGACGCTTCGCCGTGGCCAGGGCCTGCAGGCCGGCGACACCGACACCGAGCACCAGCACCGTCGCCGGCTTGACGGTGCCCGCGGCGGTGGTGAGCATCGGGAAGAACCGGGTCGACTCCGACGCCGCGAGCAGCACCGACTTGTACCCGGACACATTCGCCTGCGACGACAGCGCGTCCATCACCTGGGCGCGGGAGATCCGCGGAATGGCTTCTACTGCGAATGCCTGCACACCGGCGGTCTTCAACGCCCCGATGCTGTTCTCGGTGTTGCGCGGTGCGAGGAACCCGATGAGCGTCGACCCCGACGACAGCTTCGAAATCTCTGCTTCGGTGGGAGGTGCGACCTTCACTATGACGTCTGCCGACCACGGGTCACCGATCGACGCGCCGGCAGCGACGTACAGCTCGTCCGGGATCAAAGCGCCCAATCCGGCGCCCGACTCCACCACGACCTCGACGCTCTTGGCGATCAACGACGCCACGATCTTCGGAACCAGTGCGACGCGACGCTCGTCCTTCCCGGACTCACGTATGACTCCGACTCGCGTCGATCCCCCACGGCTCGTGGAGTTGTCAGACCTGTTCACAGGTTTCATCGATGGTACTCATTTCTGAATCGAGTGCATGTGTGCGATCAGTCTTCTCGGCGGGGCAGATTCAGCGCCTCCGTGCGGACAGGAGTTACTGGGCGGAGGCAGCAGGCTTTAGGTGCTCCGCATCGTCGGTGCCGCCCATTCGGGCGTCACCCGGTCGACGGCGAAATCATGTTTCCTTCGGTTGCGCGTCGGGCAGTGTCGGTGACCGGCCGGATTGCCATGGCGCAGCGCCTCGAGCGCGATCACGACCCGACCTCGGTAGCGAGTCTGCGGAACTTACTGCCGTGGAACACGATCGGTGCGACATGCTTAATCTCTAGTTCGTTGATGCGCATCAGTACGATGGCGTGATCGCCGGCCGGAACTTCTTCGGTGACGGTGGCGTCGAGCCACATGCTCGCGCCTCCGATGAAGACCGCCCCGTCTTCGGTTGTCGTCACGTCGAGACCCTCGAATCGGTTACCGGTTTTGGCTGCCAAGGTTCGTGCTGCGACGTCGTGTTCTTCGCCGAGGACGCTGATTCCGATTCGTCCTGCTGCGGCGACTTTCGGCCACGTCGTCGACGTGTTCTGGACGCAGAATGCGACGAGCGGAGGATCAATCGACACTGCGACGAAGGTGCTGGCCGCCATACCGACCGGGACTCCGTCGATCTCGGCGCACAGTGCGACGACACCACTCGGGAACTGTCCAAATGCTGAGCGCAGGATTCCGGAATCGAGTTCGGCATTTGCGAGCGTCATGAGTTGTCCGTTCTGGTGGTTGCCGTCACAGTCGGGAAGCTGCTCCAGGCTGCGACATGGCCGGCTACTGCGAGTGTCGGCGGTGGAGGTGCTGAGATGCGGACCCCGTCACGCGGTGTGACGGCCGAGAGTAGCAAGGGTGCGCTTGAGGTAGAGGCCTCGAGTGCGCGGCGAGTGCAGGTCGGCATCGAGCATCTAGGGGACCGAAGCGGCGTGTTCATCCCGCCACCGCCAGCGAACTGGTCGAGTAGGAGCTCGGGATGCCGGTTCGTCGAACACAGTGAGCGCACTTGCACATAGGTCGCAATGTTAACCCAATTCGATTATTTGGGGTAGAGCATCGAAAAATCGATGAACTGTTTCCGTAAAACCTAATCCTGGTCTATGCTTCAAGGACAAGCGCCCCACTGTGACGCGCGAGCTGCTCCTCGCCAACTGGTGCGAAATAGCACATACGCCCACCACGCACGAGTGTCGACAAACTGAAATGGAACCGCACACATGCCGAACCACTATTCGACTGGCGCCGACAGAGGTGTCGCGCCGTATCCGAACTTGGACCTTTCGTCGAACGACTGGACCTTCGAGGAGAGGGCGGAGGCCGTTCGCTGGTACGAGCTTTCGCACGGCACAGGCGACACCCGGTTCGCCCAGTTCGCGCCGTGGATGATCGACAACAATCCCGGTGGATTCAAGCGGTACCGTGGTCTCGTCCCGGCGCTGACGAGCGAGGTGCCGCGCGGCATCTTCTTTGTCCACTCCTACGCTGTCACCGCGAACGCAGACGGCTGCATGTACGAGATGATCGTCGCCCGACAGCATGGATTCTCCAAGCGACAGATCCTCGATACGCTGAACTTTGCCTTTCTGTCAGGTGGGCCGCGAGCGATCAACGCGGTCTCTGACGTCGCGGGGCCGTGGCTGGACTCTTGGGAGGACGAGGACGACGCCGGCCGCATTGTCTTCCCCACGGACTGGAGCATCGATCCGTCCGAGTTCGTCAGCGGGCTCGATACGACTCAAATCCCCGTATCCGACGCCGACGAGGCAGCGCTGCGTGCGTGGCATGAGCGTGTGAACTCGGAGGTTCCGCGTTTCGTGGACCTCTGGCTGAAACTTCGTGGGCCTGGGTACAAAGCCAACCGGCTTCGGTACGAGCAGGCGACCTCGAGTGCCGTGTTGCCCAAGCAGATCTATCCGCTCCTGACGATGCATCTAGGCGCTTTCGAGGCGAACCCCGCTGTCGTCCGGTATGCGCTCCGGCAGGCGAAGTCGATCGGAGGGATTTCGCGCAATCACATCGTGGAGATCATCGACACGGCGTTTGTGCAGGGTAACGAGTGGAAGATGGCCGTGATCCTCGACGGCGACATAGCGGACACAATCGAGCACTGGGACGACTGACTTCCGCCGGCGGTTCGCCTCCAGAATAGATAGCGGGGCAGACCGATTGGACTGCGGGCAACAATCGATCCAAGCGATACCACGAGGGCGGTTGTCCATCCTGCATCCGACGCGCGGTACGTGACCCGGCCCAGCCGCTGAAATTCGATGCCTGTGCGGCTTTCAGCAACCACCTCGGGCGCCCGCTGGCTTGATCGGCGGGACACCGAAAACTGTCGCAGTAGGCGATCGACGTCGAATTCGGAAATGGGTAGGAGTAGTCATGACAGCCGGTGTCACCCCACGGCCGGTTAGGCCGGAACTGTGCGTCGCCGTGGCGGACGGAGGCGACACTGTCGCGTGGAGGGATTTCCGCCCTACGGGAGATGGCTCATTGTTCAGTCCGCAGGCTCCGCGCTCGGCCGCCACGATGGTGCACAGAATGCGGCAAGCCGAATTGCGCGGCGCCATCAGGGAACGTGCGTCAGTGCGCGAACAGTGGATAGGCGCGGGCGAAGACCCCGCAGACCTTATCGTGGCACTAGAAATCGACGTGTTGATCGCCGCCGATGCCCGAACCGCGCGCAGGGAATTACTGCAGTATGGGGAAGCGCAGTTCGGCGACACTGTTCGCTATGTCGGCACTCCCCAGGGATTGGCGACTCTGATTCTCGACGTATACGTGGCAGACGTAGCCGACGCAGCGATCCTGTGTCCGATCATCTCCAGCGCAGGGAGTAAGCACGGGACTGCGGCACTGATGATCGACGACGTGCTGCCGCTACTCGGTGACAAGTACCCCTGGCGCTCGTGACAAGCCGGGGAGAGACATCGCAGTCGGCAGACGGAGGAACAATGTCAGGCCAAGTTCATCGTGGCATCGCCGGCCTGCAAGCGGCTCGTGGTTGTGACACGCGGCCAACCTCGTGGGTCACGCTGCCGCTAAACCGGATCCCCGCCTCACACGCGAAGGTTTGCACGCTCCGTGCAAGCGCAAGAGTGAGCGCACCGCGACGCCAGCCGGCAGCGGACTCCCGCGGGCTTTCGCTTCAGCGCAGACAAGGTTGTGCGAATCCGCCGCGACCGATCTTCATATTCAGTTAGGAGAACTCCGTGACCACCTACACCCCACCCCTCGAGCATTCCAGCCCGCGAACATTGCCCCGCGTGAATAACGGGGTCCGCCTCGGACTCTTCCTCGCGAACATGCGCAACGCGCACTACATCACAAGCGCCGAGGGATCCACCGAGCCGATCTACGACAACGTCCGCGAGATAGCGATCGCGGGTGACGAGATGGGGCTCTCGTTCTTGCTGCCGGTGGCGCGGTGGAGGGGGCTGAAGGGGGACCAGGCCGACTTCTGTCCCTACGGCCTGGAGACCATCACGCTCACCTCGGCGCTGCTTGCGGTGACCACCCGCACAACAATCCTTACGACGATCCACACTGAAGTATTCGGTCCCGCTGTCGTTGCCAAGATGGGGGCCACCATGGACCACATCGGAGACGGTCGCTGGGGCCTCAACGTCGTAGCAGGCTGGTCCCAGGCCGACTTCGAGTCGATCGGCCTCGAGCTGCGCGGGCATCACGACCGGTACGACCACGCGGAGCACTGGCTGAAGGCCATCCGCGAATTGTGGCGCGACGGGCACTCCTCGTACTCGTGCGAGCACTTCCAACTCAAGGATGCCGAGTGCCTGCCACGCCCACGACAAAAGGGCGGCCCCCTCGTGGTGAATGCGGGGCAATCCGAACGGGGAATGCGGTTCGCGCTCGACAACGCCGATTATCTGTTCAGCACCGCGGCCGACGCCAGCCAGTTCCAAAAGGCCAAGGAGGTCAGCGGCGGCACTGACGCCGGGATGATCGGGCGCAAGCACGTGATCATCCGCAAGACGCGCGCGGAGGCGGAAGAGGTCGCCCACCGCATCGTCGCAGGCGGCGACAAGAAAGCTATCGCCCAGCTGGTGGCACATGGACGCGGACCCGTCGAGGAGGCGGAGCGACGGCTCGGCGAGCCCGGCGCGATGGGCAAATTCCTCCTGCAGGATCCGATCCTCGGCAGCCCAGATGAGGTCGCGGTCGGCCTCGCCAAGTGGGCGACGGAAGCCTCGGTAGACGGGGTTTGTCTCAGTCTGTTCGAACAGCGCCAAAGCCTGGAGCTGATGGACGACACGTTCATGGAGCGGCTCGGCAATGAGCTGGCAGATCACGGAAAGACTCTCGTCCTTTCCTGACAAGTACGAGCACCAAGGAGAATCATGCGTGATGCAGTAGTGGTGGCCGCAGTCCGGAGCCCAGTCGGGAAGCGGAACGGCTCTCTGTCAACAGTTCACCCGGCAGACCTGTCGGCACACGTGCTACAGGAGCTTGCCCGGCGCAGCGACCTCGACCCCTCCGTCGTAGACGACGTCGTGTGGGGATGTGTGAGCCAGGCCGGCGAGCAGACCTTCGACATCGCACGCACGGCGGTGCTCTCGGCGGGATGGCCGGAATCGGTTCCCGGCACGACCATTGACCGCCAGTGCGGCTCCTCGCAACAGGCGATCCACTTCGCTGCCGCCGGCATCGTCTCGGGACAATACGACGTCGCGGTGGCGGGCGGCGTCGAGTCGATGTCACGTGTGCCGATGGGATCTGCGGCCGGGACACAATCACCGTTGGGTGAGCTGTACGCCAAGCGATACAGCCCGGAGTTCCCCAGCCAGGGCCTCGGCGCCGAGACGATCGCGCGCAGGTGGTCCCTCTCCCGCACCCAGCTGGACGACTATGCACTCCAATCGCACGCCCGCGCCGACAACGCATCACGCGGGGGAGCGTTCAGCGGGCAGATGGTGCCGATCGAGACGGCCGCAGGCGCGTTCGTGGTCGACGAGGGAATCCGACCCGGATCGACTCTCGAAATCCTCGGCACACTGAAGACCCCATTCCTACCGGATGGGCGAATCTCGGCGGGCAACAGTTCGCAGATCAGCGATGGCTCCGCGGCGCTCCTGCTCACCACCTCCGAGTACGCCGCCTCCCACGGGTGGACGCCCCTGGTGAGGGTGCACACGGCAGTCGTTGCGGGGAGCGAGCCAAACGTCATGCTGACTGGGCCGATCCCAGCGACGGAGAAGCTCCTGGCCAAGTCGGGCATCTCACTGTCGGACATTGGCGCCTTCGAAGTCAACGAAGCATTCGCCTCCGTCGTCCTCGCCTGGCAATCCGAGTTCAAGGTCGCCGACGAGCTGCTGAACCCCCTCGGCGGTGCCATTGCCCTCGGACACCCGCTAGGCGGCTCGGGTGCGCGGATCGCCACGACGCTCATCTCGCATATGGTGGACAACGACATTCGTTACGGTATGCAGACCATGTGCGAAGGTGGCGGACAGGCGAACGCGACGCTGTTCGAACTTGTTGGAGCGGGCACTCGGGGTCGTGGATGACCGAAAGGCACTCATCGAGCGACACGCGACGTGGTGCGCTCAGCGGCCAGGTCGCCATGGTTACCGGGGGGAGCCAGGGCATCGGTCGGGTCATTTCGGAGGCGTTGGCAGAGGCCGGCGCCACCGTGGTGGCAGCCTCGCGGCGCGCCGAGGATTTCCTCTCACCGGCAGGCCAGCGGATTCACGGTCGGCGTCTGGACGTCGAGGACGCCGACGCCTGCCCCACGGTCGTTGCCTCGGTTCAGGAGGAGTTCGGGTCTCTCGACGTCCTCGTCAACAATGCGGGCATCGCCGAATCGGTCAAGTTTCTCGAAATGGATATGGAGCACTGGCGGCGACACCATTGCATCGACGTCGAAGCCCCGCTGCGGCTCGTCCGGGCCGCATTGCCGATGATGCTGGAACGCAATCAGGGGCGGGTGATCTCGATCGCCTCAATCGCCGCCGAGGTGGGCTTCTCGTATGTCACAGCCTATGTCGCCGCCAAACATGCGCTCCTGGGCATGACACGCTCGCTGGCAGCGGAGTTTGCCGGGACCAGCCTCACGTTCAACTGCGTGAGCCCGTACTACACCAACACGCCGATGGCGGCAGCAGCGATTCGGAAGATCGTAGCCAAAACGGGCAAAAGCGTTGACCAGGCCAGTGCTCACCTGCTGAGCCCGCAGGGGCGCATGATCGAGCCCGATGAGGTTGCGGCAATGTGTGTTTACCTCGCGTCGCCGTCCGCGCGGTCGATCACCGGACAATCGATCGCCATCGATGGGGGTCTCTCCGCGACACGGTGAGTGGCGACCTATTGGCGGCAGGCTCAGTTATGTCTGGCTACTTCCTCGCGCGACCTTTCCTGAGAATTCGACGGGGATAAGTTCATAGATCGAAACTTTACGCTGTGTAGCCCCACATTTTACGGGCACGGCATGCCAGTTATATGAAGTGGCTTCGGCTATGATGAAATAGCTGCTCGATAGTTTCGAGCCACAGAGTCAAGACAGGGGAGGCAGCGGTGCCAAAGTCCTCAGCGGCGTCAAAGCCCGTAGCGGCGTCGAAGTCCGTAGCGGCGTCAAAGCCCGTAGCGGCGTCGAAGTCCGTAGCGGCGTCAAAGCCCGTAGCGGCGTCGAAGTCCGTGGCGGCGTCGAAGTCCTCATCGGCGATCGAGAAGGCATTCGGCGTCTTGTCGTTGCTCCGTGACTCGCCGGTACCGTTGACGCTGTCGGCGATCGCCGAGGCAACAGGAGTCGCCGCGAGTTCAGCACATGCCACTCTCAACCATCTTCTCAGCCTCGACGCGGTGGTCCTGACCGAGCACAAGCGGTACGCGTTGGGGCCCGTCTTGCACTATCTCGGGGCTGCCTACGCGCGCGGCACTCCGATGTACCGCGCTGCCTGGATCGAGGCGGTCAACGTCGCGAACGAGCTTGGCGTGACTGCGGTCTCGGCGACCACCTGGGACGGACGCCACCTCATTCTCAACGCGCATCGCGGCCCTGGCTCCGATGTCGCGGTTCCGTTTGGCGGCGGCGTTCCATTAGCAGCTGCGTCATGGGGGAAGACGTACTATGCAACGACGGGGGAACCGCTGCCTGAGAAGCTGGAGGCGTATACGGCACACAGCATCGTTGACCTCGGAGAGTTCCGCGATGCGGTCGAGACGACCAGAACTCGGGGGTATGCGGTCGACGACGAGGAGTACTACCCGGGGGTAAAGGGCGTCAGCGCGTCGGTCACCAGTTCGCACGGCTACGAGGGCCTCATCGCGTTCTTGGGGGCAAAGGTTGTGTTCGAGGAGCTCGGTTTCTCGAGGATCGGCGAACGGCTCGCCCGCATCGCCGACCGAGCATCGCACACGCTCGGCGACACAGAGCGCTTGCGATTGTTCGGCCAGGTTTGAGTGCTCGCCTCGTCGTCGGGGCCAGCACCTTCGCCGGCGTGCGCTTGATCTCGTCGGCGAGCACGAAGGCTGGCCGAACGACTTCTACGTAAGGCGGATCCGCGTCCGTCGGCTCGCCGACGTCGGGCCGCCCGGTCCTTGCGACGGCGGGGCGGGCAGCGTCATCGGCTCGGACAGGATTCGAACCTCGTTGTCCGCCAATCGGAGTCGCCGGTTCGCATCCTTCCGCCGCGGCGGCGTCACTGTCACCTTCACCGACGTTTCGATGCCCTCGCTGCCGGTCAGGTCCTCGCCGCTGCCAAGGCCATCTTCCGGTAGGCGTGAGACGATGTCGCGGAGTCCGAAACAACTCATGGGCCGACGAAGGATGCACTTCGCCCACGTTTGCGGCAGCCGCACCTTCCTCGCTTCGGCGACACCGATTTGCAGTGGTGGTCAGGTCGGCGGGCCGAACGTTGCTGCACCTTGGGACAGGATGGCAACGCCCCCGGGGCCGAGGGTGTCGAAGGCCACGTTGCGGGAGCCGGTGGTGCCGGGCGGAGCCGCCTCCGGCGCGGCCGTGGACCCGTTTGTGAACCACATTCGCGTGGTCAGGGCATCGCCGGGATAGCAGGAGTTGGCGAACCGTGCCGAAAACCGCTGCAGTTGCATACCCGGAGTGTGCTTGGTGCGGGCGACGGACAGGATGGCTATCCCGAGGGTGCAGAGGCCATGCAGGATCGGGCGGTCGAAGTTGGCCTTGCGTGCGAAAGCTGGATCGGAGTGCAGAGGGTTCCGGTCCGCGTTCAAGCGGTAGAGCAGCGCCTGCGTGGGCGCTGTTGTGACGGTGGCCTTTCGATCGGCATGGCCCTCCGGGGTGGGCGGTTTCCCGGTTGCGCCACGATCTCCGCCCCATCCCCCCGCCCCGCGGATGAACACAGTTGAGTCGCCCGTCGCGAGCGGCGTCCCGTCATTGTCGCGGAGTTCGGTGCGGGCGGTGACCACTGCAGCCGTGCCTTTGTCGCTCATCTCGGTGATCGTGGTCGTGATCGATCCTGTCCCTGCGGGGGGCATCGGCGTGTGCAGCTCGAGCGACTGTGCTGCGTGCACGAGGCACGACCAGTCGAATTCGCCGAGCCGGTCCCATACGTCGGATGAGGGCTGGCAGTACACCACGGGCATCGACGGCGTCGTGGTCAGCTGCACGCCGATGCTGTTTTCGGTCGTGTATTCGAGGTCGTCGGTGCCCGCCCCGATGCTCAGTGCGTAGAGCATCGTGTCGCGCTCGTCCCAGGAGACGGGGATCGTAGGTGAGGTGTAGCCGAGGGCTGTCGGATCCAGCGGCACGGGTTCTTCTCCTTTTAGCGGCTAGAAGCGGGTGTAGGCGCCGTCGACGACGAGCCGGTCACCCGTGTGGAATTGCAGCGTCGGGTCGGCCAGGAAGACCGCGATCCGGGCGAAGTCGGCAGGCTGGCCCCACCGGCGCACCGGTGTTCGGCCGATGGTTTGCTTACGTATCAGGGCGTGGTGCTCGTCGGCGATGAAGCCGGCACCGGGCTCGAGTAGGGCAGTGTCCGTCCAGCCGGGCAGCAGCGCGTTTGCTCGTATCCGATTCGCAGCGAGTTCCACGGCGAGGGAACGCATGAGCGCCTCGATCCCTGCCTTGCTCACCGCGTAGGGCTGCTTTTGTGCGCCGCCATAGAACGACATGATCGACGAGACGCCGACGAGCGATCCACCCTCGCCGCGTTCGACCATGTGACGGGCCGCCGCCCGGAGCGACAGGAATGCGCCTTCCAGGTTGATCGCCAGCGTGCGTCGCCAGTCGTCCAATGAGAGGTCGACGAACGGGGTCATGTCACCGGGTACGCCCGCGTTCGCAAAGAGCGAGTCGACACGGCCGAACGCCGCAAGCGTTTCAGTCATGGCGCGGTCGACGTCGGCCTCGTCGCTGACGTCGCACGAGATCGCGTGCGCCTTGCCGGCGGCGTCGCGCAGTTGCCCCACCGCCGAGGCGTTCTTCTCTTCGCTCCGGCCCCAGATGCAGACGTTTGCGCCGGCGTGCGCAAGCCCGCTCGCCAGTCCGAGCCCGATTCCACCGTTTCCGCCGGTGACAACAGCTGTGAGACCGGTCAGGTCAGTGTTTGTATCTGCAAAATGGGGCAGTTCCACGGTGGCTCCTTCGGCGATTTTCACGTCACGCTACCTGAAGACTGGATCACTTTCCATATTTTGACTTGCCAAATCAAAGTTATCGAATACGCTTTCAGCCATGGAAGCCGACTTAGTAAGCACGAGGGTGGGTGCAGGCAAGCAAGTGAAGCGAGCACTCCTCACGGATGTGGTCACGACCGCGGACCGGCGAAACTCCTATCTGTCGAGCGGTGCGTGGGATGACCAGACGCTCGTTGGGGCGGTGAGCCGTTGGGCGGTCGAGCGGGGCGACAGAGTCGCCGTCGTCGACGATGTGGAATCGGCGGGCCACACCTACGCGCAGCTTGCAGCGCACGCGAATTCCGTCGCCGCGCGGCTGCAGTCGATGGGGATCGGTCGTGGTGACGTGGTAACTGTGCAGATGCCGAATTGGTACGAGACGGTGGTCCTGGACTTGGCAGTGCATCTGCTCGGCGCCGTACTCAACCCCGTGCTGCCCATCTACCGTGCGCACGAGCTGTCAAACATCGTTCGTACAGCGGGGAGCCGTTTGATCGTCTCTCCCGCGGAGTACCGAAACTTCGACCACCGCGCGATGGTCGCGGAGGTCTGCGAGGCCAATCCCGGCACCGCGCAGCTCGTCGTCGAGCGCGGCGACGCGGACACCGTGTTCGCGCACTGGCCGGCGCTCGATAACCCGCCAGACCCCGACGCGTCCGCCGTGTGCGAGCTGATCTTCTCCTCCGGCACCGAGTCCGCGCCGAAAGCGATCATGCATACGGAGCAGACCATCTGCGCGGGCACCCGCATGCTGACGTCCGGTATCGGTCTGAGCGAGACCGACGGGGTGTGGATGCCGTCGCCGATCGGGCATTCCACGGGCCTGAACTACGGCGTGCGCGTCGCGCTCCTCAACGGACTCACTCTCACACTGCAGGATCGATGGGATCCGGCCGACGCGGTCCGGCTGATCGAGCGTGCAAAGCCCTCCTACACAGTGGCGGCGACCACCTTTCTTACGGACCTGTTGGACGCAGGGGAGTCGATGGGTGCAGATCTGACCTCCTTGCGAATGTTCTCGTGCGGAGGCGCGCCCGTGCCGAGCGCCGTAGTGGGGCGAGCCGCCGATGCGGGGATCACGGTGCTCCGGATCTACGGATCGACGGAGGTGCTGAGCGCGACGTGGAACCGCCCGGACAGCCCGCTGGAGAAGAGGCTCGAGACCGAGGGACCGCCGCTCGACGGAGTGGAGCTCGAGGTGCGGGACGACGACGGCGCGATTCTCGTCGGAGAGCCGGGTGAGCTCTTCGTGCGAAGCCCGTCGTGCTGTGTCGGCTTCTTCTCTGACGAGGAGAGGACCCGGGCGACGTTCTCGGTCGACGGCTGGGTGAGGTCGGGAGACCTCGGGGTCGTCGATTCGGATGGCTACTTCACGATGGTCGGACGCAAGAAGGAAATCATCATCCGGGGCGGGTTGAACATCACACCGAGGGAGGTCGAGGAACTCATCGTTGGTATGGCGCACGTCCGCGAGGCCGTCGTCGTGGGCATTCCCGATGAGCGGTTGGGCGAGATCGGGTGCGCGTGCATCGTCGCCGAAGAGGGCCACGAGGTCACGCTCGCCGAGGTTGTGTCGTACCTACGTGAGCTGGGGCTCGCGCCCTTCAAGCTGCCCGAGCGAGTGCTCCTGATGGACGCCTTGCCGCGGACGGCGACGGGCAAGGTTCAGAAATTTCAGTTGGTCGAACGAGTGCTCGCGAAGGGTCGCGGGCACATGCAGACAGGAGGGCGAGCGTGAGCGCATTCAATCTCGCGATCAGTCCAGAGGCGGACGAGCTTCGCAAGAAGCTGACCCAGTTCATGGACGACCGGATACTGCCTGCCGAGGCGGTGTATCGGCAGCAGATGGCCGACCTGGGCGAGCCGCACGGGCATCCCCAGATCCTGCTGGACCTGAAGCGCGAGGCGCGTGAGCTGGGCCTGTGGAACCTGTTTCTTCCCCACAAGACCAGGTGGACGGAGGGAATGACCAACCTGGACTACGCGTACATCGCCGAGATCCTCGGCCGCTCGCCAATCGCATCCGAGGTCTGCAACTGCTCCGCGCCCGACACCGGAAACATGGAGATCCTCACCATGTTCGGCACGCCGGAGCAGCAAGAGCAGTGGTTGGCACCCCTGCTGGAGGGCGAGATCCGGTCCGCGTTCGCGATGACCGAACCGGCGGTGGCATCGTCGGATGCATCCAACGTCGAATGCAGCATCGTCGAGGACGGCGACGACTACGTCATCAACGGGCGCAAGTGGTGGATCTCAGGATCCGCTGACCCGCGCTGCAAGATCCTTATCGTCATGGGCAAGACCGACCCCAGTGCGGCGCGGCACCAGCAGCAATCCATGGTGCTGGTGCCGGTTGATACGCCAGGCGTGACCATCGTCCGAAACCTCCGCGTCTACGGCTACGTGGACCGGGAAGGACACTGCGAGATCACCTTCGAGGACGTGAGAGTGCCCAAAGCCAACATCCTCGGCGGACCGGGGCAGGGGTTCGCGATCGCCCAGGCACGACTGGGACCGGGCAGGATCCACCACTGCATGCGCACGATCGGCGTCGCCGAGCGCGCCCTGGAGATGATGTGCCGGCGCGCCGAGGAGCGCGTGACTTTTGGTGAGACCCTCGCGTCACGCAGCTCCGTCCAAGACTGGATCGCCGACGCCAGGATCCGCATCGACCAAGCCCGGCTCTACACCCTCTTCACCGCCTCTTTGATGGATAAGGAGGGAAACCGCACAGCGGCTGTCCAGATCGCCGGGATAAAGGTGGGCATCCCGGAAATGGCGCTCGAGATCCTGGACAACGCCGTGCAGCTGCACGGCGGCGGCGGCGTCGGAGACGACTTCGGACTCGCCGAAATGTGGGCGCACACACGCATCCTCAGCATCGCCGACGGCCCCGACGCGGTCCACCGGCGCACGATCGCCCGGCACGAGCTCAAACGCCACCGGAAGGAGCACTGATGACCATTCACACTCCCACGCTGGGTGCGGTCGCCGAGAGGCCGACGGCGTACCCCGACGAGCAGAGCAGCCTGCTCACGCTGGAATGGCTCGATGAGGACGGCGCAGACGTGGTGATCATCACCTTCAACCGTCCTGAGCAGCGCAACCCGATCGACAAGCACACGATCCGCGCGCTGCGAGAGCTACTCGGAGACTTCGCAGCGAACGGCTCCCCACGCGTGATCGTCCTTACCGGCGCCGGGCAAGCATTCTCGGCGGGAGGAGACCTGAGAGGCTACCAGCAGCTGTACCGGGACCCCGTGGAATTCCGGCAGTTCATCGACGACTTCGACGCCGTGTGCGACGCGCTCGAGGCCTCGTCGTCGGTAGTCATCGCAATGATAAACGGAGTCTGCGTGGCAGGTGGACTGGAGATCGCACTCGCCTGTGACATCATCACCATTGCGGATGAGGCGCGGATCGGTGACGGCCACCTAGGGTTCGCCCAGCTACCGGGCGCGGGCGGGAGCCAACGCCTGATCCGCGCCATCGGCGTACAGCATGCGCGGCGCTGGCTCCTCACCGGTGACCTCTTCGAGGCGTCGGTCGCCGTGAAAGTCGGGCTCGCCGCCTTCCAGGCGCCCCTGGTGAGCTTGCGCGAGGAGACGGTTGCGCTGGCACGCAGGATGGCCACCCGGACGCCGCTGGGGCAGCGGAAGATGAAGGAACTCATCCGCATCGGCCAGCGGACGCACCTGGACGAGGGGCTCCGGCAGGAGACCGACCTCGTGCACGAATATGCGACTCAGTCATATGACGCAACGGAGGGACTGCTCGCGTTCGCGGACCGACGCCCACCGGTCTACGAAGGCAGGTAACGATGGGAAATCTGAGATTCGACTACACCGGCAGGGTCGTCGCAGTAACGGGCGCGGCCGCCGGAATCGGACGTGAACTGGCGCAGGCGTTCCATGACGCCGGGGCGCAGGTGGCGGTAATCGACCGCGACCAGACCGCACTCGAGGCCGCCTGGGCCGGGCAGGAGCGCACCCGCACCTTCGCAGGTGATGTGGCGGATGAGGCGCTCTCCGAATCGGTGTCGGCCGGTGTTGCAGAGTGGGGCGGCCTCGATATCCTCGTGAACAACGCGGGAATCACGCGCGACAGCGTGATCTGGAAGATGTCGACAGAGAACTGGCGTCAAGTTCTCGACGTGCACCTCACCGGGGCATTTCTGCTCACCCGGGCGGCAATCCCGGGTATGCGCGAGCGGGGCTTCGGCCGGATCGTCAACGTGACCTCGTACAGCGGTCTACACGGAAACGTGGGGCAGGCGAATTACGCCGCAGCCAAGGCAGGGATAGTCGGGTTCACGAAGACGGTCGCCAAAGAGGTTGCCCGCTTCGGCATCACGGTCAACGCGATCTCACCGAACGCAGCGACCGCGATGGTGGCGGCGATACCCGAGGACAAGCTGCGCGCCCTGACCGAAATGGTCCCGCAGGGGCGCTTCGCGGAACCGTCCGAGATGGCCGCCGCTGTGTGCTTCCTCGCCTCCGACGAGGCGGCCTACATCACGGGGACCGTGCTCCCGGTTGACGGCGGTGTTGCGATGTGACCGTGCTCTCCCAGTTTGGTCAGGACGTGCGCATCACAGGGTGGGGCCACACGGTCTTCGGCAAGCTCACCGACCGCGACTTGGAATCACTCATAGTCGAGGCGGCCACGGAGGCCATCGTCAGCGCGGGAATCGAGCCTGGTGACGTCGACGAGATCTATCTCGGCCAGTTCAACTCGAGCCTGCTGCCCTTGGCGTTCTCTTCGTCGTTGGCGCTACAGGTGGACGCGGCGCTGCGGAACGTGCCGGCCACACGCGTCGAAAATGCGTGCGCATCGGGCTCCGCCGCGGTCCACGCCGGCATCCGCTCCCTGCTCGCCGGTACTGCGCGGAACGTGCTCGTGATTGGTGCGGAAAAGATGACGCACGCGACTCCCGAGCAGGTGGGCTCCGCGTTGCTCGGAGCCGACTACGAGTCAGCAGGGAACCCCTCATCCGTCGGGTTCACCGGGTTGTTCGCGACGGTGGCGCAACGGTATGCCGAAAGATACGGCGACATCGGAGATCTGCTCGGCGCGATCGCAGCGAAGAACCACCGCAACGGCGTCGCCAACCCGTACGCACACTTGCGGAAGGATCTCGGCGAGGAGTTCTGCCGGACGGTCTCGAATCGCAATCCGATCGTCGCCGCACCGCTGCGCCGCACCGACTGCTCGCCGGTTTCGGACGGAGCCGCGGCTCTGGTGCTGTCCACATCGCCGAGCACGGCCGCGAAGAATCAGCCGGTTCGGGTGACCGGATTCGGCCAGTCGAACGACTTCCACCCGGCCGCCCGCCGCGACCCCACCGCCTTCGAGGCCACGCGCGCATCGGTGGAACGCGCATATGCGATGGCCGGCATCGGTGTCAACGAGTTGTCGCTCGCCGAGGTACATGATTGCTTCACGATCGCGGAGCTGATCATGTACGAGGTCATCGGCCTGGCCGAGCCGGGCAAGGGCGGTG
This sequence comes from Rhodococcus sp. ACS1, assembly GCF_002300155.1. NCBI lineage: Bacteria > Bacillati > Actinomycetota > Actinomycetes > Mycobacteriales > Nocardiaceae > Rhodococcus > Rhodococcus sp. ACS1. Next base: position 172,034 of record NZ_NSDZ01000008.1, read on the forward strand.
AAGCCCTGACCTCCGGTGCGGTCCATCGAGACGGGCGCCTCCCGGTGAATCTGTCCGGCGGCTTGAAAGCCAAGGGGCATCCGGTGGGGGCCACCGGAGTGTCCCAACATGTGGTTTCGGCTATGCAACTCTCGGGTGCTGCGGGGGCGATGCAGTTCGACGGCGCCGATCGCGTGCTGGTGCAAAATATGGGCGGGGTTGGTGTGGCAAATTACGCCACGATCCTCGAAGCCGTCTAACGCCGAGCGGCCGTTCGGGAACTCAGACATCGAGAACTGGAGGGGTGTGTCGATGGGAAGGTCCAAGCAATTCGATCCAGTTATCGCCGTCGAGCAGCCATGCAGGTGTTCTGGCAGCAGGGATTCCGCGCCACCAGCCCGCAGAATCTGGTCGATGCGCTCGGCATCGGCAGGGGCAGTCTTTACAACACCTTCGGGAGCAACACGGTCTCTTCGAGCTGGCGCTGAGTCGCTATGTCGACGCCCGGCTTCGTTTGCTGACGGCGCTGACGGAGCACCCCGACTCGGTCAAAGAGCGCCTCTGCGGGACGTTGAAGTTCATAGCCGACGAGGGCACCCGAGGTTGCATGATTGCCAACGCGGCGGCAGATCTCGCGGGAACCGACGGGTGGCGGTTTTCGAGGCCCGTCGATACTTCGAGTTCGCCGCGGACGTCTTCCGGGCGCTGATCGAGGAAGGGCAGCGGTCGGGAGAGATAGCTCCCGACCGCGATCCGGCCGCGATGGGGAGCCTGCTCCTGAACACAATGGTGGGGATGCAGCTCCTGGCACGGGTGGAAGAAGGCCCGGACCGCCTTCACCGCGTGATCGACGCAGCGATTGATTCTCTCTGACCAATCCTTGACGGCGGCAAGATCCGCACGCCGTCGTCAGCGGGGTTGGTCAGGTACTTCAGAGCACCAATCTTTCAGGGTCACGACCAACACCTAAATCGCCTGTGTCATAAAGATAAACGCGGAAGTTAGTGACCTTGCCATTCTCGAAAATGCTGCGTTCGGCGAACGAAACTAGGTCGTCGCCTCCCAATATCGGAACCCGACCGAACGCGCAGACGTAATCCCCGTCCACTACAAGACGGTCCACCGTCATGCCGGCGAGGTCGAATTTGGACGCGAGTGTTGCGAACAACTCCTGAAATCCAGCGAAGCCCTGATACTTGCCCCCATAGCTCAAGAACTCCGGTTCCTCCACTACTACCTCGGGTGAAACGAAGGCGAGAAACCGTTCTGTATCGCCTCCTAAAGATGTTTCGGTAATTGAGTGAGTACCGATCATAGGGAAAGGCCGGTGTGGTCGAGGAAGCTGTGGCACAGGTCGTAGTTCGAGCCGATCCGGGTGAGGCCGGTCTCGGTCGCGATGCGGACCTCGTCGAGGATGTCGGGGCAGAGGTTGGCGAGTTCGGTGGATTTCATGTTGCCCCAGACTTGTTCGATGGGGTTGAGCTCGGGCGCATACGCAGGGAGGCGTTCGACGTGGAGCCAGTCGCGTTGGGTGGCCAGCCACGCGGTCATCGCCTTGGATCGGTGGGCCATGAGCCCGTCCCAGATCAGGATGACCTGCTCCCGGCGAAGTGGGTGCGTAGTTCGGTGAGGAACTCGATGAGCTTGTCGGTGTCGTAGGCGCCGTCGATCATGGAGAACACGAACGCGCTCCGGCTGCGATCGGGCCGATACGCCAGCACTCCGGCCATGGACATGCGCTTGAAAGGAGAATCGGTGATGCAGCACGGGTGTGAGGCCTTTGGGCGCCCAGGTTGCGCGGACGACCGGCAGCTGCGACACACCACTTTCGTCCTGGAAGCAGATCCACGCACCTCGGCGCCGCGCTATTTTTTTATCCGCGGCCAGTCGTTCTCGCGCCAGGCGACGATGGCGTCCTCGTCGCGTTCGACTGCCCGACGTGCGGGACGCTGCCGACTCCACCCGAGCCTGGTCCGCAGGATCGTCCAGGTCTGAGTGGGTCCATAGGTCACGCCGGTGAGCCGCTCGATCACGATCGCGACCCGACCCAGGGTCCACACCCCGGTCGCGAAGCCGTGAGCTTGGGGTCCTTTGAGCAGTTCCTCTCGGATCGCCTCGATCTGGGCGTCATCGAGCCGGGGCCGGCGTCCCGCCCGACCGGCACCTTCCAACGCCTCGTTGCCCCCTTCGGTCCACTGTCGATACCAACGTGAGGCGGTCTGCTGGGAGACCTCCAACCAGGCCGCGACATCGATCTGCCGCCGACCGGCGGTGAACATCTCCGCCGCCCGCATTCGCCGGTCACGCAACGCCTCGAGATCCCGGCGACCGCCGCGCTGCTTGACTTTCCGGGCGTCGGCCCCCTCGCCGGAACCGGCTTCCTTACCTGCCATTCATCAATGATCTAGCAGCACAGTGTGAATCCCGTGCAACGACACACCCTATTACCGAAACATCTTTAAGACTGCCTGGTACATGCCTTGTGCGAGGGCGCGATTGGTTTCAGTCTCCGTGGGGCCATTACTTGTCATTTCGAACTTCTTTCCCGTCTTCGTGGGCTGTCTTTGCCTTGGCCTCAGTGGGATCTACCGCCCGCCCGCAGTTCTTCCGGCAGCCGGTGCGAGCGGCAGGTTTTCCGACTTCTCGCGGTCGATCGTTCTATCTCGTCTGATTGCAGGTATGAACAATGCCGCGACGGCGCCGAGGCCGACTGCGACCGCCAGCATGACGAAGCCATGGGTGTAGCCGGCTTCCGTGGGCAACCCCGACGCGGACTCGCTGGCTGTGACAGTGCTTGCCATGAAGGCGGCGCCGAGCGACCCGCCGATCGTGCGAATGTTTGTGTTCATACCGTTGGCAGCACCGGTCTGCTCCGCGGCAACTGCGGCCACAACAACGTTCGACACGGCAGAGAACGCCATGCCGAAACCGATTCCCACCACGGCCATCGCCAGGTAGATGACGGCCTCGGCCGAGTGGAGGAAGGCCACCATGAAGTAACCGATCGCGGTCAAGACAGATCCGACCACAAGCAGATTCTTCGACTCGAAACGAGCTGAGAGTCGGCCCGCAGCAAGTCCCGCGAGGAACATCCCGATCGTGTTCGGCAACATCATCAAACCCGATTGGGTGACCGAGGCGCCGAAACCGTAGCCGGCCTCGGGCGGTGTCTGCAGGAACTGCGGTATGAATCCGAGTGCGGCGTACATACCGATTCCCATAAGCAACGCCACCAAATTTGCCGCCCAAATCGTGCGGACCCGCATCATCTTCATGTCAATGAGCGGGTTCGACGAACGTGACTCGGCTAGGATCCACGCTGCTGCAACAACCGCCGCCAGGACGAGCATGCTGATTACCTTGAACGAACCCCAGCCCCACGTCGGACTTTGGCTGACGGCGAGCAGGAGCGCCACGAGCCAGCCGGACAGCAGAAATGCCGTGAACCAGTTGATTTTTCCCGCGGTGCGTACTGGTGATTCGGGAATCAGGAGATGTGCGGCCAGACCTGCGACGCTAATCATCATCAGCGGAATCCAGAACAACCAGTGGTAACTAAATGCGTCGACGATGGGGCCCGCGAGAACGATACCGAGGCCGGCGCCCACAGAGGCGAGTGCCGCGACCATGCCTACCGCCCCGGGCACCTTCTCCTTCGGGAACTCGTCCCGGATGATTCCGAATGTGAGGGGCAATACTCCGCCACCGACGCCCTGGATCACCCTGGCGATCACCATCACCACCAATGAACTGGCGAGGGCGGCGAGCAGCGAGCCGATCGCGAGCGCGGCCAGTGCAACGACGAACAAGCGCTTCTTGCCGTAGATGTCACCGAGACGACCGACGACCGGAGTAAACACCGATGCCGATAACAGGTAGGCCGTCAGCACCCAGGTGACATTGGTCTGGGACGTGCCGAGAGCCTTCTCGATTGTCGGCAGAACGGGAGTGACCAAAGACTGCAACAAGGCATAGGCTGCTACGCCGACGGTAAGGACAGCGAACGTGAGTCGGTAGTCCCCTCTCTGGGCCGTGAGGTTCAATGAGTGCCGCCCTGCGCTGCAATCGGATGGAACTGGGTATTATTGGAATTGAGATTCCGAATGATGCCATCATGTTTCTAGAAACTTACCACCGGAATCGGGACTTGTGCTCCAGATGGAGGCTGGGATCACACTGAACCGGCCGAGCAGACCTTCACGTGCGGGCTCCGGCCCGGATCTGTTGCTCAATCGGTATCAAGAGCGGATGCGGATCGGCGCGGCTTCGCTCGGGTTGGAAGATGCAGTCGCACAAAGAAGTTGAGAGAACCATGACGGACAAACCGGTTCTCGTTCCAGGACTCGACCACCCGATTACGATCGCGAAGGCCAGGCGCCGCGTCGTGGCCACCGTGGGTGGCCGCACGATTGCTGACTCCGCTCACGCGCTCACGCTGGAGGAGAAGGACTATCCGGTTGTTCACTACATCCCACGCGCAGACGTGAACCTGTCCGCCCTCGAGGGCACCGACCACGAGACGTACTGTCCTTACGAGGGGGTGGCCCGGCGAGGGGTGGCCCGGTACTTCAGCATCGGCACCGACGGCATTGTTCTCGACAACGTTGTGTGGACCTACGCGGATCCCCACCCGGCTGTCGCCCAAATCAAGGACCACGTCGCCTTCTACACCGATCAGGTCAATATCACTGTATCGGCCGCTGATTGATCACTTGGGGGCCATCCTGATGGCACCGTCCAGGCGGATCGTTTCGCCATTGATGTAGTCATTGTCGATGATGTGGCCGACGAGCGACGCGTACTCGTCGGCCCTGCCCAGACGGGCGGGATATGGCACCTGCTCGGCGAGCGATTTCTGCGCTGCCAGTGGCAGGCCGGCCACCATCGGTGTCTCCATCAGTCCAGGCGCGATCGTCAGCATTCGGATCGAGTGCTTGGCCAACTCTCGTGCGATCGGAATGGTCATCGCGTGCACTCCGCCCTTGGAAGCCGAGTAAGCGGGCTGGCCGATCTGCCCCTCGAACGCTGCCACGGACGCGGTGTTCACGATCACCCCGCGTGCTCCAGAGGAGGGGTCCGGGTCGTTTCGAGCCATTCTCGCTGCAGCTTGGCTCAGTACGTTATACGTGCCGACCAGATTTACGCGCACCACCTGCTCGAACTGCGCCAGTGGTACGGGGTTTGCCGATCTGTCGAGCACCTTGTTCGGCGTGGCGATCCCAGCGCAGTTCACCACCACACGGAGTGGCGCCATGCGCTCGGCGAGAGTGATCGCCGCCCGAACTTCCTCGACGTTGGTTACGTCCGCTGGAGCGAAGGTCCAGTCGGCCTCATCGGCGATTGCGCGTCCGGCCGAACCCGCCAAGTCGGCGATGACGACGCGCGCCCCCTTGCGGGCAAGCATTTTCGCGGTCGCCAATCCCAGGCCGCTTGCGCCCCCGGTGATCAGCGCACTCGCACCCGTCACGTCCATTACCACTCCTAACGATTAATCGAATGTGCAGGCCCGGCAGCTACGAGTCCACGCAGTCAGCGAAGTGATCGGAAGAACGTCCGCACGTCGTCGAGTAGCAGGTGGGGCTCTTCGAGTGCTGCGAAATGCCCGCCGCTGGGCATCGTGGTCCAGCGGGCGATGTCGTATTGAGTGTCGACCCAGGTCCGCGGCGGGACGAAGTTCTCGTGAGGGAATTCTGCGTAGGCGACCGGAAGCTCGACACGAGCCTTGAGGTACCAGTCCTCGGCTCGGCTGGTCTCGTAGTAAAGCCGAGCCGCGCTCGCGGCACTGTTCGGGGCCCAGTAGAACATCAGGTTGGTGAGCAGCAGGTCCTTGCTGAACGAGCTCTCGATGTCTCCGCCACAGTCGCTCCAACTGCGGAACTTCTCGATGATCCATGAGGCGAGTCCCGCTGGCGAGTCACTCTGCGCGATCATCAAGGAGTCAGGAGTGGTGTTCTGCACCTGCAAGTAACCCAGGGCCCTTTCGCTGAACCGGCTGTAGCGCTCGAGATGTTCGAGATCCTCCGGTCCAGGCTCTGCGGGGGGCGTCCCCATGATCAAGTTCAGGTGGATGCCGAGCACCGACTCGGAGTGGTAGGCGCCCATCCGCGAGGCGATCAGACCCCCGAAGTCGCCGCCCTGGACCGCATAGCGGTCGTATCCCAGCTGGTCGACCATCAGCGAATTGAACACGGAAGCGATGTGCGACAAGCTCCATCCCGCGGTGCGCGGAGCGCCGCTGAAGCCGAAGCCCGGCAGTTCGGGCACGACGACATCGAACGAGTCAGCGGGATCCCCACCGTGTGCCGCGGGATCAGTCAACGGGCCGATCAGCTCCAGAAACTCGACGATCGAGCCGGGCCAGCCGTGCAAGAGCAGTAGCGGCGTCGGGTTCGGTCCGGTACCGCGCACATGCCAGAAGTGCAGGTCGACGCCGTCGACCTCGCAAACGTAGCCCGGGATGCTGTTCAGGCGTCGCTCCCAGTCCCGCCAGTCGTAGCGGTGCGCCCAGTGGTCGCATAGCTCGCGAAGGTACGCAACGTCGGTGCCGTAATCCCAGCCAGCGCCTTCGATCTTTTCCGGCCAGCGCGTGCGTGCGAGCCGCTCTTTGAGATCGACGAGGACCTCTTCGGGGACAGCGATCGTGTATGGGCGTACAGCCACAGTGAACTCCTTAAGGAACTGAGCTATCACGAGTCGTGCGAGGGCTCATCGCCGTGCCGGGCTTCGGGAAAGCTGTAGAAAAGTGGGGGTGATGTTCTGCGGAAAGAGTAGACGACATGTTCAAATTTCGAAACAGGTTCCCGATTTTCATGGTTCTGCCCATCAAAACTAGAGCCTTCGGCCGTGTATAGCGGCGCGCATCGACTGGCTGACCGAGGCTTCGAGCTCCAGTGGCGACGTTGGGTCGAGCTATTTGCGCACCAGTGTGACCCTGCCGCTCCTGCGTCCGCACGAGTCGGAGCTCCTTGTCGAGGGTCGACGTACCCATGCTGACTCTCCCGCCTTGTCGCGTTCGCTCTGCTTAGGCGCTACGTGATCACCGCAGCGTTTCCAGGCTCTCGCCGCCTCGCACGTAGTGGCGGCCGGGCAGGGGGTTCAGTCGTCGAACGGGAGCGGCCGAGAGTGCGTGGTGCGCGATGACAATTCAGCAACTTTCGAATGCTTGTTCGAATAGATTGGTCTAGATAATCGGGATCTACTTCGATATGTTCGACCTGAATTTCGAATACTGTCAGCAGCGTTGCGACATGATCGGAGTCAGTATGTCTAAAACGGTAGATTCATCCCGTAACAGTGGAACGCCAATCTCGGATGGTGGTGGGACCACGGGCTTCGCAGCGGGCGACTTCTACACACCACCGCCCGACGACTTCGCGAGGAGGGAAAGCGCTCGGCCGGTACAGGCTGCAGATTTGGGCTCGTTTGCGGCTGAGGTGGATGTGATCGTGGTCGGCGGGGGTGGAAGTGGCTTTGCGACCGCGCTGTTCTCGGCCTGGCGAGGAAACGAGGTGCTCCTGCTGGAGAAGGCTGCGGATGTCGGCGGTACGACGCGCAAGTCCGCGTTTGGATTCTGGGTGGCCAACAACAAGGCGTTGCAGCGCGCGGGGCTCGAGGATCGACGCGACGAATGCTTGCAGTTCATGGCAAAGATGTCGCGTCCCCAGCGGTTCGACCCCAACAGTCCCACCTATGGGCTGAGCGAGTGGGACTTCGATCTAATTCAGGCGATCTATGACAGCGGTGCCGAAGCAGTCGAATTGCTTCATGAAAAGGGAGCGTTGCGACATCGCCCTGCGGAGGGCATGGTCGAGTACTTCACAGAGGTCCCGGAGAACAAACTGCCCGCGGGCCGGGTTCTGTTTCCCGACGTCGATGATTTCGCGCAGGGTGGGGAGGCGGGATTTTCGATGCTGGTGCCCGCGGCCGACGAGGCGGGCGTACAAATCGTTCGCGGCTGTCGCGTGCAGCGGCTCGTGCTCGATGGCGAAGAGGTAGTCGGAGTGCAGGGCACGGGGTCGGATGGATCGGCGCCGACCTACTTCGCGCGTCGTGGCGTCGTGTTTGCCAGCGGCGGCTTCGTGCACGACGACGAGCTGCGCGAGAACAGCCTGCACGTTCCGGCGTTCGCAGGTTGCGGAGTTCACTCGAACGAGGGTGATCTCGTCCGTATCGCTGGTGCCCTCGGAGTGCCGATGCGCAACATGAGCAACGCGTGGATGGCACCGATACCGTTTGAGCCCGTTGCCAAGCGCGATCCGCGGGTGATGGCGATGGCCGGGATCCAGGGTGATTCGATGGTGCTCGTCAATCGCGAGGGTCAGCGAGTGGTCAATGAAAAGCTGCCGTACAACGAGCTCTCGCGGGCATTCTTCTACCGAGATCCAATCACGGCAGAGTACCCGAACCTGGTGATGTTCCAGATCTGGGACTCGCGCGCGCAGGAGCACAGCGCGGGCAACTATCTCACCACGATCGTGTCGAACGATGACGGTGTCATCAGGGGTCAGACGCTCGAGGAATTGGGCGGCGCGATCGACGCGCGGCTGGCCCAATACGAGAGCGTTACCGGTTGCCTGCGGTTGGCCGATGGTTTCACCGCAGGGCTGCGCGAAACAATCGAGCGATTCAACCGCGGTGCTTCCGAAGGGGTGGATCCCGATTTCCATCGCGGCGAGACGCCGATCCAGCTGGTGTTCAACGGCAATGTAAAGGACGAGGGCGAGCGGCGTAACCCGACGGTATGGCCGATCTCGGAGACCGGCCCCTATTACGCGGTGATGATCTGCGCCTGCGCGATGGACACCAAGGGTGGTCCGAAGGTCAACGCCGACTCGCAGATGGTCGACGATCTCGATCAGCCGATTCCAGGCCTATACGGCGTCGGCAACTGCGTAGCCTCGGTCTCCGGGAACACGTACTGGGGGCCGGGAGCGACGATTGGGCCGATGATGGCCTTTGCTTATCGCGCGGCCGCAGCGATCGATCGAGAGCCGCGCCGCAGCGGCGCACGGGCCGCGGTCGCCACCTGACATGAAGTCGCGCTTGATGTCTGGACTTCTCGCGGGTGTCGGTGTCGTCGTCGCAGACGGGACCGGCCGCCGAGCGAAGCGCAGCTCGCGTCGACCATGCTGCCGCCGGCGACAGACTCACTCCCGCGTCGGAACCCCTCGGCGACGAGCGGCAGCGTCGCTCGCAGCTTGGCGAACGGGAAGGCCAGGGGTCGGCGCGATCACCTCGACATCCAGCTCCTCGAAAACGAGTTGTTCGAGGCGGTTGCATATACGACTCGACGTCGACGAATTGCGTTCAGAGAAGGCCGCTATCGCGAACAACCGTCGCCTGGTCCGGATAATCGTGCGGATCGACGACCTCGTCAACCCAGGAAAATGAATCGAAAGAGAGCCTTGAATGTCCGTAACCGAGACCAACCGCAGAATCGTCACTGAGATGTACGAGGCCGGACAGCGTGGTGAACTCGAGACGTTCTTCGGCCACGTTGCCGATGACGTGGTGCTCACCGAGCCTGCTTATCTGCCTTACGGCGGGACATACCGGGGCGCCGGGGCCGTGAGAGAGGTCTTCGGGGTCATAGCCGGCTACCTCGACATGAACTCCCTGACGATCGATCGCCTCGTCGCCGACGAGGACCATGTCTTTGCAATTCTGAGCTCGAATCAGATCGCGACCGGGGAGCGGATCATGCTGACCGAACTCTCGATTCTTCGTGAGGGCAAAGTCGCCGAGTTCCGGGTCTTCTTCCACGAGGCCGGCTCGTTGCTCGAACTCGCGTCAACAGATTCGCGATAGGGCCCGGCCCAGCCGGCGAATTTCGATCGTTTACGCAGTGTGACCCTGGCGCTGTGCCCGAGCGAGTCGGGGCTCCTTGTCGAGCGTGTCATCTGGGATGGGCACATCATAAATCAGCATTGACATTCGGAATATCAAGCCTATGCTTCGAAGAAGCCGTGATGCGGTTCACTTAATCTGGACCTGTGTGGTCCCAGCCACAGGGCACGAGCACGTCTACCTGAAGTAGCGATCGTCCGATCAGAGAACCGGGCGATACCGAACACGAGGAGCAATAAGAGATGGCCGATGATTTTGATGCGATTGTCGTTGGGGCTGGTATCGCTGGCTTGTACTCGTTACACACGCTGCGTGAGCGCGGGTTCTCGACACAGGTGTTCGAAGCGGGTGAAGGAGTCGGGGGCACCTGGTACTGGAACACGTATCCGGGTTGTCGCGTCGACGTCGAGAGCCTCGAGTACTCGTATGGCTTCTCCGACGAGCTGCAACAGGAGTGGGAATGGACCGAGCGGTGGCCGGGCCAGCCGGAGGTCGAGCGGTACCTCAACCACGTCGCCGACCGGTTTGACATGCGCCGCGATATCAAGTTCTCGACCCGCGTTGTGGCAGCGCACTTCGATGAAGAGCGGGCACGCTGGAACGTAACGACGGACGACGGGCAGGTACACACCGCCCAGCATCTTGTGATGGCGTCGGGCACGATTTCGGCGACGAAGGATCCGCGCCAGGACTTCAAGGGCTTGGACGAGTTCAAAGGCGAGTGGTACATGACCTCCGGTTTCCCGACCGAAGGCGTCGATTTCTCCGGCAAGCGGGTTGCGGTAGTCGGCACCGGCTCGACGGGTGTGCAGCTGATCCCAATCGCGGCCGAGCAGGCCGGGCATCTGACGGTCCTTCAGCGGACGCCGGCGTTTACGCTCCCGGCCAAGAACCGACCGATGGACCCCGAATTCCAGACAGCAATGAAGGCGCGTTATCCGGAGCATCGCGCGTTAGCGAAGACCATGCCGTTCGGCGTACCCATCGAGTTGCCGACCATAAGCCTGCTTGCCGACGAGCCGGAGAACGTCCAGCGTCGGCTGGAAGCGTGCTGGCAGGAAGGCGGGGTCGCACCTCTCATGAACCTGTACACCGACGTCCTCGTCGATGAGAAGGCGAACGAGGTCGTGGCGGAATTCGTGCGCGAGAAGATCCGCTCTATCGTGGACGACCCGCAAGTGGCGGACCTGCTGTGCCCCAACACTTATCCGTTCGGTGCCAAGCGTCCGTGCCTCGGCACGGACTACTACGAGACGTTCAACCGGGACAACGTCTCGCTGGTATCGGTCCGCGAGAATCCGATCGACACTTTCACCGAGAAGGGTGTCCGGCTCCGTGACGGGCAGGAACTCGAGTTCGACATGATCGTCTTCGCCATCGGTTTCGATGCGATCACCGGTGCGCTGAACAACATCGACTTGCGCGGGCGCGCAGGCATGACAATCAAGGAAGCATGGGCCAATGGCCCGAATGCGTACCTGGGCTTACTCGCGGCCGACTTCCCGAATATGTACATCCTCACTGGTCCCGGCTCCGTTTCGGTGCTTGCGAACATGTACACCTCGATCGAGCAGCACGTCGACTGGGTCGCAGACCTGCTCGTCGACATGCGTGAGCGTGGTCGCGCGACGGTGGAGGCCAGCCACGAAGCGCAGGAGAAGTGGATGGCGCATGTCGCCGAGGTCGGTGACGCGACACTCTTTCCGCGTGCCGACTCGTGGTACGTCGGCGCGAATGTCGAAGGTAAACCACGCGGCCTGATGCTGTACGTCGCCGGGCTCGGTGTGTACCGAGGCATCTGCGACGAGGTCGCTGCCAAGGGCTACGAGGGCATCGAGTTCCAAAGCGACCCCGTGGGCGCGGTCTAGGACGGATTCAAGAAATACTCGTTCACCACGACCGATGCCGATGAATCTCGTTCCCGGATGGTCGTTAACGAAGTGCGGCAGGGTGTGCGCCGACGGCCACGACTTCTCCGGTGTCTGGGACATTAGGTTCATCGAATGAAGTGTCCGACACCGCTGCCACGCGGCCCCGATCGCCGATCGCCGACGCGCGCGCGGCGTGCGCGTCGGAGGTCTGGGGCCGCACCCCGGACAAACCGCGTGCGACCAACGACAGCCAACCAACCTCCAGGAGGAACACCATGGGAAAGCGCACGAACGTTATCGATCACGTCGTGTTCATCTACCGGAAAGAGAATCTCGACGCCGCACAGGCGGAGCTCAGCGCGGCGTTGGGGATCACTGATTGGGACGGTCCGACGGAATTCGAGCGCTTCGGCATCATCCAGGTCCAGTCTGTCTCGGCTGGTGTCGAATTGCTGGCGCCTACGGGCGACCATGGATTTATCGCTGACCATCTGAAGGAGCACGGTGAAGGATTCTTCGCGCTGATCTACGGCGTCGAGAATCTTGACAAGGCGGTCCGGGAGACGCGAGCCAGAGGGATCGAGCCGGTGCTGGACGGTGACGGGAGCCCCCTAGTCATCGACTCCATGGTCGGCGGTGCGGATGGCGGTCTCGCACACCCGACGTGGGCAGGAAAGGTAACGGTCTACAAAGAGGTCCCGTTGCAACCGGTCGCGGGTCTCAACCTCTACCTGGGCGAGATCGAGGCGGTCGGGAACTGACAGTAGGGCCGGTGCGTCGCTCCGGACGACGGTGCCGTTGATCGCGGCGCCGTCGGTAGATACTCGACCCGCTCCAGGAGCTCACTACTTTCGGCCACCACTTTGACTCCGGCAGCCAGGCGCCGAGCGAAGGTCGCGGCTCGGGCCTTGACGACGGAACGACGACGGTATTCCGTGATCAAAATGACCGTCGAGCTCTCGAGCTGCTCCACGATCTCTTCCACCGCGGCGACCTCCTCGGGTTTTGCCTGATTCGCCTCCGTCTCTGGATGGTCGGCGCATAAGCGAACTACCGATCGGGGGTAGGCAAAAGCTAACGCCCAGGACACCCGTCGCCGTGCCGCCCGCGGTCACCTGACGTCAGCGCACTCAGTGCGGTCCTGCCCGCGATCAGCAAGGACTTTGTGGCGAAGATCGGTGCGGCGGTGCAGTTCTGGCGACGGCACACCCGCACCGGTCGCGCCTTCGCACGCGCTACCGTGAACAGCCTCACCGTCGCCTCGGTCCCGGAGGCGGCCTGAACGAAGTCTCCACCTCGTCCAGGATGCTTCTCCATCCGTCAAGTCATGCCGGGGTCCGGGCGTGCAGCGGTCAGTGGTCGGAACATCTGCCGGGTGATCCCTCGTCAGGCAACGCACTCCTTGGTCTTCGACCATCGCAGCGGCGGGCAACATACCCGCGGGTGTCGCGGTGGGGCGGATCCGGGCGAGGACGAGAGTGGTCAGCGCCGGTTCAACCTTAGACAGTTCCGGTTCGATCGCGGTTACGGCAGAATCGAGTGCCTTCTGTTGTCGATCAACTCGGTATCGAGGGCGCGGATTCGTCTTTGTCAGTCGTACCGCCACCCGTCGACACATCAATCTGTCTGCGCGTCAGCGCTTTGCGCGCATCGATTCCAAGGTCGGTGATCCGGAGCAGGGCGGCGAGCGCATTACTGCTCGGGTCCGCTCGCCGGCCATTTGTTCTCTGGCCACGATGGGAAAGGTGTGGCGCAACCAGTTCGACAGAACCTTCGGCCGCACTCAGCCGATCATCGCGTAACGCCCGCGACACCTGCCCGGTCTCGACGGGAAAAGCTTGTGGAACAAACCGCCTCGAGAGGTCGGACGATCACCCACGCCCGTCACCTAATCGCAACCGCACAACGAAACTCAGCACACGCACATCAGTCGATCGGTGAAGGCCGGCGCCCTGGTGGACGCGGGGCCGGGCCGCCGGACCGACCCGCAGCGGGGCCATTCTTTCGGCGAGGGCGATCGCCGGCCGACCCTCCCGCCATCACTACCATCACCTCGGCGGGACGGCGCCGGTTGTCGGGTCAGGTGAGGTGGGCATACCTTGGTTCCCGCCTCTCGACGACTGCGTTGATCGCTTCTCTCGAATCGGGATGCGCGCAGAACTCCACGGTCAGTCCCTGCTCGTACACGTAGCCCTCCTCGAGAGGCATCGGTTCAATCATGTTGAGCGCCTGCTTGGCGTACCGCAGACTCGAGGCGCTATGGCGTGCCACATGGGTGGCGAGTTTCAACACTTCCTCGCGCAGTCGACTTCGATCGACCACTGTGATGAGGGCCCCGTATGACACCAGACGCGTGACCGGTACCGGGTCGCTCGTGAAGTACATCCATCGCAGCACAGGCTCGGGCACGAGGCGGGACAGATGGCGGGCGCCTCCTAGTACACCTACGTTCAATTCTGGCACGCCGAAGCGCGCGTCGTCGGAGGCGATCACAAAGTCGCAGGAGGCTGCAAGCGCGATTCCGGAGCCGAGTGCGGCACCCTGCACAGCGCCGATGACGGGGAGCGGACAACGCGAGATCGCAAAGAAGGCCTCGCGCACCTCGAGCATCCGCTCAGCGGCGTTGTCCGGTGCAAGCTCTGTGAACTCTTGCAGGTCGTTTCCGGCGCAGAAGTGATCGCCCTGGCTTGACAAGACGACGACGCGGGCACCGGGGGCGACGTCATCGATGTGCTGGAACACATGCGCGAGTTCACGGTACGCGGCTTGGCCAAGTGCGTTGACCGGGGAGCGGCGCAGTTCGACACGAGCGACCGCGCCCGTGACCTCGCAGCTGATGTTGGTGTACTCCATCGTCGATATCTCCTTGCACTCGGCGGACTTGTTCAATCAGGCAGCCGGAGTCATCCGGGAAGCACCGGAACATGCTTCGAATTGATTTCTGTTTTCACGTACGCAGATTCAATGTAGGGCATCGATCCAGATCCGGCTACGCTGAGTCTCCTAAGGTGACGCGGCCCAGCGGCCCAGCGGCCAGTCGTAGACTGCCTCGGGCACGTCCACCCTGGAAGGTGACGACTGTCATCGGCCTCGAGGGCCGTCATATCCGTATTTGAGCTCCGACCTGGGCGTGCCCAGCATCGCGATGACATTACCGGCGAATTCTTCAGTTTGGGCTCGGACGCGACGCGCCGAGATCTACCTGCAGTGCGCGCACAGCGGATCTGCACCTCGATGTCGGCCTATGAAACGGATGTCATAGGGCAGACGAGGGAAGTGCGGTATCCAGAGCAATGCGAGTGTCGTCAGGTGCTGCGCGGCGCTCCTAGACCAGATGCAGAAAGGAGAAAACCTATTCGCATTTACAGAATCTAAATTTCGTAATAGCCTGACGTCATACGACATTGCGAAGGAGTTTGCGTTGTCCACAACCGTTGTGTACGTCCGGATCGCCCACCCCGATCTGGAGCATTCACTTGCCTCCTCGACCGAGGCCGTGGTGTCCGAATCGACGAGCGTGTCAATCCCCGTCGACCTGACCGTCGCCGCGAAGCTGCCGAACGCAGACTGCCAGACCGGGCAGCGCCGCCGATGAGCTGCGGATCCGGCACGTCCGTCCTGTCCTATCTGACGGTTGCTGGCGCATCCCCTTCGGAGTCGATTGCGGCGGCGGCGGAGGCGGGCTTTGAGGCCGTGACGCTGCGAGCGGTGCCGGTGGGGACCCGCCCCGACGCCGTCAGTCGGATCCCGTTGGACATGGGCGGTGCTATCAACTCAGCACGCGTAGGGGTGGCGGACATCGAGTTCGTGGATATCCATCCAGATCTCGAGGTGGCCCGCCTGGAGCCCGTCCTGGAGTTCGGCGCGCGGGTCTGCGCGAGATTCGTCAATACAATGTGCAGCGACTGGGACGAAGAGCGCGCCACCGATCATCTGGCCGCACTCTGTCGGCTGGCTGCACCCCACGGTCTCACCGTCGCCCTGGAGTTCACTTCGTACACCGCCGTGAACTCGCTGCACAAAGCTCACCGAATGGTGGAGCGGCTCCAGGACCCGGCGGCAGTCGTCGTGGTCGACGCGTTGCATCTCGCGCGCACGGGCGGCACGCCGAGCGACGTCGCAGAGTTAGTGCGACTGCGCCCCGATCTCTATCCGATCGTGCATCTCTGTGATGCGCCGCGGACTCTCGCCGAACCGACGGCGGAGGCACTGGCATACGAGGCCCGGAGCGCCCGGCTCCTCCCGGGGGAGGGCGGGCTGCCGTTGGTCGATCTGGTGCGAGCCATGCCTGCTGCGACGCAGTACGTCGAAGTGCCCTCACCAGCGTTCGCCGGGATGTCGTACGTCGATCGTGCTCGCGCGGCCGCCGACGCGCTTGCCCGGATCAGGGATCAAGCGGGGCGGTCATCGTCTCGCCTTGTCGGCCAGAAACAGTCAGCACGATCAGGAGAGGTGAAGGGTTGAGGTTCGCACGATTGCAATCCGGCAAAACCGCCGTAGCGCAGGAGGATCGGTTCATCGACCTCCATGGTGCGGTGACCGCGTTCAGTGCGCACGATCCAAGCGCGTCGAGCATCCTCACAGGGCTGTTGCCTACGGCGGACGCTGACTGGACGTCACTCATCGACGGATGGGACAAGGCGAGGGCGGCAGTCGAGTCTCTGCTCGTCTGGGCGGCGAAGGAAGGTGGCTATGACGTCGTTCTGGACGGTGCGCCCCCGCTCGCCGCGCCATCGATTGCGGTACTCGCAATCGGCGCGAACTTCGCCACGCATGCGGCGCGATCCGAATTCGCAATCGAGGGAGGCGGCGTGGCGACGTCGGATCGTGTTGCGAAGCTCCTCGAGGCCAGGCGCTCGGGCGTTCCTCCGTGGGGGTTCCAGATTCTGCCGCGCACGGTCGTCGGCGACGGCGGACGGCTCGGTCGGCCATCCGGTTTCTCGTACCTCGACTACGAGGGAGAGGTCGGGGTCGTGCTTCGCGGCGGCGAGACGCCGCGCGTCTGGGGTGTCGTCGCTGTCGACGACGTCAGTGTGCGCGACCCGTACTTCTCATCGGGCGCACCGAGGATCGACGAGGGTCCCCTCACCTGGGTGTTGCAGAAGAACTTCCGAGGCGGAACCGCCTGTGGACCGTGGGTTGTGGTGGACGAGGACCTCGACGAGAACGACCTCAACATCCAGACGCGCGTCAACGGAAAGCTCCGCCAGAGTGGCAGCACGAGCGAAATGGTCTACTCCTTCGCCGATGTCGTCGACCACCTGCACGGGTTCATCCCGTTGCGCGCCGGCGACATCATCGCGTCCGGCACACCAGCGGGCACGGCGTTCGAGGAAGGCGCGGACGGACCATTCCTCGTCGACGGGGACGAAGTCGTCGTCGAGGTCGAGGGTGTCGGAAGCCTACGCAATGTAGTCGGCAAGACGCCGACCGGATCGGGAACAGCAGAGAAGGGAACTGCAGATGGCAAATGAGGATTTGACCGAGGGTCGTCGCTTTACGGGCAAGACCGTCATTGTGACCGGCGGTGCTTCCGGCATCGGTCTCGCCATGACCGAGAGATTCGCTCGCGAGGGTGCCGCAGTGTTCGTTGCGGACGTCGGCAAGTCCGATGAGTGGTCGGACATGCTCGAGCGGGGCGGTGACATCACGTTCGTTGGCACCGACGTGACTGAGCCTGCCGACTGGGCGTCGCTCGTCGGGGCAGCGTCTGAGCGAAACGGCGGTGTCGATGTGTTGCTCAACAACGCCGGCCTGACGCGAGCTGGGCTGCTCCACGAGATGAGCCGGGAAAACTGGGATCTCGTGCTCAACGTCGACCTGAACGCGGTGTTTCACGGGGCGCATGCGGTGCTTCCCGGGATGGTCGAGCGTGGATGCGGAGCAGTCATCAACACGGCATCGACGCTGGGTTTCATGGCAAATCACCACCTCGGTGCTTACACCGCTGCGAAGCACGGCGTGGTGGGCCTTACGAAGCAGATAGCCCTCGACTACGGGCCGCTGGGGGTGCGGTGCAACGCAATCGCACCTGGTCCCACCGAGACGCCGAATGTGGTCCGTAGCTACGGCAGCGCCGACGCGATGGCTCCTCGCGGCAAATACCTGCTCGACAGTGTCCCGATCGGCCGGCTCGGGCGACCGTCCGAGATCGCCTCAGTTGCTGCATTCCTGGCGTCGGAAGAGGCATCGTTCGTCAACGGTGCGATCCTGCCGGTGGACGGAGGGCACTCGGTGCACACGGGGCCGATCTGGAGCGACCGTGAGTATGAGAACTGATAGGCCTCACCGCAACAGCGTGCAGATAGTAAAAAACCGAAACTAAATACGTAGTATCGCCACATGTGCGTGTATAGTTGGTGATCTCTTGTTCAGATTACTGAATCTGCATAGGACGACGACCCGCGATAGACGGACTTGAAATCGCGTTCCAATGCTGGACGGCACCCACGAAGGCTGACCTTTCCTGTTATTCGGAGAAGTGAGTTGTGAAACGAAACCGCACCGGCCACACGGCATTCGCGGCGAGGGTCGTTTGTCTCGAAATCGACGACCCACGAAGAAACGGAGAACCCCTATGACCTCTGGACTCAGTCCCCTTCTGACGGTCCGACGGGAGCGCGGGCATGGCTTCGCCCCCGATAGCGAACTCGTCAGGGTGCGTGAGGCGGGGGAGCTACCGCTGCTAGGCCTCGACTTCCCTCAATACGGGCACTTCGACGTCACGGCGATTACACGCTATGACGACGTTCGTGAGCTCCTGGGCAGCGGCGACGTGGTGATGGGGCCGAGTTCGGAGGCGGAGACGCCGGGAACGTTGGCGAGCATTCCGGGGTACTTCATCTACTACGACGGCACTAAACACGCGCGGATTCGCCGGATGGTGAGTCGGTGGTTCACCGTGAAGAACATCCAGCGGTTGCGGCCCCGCATCGAGGAGATCGTCAACGAGAGCCTGGACAGCTTCGAGGCACTCGGGTCGGGGGACTTCTTCTCGCAGTTCGCCCTGCATGTGCCCACTCGGGTCATCTGCGAGATCCTTGGAATCCCCACGGAGGCCAGCCGCGATTTCCAGCAGTGGACTCTCGACATCCTGAGCACCTCATCTTCCCCCGAGACCGCGATCGCAGCGGTGGCGGCGCTGCGTGAATACCTGCGCGAGCGCGTTGTCGACGCCAAGGCGACAGTCGAGACTCGTGACGACCTCATCAGCGCCCTGCTAGCTGAGAACGAGGGAGAGATCACCGACGAGGAGATTGTCGGTATCGCAATGTTCGTGCTCATTGCGGGTCACGAGACGACGGCGAATGCGATCACGGTCGGGACTCTCGCCCTTCTGGAGCACCCGGATCAGGCTGCAGCTGTCAGGGATGACGACTCGGTGATCCGTACGGCGGTCGAGGAGCTGTTCCGGTATTTGTCCTTGGCAGTGGGAGTGCATCGGATGGTCACCCGCGATACGACGATCGCGGGACGCGACTTCACGGTTGGCGAGCGGATCACGTTCTCGTTGCTGGCGGCGAACAACGACCCGGCGTTGGTCGGGAACTCGCCCGAGCTGGACATATTCCGAAAGCCTGTGCCACACGTCGGCTTCGGCTTCGGCATCCACCAATGCCTCGGACAGCACCTGGCTCGACTCGAGCTGACGGTCGCGATCCCTGCCGTGCTCCGGCGGTTTCCGAATCTGCGCGTAACGGTCCCAATGGCCGAGATCGAATTCCGCCGCGACGCGCCCATCTACGGTGTCGCGTCGCTTCCGGTGGCATGGTGACCCCGTCGCCTAGATAGGAGAAGAAATGATGAAAGAACTGCATATCGTCGTCGACGAGGACAAATGTGTCGCAGGTGGCCAGTGCGTCTTCGCGGCACCGGACGTATTCGACCAGCGTGACGACGACGGCATCGTCGTGTTGCTCGACGAGCGTCCCCCCATCTCCAGTCAAGAGGACGTGCTCACAGCGATCAGCCTATGCCCGGCTGCAGCGATTCGGCTCGCGGATCAAGACGCACGATGAGAAGCGACGTCCTCATCGTCGGAGCTGCGGCAGCGGGCCTCACGGTTGCTGAGACCCTCCGCCGCAAGGGCTTCGCAGGCAGCATCCGCATGGTCGGTGACGAGCCGCATCCTCCCTACGATCGCCCGCCGCTATCCAAGCAGGTACTCGCCGGTGAATGGGAGCCAGCTCGGGCCGCCCTTCGCTCGAGTGACATCATCGATGCCCTCGACATGCGATTGGATCTCGGAGTCAAGGCGACCGCGCTGAACGAAATCGATCACACCGTGGCCTTCGACGACGGGACCGTGAGTGAATACGGCTCGCTGGTGATCGCGACAGGGCTGCGCCCCCGGCAGTTGCCCGATTGGGAGGGCATTCACGGAGTGCAGAGCCTGCACAGCCTCTCTGACAGCCTCCGGCTGCGCGAGCAGCTCACGGGTGCGCGCGATGTCGTCATCGTCGGTGCCGGCGTCCTGGGGTGCGAGATGGCCGCGACCGCACGCAAATTCGGCGCGAAGGTCACGATCGTCGATCCATTGCCGTCTCCGATGCTACGCGTCGTCGGGGAGGCGCTCGGTGCCCGTATCCGGGCACTGCATGAGTCTCATGGGGTCGACTTCCGCCTGGAGACGATGGTTCGGGACATCATTGCCGACGGTGGACGAGTCGCTGGCGTGGACGTCGGCGATGAGGTAATCCCCGCCGACACCGTGGTGGTCTCTATCGGCTCGTCGCCCGCGACGGGGTGGCTCGAGTCGAGCGGTCTCGAACTTGCTGACGGCGTCGTCTGCGACGCGCATTGCCGCGCAGCGGAGGACGTCTACGCGGCGGGCGATGTCGCACGCTGGTATGACAAGCACCGTGACGCCCATGTGCGATTCGAGAACCGGACGAACGCATCCGAGCAGGGCATGCTGGTCGCACGGAACATTCTGGGCGAAGAACTCGAATACACCCCCATCGCGTACTTTTGGACCGACCAGTATGACGTCAAGATTCAGGTGTACGGGACCGTCCCCGACGGAGCAACCGTCGAGACGATCGACGATGAGCCGGAACGCAATCGGTTCCTCGTCAGGGCGCTCTCCGACGGACGAGTCACCGGCGTGGTGGGCTGGAACAACCCACGGGGCGTGCGAATGGCGCGCCAGGAGATCGTCGACTCCGAGCTCGCCAGACAGGAGAGCCGGGAGACCCGCGTTCGATGACGGCCGAGCCGACGCAGCTGTTAGGACTGCTGTGGGGGGTCAAGCACAGCTTCCGGGTGTACGTCGCGCGGTCGCCTGGATCCCGAATTGCGGTCGGGCACGGTGCGGGAGTCTCCGCCTCCGACGAGTTCTTCTTCGCGCCCGCCGCCGAGCAGGGGAACGCAGTGCCCTTCGCTCAGGGCAAGGGCACGCTGCGCTTCACCGGTTCAGTGTACTTCGTTGCGCACCAAGGCTTCCTCTCGGTGCCGATCGTGGATCCCTGGGTGGAGTTCGACGGTGCGGATGCCGTGTTGAGCATCGCGGGTACGGGCTCGCACGACGCGCGTGTGCGGATCGCCCGGTTGAGGCCAGGCCCAGCGGTGTGGGACGCGGGGGCCTGGTACTGGCCCGAGCTCCCAGCCCGGCTGCATGAGGACGGTGTCGAGGTGTTCGGCGGGAACTATCCGGTTGGCGCGCCACTCGATCCGGTGCGAATTCGCGTCAGCGGATCCGCTCAGGTGCTGGCGGTTGACGAAAATCGCCAGTGACCTCTATCTTTACGGTAATAGTTTCGATATATTCGCAATTAGTTTCATAATTTGCTCGAAGGACAGCGCGCTCGTCGATCCGGGCGGCCCACGATTTCGATGATGAACAGCGATTCCACCGCAATCAGTGGCAGCTCGCGCATCGGCCCTGGACGTGACTGTTGCAGAGAGCGTGACGCCGAGGAGAGGTGCACAGTGTCCGAACGGGAACTGTTGGAAGTGGACGTATTGGTGCTTGGGGCAGGGATGGCCGGGCTCACCGCAGCATCGGTCGCAGCCAAGGGAGGGGCCAGCGTCCTTGTCGTCGAGCGTGCTGCAACCAGTGGCGGCACCTCGATGCTTTCGTCAGGTTTCGTTTGGCGATTCGGCTCGATGGAGGAGTATGCGGCCGAGGACCCCAAGGGAAACCGGGAGCTTCAGTCCATCATCTATGACGAGTTCGAGAACCTCATCTCGCATCTCGAGGACGTGAGCGGAGTTACGACGCCTCTCATCCCTGTGCTCGACGGTTGGGGGCACGAGGCCGATCTGGGCACCTACTTCGCGCGCGCTATCCGCGAGGTCGAGAAGGCCGGTGGACAGATCGTCTACGGCGCCGTCACCGACCGGCTGATCGTGGAGTCGGGTCGAGTGGTGGGCGCGGTCATTCTCGACGACTCCCTCGAGGTCGAGGTGCGAGCCTCCGCGACGGTGCTCTCTACCGGTGGATTCGCGCAGTCGCAGAAACACCTCGAGGAGTTCTTCGGGCCGGCCGGTGCGACGCTGCGTGCGCGCGCTGCAGAGACGGTCCGTGGCGACGGACTGGACCTCGCCAGGGCGGTTGGCGCGCGCATTGTGCGGGAGGGTGGCTTCTACGGACACCTCGTGGGCAAGAACGTCGAACTCGCCGAGCACAGCGACGCATGGCACACCTACAGCAACCTACGTAGCTGGGCCTGCTGGCTCTACAACCGCGACGGAGAACGATTCACCGACGAGAAACGCGGCGACCACATCAACTCGCTGGCGCTGCTGAGCCAGCCGGATTCCACCGGCCTGCTCGTTTGGGACGAAGACATCAACACCCGTGTGCCGGCCTCGAAGCCTGTCCAGCCGATCGACTCATTCGAAAAGTCGCTCATGCTCGGAGCGCTCGGAAAGCTGTGCGAGACACCCGAGGCGGTCGCCGAGTTTGCCAAGGAGAACGGTTTCGCGCCTCCGGTCCTGCCTGCCGACCACGGCAGTGCGCCCTTCCGTGCGCTCTTCGTCGAGCCATCCATCACGGTCCCGTACCCGGGCATCGCCATAGATACGAACGCGCAGGTGCTTTCGGAGGTCGGTGAGCCCATCGAAGGGCTCTACGCCACGGGCGCAGACTGCGGTGGCGTCAACTTCGAGGGCTACGGCGGATCACTCTCGCTGGCAGGCACGACCGCCCTGCGCGCCGTCCGGAAAATCCTGGCGGGCGTGAAGGTGTGAGACGTGACGTCAACGCAGAGCTCGCGTTGACGTATGTGGGCGCGCGCCACCGTCGCTGAGGATCACGGTCGCAGTTGAGAAGGAGTAAGTATGTTGAGACTCGATCTGCCGGACACCGACAACCTCGCGGCGGCGGCGGGAGCTCTATCCCCACGGATATGGGATGACCTCGTCGCATTTAACGGGGCTGCACGCACACACGCGCGGCTCTCCGGTCGTGAGTTCGAAGCCGCTCGTTACCGCATCGCGCTGATCAACGACTGCAACTTGTGTCAGTCTCGGCGAGGTGCCCCTGGTGAAGAGGAAGGCGACGCAGGAATTCCGGAGTCCTTCTACGAGGCAGTCACAACCTGGCGTGAGGATCAGTCTCCGTTCAGCGAACGGGATTGGCTCGCAATCGAATTCGCTGAACGATTCGCTCTCGACCACATCGCGCTCCATGACGATGAGGTGTTCTGGGACCGGCTGCATGCGAGCTTCTCCGATCCCGAACTCGTCGACCTGGGTCTGGTGATTGCCGGATTCATCGGGGGCGGGCGTTTCCACCGTGTATTCGGGACCGACTCCGCTTGTATGGTCGATCTCTCCGCGCGAAATGCCTGAGGCCGCGGTAGGGGAGCTCGAACATCTTCGCGCCGAGCTCAGCCAACTGCTCGCGCGACAGCAGATCCTCGATTGCATTCACCGCGCAGCGCGGGGCCTCGACCGCCATGATGTGGAACTGCTGGCTAGCGCCTTCCATCCGGACGCCGTCGTTCGATACGGCAAGATTGTCGATGGTGTTCCCGGAATTGCGCGCAAGTTGAACGAGGGCCACGCCTCGTCGTCGCGGGCGCACACGCACAACATCACGACACATAATTGCCGCATCGACGGGGACAGTGCCGAGGCGGAGTCATACGTTCTTGCCGGACTGGCCTCCGGCGACCGGACCACGGTACGGCTACTCGGTGCTCGGTACCTCGACGTGCTCGACAAGCGCAACGACCGCTGGCTGATCAGCGCACGCGAGGTCGTCATCGAATGGTCGATGAGCGGGGACGCGAGCGCATTCCACTCGGAGACGTTCAATGCACGCGGCTATCCGACCGGAAGCTGGGATGGGTCGGATCCCTCGTATCGCATCGGCGGATTCCCGCGTACCTGACGAGTTGCGCAGGTCGTGTGGTTTCCATGCCGCCGAGGCTCAAATCCAGCAGCAACGAAGGGCATTACATGACTACAACGGCCAAGCCACTCAAAGTCGGGCTCAGCCTGCGGCACACGCTGCAGGCGAACCCTCTCGCTCTCGCGGAGCTCGCGCGAGTCTGCGATGCCGTCGGACTCGACTCGCTCTGGTTGCCTCATCACACGATCATTCCCACTGATTACGCCAGCCGGTACCCCTATCAGAAGGACAGCAAGCTGCCCTTTCCTGCCGACACGCTGTATTCGGACTCGCTGACCCTCCTATCCTACGTGGCCGCCGTCACCACTCACGTTCGTCTTGGTACAAATGTCATCCCGCTCATCACGCAGCATCCACTCGCCCTCGCCAAGCAGGCTGCAACGGTGGATCACCTCTCCGGTGGCCGTCTGGAATTGGGTCTGGGCTCTGGCTGGTTGATTGAGGAAGGAACCGTGCTCGGTCAGCCGACGAACAAGCGAGCTCGCCGGCTGAGCGAGACGATCGACATCCTCCGCAAAGCTTGGACCGGTCAGCCCTTCACCCACGAGGGCGAGTTCTGGCAGTTCCCCGAGCTTGTCTGCAGCCCCGCCGCGGCCCAAGGATCGGATATCCCGATTTGGCTCGGAGGATCCTCACCCGCGGTCGTCGAAATTATTCGGACCCGCGGATCGGGTGCAATTCTGCCCCCGGGCGATGCGGGCGAGGAGATCCTCGCGCAGCTTCGGCCGTTGCTCCCGGCCGATCGGGACATCATCTCGCCGGTGGTCGTCTCACCCGATTCGAGCGATGACGACATCCTCCGGTCTCTGGAATCCTGGCATCGGCGCGGAGTGGCCGGTGTCATCCTGCTCTCCCCGCCTGACACGGACATCGCGATCCCCTTGATGCGTCGGATCGGCGAGCATGTGTTGCCTCGGCTTGCCCGCTAAGAAACGACAATGCAGGTCCAGTCGACACAGCCGACTGGACCTGCATTACTGCTGGTGGATCACCCGATTGCGTTGCCACCGTCGATGGGCAATGCTGCTCCCGTGATGTAGCGCGCTTCTTCCGATGCCAAGAACAAAAGCGCATTGCTTAGGTCGACAGGCTCGATGAGGTCCACCGGGTATGGGTTCAACACGTGGGTGGCCGCGATGAAATCAGCCTTTGTCGGGTTCTCCATGTGGGGGAGGAAGACCCGGTAGGTCGCATCGTTGAAAGTCATGTCGGTTCCGACAGTCGTCGGGTGAATGGTGTTGACTCGAATGCGGTCTTCAGCGAGTTCGAGGGCAAGGGTTTTCATAAGCCCGATGAGGCCCGATTTAGCGGCTGTGTAGTGCGCGGCATTTCGTACCGCGCGCAATCCAGTGACCGAACTCGTGATGACAATGGATCCGCCGCCGCTGGCACGAAGGTGGGGGGTTGCGGCCTTGACCGTGTGCCATACGCCAGTGAGGTTGATATCGATCATGTCTTGCCATGTTGTCTCGTCGAGAGTCTCGGCTGGCACGAAGCCGCTGACAACTCCGGCGTTTGCGGAGACGATGTCGAGTCGTCCGAACTGGTTGACACCGTCGTCGACCGCCTTCTTCAGAGCGTCATAGTCGCGGACGTCAGCGCGGGTGGCGACGATTTTCCGGCCAAGTGACTCGACCTGCCTGACCGTCTCTTGGAGGTCCTCGGCGGTACCCAATGCGTATGGAACTGAGGCGACGTCAGCCAGGATGTCGACGGTAATGATGTCGGCGCCTTCTTCGGCTAGCCGCACCGCATGGCTTCGGCCTTGGCCCTTTGCCCCGCCGGTAATGAACGCAACCTTGCCTTCTAATCGACCTGCCATTGTGCGTTACCTGCCCTTCTGCGCTTCCTGTCTCGATTTGCTCGGGGTTCGTGCGCAAAGGCCGGCCGGCGCTTGCCCGGATTGGATCGATGCGGGCAAGCGAACCGGCTGCACTACTCAAATAGCTCGGTGCGGAAAGCCTTTGAACGCCACATCGTCATTCGCTACCAACGCGAGAGTTGACTGTTCACCACTCAGTAGTTGGCGAGGCCGCCGTCCACCGACAGGGCGGTGCCGGTAACCCACGTTGACTCGTCGGACGCCAGATAGAGGACGGCGTTCGAAATTTCTTCCGGAGGCATGCGACCGGGAATCCACTGGGAGAACATGCCCACAAGGTCGGGGTTTACCTCGTTGAACCGCTCGAACATTTCCGCGGCCTGCGAAACCATCATGGTCTGTACTGCGCCGGGGTGGACGCTGTTCACGCGCACTTTCTGCTTCGCGAGCTCCATGGCGAAGGATCGCATCAATCCGGTGACGCCGAACTTGGAGGCGTTGTACGGGAGATTGAAGGGACCTGCTTTCAAACCGTTGGACGAGCTTGTCAGAATCACCGAACCGCCACCGCCGCTGATGAGATGCTCTACCCCCGCCATCACGCTGTTCCATGCGCCGATCAGGTTCACGTCGATGACAGTGCGCAGAATCTCGGGTGTCACCTCGTTCCAGGGCTTCATGATGGCCACGCCGGCGTTGGCGACAATGATGTCGAGGTGTCCCAACTCGCTGACCCCTCGATCGACAATCGTCTTCAGGCTGTCGAGGTCCCGCACGTCTGCGACGTCGCTGACAATTCGCCGACCAAGGGCCTCGACCTGACGCACGGTCTCTTTCAAGTCCTCGTTGGTCGAGGCTGGGTACATCACACCCTCGACGGGTGCAGCGATATCGATCGCAATGATGTCAGCGCCTTCTTCGGCGAGTCGGAGAGCGTGCGTCCGTCCCTGGCCTCTCGCCGCGCCGGTTATGAAAGCGACCTTTCCTTGCACGCGTCCGGTCATCTGTTGTGTCCTTCCGTAGTTCGCTCGCGAAGATCGTTGTCTAGCAATGCATGAGCCTTCGATTGGTCTTAAAAGCTGCGGTGGCGTCCGGTGGCTACGCACACGGTCCCGGTTCGTCGAGTCGCCCTTCGCCTCACTCCCGAACCGCGACACCCACACGAAATGTCTTCAGGTAGTTGAGAACTAGCGCTCGCCCGCCCGGCCGAGACGGCTCTGCCGGCGCTTACTCAGCGTTCGAGGACCGTCTTGATGTTCGTGAACTCCTCGACGCCGAGTCGGCCGCCCTCGCGTCCGAAGCCGCTGCGTCCGACTCCGCCGTACGGTGCGGTGGGGCTGTACGCCACGCCTGTATTGACACCGACGGTGCCGGATTTGAGCTGCGGAATGATTCGGCGGATTCGTCGAGCGTCCGGCGTCTGCAGGTAATTCGACAGTCCGTACGGCGTCGAATTCGCGATCTGCACAGCGTCGGCTTCAGTATCGAACGGTGTAACCGCCATGACCGGACCGACTATTTCCTTCATAGCAAGGTCACTCGTTGGATCAACATCGACAAACACGGTGTTCGATATGAAGTAACCGTCGGCTAGTTCGCCACCCAGACGTTCGCCACCGACTAGGAGTCGACCGGCTCCGCTCGCCTTTGCAGACACGATTGTGCCGAGAATGCGGGTCAGTGCCGCCTCATTGATTACTGGACCGCCGATGTGTCCAGGTTCGAGAGGGTCACCGATGCTCAGTCCGCCGACAAACGCTTCGATCCTGGAAACCACTTCGTCGTAAACTCCGCGTTGGACCAGTAGCCGTGTCGGCAAGGAGCAGCCCTGGCCAGTATTGACCAACGAGAAATTGCACTGGAAGCCGACGGCTTCGTCCAGGTTGGCATCATCAAAGATGATATTGGCTCCCTTGCCGCCCAACTCGAGCACCAGCGGCGTGAGGGAATGTGAGGCGCCACGCATGATGGCGCTGGCCGTGGGAGGTCCACCCGTGAACGAGATTTTGTTGACGTCAGGGTGGGCGACCAGCGCCTCACCGGCCTCGATCCCGCCAGGTACTAGGTTGAGGACGCCGTCGGGGAGGCCCGCCTGACGGCCGAGCTCGATCCACGGCACCGCACTGAAGGACGTCTGAACATCCGGTTTCAACACCACTGTATTGCCGGACGCGAGCGCGGCAGGGATCTTCATCGCCAGTGAGATCAACGGGGCATTCCATGTGATGATCGCAGCGACGACGCCAACCGGCTCGTGGATGGTGTAAACAAATCCCTGCTCAGCGTCGTGCGTGGTCACCTGACCGTCGAGCCGATCGGCCCACCCGGCCGCATATGAGCCCCAGTCGTAGGCGGCCGCAGCTCCGGAATCGGCGACCCCTAGCGGCATGCCGCTCTCCAGTCCCTGAAGCGGCGACCAGTGCGGATAGTCTCGAACCAGCTCGGCGAACCGCTGCAGCACTTCGCGCCGTCGTGCGGGGTTCCAAGCACGCCACGCGGGGAAAGCCGCTCGGGCGGCGCGGACGGCTTCGTCCACTTCTTTGGCGCTCGCAAGTGGGATCTCGGCCTGAACCTGGCCCGTAGAGGGGTTGACGTGTTGATGAACGCCGCCGCTGCCGGTGGTGCGCCTTTCGTCACCGATGATGATTTCCACTTTTGGAAGAGACGAACGAGCCGCCGCATGCCTCTCGGCGAGGGTGCTCTTGGTAACGACGTTGTTCACGGCTTCCCCATCTATGCATGCGGCGTCTTTCGATACCTGCTTTCCACGAGGCTAGACGAAATGTCACAAGGCGTCCAGGATTTGATCAGCCAGCAACTGATTTTCGGAAATCATATCAATGAAATCCGAATGCCAGTGGTTGGGGTGATCTAGGCGGTGTGGGGTTGTCGCGGCGTTGACATCGGTCTCCCGGCGGCCTCGGGAGCACAACTGGCAGTGGTCTGTTCGCAACGACCCCGTAGAAGCGACTATGCGGTGCCGCCAGTGGGTCGGTGGTAGAAACACGGCCCCACCCTGTACGGCGACAGTGACGCATGATTTGAGGATCTTATTCGGAAAGTTAGAAATCTGGAACTAGGTGTTTCTTTTAGTAAAATCGTTTCATATGACAACTGGCACAGTTCAACCTCAGTCCGCCCTCCGACAAGGTTACGGTGACGCGACGATTCCCGAGCCTGCGCGGTGGAACAACGTCCTCGACACGGTGCACAACCACCGGTCCTACCGGCGGTATCTCCCAGACCCAGTGACTGACGAAGAGATAAGTCTGCTGGTATCGGCGGCACAATCTGCAGCGACGTCGTCAAACCTGCAGACCTGGACGGTCGTCGCGGTTCGCGATAAAGCGCGCAAGGCGCGCCTCGCCGCATTGGCTGGTCGCCAGACGCACATCGTCGAAGCGCCGCTGCTGTTGGTGTGGACGGCGGACTTCGCGCGCCTTCGCCAGCTCGCCCAAGATCGCGGGGTAGCGCTGGACGGTGCGGACTACCTCGAGAGCAGCTATGTCGGATTCATCGACGCGGCGCTGGCGGCCCAGAACGCAGTGACCGCAGCTGAATCATTGGGCTTGGGAACGGTATTCGTTGGCGCCATCTGCAACAATCCGGATGAGGTGGCTGCAGAACTAGGGCTGCCGAAGCACGTGTTCGCCGTGTTCGGACTCGTCGTCGGACATCCCGACCAGTCCGAACAAGCCCGAATCAAGCCGCGCCTCCCGCAGGCCGCGGTGCTGCATCACGAGACTTACGCGCTCGAATCTCAGCGCGGACAGGTCGATGTATACGAGGAGCGGATCGGTGCCTTCTACGCGGAGCAGGAGATGAGTCACACGTGGACTGAACGGGTACTTGCTCGGCTGGCGTCGGCAGACAGTCTCAGTGGCCTGCACCCGCTGCGTGAGTCCCTCCGAATCCTTGGCTTCCCGCTCCGCTGACCCCGCGCAACCCGAATGCATTTCAAGCCGCTGAGAAGTCAGCCCGCGGGTGTGAGGACGTCGCGTGCGATCTGACGCAACAGCGCGCTCGAGCCCTGGTGGCTCGCCCGTAGGAAGAGTGCGCGCTTGTAGTACCGATGCAAGGGCGAGTCCCACGTCATCCCGATACCACCGTGCAGTTGGATTGCCGTCTCGGCGGCTGCAACGGCTGCCGGCAAGGCGTGCGCTGCCGCCGCGGCGATCTCGAGCGACGCGGGTGCTTTGAGGCGGTCCGTCTCGAACGCAGCCCAGAGCACCAGCGAGCGCGCCAGTTCGCCGTCCACGTAGAGATCCGCGAGCTGATGGCTGACTCCTTGGAACGTCGCGACCGGACGGTCGAACTGCTCGCGCAGGGAGGTGTACTCCGCGGTGATGGTCAGCAGCCTGGAGATGATGCCGACTGCCTCCGCGGAGGCGAAGAGTCCGGACAGGTCCTCGACCCGCCGAGCCGTGTCCGTAGCCTCCTGACCGCTCAGCAGGATTCGGGCCGGTGCGGAGTCGAAGACGACCTCGCTGACCGACTGGCTGGCGTCCAGGCTCTCCGTGGGCCTGACCGAGGCATGCGCTGCGTCGACGAGGAGGATCGCCGGCGCGTCGCCCCATACGGGAACGAGGAACGCGTCTGCGGCATCGGCACCGATGACCCAGGTTCGAGTTCCGGACAGGAGCGGCTGCGTCGAGGTCCCTCCCACGGTCAGCGGCACGAACGCATCGAACAGTGTGCGTCCGCCCACTGAGGCTCCCGCGAACGCGACGCGTCGCTCGCCGCCGACGACTGCGGGGATAAGCTCCTCCGAGTCAGGGGAGGCGGTCAGCCACGGCAGCACGTGTGCGACGGTGGCGAGCAGCGGGACAGGCAGAAGTCCGGCGCCGACCTCCTCGAAGAGCACCGCGGTGTCGCTGTGGGTGGCCCCTGCGCCACCGAGGTCTTCGGGCACGGTGAGTCCGAGCCACCCCAGCTCGGCGAGTTTTCGCCAGACGCGCGACGTGAAGCGGGTCGCCTCGTCGACGTTCCTGTTCAGCTGCTCCAGCGGATTGATCGTGCCGATGAAGTCACGGCCGACCTTGCGAAGAGCATCCTGTTCCGGCGTGGGTCGAAGGTCCATTGATCTGATCTCCTATCGTGCACGCGGCAGTCGCAGGACGCGCTCCGCGATGATGTTGCGTAGGACCTCACTTGTGCCCGCTTCGATCGAGTTGCCTCGGGTGCGGAGCACCGTATATGCCCAGTGGCCGCCGTCGAGGCCGTCTGCGCCGGGCACCAGGCCGTCCAATCCCACGGCGTCCTGGGCGAGAGCCGCGAGTGCTTGGTTGAGCAGACTCCACTCCAGCTTCGAGATCGTGCCGGCGGAACTCGGCTTGCCGGTCTGGTCGAGCTCTGACAATGAGCGGAGATTGGTGACGCGCAGCCCCTGGGCACGCACCCAGATACGGGCGTACCGTTCCGCCAGGATCGGATCATCGGCTGGGACGTTGCCGTCCGCTCCCGGCCGTGTCATAAGCCCGCCGACCCTGTCGAGTTCGGCGATGAGCTGCGATGACAGGGCCACCCCGTGCGTAGACCGCTCGTAGTCGAGTGTGGTCAGGGCCACCTTCCATCCGTCACCAGGCTCGCCGAGCATGGAGCTTCGCGGTATCCGCACGTTGTCGAAGTAGATCTCGTTGAACTCGGGGTCTCCCGTGAGCTGGGGGAGTGGCCGCACGTCGACGCCTGGCAGCGACATGTCCACCAAGAAGAAGGAGAGGCCCTTATGCTTCGGCGCGGTCGGGTCGGTGCGCGCGAGGAGGATGCACCATCTCGCGTACTGCGCGAATGATGACCACACCTTCTGCCCGGTGATCACCCATTCGTCGCCGTCGAGTACTGCACAAGTGCGAGCCGCGGCGAGGTCGGATCCGCTGCCTGGCTCGGAGAACCCCTGACACCAGATTTCGTCCGCGGTCAACAGCGGTGGAAGAAGTCTCCGTTGCTGCTCATCGTTACCCCACGCGATGATTGTAGGACCCGCCATGTCCACACCAATCACGCCGAAGTGCTCGGGCACGCCGGCTCGCGCAGCCTCGGAGAGCCAGATCTCCAGGTAGGAATATGGCAGGCTCCGTCCACCTGCCTCGATCGGCCACGTGATGCCCGCATAGCCGCCTTCGGCCATCGTGCGACTCCAGGCCCGCCACTGGTCGACTTCCGCCTCGGTCGGGATACCGGAGATCACGGGGGCCAGGTGCGCGTGGTCCCCGAGCCACGCTCTGGCCTCGGCACGGAACGCGGCCTGACTCGCGTCGTCGTCGGGTGTCACGGTGTGACCCGCTCGAATCCGAGGAGTGTCGTTTCGTCGACTATGTAGGCGACCGGACGGACCACCATGTTGTCCTCGAGCGGTCCGTTCGCAATGCGGCCGAAGATCCGTCCGCCTCCGTCGAACAGGACTGCTGCGATCGTGTACGGAGTCTCCGACGCAAAGGTCTCGTCCGCAGTCCGATGGACGACGATCCACGACTCCACCTTGCCCTGCTCAGGGAGAGGACGATCATCGACCGATTCGCTGCCACACTGCGAGCAGGTCGGCGTGGGTGGGAAGAAGGTGCGGTCACATGACTGGCAATGCGGAATGAGCAGTTCGCCGCGACCGAGTGCGTCCCACCACCAGCGGGTGTCCGGATCGATGTCGGGAGCGACGGTTGCGCGCTGGTCGATGACCTCGAATGAGTTGGACATCAGTTCCCCTTCCTGAACACGATCGCCGATCCGTCCACCAGAACACCAGAGGTGGCGACGCTGACCTCGGCATCCTTTACCTGTCGGCGCTCCCCGCGTCCTTGGACCTGGAGGACCGCCTCGGTCACGGTGTTCATTCCGTGCACGTAGCCCTCGTTAAGCAGCCCGCCGTGCGTGTTGGTCGGGATCCTGCCGGTCAGTCCCGTCTCGCCGGAGCGGATCAAGTCGCCGGCTTCGCCTCGTTCGGCGAAGCCGAGCGCCTCGAGTCCGTAAAGCACCGCAGGACTGAAGCAGTCGTAGATTTCAGCGACGTCCACGTCGGTCGGTCCAAGACCGGCGGACTTCCAGAGTCGCGGCGCGAGCAGGTGCTGGCAGTTGCGGCTGAAGTCGGGCCATGAGTGCAGGTCCGCGATGTCGAGACCCGAACCGCGCCCGGTCACCCAGGCACCTCCTTCGATGATCGCCGGAGTGACCGGGGCATCGGCGGCGCGGTCGACGGAGGTGACGACCAGTGCGACCGCGCCGTCCACCTCGACGGTGCAGTCCACCGTTCTGAAAGGCTCCACGACGTAGGAGCGGGAGAAGTACTCGTCGAGGCTGAGCGGGTCGCGGCGGACAGCGCGGTCGTTCAGCGCCGAGTACTCCCGCTGCTTCATCACGACCGCGGCGAGATCTTCACTGGTCGCGCCTGTTTCGATCATGAAGCGACGCGACCACATGGCGATGTACTGAGGGTACGAGTTCAAGCCGATCGGATATCGGAACTGACCCGACGGGGAGTCGAAGTGCGTCGAGCCCACCTTCTTACCGCTGCGCCCGTTCAGCGCGCGGTACACGATGACGGTGGACGCGACGCCCGACGCGACAGCCATCGCGGCGTTCAATACGGCGAACGCAGGCTGCGATCCTCCGTTGTTCAGGTCAAGGACGAAGCTCAGGTCGTTGCAAGCCAGACCGGTTCCGACAGCCTGGCTTGTCACCGAGTCGTTGAACAAACCATAGCTGCACACCCCGTCTACATCGGCTGCGGTCAGGCCCGCATCGGCGAGCGCCGCGCGAGCGGCCTCGAGGGCGAGGTCGAGGACGCTTCGCGGCTCCCCTGAGACCGCAAGCTTGGTGTAACCCACGCCGGTGACGGCGGCCTTTCCGGCGTACGCGGGCCGCGCGGACCCGGGCGCTCTCTGTGACATGTGGATGAACCTCTTTCGTTTCTGAATTGACGGGGTGTCTATGCCTGCGGTGCGTGGGCGTCGGGCCAGAACGCGGTCAGGCCGTGGTCGAGTACGGCTCGGCCATCCTCGAGTAAGCCGGCCATCGTGCCCTGCAGCTCCTCGTATATGGGGTCTCGGAGCCGACCGCGCCGGCTGAGCTGCAGGTTGTATGCCAGGATCGCGGCGTACTTGAAGCATGAGGCCGCGACGTGCCAAGACAGTACGTCGGGGTCGGCTCCATACAGCTCGGCGAGTCGCGCGCCGGTAACCTCCACTGATCCGGTCGGATTCGGCTCGGGCTCGTACCGGCGCCGTAGCGCGGCAACCGTCAGGCACGCGAGGTCGGTGAGCGGATGCCCAAGCCCGGCAATCTCCCAATCGAACACAGCGTTCACTGTCCGGGGGCCGAACAGCAGGTTGCCGAAGTGGTAGTCGCCGTGAACGAGCACGGGTTCCGCTGACGGATCACTGCGGTCGAGTTCGCGGAGGAGCTGCACGCGCAGTTCGTCAGCCGCATCTTGGACATGATCCGGTCCTCGCTCGACCAGCGGCACCCAACGTGCGATCTCGCCCTCCGGTGGCATACGAGGGTCGCCTGCGATACCCGACTCTTCGACGGAGAGCGTTTGGATCGATTTCAGTGCCGACACGGCTGCGTTCGCCGTCTCGTCGTGGGAGTGGCGCTCGGCGAACTCGTGCCACTCGGCGCCGGAAACCAGTGACATCACCGCGATGGACCGCCCATCGACCGCTCCGGTGCTATCGCTTGCGAGTACCGCAGGAGCCGGAAGGTCGTTTTGGTGCAGGGTGCCCATGATCCGGCCCTGCCGCCCGACGTCCGCGGGACCCGCAATTCGCACTCCCGCGGGTGAGAGCCGCACCACGATGTCGTCATCAGGCCGGGTAGACCGATGGAGCACCGCTCGGTAGGTGTCACCGGAGTGTCCGGTGCCGAAACGCTGGAACTGTGTCAGGGCGACCGAAGGATCGTCGAGGGCGCCCTTGAGGAAGATCTCGACGCTGAGCGACGGATCGATGTGACCGGGGCCTTCGAGGTCCTGTCGGGTCCGCTGATCGGATCGTGCTCGTTCAGTCATACCGAAACTACTTTCGTTTATTTACATTGTGCTTCCCACTATATATAGGATCTGTCATGATTTGTCTAAGCAAATTCCGAACAGGTGAGGCCAGGTGGGTCTCAATGTGACGTCGGTGACCCGCACGGCGGGCGGGACGCCGAGGTCGTCGAACGAATGGAGGATCAGATGGGGCGGGTAGCGGGAAAGGTGGCGTTCATCACGGGAGCGGCGCGGGGGCAGGGTCGCAGCCATGCGATTCGGTTGGCCGAGGAGGGGGCAGACATCATCGCCATGGATATCGCACGTGACATCGGATCGGTGCCGTACGGGCTCGGGACTGCGGCTGACCTCGCGGAGACCGCACGCCAAGTCGAGGCTCTCGGTCGACGCGTCGTCATCTATGAGGCCGACGTGCGCGACTACGACCGGCTCGAGTCGGGGCTCGATGACGCGGTCGCGCAACTCGGCAGACTCGACATCGTGTCCGCGAACGCCGGAATCCTGAGCTTCGCCCCTATGGATCAGCTCACGGAAGAGCAGTTCGACGATCTTCTCGATGTGAATCTGAAGGGTTCGTGGCACACGGCGAAGGCGGCCATTCCGCATCTTCGGGGCAACAAGGGCGGATCGATCATTTTCACCAGCTCCGCCTCCGGGATCAGTGGGGCGGGCAACATCGGGCACTACTCGGCGTCGAAGCACGGCATGGTCGGGCTGACCAAGAGTCTTGCGCTCGAGCTGGGCGTTGACAAGATCCGGGTCAACAGTGTGCACCCGACGAGTGTGGACACGAAGATGATTCAAAACGACGCGATCTACGAGCTGTTCATGCCGGATGTCGCCCCCGCAGAGCGGACAAGGGAATCGGTGACACCACGATTTCTGAATCTCAACGTAATCCCGATCCCCTGGGTGGAGGCGATCGATGTCTCCAACGCCGTCCTCTGGCTTGCTTCCGACGAGTCGCGCTACGTGACCGGGCATCAACTCACCGTCGACGCGGGTCAGCTCGCCCGATAGCGCGCGGAGAAGCGCAGGCGCTGCCGACTGGAGGTTCGTGCTGAATCCGATTGAAATCAGTCGGAGTTTTCTGGACAGTATCGAACCGCATGTGTAATCTCGAAGCGATATTCTGAATTACTAGGTGCATTTTCAGAATGCATCGCATCCTGGGCGGCACGGGGCGTGCCTCTGTCCGCGATCCACTGTTCGACTCAAGGGAGGCTGTGCTATGACCGATGTGACGGATGTCGAGTTCGACGCCATCGTGGTGGGGGCTGGTGCCTCCGGGCTCTATGCGCTCTATCGACTCCGCCAGGCGGGGCTGCGTGTTCGTATTCTCGAGGCCGCAAGCAGCATTGGCGGTGTGTGGTTCTGGAATCGATATCCAGGCGCTCGATGCGATGTGGAGAGTGCCGACTACTCGTATTCCTTCTCCGCAGAGCTCGATCAGGAGTGGACCTGGAAGGACCGCTTCGCGACGCAGCCGGAGATCGAGGAATATCTGAACTTCGTCGCCGACAAGTTCGACCTTCGGCAGGACATCCAGTTCAATACGCGTGTCGAAGCCGCTGTTTTCGATGACCAGACGGGCATGTGGACGGTCTCGACGTCAGAGGGCGAGGAGTTCGTCGTGCGGTACTGCGTGATGGCGACCGGCCAGCTCTCCTCATTCAATCGCCCAGTGTTCAAGGGTGCTGAGAGATACCGGGGTCGGACGATAGACGCGGGCACCTGGCCGGACGAGCCGATCTCGTTCGAAGGCCTTCGGGTGGGCGTGATCGGCACGGGATCGACGGGGATCCAGCTCGTCCCCGAACTCGCGAAGGAAGCGAAGGAGCTCGTCGTGTTCCAGCGCACGCCGAACTTCAGCGTGCCTGCGGGGCACAAGAGGTACTCCGACAATGATGTTGCTGAGCTGAAGGCGACCTATCCCGAGCGTCGGATTGAGGTCCTCGATTCCCCGACGGGCAATGTGTACGACCCCAACCCGATGTCGGCCCTGGACGACACGCCAGAGAATCGGAAGCGCAACTTCGCTCGGCGGCAGAGCAACGGCGCGTTCGCCATCATGTTCTCGTACAGCGATCTGTTGACCAGCATGGAGGCAAACGCCTTCTTCACCGAGTTCCTGCAGAACGAGATCCGCAACAAGGTGAACGACCCGGCCGTCGCAGAGGACCTGGTGCCCACCGGCTATCCCGCGGGCAGCAAGCGACTCTGTGTCGATGGCGGCTATTACGAGACCTTCAACCGCAGCAACGTGCGCCTGGTGAACGTGAAGAAGACGCCCATCGAGGAGTTCACCGAGACCGGCATCCTGGTCGGCGACGAGAACATCGAACTCGACGTCGTGATCTACGCCACGGGATTCGACGCGATGACGGGTGCCATGACCAAGATCGACATCCGCGGACGCAACGGTCTCACGCTGCGCGAGAAGTGGGAGGATGGCCCTCGGGCCTACATCGGCCTGATGATCACCGACTTCCCGAACCTGTTCATGATCGCCGGACCGGGCAGCCCCTCGGTTCTCGGCAATGTGATTCACTCGGCGGAACAGCACGTCAACTGGTTCGCAACGGCGATCGAGCGGATGCACGCGGACGGGCTCGACACCATGGAGCCGACCGAGCAGGCGGAGAACGATTGGCTCGAGCACGTTGCTCAGGTCGCGGATTCCACGGTCTACACGAAGACGACCTCTTGGTACCTGGGCTCGAACATCCCAGGCAAGCCGCGGGTATTCATGGCATACCTGGCCGGCACCAACACCTTCCGGAACATTTGCAACGAGATCGCGGCGGACGGCTACCGCGGGTTCGAGTTCAAGGCGCTCGAGAGCGCCGACCGCCTCGTAGGGACCGGCCAATGACACTGCACCGACAAGCCCAGGAACTGCTGGACTCGTTCGCATCAGCCACCGGCGACGGCCCACCACCGGAGCGTTCGGTCGAGGAAATGCGGTCGCTATCCGGCGGCTTCCGCCAGATGCAGGGAGACGCGGCCGTCATCGGCAGCACCCGAGTCGAGAAGATCCCCGTGTCAGGTGGATTCGTCGAGGCCACCGTGTACGATCCGGTGGGCGATCCGAACGGACTCGTCGTGTACTTCCATGGAGGCGGCTTCGTCCTCGGCGCGCCTCGCGATTTCGAAGTGCTGTACCACGCACTGGTGGCGCAGTCGCAGGTGCGGCTCGTCGCCATCGACTATCGGCTGGCACCGGAGCACCCGTTCCCGACAGGGGTCGACGACTCGTATGCTGGGCTGCTCTGGTCTGCAGAACATTTGGCGGACGGGTTACCGATCATCGTGGCCGGGGACAGCTCGGGTGGGACCTTCGCAGCGGTGGCTGCACGACGCGCGCGCGATCATGACGGTCCCGCCCTTGCAGCTCAAATATTGGTCTATCCGGTCACGGATCACGATTTCTCGCGGGCCTCATACGACGAGCATGGTGACAGCGGGCTGCTGGTCGGCAAGTCCGACATGGAGTGGTATTGGGCGCAGTATGCGAGTGATCCGGCTGTGCGAGACGGTGAGGACGCGTCGCCGCTGCGGGCAGCGTCGTTCGAGGGGCTGCCTCCGACCTTCGTGTTGGTAGACGAGTACGACCCGGTACGCGATGAGGCGAAGGCCTTCGCAGACAGGCTTATCGCCGCCAAAGTGCCCACGGTCGTCGACTACGTCGCCGACCAGATGCACGGATACTTCACGATGGCGAACATGATGGCCAGCGCCGACGAGTCGATCGCACGAGTGGCCGCGTACATCAGGTCAGTCGTCAATCCCTGACACAGTCGAAGCAGCGACGTCGGCTGCAACGGCAGACCGCCGAGGCGGGGGCGGGCACGAATGCAGAGGGAGGATGAATGCGGATCGCGAGCTGGTGAAAGAGGTGCCGGACACCTGCAGTGTGCGGCATTTGGAGCCGAGAACACTTGCGTGATCGGCACTCTGGCGCCGCATGCCACTACACCGAGCTGAGCCAAAGAGGTTGCAGGTAATTGGCTGAGCGAAGGGGCTGGCCGCCGCGGTGGACGGTACCGCTGCCACGGTACGCCCTGGATGCGGCGCTGAACTCGATCGAGGGCGGCGCCGCTGGCCGTACCGTGGCCGCGCGCTCGCGGTGGGCGCGGGCGACGCCCTGCAAACCGTCACCAGTCCGGGCGGAACCGTGTCGCAAAGCCACGAATTGTCTACCGCAACAAAGGTCTATGGTCCCCGCGATTGTCGGCTCGAAGGTGAGCGTCGACCGCGGGCGGACATCGGAGGACCCGAGCGGTGAAGCGTGCCGGAAACATCGTTTACGTGCTGCGAGTGGGACGGACAGGAATCAGGCGGCGAAGACGATCGTCGCGATCAATGAGGACGCCGACGCCCCGATCTTCGGCATCGTCGATTTCGGCGTGGGGGATCCTTTCATGTCGCGCCAAAGGCGGTTTCGGCGATCAAGGCGCAGCAGGTAGGGAGACGAAATGAAGGTCTGGTTCATTACAGGGACATCTCGGGGGTTCGGCCGAGAATGGGCCGTGGCGGCGCTGAACCGTGGCGACGCAGTCGTGGCGACGGCGCGGGATGCGAGCTCGCTCGAGCCGCTCGTTGCCGATTACGGCGACAGGGTGCTGACGTTGCCGCTGGACGTCACCGACCGCAGCGCAGCTTTCGAGGCGGTACGCCGGGGGCACGAGCGTTTTGGTCGGTTGGATGTGATCGTCAACAACGCTGGCTACCCCCAGCAGGGCATGGTGGAAGAGCTGTCGGAAGCCGACGTGCGCGACCAGATCGAGACCAATCTTTTTGGTGCAATCTGGGTCACCCAGGCGTCGCTCCCGTACCTGCGTGCGCAGCGGTCCGGGCACATCCTGCAGGTGAGCTCCGTCGGCGGTGTCACCGCCTGGCCGAACATCGGCATGTACAACGCATCCAAGTGGGCGCTCGAGGGCATTAGTCAAGCGCTTGCAGACGAGGTGGCCGCGTTTGGAATTCGCGTCACACTCCTCGAGCCCGGGGGCTTCGCCACCGACCCGGACCGCGTGTCCATCCGTCTGCCCGCCCCGATCCCCGACTACGACATCGTCCGCGAGTCGCCAGCGTTCGGTCAGCGCCGCCTCCCGAGGACAGGGTCTCCGACCGCGGCAGCCGCTGCGGTGCTGGAGCTCGTCGATCTCGAGAAGCCCCCGCTGCGGATCTTCCTCGGCGAGGATCCACTCAGGCTCGTCGAGGACGACTACAAGCTCCGACTCGCCCAGTGGCGGCGATGGGATTGGCTATCCCGCGAAGCGGATGGCATGCGGTGACCCGGGCAGTTGCCGGCTTGCGGTGGTCTTGGTCGCGTAGACTGGCGAGTGGAAAGAACTGAACGACACAGCCCACTATTCTGAGCGCGCGCCGATTTAGTTCCGCCACGGATCACCCGCGGTCGAGGCCGTGAATACTGCGGCCGCCGCACCGGTCCCTCAGGCCGTGCCCAGGTACTGCTCGAACAGGTCACTTTCGAGCAGAGCTCCGGGTGCCCCGTCGAAGACGATGCCGCCACGGCGCAGGACGTAGGCGTGGTCGGACATCCCCAACGCCTTCGTCACGTACTGGTCGACGATCAGCAGCGCTGCACCGCGACTGGCTAACTCGACGAGGAAGTCGAAGATCCTGTCGACGATGATCGGTGCCAGCCCCAATGAGACCTCGTCGACAAGGATCAACGAAGGGTTGCGTACGTATGCTGCGGTGAGGGCCAGCATCTGCTGTTCTCCGCCGCTGAGCGTGCCGGCCTTCTGATGCAACCGTTTCCCGAGCACTGGAAATGAGGAAGAGGCCGCCTCGATCGCTAGGTCTACGCCCCCGCGCGGCGCCTGCATCAGCAGATTCTCGCGCACCGTCAGCGACTTGTAGACTGCCCGACCCTCCGGGATCAGACTGAGTCCGCTGCGTGCTCGCCGATGAGGCGCCTCCCTCGTCACGTCTCGCCCCACCATCTGAACCGAACCGGACATTGGCGGAAGCAGACCCGAGGCGACCCGCATGAGCGTGGTCTTGCCTGCAGCATTGGGTCCTACGAGGGCCGCTACGGTGCCTCGAGGGACCCGCAGTGAGACGTCCCTGAGCACAGTCGTTCGTCCGTACCCCGCGGTCAAATTGGCGACTTCCAATGCGGCCGGTCCAGCATCCAGACCGCAGTCACCCACGCTTTGCTTGACGGTGTTCGTCATAACACTGCCCCTCCGATCTTCATTTCCGGTTCGAGTTCCTCAGAGCCGAGGTATGCGGCGCGGACCTTCGGGCTCGCGGCGATCTCTATGGGCGTGCCGTCTTCGAGCAGACGTCCGAAGTCAAGCACGTAGATGTGGTCGCAGATCCCCATCACCAGCGACATGTCATGCTCGACCAACACGATGCCGCATCCGCGCTCCTGAACCACACGCTGCAGGATCCGGCCGAACTCTTCGGTCTCCTCGTGATCGAGACCCGATGATGGCTCGTCCAGCAGGAGTATGTCGAACGGTCCGCTCAACGCACGGGCCAACTCGACGAGGCGGCGCTGACCTGTGGACAGACTGCCGGCCTGCTGGTCGGCGAGGTCGGTGATGCCGCAGAGTTCCATCGACGCGAAAGCCGCTTTACTGGTTATAGCGCGCTCGGTACGCGTCGCGACGATCTGGGAGAGCGGGTTGCTGCCGGCCTGACCAGCTTCCCTGCCCAGAGCTACATTCGTTGCCACGGAAAGCGTTTCGCATAGCTGCGGAATCTGGAACGTCCGACCCAGCCCTAGTCGTCCGCGTGCGGCCGGTCCATAGCGGCTGGCATCGACACCGTGCAGGCTGATTTGCCCGCTGATGTTTCGGTTCAACCCACTGACTGCATTGAACGTCGTGGTCTTGCCGGCACCATTCGGCCCGATGAGGCCCGTGATCCGGCCACGCGGTGCTTCGAATGTGACGTCGTCGACCGCGAGCATGCCGCCGAACCGCACCGTGAGGCCGGCGACGCGTAGCCCCGACCCGTCGCCGACGGAGACCTGCCCTGCTAGCTTCGCCGGCGTGAACGAGGGCCCAGCTTGCGGTGGGGCCGTGGCACGACCGCCGAAGACCCGCTCGAACCATCTCCGTGCGGCCTCCGGCATCGTGGGCGTCCCACCCACTGCCGCGGTGAGCACTGCGAATACGCCGAAGACGACGTTGAGCCAGTAGGTGGTGTACACGTTCTGGGCGTACGCCTGGACGATCAGGGGGATTACGCCGAACAGGGCGTACCACGGCGAGGCGAAGGGGGCGATAGCCAGGATCGCAAGGAATACCAGCGAATTGAATGAGCTGAAGAAGGAGTCGCCACTGACCGCGAAGTTCACCGAGACCCCGTAGACGATTCCCGCGATCGCAGCGAAGAACGCCGAGATGCAGAAGACAATGACTCGAGTCATGTACGTGTTCAGGCCCATCACGGATACCGCAGTGGGCGAGTCCGACATGGCCTGCAGTACCCGGCCCAGGCGGGTCGAGTGGATCAACAGCATTACTAGAGCGCTGACCACCAGGAACGCTAATGCTACGTAGTAGAAGTTCAAGTCCGACTCGAATCCCGGCGGTCGCGGCATGATCCGGCCCTGGGCGAGCGTGGTGAACCCGATCTCGGTGGGGTAGAACAGCTGCTCGACGAGCAGCCCGAAGCCGAAGGTGGCCAACGCGAGGAACAGGGTGGACAGCCGGATCGCGGGGAGCGCGATCAGAGCTCCGACCGGCATCACGATGATGCCGGAGAGGACTACCGCGACCAGCCATGGCAGCCCGAAGTCGGTCATCAACTGCGAGAACACGACCGCCCCGATGCCCGCAAACGCCCCAGACGCGAGAGAGATCTGCCCGGACGTGCGCACCAGAAGGCCAAGTGAGAGCAGCATGATCCCTTGTGCGAGGCCGACGGTGAAGAAGGATATCCGCAAGGAGTCAAAGATCGGAAGTAGCACCAGCGCACCGACGACGATTACACCGCTGAGGAGCTTGAGTCGCCAGGGACCACGCCATTGCAGCGGCGGTCGTCGGCTAGCGGCCGTGGGCATCGCGAGCTTCCGCTTCGGAGTCACAAGCAGAACGATGAACAGGACGATGAACGGAAGGCTCGCCGGTAGCCCGGACAACCACGGGACCTGCAGGACGTACGTCTTCGAGACGTCAGCGATGATGCCCAAGCCGATCCCCGCGACGAACGTGATCGGGATGCTGGAGAACGCACCTACCGCCGCGGCTCCGAACGCCTGGACGGCGAGGTAGGTCAGCACCACGGCATCGATCCCGACCAGCGGTGCCAAGAGAACCCCGGACAGTGCCGCGAACGTCACGCCGATGACCCACGCGAACCGCCGGACCCCGCGGGCGTTGACGCCGTGCAGGCCGACCAGGTCGGAGTCGTCCACCACCGCGCGCATGGCTACACCCATCCGGGTAAACCTGAACAAGGCGTAGAGCAGTGCCGAGGCAGCCACAGCGACCGCGGTGACGGTCAGCTGTCCAACCGTGACGACCACCCCGAACATCCGAAACGTGTGGGATCCGTTCGGCAGGAACTGCGGGATCCGCAACGGATCAGGGCCGAAGAGCACCCGCGCCAACCCCTGCACGATCAGGATGACCCCGATCGTGCCGACCACCTTCATGGCGACCGATTGGGGTGCCAGGAAGCGGGCCAGAACCTCGAAAAGCAACCCGAGCGCGGGGCCCAGGATCAGGACGCTGATCACGAACGCCGCAAGCCACGGCAGCTGCAGCTCGTGAGTGAGGAAGTAGAAGAGGTATGCGGCCGCAGCAGCGACCGCGCCATGGGCGAAGTTGAAGATTCCTGACGTCTTATAGGTGAGCACGAGTCCGCTGGCGGCCATGCCATAAATGGCACCAGCGGCGATCCCGCTCACAATGAACGGAAGAACGGCGTTCATCGCAGAGCTCCTTCGTGTGTGCGCCGTCGGTGCTGAGCCGGCAGAAAGCTGCGCGACTCCGCAACGAGATCGATGTCACGACAGCGTTCGAACGGCCTCGCCACAATGACTTCTCGGCTTCGTCTGCTCACATTGCACTCCCTCGTGCATCCACACTTCGCCAACCCACTTCCGGACGGCACGCCCGGGTGCACCTAAGGATGCACGCCGAGTATTCCGACGAAGGATGGCCAAGTCAAGCAATCGCTGCGATAATTCCTTTATCAATTTCCATTTTCTGATAGTCAGTTTCGGTGTAACGTGATCGACGCGCGACACAATGAAGGTTGCGCCCATGCACAGAGAGGTGCATTTCATGAAAATGTCACGACTTCGGGCCGCGGCCACGCTGGCGGCTGGCGCGTTGCTGTTGACCGCATGTGGTTCCGGTGGATCGTCTGGAGCCGCATCGTCTCGAGAGGCACCGACTGGCGGACCCGAGGGCGATACGATCAAGATCGGATACGCGGTCGCCCAGACCGGATTTGCCTCCGGGGTGGTGGGGCCGACGGCAGAGGTCGCCCAGGCGTGGGCGAAAGGGGTCAACGCCGAGGGCGGGATCGGTGGCCGACCCGTCGAGATCGTCGTCCGCGACACCGCCGCGACACCGG
The DNA here is from genome assembly GCF_002300155.1 of Rhodococcus sp. ACS1. NCBI lineage: Bacteria > Bacillati > Actinomycetota > Actinomycetes > Mycobacteriales > Nocardiaceae > Rhodococcus > Rhodococcus sp. ACS1. The sequence goes on from NZ_NSDZ01000008.1 coordinate 216,469, forward strand.
CAACCGCACTGACCGCCGTCAAGGAGCTCGTCGAGCAGGAGGGCGTGATCGCCCTCATGTTCGCCGACGGCGCGAGCGAGAGTGGTCTCAGGGACTACCTGGCGGGCAGCGACGTCGCGGTCCTGGAGGCTCAGAGCTTCGATCCGAAGATGTTCAGCGCTCTCCCGAATTTCTTCGCGACGAGCACCACCGACAAGTACATGCACTCCGGCTATACCGAGGCCGCCGCGGCGGCCGGGGGCAAGTCACTTGCGTTCGCCGTGTGCGCCGAGGTCGCGGCGTGCGCTCAGGCCGGGGAGGTATCCGAGGAGCTCGCCCCGGGACTCGACATGAAGTACACAGGGACAGTCAAGGTGACCGGGTCGCAGCCCAGCTTCACCGCGGAATGCTTGAAGCTGAACCAGACTGACACCGAGTGGATCGGGATGGCGCTCGATTTCGCGGCCACCGGCACCCGGATGGCCAGTGACTGCCTGCAGCAGGGCTACACCGGCGGATTCGTAGTGGGATCCGGTTCGGTGAACGGGGGCCTGGACGAGGTCCCGGACGCGAAGTTCACGGGGCCGATGAATGGGTTCCCCTGGTGGGTCGACGACGCGCCGGTCGCGAAATACCGCGACGTGATGGCGGAGTTCGCCCCGGACGTGCCGATCACAGGCACATGGCAGACCAGCACATGGACGGGTCTGGAAATGTTCCGCAAGGCCCTCGCCGGGCACACTGCCGCAGGTCTGACTCGCCAGCAAGTGATCGATGCCTACGGAACGATCAAGGACGAGACCCTCGGCGGGCTACTTCCTCAGCCGGTGACCTACACGCCGGGTGAGCCGGCTCCGCCGGTCTCCTGCTACTGGATCTACAGCTATACGGGCGGATCCGGAGAGTTCGAGAACATCCAGAAAGGGACAAGCGGCAATGGTTTGACGACCGATCTTGCTTCATCGTGTTACGACGGACCGCCCTTCTCCTAGAGCGATCCGGCCGGAAGGCGTCAGCGAAAAGCCTCGACCGAAGCCGGTGGGGGCAGCACGCTCTGCGTCGAAACCATCTGGGACGACGCCGCAACACAGGCGCATGACTGCACGCGCAGCCACCGAAACCTGAAGCAGGATCCGTCAAGCGAAGCAACCGTTTGGAGAGGAAGCAATGACCTTATCTCCGTTCATCGCCGTGTCGCGTGTGGCGTCCGGGCCACGCAGACATTGCACGTTTGGATATGACAACCACGCCGGATACATCCCGGCTGTACTGACGAAGGAACCGGTTCGATGAAGACACGCGCAGCAGTACTCTGGCAGCAGCCGGGCAAGTGGGAGGTCGACGACTTCGACCTGGCGGGACCGGGCACGGGCGAGGTGCTCGTCGAGATGGTGGCGACAGGTTTGTGCCACTCGGACGACCACATCGCGACTGGTGACACCCCATTGCCGAACCTGCCACTCTGTGGTGGCCACGAGGGCAGCGGAATCGTCCGTGAGGTCGGGCCGGGTGTGACCACCCTGAACGTGGGTGACCACGTAGTGACGTCGTTCATCCCCGCGTGTGGGAAGTGCCTCTGGTGTGCGAGGGGACTACAGAACCTGTGTGACAACGGTGCGCTCATCCTGACCGGCGCGCAGTTCGACGGTGGTTACCGGCTGCGCGGGCGCGGGCACGACATCGGCACGATGGCGATGCTCGGCACGTTCTCTCAGTGGCAGGTCATGGACGAGTCTTCACTCATCAAGGTGCGTGACGATGTGCCGCTGGGAGTCGCGTGCCTCGTCGCCTGCGGTGTGCCGACCGGGTGGGGCTCAGCAGTCAACGGCGCACAGGTTTCTCCCGGCGATGTCGTGATCGTGATGGGTGCCGGTGGTGTCGGGATGAACGCCGTGCAGGGCGCGTCGCACGCCGGAGCAGGGCACGTGATCGTCGTCGACCCGCAGCCGTTCAAGCGGCAGATCGCGGGTGAGTTCGGCGCGACGCACACGTTCGCGGATATCGCGGAGGCGACCGACTTCGCCCGCAGCATCACCAACGGCCAGGGTGCCGACTCCGCGATCGTGACAGTGGGCGTGATCGAGGGGCAACAGATCGCCGACGCGTTCAATGCGATTCGGAAGGCGGGAACCGTCGTGGTGACCTCGCAGGGGGCAGTGGCGGCGGTGGGAGCGCCCATCAACCTGTTCGAGATCTCGATGTACCAGAAGCGGATCCAGGGAGTTCTGTACGGCATGACCTCACCTCGCGCGGCGGTGCCGCATCTGCTCAACATGTATGCCGACGGGCAGCTCAAGCTGGACGAACTCGTGACGAAACGATACGCCATCGACGACATCAACCTCGCGTTCGACGACATGCACAACGGCGAGGTGATCCGCGGCGTGATCGACTTCACGACACCCAGCGCGCACGGAGGAGCACAGTGACCGACATCCTGAACCGCGCACCGTCGGAGACGATTCCGCATCGGCGAGAACTGTTCATCAGCGGCGACTGGGTCGTCAGCGAGAGCGAGCTGGACGCCATCCCGGTAGTGAACCCCGCCACCGAGGAGGTGATCGCCACGGTCGTCGACGGCGACGCGCGTGACACCGCCCGCGCGATCGCAGCGGCGCGCACCGCGTTCGACGAGGGGCCATGGCCACGGCTGCGTCCGAAGGAACGCGCCAAAGCGCTGCTGAGACTCGCCGAGTCGATCGAGGGGCGCAAGGACGAGATCGTCGACCTGCTCGTCCGTGAGGCCGGGTCACCGGTCGCGTTCGCAGAGGCTATGCAGTTCCGCCTGGGCCTGACCCACTTCGTCGACATGGCGGAACGGGTAGTCGCCGGACACGAACCGGTGCGCGGCACCCCGCCGGTGTTGGGCAGCCGGGTAGGACAGGGCGTTGTAATAGAGGAGCCTGCAGGAGTGGCCGCCCTCATTACGGCCTTCAATTACCCGTTTCACCTGGCGCTGATGAAAATCGGCCCCGCGCTGGGTGCCGGCTGTACGGCCGTGCTCAAGCCGTCCGAGCTCACCCCGCTGGTGGGTCTCATCTTCGGAGAGCTGGCGGCCGAGGCAGATCTGCCCCCTGGCGTGCTCAACGTCGTCTCCGGAGGCGTGGCATCTGGAGTCGAGCTGACGTCGAGTCCACACGTCGACGTCGTGAGTTTCACCGGTTCCGACGATGTGGGACGACGCGTGATGCAGCAAGCCGCGGGCACATTCAAGAAAGTCGTCCTCGAACTCGGCGGCAAGTCCGCCGGCATCGTGTTCGCGGACGCCGATCTCGACGCGGCGGCGCAGTCGGTGGTCCTCCACATGACCCTCCACGCTGGTCAAGGATGCAGCCTGCAGACCCGGACGCTGGTGGAGCGCAGCGTCCACGACGAGCTTGTCGAGCGTGTGCGCGCCATCCTCGGAGGAATGAAGATCGGAGACACGGCCGATCCGACCTCGGTGCTCGGGCCCCTGATCAGCGCACGGCAGCGCGATCGCGTCGAACGATGCGTGCAGTCGGGCATCGACGAGGGCGGGACGATCGCCTTCGGCGGCGGCCGCCCGAGTGATCTCGCGCGTGGCTACTTCGTGGAGCCGACACTCTTCGTCGACTGCCGGAACGACATGACAATCGCTCAGGAAGAGATCTTCGGTCCAGTCGGAACGGTCATCCCGTTCGACACAGTCGATGACGCGATCGCAATCGCGAACGACTCCAGATTCGGCCTCAGCGCCGGGATCTGGACCCGCGACTCGCTCAAGGGCTACCAGGTAGCAGAGCGACTGCGCACCGGTGAAGTACTCATCAACGGCGGAACCGGCGGCGTCGACACCTTCGGCCCCTCGGGCGGTTACAAGCAGAGCGGACTCGGCCGCGAATTCGGCGAGTACGGCTTTGCGGAGTACCTCGAACTGAAGAAGGTCGCCTGGCCGGTCATCTCCTGACCACTTGATCTTCCTTCGACGACGTCGAAACATGCACTCACCAGACGACAGTAGGTTTTTCGCAGTTCCTGGCGTCGGACGAGGCGGGCTACTTTACCGGCGTGATGCTGCCCATCGACGGGCCCAACACGAGCGGTTGATTGCGATTGGCGTGGACGCAGGAGGCTCCGGTCATCCCGGGGCTTGCCTGCACCGTCCACCGATCAAAGAGGCAGAAGCTCAACTTATTTGAGTGGCGGACGCGCGGAGCGGCCCGAAGCGTACTCCGATGGACGACATCATCGGGCATGCGGTTGTCTCGAGGAAGTCCAGTCCGTGTCGTTTCGGGGTTCGCCCTCGGGCGTTGCTCTGGAATCTCCGACAGGCAGGTATGTCCGACACCTTCGGCGGCACGGCAAGCATAGGCGGGAGTGTTGGGAGCAGTTGGCGCGGATGTTGATCGATGCGACGAGCAGTCGTCGTCGTGGCGGTTCTTCACACGTGCGTGACGCCCTGTGATTACCACGGCCTGGGTTCGTATCTTGCCGCCGGGAAAGGTCGAAGCCCACTGTGCCGGCGAGGATTATCACGTAGCCGATCATGTCTGTCGCGTGTGCATGGCCGGATAGACGTCGTCCGTAACTCCTGATCGATGTAGGAAGGCCGGTTTCTGCTCCATCCGTTGCGACGATCCGGTTTCTGAAAATGCGGTACCTATTTCGATAGTACTTTTTAAGAAGTATGCTAGTGCGAAGATGAATTCTCACTTCTCCGAAGAAGTTTCGGAGTCCTACTGGCTGGCATTACGGAGGGTGATGGAACCGGAAAAGTTCAACATTCACATCCCAGACGAACGGATCAACGATCTGCGTCAAAGGCTACGGGCGACCAACTGGCCTGGAGACTTCGGAAATTCCGACTGGGACTACGGCGTCGAACAGGGCTGGCTCCGCGACATGGTGAGCTACTGGGCAGACGACTTCGACTGGAGGGCAGCGGAGGCGCGCATGAACGCCTACGACCAGTTCCGAGTAGAGATCGATGGCGTACTCATCCATTTCATGCACATACGAAGTGGCCGGCCCAATGCTATCCCGCTGATACTGACGCACGGCTGGCCATGGACCTTCTGGGACTGGCGTGGTGTAGTCGAAGAACTCACGCGAGACAATGATGACGTGGCCTTTGACATCGTCGTCCCGTCGCTCCCCGGGTATGGTTTCTCGTCACCGCTTCGAATCCCAGGCCTCGACATCCGAGGAATTGGACGCCTTTGGGTGAAGCTGATGACCGAGGTCCTGGGTTACGAACGGTTCGCGGCGGCCGGCGGAGACCTGGGCTCCGCTATCACGGCCGAACTCGGGCATGCGTACCCCGAGCGCATGATCGCTGTGCACTTTTGCATCCTGCTGTTGCCCGAGTTTCACTACAAGGACGTGCGACAGGAGGACTACGCCCCCGACGAGAAGTGGATGATCGCGCGCAATCGGGAGGCAGTGCCGCTGATCACCGCGCATCGAGTGCTGCACAGCACCGAACCACAGACGATCAGCTACGCGCTCGCAGACTCGCCCGTCGGGACAGCGGCGTGGATATGGGCTCGGCGTCGGGCTTGGAGCGACAGCAATAGCGATGTGATGTCTTACCGCGGCCGTGACTTCCTGTGCAGCCTGGCATCGGTGTACTGGCTGACCAATACAATCGGTTCGTCGCTCCGGCTCTACAAAGAGCAGTATGGAGGGGGCGTTCGCGCGACAGGTATGCCCGCGCCGACCGAATGGTCGCTGCTACGTCAAGACGCGCCTTCGATACCGGTCCCGACGGGCGTGGCGGTGGCACCGAAGGAGGTTGCGCTCATGCCGCGGGCCGCCGTTGAGCGGCGTGTGAACCTTGCGCGGTGGACTGTGCTCCCGCGAGGAGGCCACTTTCTCCCATCGGAGGCGCCCGACCTCCTCGCCCAGGAGTATCGCGCCTTCTTCGGCGAGCATCGATTGTCTATCTGATAGCGGGGCGGTGGAGAACTGGGTGGAATACGATCTCACGGTCCGCGAAACCGTCTCGGGGCCTTGTGGCTCGCATGGCAGTTTGTGTGATCAATTGATCGGCGCATCGTGTGGCGTAGTACGTGGCCGGGTATTTAATGATGTTCCCGCGCAGCGGGTTCCCTACTTGGCCCGCAACGAGCACGCCTGATTCACCGCCCGCGGCGCCGATGCGTCCGGGTTGGTGGTGCGGACCTTCGTCGACCTAGCGTCAACCGTGCCAGCGGTTGACGCGTATGAGCCGTTGTAAGGCGCACCGGGGCGACCGCGATGCCCTACACACGGTCTGGTTCGATAGCCGGCGGGCCCGCCCGCCGTAGAAGTTTCTCGGGGCGTTCGTGCACATGCGCCCGGTAAGGACCTGGCCAGTACGACCCCAGACAGACTGTGGTGGTTGGTGATGGATCGACCAGATTGCTTCCGGGGCGGGTCGCACTCGTGCGTGAAGAAAGATGTTGCGGCTGTGGTATTTCGATTGAAATATGAGGTCGTAAGGATGGCGTCAAATGACGAAAACGGCACGCCATTTGGGGTTGTGGGAGCCACGTCGTGGACAGATTTCCTTCGGTGTGACGAGCCAGGAGTCGGGGTGCGTTTGTTGCATCTGCATGCAGCGGAGGGCGTTCAGGGGTGTGGATTGTCGAACGATATGAATGCCCCTGTCACGAAGTGGCATCGGCGCAGATCATTTCCATTGCGCAGACGGCCATGGACGCCACCGAACACGATAGGGCCCCGTGGGGTGGTGGGCTTTGAGGTGAATCCTCGGTGCCTACTTGCCACGGTTGATCGCGGCGATGGTCCCAGTATCGCCGGTGGGGCCCAGCAACGCCATCGATCCCTCGGAGAGGTAGCGGCGCTTGCCGGACTGCCACTCGTCGTGCATGTCGGTCAGGACCGCACCGACGAGTCGGATCACGGCCGCCTCGTTCGGAAAGATGCCTACGACGCGGGCTCTGCGCTTGATCTCTTTGTTTACCCGCTCCAACGGATTCGTCGACCAAATCTTCGACCAATGCGCCCGCGAAAATGTACTGAACGCCAAGACCTCTGACTTCGCCTGGTCCATCAAGGGACCGATCTTGGGGAACCGGCCGGCCAACTGATCACGGACCTCGTCCCACGCCGAGGCGGCGGTGGCGGGATCGGGCTGGGCGAAGATCGTGCGAAACACCGCGGCGACCATGTCGGAGTGCGACTTGGGGACATGCGCCAGCAGGTTTCGCGCGAAATGCACCCGACACCGCTGATGCCCCGAACCCTGGAACGAGCGCCGCAGTGCCGCGACCAAACCGGCGTGCTGGTCACTGATGACCAGTCGGACACCGGACAGGCCGCGTTTCTTCAGCGCAGCGAGGAAGCCACGCCAGAACACCTCGTCCTCACTGTCCCCGACATCGAGGCCTGGGGGTACCACCCGCTTGCGGGGGCGGACCTCACGCGCACCCTCGGCGGTGATCCCCGTGGCCACCACGACCGCCATCGAGGTCACCTGCGAGGAGGTGCCCGCGTACGTGCAGGTAGGTCGCGTCGAGGTAGACGTAAGGAAACGCGGTGTGGTCGAGCGGTCGGGTGCGAAATGCGCCGACGACCTCGCCCCGGCCGGCGCAGATCCGCGACACCTCGGACTTGGAAATTCCCGAATCGATTTCCCAGAGCCGCTACGAGGTCGTCCACGCTGCGGGTGGAAACTCCGTGTACGTAGGCCTCCATCACCACCGCGTACAGCGCTTGGTCGATCCGTCGACGGGGTTCGAGGATCGAGGGGTAGAACGATCCCTTGCGCAGTTTCGGAATCCGCAATTGGACGTCGCCGGCCTGTGTGGCCACCAACCGGGGCCTGGCCCCGTTGCGTTCGGTGGTGCGGGCCTCGGTGCGTTCATAGCGGCCGGCGCCGATCTGTTCGGTGGCTTCGGTTTCGATCAGTTCTTGCATGACCATCCGGACCGATTCACGGATCAGATTCACTCCGTCTCCGGCACGGAATGCGTCGAGTAGCTCGGACAGGGCAGACTGGGACAGGGCCATCGGTGGACCTCTTTCTTCGATGCGTGCTTGGCCGTACACACCGAAGATCCCGCCGATGGCCCTCTCTACGTCGGAGCCGCGCCGCTCAGCCCCAAACCCCACCACTCCACGGGACGCCTACCCGAACATCGCCAATGGATTCTGCCTTCTTCCATTCGAGTTGATGTTGGCTCTGCAGCCCTGACGGGCGTGCGCGGAACGCTAACAGCAAGACTCGTTGGCCTAGAATCCGATTGAGCCGACGAAGTCCCAGCGACCAGCACGAAACCCATCAATGTCCAGAGCGTGAGGCTCGTGTCGGCGACACTGGGTAGTGCAATCGAGTAAGGACCATGAATATTCCGTGAACGGCTGACCAAACTCCTGCTTGCTCCGGTTCCAGTTGTGTGGTGTTCGTCGACCGCGTGGCCATCTCGCTGGGCCTGATGAGTCGAACTCGGGCAGTGTGCAGCGATCAAACAGCTGGCGCGTGAGTTGGACCTGGGTATGCCGTACCGGCCTCAGACTGCGCCCATCGCCGTCTTGTGCTCGTTGGTTCGCAGGCCGAAGGCTTCGGCGATCAGGGCGTGGGAGTAGCGTCGGGCCTCCTGGTCGGGGTTGATGCTTTGCACCATGATTTCCGTAGCACCTGTCTGTTCGATCATCTGTGTCAGTTGGCTGCGGATGGTTTCCGGGCGCCCGGCCAGTTGCTGAGGCCAGATTCCGTCGACGATCCGGGATGGCGCATCCTTTTGACTGTCGGTGAGGGTGCGGGAGGCCTCCTCGATCGAGGGGACGACGATCTGTCCGGGGTTGGTGCGGCCCAGGCTGGCGTAGACGGCGCGGGTGGGCCAGGTCATCTTGTGGGCTTCCGCATCGGTGTCGGCGGCGAACACGCTCACGCCGAGCATTGCCTGTGGGACCTGTTCGCCGTACTGGGTCGGAGTGAACGCCCGGCGATAGGACCGCAACGCGCGGACCGCCCCGGGTGGGTTGATAAATCCTGCGAAGGAGTATCCAATTCCCAGCGCGGCGGCTAGGTTGGCGCTGCTGCCGGACGAACCGAGGATCCATGCGTCGGGACGGGGGGTGACGGTGGGCATCAGTTGGATCTGGCTGAATGGATGATCGGCTGGGAAGTCTCTGCGTAGAAACGCGAGCGCTTCTTGAACTTGCTGGCCGAAGTCATCTGCGGGCCGGGATTCGCGGTCGCGTTTGAGCGCCACGTCCACGAGTGGGCCGGTGGTGGCTCGGCCAAGGCCTATGTCGAACCGCCCGGGCGCTACGACTTCCAATTGATAGAATAGTTCGGCAACTTTGAGGGGGCTGTAGTGGTTCAGCAGGATCGCTCCGGACCCGATGCGGATGCGCTCGGTCTCGCGTGCGATGACAGCCATGAGTATTTCCGGTGCGTGGGACGCGACCGAGCCGATAGCGTGGTGTTCGGCGAACCACATGCGGTGAAACCCTTGAGCTTCTGCATGTTTCGTGGTGATCAGGGCGTCATCGAATGCGTCGAACGCGTTGCCGTCTGCGGGGACTGTTACCTGATCGACGATGGAGAGCTTTACCACTGTTTGCCTCTTTTGATGGATTTGTGAAAGCGGGAATTTGGCGCGGGACGAGTCGGTTGGTGTGACGTATGGGGCTCACGGAGGTGTGAGGGCACCGTGGACGGGACGAAGCCCGTCGACCCCGATTTGCAGTTGGCGGACCCACGGCGCCGTTGTGGGTCGTCGCAGGTCCGTACCGGGCCCGGTGGCTGGAATGTCGGCTCGAGGGTCTATCGGACCGATCTCGCTGTGATCAGCGAGCGAGGCAAGGCAGATGATGAGTTGAACAATGTCCTCGCCGGTGACCCCTTCGCGCAACACCGCGGCAGCATGGCAACGGGCCACGAGTTGTTCGGCAACGGCGGCAACGCAAGTGGCGCACTCATCGAGCTGACGCTCGCTGAAGGGGCGGGCCAGCCGCTCGGTCAAGGCCACATGGGTGGCCTGGCGGCGCACGGCGTCGTCGATGAACCCGGTCAAGGCCGCCCATGGGTCCGCATGATTCACCCAACTCGACAAGCCGGCGCTCTGCCATGCGGAGAACAGGTCCTGCATGACCGTCTCGAGAAGGTCTTCCTTGGTTGGGAAATGGCGGTACAGGGTGCCAATCGCCACACCGGCGCGTGCAGCAATGTCGCGCACGTCCGCGCCGCGCCCTCGCGTGGTGAACTCGGCCGCGGCCGCCTCGATGATCGCAGACCGGTTCCGCACCGCATCCGCGCGTAAATGCCGCTTCACAGCTCGACTCTTCGACATGGGCACACCTCGACCGTACGACAAACCAAGTAATATGAACATGCGCTCCGCTTAACTTCAGAGTGACTTCCGACACTTATCCCCGGCGCATGGCCACCGCTGGGATGAGTGGACATCAGATGGGCAGATCGGTGCTGCAGTCATTGTTCAGTGCGGCGACACCGCAGGAATCTTCGGAAACAAAAACCTCCAACGACCCAGTCCGCTTGGCATCGCGCAAGTTCGAACTGCCCGAGACCGTTCGGTCCTACCGCACGGGCAGTCCGGAGCGTCAGAATCTGTGCGAGTGGGTTCGAACAGGCGTCGCCCGCCGAGTGTTCAGTTGCACGCAGCCTGGAATCCCGATCACTACGCCACCGCGACACTGCGTGAGACTGCGGGGAAAGAATCGCGGTTTTCGCCGCGGACGAACTCGGCACTCCACCACCCTCGTGACGGTATTTCTACGAAATACGGGGGTCGGAAGATGAGTCGAGACCGGTAGTTGGAGCCCGTTCGACGTTGTCGAACTGTCGTTGCGAGGTCAAAGTGCCGATGTCGTAGTCGAACGCTGCACCCTTCCCGAGTTTGAGCGCCTGGGTCTGCGCGACGAGCTTCGGAACGAATTCGTCGTAGATGGTGCCGGCGATGTACAGGCGTTCGGGACTGCCCCCACCCTGGTTGACACTCGGGGTGTGCAGTTTCAGGCCGCGTGTGCGGTCTGATGGAGCGTCTCATACTCGATGGGCGTCAGTCGACCGAGCCCGCGTTGCCGGCGCCGCCGGTGGTAGGTCGTCTCGATCCACCCGACGATCGCCAACCGTAGTTCTTCACGGCTGCTCCAGCGGCGACGGTCGAGAACATTGCGTTGCAGCAACGCGAAGAACGATTCCATCGCGGCATTGTCGCCACATGCCCCAACCTTCCCCATAGAACCTTGTAAACCATTGCAGCCCAACAATTCCACGAACATTCCGGAACGGAACTGGCTGCCGCGATCGGAGTGAACCACGGTGCCATCCGGTCCACGAAGCGCGATAGCGTTTCGCAGCGCCGAACACGCCAGGTCCGCGGTCATCCGGTCGGCGATCGAGTAGCCGACGATCCGGGTGGAGAAGCAGTCCTTGATCGCGCAGAGGTAGAGCTTGCCCTCATCGGTCCAGTGCTCGGTAATGTCGGTCAACCACAACCGGTCGGGCTGCTGGGCGGTGAACTGCCGCCTGACGAGGTCGTCATGGACCGGTGGGCCGGATCGACGATGTAGTCCTCGTTTCTTGGCGAACACCGAGAAGATCCGCTGCTGCGAGCACAGCCGGTGGACGCGGTTCTCGCCGGCGACGATGCCGTGGGCAGGTAGTTCGTCGGCGATGAACCGGTATCCGAATTCCGGATCGTCGGCGTGGATATCGAGTGCGGCGTTGATCAGATGGGCGTCGTCCCAGTCCCGTCGGGACACGGGATCGGTGTTCCACTTGTAGAACGCTTGCCGGGAGAATCCCAGCACCCGGCAGGTCACCGCGACGGGGATACCGTCGGCGGCTAGGTCACGGACCAGCGGGAACATCATTTTGGGTTGACGTCCCGCGATAGGTAGGCGACCGCCCGGCGCATCACTTCCGCCTCTTGTTCGAGCAGCCGGATACGTTTGCGGGCCTCGCGGAGCTCGTCGGATTCGTCTCGTGTGAGGCTGGGTCGGGTGCCGTCCTCGATGTCGGCCTTGCGCAGCCAGTTCTTCAGGCAGGTCTTGGAGATCCCGAAATCTTTCGCGATCTGCTCCAGCGGGGCTTCGCGTTTGCGGGCTACGGCGACGACGTCGCGACGAAACTCCTCGGGATATGGCTTCGGCATGTCGATCATCCTTTCACCGTGAGGGTGGATCCCTCACGGGTCAGGTGTCAACCAGAGCCGGGGCAGTCCCTTCGGTCGACAGGCAGAGCTGCCCGGCGGTGGAGAAACACGCCCGAGCTGCTCCCTTGGCGGCCTTGTCGAGATCGGCGTCGTCGAGCACCAGCATGGGGTTCTTGCCGGCGAGCTCGAGTGTGCAACCGATGAGTCGGCGCGCGGCCGCCTCCGCGATCTTGCGGCCCGCGCCGGTCGAGCCGGTGAAGCAGATGTGGTCGGCGTGGTCGATGAGCGGTTGTCCGACCGTTGCCGGCTCGCCGACGACGATCTGCCACAGCGCGGGGTCGAGGCCGGCCTCGACGAGGAGCTCCCGCGCGCGTAGCGCGGTCAGCGCGGTTTGCGTGTCCGGCTTGTGGACCACGGCATTGCCGGCGAGGAGCGCGGGGATGATGTCGCAGACACCCAGGGACAGGGGGTAGTTCCAGGGGGAGATGATGCCTACCACGCCGACCGTCGCCAGATACAGAAATTCACCGTCACCCACCGGGAGGTAGACATCCCACGCGGGTCAGGTGTCAAGCAGCCGCTGATTGAGATGTGATCTGATGGTCGGGCCAGGCGGCGTGGTCGTCCCAGGGTTCGTTGTGTTGTAGACACCACCACATGCGTCCGAGGAGCTTGTTGGCGAGGTTGCGCAGCGCGGCGTTGTGGTGGTCGCCGGCGGCTCGTCGTTTGTCGTAGTGGGCACGTGGCGCCCGCTGATTTGGTGAGGGTGACGAACGCCAACCACTGGCAGGCGTCGCCGAGTCGCTTGTTGCGGACCTTCCGCGCCTTGACGTAGTGCGATCGGCCCGAGGCGCGGGTGATCGGCGCGGTGCCGGCGAACGCGCGCAACCCGTTTGCCGTCGTGAACCGTGCAGGGTCGTCGCCGACCTCGGCCAGGACCCGGGCGGCGAGAATCGGACCGAGACCCGGAGCCGACCGCAGGTCGGCCTTCACGTCGACCTTGGGTGTTCTCGGTGCAAGTTTGCCGCTTGGGCTACCGATGGTGTCCGACGGTGGGGTCAGCGTTCTCAACGTCGTCGGGCCCGTCACCATTTCGGCAACGGTCGTCGACGCCAGCCCCATGGGCATTGCGGGGGCACTCGTTCTGGCCAACGCCAGGCCGGACGAGCGCGCGGCGCTGTTTCGCAGACTCGCACTGTGGGGCCTTTCGATGGTGATCATCGGCCCGCTGCTGTCGTGGGGCATCTTCACCCTGGCGTGAGGGTAGATCGCAGGCTGGACGTGAGGAAGGTACTGCCAATACACGGACTGGCAGACACTTGCAGCCGCGCGCGCGTGGGCGTCAAATGGTGGGTTGACCACGGATCGGGCCTTCACGGGGCATTGTGTTGATTTTGTTACATCCACTCAAATTAGTCACCAATGCTGTGTATCCTTCATGCATCTAGCGTGGAAGAGTCGGATACTTCTTTCAGATTAACGCAGCAAGGCTGACTAATTAGTGGGTGAAGCTGATGGATGAACGTGTCGATCGGTTGAGGGAGAACGTCGTCGCATTCAGCCGTAGGATTCGAAGCAAGAGCTCAGGGCATCTGATGTCGCCGACGCAGATGCAGGCCCTGTCACATCTGGATCGGTCGGGGCCGTTGAGTGCACGCGCACTCGCCGACCTCGAGCAGGTGGCTCCGCAGACCATTGCTCGCACGGTCTGCTCCCTGGAGGGTAAGGGGATGGTCACTCGTTCCGTCGATCCTAAAGACGCTCGTTCGCAGCTTATTTCGATTACCGAAGCGGGTGTCGGCACCCTTGCGGCGGATCGGGCCAGGCGCAGGGAGTGGCTCGCGGCCGCGATAGAGGAACGATGTACCGAGGTGGAACGGGAATTACTGTTCCTCGCGGGCGGCCTGTTGGCTCGCCTCGCGGAGGCGCCCGGCTCGGCTCGGACGCCGGAGTCGCAGTCGTGACGGCTGTCGGTAGCCGAACCCCGCCTGCATCGGAAGGCCGGGCGATCCCGTTCCGTGTGAGCGGGGCGCTGGCGACCGGTAGTGTTCTGCAGCCGCTGAACTCGTCGATGATCGCCGTCGCCATCGTCGGCATCGCCGCGCAATTCGGGTCGAACTCGGGAGTGTCCTGGGTCATTTCGGCGATGTACATCACCACGGCGGTGGGTGCGCCCACGGCAGGCCGCATGGGTGCACTCTTCGGAGCGCGGCGCATATTCGTCGGCGGCCTGGTTCTGGCCGCTGCCGGCTCGATCGTGGGAATGCTGGCCCCCGACGTGAGGTGGTTGATCGCGGCGTATGTTCTTCTTGGCTGCGGTATTTCGGCGCACATGCCCAATGCCATGACGATGATCCGCAGCTATGCGGAGCGTTACGGGCGGCAGTCGCGCACCGCGCTCACCACGTTGGTGGTGTGTGGCCAGTCCGTCGCTGCTCTCGGGCCCACGATCGGCGGTTTGCTCGTGGGTACATTCGGATGGCAGTCCATTCTGTGGGTAAACCTTCCGGTCGTGTTGCTCAGTGCCATCGCTGTAATGCATGCGGACGTCGGGTACGCAGGCGGGCGTTCGGCGTCGGTACGGGGAGCGCTCCGTGCGCTCGATGTGGTCGGAATCGGGATGTTCCTCGTCGCGATCACCTCGCTGATGTTGCTACTCGTCTCGCTTCGAGACAGTCCCTCGTGGTGGTTGCTACCTGTGGCCGGAAGCGGACTCGCCCTGTTCGTCTGGTGGGAGTGGCGTGCGTCCGACCCCTTTTTCGATGTTCGTGCTCTGGTACGCAACCGTGCGCTCAGCAATACTCTCGGTCGTACACTCGTCACCTACACGTGCTTCTACTGCGTCTTCTTCGGCATTCCCCAATGGCTGCAGTATGTGAGGGGGATGAGTGCGATCGAGGCCGGCATGACGATGCTGCCGGTCGCGGGGGTCAGCGTCTTCTCCACGATCATCGGGTCACGTGTCTACCGAAAGGTGGGGGCTCGGGCGACACTTCTCGTCGGCACGATCGCTCTGATGATCGGGGGGGTCCTGATTGCCTCCGTCGAGCGTTCGACAGCGCCAATACTGGTCTTGCTGCTTGTCGCCGCCGTGCTCGGCATTCCCAACGGATTCAACAACATCGGCAATCAGAGCCTGGTCAACTCGGTGACCACGGTCGAGGAAGTCGGCACTGCAATCGGCATGTTCCGCACGATGGCGTTCATCGGCGCCAACCTCTCGGTGGTGGTGCTTCAGGTGACTGCCGGTCACGAGATCGACGATGCCGGCCTGCATCGAATGGGTTGGTTCATTGCCGCCACAGCGTTCGTACTGGTGGTCGGGGTCGCGCTCTCGCGCCACATGGGTCCGAAGGTCGAGGTCGAGAGGGTCGAATCCGAACCACGCTCGGGGTAACTCCTTCCTTTCTCTCTGTCGCCACAACATGAAATGATTGCATATACGATCTAGGGTTCCTATATAAGAACAACGCGGCTACGCTCGGGTCAGAGAAGACGTCAAGAATCACTGACCCCGGAAGGCTCCCCATGACCGTGTTGGCCGTGCGGCACACGACCCCGGCGTTTCGCACCTACTCGGGTGAGAACGCCCTCGACCTGCTGTCGAAAGAACTCGACCGTCCCAGCCCCCATCGCGTGATGCTGGTCTGTGGCGCCTCGATGCTGGCTCACGACGAGGCGCTTCGTCGTGTGGAATCGGCCATCGGGGAACGGTTGGTGGCCCGCTTCAGCGAGGTGCGCGAGCACAGCCCGCTGCCGTCTGTGGAGAAGGCGCGCGATGTGCTGATCGATTCCGGGGCGACCGCGGTGGTGGCGCTGGGCGGCGGCTCCGCCGTCGTCACCGCGCGGGCAGCGGTGATTCTGGCGGGTGAGAAGGGGGATGCCCACGACTTGTGCACCCGCCGTGCGGACGACGGCCGGATGATCAGTCCGCGCCTGTCTGCCTCGAAGGTTCCGATGTGGGTCGTGCCGTCCACGCCGACGACCGCCTACGCCAAGGCCGGCGCCGCGGTGAGGGATCCCGCGACAGGGGAGAGGCTGGCGCTGTTCGATCCGAAGGCGCGCGCGGCCGGGGTCGTCTTCGATCCGGTGGTGGCAATGACCGCGCCGGCGTCGCTGATACGTTCATCGTCGCTCAACGCCCTCGCGATGGCAGTGGACGGGATGCAGTCCACGGGCGGGAACCCGCTGGCCGAAGCATTACTCGGCCACGCATTGACTGTGTTGACGACGTGGCTGGGTCGTGTCGGCGACCGGCCCGACGCCGAGGCAGCCGTTCAGTTGATGTTCGGCGCGCTCCTCGCGGGGCAGGGCAGCGACCATGCCGGAACGGGGTTGGCACAGGCGCTTTCCCATGCGGTGGGGCCGCGCTCGACGGTCGGCAACGGCGTCGTCGAAGCCCTTCTGTTGCCGCACACGATGCGTTTCAATCTCGGCGTGACCGACGAGGCCCTGGCCCGGATCGCGCGTCTGCTGGGTGTGCCGGGTGCCGATTCACCCGCCGATGCCATCACGGCCATCGAAGAGGTGTTGACCTCTGCACAAATTCCGCTACGACTTCGCGATGTCGGCATCGAGCAGTCCGACTTGCCGGACATTGTCGAGCACACGCTGCACGACTGGGCTCTCACCGCGGTCCCGCGTCCTGCTGATCGCGACGGGCTGCGCAGCATCCTCGATCACGCCTGGTAGCAACACGCTCAGGCCCGCACGCTTCGCCTGCGTGTTGCCGGTTCGAGGATTTCTTTGCCCTGAGGTGTTCCCAAATACAACCAAGAGTTCTAATATACGAACTATCGCATTCTGTTGACCTTGGGCCGGCGAGTGCCGCCGACACGAGAACACCGTCACGTCCTGCCGGTCTGCACTGCAGAACCGGCCGTCCATTCACAAGGAGAGACGTTCATGACGACACAGCCGCAGAGCTGGTCTTTTCCCCTGCAGGCAGATAACGGGCCCGCACCGATGCTCATCGACGGGAGTTGGCTCTCGTCGATCTCGGGGCAGACGTTTCCGACCTACGACCCGGGAACGGGTGAGAAGATCGCGGACGTCGCGCTCGGTTCGGAAAAGGATGCGGACGTTGCGGTTGCGGCCGCCCGCCGCGCCTTCGACGAAGAGCGGTGGATGAAGTTGCCGGCGCAACAGCGGGGTGCAATCCTGTGGCGGGCCTCCGAGCTGATCAAGTCCTCGGCCGACGAACTGGCCAAGCTCGAGAGCCAGGACATGGGAATCCCCGTTCCACAGGCCCGTGCCATGGTGCTCGAAGCCGCCGCGCAGTTCCAGTACTACGCAGGATGGGCAGACAAGATCCACGGTCGCACCGCCGACCTGGGCCCTGCCGAACGTCGCATTCAGGGTTACACGCTACGAGAACCGGTCGGCGTGGTGGCGATGATCGTGCCCTGGAATGCTCCGCTGATCTCGGCATCGAAGAAACTCGCTCCCGCCCTCGCCGCCGGATGCACCTGCGTCCTCAAGCCTGCCGCCGAAACCCCACTCACCGCGCTGTGGCTGGGTCAAATCCTCTTCGCGGCCGGTGTCCCCGCGGGTGTGGTCAACATCGTCACCGGCCCCGGCTCGACCGTCGGATCCGCGCTGGCCGAGCACGACGACGTCGATGCCGTGGCATTCACCGGTTCGACCGAAGTCGGGCGCTCGATCATCAACGCCGGTGCGGGCAACATCAAGAAACTGTCCCTCGAACTCGGCGGCAAGTCACCGGTCATCGTCATGCCGGACGCCGATCTCGCGGCAGCGATTCCCGGAGTGGCAGGAGCGGTGTTCTGGAACACCGGTCAGGTCTGCGCCGCGGGGACGCGACTGTTCGTTCACGAGGCGGTCTTCGACCAGGTCGTCGAAGGTGTTGCGGAAGAAGGCCGTCGACTGCGCATCGGCTACGGAGCGGACCCGGACGTCGATCTCGGTCCTTTGATCTCCCGTAAGCAACTCGAACGCGTCACCGCGTACGTCGACGGCGGCCGCGAGGCCGGCGCCCGCGTGGTGTCGGGCGGCAACCGGATCGGCGACAAGGGCTACTTCTTCGAGCCCACCGTCCTGGCCGACGTCGACCAGACCATGGCGGTCATGCGCGAGGAGATCTTCGGACCTGTCCTCGGGGTGATGCCTTTCGTCGATGTCGACGAGGCCGTCGCCCTCGCAAACGACAGCTCGTTCGGGCTGGCCTCGAGCGTGTGGACACGCGACGGCGCAGTCGGCCACGCGATCGCGCGCCGACTGCGCGCCGGACGGGTGGGCATCAACGTGCATCGCGCCGGCGGCGTGCACATGCCTGCCGGCGGCTACCGCCAGTCGGGATGGGGGCGGGAAAGCGGCCCGGAGGCGATGGAGAACTACCTCGAAACGAAGTCGGTCGTCTCAACTCTGAGCTGACTCCAGCACGGAACAGCAGCCCACGTCGGCCGGCCTCGGCTCAACAACCCAAGGAGAACCATGACCCAGACACAGGACCCCACAATCGGGCGCGAACTCGCTCAGGCGAAGTTCACCGACGAGATGCTCGACAACATGCGCGCACTGATCGGTACCGAACTGCGCACCGCAGCGGCGGTGAACAACGAGTACGCAACACGATTGGCCATCCTGCGCTTCTGCGAAGGCATCGGTGACGACAACCCGCTGTGGACCGACGAGGAGTATGCGTCGACCACAGCGCACAAGGGAATCATCGCTCCGCCGTCGTTCATCTTCGCCTGCCTGGGCTCGGTCCAGGTCGGATGGCCCGGCCTCGGCGGATTCCACTGCGAGACCACCATCAACTTCCACGAACCGATCCGTGTCGACGACAAGATCACCGCCAAGGTGGTCTTCGACGGCTTCGACGGTCCCACCGACGCGAGCAACTTCGCCGGCCGCCGCATCAAGGATTACCTGCGTCAGGAATACCGCAACCAGAACGACGAACTCGCTGCGACGTTCATCTGCTCACGGATGAGGTTCGAGCGCACCGAGATGCAGGCAAAACGTGAGTCCCGCAAGATCGAACTCCCACACCCCTGGACCGATGAGGAACTCGAGCAGATCGAGAACGACATCCTCGACGAGAAGCCGCGTGGCGCCGAACCACGCTACTGGGACGACGTCCAGGTCGGTGACGAGCTCGACGTCATCACGAAGGGCCCGATCGGACTGACCGACGAGATCGCGTTCATCGCCGCGGGCGCCGCACCGATCCCGCGTATCGCCGCCCACGGCGTCGCGCTGCGCCGCTACAAGAAGCACCCGAAGTGGGCGTTCCGTGACCCGTCGACCAGCGCACTCGAGCCCGTCTACTCCGTGCACTACAACGACTACGCCGCCCGTCTGCAGGGCGCCCAGGTGGCCTACGACGTCGGAATCCAGCGCACCTCCTGGCAGATCCACCACCTGACGAACTGGATGGGAGACGACGCCTTCCTGAAGTCGATCCATGGTCAGTACCGCTCCCACGTCTACCTGTCCGATGTCGTCCGACTCGGCGGCCGGGTCACCGACAAGCTCGTCGACGACGCCGGCGACCACGTCGTCCACGTCGAGACCTGGGCAACCAACCAGCGCGACCAGTCCGTGATGCCCGGCTCCGCCGTCATCCGCCTGCCGCACCGCGCGACCGATGCAAAGGGGAGCGCCCAGTGACCCCCGAGCCCACCATCACCGCCTGGGGCACATCGATCGCCCCCGTTGTCGTCGACGGCCGAGAATTCCGCATGTACTCGGAACGTCCACGCAATCTCGGATCACTGTTGCCCTTCGCGGACCGCTGGAGCGGACGTGCACACATCGTCCAGGGCGAGCGCGTGATGACCTTCGCCCAGTTCCATCAGGCAGTTCGGACACGCACTGCTGAACTGCGAGCACGCGGGGTCACCACCGGCGATCACGTGGTGATTCTCGGATGGAACAGCCCGGAATGGATCGTGAACTTCTGGGCGACCGTCTCCGCCGGCGGCGTCGCGGTTCTGGCCAACGCCTGGTGGAGCGAGAAGGAACTCGCCGACTCGCTGGACACGGTGGCCCCCGCATTGGTGATCGCCGACGACCGGGTCGTCGACCGGGTGCCCTCCCAATGGGAGTTGCTCCCCTGGGATCCGCAGTCCGGGACCGACTCGGAGACACCGCTGGAACCGTCCGTCGAGGACATCGACGAGAACGCCCCCGCGGCGATCATCTTCACCTCGGGAACCTCGGGCCGCCCCAAGGCCGCCGTCCTGTCCCACCGGTCGCTGCTTGCCGGCCTGCAGATGCTTCTGCACATCACCCGCAGGTTGCCGCATCAGGTCGACGAATCGACCGGCCAGCCCGCCCTGCACACTGGACCCATGTTCCATGTCGGCGGAGTGCAGACCCTCCTGCGGGCGATCTGCGTCGGGGACACGCTGGTGATGCCGGCAGGCCGATTCGATCCCGTCGAGGCGATGCGACTGATCGAGCAGTGGCGCGTCCAACGGTGGAGCGCGGTGCCGACCATGGTTTCCCGTGTACTCGAGCACCCGGACGTTCGGACCCGCAACCTGACCACCTTGAGGTCATTGACCGTCGGCGGCGCCCCGATGACCCCGGAGTTCGTCGAACGCATCCGCACCGGACTCTCCGGTGTGGAGCCGCGAATCCCCACCGGCTACGGGCTGACCGAGAACGGCGGCCAAGGCGTCGCGGCATCGGGAGCCGACACCGTCGAACGCCCCGGAACCACCGGGCGGGCTCTACCGTGCGTCGAAATCATGATCGCCCCGGCCGCCGAGTTCACGGACGGGGAAATCCTCCTGCGGAGCCCAACCCAGATGCTCGGGTATCTGGGAGAGAACGAAGCGCCGATCGACTCCGACGGCTGGCTGCACACCGGCGACCTCGGACGCCTGGACGACGACGGATACCTGTTCATCACCGGACGGTCGAAGGAGATGATCATCCGCGGCGGTGAGAACATCGCCCCCGCAGCAGTCGAAGCGGCTCTGACGGCTTTGCCGGACGTAGCAGACGCCGTCGTGTTCGGGATGCCCCACCCGGATCTGGGCGAGGAGGTCATGGCGGCGGTCGTTCTCACCCGCGACGTCGATCCGGACACCCTGGCAGGTCAGCTGCGTGGCCGGATCGCATCCTTCGCGATCCCGAGCCGCTTGGTCCCGCACCGCGAGCCCTTCCCGGTCAACCACGCAGGCAAGATCGACAAGAAGGCGGTCGTTGCCGCCGCACGACAGCTCCTCGAGGAGGTCCGATGACCGGCGTGGTTGCGGCCCACACCCAGGGACGGGTCGGCATCGTCGAAGTACAGCGAGGACCGCACAACTTCTTCGACGAGGCAAGTCTGTGCGACATCGGTGCGGCACTCGTGCACTTCGACTCCGTCGCCGACGTTCGTGCGATCGTCCTCTGCTCGCAGGGACGGAACTTTTGTGCGGGCGCTGATCTCCGGGGAGTGGACCAACACATCCTTCGCCGGGTCTACCGCGCAGCGGCGTCGCTGTTCACCACCCGAAAGCCCATCGTCGCGGCGGTCCAGGGCGCGGCGGTCGGAGGTGGGCTCGGTCTCGCGTTGGCCGCGGACTTCCGCGTCGCAGGTGCGGACGCCAGGCTGACGGCGAACTTCGCCAGACTCGGCTTCCATCATGGCTTCGGGCTGTCCGTCACCCTCCCCGCCGTCGTCGGCCAGCAGAAGGCGCTGGACCTGCTGTACACCGGCCGCAACGTCGGTGCGGACGAGGCGCTGGCGATCGGGCTGTGCGATCGAGTCAGCGCCGGTGATCCCCGCGAGGCCGCGATCGAGTGGGCAGCCGAGATCGCGGAGTCCTCACCGCTGTCCCTGGCAGCCATCAGGTCCACGATGCGACGCTCCCTCGCCGCCCAGGTAACGGCAGCCCTGGACGAGGAAGCCACCGCGCAGACAATGCTGCTGGCAACCACTGATCTACACGAGGGCATTGCGGCCTCGATCGCCAAGCGTCCCCCGGTATTCGTCGGCGCCTGAGATGAAAGGCTGCAGCGGCCGGATACCACGAATGAATGGGGTTAAATTGTGACCGTGAGCGATTCTTCGAGTGACCAGGTGGAGCGAGGTCCACAGAACCACCGGACGATCGACCGAGTGACGCGCATCCTCGAGGAGGTTGTCTACAACCCGGGGATGACCTTCGCGGAGCTGTCCCGCGCGCTGGACGCTCCGAAGAGCTCGGTACACGGTTTCATTCGTGGACTGGTCGCTGCCGGGTGGCTCCACCAGGACAATAACCGGTTCTACATCGGTCCGGCCCTGCACGGGCTGACGCTGGCAAGTGGACACCTTCGTGCCGGATCGGTCACCGACGCCGACCTTCAATCGCTGCACGAAGCGACCGGGGTGACCGTGTTTCTCGGTGTTCAAGCCGGCGACAACCTCATCTATGTCTCCGAATTCGGCGCGGATCTCCTCGCCGGGTTCGGCGCCCGCAAGAACATCCGCCGGCGGCTGCTCGAGACCGCCGGCGGCAAGGCGCTGCTGGCTGACCAACCAGCGAGCCAGATGGACTCCTATCTCCGTCGGTGTGGGAGCGACGAAGCGGCGCTCGTCGACACCTTCCTCAGCGAATACGACGAGATCAAACGCACCCGCGTCGCCCGGAACACCCTCCACGCCGGTACCCGATTCGCGCTGGCAACCGTGGTTCGGAACAAGGCCGGGAAACCTGTTGCCGAAGTGACCCTGGTCGGTGCGAGCGCCGACATGCTGCCACGCGAGCAGGAACTGAGGAAACTACTCCTCGACCACGTCGACGGATGGCAGCAGCGGATCGGTTCCCCGCGCTGAGCGCTGACGCCCAGAGCTCGGTAGTGGCACCGCTGTGCGCACATCACACTTGTGCGGTAGTGACTCGAGAAAGGGAAGCTGCGATGGAAGCGGCCTCTTCACCAGAATCGACACCCTTCGTGCTGCTCCACGGCGGTCGCCACGGCGGGTGGTGTTGGCGACGTGTCGCCGCGCTTCTCCGACAGCATGGACATGAGGTCTACACACCAACCCTGACCGGGCTCGGCGACCGATCCCATCTTCTGAGCCCGCAGATCGGCCTCGACACCCACATCCAGGATCTTGTCGCGACCTTCACCTACGAAGACATCCGGGACGCCGTGCTCGTCGGTCACAGCTACGGCGGCATGGTGGTCACCGGTGCGATGGAGGTCATCTCCGACCGTGTGAAGACCGTCGTCCTGCTCGACGCACTCGTGCCCCGCGCCGGGGAATCGGTCTTCGACCTGAACGGTGAATCGCGAGCCGCGGCGATGACCGCCCTGGCCGATCAGCACGGAGATTCCTGGTACATCCCCCCGGCCGACGCGAGTCGCTACGGAGTGACGGACCCGGACGACGTCGCGTGGGCAAACAGTCGAATGACCGCCCAGCCACTGAAGACCTATCAAGATCGGATCGGCGCCACCGACCGGCTCTGGCGCCACCCCGGGATGTTCGTCGAGTGCGTCCCTTCGTCACTCGAACCCCACCTGCTCGAGCGAGCCAGGCAGCGAAGCGCTACCGATCCGCGCTTCCACTACCGGGTACTGCAGACCTCGCACAACGCGATGGTCACCGACCCCAAGGCCGTGGTGGAGCTCCTGTTCGAGGCGCGTGACCTCGCTTACCTGAATTCACCGATTCGCTGACCTGATCGCTGCGAGTTTCGTTGGGCGGCATGGAACGGTGTGTGGGCATGGTAGAGCGTCCGACCTGTCGTGTCGGGTTGTTCCACTGACTCTTTCGTGTCGAGGCTGTGCAGGGATCGCGGGTGTTAGACGATGATCGGGTAGGAGCGCCCGAACGCGTTGTCGAACAGAGTTATCCATGCTGTTTCCCACGGCCAGTTCTGCGGGAGGTGCAGCGTCAACCGTCTCGCCGAGGAGGCGATGCGTGCGGGGACCGAGACGATGGTGCGCCGGAGGGTGCCGGTGGTCGCTTTCGTCAGCTTCGGGTCAGCCGTGAGGGTGCCGGCGGCACGGGTGAGGTTGAACGCCATCACCGCGCAGACCAGCCAGGCGGCGTTCGCCGAAAACGAGTTCGACGGCAGATGCGCGAGGGCGGAGTTCTTCAGGTCCGCGTGCACCTGCTCGATGACTGCGTGCTGGCGGTGGGTCTTGTCGGCGGCGACGGCGAAAGAGGTCGTCGGGGTCGGTGGTGGTGAAGAACGCCTGGAACCGCCAGACGTCGAACAACGTGCCCTGGCCCTGGACCTTGGGCGGGCGCAGGTCGGGGATGCGGCGCACCACCAGCCGACCCGGGTGTGATGGGACTTCTTCTGCGAGGCGAACGCGGTGAACGGGATCTCCGCGACCTCCGCCCGCGAGATCCAGGTGTCGGTGGCCTCGTCGTAGACGGCGTCGGTGTATTCGATCGGCGTCCAGGCGGACTTGTCGTCGCCGATGGATGCGATCGCACGTTTGATGGTGGAGGTCAGGCGCACGGTCACCGAGACGTCGGCGCCGGCCCGGAGCGCGGCCCCGATGGTGGGATGGCCGTAGAAGGCGGAGTCGCCGCGGACCACAACCTTCGGCGCGCCGTCCCCGCTGGTTCCTGCCGCGTGGGTGCGCAGCCGGTCGACGGTGGCCAGGGCGTCGGCGATCATGCGGGCGGCCCCGCGTGCGGAGCCGCAGGCTCCTCGGCGCAGGCGTTGACCGATGATCACCGGTGCACAGGTGTCGGTGGTGACCGTGGTGAGCAGGGGCGTTCAGCCCGCGGACGCCGGAGTAGCCGTAGCCGGAGCCTTGTTTGCCGTGGCCGTGGACTTTGATGATCGTATCGTCGATATCGACCAGGACTCGCCCGGTGTCGATGCCGGTGACCAGCGTGGTCTTCGCGGCGAGGTTGCCCAGGAATCGCGAGGCGACGGCGTCGAGTTGCCGGACGTGCCCGAAGGTGAACTGGCGGAGGAACGATCCCAGCGTCGATGGTGCGTAGGGGCGGTCGAATATCGTTCCCATTGCCCCGTGCCGCAGGATCGCCAGGTCGGCGATGCTGTCGGCGCCGGCGACCATCCCGCCGATCAGGGACCCGATCTTGCGGCCCGGGTTGCTGCCTTTGTCGGTCGGTACGCTCAGGTGCCGATCGGCGAGCGTGAGCAGGCCGCTGGCCTGCGCCAATGCCATCACCGGGACCAGTCCTGCGGTCGCCACCAAATTGGAGTCATCGAACCTCGACGCCGAGACGGGTCTGGTGTGAGATAGTTGCACCTACGAGATGCCCTTCGTCGTGGCCGAATTGTTTCTGTGAGAAGTTCAATTCTTTCACTACGACAGGGCATTTCGCCGTTACGACCCGCCTACGGACTCATCCGAATCGGTGTATCCAGGATAAGGCAAGGTTAAGGCACGTGGGCGGGCTCCAGGACGACACCTCCGGGCACGACCGGGCGCAAAGCGTCGTCCAAGTCGTATCGAATCGGAATTCCAGTCGGAATGTTCACTGCGCCGATGTCGTCGGCAGTCAAGCAGTCGAGATGCATGATCAGCGCACGCAGGGCGTTACCGTGGGAGACGACCAGTGCTGTTCGACCGCGCATCAGATCGGGGATGATCGCCGTCGCCCAGTAGGGAAGTAGCCGGTTCTGCACGTCCCGCAGTGATTCCGCGGAGGGGACATCGACGCCCAACGCGCGATAGCGGGGATCGTCGGCCTGCGAGAAGGCGCTGTCCGCTCGAATTTCTGGTGGCGCAATGTGATACGAGCGCCGCCACAGCCGGAAGGTGGCCTCGCCGGCCTCAGCGCGGACAGCGTCTCGGGTTCGCCCTTGAAGGTCGCCGTAGTGCCGCTCGTTGAGCCGCCAACTGCGATGGGCGGGGATCCAGTGACGTTCGGCAGCATTGAGTGCAACGTCGGCCGTCGCAACAGCACGCCGCAGCAGCGACGTGTGCACAACGTCCGGAAGCATGCCGGCTCGGCGGATCAGCTCACCCGATCGGCGGGCCTCGGCCCGCCCGACGTCGGTCAGCGGGACGTCGACCCACCCGGCGAAGCGATCGGCGGCGTTCCACGCGCTTTCCCCGTGCCGTAGCAGGATCAGGCGGCGCCGCCCACCCATGGTGCTGTGCTTCCCGGAATCAAGATTCATCGTCAGCTTTCCTTGTAGCGTGCTCATCGCCGTTGACGCCGGACTGCCTCCGGTCCCGATAGAGGGACCGGAGGCAGCCTGCTGTTTACGGATTCGTCACGAGACGGGAACGCCGTCTTCGCGGTCGAGGTCCAGTTGCTTCGTCTCGCCGATCACCAGGACGCACGTCAGACTCACAGCCGCCAGGGCGGCCATGACGAGACCGAAGGCGAATCCGCCCCAGGCCGCGATGATGGGCGTCGCAATGAGCGGGGGGATCGCCCCGCCGAGCATGCCGGCGAGACTGTAGCTCAGGCCGGTCGCGGTGTAGCGATAGCGAGTGTGGAACAGTTCGGAGAGGAAGGCCCCGAGGGGGCCGGTTGCGAGACCCGAGATGAACATCGTCACCGGAACGCCGATGGCGAAAGCGAACAACGACCGTGTCTCGAGGATCGGAAACAGCAACAGGGTCCAGACGATCGCCAGACACGCAGCCGTCATGATCATGCGGCGGCGCCCGATTCGATCGGACAGGACGGCGCCGAGGATGACCGCGACGGAGATTGCGAAACCGCCGGCGATCGCGATGCTGAGTACAAACGGACGAGGCAGTTCGAGCATTTTGGTGCCGTAGCTGATCAAGTAGGTGCCACCGATGTAGGTCAATGACAGCGTCATCGCTGCGGTGCCGGTTGCGAGCAGGACCTGCCACGGCTGACTCTTGAACGCATCCAGGAAGGGTGTGCGGGCAGTTCCGTGCTGCTCGACCTGCTTGGCGAACACCGGTGTCTCGTCGATACTGAGGCGAACCCAGAGCCCGACCACGATCAGGAAGATGCTCGCCAGGAACGGGATACGCCAACCCCACGCCGCGAACGTCTCGTCGCTCATCCCGATTGCCGCGGCGAAGAAGGTGGCGTTGGCGAGAATAATCGCCCCGCCACCGCCCAGTGACGGAAACATCGACCAGAATCCGCGTTTCGACTTGGGGGCATGCTCCGAGACGAAGAGCACCGCCCCACCCCATTCACCACCCGCTGCGAGGCCCTGCAGGATCCGCAGCACCACGATGAGAATCGGTGCGGCGACGCCGATCTGACCCGCGGTCGGCATCAGTCCGACGAGCAGAGTCGCCACGCCCATCAGCAGCATCGTGACGATCAGAGTCTTCTTCCGGCCCAGACGGTCACCGAAGTGACCGAACAGGATGCTCCCGAACGGTCGTGCCACGAAGGCCACGCCGAGTGTGGCGAAGGATGCCACAGTGCCTGCCACCGCACCCAACGCGGGGAAGAACACGGTCGGAAACACGAGCGCCGCGGCGACACCGTAAATGTTGTAGTCGTAGAACTCGATCACGGTACCGATGAAGCTCGCTGCCGCGACCTTCTTCATGCCCGGCGGATTGGCCTTACCCGTGGAGGATCCGGGTGTGGGGCTCGGTGGGTGGACCTTCTCCTGCGAGTGGGTCATTTGGATCTCCTTGCTGCCGACGAGTCACATCACCCAGGGAGGGGAGGGAGGCGCCGGAGGCT
The DNA here is from genome assembly GCF_002300155.1 of Rhodococcus sp. ACS1. Classification (NCBI taxonomy): domain Bacteria; kingdom Bacillati; phylum Actinomycetota; class Actinomycetes; order Mycobacteriales; family Nocardiaceae; genus Rhodococcus; species Rhodococcus sp. ACS1. Next base: position 244,123 of record NZ_NSDZ01000008.1, read on the forward strand.
TCGTAGAGGAGTGGTGGGGGATTGACGGGGACGGGCCGGCCCTGAATATGGGTGGCATGTGTCAGTCGAGGTGGCCGTGCTCGCGCAGCACGTTCTCTGCGACCCGGAACGCTTCACCGGCTGCGGGGAGTCCGCAATAGACGGCCGCCTGCAGCAGCACTTCCTTGATTTCGGCGACCGTGCAGCCGTTGGTGAGCGCACCTTCGACATGGTGGGCGAGCTGAGCCGGCCGGTTGAGCGCCGTCAGCATGGCAATGTTGACGATGCTGCGTTGCTTGCGGTCGATCCCGTCCCGGGCCCACACGCGGCCGAAGCAGACCTCGATGGAGTAGTCGTGAATGACGTCGTTGAAGTCGTTGCGGGTCTCGTCCTTCTTCTCGACGTAGTCCGCACCCATGAGTTCGCTCATGATGCGACGTCCGGTCTCGTTGGTGTCCAATGGATCTCCTGATGTTTGTGAGCGAGGCGGCTGGTCAGCCTCGATCGAGGACTTCCTGTACTTCTTCTGCGGAGAGCTTGATCGTCACGTTCGCGCGCTCGTTCTGCAGCTGCATCGGCGACTGGGAGTCGCGATGGCCCCATCCTCGGGCGAGCGCCTCGGTAAAGTCGGCCTGCGCAACTTCCGCGCACGCCATGGGCACACCGAGCTGGTCGGCCAGCTCGAGGGCCAGGCGAAGGTCCTTGTTGGCGAGGGCCAACGCGAAGGACGGCGGGTCGTAGGCGGATTGAAGGTACCGATCGCCGATTCGGTCGAACGTTCGCGCGCGTCCGATGGCCCCTTGCCGCACTGCGTGCCAGAGTGCTGCCGGCTCGACTCCAGCCTTGACTCCCATCGTGAACACCTCGGCGATGGCACGCCGGATCGTGATGCTCGCGCAGTTGTGCACGAGCTTGGCCGTGTTGCCCGCACCGATCTCGCCGACATAGAGGATCTGGTCACCGATGGCATCGAGCACCTGCTTGTGCTGGTCGAATGCCGTCTGACTGCCGCCGATGTAGATGGCGAGCTTTCCTGTTCGCGCACCCTTGGGCCCACCGCTGACCGGCGCATCGAACAGTTCGACGCCGTGGTCGGCGCAGGTTGCGTGCACCTCCCTGACGACGGCGGGGGAATTCGTCGTCAGGTCGAACCAGGCGCTTCCGGTCCGCAGTGTGCTCAGCAGGCCGTCCTTGCCGAGGCCGACCTCTTGCATTTCCACCGGACCGGGCAGTGAGGTGAAAACTACGTCGACCTGCCGACCGAGCTCTGCGACATTGTCTGCCCAGCTTGCGCCTGCCTGCTCGAACGGTTGCCCGCTTTCCCGCTTGATGTCGTGCACGACGAGGTCGTATCCGGCGTCGAGGAGGTTGTGGGCCATGCCCGACCCCATGCCGCCGAGGCCGATGAACCCTACTTTCATCTGCGGACTTCCCTTCGATGATCCTATATACGAACAATGGTTCCTAAAAAGGAACGATCTGACCGTAGCTGTGGTGGGTGTCACTCGTCAACAGGCTCGTGGGACGGGTTGCGATCGAACTGCAGGTTCGGCATGTCACCGCGAGGCGACGGGGTCCATTAACCCGCGCGGCGCAACGGCCAGGGTTGTATGGCGCATGGATCCAAGCGGTGCGGCACACATTCTCGCGTGCAGTGCTAATGGGTGATGGGCGGGCATTGACAGCTGTGTTCGACTCCGCGTAGCGTGCGCAAGGACACACTCTCGATCAAAGGTTCGTATATGCGAACACGATGAGGTAGGGCCAAGCCCGAGTCGTATGCCATCTTCATATCTGCGTTCGCCGGGGTGTCCGAGTGCTGGCAGCCTTGTCCGCCCCGCGGCGTCACAACACATCACAGGAGTGATTTCGGTTGATCGTCAAGGATCAGATCTTCATCAACGGCAAGTGGGTCCCTTCAGCGGGCGCCGACGTCATTCCCGTGATCAGTGCGATCTCGGAGGAGACGATCGCGACCATTCCGGCAGGCACTGCGGAGGACGTCGATCTCGCCGCACGGGCAGCGGCGGACGCGTTTCCGGCCTGGTCCCAGACGTCGATCGACGAGCGCGCCGACATGCTGCACAAGATCGCGCGCGGCATGGAGGCGCGAGTCGACGAGATCACCAAGACCATCGTCAGTGAGCTCGGATATCCCGCCAAGATGGCGGAGGCCGCGCATGCACGTGCGGCGATCAAGGACTTCGAGATCGCCGCGGACAGCCTCCGCGACATCGTCTGGTCGGAGCAGGTCGGCGACACGACGGTGTGCCGTGCGGCCGCGGGTGTCGTCGGCGCCATCACGCCGTGGAACGGTCCGATGCGGATGGTGAGCCTGAAGGCCGGGGCGGCCCTTGCAGCCGGATGCACCGTGGTGCTGAAGGGGACGGAACTGGCTCCGCTGAGCTCGTTCCTGTTCGCGGAGATCGCCGAGGAGGCGGGGCTTCCCGACGGCGTGTTCAACCTGGTGTCGGGAACCGGTCCGGTGGTCGGTGAGGCGCTCGTGACGCATCCGCTGGTCGACATGGTGTCGCTGACGGGGTCGGTTCGCGCCGGCCGGCGTGTGATGGAGTTGGCGTCCCAGTCGGTCAAGAAGGTCTGCCTCGAACTCGGCGGCAAGTCGGCGAACATCATCCTCGAGGACGCCGACCTCGAGACTGCGGTCACCCGCGGAATCGAGGACTCCTTCCGTAATACGGGGCAGGCCTGCGGCGCACTCACGCGGATCCTCGTGCCGCGATCGCGTCTGGCGGAGGCCGAGCAGCTTGCGGTCCGTGCGGCGGAGAGCTTCGTTCTGGGCGATCCGTATGACCCCGGCACGACACTCGGTCCGGTTGCGAACGCGGCGCAGCGCCAGCGTGTCCGTGACTACATTCAGCTGGGAATCGACGAGGGCGCACGTCTGTTGACGGGCGGTCCCGAGGCACCCGAGGGCATCGAGCGTGGATTCTTCGTGCGCCCCACCGTCTTCTCCGGCGACAACTCTCTTCGAGTCGCCCGGGAGGAGATCTTCGGGCCCGTCGTTGTCATCATCCCCTTCGACAGCGAGGAAGAGGCCTTCCAGATCGCGAACGACTCCGTGTACGGGCTTGCCGGTGCGATCTGGGCCGGCGACGCTGATCGGGCGAAGAAGCTGGCGAGCAAGCTACGCGCCGGACGCATCCGCATCAACGGTTCGCCCGTGAACCTGAGGGCACCGCACGGCGGATTCAGACTGTCCGGAATCGGCCGCGAATCGGGCCGCTTCGGAGTCGAGGAGTACCTCGAGTACAAGTCCATCGGATAGCTGCCCCGGTCCGACAACGCCCAGGGGCAGCCGGTCTCGCAGCTCTCGATCCGGGTCGCTGGAGAAGCGACTATGACGTCATCACGACCATCCGGATCATGAGCACCTTAATCCTTCAACACCGCACGTCCAGCACTCCCGGTCGAAGGTGACTTGCCGAACTACGGTCGGCTGGCATCGAGGAGCTTCCCCGGTACAAGCTCATCGGATTGTCGGCAAAGGGGTCGAATTCATTGTTCGGCAATGGATACGTCCGCCGGTCGAGGCTTTTACCGCCGAGGTCGGGAGTCCAGGACGGGTGGAAAGGTGATCTACCTCGATGACCATTCCCGACGGATTCTCAGCATCCCGCTGGTGATTTTCGTGCTGAGGTCGGGCGACCGGACCGTGGTGGTGGACACCGGCGGTCCGGCGGACGAAGAACAGATCCGTCGCATGATCCCCTTCGGGTATGCGGTGAAGGAGGCGGATCCCATGGAGAACGCCCTGACCCGCCTGGGCGTGCGCGCCGACGATGTCGACCTCGTCATCAACCCCACCTGCACTGGGACCACTGCTCGAACAACAACGTATTCCGCAACGCCGAGATCCTGGTCCAACGCGACGAACTGGGCTATGCCGCGGCGCCGTGTGCGGAGCATCTGCGGGCCTATGGGATCACGGCAGGCTTCGTGCCGCCATTCGCTCGGCTCGCAGGGCGTCCGTGTCGACACCGGTGAGGGCACCTTCGTCATCACGGGTGACTGCGTGGGCACTTTCGGCAACTGGAACAACGGAGGCGCGGCCATGCCGCTGCCGTCCGGGCGGTTCACGGCCTTCCGTGCCTTTTACGCCAGCCTCGCCCACCTCGAGGGCACTGACTGGAAACCGCTGCCCAGCCACGACCACACGGTGGTCGAGAAAGGTACCTTCGGCTACTGACACCACGACGCCGAATTTCCGCCCGATGGCGTCGGTGTCGAAAGCCTGATCGGAGAGGGGTCTCAAAATCGGGCCCGGTGCGGAGGGTGGTCTGGTCTCCTACGGAGTGAACGCAGGACCCGTCTCGGTGCTGGGAAAGTGCCACCGGGACAGTCTGATTGCGGGTTGATCAATCACCGGAACCCAACCCACCGATCAAGGAGGGAGGATCATGAGCGCGATCGGTCTGCCTGAGACACGCAATCGGGACCTGTGCGACGTCCTTGCCGCAGAGCGCTGATCCATGCCCATCCGAAAGAAGCATGGCCGGTGCCCGGAACGACCAACCTCCCTGTGCTCAGCGGACACTGCAACGACACTTTTCGACAGGTAGACGACCTGGTCGGGTGGTCGCGATCTGGTTGCTCTCGAGGTGGAAGCGTTGCATGAGAGGATCTCCGGTAGGTTCGTCGTGTCGGGGAGCTGTACCTTCCCGAGTCCTGGGCCTCCGACCGGGACCGGTGCCTGCCCGGCGGGATCGGTGACGATGTGGAGTTCGTGACCAAACCCGTGCTGGCGCAGCGCATGATCGAACGCGCGCTCGATGCGCGAGTGCCGTTCGCCTGGTTCACCGCGGACGAGGCGAAGGTGAAGTATGTCCGGAGCAGCGGCACCGCGACTCGGCCGGCGTGCGGAACAACGGGTCTTCTCCCGAGCCCGCATCAACGGCTACCGCTGGGCACAACATCAGGCGGCGAGGGCCGGGCTCGAGTTCACAGCGCTCGACAACGCCTTCACCGCCGTCGACGACGCCAACGCGCTGCAAAGCGATCTGCGATCGGCTGAACGATCCACGGATCGATGCCCTGCTGCGCAAGTGGCTGGCGATTCTGCCGGAATCCGTTCACCGATGCCGACAGCGGCGCCGGCTACCGCTACGACCTGTCGGTGTTGCAGACGGAGTCCTCCCTGACTCATGACCTCGACGCGCCGGGCCCGTCACCACCGCCGCCGGCACCCACGTCCCAGGCTTGCGGTTCGCCGACCATCGTAGCTATGCCCTGCTCTCCGCGGTGCTGGTTTTTCGCTGCACCCGAACGGCTTCACCAACACGAACCTGCGCACCCTCACTGTCGAGCTGCGCGGACTGGACTCGGACACGTTGTCCGTCGGGCAGATGACCTACGACCTGCGCCGGCTGAAAACCCGCGACCTCATCGTCCGGATCGAGGGCACCCACCGCTACAGCAGCCACGGACTCGACACAGTGAATTCCTCACCTGGGTCCACGACCGGGCCCTGCGCGCCGGCTGACCGAGCTCGCCACCCCGACACCCCACTCCCGGCCGCCCGTGATCGGCCGCCATCTCCGTACCTCACCCGCCGTTGGTGCCCTCATCGGCACAGCGCAACTCGTGGCGCGAAACATCAAGCAAGCAAACACGATCCGAACACCGCAAAACTAGTCCCACAATCCGGCTACATCATCGGTAGCTACCTAAGTTTTGGGTGAGTCCGAGCGAACGACCGGCGAGAGGCATTGACAGGTTTGTCCGAATCCGCGTAGCGTGCGCAAGGTCACACTCTCGATCAAAGGTTCGTATATGCGAACACGATGAGGTAGGGCCAAGCCCGAGTCGTATGCCATCTTCATATCTGCGTTCGCCGGGGTGTCCGAGTGCTGGCAGCCTTGTCCGCCCCGCGGCGTCACAACACATCACAGGAGTGATTTCGGTTGATCGTCAAGGATCAGATCTTCATCAACGGCAAGTGGGTCCCTTCAGCGGGCGCCGACGTCATTCCCGTGATCAGTGCGATCTCGGAGGAGACGATCGCGACCATTCCGGCAGGCACTGCGGAGGACGTCGATCTCGCCGCACGGGCAGCGGCGGACGCGTTTCCGGCCTGGTCCCAGACGTCGATCGACGAGCGCGCCGACATGCTGCACAAGATCGCGCGCGGCATGGAGGCGCGAGTCGACGAGATCACCAAGACCATCGTCAGTGAGCTCGGATATCCCGCCAAGATGGCGGAGGCCGCGCATGCACGTGCGGCGATCAAGGACTTCGAGATCGCCGCGGACAGCCTCCGCGACATCGTCTGGTCGGAGCAGGTCGGCGACACGACGGTGTGCCGTGCGGCCGCGGGTGTCGTCGGCGCCATCACGCCGTGGAACGGTCCGATGCGGATGGTGAGCCTGAAGGCCGGGGCGGCCCTTGCAGCCGGATGCACCGTGGTGCTGAAGGGGACGGAACTGGCTCCGCTGAGCTCGTTCCTGTTCGCGGAGATCGCCGAGGAGGCGGGGCTTCCCGACGGCGTGTTCAACCTGGTGTCGGGAACCGGTCCGGTGGTCGGTGAGGCGCTCGTGACGCATCCGCTGGTCGACATGGTGTCGCTGACGGGGTCGGTTCGCGCCGGCCGGCGTGTGATGGAGTTGGCGTCCCAGTCGGTCAAGAAGGTCTGCCTCGAACTCGGCGGCAAGTCGGCGAACATCATCCTCGAGGACGCCGACCTCGAGACTGCGGTCACCCGCGGAATCGAGGACTCCTTCCGTAATACGGGGCAGGCCTGCGGCGCACTCACGCGGATCCTCGTGCCGCGATCGCGTCTGGCGGAGGCCGAGCAGCTTGCGGTCCGTGCGGCGGAGAGCTTCGTTCTGGGCGATCCGTATGACCCCGGCACGACACTCGGTCCGGTTGCGAACGCGGCGCAGCGCCAGCGTGTCCGTGACTACATTCAGCTGGGAATCGACGAGGGCGCACGTCTGTTGACGGGCGGTCCCGAGGCACCCGAGGGCATCGAGCGTGGATTCTTCGTGCGCCCCACCGTCTTCTCCGGCGACAACTCTCTTCGAGTCGCCCGGGAGGAGATCTTCGGGCCCGTCGTTGTCATCATCCCCTTCGACAGCGAGGAAGAGGCCTTCCAGATCGCGAACGACTCCGTGTACGGGCTTGCCGGTGCGATCTGGGCCGGCGACGCTGATCGGGCGAAGAAGCTGGCGAGCAAGCTACGCGCCGGACGCATCCGCATCAACGGTTCGCCCGTGAACCTGAGGGCACCGCACGGCGGATTCAGACTGTCCGGAATCGGCCGCGAATCGGGCCGCTTCGGAGTCGAGGAGTACCTCGAGTACAAGTCCATCGGATAGCAGTTGCGACAACAATGTCAACGCCATCCGGTCTCGTGCCCAGCGGTCGTTGCATACCCCCGAATCGATACGAGGAATGAACAATGATGTTTCGCCGACTGGCCATGGTGGCCATTCCTGCACTCGCGGTTGCATTGACGGCCTGCGGCGCTCAGTCCGGGCCACTGAAGGCCGACGAAGCTGGCGTGACGACCGTCCGAGTCACAAGCAGCCAGTCGTTCAACACGGCGCCCGCAGCACTCTTGACTCAAGGTGATTTCACGCAGGACGGCCTGAACTTCGAACAAGTGAACATCGCTGGATCGGGAAGCTCGAACCAGATCGCAGCAATCCTCTCCGGCGATGCCGACATCGCAATCGCAGGCTCCAACGCGTTCGTCGACGCCGTTATCGGCGGAGCGGATCTTCAGATCATCGCAGGTACCAGCGACATCATCCAGAGCCTGGTCGTCTCGAACAGCGCGATCGAGAGGTTCAACGTCGACGTCCATGCCGGCCCGGACGAGCGAGTGCAGGCACTTCGCGGAATGACGATCGGCGCAGGAGTGACGGGCTCGGCCGGCAATTCCGCGCTGCGCGTCGTGCTGACCCACGCAGGACTTGACCCCGACCGCGACGTCAAGCTCGTTCCCCTCGCAGACACCACGACTGCAGTAGGAGCAGGCCTCGAGCAGGGTACCTACGATGCGACGTGGGCTGCTGCCGGTTCTGGCGAGGTTGCCGTGGCGAGAGGTACTGCCACCACGCTCATCTCGGTGCCCGATGGTGAGGCGCCGGCGCTGGACGGCTACGTGTGCAATGTGGTTTTTGCCCCCACGCGCTTCATCGAGCAGAACCCCGAGCTCGTCGGCCGCATCCGCGAGGCGCTCGCCGAAACCACCCGGATGACGAAGCAAGAGCCGGAGAAGGCGGGGCAGATCCTCAAAAACTCGATCTACTCCGGTATGGATCAGCAGGTGTTCGACCTCGCATGGACTGAAGCCGTCAAGGCGTACTACGAGGGGAACCTGTTCACTCGAGAGGACTGGAACACCTTCGTCCGAATCTTCGATCCCCTCTCCGAACATGACTATTCCGAACTGGATTACGAGAAGATCGTCAACCCGGTGGCGCGCGGAGAGAACTGACCGAGCTTGAGTCAACGCCTACCCCGAGCTACACCCTTAGGAGACTGATCATGTCGAAGTTAGCCCACCATGCAAGACGAGCCGATGCGAAATCAGCTACCAGCCCCGCATCCGGGCCGATCTTTGAGGTACGGAACCTAGCGATAGGTTTCGACGAACGTGAAGACGTTCTCCACAATGTGACAATGCAGGTCGAACCTGGCGAGTTCGTCGTCCTGCTCGGACCGAGCGGATGCGGAAAGACCACCATCCTCAACCTCGCCGCCGGGCTGCTGAGCCCGCGCAGCGGATACGTTCGTTTCGACGGCGCCGAGATCAACGGTGTCAACACCAATGTCGGCTACATGACTCAGGACGACACCCTCCTGCCCTGGATGTCCGTCCAAGCGAATGTCGGTCTGCCTCTGCGCATGCGAGGTGTGAGCAAGTCCGAAACCAAGGCGCAGGTCGAGCACTACCTCTCGCTTCTGGATCTCACCGAAGCCGGAAGTCTGTTTCCGAGCCAGCTCAGTGGTGGCATGCGCCGCCGCGCGCTCCTCGCACGAAGCATGATCTACGATCCCCGCCTGCTCTTGATGGATGAGCCGTTCGCGGCCCTCGACGCCCAGCTTCGTCACCAGATGCATGTCGAGCTACGACGAACAGTGAAGAGACTGAACCAGACGGTCGTCTTCGTCACTCATGACATCGCCGAGGCAGCAAAGCTGGCCGACCGAGTGCTGATCGTCGGCGGAGGGCGACCCGGCCGCTTGGTCGCCGAGTTCCATGTTCCCTACGGTGACGACAGGGACCTCGAAACCATCGTCTACACAGACGAGTACGCCCGGTTCGAGCGCGAGTTGAATGAAGGGCTTCGTGGCGCGCGTGACCCGAACATGCCAGCCGTTTGAGCGTGACGAATCCATCGAGCATCAACCCTGACCAAGACAGGTGAAATTTATGTCCACTCAAGTTCTCAGCGCACCGGCGGGTCCGGCGTCCCCGTCGGTGAAGCGGCGCAGTACGGTCTCACACACTCGTAGGATGCATCGGGCGAAAATCGCCGTCGCACAGATCGCGATCATTGCCGTCCTGCTCACGACCTGGGAGCTCGTCTCCGGTCGGCTGATCAACGACATCATGATCAGTGCGCCATCGAATGTGTTCCCGCTCTTCTGGGAATGGCTCACCACCGGTGTCATCCTCGATGCCGCCCTCCAGACGTTCAGCAACGCCGCCCTCGGTATGGTGCTCGGTGGAACCGCTGGCATCGCGGTTGGAGTGGTCCTGGGTCAGTCACGGCTATTGGGCGACACCTTCGAACCATTCATCACTGCGCTGTACACCATGCCGAAGTTCGCCCTGATCCCGCTCTTCATCATGTGGGTCGGAATCGGGTCAGCACTGGGAGTCCTCACCGCGGCGGTCGTCGCGTTCTTTCTCATATTCTTCAACACTTTCTTCGGCATCCGTGAAGTAAAGCAATCGCTGATCAACTCGGTCCGCATCATGGGCGGATCGACCCTGGATGTCCTGTGGCGCGTCCGGCTTCCCTCGGCGCTGGTGTGGGTCTTCGCAGGACTCAAGCTCGCGGTGCCGCAGGCGATCGTCGGAGTCGTGGTCGCCGAGATGCTCGCCGGCGACCAGGGCCTGGGTCACCTCGTCGCACGTAACGCGTCGTCGTTCAACTCTGCGGGCACGTACGCGGCGCTGATCGCGCTCCTGCTTGCCGGATTCCTGATCGACAGAATCATGAGCGCGCTGACGAAGAAGCCGCTCGAATGGAAGAACTCCGGCAGCGCGATGTGATGCCGAGTCAGCCGCGAACGCAGCGGACCCGATATCCCTGGCACCGACAGGGAAATCGCGGTCGGCTGAGACCCGCCTAAATCGGTAGCGGTCCGGTCCGCGTAGTCCAAGCGGATGCGCGCTCCACGATCTGAAGGTCGACGGCATCGCCAGCGGAGGCGTTCGCGCCTCTGGCGGTGTCGCTTTCGACATCGTCACGACGAAGATACGGAAAAGAATGCTCAAGCAACATGAAGTCGCCGCAGACACCCTGGTCGGCAGTGCCGCTTATGCATTGGCGAGCTACGCCACTGCCACCCAGTACGAAACACTGCCAGGGGAGGTGGCCGATCGTGCGAAGCTCATCGTGTTCGACCAGCTCGCCTGCGGGTTCGTAGGCGCCGAACTCCCGGCAGGCCGGATCATCGGACGTTACGTCGCCGATATGGGTGGCAAACCTCAGTCCGTGGTGCTCGGCTCACCCGACCGATGTTCAGCGCCCCTCGCTGCCCTCGCCAACGGCACCTCCGGCCACGCCGATGAGTTCGACAGCGTCCATGCAACGTCGGACTTCCTCGGCACCGGTCATCCGGCCGCGATCATTGTCCCGGCGGCCGCTGCACTGGCCGAACGCCAGTTCTGCACCGGCCGCGATCTGGTGAACGCAGTGACCCTCGGTTACGACGTCGGCGCACGAGTCATCTCGGTGACCGGCGGCCTTGCACCCATGATGGGCAACCACGGGATCGACCCGGGTTCACTGCACTCGCTGGGCGCTGCATTCGCATGTGCGCGGCTGCTCGGTTTGGACGAGAGCCGACATCTGTTCGCCGCTGCATTGGCGGTCCAGCAAAGCGTTGCGCTCAACGCGCCCTACGGGGAACGCAGGCACATGAGTAAAGCGTTCGTCACCGGCCAGGCGGCATACGCGGGCGTCACCGGCGCGGTGCTGGCGGCAACGGGTTTCGAGGCCAGCGACAACATTTTCGAGGCACCGGGCGGGATCATCGACACCTGGGCCGAACCGGGCCGTGAGGGACAGCTGGCGAAGGATCTCGGCGTCGACTATGCGGTGATGGGCGCGAACTTCAAGTTCTATTCCGCTGGTTATCCCATCCATTCCCCGGTTGAAGCCGCCCTTGGATTGCAGAGTGAGCACGGATTCGCCCTCGACGACATCGAGCGGATCACCGTTCGTATGCCGTCGCATCCGGCCAGCGTGGTCGACAACCGGTCGATGCCGACCATCTGTCTCCAGCACATGGTTGCGGCTGCTCTGGTCGCCGGCAACCTTGGATTCGACGAAGCGCACTCGGCGACGTTGCTAAACGACCCGAAGGTGCTGCACCTGAAGTCGCTCGTCCTCCTGATCCGCGACGCGGAATTCGATCGCGTTCAGCCGCAAGGGCGAGGCGCCGAAGTGACGATCGATCTCGCCGGTGGCTCGGTCTCGCGCAGGGTCGAGCACCCCCGTGGGCATCGGTTCAGGACCCCAGCCCCGACCTGGGACGATCTGCGGGCCAAGTGGGAAGACCTGCTGGTACGTCGGGTCGGCCAAAGTCGCTTCGATCAGTTCTACCACGCATGTGCATCCCTCGAATCGGTAGACGACGTCAATGAGGTGAGTAGCCTCCTCGCTGGAGGACATGTGTCGTGACGTCTACACAACCCGTCTTGTCGAATCCAGCTGAATATTCGTCCGGGTCTGCGTCGAAAAAAGCAGGGTCTTTGATGATGATCGACAAGGTACGCGGGCGAGCTACGACCGGACAGGCGTATCGACGTTGACGGGCATTGCGGACGGCGACATGGCAGATCACCGGAACGACCCAGGCCGGGATGCAGACGAATCCGGATGGCCGCTCGTACTGTCCGACCAAGGCTGCTTCTATGTCGGTGGCCGGTACAGCGACGACACGGACACAATGACGGGTCAGGTATTCGTGCAATACCAGATACCCGCGGACCTGCGTTACCCGTTCCCAGTGGTGATGATTCATGGAGGCGGACAGACCGGCGCCGGCTTCCTGTCGACGCCCGATGGGCGGCGTGGCTGGGCCGACAATTTCGTTGCGTACGGATTCGCCGTGTATGTCGTCGACGTGCCAGGCCGAGGTCGAGCCCAAGGTCACGACCAGGTAGGCGCAGTGCGCCCGGCAACCGCGGTAGCGGGCCGGGTGCGCGCCGACCGGTCGGCACCGGCGTGGCCGCAGGCGCATCTGCACACCCAGTGGCCAGGAGAAGGGCGGCGGGGAGATCCGACTTTCGATCAGTTCTACGCGTCACAGGTATCGAGTTCGGCCGACGCAGAGTCGGTCGAACTGGCGATGCGCGGCGCCGGCGCCGCGTTGCTCGACAAGATCGGTCCCGCTGTTCTGCTCACGCATTCCCTGGGCGCTCCCTTCGGTTGGCAGATCGGTGACGCACGTCCGGATTTGACGCACGCAATCGTGGCGATCGAACCGAATGGTCCGCCCGTCTACGACGTACGTTTCACGCCTGAGCCAGAGTGGTTCGACGATGCTGACCTCGCCCGGCCATGGGGAATAACGCGGACGCCGATCACGTACTCGCCGGCTGCCGAATCGGCAGACGAGCTGTCGTTTGAGCGTCAGGAACGGCCGGACGGCCCCGGATTCGTGCGTTACTGGCGTCAGGCCGAGCCTGCGCGCAGGCTGCCGAATTTGGCTCGTCTCCGAGTTCTGATCGTGTCCGGCGAGGCTTCGTATCACGCGCCGTACGACCACGCGACGTCTGAGTACCTCACCCAAGCTGGCGTCGAGCACGACTTCGTTCGACTCGCTGATCGAGGTATTCGCGGCAATGGGCACATGATGATGTTGGAAAAGAACAACGCCGACATCGCGCGTTTACTCCGCGAGTGGATCCTCTCCAGTCCTTCATGAGACCTCTTCGGCTCTGGCCACGGTGCCCGCCGAGATTTCGGCGGGCACCGTGGCCAGAGCGTCCGCCTCTGCAAACGCGCGGGTTGGTGCAACCTCCGGCCGGCGAACAAACGGCCGGCGAACAAACGGCCGGCACACTGCTCAGTCTCTAGCGAAGCCCATGTACCTTTTTGAATCCGCTCTGATGGAGAGCGACCCGCTATAGCGAAGACCCCAGCACGTCGCCGAGTAGGGCCTCGAGACGCATCTCGCCCTCTCGCGTCTCACCGCCTATGGCGAGGAATCGCTCCACATTCGCCAAGGACTCAGACGAGGCCATGAGACGTTGGAGTCTGAAGTTCTCCTGACGCAGTCCATCCTCTATGGGTCCGTCTGCCAGGGCGATGACCTGCTTTGTCAGGCGAACAGCCTCCGCAGGGCAGGCGGCAATGCGCCGCGCGGTGCAGGAGACGAAGTCGTCGATCTCCGCAGGCGAAAGGGCGCGGTTGAGGTACCCCCAGCGTTCCGCTGTCAGCGCATCCAGATCGAGCCCACCCATGATGAGTTCAATCGCACGCGACCGCCCGACGAGGCGAGGTAGGTATTGCGATGCACCACCGCCCGGAACGCTGCCGATGGGAACCGACATGGTGTTGAAGACAGCTTTGCCGATCGCGCCGAACTTCATGTCACATGCCATCACGATGGCCGCGCCGCCGCCGCTCGCTCGGCCCTCTACCTGTGCAATCGTGATCTGGTTCATCGTCCGTAGCCGCTCGCAGATTTCATGCATGTGGTTGAGACCGACCTCACCCACGGACGCGGGGACTTCCGGTGGCTGCATACGGTAGAGGTTCGCGAAGTCATTGTGAGTGATGAAAATGTCGGGATCCCGACTCTTCAAGACGACCACAAGCGGATCGGGGTCAGCCGAAACCTGCCGGGTAAATGTGTCGAGGTCTTCTACCAGGTCGCGAGTCAAGAGGTACAGCGGTGGGTTATCCACGGTCGCGGTGACGATCCGCCCCAGATCCTCGACCTTCAAGGTGGTGAATGAGTCGTACTGCAGTTTGGACATGATGTTCCCCAGGGCTGTTCGTGTGGGATCGGGAGCAAGGGTGCCGAAAACGCCCCGGCGCTTTGGTTCCGGTCAGACTGCCGCGAGACCCTCGAAGTTCTGGTCACACGTCAATGACGCGACGCCCGCGGACTCGAAGGGTACGGATATACGCTCTCGAGAATGCGTACCTCACTTGGGAGACAGTTCGATTCAGGGAGGACCTGCCATAGTCGCTCGATGAACCGGCGCATTGTCATTCCGAACTGCACAAGGACTTCCTCCTCGGTGGCGCCCCCGAATGGTGCCCACTTGCTGGCAAACTCAATGAGGCACTCCGCTTCGGTGTCAGAATGAATCCGTTGATGGTTGGCTTCGATCCAAGCGGCGCGACGTCTTTGGCGCCACTGGCGATACTCACGAGAGTTCATGCGAATTTACAATCCAAATGTAGGGGCAGACGAGCCTTGCTGACAGTGCCCTGCTGTTGCCGTCGGGTGCCGTCGGACAGACGGCACCCGAGAGCTGGGTCAATCAGAGTTCGCGTATTATTTCGAGGCCATCGTGCTGATGTCGATGACGAAGCGATACTTGACATCACCGGCAGCGACACGGTCGTAGGCCCGATCGATCTCGTCGGCGTCGATCACCTCTACCTCGGCAGTGATCCCATGAGCGGCACAGAAATCGAGCATCTCCTGTGTCTCTTCGATACCACCTACCAGCGTGCCCGCGATCGACCGCCGGTTGTGCAGCAGGGAGAACACGTCGAAGCTGATCGGACGCTTCGGGACACCGAGATTGACGAAAGTTCCATCGAGCGCGAGCATCTGCAGGAAGGCGTCGTAGTCGAGGTTCGCCGGCACGGTCGACACGATCAGATCGAATGTGTCGGCGTAATCGGTGTAGACCGTCGAATCGGTCGACAGGCGATAAGCATCAGCGCCGCGCCGCACCGCGTCGGCTTCCTTGTCCATGGTCAGGTCCAACACTGTGGTGTGAGCACCCAGAGCCTTGGAGATCGACACGCCGACGTGTCCGAGTCCGCCGAATCCCACGATCGCGACCTTGCTGCCGGGGCCGGCCTTCCAGTGGCGGAGGGGTGTGTACGTGGTGATTCCGGCGCACAGGAGGGGTGCAGCCTCGTGCAACGGGAGACTGTCCGGGATCCGGAGAACATATGCCTCGTCCACAACGATCTTCTCGCTGTACCCACCCTGGGTGACCTTCCCGTCGCGGCCGACGGCGTTGTAGGTCCGGATGTGTTCGACGCGGCAGTACGACTCGAGGCCGGCCTTGCAGTGGTCGCACTCCCGGCACGAATCGACGAAACACCCGATTCCGACACGGTCACCGACGGCGAACTTGCTCACTTCAGCGCCGACGGCGGAGACGGTTCCGGCGATCTCGTGTCCGGGGACCAGTGGATAGTTCGTCTTGCCGAATTCGCTGCGCGCGCGGCTGACGTCCGTGTGGCAGATGCCGGCGTACGCTATGTCGATCAGTACATCCGCCGGGCCGACCTCCCGTCGCTCGATCTTGGTCGCTTCGAACGGCGCGCCCGGGGCCGCCGTGGAGCGGGCGTTGACAAGCATCATTCGTCCTTTCTCTCCGCCACTGCCGACCAGCTTTGTGGTCGAGGCGGATCGGATATGAATCTGTTCAGGTCGGTCAGAAGACGAACACGCCTTTGCCCGCGTCCTGTTTGTCGAACTTCGTGTACGCCTCTTCTGCCTGGTCCAGGGACCAGCGATCGCTGAACAGGTCGTCGACCGGCAGCGTGTGACGTTCGATGAAATCGGCACATTCCAGCTGCTGAACACTCGACAGTGACCATGAGGTCATGACGGTCAGCTGCCGTGAGAGGTTCTTCCGCACATCGAGTTCGACGGTGCCACCCAGCCCCACCACGCACAGACGACCCCATGGTGCCAGCGCGGCTACGGCCGACCTGGCAGCTGCGGTGGCGCCGGAAGTCTCGACGATTGCCGGTGCGCCGGACCCTCGAGTCAGATCTTTGATCGCCTGGACGGCGTCGACGGACCCGGCGTCGACGGTCTCGGCAGCACCGAACTGAATCGACTGGGCCAGCCGCTTGGGCTCGAGATCGACCGCTATGACTCGCGCTCCTCGGTCGGCGGCGAGCATGGTCGCGGAGAGACCGACCGGTCCTTGCCCGAACACCACGACATCGGTGCCGCCGATCTCGCCGAGTCGTTCCAATGCCCCCCACGCGGTACCTGTCCCGCACCCGATCGCCGCGCCTGCCTCGAAGGAGAGGGAGTCGGGAAGTCGAAGGGCCGACCTCACGGCAACCTGCATGAACGGAGCATGGGCGCCGTGCGCGTTCTTGCCGTACACGAGGGGAGCACTGGTGGTGCACATTTGGGTCCAACCGGATCGGCATGCGACACAGCGTCCGCATCCCGCGTAGTGATGGATCATCACACGATCACCGACGGCCAAACTGTCGTCGACACCGGGGCCCAGCTCCTCGACGACACCGGCCGGTTCGTGGCCGCCGATGCAGACCGCTGCCGGGTCGGGTGTCGCGTCGGCGGGTGCGCGATAGTAGTGCAGGTCGCTTCCGCACATACCCGATGCGGTTACCCGAATGACAATCTCACCTTCGCCCGGCTTCGGGTCCGGAAATGGGCGCAGTGAAACCCGCCGATCTCCGTCGAACACCAGACCCTGCATTACAACCTCCTGTTACAGATGATTTTACGGGTGCCGACCACCCTCAGATGGCCCCAGCCGAGCGCAGTTGTTCGACCTCCTCGGCCGACATGCCCAGATCCTCGAACAGGATCTGGTCGGTGTCGGCTCCCAGACCGGGAGCCCTGGTCGGCTCCACGATCGGTGAGTCGGAGAGGAACAGTGGGCTGCCGAGTGTCATCCACGAGCCCTTGTCGTCGGACATCCGGCGCAGAACGCCACGCTCGGCGATGTGGGGATCCACCATCAGTTCGGCAAGGTCGATGACGGGGGCGGTGGGGATGCCGGTGTTCTGCAACAGGTCGGCGACCTCTTGCTTGGTGTGAGTGCTCGTCCACCGTTCGACGATCATGTCGACGTCGTCGACATGATCGCAGCGGCCCCCCATCGAATCGAAGCGGGGATCCTTCGCATCGGGGTCACCCATGATGTCGCACAGCCGATCCCAGTGCACCTGAGTGGGGCACAGCACGGTCACCCAGCCGTCGCGTGCCCGGTACGCGTTGTACGGCACGACCGCCATGCCGCCGTGACGGTTCCCGGTCCGCTCCGGCATCGCGTTCTCGCTGTGGGCCATGCCGGCGATGTTCGAGGTGAGTGACGGCAGAATCGCATCCTGAAGCGCCACTTCCACGTGTTGGCCTCGGCCGGTGTGCTCGCGCTGATAGAGCGCCGCGAGGACGCCGCCGACGAGGTGGGCGCCTCCCATGAAGTCGACCACGGAGGGGCCGGTGCGAGTCGGGGGCCCTTCCATGAAGCCGGTTGTGCTCATGACGGCTGTGCGGGCCTGGATGGTCAAGTCCATCGCCGGCTGTCCCGCGTACGGCCCGAACGAGCCGAATCCTGTACCGGAAGCAACGATCAGCTGGGGATTGATCTTCGCCAACTCTTCGTAGCCCAGGCCGTAGCGATCCATCGCGCCCGGCGCGAGATTCTGGATGAGGACGTCGGCGGTTTCGGCGAGTCGCCGAAGCACGGCCTGTCCGTCGGGGTTCTTCAGGTCCAACCGCATGGCGCGCTTACCGGAGTTCAACATGCTGAACTGGACTGACGAGCCGTCCTCGGCGGCGGTGGCCAACCTTCGATAGGGGTCGCCCGCGGGCGCCTCGATCTTGATGACGTCCGCGCCGAGTCGCGCAAGCAACATCGAGCAGTAGGGCGCGAAATAGAACTGCCCGACGCAGATGACCTTCACACCGTTGAGTGCGGGCATACCCACCCCTTCGTGATCGTAATTACGGACAAAAGTTTGTTACTGCGGAACGATAGGCGCGGCCGTGGGAGGTGTCAATGAACGAAAAGGGCGCCGAGGCGGCGGTGCCCCACCTTCGGGTCGAGTGGTCGACTCGAACCCTTGACTGGTGACTGGCGCCACAGTTATCGTCGAGATGATCTTTATTAGGAACACTCGTACTTATATACGACCATGCATCGAGGTGCGAGGCCGCGGCGATTCGGCGTCACGTCGGACCGCCCCACCATCAAGGAGAAGGCCGGATGTCGCTGCAAGAGCAGCCGGTGGGAGTGGATTCCCCCGCTTTGCCCCCGAGCGCGAACAAGATGCACAAGGTCGCGCTCGCGAGCTTCATGGGCACTGTCATCGAGTTCTACGACTTCATCATTTACGGTACCGCCGCGGCGCTGGTGTTCTCCGACGTGTTCTTCCCAGCCCTGGGGGCTCACGCCGGCACCGTCGTCTCGTTCGCGACGCTGGGTGTCGCGTTCGTGGCGCGACCGTTCGGGGCGATCCTCTTCGGACATTTCGGAGACCGGCTCGGGCGAAAGCGGACGCTGATCGCCACCATGCTGACCATGGGCGTTGCGACCGTCCTCATCGGCGTACTTCCCACTGCTGAAACGATCGGTGTCCTCGCACCGGTCTTCCTCATTCTCTTGCGCGTTGCGCAGGGGCTGGCCGCGGGCGGTGAATGGGCCGGTGCCGCGCTCTTCACGACGGAGAACGCGCCGAAGGACAAGCGTGGCTTCTGGGCGATGTTCACCAACTTGGGAGGCGCTGCCGCCAACATGCTGGCCGCCACGACCTTCCTGCTGACCAGTGTGTTCATGACCGACGACACGTTCGTGTCCCACGGGTGGCGGATCCCCTTCCTGCTGAGCGCGCTCCTGGTGGTCTTCGGCCTCTATGTCCGCCTCAAGCTCGATGACACTCCGGTGTTCACCGAACAGATCAAGGGCGACGGTGCCAGCTCACTTCCGTTCGCGGACGCGTTCCGCAACCAGGGCAGGCAGATCCTGCTCGGCGCCGGCACCTTGCTGATGGCCTTCGCTCTCAACTACATGGGCGCGTCCTACCTGACCAACTACGGCACCGCAACGCTCGATCTGGATCGCTCGCAGGTCCTCGGAGCCGGCGTGTTCGGCGGTGTGATGCTCGGAATCGGCATCATCTCAGGTGGAACCCGGTCCGACCGCGTAGGCCGGAGACGCATTCTTCTGATCACGAACGTTGTTGCGATCCCCTGGGCGCTGGTGCTGTTCCCGTTGCTCGACACGAAATCGCTGGCCGCGTTCTGGATCGGACTTGCTGTGAGCTTCCTCGTCGCCGGTCACGCATTCGGTGTCGCGGGATCCTTCCTGTCGGAGCTGTTCCACACCAGGTACCGCTACACCGCCGCAGGTCTGTCGTACAGCCTCGCCGGAATTTTCGGTGGTGCGCTTCCCCCGCTGATCGCCGCGAGTGTCATCTCGACGTGGGGAGGTCTTGCTTTCGGTGTCCTGCTGGCAGGCCTCGGCCTGGTCTCCATCGCGTGCACGCTGAGGTTGCGGGAAACTCGGGACGTCGAGTTGGACGACATTCCGGACGTCCCACGCGCTACCTGATCCTTCGTTCCTCGCCTGGTACAAGACTGCGCCGGTACCCGGACGGGTACCGGCACAGTGCTGACGCGGTTCAGGGAGAAGTGCGACCGGTGATCGGCAACCAGCTCAGTGGGCTGCCGTCCTGCCTTTCCACCCGCGCCTCGCGTTCCAGTCGCACGAGGTGGGACATGGTTTCGCCCAGAGCAGCGCGGGCGCCGCGCGGATTCAGTGAATCGAATGGTCGGGCCCACTTCACCGCATTCGCGACGTCCCAGGCCGTGCGGTGTCCGTCAGCGACCGCAGTCCAGATTTCGTCCAATCGCGCGAGGTGGTGCACTTCCACCTCGCGAACTCGTCGATCGACGCCGGTGAAGGTCCACTCGTGACCGGGGGCGGCCACGGCGTCGCCGAACGGTCCCAGCCTCGTGAGTGAGGCACAGTAGTCGCCGAGGGGGTCCTCGCCTGACGTCGGGCGCTGTGAGATGTTGGCCGACACGCGGGGCAGCAGGTGGTCGCCGGTGAAGAGAATGTTCCGGCCCCGATCGTGAAACACCATGTGACCTGGCGTGTGGCCGGGTGTGTGCACCGCGAGAAGTTGGCCGTCGGTGTCGGGGACCGTGGCGCCGTCGACAAGCTCGCGGTCCGGCCACTGCGACGACATGTCGAGCATGAGTTGATCACGGTCGGCGAGGAGGTCGGCGGAGCGGTGGGGAGGCACCCCGACGCGATCAAGCCACGAGGTGATCTCGGCGAGGCGCCGGCGGCGATCCGCGGTGGTGCGTGCTATCTGGGGGTACTCGGCAGGGTGAAGCGCAATCCATGCCCCACTGTGCCGGTGGACTCGTGCTGCCAGGCCGTAGTGGTCAGGATGGCCGTGAGTCACGACCACACCCGTGAGGTCATCCAGCGTTCCACCTGCGCCCGCGAGTCCATCGGTGAACGCCTTCCAGCCCTCGTCGCTGTCCCACCCCAGATCGACTGCAACATATCCGCGATCCGACTGCAGCAGGTAGGCGAAGGAATGCCGCAACGGACTCGGAAACGGCATGGCGATCTGCCACAGGCCGGGAGCGATCAACGAAAGCCCTGAGTCGTCGGAACCGCTCATCGGATGGGTTTCCGCTCGATGGATGAACTTGCAAGTGGTAGAGGACTATTCGACGGTGTTCGCCGGTCCATGGTGACGGTGACCTTTCCGGTAGTGATGTGCGCGAGCCAGGTTGCGCGTAACGAGATTCCGACTGGAATTCGGTCCAGGGCAACGACACTGGGTGGGTATCCCGACGCTACGCTACGCCCGTCACGACGTCCACGGTGACACCGCCGCGGCGGTCGCGCCCAGTGGTTTCATTCGATGGCGCGATGGGCCAAGTTGCTATTGACGAGCATTGTGAGGCGGGATACATTCTAGTTCATAAATGGAGCCAATGGTTCGTATATAAGTACGAATTTCGGCCGCACTGGGCCGTGGGGCGCATTCGGCCGCTGCGCTCGCTACTTCGAAGGCATTGAGGAGCACCTGCTTTGACCGACTACCTTCCCCCTCCGACGCAGGACTCTCCAGTTGCCGAGCGCCCGACGGAGCCCGCCGATTCGTCCGAGGCCAAGACGAACAAGATGCCGAAGGTGGCGTTCGCCAGCTTCATGGGAACTGTCATCGAGTTCTACGACTTCGGCATCTTCGGTACAGCAGCTGCTCTGGTGTTCGCCCATGCCTTCTTTCCGGCCCTGGGAACCTACGCCGGAACGGTCGTGGCATTCGCGACTCTCGGCGTGGCGTTCGTGGCCCGTCCGTTCGGCAGCATCCTCTTCGGACACTTCGGAGACCGTCTCGGCCGTAAGCGGACGCTGATCTCCACGATGTGCCTGATGGGTGCCGCCACGGTCATCATCGGTCTGCTGCCCACCGCAGCGACCGCGGGGGTTGTCGCACCGATCCTGCTCATCGTGCTCCGCATAGCCCAAGGGCTGGCCGCGGGCGGTGAATGGGCAGGCGCTGCACTGTTCACGTCGGAGAACGCTCCCAGCGACCGCCGCGGATTCTGGTCGATGTTCACCAACCTCGGCGGAGCCGTCGCCAACATCCTCGCGCTGTCGACCTTCTTCGTGACCGGCCTCTTCATGAGCAACGAGGCATTCATCGCCTGGGGCTGGCGTGTTCCGTTCCTCCTCAGCATCGTCCTCGTCACGGTCGGCCTCTACGCCCGGTTCAAGCTCGAGGAGAGCCCGATCTTCGCGAACGAGGTCAAGCGGCGCGGGCGAAGCAGTCTCCCGTTCAAGGATGCCCTGACGAACCAGTGGAGGGAGATCCTCCTCGGTGCCGGGGCGCTCGTGTCGTCGTTTGCCTTCGGCTACATCGGGATCGCGTATCTGATCAATTACGGGACCGCGACACTGCACCTGAGCCAGCACGGCGTGCTCGCGGCCGGGATCTTCGGGAACGTGGTGAACGGTCTGGCCATGATCTCGGGTGCGATCCTGTCCGACAGAATCGGCCGGCGACCTGTTCTGTTGCTCGTCAACATGATTGGCATACCCTGGGCGCTGGTCCTCTTTCCCCTGCTCGACACCGAGTCACCGGTCGCGTTCTGGATCGGCATCACCGTGAGCTTCCTCATCGCCGGCCACGGCTGGGGAGTGTGCGGGTCGTTCCTCTCCGAGCTGTTCCACACGCGCTACCGCTTCACCGCCGCCGGTCTCGCCTACAGCCTCGCCGCAATCCTCGGTGGTGGTATCCCGCCGCTGGTAGCAGCAAGCATCATCGACAGTCACGGTGGCTTCGTCTTCGGGATATTCTTGGCGGGTTACTGCCTGGTGGGCCTTGTGTGCACCCTCGTCCTTCGAGAGACCCGCAGCAGGGCACTGGACGAACTCCCTCCCGACATCGGATTCGCACGAGCCGACAACAACTAGACAACTACATCGGAGTGGTCTCATGAGCCTGACGATCAGAGCATTCTCTGTCGGCCGCGTATTCGGCCTCCCGAAGCCCTCGTTCACCTATCTGCGGGGATGGGGCGACACCATGGACCTCCCGCTCATCATGTTCGTGATCGAAGGCGGGGACGCGCCCGTGGTCGTCGACACCGGGGCCGACCTCAGCCGCGCCTGGGACACCCACCGCATCAAGATGGAACAAACTGTCGAGGAACGACCGGAGGTGGCTCTGCGGTCCGCCGGGATCGATCCGGACGACGTGCGCCTCGTCGTCAACACACACCTGCATTGGGATCACAGCTCGAACAACCATCTGTTCCCCAACGCACGCGTCGTCGTCCAGCAACGTGAACTCGACTTCGCCCGACAGCCCGTGCCCTGGCACTGCCGGCAATTCGAGGCACTGCCGGATATGGACCCCGCATGGCAGCGCGCCGAGGACAAGATCGTTCCCGTCGACGGTGACACCGAGTTGGCCCCGGGAATCACACTGGTCGCGTTGCCGGGGCACACTCCGGGCTCGCAGGGAGTTCTCGTCGAGGCAGACACCACCCGCTACCTCATCGCCGGCGACTGCGTCTACCTGTACGACAACTGGGAGGGCGACGCCGAAGCCGACCACATTCCCGTCGGACTCTTCACCGATCTCGTGGCCTATCACGAGAGTCTGCTGAAGATCGAAGCCCTTGACTGCGAGGTCATCCCGAGCCACGACTTCCGTGTTCTCGAACGGTCGATTTTCAAGTGATCTCGCCGATTCTCGAGGTCGCCGAACCCCGGCTCCCTGCTGAACATCATCGCCTAGCTCCGGAAGGAACCCAGTGACACGAGAAGCCGTCGTCGTCTCCACGGCACGCACCCCGATCGGAAAGGCTTACCGCGGCGCCTTCAACGACACCCCGCCGCAGCACCTCGCCGCCCACGCGATCACCGCCGCGGTCGAGCGGGCCTCGATCGACCCCGCCGAGATCGACGACGTCGTCCTCGGCTGCGCCATGCAGGAAGGCGCCTCCGGGCTCAACATCGCACGCCAGGCGTCCCTGCGCGCGTCGCTGCCGGTCACCGTGCCGGGTATGACAATCGACCGCCAGTGCGCATCCGGGCTGATGGCCATCGCCACCGCCGCGAAACAGATCATTGCCGACTCCATGACCGTCACGGTCGGCGGTGGCGTCGAATCCATCTCGCTGGTGCAGAATGATCACGCGAACCGCTACCGGGCCCGCGACCCGTGGCTGGTGGAGAACCTGCCGCAGACGTACATGCCGATGCTCGAGACGGCCGAGATCGTCGCCGAACGCTACGGCGTGTCCCGCGATCGCCAGGACGCCTTCGCCCTTCTGTCCCAGCAGCGCACCGCCGCCGCTCAGCAGGCTGGTCTGTTCGACGCCGAGATCGTTCCCCTCACCACCACCAAGGTGGTCACCGACCGCTCGACCGGGGAGGCCGGCGTCGAGACGGTCACCGTGACCCAGGACGAAGGCAATCGCCCGCAGACCGATCTCGCCGGACTCGCGGGGCTGCGCACCGTCCTCGCGGACGGGCACGTCACCGAGAAGGCCACCGTCACCGCAGGCAACGCCTCCCAACTCTCCGACGGCGCCTCGGCCGCAGTGCTCATGGAAAGCCGGGAGGCGGCCCGCCGGGGCCTCGATGTCCTCGGCACCTACCGTGGGATGGCCGTCGCCGGCAGCCACCCGGACGAGATGGGCATCGGCCCCGTCCACGCCATCCCGAAACTGCTCCGCCAGCACGACCTGAAGATCGACGACATCGACCTGTGGGAACTCAACGAGGCCTTCGCCTCCCAGGCGGTGTACTGCCGCGATCACCTCGGCATCGACCCCGATCGCTACAACGTCAACGGCGGCGCCATCTCCATCGGCCACCCCTACGGCATGAGCGGCGCCCGCCTCGTCGGACACGCACTGCTCGAAGGACGTCGCCGCGGGGGCCGATACGTGGTCGTGACCATGTGCATCGGCGGCGGCATGGGCGCCGCTGGGCTATTCGAAATCTGAATCAGTAAGGCGTCCTGGAAGGACGAACGCAAGGAGTTTCGCCTTTCGCGCAAAGAGTTCGGCTACTTGCCGTCGAGTTGCTTGTCGGCGAGGAATTTCGAGACTTCGTCGGCGATTTGGGTGTTGTTGAGGTCGGAAAACGGGAAGTGGGTGTTGCCGGTGATGCCGATCTCGGGCAGGTGGACGACGGTGGCGTCGCCGCCGTGGCGGTTGACTGCATCGGCCCACAGCCGTGCCATCTGGAGCCGGGCCCGCCAGCTGTCCTGGTTCGGCTGGTCGGTGGGCTCGCTGGGGATGTTGTCGCCGTAGTAGATGACGATCGGAATCTTCGTCAGCGCGGTGAACTGGTCCATCGGAACGGTTTCCGGGCTGAGGGTGTCGAAACCGTTCGGGATCGGTTGTGGTGCTTCCCCTTCGGGGAAGACGAATCCGCTGCCCGGCTCGAACGCGACGATACCCTTCACGTCGGGATTCTTCATGGCGGTCTGCCAGCCGGGCCCGCCACCCTGGGAGTGGGTGAAGAGGATCCCCTCGCCGATCCGGTCGAACAGGGCTGACAGGCTGTCGGAGATGACCCCGGCGTCGAAGGGACCGGTGTTGGGTGTCATCGAACGGTAGAACTGGTCCAGGGCTGCGGGGTCGCTCGAGAACTGCACCCCGGGGTACATATCCGGCCAGGTCCCGAGGCGGAACTGGTTGAACCACAGTTGCTCGTCCGGGGTCGGGGTGACGGTGGTGCCGACCATGCCGCGGCCCGCGTCACCGCGCCGCGGCTGGTCGACGAGATATGTGGAGAACTGTTTGCGCAGGAACAGGTTTTGGAAACCTTCCCGGCCGTCGGCGGTGGTCTCCCAGGTCTTGGCGGACTGGCCGGCGCCGTGCAGCATCACGATCGGCAGGTTCCGGGCGTCTTGGGGCACCTGGTAGTAGGCGTAGGCGTGGTCGCCGTGATAGGTCTGTCCCTGCGGGTCGGCAGGACGACGAGGATCGAACTGGCCGGGCGCGGTTGTCATGGTGCCGCCGACGGTGAAACTGCCCTGCTCGGCGATGGCGAGTCCGGTCGCAGGTGAGTCACTTCCGCTGTCGCCGGAGCTGCAAGCGGTGAGCGCAGCGGCGACAGCCACCGCGAGGGCGGCCATCCGTGTCCGCGTGCCGATCGTTGTGGTGTGCATATCGTCTGTTCTCCCGACTGGAGCGTGTTCTGCGAAATATTGGCGGTCGGATGGTCGATGCCGTCCCGGCGTGGCGTGCCCGCGAGATTCCCGATGCTCCGGAGACTGTGATCAACGGGAGCCGCTGGAATCGAGATCGGAGCTCGCGGGAATCCCGAATCCCTGTCCCGCACCCCGGGGGGTAAGCCACACCAACACATGCCGCATGACGATAGAGAAACTGTCGATGCGTTCTGTGTGAAAAGATGTGAGCTTCCTGTGAAGCGCCGGTCCGCTCGCCCGGCCGTAGCTGGTCCGAGGCCCAGCCGTCTGCGCCGACCATCGACCCGATCGGCAGTGCCGCGCTGCCGCTGGGAAGAAGTCCCCGCGGGAAATACCGAAACCAGTCCACCCGGTGGGGTGCGGGTGGACTGGATCGCCGTCAGCCGAGTTGGCCGGCGGGGCGGAGCAGGATTTCGTTGATGGCCAGATGACGGGGGCGGGCGAGGGTGAAGGCGATGACCTCGGCGATCTCCTCGGGCTTGACCGTCGCCGCGTCGTAGCCCTGCTGTACAGCCTGCCTGGTGGCCTCGTGGGTGATGTGGGTAGGCAGTTCGGTGTCGACCACACCCGGTTCGATCAGCGTGACCCGCACGTCCGGTAGCAGTTCCTGACGGAGGGATTCGGACCATCCGTTGACGCCCCACTTGGTAGCGGCGTAGACCCCGTTGGTTGCCCTGGCCGTGCGTCCGGCGACGGAGGAGATGTTGACGAGGTCACCGCCGCCGTCCTTGAGCTGGTCGAGGAAGACCTCGGTGGCGGTGATCGCACCGAGCAGGTTGACCTCGATCATGTTGCGATAGTCGGCGCGCTGTTCGGAGGAGAACGGGCCCAGGAGCATGGTTCCTGCGTTGTTGACCAGCACGTCGGCTCCGCCGAGCTCGTCCTGCACCCGTTGAGCTGCGGCCACGATTGCGTCGCGGTCGGTCACGTCGGCCTGGATCGCGATCGCACCGTCACCGAGCTCGGCGGCGAGAGCCTCGATACGGTCGAGGCGGCGCGCCAGGAGTGCGACGCGATATCCGTCGGCATGGAGGGCGCGAGCGGTGGCCGCGCCGATACCGGACGATGCACCGGTGATGACCGCAACACGGGGAAGATTCTGGGAGTCAGTCATGTGATTGGGTTCCTTGTAATTGGTCAGGGGATCTAGCAGAGGTGGCGCCCCGATACACGGTGGGACACTCGCCCTGCTGCCTTTCCAGCACACCACGGTGAGGCCGAATACGGGAGTAACCGGCTATCCGTGTACTGGTATTACTCCTTACCACTGTCGAGCGGTCGTGACGTACATGAGCGGGCGCCTTGCCCGTGCCGCTTTCTCACACGAGGTTGTTGGCGCTGAGCCACGTGTCGAGGTCCGGGGCTGCTTCTGCGACGGTCTCGCCCTGAATGGCCAACCCGTCACGGACATCGCTGCCGGGAAGGGCATCGCGGTAGTCGTCATCGATGCCGCTCATGCCGCTGACGGCATAGGTGACGAAGGGCAGGATCGTCTTCCCCGCGAGGTCGACGCCTTCGACGAAGGTGGACATGATCATCGGGGTGCGCATGTTCCACACGGGGCTGCCCAGGAGCACGATGTCGTAGCCGCTGACGTCCGGAAGCGGGTTCGCGATCGCGGGACGGGCGTCGTCCTGTTGTTCTCGGCGGTTGCGCTCGACAGTCGGGTCGTATGCATCGGGATAGGGGTCAGCGGCCTCGATTTCGTAGGTGACACAGTCGATCCGGTCGGAGATCATCCCAGCGAGGACTTCGGTGTTGCCGACCTCCAGGTTCCGACGGCCCCTGTAGTAGTAGTTCTCGCCGGCGCGGGAGAAGTAGACGAGTAGCACTCGCGGGCCGGGGACGGTGGTTGTCTCGGGATCGGGTGTCCTCGGGGTTCGCTCTCCGGTGGCCGGGCCCTCCTGCGGGCGCTGCTCGGTGGTGCAGCCGGTGAGGACCGCGGCAATGGCCGTGAGCCCGGTGAGCCCGGCGGTCAGGAGTGTTCTGCGGCTGAGGGATTCGATCATGATGCCGTCAGGTGCGGGACGGCGGCGGCGCTCACGATGCTGCATCGGTGCTGCGGCTGAGTTGCTCGAACCGATCGACGTCGCGGGCGGCGTCATCGGCGGCCGCACGAAAACCGCCGAGCGCATCGCTACCGAGAACGAGCAACTTCGGTGGCTCGGCGTCCTCGGCGGCCTGCAGGATCGCGGCCGCCGCTTTCTCCGGCGCGCCACGCTGCGGGCTGAGCGCCGCGTCACCTGTCCGTCCGAGTACCTGGTCGTACGCCTCGATCTGGATGCTGGACCGGTCGGCGGAGCGTCCGCGGAAGTCGGTGCGGAACGATCCGGGTTCGACGACCATCACGCGCAGCCCCAACGGCTCGACCTCCTTGCGGAGTGACCCGGACAGTCCCTCGAGGGCAGCCTTCGCGGCGGAATAGTAGCCACCGCCCGGAATGGTGATGCGCGCGCCCACAGATGAAATGTTGATGATCAGGCCGTTCCCGCGGCTGCGCATACCGGGCAGGGCCGCCTTGATCAGCGCAACGGGACCGAAGAAGTTCGTCGCGAACAGGCGAGTCACAGCCTCGTCCTCGCCTTCCTCGATTGCGGCGGTGTACCCGTAACCGGCGTTGTTCACCAGCACGTCGATACCGGTCCAGCGCTCCTCGACCCTCGCTACGGCGGCATCGATGGATGACGGGCCGGTGACGTCCAGGGACGTGATCAACGCGGTTTCCGGATAAGCCGCCCGGAGGTCGTCGAGGGCGTCCGTGTTCCTCGCGGTTGCGACGACCTGATGCCCGGCAGCGAGAACACGCTCGGCGAGCGCGCGGCCGAGTCCGCTCGATGCTCCGGTGATCAACCACGTCGTCATTCGTCGTCCTTCTCGATGGCGAAGTCGGTGGTGGCACTGACATGCGCCCACTCGTCGATTTCGTCGATGCGTCCCTGGAGCTCTTCGCGGACGATCTGAATGGCGTCGGTCCCGAGCAGCAGGCGGAACGGGGCGTCCGTGCCGTCGACCGCGGCGATGATGACCTGCGCCGCGCGATCGGGGTCACCCTGCTGGGTGCCGTGGGTGTGGTCGTTCTCCTTGCGGCGCTTCCCGGCGGTGTCGGCGTAGTCGTCGATCACGGTGCTGGACTGGTTCAGGGAGCGACCGGAGAAGTCGGTCCGGAACGCGCCCGGCTCGAGCACCATCACCCGGATCCCGAGCGGCGCAACCTCGCGGTTCAACGCGTCGGACACGCCCTCCAACGCTGCCTTCGTCGCGGTGTAGTAGCCGGAGGCGGGGTTCGATCGGGGCGCGCCAATCGAGGAGACGTTCACGATGGTGCCCGACCGGCGGGAACGCATCTGCGGCAACACCTGCTTGATCACGTCGACGGGGCCGAAGAAATTCGTGGCGAACAGCTCGTCCACTTCGTCCACAGCTGCTTCCTCGACCGCGGCCCGGTACCCGTGCCCGGCGTTGTTCACCAGCACATCGATACCCCCGAACCGGTCGGTCCCGGCGCCGACCGCGGCGACTACCTGATCGTGGTCGGTGACGTCCAACGGCACCGCCAGCGCACTGTTCGGATGCGCGGCGACGAGGTCCTGTACGTGGTCGGCGTTGCGGGCGGTGATCACCGCGTTGTCGCCATGCTCGAGGACGGCCCGTGCCAGCGAGGCTCCCAGGCCGCTCGAAGCTCCTGTGATGAACCAGGTGGTCATGTTCGTCTCCTTTGTCGTGCGTAGTGCGCCAGCGCTCGCGCCTGGCCGGGCGGGCAGGGACGCTGTCCGGGGCGCGGAAGCAGAAGCCCTATGCCCATTCCATCGCACCGTGCGCGCGCGTGGGAGTCACGTCTTATCCGTGTACTGGCAGTTCCTCCCACAGCACCGTCGCTGACGTTAGCGTTGAAGATATGGATCACCGAGCAGAAGTGGCCGAGTTCCTGCGGACCCGCAGGGACCGGATCACCCCGGACCAGGCGGGCATCATCGGTGGGGGACGCCGCCGCGTGCCCGGACTGCGCCGCGAAGAGGTCGCCATGCTCGCCGGGGTCAGTGTCGAGTACTACGCGCGGATGGAACGCGGCGATCTCACCGGAGTGTCCCCTGAAATACTCGACAGCATCGCCAGAGCTCTTCAGTTCGACGACGCCGAGTGCGACCACCTGGCGGATCTCGCCCGAGCCGCCGGTCCACCGCCGCCGCGGCGACGCAAACGACCCGCCGAGCAGACCGTGACGCCCACGTTGCAGCGGTTCCTGGACGCGGTGACCGGCGCGCCGATGTGGGTGCGGGATCGGCGTATGGACTTCATCGCCGCCAATCCACTCGGCCGGGCGCTCTACGCGCCCATGCTCGATGATCCGGCGAACCGCGGGAATACGGCCCGGTTCACGTTCCTCAATCCCGCCGCGCGGATCTTCTTCCCGGACTGGGAACAGAACGCCGACAACATCGTTGCGACAATGCGAACCTACGCTGGTCAGAATCCGCTCGACAAGCCGCTCACCGATCTGATCGGGGAGCTCGTCACCCGTAGCGACACCTTCCGGCACCGGTGGGCCGCACACAACGTCCGTCATCATCGCGGTGGAATCAAACGCATCCACCACCCGGCCGTCGGCGACCTCGAATTCTCCTACGAAGCAATGGATCTGCCCGCGAACCCGGAATGGTTCATGTTCGCCTATACCGCCGAGCCCGGCAGCCCCACGGAGGAACGCCTGAAGCTCCTCGGCAGCCTTGCCGCCACCGGCCAGACAATCAGCGACGCCCGCGCGCATCGCTCATTCTGATCGGCCCCGCCCCACCTGTGGGGCGGAGAGGCACACCGCCGAGTCCGGCAGCCCGACCGCGAAGGGTGTACTCCCAGTTACTCCCTCATCTCACATCGAGTGTCTAACGTTAAGGAATATGAGTATGAACCTGACTTTGAACAATGGCGTCGAGATGCCCGCCCTGGGCTTCGGCGTCTTCCAGACCCCGCCCGAAACCACTGCCGCTTCCGTCGCCGAAGCCCTCCGGGTGGGCTACCGGCTGATCGACACGGCCGCCTCCTATTTCAACGAGCGCGAAGTCGGCGAGGGCATCCGCCGGTCCGGGCTCGACCGTTCCGAGGTGTTCGTGGAGACGAAGATCTGGATCAGCGACTACGGCTACGACCAGACCCTGCACGCCTTCGACAAGAGCGCGGGCAAGCTCGGCGTCGACCAGATCGACCTGCTCCTACTGCATCAGCCCGTCCCCACCCAGTTCGACAAGACCGTCGCGGCCTACAAGGCGCTGGAGACGCTGTTGAGCGACGGCAAGGTCCGCGCAATCGGTGTCAGCAACTTCATGCCCGACATCCTCGCGAAACTGCTGGAGCAGACCGATGTCGTGCCCGCGGTGAATCAGGTCGAGGTGCATCCGTACTTCACCCAGGCGGACGTGCAGGCCGCGGACACGGAGCGCGGGGTTCTGACTCAGGCGTGGTCGCCGATGGGCGGCATCACCAGCTACCGTGGCGACGGCGCTCGGTCGACCTTCAACGATCCGGTGATCGGCGAGATTGCCGCCGCCCACGGCAAGACGCCCGCCCAGGTCATGCTGCGCTGGCACTTGCAGGAGGGACGCTCGGCGATTCCGAAGTCCGTCAACCCCGAGCGCATCGCCGCCAACTTCGACGTGTTCGATTTCGAACTCACCACCGACCAACTCGGCGCGATCGATGCACTCGACACCGGTGTCCGTGGCGGACCCGATCCCGTGACCGTCACTCCCGAGTTGTTCGCACGCGACATACCGGAAGCATGAACCGCAGGTGATCGGTGACGGGATGAACGCCCGTGTTCGAGCGGATGGCCAACCGGTCAACCTCGAGGTCACATTCCGGGTCCAGGCGATCGGTACCGATTGGGAGGCCGACACCGAACAGCCGCTTCCCGAGAAAGTACGGGGCAGAATCTGCTCCGTCACCGAGGACTTCGATCACGTCTGGTCCCGGTTCCGTGCGTATTCACCGGTCACGCGGATCGCGCGCGCCGAGGGCGGGGGACGGTTCGAGTTCCCCGCCCGGGACCTCGCCCCGTTCGAACTCTACGACCGCCTCGTCGTCGCAACCGACGGGGCGGTCGACCCGCTCATCGGAAGGGACCTCGAACTGCTCGGCTACGACGCCCGGTATTCCCTCGTCCCCGACACTGCCGCGCTCGTGCACCGCCGTCGCGACCGCTGGCTCTCCGACATCCACCGTGACGGAACCACCATCGCCTCGGATCGTCCGACCGTGATCGACGTCGGCGCAGCAGGAAAGGGGTACCTGGTCGACCTCGTCAGCCAGACGCTGAACGAGGAGGGAATCGACCGGTTCTTCGTCGACGCCAGCGGCGACATGCGGCATCGCGGAGCCGCGGCCGTCAGGGTGGGACTGGAACACCCCCGGGCTCCCGGCCGAGTGATCGGCACCGTGAACCTCCGAGACGGTTCGCTGTGCGCGTCGGCGACGACCAGACGAGCGTGGGGCGCCGGACTGCACCACGTGCTCGACGGCCGAACCCGCCCGGTCGCGGACGTCGTTGCGACCTGGGTGCTCGCCGCCGACGCCGCCACCGCGGACGGGCTGGCGACAGCCCTGTTCGTGAGCGAACCAGCGAGCCTGAGGTCATTCGAGTTCAGCTGGGTGCGCATCCTGGCTGATGGAAGAGTCCAGTGGTCCGATAACTTCGATGGGGATCTCTTAATCTGACCGGTGATCGGTTGCGGCCCGTACAAATCGCCTCGCCGAAAACTTCGAATTCCGAAGGAGTTTCGGTTCCGGAGGGAGGAACCGCGGAGGGGTGTATCAGCAGTTCCTCCCACCCCGCTCGAGCCGACCGTAACGTTGAATACATGAACCAGCAACCTCACAAAAGACCGGGCGACACGCGTCCGTCCGCGAACCCGGTGCTCGTCGTCGGCGCATCGGGAAGTATCGGCCGACTGGCGGTCGACGAAGCCTTGCGCGAGGGGTTCGAGACCAGGGCACTCGTTCGCGACCGCACTCAGTCTTCCTTGTTCCCTGAGGGCACCCGTGTCGTCGTCGGCGACTTCACTCAGCCGGACTCACTCACCGAGGCACTCGAAGGGGTGACCGGGGTGGTATTCACCCACGGCACCTATGGCGGCGCCGACGAAGCAGAACGGGTCAACTACGGCGCCGTCCGCAACGTGCTGAACGCGCTGAAGAAGCCCGCCCGGATCGCGTTGATGACGACGATCGGCGTCACCAAGCCCACGCCCGGCCACGACTGGAAGCGGCGCGGTGAACGCCTTGTCAGGGCCAGCGGGCTGCCCTACACGATTGTCCGTCCCGGCTGGTTCGACTACAACGAGCCGGATCAGCACCACCTCGTGATGATGCAGGGCGACACCAGGTGGGCGAGCGATCCGTCCGACGGTGTGATCGCACGCCGGCAAATCGCGGAAGTCCTCATCGGCAGCTTGAGCTCGGACGCAGCCGAGCACAAGACCCTGGAACTGGTGGCCGAGAACGGCGGGGCTCAATCCGATCTGACGTCGCTGTTCGCCGCGTTGAAGACCGATCCCGTGCAGTCGTTCGACGCCGTCCTGGATCGAGACAATCTGCCGATCGCCGGCGAACCGGCCCGTGTGGTGAGCGACCTCGACGCGGTACGGGGACGGTTCTGAAAGCGGAGAGTGCCGCACCCGAGTGAGCCGACTTGCACACGACGAACCCCGGAGAGCCGGCGAACCCGTGAAGCCCAATTCAGTTGCCGTCGGTCGAGCGCGCCTGCTCGCGGATCTGCTCGATGGCGTCGTTGAAGCCATCTGGGCAGGTGCTCGCGCCCGCCAGCTTCCCGACCTCGGCCTCATCGAGGCTCTTGCCGATCACCTCATCGGGGACGGCGGCCGCGAGCCGTTCCTGATATCCGAGGGACGTCTCGTTCTCCGCCATTGTCCCGACCGTGACATCGGCAACGACCTCGTCGCTGATGGTGACGGTGACGTCCAGGTAGGAGGGTCCGCCGCCGTACACACCGATCGCGTTGTAGGTCCCGTCCTCGTACCCGGTCGCCGACCCTGTGCTGCTTTCCGGCGGCCGGGTCGACACAGTGGCAGGAACAGATTCCGAAGGGGATGGCCCGCGGCCGAGATCGGAGCATCCTGCCAGCGGCACGAGAGCAACGGCGGAGGCAACGGTCGCGAGCGCGGCGCGTGTCAAGGTGTCGGTTCTCATTTTTCAAATGTATAGGGCGCCAGGCGCTTTCGGAAGGAACTGGTGGTACACCCCTGGCGCATAGGAAACACTCATCTTTTCAAAGAGGACACATCGAATTGGGCATTATTCTCACGTGCCAAGCGGCTTGCAGCGCCAAGCAGAACCGGCTCCAGACCCCCAATCGGACGGATCGACCTGTGACAAGACCAACTGCCCTACGGCCCACCCTTGCGAAACCGACAGATCGGATCGCCGTGGGCGCGCTCTGCGCGATTGCAGCCTCCGCTGCGGTGTTTCTCCTGCTCGACCTGTATGCCGTAGTAGCGATGCGAAGCCGACTCGAATCAGCCATCAGCGCATACGGTGTCGGCAGCGGCCGTTGGATCTTTACCCTAGCCATTCTCTTCCTTGCTGCGGGATCCGCTGCGCTACTCGTAGCAGTTGTAGACCAACAGCTCACGAGGTGGAGATCCGGCGCTACCGTCGCTCTGACACTGTGGGTTCTCGGACTCCTCGCCATCGCAATCTTTCCCAAACAGGACTGGTCTCAACCCCCGAGTATCAGTGGCAGTATTCACCTCACCGCGAGCGGGATTGCATTCCTCAGTCTTCCCATCGCGGCCGTCCTCCTCGCCAAGCCGTGGCTTCGGCATCGAACCCATGGTGTGCACGCCCGACGGACTCGGCTCTTCGCCTGGCTGGCGATCGCAAGTTTTTCGCCACTCCTATACGCGTTTGTCGTTGCTGGGGTGACGGATGTTGCGTGGTGGGAGGTCGTGACTTTCGCTCATTCCGAGCGTCTACTGGCAGTGAGTGAAGTGGCGACATTGGCCGTGATCGGCACCTGGGTCCTGACGAGGAAGTGAAGTACAGAAGTTACGTGGGTGCTGCGTCCAGATAGGTTGTGACAACCAGGATCAGGAAGACAATCGCGAAGATGATCGCCCCCTTCCGGGTGATCAGCGGTTCGAACTCGTGAGTTTCGTCGTCTGTGTCGTTGCGCGAGTTCATGCACCGATCACTGTCCGTTCGATAGGTAGGCCGTCTCGGCAGCCCGAGTAGTGCCCGTCAGTCCACACCTTGTCCCGTGTCCGAAGAGGTTTGTCACACCACGCATGACGCATGACGATAAAGAACCTGTCGGTGTGTTCTGTGTGAAAAGATGTGAGGTTTCTATGAAGTGCCCGTGCATCCTATGATCACAAGAGTCGATCAGGAATAATGGTCGCAGTGTCATCAACTCGTCCGGATATTCATGCTGCCGATTCGGGACGTCGCCGCGCCGTTCTGGCGCAACTGCCCCGAATGTATCGAGCAGACGGGTCGACGATTCGCGTGCTACTCGTCGACGACGAGCCGACTCTGACCGACCTGGTGGGTCTCGCTCTCGGGTACGAGGGTTGGGCCGTCGAGGTGGCGCACGACGGTTCGACCGCTCTGCAGAAATTTCGTGAGCAGCAATTCGACGTGGTGGTCCTGGACATCATGCTGCCCGACATCGACGGGCTGAGTGTGCTCCAGCACATACGGGGCTCGGGCGGGGGAGTGCCGGTCCTCTTCCTCACTGCGCGGGATTCGGTCGACGACCGGGTGATCGGACTGACCGCCGGCGGCGACGACTACATGACCAAGCCCTTCAGCCTGGAAGAACTCGTTGCACGACTGAGGGGTCTGCTACGGCGGGCGGCCGATTCGATCTCCGAGAACGATGCGGTACTGACCGTGGGCCATCTTTCGCTGGACGAGGGCAGCTACGAGGTGAAACGGGGCGGCGACAGCATTGCGCTCACCGCCACCGAATTCGAACTGCTCCGCTACTTCATGCACAATCCCAGACTTGCGCTCAGCCGGGCGCAGATTCTCGACCGCGTATGGAATTACGACTTCGCCGGCAAGGCGAGCATCGTCGACCTCTACGTGTCCTATCTGCGGCGAAAGATCGACGCGGGTCGGGAGCCGATGATTCACACCGTTCGCGGCGTCGGATACATTCTCAGGCCCGCAGAATGACATTGCCGGGCCGTTTCCTCGCTCGGGGACCGTGGAGTTTGCAACGGAAATTGGTTGCAGCACTGACCACGGTGATCGCAGTTGTTCTGCTCGTCGTCGGAGTGGTCGGCGTGGTGACGCTGCGCGCGTCGGTCACCACTGTCGTCGACAAGCAATTGACCGGATCCATGTCCGTATTCAGTCACTCGGTCGACAAGTACCGTGACGGAAGCCCGGTCGCCGCCCCCCCTGGCGTCGACCCGAACTACGTGAAGCCATTGACCGAGTTCGGCGGGCAGGCTCCGGGCACCGTGATCGTGCTCCTGGACGACGGAGTGGTCACCGACTCCGCGGTCTTCTCGGACTCCGAGCCGGCCCCGCTCAGTTCCGAGGCAATCACGCAGATCGAGAACAGGGAGTGGGCAGACAATCGCCGGCAGGACTTCGACGTGGCGGGCCTCGGCGACATGCGGATGGAAAACCTTGCACACGATGAAGATTTGACTCTCGTCGCCGGAATATCACTGACAGCGGCGAACGAGGCTGTGGTCCGCGAAACCGTGGTGCTGTCGATTCTCGCCCTTGCGGCACTCGCCGCGACGATGATCTGCACGGTGCTCGTAATTCGGGTCGCCTTCCGACCATTGAGCCGCGTGGTCGCCACGGCGAAGAAGGTCACCGATCTTCCGCTCGGCACCGGTGAGGCGGCCCTCACGGTGCGGGTCGCGGACCCCGACACGGATCCACGGACCGAAGTGGGCAAGGTCGGGGAAGCGCTGAACCACCTGCTCAGTCACGTCGACGACGCACTCGCGGTCCGCGTGGCGGCGGATCGGAGGATGAAGCAATTCGTCACGGATGCGAGCCACGAATTGCGGACGCCGCTGGCCGCCATCCAGGGCTACGCCGAGTTGACTCGACAGGACAGCGACCAGCTCCCCGAGATGACCGAGTACGCACTGGCCCGGATCGAATCGGAAGCCAAGCGGATGGGCGCCCTTGTCGCCGATCTCTTGTTACTCACCCGTCTGGACGAGGGCCAAGACCTGCACACGACCTGCGTCGATCTCGCCGACCTGCTGGTCAATGCCGTGAACGATGCTCGGGTCTCGGCTCCCCTGCACCGCTGGTCGGTGGTCGTGCCCGAGTCCGCGGTCATGGTGAATGGTGACAACGAGCGTCTCCATCAGCTCGTCGCGAACCTTCTGTCGAATGCGCGGGTACACACCCCGCCGGGTACCGCAGTGGTCGCAACGTTGACAACCACGACCGACGACCGGGATGTGGTGACGGCCGAGTTGACGATCGCCGACAACGGGCCTGGAATCGCGCCAGATCTGCTGACGACCCTGTTCCAGCGTTTCGTTCGGGGCGATAAGGCCCGCTCCCGCGAGACCGACAGCACCGGCCTCGGGCTG
Organism: Rhodococcus sp. ACS1; assembly: GCF_002300155.1. NCBI lineage: Bacteria > Bacillati > Actinomycetota > Actinomycetes > Mycobacteriales > Nocardiaceae > Rhodococcus > Rhodococcus sp. ACS1. The sequence continues at coordinate 281,570 of NZ_NSDZ01000008.1, forward strand.
GCAATCGTCTCGTCGATCGTCGACGCGCATCACGGTCAGGCGAGTGTCGAGTCGACTCCGGCCGGGACGACATTCCGCGTTCGGATTCCTGCGATCGAACTCTCTGGCAATGCCACCGTCACCCATCAGCGCCTCCGGACTTCCGCCGTCACGCGCAACTAGTGTGTTGGATCCCAACAGGGTCCACGGGAACGGGAGTGTCACCACCCCGACAGGCGTCCTTACGCCGCGGCGAAGGTGAGGACGATCTTGCTGACCGCCTCACCGGAGCGGAGCCGCCCGGCTGCCTGCTGGACGTCGGTGACGTCCACGGTTTGGTCGATCACGGGGCGGATCTCACCACGCGTGACGGCTGGGATGACCTCGGGCAGGAGCCCGGCGATGATGCCGGCCATCTCCCAGTCGCGGGTGAAGCCGAAGGACACGCCGTGGACGGTGAGGTGGCGGTAGGACAGATGGTCGAGGTTGATCGTCGACTCGGCGCCGTCGAGGCGTCCGATGTTGACCACGTGACCGTCCTCGGCGGTGGCGGGCAGGCACTGGGCGAAGGTGTGCCCGGCGATGTGGTCGAGCACGACGTCGACACCCCTGCCGTCGGTCGCCGCCAGGGTCGCCGTCGTGAGGTCCTGCTCGCCGGTCACGATCACGGTGTCGACCCCGGCGGCGGTGAGCAGGTCCCGCTTGGCGCTGCTGCGGGTGGTGCCGATCACGTGTAAGGCACCCAATGCCTTGACCATCTGGGCGCCGATGAGGCCGATCCCGGTCGAGGCGCCGGTGATCAGCACGCTCTGCCCGGCAGCGAACCCTGCGGTGGTGAGCGCACCGTGCTCGGTCAGCAGGCCGGTCGGCAGCGCGCAGGCCACGTCGGGGTCGAGTCCCTTCGGACGGGGCAGGACGAACCGGTGGTCGGCGACCACGTACTCGGCGAAGGCCGACGGGATCGACCCCATCACCGCGTCGCCGACCTGCCACGTATCCACACCCTCGCCGAGTGCGGCCACCTCTCCGGCGTACTCGAACCCGGCGATGAACCTCTTGCCGTGACCACCGTGAGTGGGATCGGCCGCGGCGAGCATCGGGATGTCGGCGTTGTTGGTCGCCGCGGCCCGGTTCCGGATCAGGACCTCACCGGGCCCGGCCTGCGGGACGGGGACCTCCTCGAGGACCCACTCCGGGCCGATTCCGCCGACGAGGGCGCGCATCGTGTCAGTCATGTGTGGTCTGTCCTCCGGGAGCGAGTCGGGCACGGTTGTCAGGAGCGGCGGGTGCGCGGCGCGTGGTAGTGCTCGTCGGTGACTTCCTCGAGCCAGGTCGTCTCCGGCGTGCTGGATCCGTCGCCTTCCCAGATGGCCAGGTGTTCCATGAACCGGTCGTCGGTGGCGCCGTGCCAGTGCTCTTCACCGGCGGGGCAGGTGACGGTTTCCCCGGGCTGGGCGGCGAAGACGACACCGTCGCGGGTGCCGACGAGCGCGGTCCCGCTCACGACGTGGAGGGTCTGCCCGAGTACGTGGTGATGCCAGAACGTGCGGGCGCCGGGCGAGAACCGGACCATGTTCGTCCGGACGCGGGACGGTTCCTTCCCGGCGTAGATGACGTCGAACCAGACATCACCGGTGAACCACTCGGCCGGACCCTTGCCGGTCGGGACGGGATCGATGAATTCCATGAGTTGTCTCCTCAGTTGGTGATGTGTCAGTTGTCGAGGTCGAAGCCGAGTTCGCGGGAGGCTTCGGCCTGCGAGGTGATCTGACGTCCCTTGTCGATGACGGCGGGGATCGCGTCGGATCCGGCGACGAACCGCAGCGGCGGCTTGTCCAGCTCTGCGACCTTGATCAGTGCTTGGGCGAGCTTGACCGGGTCGCCGGTCTGCTGCCCGTTCATCGACTGCCAGGCGGCCTTGGTCTGGGTGGTGCGCTCGGCGTAGTCGTCGATCGACTGGTCGGCCCAGGCGGTGGACGCCTCTTCGAGTAGTTCGGTGCGGAAGAACCCGGGCTCGACGATCGTCGTCGTGATTCCGAACGGTTCGAGGTCGTAGCTCAGCGACTCCATCCAGCCCTCGACACCGAACTTCGTGGTGGCGTAGGCGACGCAGAATTCCTGGCCGATGATCCCGGCCAGTGAGGAGACGGTCATGATGTGCCCTGACCGCTGCTTGCGCATCTGGGGTAGGACGGCGCGGGTGACGTTCATCGGGCCGAACAGGTTCGTCTCGACCTGCGTACGCATCGCGGTGTCGGAGATTTCCTCGAAGTAGCCGGCTTGGAAGGTGGCGGCGTTGTTGATCAGTACGTCGATCCGGCCGAACCGCTCCACCGCGGTGGCGACGACGGCTTCGGCGTCGGCGGGGTTGGTGATGTCCAGGGCGGCGGTCAGCAGGTTGTCGCTCTCACCCAGCAGTTCCTGCACTTTTTCGGGGCGGCGGCCGGTGGCGATGACCTGATGGCCGGTCGCGAGGGCCGTGCGGGCGATGTCGGTGCCGAGCCCTCGGCCCGCGCCGGTAACCAGAATGACCTTGCTCATCAGTATGTGTCTCTCGATTCTTCGGTCGTGGTGACTGCCAGTTGTTTTAGCAGCACCTGGTGGCGCGCCATTTTGTATGAATGAATTCGACTTCCGCCCACACTCAGTCGGTTTCCGGTGGGAAGTCGGTGGAGGCGGCGAGTTCGGTCTGGGACTCGAAGTCGGCGACGCGTGTGCGGAGTACCGCGAGGGTGGACTCGAGTGCCTGCGAGCCGAGCATGAGGCGCAGCGGTGCGGGTTGGACGTCGACGCTTTCGATGATGCGGGCGGCCATTCGTGCCGGGTCTCCGGGCGCCAGGCCGGCGGCGGGGTCGAGCATTTTCCGGAAGTTGTGCGCGGGTGTCGCGTCGTAGTCCGGAATCGGTTCGGCGATCTGGGCGCCGCGGTAGCGGAAGTCGGTGCGCGCGCCTCCGGGTTCGACGAGCGTCATGCCGATGCCGAACGGCGCCACCTCCTGCGCCACCGATTCCACGAAGCCTTCGATTCCCCACTTGGTGGCGTGGTACATCGAGTTGCCGGGGAACGCGACCTGTCCGCCGTACGTCGAGAGCTGGACGATCCGGCCTCCGCCGGCGGCCCGCATGTGCGGGAGCACGGCGCGGATGAGCTGGATGGACCCGGTGAGGTTGGTGGCGATCATGGCGTCGACCTGTTCGTCGGTGAGCTCCTCGGCGGCCCCGAACAGGCCGTATCCGGCGTTGCTCACGGCCACGTCGATCCGACCGAAGTCCGCGACGGTTCGGGTCACGGCTGTGCGCAAGGCCGGGGTGTCACGGACGTCGAGCACCTCGGCCCGGAACAGGTCCGGATGCCGGCTGGTCAGTTCGTCGACGGACTCCGGTCGGCGGACGGTGCCGACCACGCGGTCGCCGCGCTCGAGCAGTTGCTCGGTGAGGTGGCGGCCGAAGCCATTGCTGACGCCGGTGATGAGCCAAATACGTTCGGTCATGACTGCGATGACGGGTCGGCGGCGGGTGCGGACTCGTTCAGTACCCGCAGGGCGTTGAGCGTGCGCGGGTAGCCGATGAACGGCAGCAGGTGCGTGAGGACGGCGAGCAGGTCGGCCCGGGTGTTCCCGACGCGGAGATTCGCCATCGTGTGTCCCTTGACTTGAGGTTCGCAACCACCGAGGGAGGCCAGCATCGCGAACGTGAGCAACTCACGGGTCGGCGTGTCCAGACCACTGCGCGTGACGTAGTCACCGAAGCAGTTCGCCGACAGGTAGCGCTGGATGTGGACCTCGTCCGGTGCTGCGGCGTCGTACATCCCGTCCACGGTGTCTGCGCCGACGATCTCCTTCTGCTTGGCCAAGCCCTTCGCCAACCGGTCCTGGGCCGTGGTCGTCGCTCGGCCTTCCAGTGGGAGGCTGATGCCATGCTCGGTGAGCACGTCGTTCGTCGCGTGGAGAAAGTCGAATACTTTCGACATGCCGACGTACGGGACCGCCTGATACACAACCTCCTTGACCTCCGCGGGGCTCACCCCCACGGTGAGCGCTGCGCCCAGCATGACCCGGTACTCGGCCAGTGCCTGGCTCGCGATCATCGAGGCGAGTTGCACCATCAGACGTGTACGGGTGTTCAGGTCGCCGTACTGCAGCACCTCGTCGAATGCGAAGTTGTCGAACACCTCGATGAGCTCCGGATCAGTCTCCTTCAACGTCGAGACGTGCCCCGGAAACAACTCGTCGTGATTGTTCCGGGCAGCTTCGGTGATCGCCATTCCAACTCGCTTCCAGGGGTTCGTCGTATCGATGCCGCACCGGAGCACAGCGTTCGTCAGGGGTGGCCGATCAGAGCTGTCGCGAGGATCGCCGCGGCGGTGCCGCGACCGGCGGTCGGTCATGCGAGGTGGTCACCATTCGAGTAAACGCGCGATCCGGCACCTGCGGGAGTCACTGCTCTTCCAGGTAACCGCAGTACCTCCCTCAGTCGTGCCGGGCCGCATACCGTGGAACGCATGGACGACCAGCGAGCACAGGTCCGGGAGTTCCTCACATCCCGGAGGGCGCGGATCAACCCGGCACAGGCCGGACTGCCCGCCTACGGCGGTGCTCGGCGGGTTCCTGGGTTGCGTCGAGAGGAAGTGGCCCTGCTCGCCGGCGTCAGCATCGACTACTACGTGCGGATGGAACGCGGCAACCTCGCCGGTGCCTCCGACAGCGTCCTGGAAGGCCTTTCCCGCGCCCTGCAATTGGACGAGGCCGAGCGCACACACTTGTTCGACCTCGCCCGGGCCGCCGAACCCGGACCCGTCCGGCAGCGCCGATCGAAGACCGCGGGGGTCACGGCCGGCGTGCAACTGGTTCTCGACGCGATCACCGACGCACCCGCCTGGGTACGCAACGCCCGCCATGACATGCTCGCCGCCAACCGGTTGGCCCGCGCCCTCTATGCGCCTGTGCTCGCCGACCCGCGCCGACCGGCGAACAACGCCCGGTTCGTGTACCTCGACCCGGCTGCGCGCGACTTCTACGTCGACTGGGACCGCGCCGCCGATGACATCGCTGCCATGCTTCGTTCCGAAGCCGGCCGTCACCCGCACGACAAACAACTCATCGAGCTGATCGGCGAATTATCGACCTGCAGTGAGGTTTTTCGGACCCGGTGGGCGGCGCACAACGTCCGGTTCCACCGAACCGGGCACAAGAAGATCCGCCATCCCGCCGTCGGAAAGCTCGAGCTGAACTTCGAGGCGATGGAGTTCCCTGCTCATCCCGGCCTCATCCTCCTGGTGTACACCGCACCCAAGGACAGTCCAGCTGCCGACGGCCTCAAACTCCTCGCCACCTGGGCCGCGACACTCGAAGAAGCCGGCGAACTCGCCACCCACCGTGGTGCGGAATAGTCTGACTGACGCCAACGCAGGTCGTACTTGCGTGGATCCTTGTTCAGGGGCAGACTTCCCGGATTCCCGGCACCACACGCGCCTCCCGCGTAGAGGACAACACCGCGACCGCCGACGTCGTCCTAATCCTGTCGTCTATCGACAGGATCACACTGGTCTATGCGCGTCTAGGCTTCGTGCGAATCGGCGTATCGGTTCTCGAGTTCCCGCATGGCAGGCAGGCCCACCAGGTCATTGAATCCGTCGAAGGTGGGTGGCGGAATCTCGGCCTCGACCGGGGAACCGTCGGTGGCCAGTTCTCGAAGTGAGCGCTGCATCGCTGCTGTGGCAGCGAGAAGCGTCCCGATGGGCAGGAGGAGAATCGAGAAGCCCAGATCGGCGAGGTCGTCGAACGACAGCGGTGGCGATTGCCGCCCTTCCGGGACCTTGAAGACCAGTGGCGCCAGCGGTGCGAGGCTCGATGCGATCTTCTCTATCTCTCGGACGTCATCCGGCGCTTCGACGAAGAGGATGTCGGCCCCGGCATCGGCATAGGCCTGGGCTCGCGCGATCGCCGCGTCGGTTCCTTCGATGGATGCCGCATCCGTCCTGCCGATGATCATGAGGTCGGAATCTTCGCGGGCGTCGACGGCCGCCCGAATCTTGCCGAGCATTTCCGCGCAGTCGATCACCTGCTTTCCCGACATGTGCCCGCAGCGCTTGGGGGTTACCTGGTCTTCGAGCTGGATGGCGGAGACTCCGGCCTGCTCGTAGGTCTCTACGGTTCGCATCACATTGATGGCGTTGCCGTAGCCGGTGTCGCCGTCGACGAGGAGCGGAATCTGGACTGCGGCAGCCATACGTCGTGCGTTGTCGACCATTTCGCTGCCAGTGAGCAGGCCGATGTCGGGCTTACCCAGCAGTGCCGCCGAGACTGCGTAGCCGGACATGAATGCAGCCTTGAACCCGACCTGCTGGACCAGGAGGGCCGACAGCGCATCGTAGGCGCCCGGAACAATCAACGGGCCGGGTCCCGTGAGGAGTTGGCGCAGTGCCCGACGAGCCATCATGCCTCCATTCCGGGCTGGATGACCGCCTTGATCGGCTCATGACGTCCGACAGCCTCGATTGCGCTCTGCGCGTCCTCCAGCCCGAATCGATGCGACACGACGTCGGTCAGTGGCAACTGCGCGTGGTAGCGCTGCGCCAGTTGGATCGTCTTGAAGATGTGCCGGGGCCGCGAGAGCGCGGATCCGATGATTCGGACGTTGTCGTTGTTGATCTTTCGAGGTTCCAGCATCGTTGTACCAGGGGCCGACCATAGGCCGACGATGAGGTAGCGGCCACCACGTGCAACCAGTTGGTTTCCCTCCCCGAACGCCGCGAGCTTTCCCGCGGCCTCGATCACGATGTCGGCGCCCCCGTCCATGATCTCCCTTGCTGCTGCAATGCGATCCGCGGAGGTGGCGTGCACGTCGAGGTCGATGGTCGATGTCGCCCCCAGTCGCTTTGCCATGTCGAGTCTCGACGCCGGGGCTCCGATCACGACCACCTCGCCGGCCCCGGACAGGCTGGCGACCAAAGTCGCTGCCAGGCCGACGGGCCCAGCGCCCTGGACAAGCACTCTGTCCCCGAAACGGATCTGGCCCAGGCGCTCCATGGCGTGCAGCACTGTCGGCATCGCGCAACCGAAGGCGATGACCGCCTCGGACGGGGTGTCCTCCGGAACCTTGAAGAAGGTCATCCCGTTCGGAAGAAGCGCGAAGTCGGTGTACGTCGCGAATGGCGTGAGCTTTGGATCCCGGAACCGGCCGGGGGACTGGTTAGGGCACAGGGACGTGTCTTCCAAGACCGTGCATGCGTGACACCGGTGACATGGTTTCAGGGGAACCCAGTAGACGCGGTCGCCCTTCGCGAGGGGATTACCGGCGCTGTCGGTTGTTGCTTCGGGCCCGCACTCGACCACTCTGCCGATGCCTTCGTGACCGAGGACCATCGGCCCGGGCATGGGCACTTCACCGAGATAGAAGTGGTAGTCAGTGCCGCACACTCCGGCCATTTCCACCGCCACCAGCACGTCGGCACCGGAGGGCGGGTCCACCGGGGACTCCCAGATCTCCAGGGGTTTGTTGGGCTCGACCAGGACGGCCCTTCTGCCAGTACGCATCTGCTGCATTACCGCCTTCTTCACGTGAGGTTTCAGATCGACAGGCCACCGTCAGCCACAATTGCGCTGCCGGTGATGTAGGAAGCGGCAGGGGATGCCAGGAAGCCGACAACCGAGGCGATCTCGCTCGGCTCGGCCATGCGCCCGAGGAGCACCCGCGACACGAGGCCCGCCGCTCCATCGGCTGCGCCCGTAGCATGCACGCGTTGCTCGCTCAACGAATTCATCATGCGCGTATCGACCGGCCCCGGGCAGACCGCGTTCACCCGAATGCCGTGAGGCGCCAAGTCACTGGCCGCCGATCGGGTGAGACCCAGGACAGCGTGCTTGCTCGCCACATAGGGCGCCAACAGCACCGACGAGCGGAGTGCGGCAACCGAGGCGACGTTGACGATGGAGCCGCCGTCCGCGAGCAGCAGCGGCACCACGTGCTTGATGTTGAGCCAGGTTCCGCGTGCGTTGACAGCCCACACCCGATCGAACTCTTCCTCGGAGTACTCATGGATCGCGCAGACGCGGCCCTCGATGCCTGCGTTGTTGACCAGAAGCCGGATCGGGCCGAGTTCGGCCCCCGCGCTCTGCACGTATTGCGCCACTGCCGCGCCATCCGTCACATCGGCGACGTACGTCCGGAGCTCCGCAGTCGGAACCTCTGCACGGACCAGATCCGCCACCCGATCCAACTGCTTCTGGTCGCGGTCGACGAGCGCCAGTGCGTAGCCGTCGTGGGCAAGTTGGACAGCGGTGGCGGTCCCGATGCCACCACCGGCACCGGTGAGGATCGCCCCGCGCGTACGTGCCGATTCAGATTCAGTCATTCAGTGTGTCCTCCGTATCATCGTTACTTGGTGTCCCAGTCGGTGAGTATCGAACGCAGCGCAGAGAGCGCCCGCTCCGGTGCGTCCCAGAAGACCATGTGGCCTGCCTCCGGCACTTTCACGAATCGCGCCTTCGGGTTCGACAGCGTGGCTTCTTCGATGGATTGCCCGGATGCCATGGGGCTGTCGGCCCCGTAGATCAGCACGGTCGGCGCTGGGACTCCCGGCCAGAAGTCGAAGAAGTCGTCGCTCTCGAAGCCCTCGTGCGTTCGAGCGATGGCTTCGTCTACGCAACTGGACAGCCAGCGAGCACGAAGTCCCAGTTCGCGTGGCGGCCAGGTCGGCCAGGTGCGCGCCATGTCCGCCGGGTCCAAGCCGCGCCTCGCCGCGGCGAGTTGGTCCTCGAAGTCGTGCAGCGTGACGGGGTACGGCCCGCGGCCCGGGCCGCTCGTCATCGGCGGGTCGACGAGGATGGTGCCGGCCAGTTTCTCCGCATCGAGGGATGCTGCGAGTCCTGCTACTCGAGCACCCATCGAGTGCCCGAACAGGATCGGTGATTCAAGATGCAGGGAATCGATCACCGCTCGCGTGTCATCGACATAGTCCTTCAAGGAGTACGACTCGGCGCTGTCCGAGAGTCCTCGCCCTCGCATGTCGACGACAACGGGGCGGACGAGGTCGAGCAGCTCGCTCGCCACGAAGTCCAGTGTGATTGCAGGACTGGTGATTCCGGGCAACATCACCATCGGCGGTTTGTTCCCGCCGTAGTCGAGCACGTGGAGTCTCAGTGTTCCTGTGTCGATCCAGCGGCTGGTCGCCCGCAACGATGCGAGGTCGGCGAGGGCCGTTTGGAGGACGGCCCTCGGGCGGCGGACTTTATCTGCGGACAACGGCTGCTCCTCGGCGGAGGTCGGGCGAACCCGAAGATAGTTTGTCCACTGATCATCTTGTGTGGCGCAGCCGTTGTCAACCCACATGTCCAGCGCTGGAGCGATTTTTCAGGGGCACAGGTGCGGAAGTTGTAGCCCCGTGCTGTGCAGGGACGGCCAGCCCACCCACGCAATGATCAGTACGCAGAGCAAACTCCGCTTGCGACCATCTGCGTTAGGCACTCGTCTTCGGACCGGCTCGGTTCGAAGACCTCTCGCATAAGAGACTTCCGAGGGGGGCATTCGCCGCCAAATCCTTCTAGACCTGCATAGATGCGCGATCGGACATGGCACAACGCCGCCTGGGCCCGGCTCGCGGGTCCCGTGTGAGCCTTCGGAGAATTGGTTGCCCGAATCCGCCCAGCATCCCTTGCGGTTGGAGATCGTCCGTGTTCCAATTACTTCCTCACGCTGCGAGACGTACATCACACAATTCGGGCGGGTGAAGGAAAGGCTGGCTACAACCAATGTCACAAACCGATCTTCCAAGGAGCGCCATGGCGACGGAATCAGCAGCGGCGAGGTCTGCACTCGAGTCCGGTCCCAGTGCCCGCAACCAGCGCCGCGCGTACCTGGCAAGTCTCATCGGCAGTGTCGTAGAGTTCTACGACTTCGCCATCTACGGGACTGCCGCAAGCCTGGTCTTCGGTTCGATCTTCTTCTCCGGCATGTCCCCGGCTGCTGGAGTGATCGCCTCGCTGGCGACATTCGCAGCCGGGTACCTGGCGCGTCCGCTCGGTGGGGTCGTGTTCGGTCACTTCGGCGACCGAACGGGACGAAAGTCCGTGCTGATGATCACCCTCGTCCTGATGGGTGTCTCCACGATGCTCATCGGACTCCTGCCGACTACTGCGCAGATCGGCAGCCTCGCGCCGGTACTGCTCGTGACCCTTCGCCTGATCCAGGGGCTTGCCGTCGGTGGCGAGTGGGGCGGTGCGGTGCTGATGTCGGTTGAAACCGGTCCGCAGAAGTCTCGCGGACTCTTCGGAAGCGCGACCGGAGTCGGAGCGGCGCTCGGGGCACTTCTCGCTACTGCGTCGTTCGCCGTCCTGGGACTTCTGAACGAGGATCAATTCATGACCTGGGGATGGCGCATCCCGTTCCTGGCTTCGGTGGTTCTGATTGCAGTCGGTGCCTACATTCGAATGAACGTCCAGGAGAGCCCGGTGTTCGAGGCTTCGGTCGACGAACGAGAGAATGAGACGAAGACCCGCAAGCAGGCACCCTTCGTCCACTTGATTCGCAACCACCCGGGACGGCTCGTGCTGGCGCTGTGTGTGTACGTCGGCCCCGTCATGGCTCAGTCCATCGTCAAGATCTTCGTCGTCTCGTGGGGAACGACCCACACCGACGCTTCGCGAGGACTCATGCTGAACGCCCTGACCGTGTCGCTAGCCGTGATGGTCGTCGGTGTGCCGCTCTTCGCCGCGCTTTCGGACAAGGTCGGGCGACGCGTTGTCTACGTGCCGGCAGCGATCCTGTTCGGAATCTTCTCGTTCTTGATCTTTCCCATGATCGGCTCGGGCTCTGCAGCACTCGTGTTCCTGGCCTTCTTCATCTCCATGGGTGTGATCGAATCCGCGTGCCTCGGTCCCGTCGGCGCGATCCTCAGTGAGGTGTTCCCGACCGAGTCTCGTTACACCGGTACGTCCTTGGCGTACCAGTTGTCCAGTATGATCGGCGGTGGATTCGGCCCCCTCGTCGCCGCGGCGTTGGCAACCACCCTTGATCTGGGCGTCATTGCCGTATCGCTAATGATTGCAGTGTTCTGCGCGATCAGTGCCGGCTCCACGATGATGCTCGGAGACACTCGAAAGGCCAACCTCACCAAGGTGTGAGCGTCCGGATCGTGACGCCCGAGAATTGACTCCCCACGTTAGTCCGTGTGCAGAATATTCTGACGGTCGAGCGACGGAGTCGGGCGGGCGCCGCGGGGACAAACCAAATCCAGCCTTCGAGAGGCTGCAATGCGCGATCACGGGAACCCGCGAGGTGGGGACGGCACACCTGCTGTTTCCTTCGTCGCGCTTTGTCACGACATGCCCGGACATACGGGCAGTATGAATTCATTCGAATAGACACAAGGGAGCTCGAGGAAAATGACGCACTGGTCTGCTGATTATGGTTGGCGTGGCAAGGTCGGGTTGATCTCTACACCGGTTATCGAGAACGCTCATGTCGAGCTCGCGCGTGTCGCTCCGGAGGGAGTGGGTGTATACCAGACCTTCCCGTACGTACCGAACTTCCGCGTGGATGCCACGAATATCAAGCGGGCAGTCGAGCAGCTCGAGACCTCCGCCGCTGCACTCGGCTCGGCCGGCGTCGATATCGTCGGCCAGGTCGGCACGCCGTTCTCGTTCGCCGGCGGTACGGGTCTCGAGTGGGCCGAGGACATTTCCAAAAAACTGGAAAAGGCGTCCGGGAAACCTGTCGCATTGATGGGCCTGTCCATCGTCGAGGCACTGCAGGAGCGGGGGTACAAAACCGTCGCCATCTCGTCGACCTACTACAGCCGAGAGCTGAGTGAGCGGTACACGCAATTCCTGGAGGCCGGTGGCATTCGCGTGCTGACCATCAAGAACTGGGTCGACCAGAAGCGCTTCCCCGACGAGGAGTCGGTGGACGGTAGGAACCTCTGGTACCCGGCCAGCTACGCGTACAAGAGTGCGCGTGAGGTCGCGGCCGAGGCTCCCGAGGCGGACTGCATCATCATGTCGGGCGCCGCTGTTCACACGATGGACATCATTGCGCCGCTCGAGGCAGATCTCGGGAAGCCCGTGATCTCCAGCGACTCCGCATTCTTCTGGAAGATCCTCAGTCTCCTCGGCGTTCGCGAGACCTCCGGTGGCTGGGGCTCCCTCCTGGACAGCCTCTGATGCGTGTGCGGCGCTTTACCATCCGTCCGTCATCGAGCGCGTGGACCGGTCGCTGACACGGAGGCCCGTCGGGCGACGACTCGGGAAGGAGTTGTGCCCGACGAGGCGACCCGGCTTGCCGTACACGATTGTGAGGATTGAAATACGTGTGTGTCAGGGCCAGGCCCGGGAACCAGTGACGTGCGCACGTCGGGTTCCGCTTGCGGGCGGAGATAGTGTGTGATCGGATTACCTCCGAATCGATTGCTGGTGAGCATGTCTCGATAGCCGCCTGGACAGATCGAATCAGGACATATCACGCCCCGTGTCAGGAGTAGCCGGGTGTCGTGGTGGCAATTGAAGGAGGCATTGCGTGGAAATCAATGACGCGCGGACGATCGAGCCCGAAGGGGAGAGGGTCGCGACCCCCCGTGGGCAGGCTGCCCGGATCTATGCCGCGAGTTTCGTCGGGACCACCATCGAGTTCTTCGACTTCATCGTCTACGGTACGGCGGCAGCGTTGGTGTTTCCCCAGGTCTTCTTTGCCGGGGTTCCCTCCGCCATGGGCATCGTGTTCTCCTTCGCGACGCTTGCGATCGGTTACGCTGCCCGACCGATGGGGGGCATCATCGGTGGTCACTACGGCGATCGGTACGGCCGCAAATCCGTGTTGGTCGCCACGATGGCCGTCATGGGTGTGAGCACGTTCCTCACCGGGTTGTTGCCACCGTCGACAAAGATCGGCATCCTGGCACCGATCCTTCTCATCGTGCTGCGCGTGGTGCAGGGTGTCGCGGTTGGTGGTGAGTGGGGCGGTGCTGTGCTGATGGCGGTCGAGCACGCCGGCAAGAAGAAGCGAGGGTTCTCCGCCACTGCCGTTGCCATGGGCTCGGCATGCGGTGTCTTCCTGGCCTACGCGTCGTTCGCTGCTCTGGGCTTCCTTTCCGAGGAGCAGTTCGAATCGTTCGGGTGGCGCATCCCGTTCGTGGCGTCGATCGCGCTGGTGATCGTCGGCATGTACATCCGACTGAAGGTCGAGGAGTCTCCGGTTTTCCTGGAAGCGAAGAAGGAGGCGCCGGCAGAGTCCGAGCGGCGGTTGCCGATTTTTTCCCTGATCAAGGAACAGCCAGGCCGCACCGTCGTCAGCATTCTGACCTACACGGGGCCGTTCATGGCGCAGGCGATCCTGACGACCTACGTAATTACCTATGCAACAACGGAGTTGGGGCTGCCGAGGCAGGTCTTCCTCAATGCCATGATGATCTCGTTGCTGGGGATGATGGCGATGGTCCCCGTGCTCGGTGCACTCTCCGACAGGATCGGACGGAGGGCGATCTACGTTCCGGCTTGCCTGGCCTTCGGTGTCTTCTCGTTCTTCACGTTCCCGATGGTGGGAACGGGCGAAACGTGGGTCATTTTCCTGCTCTTCATCGTGGGGATGAGCTTCCTGAACGCCGCAACGCTCGGCGTGGTCGGCTCGATTCTGTCCGAGGTGTTCCCCACCCGGCACCGGTACACCGGTGCGTCCGTGGCGTACCAGTTCGCCGGCCTGATCGGCGGTGGTCTGGGGCCGCTCGTCGCAGCGGCAATGGTCGGAAGCGGCATGCACGTGGTGTCGGTCGGAATCATGGTCGGGGTGTTCTGCATGATCAGCGCGATCGCCTGCTACAGCCTCGGCGACACCCGCAAGCATGAACTCGCGGACTAGTTGGAGGGCGACACGCCAAAGCCTCGAGTGCCCCGAGCCTAGTGGCTCGGGGCACTCGGGGTCGAAGGGCGGATGACATCGACGACGTGTTCGTCCTCAGGGCACTTCAGGAGAGCCCTAGCGCGAAGGTCCCTGGACGACTGGGCCGGCTACCGTGACGCCACCGGTCAGGTGTCCGGTCCGGAACCAAAGTGTTGACCTGCGATATCCCGGGTTGACACCGCATCAGACCTGTCGGTCCGCGACGTCCTCCCAGCGCTGCGCGAGGGAATCCATCATCGAAACGACGATGTCCATCCCCAGAGGACCGAAGCCCTCCATGAGCAAGCCGTCCAACTTCTGCGCACGTCCGACAAGATCCTTGACGGCAACCTTCCCCTCATCGGTGAGGTACAGGAGTCGCTTGCGGCCGTCGTCGGCCGGTCGGATCCGATTGATCAGTCCGCGCTCCTCCAAACGGGTGACGATGCTGGCCATGGTCGAGCGATCCAACGAGATCGACGCTCCGACCATCCCCTGTTCGACTCCCGGATAGGTGCGGATAGCCATGAGGACGGCGACCTGCGGTCCGGTTGTCGTCGTGTCGACATGAGCGAGCCAAGCCGCTTGGTACGCCTGGTTGAGGCGCCGAAGGAGGTGCCCCGGTGCCGACATCATGTCGGGTGGGGTCGGGTACTCACGCTTCTGATCGTGATGGTTCATAGCCGGAGTATCTCGCTGCTTGGCCATGGGCGGAGGGTACGCGCACCTGGTGCCTCAACTTTGGACCCGTCCACGGGCGAGTCGGTACCCGAGGGCGATCACCACTGTCGCCAGCGTCGCCAGTGCAGCCACACGGAGTACCGGGACCGCGGCAGCGCCGAGGATGTTGAGTGAATCCTCTTCCTCTGACGCACTGGATGAGGCTCCCGGCTCGCCCGTGGTCCCATTGAGCTTGTCGGCCAATCGTGCGGCGAACTGGCCGATGATCTTGTCGGCGACGTCCGACATGATGCCGCGGCCGAACTGCGCCGGCCGTCCTGTGATGTTGAGATCGGTCACCATGGTGACATTGGTCCGCGCGGCACCGGCGGACTCCATGGAGCCCGTGACGATCGCGCGCGCGGATCCATTGCCGCTGGTGTCTCGCCCCTCGGCCTCGATCACCAGGCGTCGGCTGGACTCGTCACGCTTGATGTAGACCCCGGCGCCTTTGTACTTCAGCGAGACCGGTCCGAGCTTGACTCGTACGCCTCCGGTGAACGAGTCACCCGTGTACTCGGTCAGGTCTGCTCCCGGGAAGCAGGGTGCGACGAACTCCGGATCGTTGAACGCCCTCCACACATCGTCGATCGGCGCCTCGATAGTGAACGTATTGGTCAGTTCCATGATGCTCTCCTGGGTCTTGTCGTATCAGCGACGCGATGCGGGCCGGAGCTCGGGGACCGCGAGGTCGCCTTTGTCGACGATCAGTTCGTCGTCGAGGTACAGCGAGCAGTTGCGCATCGGAATGTCCATGTGGCACGGCGTGTCGTTGGGGCCGCCGAGCTCGTTGTTGGGCCCGGTGGAGATCATTACGTTGCCATAGTACGAACGGGTCTCGACCCCGATCACGTTGGGATCCTGCACCATCCCATGCCAGCGCGCGCGTTCGTCGAGTCCCCAGCCCACATGGCTCATACCGAAGCCACGCGGATCGGCGAAACCGTCGATGTGTGCCTTGACGAAGTCGGAATCGAGGCCCGAATGACTGTCGATCCCGCGGATGTCCACGATGAAGCCATTCTCGATCGTGAACTTGACCGGCGACTGCACGTAGGTGTCGAAGGGGTGGATGATGTCACCCGGGCTGAGCACGATCGTGCCGTCCACACCGTCGTCGTAGGCGCCGGTGAAGGCGAACCCGCAGCCCCAGTGATCCCAGCGGCCAGGTGTGTCGGTGTAGCCGTACTCGGCCATCGCCGGGTACTTTCCGAGGCGGTAGGTGACATCGGTGCCGAGGTCATTGGTGATACGAAGGGACTTCGCCTCGGCCAGGTACTTCTGGGAGAGCTCGACGCGGTCTCGCAGTTCGTGCGTCGGGAAGAGACGTGCCAAGACCGGCACAGGTTCGATCGCGGAAAGGACGCGTGTGCCGGCGCCCTGGATCTCGAATTGCTCGGGGCTGAAGAGCATCAGCGCACAGTCGACGACCATGTCGGCCTTCTTCAATGCGTCGACGGCGAGCGGGTTGGAGCCGAGCCCCACGTCGCCGACCTGCCAGGCACCAGCCGGGTCGCTGGGGGCCGGCAAGCGCAAGTGGTATGTCTGGGCGCCCAGACGCTGCGCCGCCCACATGAAGGAGTCTGCGTAGGCGGTCCTCTCGTCACCGCGAGTCAGAACGGCGATCGTCTCTGACTCGTTCACTCCGCAAAGCTTCAGTTCCTCCAGGCAAAGCTCGTTGAAGGCAGTCGGATTCATCGTGAAGACCCCTCTCGTGAGGTAGTAATTCGTACACGGACTATCGCATTGGACCCGATGTTTGTTTGCCGTCAATGTTTTGTCAAGCGGTATGGCGGCCTGCTCGGAGTCTCCGCACTGTGAGGCGTGTTTCGGCGCGGTGAACTATGCGACGCCGGGAGAGTGGGCGGGTGGGGTTTTTCGTTCGAGGACGGCGAGTGCCGAGACACCTATTGCGAAACTCATCAGTGTGCGTACTATCTAGGTGAGATAGTCGTCCTAGGAGGTAGTCATCAGAACCTCGGCACGGCACCCACCTTGTTTCAGGAGGTTCCATTGAGCAATCACATCCACAGAGTTGTCATCGCGGGCGGAGGGCTGGGCGGCCTCACCGCGGCGTACCTGCTGCGCAGTGTCGGCATGAAGGTCACCGTGCTGGAGCAGGCCAACGAACTCGGGGAGGTCGGTGCCGGCATCCAGACTGCGCCCAACGCGAGCCGGATCCTGATCAACGCCGGACTGCGGCCCCAGCTCGAGGCGATCAAGACGCAACCGACCAGCCAGGTACGTCGACGGTGGAGTGACGGCAAGATCCTGGCCAGTCGGCCGCTCGGCGACACCCTGTGGCAAGAGTTCGGGGCGCCGTACTGGCACTTCCACCGCGCGGACCTTCACCAGATGCTCGTCGATGTGTGCTCGGATCCCACGCTGCCCGGACCTGTTGTCGACCTGCACACGAACTCGAAGGTGGCCACCGCCGACCAGTCGAACCCGGCGCTTCCGGTGGCAATCACCGAGGACGGCCGCCGATACGAGGGTGATGTCCTCATCGGGGCTGACGGTGTGCATTCCCGGGTGCGCGCCGCCATGGGTATGAGCGAGGAGGAGGACCTCCTCTTCTCCGGGCAGATGGTGTTCCGGGCGATGGTCCCGGGTGAGAAGTTGAAGGCGGACCCTGCTACCCGCTTCCTGTGGGACAGTTTCCATTCGACAATGTGGTACGGCCCTGGTCGGCATCTGGTCCACTACTTCATCCGTGGTGGTGAGTACCTGAACGTGGCCGCGGCCCTCTCCAGTGATGTGAATCTGGACAAGGGCTGGACCGAAGAGACGACCGCCGAGGAATTCATCAGGGCATTCGGCGATTGGGACTCGAGGATCGCTTCGATCCTGGAGAAGGCCGAGGGGCCGATCCTCAAGTGGGCCCTCTTCGCGCACCGGTGCAATCCGGTCTGGGTCCAGGGGCATGTCGGACTCCTCGGCGATGCCGCACATGCGATGGTGCCGTTCCAGGCTCAGGGTGCCTCGCAGGCGATAGAGGATGCGGCCGTGCTCGCAGAGGAACTCGCTGTCGTCGACAAGGACCAGATCTCGGCTGCTCTGCTGCGCTACGGCGCAAAGCGCGCCAAGCGTGCGGGGATGGTGCAGGAGGCTTCGGCGCAGAATGCCCACCTCTACCAGCTGCCCGACGGACCCGAGCAGGAGCTCCGGGATGAGAAGCTGGCAAGATTCGAGGGAGAGTCGGACGTCTCCTACGAGTGGCTCTGGAACGGAAGGCACGAGCCGATGTCTCCCGCGTATGTCTTCAGCAAGGGGGACCGCCCGGCTCTTGCAAGATTGCAGGACGAATGATCACTCCGTTTCATGCGACACTGCCTGTGTCGAGCGACCAGGCGCTCAACGCTCTCGCCGACCGAGAGTTTCTGGCCGAGTGCGTTCCTGACGTGAAGCTGGAAACCGGCGACGCTGATCAACTGCTGCGAGGCACCTTCACCAGCGACGACCCAGCAGCGGTGGCCACTTATCAGTTCGGGCTGCGCCTCATCGACTTCGACTCGGATGGACGCAGTCTGCGGTACGAGGCGCTGGCGCGTCAGATCGATGGACGGGGCCTTGCGTCCCTGATCGTGGACATGGATGTAACCGTCGAGGGCGAGGAGACTGCGCTCATGATGAATTCCTGTCTCAGCATGGCAGGAATCGGCCACCGCCGCTCCCACGCGGAGATCGAGCGGACCGTCTCCGACAGGCTCTCGGAATTCGGCACCAGGGCCGTTGCGCTGCTCGGCGAGGACACTGAAAGAACCTGGCGGGCTCCTGGCGCCACCGCGCCACAGAACCCGGCGCCACTCGAGGTGGCACCCAGGGCCGCGAAGGTTGTCATCGACCCCAGGCTGAAGCGGGTAATTCTCCCCCTCGGTGCCTTCGGAGGAACAGCCTTGTTCACCTACTTGATCTGGCGTGCGATCCGCACGGTTCGGGGCGAGGAACGATTGCGGGGTGCTGGCTCGTGAAGCCTTCAAGGTTCGATTACCTGAGGCCGGACAGCGTTGACGAAGCGCTCCGGATGCTCGCCGAGGATCCAGACGAGTCGAAGATCCTTGCCGGGGGCCAAAGCCTCATCCCGGTGCTGAACTTCCGTTTGGCGTCGCCTGAGCGACTGATCGACATCAATCGATTGACTGATCTCGCCTACCTCAGATCCGTTGACGGTGATCTGCACATAGGTGCTCTGACCAGGCATGCCACCCTGGAGAAATCCCGGCTGATCGAGCGCCGCTGGCCGCTCTTGAAAGAGGCCGTCCACTGGGTGGCGCACGCCGCGATCAGGAACAGGGGCACAATCGGCGGCAGCGTTTCGCACGCCGATTCGGCTGCCGAGCTGCCGGTCGCATTGATCGCCCTGAATGCGACCATCGTGGCGCGTTCCAGCAGCCGGGACGAGCGGTGCATCCCCGCGCAGGACTTCTTCGTGGGAACGATGACCACAGCTTTGGAGCCGGACGAACTACTCGTAGAGGTCCGTGTCCCTCCACTCCCTGCCGGTCACGGATACGCATTCGAAGAGATCTCACGACGGAACGGCGACTTCGGCCTTGCCGGTTCGGCCGTCGTCCTGACGGTCGACGAACAGGGCACGTGCTCGGAGGCCAGGATCTCACTCCTCGGGGCGGCACAGACACCATTACGGGTTCCCCGAGCCGAAGAACGCCTGACAGGAAGTGGCATCGACGATGCTGCTGTCGAGGCGGCTGTTCAACTTGCGCGCGAAGCCAGCGAACCTGCGGGAGATCTTCACGGTTCCGCCGAGTACCGACGATCACTCATCGGGGTGGTCGTGCGCCGGGCAATAAACAAGGCAGTCGAAAGAGCAAAGGAGGGCCGCGATGCAACTCCGCACCATGACCACTAGCTTGAACGGGAAAGACTTCACTGCAGAAGTCGAGCCGCGGACACTTCTATCGGATTTCATCAGGCACGAGGCCGGGCTTACCGGCACCCATGTCGGGTGCGAGCACGGCGTGTGCGGTGCGTGCACGGTGGAGGTCGATGGCTCGCCGGTTCGGTCGTGTCTGATGTTCGCAGTCCAGGCCGAAGGTTGCCACGTCAGAACGGTCGAGGCCGTGGCAGGCGCAGACGACGACTGGACTGTGCTCCAACAGGCCTTCCACGAGAATCATGCGCTTCAGTGTGGCTTTTGCACGCCAGGTTTCCTCATGGCCCTGCAGCCGCTGCTCCTCGAGAACAAGGAATTCACCGAGCAAGAAATTCGCGAGGCACTCTCGGGCAACCTCTGCCGGTGCACCGGATACGAGAGCATCGTGAAGGCAGTGACACAGGCTCTCGACACGCTGCGTGCCGCCCGAAAGTCGACCGGGTCCACGGATGGCCTTCCTTCCGAACAGGTTTCGGAGGAGTCGACGTCATGAATGCCCGACCTGAACAACCCTCGGGGATGGTGGGGCGGGCGACGCTTCGCGTCGAAGACCGCCCACTCCTCACCGGTACCGCAACCTTCCTGGACGATGTCCGATTGCCCGGCGACGTACTCCATGTCGTGTATGTGCGGAGCACCATCGCGCACGGCATCATCAACGAGATCCGGAGCGAGCATGCCGCAGCCATGGAAGGAGTGGTGGGTGTCTTCACGCGCGAAGACCTCGGCGACGTCCCCGACCTGGTGACGCCCGTCGCGAACGCGAGCAAGCCTCCGCGGCCCATTCTCCCGCACGAGCGGGTGCGTTACGTGGGCGAACCTATCGCCGCGGTCGTGGCGACCTCCCGCTACATTGCCGAAGATGCCGCCGGTCAGGTGGACGTCGACATCGAACCCTTACCGGTCGTGAGCCACATTGCCGATGCGCTGGATCCGTCCAAACCGATCCTGCACGAGTCCGAGGAGATCACCTCGAACGTGCTCTTCGATCGGCTGATCGAAGTGGGTGACCCGGACGGGGCCTTCGACGAGGCGGCCCATGTCGTCGAGCGCGTCTTCCGGCACCCGCGTGTTGTTCCGGCGCCGATGGAGGGGCGCGGTGCAGCGGCGTACGTCGACGACGGTGAAGTCGTGCTCTGGTCCTCGACCCAGTTCCCGCATGCGCTCATGGAATGCGTCAGGGACCTGTTCGGGTTCCGGGTGCGAGTCAAGTGCCCCGACATCGGAGGTGGATTCGGGCTCAAGAGTGTGGTCTCCCCCGAGGAGCTCGTGGTGGCCTGGCTGGCCGTCAAGCTCGATCGATCCGTCAAGTGGGTCGAGGATCGCGCGGAAAATCTCATCGCCTCGGCGCACGCACGCGACTTCGAGGTCAAGGTTCGTGCTGCGTCGGATGCAAACGGCAACTTGCTGGCGATCGAGTTGGACTCCTTGGGCAATGGCGGAGCGTACTCGGTCTTCCCGATCACCCACGTGCTCGAGACGGCCGGCGTGCTTTCCATGACGCCGGGCCCGTACCGTCTTTCGAACTATCGTGCCCGCGGCCGGGCCGTGACCACCAACACCTGTCCGGCGGGACCGTATCGTGGCGTGGGGCTACCCGTCTCCACGTTGATCCACGAGCGGATCATGGACCTTCTCGCCAAGGAGGTCGGGATCAGTCCCGTCGAGATCCGCCGGCGAAACCTGATCACGCCGGAGGAACTTCCCTACACGACGGTCACGGGTCAGAAGTACGACTGCGGCAACTACCCGGCTGCTCTCGAGGCCGCTGCCGAAATGCTGCGTGTGGACGACTTCGCGGCAGAGCAGGCGGCGGCTCGTGACGACGGGAAGATCCTGGGCCTGGGCATCGCCACCTATGTGGAGTGGACAGGGAACAACTCCAAGCTCTTCAAGCAGCGCGGCATGACGGCGATGAAGGGATGGGACAGCTGCCAGCTCAGCCTCGGGCAGGACGGGCGAGCCAGGATCTGGACGTCGAGCCCGTCCATCGGACAGGGCAGTGCGACGACATATTCGCAGGTCCTGGCCGACGCCAGCGGGATCGACTACGACGACATCGATGTGATCCAGAGTGACACGGGTTCCGGCGAGGTGGACGGAACAGGAACCGGCTCCTCGCGGAGTGCGTCAGTCACTTCCGGGGCGATCGTCAAGGCAGGCGAGGAACTCAAGGGTCGCCTGCTGGAGGACGCGGCGGAACTGCTCGATGTTCCGGTTGATCGCCTGCAGATCCGCACCGGTCTGGTCTCCGTGGTCGATGACCCGACGGTGTCCGAATCTGTTCGGAGTTTGGCGGCCAAGGCACCGGAGGGGCGCTACACGCTCGGCCGGACGTATGAGGCCGAGACCGTCCTGTACTCGTACGCCACACACGCTTGCCGCGTGGAGGTGGATCCCGAGACAGGCTTCGTGAAGATTCTCGACTGGGTCGTTGCCGAAGATTGTGGCCGGGTCATCAATCCTCTTGTCGTCGAAGGACAGACCAAGGGGGCCATCGCCCAGGGCATCGCCGGGGCCCTCTACGAGTCGTTCCAGTACGACAGTGAGGGACAGCCTCTGGCTGGGTCCTTCATGGACTACCTGATGCCGACGGCGAGCGAGATGACGAACGTCACCATCCGGCATCTTCCGGTCCCTGCGCCGGACGGCATCATCGGTGCGAAGGGAGTCGGCGAGGGTGGAACCATCGCGGCTGGCGCCTGCCTGGCGAATGCGGTCACGAATGCCCTGGAATCGGAGTTCAACGAACTCCCGTTGCATCCCGAGGGAGTACAGAAGCAGGCTCAGTTGCTGCTGAGCCGGCTGACCAGAGCGGAGACCGCGTCGTGACCCGAACCGAAAATGCCGCAACTGTTTCGCACACCGCACCCTTCTCCGGGCGGGTGGGATGGGGGCGCCGTCCGGCGTTCATCGTCGTGGATCTCGTGCACGCGTACACCGATGCGGATGGAATGTTTGCGCTGCCCGGGATGGAGGCAGTGGTCGAAGCGACGGAAACACTCGTCGGTGTCATGCGTCGAGCGGGCTTTCCTATCGTCTGGACGGATGTCAGGTACGACGAGACAATGTCGGACGCGGGGCTGTTCGGCAAGAAAGTGCCGGGACTGGCCGCATTCGCGAAGGGTGCTCCCGAGCGCTCTGGCCAACTCGTGCTGCAGCCCGAGCCCGGAGACGTCCGCATCACCAAGAACTATGCAAGTTCCTTCTTCGGAACCTCCTTGGCGTCGACTCTGCACACTGCCGGGGTGGACACCGTCCTCGTCGGCGGCGTATCCACATCCGGTTGCGTGCGGGCTACAGCCACGGATGCCCTCAACCACGGTTTCAGGCCCCAGGTGGTTCGCGAGACGTGCGCCGACCGGAGTCCGGAGTTGCACGAGTCGAACCTCCGCGACCTCGATGCGAAGTATGCGGATGTATGTCATCTGGATGAGGCCATCGCCCGGGTTTCCGCCCTGTCCGGACGTGAAGGCTAGAACCGCAACAGGGCAGTGAACGAGGGCGTGTCTCGGGCACGCCGCGACTGACAGCCGCGTATCTCGTTGACTGGCAGAGAGATCAGCTCTCACACATCGGTAGGCCCTTCCGTCACAAAGCGTGTCGTGTCATCTCGATGCCCTGATCCACGGCGTGGCGATGTTGTTCGCGCGCCATCCATATCGCGTCAAATTTCAATGTGTGCAGAATATTCAGCGAAAGGGAACAGCATGGCCAATATGTTGAGTCGGGAGACGGTACCGGCGCCTCGTCGGTTGCGACAGGCGCTCGAGGAGGCACCGCGAACCGGACCTGTGATCGCCCCCGGCGCATACGACGCACTCACGGCGCGGTTGATTGAACTCGCGGGATTCGACGCTGTCTACTTGACCGGTTTCGGTGCGACGGCGTCGCTGCTGGGGATGCCGGATGTCGGCTTGCTGACCGGAACCGAAATGGCTGATCAAACACGTCGCTTGGTTGCCGCCGTCGATATCCCTGTCATCGCTGATGCTGACACCGGATATGGGAATGTTGTCAACGTAGCTCGGACTGTGAGTGTCTATGAACAGGCCGGGGCCGCTGCGATTCAGCTCGAGGATCAGGTGAACCCGAAGAAGTGCGGGCACATGAGCGGCAAGGCACTCGTGTCGGCAGGCGAGATGATCGGCAAGATTCAGTCCGCCGTGGACGCACGGCGCAATCCGGACACGGTACTGATCGCACGTACTGACGCTATCGCAGTCGACGGTGTGGAAGCCGCAATCGCGCGAGCTAGGGCATACCATGCAGCCGGCGCTGACGCATTGTTTGTCGAGGCACCGACCAGCGAGGCAGACATCGAGCGACTGGCCGGAGAACTCGCGGCCGAGATGCCTCTTGTTTTCAATTGGGTCGAAGGCGGGAAAACGCCCCCTCTCACCTTGGAGCGAATGCGAGAACTTCAGTTCGCAATGGTTATTTATCCGATTGGAACCCTGCTCGCAGCAACCGCGCGTGCACGTTCCTACCTGGCGGACCTGAAGGAACACGGCACGCCTACGGCGGCGTCGTTGGCTGGACTTCCTAGCTTCGAGGATTTCACCTCTGTGGTTGGTTTGCAGGATGTGCGGGCTCTCGAGAACCGCTACGTGTCCGAGAAAGCAGTTTCCGCTGTGTAACAAAGACAATGGTGGGCTCTGCCCGAAGGTCTTGCTCCAGAAAACATCTGGAGATTGGAATCCGTCGCCTCATCCGCACGGTCATCGACAGATCCGGGCCGGCGAACAGAGATCATTTCCATCGAACGCGGGAATCGGCCCGCATCAGCCCCGTGCTCGGCGTTTGTGGCACAGGCGGCGGGCGGTGGTCACGGCGTCGGATGACCAACCGCCCGTCCCACGAGGGATCCGCAGTCGCCGCGGCGGGTACCGCCCTGCACCCGCGGTCGACTCCAGGTTGATGGCAGGTTGATTGTTTTCCATCAATACGACTATTGCGCTTGCTGTTACAGCCCTGTTCTATCGATGCACTCCACCAGGCGTCGCTGTGCACAGAGAACGGCTTGTCGGATATCTGCCGGTGGCGAGTTCGGAAACGGGTACCTCGGTGACTCCGTCGTCGGTGACCCTGTCGGCGGTGTCCGGCAGCAGCGCGGCGAGCGCGTCGAGGCACCGGACGCCGATCTCAGCGTCCGCATCTCCAGCCAACACGAACGGCTGGGATGAGATGGACGTCATTCTCGATGCTGATGCTGGTTTCAGCCACGCGACGCCCAACCGGAAGCACACAGGAGTTGGAAAATTCATGGCAGAGAAACGCGTTGCGAAAGCATTTGTTCTCAATGAAATAGGTTATGACGGACTCGTCGAAATCGCGCGCGAGGTACCGTCAGTGGGCCCGACGCAGATCTTGGTCGAGATGAGGGCCGCTTCGCTCAACTTCCGCGATCTCAAAATTCTCAAAGGCGTCTACGCTGTGAAGCCTGATTTGCCCATCGTGCCTTTGTCCGATGGGTCTGCGCAGGTGGTCGACACCGGAGTGGAGGTCAGTCGATTCAAGGCCGGTGACAGAGTTCTCCCGATTTACATGGAAGGGTGGTACAGCGGTCCCGCAACGAAGGATAGACGGGGTTGGAAAGCGAAGGCTGCCGATGTCGACGGTACGGCCATCCAGTATGCGGTTTATGAACAGGAAGACATACTCCCGATCCCCGCATCGCTTTCCTATGAGGACGCTGCATGCCTCCCCTGTGCCGGCGCTACGGCTTGGCAGGCATTGGTTTATGTCGGTCAAGTCAAGACCGGCGACACAGTGCTGATCATGGGCAGTGGCGGCGTTTCGGTGTTGGGTTTACAAATCGCAAAGATGAGCGGCGCGCGTGTGATCGCAACCTCCAGCGACGACGCGAAGCTTCAGCGCCTGGTTGACATGGGGGCCAGCGACGGTATTAATTACAAAAAGAACCCTAATTGGGAAGAAGACGTTCTGAGGCTGACCAGCGGTCGCGGCGTCGATCTCGTACTGGATGTGGTGGGCGCGGCGACGATCGGACAGTCGATGCGTGCGACGAAAGACGGGGGCTATGTCGGGATTGTCGGGAACTTGAGTGGGGAATTCTCATCGGCCGCCGCAACAGAGCGCGGAATTCGTGTCGCCACCATTCCTGTCGGCTCTCGCGAAATGACGGAAGACCTGACCGGAAAATGCCGAAGGTGGGTGGCAGGCGATAGCATCCGGCGTAGCTTGCGGAGCCGGATCAGTTTGTGAAGGTATGTGTTTGGGTTAGGCAGCGGGCATGACGGTGACCCGGTAGCCGAGGGCGGCGAGCTGGGCGAGGTGGCTGCGAAGCTTGCGTTCGGTGTTGATGTGGCGGGTGTGATAGTCGGCGCCGAGGTCGTGGAACCGGACGTTTGTGTCGATGAGCAGATGCCAGACCACGACGAGGATGGAGCGGGCGACGGCGACGAGGGCTTTGAGCTTGCCGCGACGTTTGACGATTCGCCGGTAGCGTTCGCCGAGGAAGGTGTTTGTTTTGGCGGCTGCGGCGGCGGCCTCGCCGAGCACTCCCTTGAGATAGGGATTGCCCTTGCCGGTTCGACCGCCGCGCTGGATCGGCCCGGACTGGATGGTGCGCGGGCACAGTTTCGCCCACGACACCAGGTGCGCAGCCGTGGGAAACACTGTCATGTCCGGTCCGACTTCGGCGAGAATGATCTGCGCGGCGCCACGCCCGACGCCGGGAATTTCGTCGAGCCGCTCGATCACAGTGAGTCCAGACCCGCCGCGCGCCGCGTCGTGGCCGTCGGCCGGCACCGTGTCACCGGGCTCGTCGATGCTGGTGACCAGCAGGTCGTCGATGCGGGTGGTGAGCCTCGCGATCTGTGCGTTGAGGGTGTCGATCTGGTCGAGCAGCATCCGGGCCAGCTCGGCGTGATGATCGTCGAACCGGCCGGTGAGGGCCTCGACGAGGGCGTTGTGCTTGGCTTTCATCGCGCCGCGGGCCAGACCGGCGAGCCGCCGCGGGTCACGCTCGCCCGCGATCAGCGCCTCCAGCATGTCGCGCACCGACAGGGTACCCAGACTGGAAGCCACCGACGACACCTTGATCAGCGCGTCCTCCAGCAGTTTCTCGAGTCGTTGCCAATAGCGGGTGCGATCACGGGTCAGATCGATCCGCAGCCGGGTGTAGTCGCGCAACTGCCGGATCGGTTGCGGCGGGACGAAACTCGGCCGCAGTAGACCTTTCTCGGTGAGTTTGGCGAGCCACACGGCGTCGAGCTTGTCCGTTTTCGGGCGTCCCGGCACGTTCTTCACATCGCGGGCGTTGACCAGCTGCACCGTCAACCCGGCCGATTCGAGCAGATAGAACCAGATCCGCCAGTAGTCCGAGGTCGATTCAACGGTGATCCTCTCGATCCCCGCCGCCACCAGCTGCTCGCCGAGATCCGTAATCGCGGCAGTCGTGGCCGAGACGTCCCACACCGTGCTGCCGCGCCGGCCTGGTCGTCTCGGATCCGGTGTCCGGGTGCACACCTTGCCCGAGGCCTTGGCCACGTCGATGGCGCACACACACTCGACCACCAGTTCGTGCTCAGCATCGGGAATCTGTTCCGGCAATGAATTCACTTCTGTTGTCCTCCTTCCGCATCCCACACGCATACACAACGGCGGGCCGCCTGGGGGCCTCGGTCAAGGGAACCGAAATTCTGACCGGCGTGCTCGGAGCAACAATGCGTGACCCTTCCAGGTCGGGGCCCCGGCGCCAGGCTAATGAACGAGCTCAGGCTCAAGGGAAAGTCGGCGTCGGCAGGCGACCCGATCCCATTTTCGCGCCTGCGAGGCGTCCCCGGGAGGATAGGTGGCTAATGAGGGCGCTTGATCTCCACAACGTGAAACCGGTCATCGACCGAAGTTTCCCGTTCAAACAATTGAAGGAAGCCCTGCAATACCTGGAAAAGGGCGAGCACTTTGGCAAAGTGGTCATATCTTTCTAGACACCGAGTCGACCCAGCCGGCGGTGGCGTACTCGACGTCGCCGATGGTCCGGGGCCTCGTGCGACACGGGCGGGTCATCTTGCGGCGGCCGTCGAGGCCCTCTGGGGTCATCTGACGCACGCCATCATGTTCGACCTTCCGTGCCCGGTCCCGGACTGGGTTGGTGACCGTCGCGTCACTAATGGTTCTCGCTGCGACCGGACGGTTGGTGTGTTCTCGGCTCAACACCGGAATCCTCCGTGTTCGGCTGAAAGGTTCGAAGATAATTCCGTAGGGCGAATTGCGTCGAGTATTTCCTTCACTGGAGGCCAGACTGCCCATTGCGAATACGCAAATGACGATAATGAGGGATAGCCGCCGCGGGTCTCGACGTCAGTCCTCGGCGATCGTCTCCCATTGGCATGCCAAAGACCTCAGTAGGTCGACAATAAGTTCTTGGCCGAGGGGCCCATATCCCTCCATGAGGAGGATGTCGAGCTCCTGAGCGCGTCGGACAATCGCGTCGATTGACTCATAGCCCGCGTCGGTGAGGAATAGCAGTCGCTTACGCCCATCTTCGGCGGGCCTCTTCCTCTCGAGCCAGCCCCGTTCCACAAGGCGCTTGACGATGCTTGCCATGGTTGATCGGTCGACGGCGACCGATGCCCCGAGAGCTCCCTGCTCTACGCCAGGGTTACTCCTCACGGCCATCAGTACGGCGACCTGGGGTCCGGTAGCGACCGGATCGACATGTTTCAGCCATGCCGACTGGTAGGCCTGGTAAAGCCGCCGCAGGAGATAACCGGGAGCGGAGACCATATCCGGAGGAGCCTCAAGCGCATTCCGATCGTTCGTCTTCAATGTGTTGTCAAATCTATCGATTGTCACGGGTTCAGCTAACCATGTGTGACGTACCGCGGGTCGGCTCGAGTCGCGGGTTCGGCAGTGGTTCGAGTGTCTGTGAGATCGGCGTGCAGGTTCGCGGCGACAGCACGCGACCACCTCAGCCTTGGATATGACTTTGGGCATCCTTCCATTCGGAGTCGCGAAGTTCGTTCTTGCGGGTCTTGCCTGTGGAGGTTTTGGGTAGTTCGACGAGGAATTCGACTGAACGGGGAGCCTTGTACGAGGCGATCCTGGTTTTGACATGGGCAACGAGTTCTTCGGTGCTGCCGACGCTACCGGGGTTGAGGACGACGAACGCTTTGGGGCGTTCTCCCCATTTATCGTCGGGAACCCCGATGACAGCGACGTCGGCGACGGCGGGGTGACTCATCAGCGCTTGTTCGACCTCGATGGTGGAGATGTTCTCGCCGCCCGAGATCACGACGTCCTTGGCACGGTCGAGTAGCTGCACATATCCGTCGGGATGCATGACCCCGAGGTCACCGGAGTGGAACCATCCACCTCTGAAGGCGGTATCGGTGCCGTCGGGGTCGCGGTAGTAACCCTTCATGACATTGTTGCCGCGCATGACGATTTCGCCCATCTCGACGCCATCGGAGTCCACATCGGTGAGAGTGCCGTCATCGGCCGGCTTCTCACGGACCACCCGCAGGTGGTCCGCCGTGAGGAAGCCGACGCCTTGCCGAGCCAGGAGACGGGATTGCCGCCCGGGGTCGAGGTCGGCCCATTCGGGCTTCTCCTCGCAGACCGAATAGGGTCCGTACGTTTCGGTGAGACCGTAGACATGCACTAACGTGGCTCCGAGGGAACGGATTTTATCGATCGTCGTGGGGCTTGGCGGTGCGCCAGCGGTGACGATGACCAACGGGCTCGCGAGTGGGTGCGCTTGTGGTGCGGACGCCAGCAGCGAAAGCACGGTGGGTGCGCCGGCCATGTGATTGATGTGCTCGGTGTTGATCAGCGTCCAGATCGCATCACCGCGGACCGCACGCAGGCAGACATGGGTGCCCGCCGCTGCGGTGACTGCCCAGGCCGAGCACCAGCCGTTGCAATGGAACATCGGCAGGGTCCACAGGTACTTGGTATCGAGCGCGAATCGCTGGTGATGTAGCTCGCCGAGCGCGTTGAGGTAGGCACCCCGATGGGTATACATGACGCCCTTGGGGCGGCCGGTAGTGCCGGAGGTGTAGTTGATCGCGATGGTGCGCGTCTCGTCGTCCACTTCCCATGCGATGGCCTCGCCGTGGCCGCGGGTCAACAGCCCCGTATAGCTGGTCGTGCCGGGCACCTGCTCGTAGGTGCCGTCCTGGCTGGGGGTTTCGACGATCTCTGCGACGGTGGCGAGATTCGGGTGTTCGCCGAGCCCCCGTAGAAAAGCGGCGTCACCGATGAGGATCCTGGCCTCGGAGTGATCGCAGATATAGGTGATCTCCTCGGCGGACAGCCGGGTATTGAGCGCGACGAGGATGCCGCCGGTCAGCGGAACGGCGAAATGGGCGAACAGCATTTCGGCGCTGTTGGACGCGAGATAGGCCACCCGGTCGCCGACACGGATTCCCGAGGCGCGCAGGGCGTGCGCGAGTTGGGTGACGTCGGCCGCGAATTCGGCGTACGTCCATGTGCGATCGCCGTCGATCACTGCGGTCTTGTTCGGGTGTACCTCCGCGGCCCGAGCGAGGAAACGAAGCGGGGTGAGAGGCGTATCGAGCCCAGACATAATTGATCCTTCGAAGTGGAGGTCCGGCAAATTCGTCTGTTGATTCCCAACGTTGTCCGCAGCGTCTGGATCAGCTCTACTGCGGGCGGGCCTGCGCGCATCAGGTGCGTAATGTCACCGCCGGATAGCGGGTGTGTAGGTCGATCGGCTCGCCTCGAACGCGGCGATATCGAACTCGTGTCGAAGAGTCAATCCTATGTCGTCGAGGCCCTCGATCAATCGCCACCGGGTGTAGTCGTCGATGGTGAAAGGCACAGTCAGATCATTCGTAGTGATCAGGCGCGTACCAAGATCGACCGTCAGTTCCGTACCCGGACTGTGCTCGAGCCTGCTCCACAGCAGTTCGACGTCAGCCTGTTCGACAGTCGCGGCAAGGAGCCCCACCTTTGATGCGTTTCCCTTGAAGATTTCACCGAAGCGGGACGCGATCACGACTCGAAACCCATAGTCCATCAGTGCCCACACCGCATGTTCGCGGGATGATCCGGTTCCGAAGTCGGGACCGGCGACGAGCACGCTCCCGCGAGAGAAGGGCTCGACGTTGAGGATGAATCCGGGGTCCGATCGCCAGGTGGCGAATAGTGCGTCCTCGAATCCGGTCCGGGTGACTCTCTTCAGATATTCACCGGGGAGAATTTGGTCGGTGTCGACATCGGACGCGCGTAGTGGTGTTCCGACTCCGGTGTGGGTGGTGAAGGCGTGCATCTTGTCTCCTGGACCTATCCGACGCGGATCGGTCGGTGAGTTTCGGCGTGGTTTAGGGGGACGAGGTCGGTCGGCGAGGAAAGCGTTCCGCGCACCGCCGTTGCGGCGGCCACGAGCGGTGAGACCAGATGGGTACGGGCAGACTTGCCCTGGCGCCCCTCGAAATTTCGGTTGGACGTGGACGCGCTGCGCTGACCTGGTGAAAGCTGGTCAGGGTTCATGCCGAGACACATCGAACAGCCGGCCGCACGCCATTCCGCGCCCGCTTCGGTGAACACTCGATCGAGGCCTTCCTCTTCGGCCTGGGCTTTGACCGACATTGATCCTGGAACAACAAGCATCCTGACGGAGTCGGCGATACGTCGGCCGGTGAGCACTGACGCGGCGGCACGCAGATCCTCGATGCGGGCATTGGTGCAGGATCCGATGAAGACGACGTCGATACCGATGTCGCGCAACGGGGTCCCCGGTGATAGACCCATGTAGTCGAGGGCCTTGCGGGCCGAGATTGCTTCACGCTCGTCCGTGATCTTCGCTGGATCGGGTACGACAGATTCGAGTGGAAGGCCCTGCGCGGGGTTGGTGCCCCAGGTGACAAACGGCGTCAACGAGGACGCGTCGATGTAGACGACTTGGTCGAATTCGGCGTCGTCGTCGGTGTGTAGCTCCCGCCACGTCTCGACTGCCCGATCCCAATCGTGGTCGCTCGGCGCGTAACGGCGGCCGCGAAGGTATGCGAAAGTGGTGTCATCGGGTGCAACCATCCCCGCTCGACCGCCCGCCTCGATAGTCATGTTGCACAGGGTCATCCGCGCTTCCATCGACATCTTCCTCACCGCCTCGCCTCGGTATTCGAGGACGTATCCGGCACCGCCGCCGGTACCGATCCGAGCGATGACGGCGAGGATGACGTCTTTGCTGGTCACGCCGGGAGGCAGTTCTCCTTCGATCTCGACGGCCATGGTCTTGAAGGGCCGGATCGACAGGGTCTGGGTAGCGAGGACGTGTTCGACCTCTGACGTCCCGATGCCGAAGGCGAGTGCGCCGAAGGCACCGTGCGTGGAGGTGTGTGAGTCGCCACAGACCACGGTGGTTCCTGGATGAGTGAGTCCAAGTTGTGGACCGATGACGTGCACGATGCCCTGCCCCTCGTGGCCCATCGAGAACAGTTTGATGCCGAACTCCTCACAGTTACGGCGCAGCGTTGCAATCTGTGTCGCGGAGATCGGGTCGGCGATCGGAGCAAGGATGTCGACGGTGGGAACGTTGTGATCCTCAGTGGCAATCGTGAGGTCGGGTCGTCGAACCGTGCGACCGGCGAGGCGAAGGCCTTCGAACGCTTGCGGGCTGGTGACCTCGTGCACGAGATGGAGATCGATGTACAGGAGGTCTGGTTCTTGACCGGGCCCCGGGCGAACCACGTGCCGTGACCAGACCTTTTCTGCAAGTGTTCGACCGGAACCACTCGTCGACGTGGGCTGTTTCATTCTCGGTCACCTTTCAGGGATCGCCAGTGAATACCTTCTCCGGAACGCGTCGACAGAGCGATCGGAAGCGAGCGGGGGAGAACTGCCGGGTTAGCGCGGGGTGTCAGGCGTCGCTGAGGTCGACGGTGCGGTTGTCGCCGATCCGGTATGCGCAGATGGCGCTGAGTGTGCAGAATGCTGCGAGCATGATCGAGACACCGATCGGTCCGATTCCGCCGGGGGCGACGAAGATCGAGGCGAGCAGTGGGCCGATGCCACCGCCGATGAGGCCGGCGAACTGGTACGCGACGCCGGCGCCGGTGTAGCGGAATTTGGTCGGGAAGAGCTCGGAAAGCAGGGTGGCGGAGGTTCCTGTCGCTGCCGAGTTGAGGATCGCCATTCCGATGATGAAGGTGGCCAGGATGATCAGCGGGGACCCCGATCCGACCATCGGGAACATCACGAACGCGAACACGGCGTAGCCGACCGCGGCGGGGATGAAGATCTGGCGCCGGCCGACCTTGTCGGAGATGAACGAGAAGAACGGGATGGTGAAGATCATGATGACCAGCGAGACGTTGAGCAGGGTCAGCAGGGTCGACCGGGACAATCCGTAGTGCGTGGCGGCGTACGAGATCAGGAAGGTCGACACGATCGCCTGGGACATGAAGGTGCCCGAGACGGTGCCGATGCCGAGCAGAACCTTGCCGGGTCGCTCACGGAAGACCTCGATGAGCGGGATGGGCGGCTTCTCCGTTGCCTCGGAACTGTGCTGTACGGATTCGAAGACCGGGCTTTCCTCGACCCGCAGCCGCACGTACAGACCGATGGCGACGACGACGACCGAGAAGAGGAACGGCAACCGCCATCCCCAGGTCAGGAAGGCCTCGTCGTCCAGGTTGTTGAGCAACGCGAACGCCCCGTAGGCCAGCAGTACTCCGGCTCCCGATCCTAAACTTGCCGCTCCGCCGAAGAATCCGCGTGATTTCTTGGGAGCGTGTTCGACGGCCATCAACACCGCGCCGCCCCATTCACCGCCCACGGCGATACCCTGGATGAGGCGGAGGGTGACCAGCAGGATCGGTGCGAGTACACCGATCTGCGCCGAGGACGGCAGGCATCCGATCAAGAAGGTGCTCAGTCCCATCAGAATCATCGTCCACAGCAGCGTCGACTTGCGGCCCACCCGGTCCCCGAAGTGACCGAAGATGATCCCGCCGAGCGGTCGAGCCGCGTACCCGATCGCGAGAATCGCGAACGAAAGGATCGTCCCGAGCGACTCGGACGTCGAATCGAAAAAGACCCGCCCGAACACCAGGCTCGCCGCCACCCCGAACACGATGAAGTCGTAGAACTCGACCGTCGTGCCGATCAGGCTGGCGAAATACACGCGTCTGAGTTGCCGTCGATTCCCGACGGCGTCCTCAGCCCTCGGGTGGGCCATATCTCGAGTGTCGGTCATGACTGCCTCTCCTTCACCACGAACGCGGTCGACGCGAATCGGATCGCCAGCGGCGAGCTGCAGTGAGCCGCTCGACTCACGCGTGGCATACGTGGCGGGTGCCTGTGAATTGATGGAGATAATACGAACACAGATGAAGTCTCCGCGCAAGGGTGCGACACCAGTTGTTAACACCGACCTCGGGAATTCATATAACTGCAGGTTAAGTCGCCGTGCGCACTGGCATGTCGAGTTCGACTGTGACCGGTAGCCGCCGGGGTGAGAAGCGACTCATCAGTAGTCAAACAAAAATATGGCTTACGGGCGATCAACGGTGGTACTGTCCGCACCTACATCGCCGAGCTGCTGAATGTCCTGGCAGGCACCGGGAGTCCGGTCGCGGCCGCTACATCTTCGCAACACGTGCGCAATAACCGTTCCGCGTCCGGAAGTCCGCCGTACTCGAGTGCTGCAACCAATTACCCTTCCTCATGGTTGCGGACGACTCCGGGTTCTCTTCGCTCCCGGGATGCCAGCGATCCGTGCGGTCGCGAGGAGTCGGCCTCGGGCAGGTCGTCGGTCCGAACAAGGGCAGCTGTCTTGGGGGCGGTGACCAGTTCCTTTGCAGGCATGGCGGTCCGGTGGCATCGGCGGTCATTGGCACCGCCGTCGGCGTATCGACTCGGCTTACTGGATTTATGTATGGAAGGGCGGCGCGATGACGGCAGTGGAGATGGGTATTCCCTCTGTGCGGTCGGACTCACTCGAAGGGCGCCCGGACGTCGCGCACCTCGTTGATCGTTTCGGCAGGGTGGCCAGGGACCTACGGGTGTCGATCACGGAGAAGTGCTCGCTGCGGTGCACATACTGTATGCCCGAGGAGGGCCTGCCCGCGATCCCGGCCGAGCGGTTGCTCACCGCAGGTGAGACCGTCCGGTTGGTCGAGATCGCCGTGCATCGACTGGGGGTGCGTGGGGTGCGGTTCACCGGTGGTGAGCCACTCATGCGCGCGGACCTCGAGCACATTATCGGCGGGTGCGCGGAGAAGGTGCCAGGCATTCCGCTGGCCATGACGACGAACGCGGTCGGGCTCGAGCACCGGGTGCGCAGGCTCGCCGACGCCGGCCTGACCCGGATCAACGTCTCCCTCGACACCATCGACCGTGACCACTTCGCGTCGTTGACCCGGCGGGATCGGCTGCCCTCGGTGCTCGCCGGGATCCGCGCCGCCGTCGCAGTCGGGCTCGCCCCGGTGAAGGTCAACGCGGTCCTCATGCCGGAGACGCTGAGCGGAGCGCCGGATCTGTTGCAGTGGTGCCTCGACGAGGGCGTCGCGCTGCGCTTCATCGAGGAGATGCCGCTCGACGCAGACCACGAATGGGCGCGGGGGAGCATGGTGCCGGCCGAGCGTCTGCTGTCGGTGCTTGGTGCGCGCTTCGATCTCGATGAGATCGGGCGGGACGACCCGTCCGCCCCGGCGGTCCAGTGGCGGGTGGACGGAGGCGCCGCGACGGTGGGGATCATCGCGTCGGTCACGCGGTCGTTCTGCGCCGACTGCGATCGCACTCGGCTCACCGCCGAGGGGACCGTTCGGTCGTGCCTGTTCAGCGACTCCGAGATCGATCTACGCGGTGCGTTGCGGTCCGGCGCGGGCGACGAGGAGTTGGCGCACTTGTGGCGTGGGGCTATGTGGAACAAGTCGGCGGGGCACGGCATCGACGCCGCTGGGTTCGTTCCGCCCGTGCGGAGTATGGGAGCGATCGGTGGCTGACACGGACTTTGCGGCAACGGAATCAGTCTCTGTCCGGCACTTTGCGGAGGCCGAGTCCGGATCGGGATTCTTCGGCTTCCAGGACTGCGGTAGGAGGCCGTCGATCGTGTCGGCGGCGGGGTTAGGTGTCGCCACCTTCATTGGGCCGCAGTGAGATTGGCACATCCACCGTACCCTGGCGGATCCCGGGTCGTCGGTGAGTGGATTGATAGATGCTGAGACACCGGAGTGTCTGGCTACACCGGCGATGTTCGCGGTCACCCGCCCGGTCTTGATTGAATTCGGATAATGAATCGCAAAGTTTAGTACTACTGCAGATTACATTCGATCGGCTCGTCCGGACCCCCGGGCAGGGTGCACACCGTGTGCTCGCGGGGTCCTGCGCCGACAGCGATCGACGGTCGGTGGATCGGGCCCGAGAGTAATCGGAGTTCTCCACCGGTACTTCCACGAATGGTCTTCATCATTTCGGCGAGAATCGACACTGCGGTTTCCTCGGGTGTCTGCGCGCCCAAGTCGAGCCCGATCGGCGAATGTAGGCGTGCAAGGTCGGCGGTGGAGAGTCCACGCTCCCGCAATGCCTCGACGCGGCGCTCATGGGTAGGCCGACTTCCCATCGCACCGATGTACGCGGCGTGCGAGCGGAGGGCACGCTCGAGGAGAGGAAGATCGAACTTCTCATCGTGGGTGAGCACTGCGATTACGGTCCGCCGGTCAATGGGCGCAGATTCGAGAAATTTGTGCGGCCACATCACCACGATGTCGTCAGCGTCCGGGAATCTGGCTGGGGTTGCGAACACCGGTCGGGCATCGATGACAGTTACGTGATAACCCGCGAATGCTCCGAGCCTACAGAGGGCGGCGGCGAAGTCGATGGCTCCGAAAATATACATTCGAGGCAGAGGCACGAAGACCTCCACCATAAGTGTGCGGGTCGAATTCGCCCGTCCCGGCACCTCGACTACGTATACAGCGGAGTCTCCTGAATCCAGGCCGCGCTTTACATCTGCAACGTCGTCACGAGCGATGGATAGATCGCCGAACTGCTCATGACGAGAAAGCACGCAGTGGCGGGTGGGATATTCGGCGCTTGTGTCGGTGACAACCGCCACCGGGTTTCCCTCACGGATTCGATCTGCGAGTTCGACGAATTGCGGAAAACTCGTACGATCGACGCGCTGGACAAAGACCTCGATGGTTCCACCGCAGGTCAGGCCGACGCCGAACGCATCATCGTCGGTGACACGAAATACGTCTGTCCGACTGCGTCCGTCAGCGAGCACCTCTAGGGCTGTCTCGTACAGGGCGCCCTCCACACAGCCGCCAGAAACACTGCCGATCACTTCGCCCGATTGCGATACCGCCATGGCCGCGCCGGGCGCGCGGGGTGACGACTTCCAAGTGCGCACTATGGTGGCGAGCGCGAACGGCACGTCGCGGTCGTACCAGGCTGTCAGCCCGGCCAAGATGTCGCGCATCGTTTGTTCTCCTCGGGTGTCTGTTGGCTGAGTACTGCCTGGCTGCGGCACGCCTCGTCGAGCACCTTGCCGTACATGATGCCTCGATCGAGCCATACTCGTCCAATGACGGACGAAATTTGACGTCTTCCGGATATTTGCCAATGCCTCGCATCATCTGCCGAGGGGCATTCGATGCCAACTACCAGGCATCTCCGACTTTCTGGGGCTTGTGTTAACAACTGGTGTCGCACCCTTGCGCGGAGACTTCATCTGTGTTCGTATTATCTCCATCAATTCACAGGCACCCGCCACGTATGCCACGCGTGAGTCGAGCGGCTCACTGCAGCTCGCCGCTGGCGATCCGATTCGCGTCGACCGCGTTCGTGGTGAAGGAGAGGCAGTCATGACCGACACTCGAGATATGGCCCACCCGAGGGCTGAGGACGCCGTCGGGAATCGACGGCAACTCAGACGCGTGTATTTCGCCAGCCTGATCGGCACGACGGTCGAGTTCTACGACTTCATCGTGTTCGGGGTGGCGGCGAGCCTGGTGTTCGGGCGGGTCTTTTTCGATTCGACGTCCGAGTCGCTCGGGACGATCCTTTCGTTCGCGATTCTCGCGATCGGGTACGCGGCTCGACCGCTCGGCGGGATCATCTTCGGTCACTTCGGGGACCGGGTGGGCCGCAAGTCGACGCTGCTGTGGACGATGATTCTGATGGGACTGAGCACCTTCTTGATCGGATGCCTGCCGTCCTCGGCGCAGATCGGTGTACTCGCACCGATCCTGCTGGTCACCCTCCGCCTCATCCAGGGTATCGCCGTGGGCGGTGAATGGGGCGGCGCGGTGTTGATGGCCGTCGAACACGCTCCCAAGAAATCACGCGGATTCTTCGGCGGAGCGGCAAGTTTAGGATCGGGAGCCGGAGTACTGCTGGCCTACGGGGCGTTCGCGTTGCTCAACAACCTGGACGACGAGGCCTTCCTGACCTGGGGATGGCGGTTGCCGTTCCTCTTCTCGGTCGTCGTCGTCGCCATCGGTCTGTACGTGCGGCTGCGGGTCGAGGAAAGCCCGGTCTTCGAATCCGTACAGCACAGTTCCGAGGCAACGGAGAAGCCGCCCATCCCGCTCATCGAGGTCTTCCGTGAGCGACCCGGCAAGGTTCTGCTCGGCATCGGCACCGTCTCGGGCACCTTCATGTCCCAGGCGATCGTGTCGACCTTCCTGATCTCGTACGCCGCCACGCACTACGGATTGTCCCGGTCGACCCTGCTGACCCTGCTCAACGTCTCGCTGGTCATCATGATCTTCACCATCCCGTTCTTCTCGTTCATCTCCGACAAGGTCGGCCGGCGCCAGATCTTCATCCCCGCCGCGGTCGGCTACGCCGTGTTCGCGTTCGTGATGTTCCCGATGGTCGGATCGGGGTCCCCGCTGATCATCCTGGCCACCTTCATCATCGGAATGGCGATCCTCAACTCGGCAGCGACAGGAACCTCCGCCACCCTGCTTTCCGAGCTCTTCCCGACCAAATTCCGCTACACCGGCGCCGGCGTCGCGTACCAGTTCGCCGGCCTCATCGGCGGTGGCATCGGCCCACTGCTCGCCTCGATCTTCGTCGCCCCCGGCGGAATCGGACCGATCGGTGTCTCGATCATGCTCGCAGCATTCTGCACACTCAGCGCCATCTGCGCATACCGGATCGGCGACAACCGCACCGTCGACCTCAGCGACGCCTGACACCCCGCGCTAACCCGGCAGCCGGCCGTCGTACACATCGAATGTGCTGCTGAAGTCAAAGTTGATCAGACGACAAACGATTGCAACAGAAGAGGGATAGATCATGACTCGCATGATGAATTTGATCGGATATCTGAAGACTGGCCCGACTGCGTTGCACTCGGGTGGATGGCGGCACCCCGAGGCGACTTTGGACGACATTTTCGATCCGGTCCGTTACGAACACATGGCCCAGACATTAGAGGCTGCGAAGTTCGATGGCGCATTCTTCGCCGACCTTTTCGGTGTGGCCGACACCTACAAGGGGCTCGAGATGTTTATTCGCTCGGGCGGACAGAACAGCTATCTCGATCCTCTTACGGTTCTTCCGATCATGGCGCGAGTTACGACGCGGCTTGGTCTGGGGGTGACAATCTCGACCAGCTTCCACAACGCATTCCATATCGCGCGCTCCCTAGCCTCGATCGACATGTTGAGCAAGGGGCGTGTGGCTTGGAATGTCGTAACATCCACCAGCGAACTCGAGGCAGCCAACGCCGGGCTCGACGGATTGCCTCCGCATGGTGAGCGCTACGACCGTGCGGACGAGGTACTGGAGGCATGTAGCGCTCTGTGGAACACGTGGGACGACGATCCGTTCATTTTCGACAAGCGTCGCGGAGTTTTCGGCGATACAGACAAGGTTCACTACGCCGATTATCAAGGCAAGTGGGTGAAGTCGCGCGGTCCGCTCCCGACACCACGCAGCCCTCAAGGACATCCGGTCATTATGCAGGCAGGTAGTTCTGATCGGGGACGGGAGTTCGCGGCTCGATGGGCGGAAGTCGTCTTCACTCGACCAGGCGGTCGAGCGGAGATGGTTGCCTTCTACGAAGATATGAAACGCCAGGTCGTGGAGGCCGGTCGAGATCCAATCTCATGCAAGATCCTTCCCGGAGTGACACCGATCCTGGGTGAGACCGACTCGATCGCTCGCGAACGTGCCGATTACCTGGATAGTCTGCAGCACAGCGAGTATGACCTGGCGTATGCGTCGCTGTCGGTCGGTGCCGACCTGAGCAAGCATCAGACCCTCGAAGAAGTCAGCAACGTTCGAGGAAACCAGGGCACCCGGGGCAGGACTGACGAGCTCAACCAGTTCGCAGAGAAGAGTGGGGTCACACTGGCGGAGGCAGCTGCAAAGCGCTCGCGCGGAGGTTCATTGGTCGGTACGCCAGAAAGCGTCGCCGATGAACTCCAGGACCTGTTCGAATCGGGCGCGTGCGACGGGTTCGTCATCATGCCGACAACCTTCCCCGGCTCGCATGAACAGTTCTGCCGCTCGGTCGTGCCCGAGCTTCAACGCCGCGGAGTGTTCCGCAAGGAGTACAGTGCGTCCACTCTCCGCGGGAACCTTCTCAGCTGATTCGCCCCGCTGGCGGTGGTGAAAGTTGGGTCGCTTTCACCACCCACCACCAACATCGGGTGGCTCCGGTGACCCCCACGCCCCGTGCCCACAGCACGCGCGTGACCACGACCTCCTCCTCCATCAGGTGTGCCCCTTCCCTTGGGGGCGCAACTACACCGACGGTGGACCCGACTCGGAAACGTGAGGTACATATACATGGAAACGACCGTGTTGACAGGCGACGCTATCCGGAAATCCTCCGGGAGGGAGCACGCATGATCGCGCAGTCGGCCCTGGACGGGCCAACCCTTCGAGAGGCGTTCGGCCAATACCCGAGTGGAGTGGTTGCGGTGTGTGCGGAGATCGGTGGTGAACGGATCGGTATGGCGGCGAGTAGCTTTGTCTCGGTGTCGCTGGACCCTCCGCTAGTTGCTGTCTGCCCGCAGAACACCTCGGCGACGTGGCCACGACTACAAGAATCGCCGCGCATTGGAATCAGCATTCTCGGGGAGACACACGATGGGGCGGTGCGATCACTGTCAGCGAAGATCGGAGACCGATTCGAGGGGTTGACCACTCAGACACATGAGGGCGGCGCCGTCTTCATCGAGGGAGCCAGTGTGTGGTTGAACACCTCGGTAGAGCAGGAACTTCCAGCAGGCGACCATACGATCATCGTGCTGCGCATCAACGATTTGAGTCTTCAGCCCAACGTCGCACCGATCGTGTTTCACCGCAGTGGTCTTCACCGGATCCAACAGGAATCAGCATGAGAGTCGACGCGGCGCTGGCCTCACTACGGGAGGGACGACCGGTGCTCACTGTTGATTCGACCGGTGCCGGCGCCGTAGTCCTGGCCGCACACGGGGTAGACATGAAGTGGGTTGCATGGACTGTGCGGCACACCTCTGGCCTGCTCTGCGCGCCGATGTCAGAAGCCCGAGCCGACGAGCTCGACCTTCCTCCGATGGTGCCGCGCAACCAAGTTACCCTCGACGACCAATACACCGTGAGCGTGGACGCCCGGCACGGAGTAACCACCGGGATCAGTGCCGTGGACCGCGCCCGCACGTTCCGCACGTTGGCGGCTCCCTGCACAAGCCCCGCCGACTTGGTTCGGCCGGGCCACGTGCTACCGCTGT
This sequence comes from Rhodococcus sp. ACS1, assembly GCF_002300155.1. Taxonomy (NCBI): domain Bacteria; kingdom Bacillati; phylum Actinomycetota; class Actinomycetes; order Mycobacteriales; family Nocardiaceae; genus Rhodococcus; species Rhodococcus sp. ACS1. The sequence goes on from NZ_NSDZ01000008.1 coordinate 322,699, forward strand.
GCACCCACTCGGGCGGCGTGTTCGAACGCCTCACGCATCCGGAAGCTGCCGTCGATCTGTGCACACTAGCCGGACTGCCCCAGGTCGCCGTACTGGCCACGCTCGTAGCCGACCAGGGTCACGTGCTGCCGCGGGCCGGAATCGAAGACCTCGCCGCCAAACACACCCTCCCCGTTCTGGACATCGCCGAGTTGATCACGTACCCCCGCCGGGCGGAGTATGCCCATCGAGGGGCCCGTCGTGCAGCGAGATTGGAGAACCGCGCCGTCCCCGCACACCTCTTCCCGTAATGCCCTTGCACGAGATGTCTTGTTCGACTTTGCCGGCCGCATGTGTCCCGCCTCCAGCTCGGGGGTTGCCACTCCGAAAGGCGATGCAGCGGCATTTTCAATCGGTATCAGGAAGCCGAGCCAGCGGCTCCAAGGCGCTGTGAGGTTCCAGTTGGTTTGATCGATATCCAAGAATACTTCGTACAGCGTGACGGGATCATTCCGTGACTCGTTTTCCTTGGTGCTGGGCACACCAGTGATGAGTCCGCCGAATACAACACAAGTCCCTGGCCGCGCGAATGTACAGTGCGACAGAATAGTGATGGAGAAACGCATGACCATTGACCTCGGCACGGCGAGAAGAATCATTGAGGCGGCTCGAACATGTGCCAACGACAAAGGGTTCGAGCCGCTCACAATTGTTGTTCTCGACGCAGGGGGACACGTGCTGGCAGCTGAACGCGAGGACGGGGCCTCGAACAGGAGATTTGACATCGCGTTCGGCAAGGCCCATGGAGCACTTGCACTCGGGATCGGCTCCCGTTCGCTCATGGGCAGGGCAGAGCAGCAGCCGTACTTTATTGCCGCGGCAACCGCCGCAATCGGTGGATCGCTGGTGCCTGTCCCTGGCGGCGTTCTCGTACGTGAGAGCGAGGGGTCCCTACTGGGTGCCGTCGGAGTTTCCGGGGACACCTCCGACAACGACGAGGCCGTCGCCGTAGCAGGCATTGAGGCCGCGGGTCTGGTCCCCCAACCTTGATCGGTCGCCAACCGACGCCTGTCAGTGGCGAACCAGCGAGTATCCGATTCCTGCCAACACGGCCGGCCGTAGGACGTGTCCACCCCGCGCGGCACTGGTGGCCCCGGACATACAATGACGATCCTTCACTGTTGCCACACGCCTGATCTGCGGCGGAAGTTCGACTATTTGACTACCTGGACATTCGGAGGTGCAAGTTGGACCAGATCACCACTGACGACGACGTTGTGGTATCGATGTCGGAGCGCTTCGTTGGGCAAGTCCCGCATCAGGTCTATGTACAGCACTGGCGTCCGTCTCCGGAAGCCAAGGTGTCAAGGGGCCCGCTCGTCATGGTCCATGGCGGCTTCCACACCGGGACCGCGTGGACGACGACTCCCGATGGTCGCGCAGGCTGGGCACCCAGGTTCGCTGCGTTTGGGTGGGACGTCTTCGTAGTCGACTGGCCGGGAACCGGGCGCTCGAGCGGCCTCACACTGGACAACGTCGCAGTTTCCGCCAACGACGTTGTTGACGGCCTCATTGCGCTTTTGGAACAGACAGGCCCGGTCGTGTTGGTCGGGCACAGCATCGGCGCCGCATTGTCTCTGAAAGTGGCCGAGCGTCACCCAGGCAAGATCCGTGCCATCGCAGCGCTTGCCCCGGCCTCCGTAGAGAGCCCTGTCGCAGGCTGGGATCCAGCTCCGCTGGACCAATGTGTGGTCTTCACAGATGAGATGGTTCGTTCGCTGTTCGCCAACAGCGAGTGCTTTCCACAGCAGGCGATTGGCAACTATCGATCATCACTCGTGCCGTTGCCCCCCCGAATCTTCAACGCATCCCTCGGGCTGAATATGGATTTGAAAACAGATCCCGCTGTCGCGCCAGGTTGGGGGAGTCAGATCCCCGTGCTCCTACTTGTCGCGGACCAAGATCAGCTCATACCAGAGGCGAGGGCGGAGGAGACGTCGACAGCGTTAGGGGTACCGATTACCCGACTTGCCACGGACTGGGGACTGTCGGGCCATGGGCACAACTTCATCATCGAGGTGGGGTCTGAGGAAATCGCACAGCGTGTCGATGCGTGGCTGAGTTCTGTCTGCTAATCGCGCAGTCGGTGGGTTGTGATCGTTGAGGCGAGGAGTACTCCGCCGGGGTTAGTGATGGCGTACTTGTCGTAGCGGGTTGAGAAACCGCGCCACTGTCCGAGTCGGTTCAAACCACGCTCGACGGTGTTGCGGTGACGGCAGAGCGCGGTATCGAAGGCCGGCGGTCGCCCACCTGGGGAGCCCTTCTCGCGCCGTGGTTCGGTCCGACTCCGTTTCGTTCAGGGGTTCCGCACCTAGGCAACGGGCAACGAGGACAAGCACGGTCCGTCGGATAAATATCCCACCCCTGGGTCGGAAGCCTTCAGGACGAAGACCTCGGCCGATTAGAGTGCATCTGAAAACTCTGGCTCGGGTCACGCCGTGCGGGCGAGTCGGCGTGACATGGTCGCGATCATGGCGATGTAGACCATCGCTTCGTGATGATCGGGCCTCGTCTCGTAGTCGCGGACGCAACGCCGGTGTTTACAGATCCACGCGAAGGTCCGCTCGACCACCCACCGACGGGGAAGAACCCTGAATCCTTTGACGTCGTCGGTGCGCTTGACGACCTGAACCATCAGTGACACAACTCGTTTCGACCAGTCGATCAGCCGTCCGGCATAGCCGCCGTCCGCCCAGACCAGGCTGATCGTCGAGAACTGGGCGCGCAGCGCAGCCAGCAGTCGGATGGCACCGTCGCGGTCCTGAATCCCGGCCATCGTCACCACGACCGCCAACAACAGCCCGCTCGAATCCACAGCGATGTGCCGTTTACGACCGTTCGTCTTCTTCCCCGCATCGTATCCACGACTCGACCCGGGCACGGTGTCGGAACCCTGCACCGATTGGGAGTCGACGATCGCCGCGGACGGCAGCGGGTGGCGGCCGCCCTGGACCCGCGCCCGATCGCGCAGCGCGTCGTGAATCCGCTGCCATACTCTTGCCCGGACCCAGCGGGCGAAGATCGCGTACACCGTGGTCGCGGGCGGGAACTCCGCCGGCAACTGCCGCCAGGCGATCCCACCTCGAACGACATAGAAGATCGCATCAAGTACCAGACGGCGGCAGTGCTTTTCGGGACGACCGCCACTGCCCGTAGTGTTGCCGGGTGGAGGAAGCAGTGGTTCAAGAATCGCCCATTGAGCGTCGGTCACCGAGGATGACGAGTACACCGCGCACCGATGCCCGATCCCCTGATCCGGGGTAGGGCATGACGGACACAGTGCGATGAGCGATGATGGCAAGTGAACTCCTGGTCGGGTCGTGGCGTAAGCACCTACTGACCTACCAGGAGTTCACCCATTCCTCACCAGTCACACGCCGATCACCCCGAGTTTTCAGATGCGCTCTCAGCTTGAGATTTAACCTCCGCGCCGCGTAGCGGCAGCCGAATCCGATGTTGTTCGGCGTGTCGGCGGGGTATGAGGCGGCCACCACCCGATGATTCTCGAGGTTCCGACCAAAGAACTGACGAGAGGAATACAGGTGGTGGCCGTGGAGACCAGTGTGCCCTATACCCAGGCGGATGCGAAAGCGCATCGCGAGAAGCACCGGGAAGATCGGGACGAGCTGGGACGGTTGCGGGATGAGTTCTATGACAGTCTGTCCGCCCGCGCGGATGCGTTGTTCGAACTGACCGACGCACTGCTGTGTGCGGGCGAGCCGGTCCGAACCCTGGTGGAGTTGTCGCTGACCGGTGAGCATCGTCGCGGGCACGGTGCCCTCTACGACGGACTGGGCTGCGGTCAAATCGATTTCGACCGACTACGACGCTCACTGAGCACGCTGACCCTACCCCGCGACCACGACGGCCGGATCGTACTGGCAGTCGATATCAGTGCGTGGCTGCGCCCGGATGCCCCGACCAGCCCGCAGCGGGCGTTCTGCCACGTTTACGGGCGCGGGAAGAATGCGGCGCAGCTGATCCCGGGGTGGCCGTACTCGTTCATCGCCGCCCTCGAACCCGGTCGTAGTTCGTGGACGGCAGTCCTCGACGCGGTGCGCCTGCACCCCGATGACAACGAAACAGCAGTAACCGCAATACAAATAGGTGACGTTGTCACCCGGTTGCAGGAATCCGGGCAGTGGAAAGAGGGTGACCCGGATGCTGATCTTCGATTCCGGCTACGAGTTGGCTCGGCTGGCGTTCCTGCTCGCCGACCTACCGGTGGTGGTGTTGGGGCGGATGCGGTCGGATCGGGTGCTGTGTTTCCCGGCACCACCGCCAGGTCGGACCGGGCGCCCACCCCGGCACGGGGCCGAGTTCCGTTTCGCCGAACAGCAGAGTTGGCCCACGCCGGCGGCCACCACCAACACCGGCACCGATCGGTACGGTACCGCCACCGCGCAGGCCTGGAATCGGTTGCACCCGACGATCACTCACAGTGGATCCTGGGCCGAGCATCCGGGGCCGACGCCGATCGTCGAAGGCACGGTCATCCGGCTTACCGTCGATCGTCTGCCCGGGGACCGCAATCCGACCCCGGTGTGGCTGTGGTGCTCGGACCCAGACGTCGGTGCTGGAGAACTCGACCGGTTGTGGCAGCTGTACCTGCGCCGCTTCGATCTCGAGCACACCTTCCGACTGTTCAAGCAAACCCTGGGCTGGACGGCACCGAAGATCCGCAGCCCCGAAGCCGCCGACCGCTGGACCTGGCTGGTGATCGTCGCCCACACCCAGTTGCGGCTGGCCCGCCCCCTCGCCGAGGACCTACGCCGGCCCTGGGAAAAACCGGCCCCACCTCAGAGGCTCACGCCGGCTCGGGTGCGGCGGGGGTTTCCACGCATCCGCCAGGCCATGCCCTGTCCGGCCAGTGCGCCGAAACCCACCAGGCCTGGTCCCGGACGCCCGACGGGGTCGAAGAACAGTCGCCTCGCCCAACGCTATGACGTGGGGAAACGACGCACCACCGACAACGACGGGTCGAAAAGAAGAAGGCGCACAGGATAAATCTCAAGCTCAGGCACGAGTGCGTTCTCCTTTGTCACGTGGGCTACGGTCTCCTTGCCTCTCATGCGCCTGTTCTGCCGGTTCGGTTGTTATCCCGTCGCCGACGAAATTAGGAGTCAATTGTCACGCGAGGCACCTCCGGCTCGCCAGTAATACGAACACAGACTATCTCCCTGGCGCAAGGGCAGCGGGCGGACAAACCCGTCGCCAAGTCGTCTGAAGCGGGGACTAGGTGTTCGGTTGCCAGGCCGGGGTGCGTCGCCCGCTCAGCTGCAGGCACCCGACGTGCCGGCCTCTGCAGATTGCGGCGGACGCGACGGAGACCGACCCCGCAAGTGGTCGTGCGGTGGCACCTCAGGGTCCGATTGATCGCGGTGAAACCGTCGCAGAGGTCTCGAAAGTAGTTGCGCGAAAACGCATATAGGACACGCACCGGGGTCTGAACACGGCGCCTGCGGTTCATGGACGGAAGGGCCGCCGAGAGGATTCGTCGGCTTGCTACTGGTTCCGCCGGGGCGTGCCCTGGGCGGCGCCACAGTAAGTTGGGCACCGCCGAGACTTCGCGATTCACGCCCGGAGTGATCGGGTTGTGGGGACTTCTTCGCGTGTTTCAGGCAGGAAAAATTCTGCACGGATCTGTTCAAACGCTTGCCACCGTGGATCGTCTGTGTTCGTATTATTGTCGAAGAGGGTGGCGACAACCCGAGCACTGGCTCGGCGCACCGGCTCCTTGGATGGGTTGTCAGGCAGCGGGAATCGATGTCTGACTGCTCCTGACAGGGACGTTCGTGCGGACGCTTCGTAAGAGGCGGGATGCACTTGCGGTTCGAGTACGCCGACCGATCGTTTCAACAAGTCAGCTCAGCATTCGTGAGCCGGCGACAACCAGCCAGGCCACGCAACCTCGTCTGCGCACACGCAGTACGGGAGGGGTCAGGCCCCGCACATCGGCGTGCAGGTCATCTGAAGCTTCGTTGTATTCCAATTCGAAAGGAAATCCGTGAAGCACATCACCAAGTCAGTCACTGCGGTTGTCGGGGCATTGAGCCTCGTTGCTCTGGCATCATGCGCGGGCGGCGGTTCTGACAGCCAAAGTTCGGCCGGAGCAGACACCAACGGGTCTTCCATTGCCCTCCCGGAGAGCGTCGAGGACAAGGGCGCGCTCGATGTCGCCGTGTACGTGCCTTACCCGCCGTACACCACGGTAGGCACCGATGGGGAGCCGGGAGGTCTGGAGCCTGACCTGTTGAGGGCTGTCGCAGAGAAGTTGGGGGTCACCCCGAAGTTTCATTCGATGAAGTTCGAAGCCATGATTCCGTCTGTTGTGAGCGGACGAAACGACGTCATGATCGGGGTCATGGCCGACACGGAGGAACGCCGAGAGGTGGTCAGCTTCACTGACCTGTACACCGCGGGTTTCAAAGTCGTCACGGCCGCGGGGAACCCAGCATCTATCGATGCAACCAACCTGTGTGGGGCGACGCTCGGCGAAGCACCGGTGAGCGTTCAGCACGACATCGTCAGCCGGCTCTCCGAGGACTGCGTCGCTGCCGGCAAACCGGCGATTGAGATCTTGGACCTGGTCAATCCCGCGGACAACCTGGTCACGATTACCAACGGGCGGACCGACGCCACGCTTATCGACGTCATCATGGCAGCGGATCTCGTCAAGACGAATGACGACTTCGAAGCCCTCGACGAGGTCATCGAGGGCCCGGATGTGTACACCGGTTGGCTGTACAAGAAGGACAATGCCGTCATGATCAACGCTGTGTGCGAGGCGGTTTCGTCGCTGATCGAGGATGGGACCTGGGCGGACATCATGGGGAAGTACGGAGCGGGCGAGGTGGCTCTGACCCCGATTCGCATCAACACCGAGACGGCGGACTGCTGATCATGATCAACAAAGTGGATGCGCCCTCGCCCTCCGCGAAGGAGGGGGTGGCAGACGTGCCATCGCCCGGCGATGCGACTCTTCCTATCGTCAAGCTAGGTCACCCGTACCGGTGGATGGCGGCTATGGTCATCCTGTTGCTGGCGGCTTGGTTCGTGCGGATCCTCGTGGTAACGCCGACGTTCGAGTGGGACGTAGTCTGGGACTACCTCTTCGACAAGGGCGTCCTCCTGGGTGTTCTCCGGACGCTTCAGATGACTGTTATCTGCATGGTAGTGGGAGTAATTCTCGGGACCGTCATCGCTATCATGCGTCTGTCGCCGAATCCGATCTTGAAGGGCGTTGCTTCATTCTACCAATGGTTCTTTCGGGGAACGCCCACCCTCATCCAACTTATCTTCTGGTTCAATCTCTCAAGCGTCTTCCCATCCATCGAATTCGAGTTGTTCGGGTTCACCTTCGTGAGTTGGAATACCAATGAACTCATGACGCCGTTCCTGGCGGCGGTGCTTGGACTCAGCCTGAATTTTGCGGCGTACCACTCGGAAATCGTCAGGGCGGGCATTCTTTCGGTCGACGAAGGGCAGTCCGATGCAGCCGACGCGTACGGGTTGAGTCGCGCTCAGACTCTGCGCTTCATCGTGCTGCCGCAAGCGATGCGAGTGATTATTCCCCCGACGGCGAACGAGACCATCGGGATGTTGAAGTGGACGTCACTCGCGAGCATCGTTTCGTACACGGAGCTTCTTACCACAGTAGGCAACATTTACAACACGACCTACCAAGTAATTCCGCTGCTGATCGTCGCCGCTCTCTGGTATCTGTTCATGACCACAATTCTCAGCATCGGCCAGATCTTCATCGAGAAGCGGTTTGCTCGCGGAACGACCAGGAGTGCCAAGAAATCTGCCATTGGGGACGTCCTCGGCAGTATGCGGAGAGGAGTGCGCGCATGAATCCCATGATTTCTGCCCGATCGATCAGTAAGCACTACGGTCATCAACAGGTTCTGAAGGATGTGTCCCTGGACGTTGCCAAGGGTGAGGTCTGCTGCTTGATCGGACCCTCCGGGGCCGGGAAGAGCACGCTGCTGCGCTGCGTCAATCACCTCGAGCACCTCGATGGCGGACGACTCATGGTGGACGGTGAGACCGTTGGATACCGCGAGCGCGGGGGCAAGCTGCGGGAGATGAAGGGGCGGGACGTGGCGAAGCAGCGTGCCAAGATTGGCATGGTGTTTCAGCACTTCAACCTATATCCGCACTTGACGGCGGAGCAAAACGTGAGTCTTGCACCCCTCACGGTCCACGGTAAGGAAAAGGGGGCGGCGCGGGCTAGGAGCGTCGAGTTGCTCGAGCGCGTCGGCCTGGGCTCGAAGACTGGCAAGTACCCGCGGCAGCTTTCCGGTGGCGAGCAGCAGCGAGTCGCGATCGCCCGCGCCTTGGCGATCGACCCGAAGTTGATCCTGTTCGATGAGCCTACGAGTGCGTTGGACCCGGAACTCGTGGGTGAGGTGTTGTCGGTCATTCGCGACGTCGCGGATGAGGGAATGACGTTGCTGGTCGTTACGCATGAGATTGCATTTGCTCGCGAGGTTGCCAACCGCGTGGTTTTCATGGATGGAGGAATGATCGTGGAGCAAGGCAGCCCGGAAGAGGTCACCCTGCGCCCCCGCGCCGAGCGTACCAAGGCCTTCTTGGAGCGCGTCCTATAGGCGTAATGAGTTGCACCGCCCCGCCCGCCACGCGGTCATGTAGTCAGGCGGCATCTCTACCCCGACTGGAGGAATCCCTTGTCAAATACCGATGTGCACATGAATCTAGTCTTGTTCTTCAATCCTGGAGGCAGGCTCCCATCGAGTTGGCGTCGGCCAGAAAGCCGCGTCGAAGATCTCTACAAGCTCGACTTCGCGATCGAGGTGGCGCAGCGAGCCGAGCGCGCCGGGTTCGACGCGCTCTTCTTGGCGGACGTCTTCTACGAGGCCCACCTCGGTAGGGACCCCTTCTCCACGGGCGCCGAGCCGTTGACGCTGATGAGCGCGCTCTGTCCAGTCACCACGCAAATCGGCCTGATCGGCACGGTGTCGACGTCGTTTGTGAATCCCTACAACCTTGCCCGCTACCTGGCCAGCATCGACCACATGAGCAAGGGCCGGGTCGGCTGGAATGTGGTGACGTCGTCCGCGGGTGGCGAGGTGTTCGGTGTCGAGCTGCCGCCGCGCGCGGAACGATACTTGCGCGCCGATGAGTTCGTGCGAGTAGCCGAAGAACTCTGGGACGCCTGGGACGACGATGCGGTCATGAACGATCGTGACGCCCGAGTCTGGGCCCGACGCGATGGTATTCACCCGGTCAACTTTCAGGGTGAGTACTTCAGCGTGCAAGGCCAGCTCAAGATGCCGCGATCACCCCAGGGCAGGCCGGTCATTGTTCAGGCGGGGCAGTCCAGCGACGGGATGGACTTCGCGGCACGCCATGCCGAGGTCGTCTTCACGGCTCAGACCGATATCGAAGAGGCGCAACAGTTCTACTCGGATGTCAAGGGCCGTGCGGCGGCCCTCGGACGCGATCCGTCGACGATCAAGATCCTTCCCGGCATAGCGCCGATCATCGGTGAAAGCTTCGCTGCGGCGCAGCAGATCGCGACGGAGCTGGCAACGCTTGTGGACATGGAGGTCGGCCGAAAGGCAATGGAGATCACCCTGCAAGGGGCAGACCTTACCGGTCTCCCGCTGGACGCACCGATCCCACCGGACCGCCTTGCGGATCCCGAGGTAGCAGGCTCGGCCGGAGGGCTCGGAGCGAGTCGGTACAAGAACTTCTACGCCATGGCGGTACGCGACAAGATGACGCTGAGGGATCTCATCTTCGAGAGTGAGCGAGGACTGGGTCACAGCACGGTGACTGACTCCGTGGCCCGGGTAGCAGACAGATTCGAGGAATGGTTCACCAAGGGGGCCTGCGATGGCTTCGCCATCACCCCCGTTTACATGCCGGACGGGCTCGACGTCATCTGCGACAGCCTTCTTCCTGAACTGCAGCGGCGAGGGCTGCATTCCTCGGAGTACACCGGGTCCACGCTGCGCGATCATCTTGGCCTCGCACGGCCCGAAGTCCTCCGGGGATCCGAAGACGACCCAGCACACCGTCGGCTCGCCTGATGGCGCAGCCAGCTCGTCTGCTGGCGACAGAGGAGCTGGCCTGCCATTACTACAAGGATGTACCCCGTCCGCTCTTTCACGATGAGCACATGAGCGATATCGCCGGCATTCGCGCCCAACATAGTTGACGGGCAGACCATTCGCCCAGCATTGGCGTACGGGCTCGGTCAAGCGGATCTCGAGGCGGTGTCGTCCTGACGCGAGCCAACGATGGCGAAGACGACGTTGCCGCCGACGTAGGCGGCCCGGAGCTGATCGAGCGAAAGCGACACCGTAGTGCTGCGGACCGCACCGAGTCGGGACCGTGCCACGGCAAGCGACTCGGAGGCGGTCGACATGCCCAGCGCCCACGGCGCCGACTCGACCGGTGTCAGTCCACACCGTTGGGAGTGGTCCGATCGCCGGCCGGTGGCACTGTCGAGCGCGGTGATCTGCGCGGAGTCCGCGTGGGGATCGGGGTCGGAGCCGGTGGAGAGCACCGGGTGGGGCCACATCAGCACGATCCCGGTGGACAGGTTCCGATGAATCGTCTCGGCCACCAGCCACGCCCCCAGATCGTGGCCCCCGCAGCGGTTCGGTGACGAACGCGATGTTCGGGATCAGGACCGCCTCGGTGATGACGGTCAGAGTCTCGACCCATAACCCGTGCGTGCGAACCGGGACCGAGCCGTGCCGGCGAACCCTTTCGCACTCCACGTGTACGCGACGTATCGGTCATTCGAGCGCACCGAAAAACGCGATGATGTCCTCTGCGAGCGCCTGCGGCTGTTCCAGCGCGGCGAAATGTCCGCCCTTCGTCATGCGGGTCCAGCGACGGATGTCGCCGAAGGATTGTTCCGCGAGCGAGCGCGGCGGCGTGAGGTTTTCGCGCGGGAATTCCGCGTACCCCATCGGAGCCGCGACGATCTCGCCCTCTGGCACCGGCCACGGGCTGTGCATGCGCGCGTAATACGGCCAGAACGACGAGCCGATCGCACCCGTGAACCAGTAGAGTGAAATGTTGGCGAGCATCTCGTCGCGTGTGACGGCGTCTTCGGGGTTGCCGTTGTTGTCGGTCCACGCGTGGAATTTCTCGACGATCCAGGCCGCGAGGCCGGCCGGCGAGTCGGTCAGGCCGAACGCAAGCGTCTGCGGTCGCGTTCCCTGTATCCACTGATAGCCCGTCTCCTCTTTGACGAAGTTGTCGAGCTGATCGAGGTACATTCTCTCTTCAGTATTCGGATTCGGCGGCATTTTCAGATCGCGCCGCAACGGAAGCATGTTGAGATGGATGCCGGACGTGCGGGCCGCGAAGCGATGGCCCAGTACCGAGGTAATGAAACTGCCCCAGTCGCCGCCCTGTGCGCCGAATCTTTCGTAGCCGAGCGCCGTCATCAGCTCGGCGAAGACTTCGGCGATTTCGACGAGGCCTAAGCGTTGCTGGCCTGGCGTGAACGACAGCGTATACCCGGGGAGCGAGGGTGCGACGACGGTGAAGTGCTCGGTGAGCAGCGGGATTATCTTGTGAAACTCGAACACCGAGCCTGGCCAGCCGTGTGACAGCAGCAGTGGCATCGCGCCGGGCTTCTTGCTCGGGGCGTGGATGAAATGTACCTCGATGCCGCGGACCGGCAGCGTGAACTGTGGAAACGAATTTAGCTTCGCTTCCCACGCGCGCCAGTCGAAGTCGTTCTGCCAGTGGTCGGTGAGCGATTTCAGATATGCGACGCTCGTCCCCGTGGACCATGGCGCAAGCGGCGGCTCGTCGGGAAAGCGCGTGCGTGCGAGCCGTTCGCGCAGGTCCGCGATCGCGGCGTCGGGGATGCGCAGGGTGAAGGGTTTGGAGGTGCTCATCGCTGAATCCTAGCCCGAACAATTCGTGAGGCAGCGATGGATCAGGGCGTGTACAGGAACGAAAGAGACTGTCCTGCAACGCGCCATTACAACAGCGCGGAACCCAATCAACTATGAAGGTGGATCGAAAGATTGAGGCTGGGTTCTGTCTGCTACTTGCGCAGTCGGTGAGGTGTGATTGTTGAGGCGAGGAGTATCCCAGGTAGGTGTGGCGGACTTGTCGTAGCGGGTTGCGACACCGCGCCAGTGCTCGAGTCGGTTGAAGCCCCGCTCGACGGTGTTGCGGTGTCGGTCGAGCGCGACATCGAAGGCCGGTGGTCCCCCACCTCGGGAGCCCTTCTCCTTCCGGCGTGTGATCTGATCGGATCGTTCCTGGATCGTGTGCGAGATGTGTTTGGTCCGCAGTAGTCCGAGTCGAGGGATGGGAGTACGCCTTGTCCGCGAGCAACCGCATGGTGCCACCGTGCCGATCTGGATAGATCTCGAGCAGCGGCGCCAGCTGTGGGTTGTCGCCGATCTGCCCGGCGGTCAGCAACATGCGACCGGAGCGCAGGTGCCGTCGACGAGGGCGTGGATCTTCGTGGTCCACCCGCCTCGGGAAGATCCCCGTGCGTGATCGGCGGGCTCGCTCGCAATCGTGTAATTCGACTCAGATCCCTGTGGGTCCCGCAGCCGCTGTACCCGCCGCGTGCTGGTGGGCCAGCACGCTGGTCGAGTCGATCGAGACCAGAGCCACGCACAAGCGAGCGAGAGAACACGCCCTGAACGGCCGACCATACTCCGCCCACTCGTCTGTGTTAGATCCTTCCTCACGCGCGAGAGGTGCTAGGCGTCAGAAGCGCCCGATCGTCCGTTTAGAACTAGTAGAGGGGCGCCGTCAAGCCGGAGGCGCTCAGCTATGAAGAAGCTGCTGGATCCAATGCCCTGCTGGAGGTCTCGGGCGCCCAGATATAGCCCACGACGCCCCCGGCCAGCAGAACTGCAACGCACATTGCCAACGCGGCCACGACCCCGAAGTTGCCAACCACGATCGGCATGAAGAAGGTCAGTGCGGATGCACCGAACCGGCTCGATGCCACCGCAAGACCAACCCCACGCCCCCTCAGCTCGGTCGAGAACAATTCAGACGGATATACATACCCAACTGTGCTGGTTGCCTTTGTGACCAGCGCGAAGGTAGCGAAGACGATGACAATGAACAGTGGACTCGCACCGGATATCATCAACGGAAGCAGGAGGAGCCCGGAAACAATGAAGCCGCCGAAGGCCATCGTTCTGCGTGAAAGGCGGTCTATCACAAGGAGTCCCAGGAAAGGTCCTATGGCGGCGCAATAGTAATACCCAAGTGAACCCGTATATGGGTTTTCTACCCCCAGTGTTTCTACGACACGTGGCAGGAACGTACCGAGAGCAAAGGTGGGCATGACTGCAACGGTATACACCAAACACGCTATGAAAGTGCTTCTCGCAGTGTCGGAACGGAAAAGCGCTCGCAGGCTCGGCTCGACCGACTTCGGGGCAGTTTCCGGTAAATTGTAGTTCGCACCCATCCGGCTAGTCACAATTTTTCGAGCCTCGGCCACACGTCCATTCTGGACAAGCCAACGAGGCGACTCGGGTGCGCCGATACGTAGAGCGAAACTAATGATTGATGGAATTGCAGATGTGGCGAGAATCCACTTCCAGGAATCAGGCCCTAGGTCGCGCATGAGTAGCCCGACAATGTAGGCGGCCGCGAATCCCAATGTCCATGCGAATCCGAGTGCGCCCAATGCTCGGCCACGCCAATGGCGTGGGGATACCTCCGCGAGCAGCGCTTTCGACGAAACGTAGTCTCCCCCGAGGAGAAGTCCCATGATGAATCGAACGATCAACAATGACCAATCGGGACTCGTCAGAAGCTGCAGGAGGGAGACGAGGGTGAAAATTAACATCAGGGGACCATAAAAAGGCTGTCGCCCGAAGCGGTCCACCAATCTTCCACAGATCAATGCGCCGAAAAATAGCCCGGCAAGTGTGGACGACCCGAGAAGTCCCTGCCACGTATCGCTGATGTCCATCGTGTCCGTTGCGACCGCCAACGCGATCCCGGTCACGCCGAGTACATAGCCGTCGGAAAACGAACCAGATGATGCGCTGAGGACGAGCCGCCTATGGAACGGTAGTACGGGGCCGGCGTCATAGTCGACCGTCCTGGTGGCAGTTTCTTCTGTCACTACAAAACCTTCCATCGTCTGCATCCTGTGTGAGCGAAGCATTCTGAGCTGGTGCGGCAGGTGCGGATTTGTGAAACCTACCGGTGCCTGTTGCAGTGTTTATACCGGGATGTCATCGGGCAAGCTAATACGGCTTTACAAGTAATTCCATACGAAAGTCGTATGCGTGCAGGTGGGGTGCCTGTAGAGGTGCGCGGTCAGGTTGCAGGCGTTTGAGCGGGGCAACCACCAGGGCTACGTTCACAACGCGCGTGAGTTGATCACATGGTCCGAGGAAGAATGGGTTGGCATCTAATATGTCTTTGCAACAGAAGTCCGTCGACTACCGTGGCTATCGGACGCCTGGAATAAGGCTTTCCGAGGGGCTTTGGACCGATAGGTTATTTACGTCTCGAAACCATGAACGAGCACCGTTGAAGTCGATTCTCGACTTCGATAAGGCCCACTTGGTGATGTTGGTGGAAAAGGGCCTGGTGGAGAAGGGCGACGGACGCAAGATGCTGGCTGAAATCCGTGATATCGAGGCGAATAGCGTTCTGCTCGGCGAATGGGACGGGGGGATGCATTGGACCGAGCAGCAGTTGATTCAGCGCCTCGGCGAGCAAATTGGGGGATGGATAAATCTAGGAAGGAGTACGGGCGATATATCAGAGGTTTCACGGAGGCTGAATACCAGGAGACTAGTTTTTTGCAATATTCACATGCTAAATAGTCTCCGGGAGGTGCTACTGAAACTTGCGATGAAGTTTGTCGAGACTGTCGTGCCCGGTCAGACATTTTTGCAGCATGCGCAACCGACAACGCTCGGTCACTGGCTGAGCATGTGGGCCGCGACACTCGATCGTGACGTTCAGCGGTATATGGAGCTCACAGTTCGGGTGAACCAGTCGCCGGCGGGTGCTGGGATATTGAGCACGACCGATTTCGAGATAGACCGAGAGCGTGTTTCAGAACTCTTGGGCTTCGACAGTCCCATCGCAAATAGCTTGGACGCGATCATGAGCCATGATGTAGGTCTGGAGACGATAAGCGTCGTGACGATCGCTGCTATGAACCTTGCGCGAATCGCCGATGATTTAGAACTTTGGATGTCTACCGAGTACCGATACGTGGACTTCCCGGACAGGTTCTGTGCGACCTCTAGCATTATGCCTCAGAAGAGGAACCCAAATATCCCGCAGCAGATCAAGGCGCAGTGCGCAAAGGCTATCGGCGCAATGTCTCTCGGAATCGCGTCTGAACGAGGTGCCACTGGTCAGCCGATGCTGGAGCGCTTCGAATGCGACGTAGTCCTCTGGGAGTTGCTCGAAGACCTGCCTCGGATCATGGGGGACTTGTCTACGATGCTTGATGCCATCGAGGTCGACGACAGGCGAATGCGTGAGAGTTCGGAACGTCACTGGGCCTCGGCTAGTGATCTGGCGTCATTGATCGTTACCGAATGCGGTCTGTCTTGGCGTACCGCGCATCAGATCTGCGCCATTGTCATCCGACTCTGCTACGAGCGTGGTCTTGAACCTCGGGATCTGACATCGGCGATAGTAGACGAAGCCGCGTGCATGTACAGAGGAGAGCCACTGTCGCTTTCGTTGAATTCTCTTCGTGCAGCGCTCGATCCGATCACATCAGTGCACCGGCGAACGGTACTTGGTGGCTCGGCACCGAGTGCGGTGTCTCGGGAGATCGCGTCTATGAAGGAACGCCTTGGGTACGACCTTCGTGCGGCATCGGTGTGCGAGCGTAATATCGCAGAATCTCAGGCAAGGCTCACCGAAGTGATCGACCGGATGCTTGCGGGATAGTTTGGACAAGTCTAACTATCCACAGAACCGAAAAGGTCGAGGTGCGCGATGAGCCTGACGCGTTTGAAGTACTTCGTTGTCGTCGCGGAGGAACTGAGCTTCACGAGGGCGTCCGCGCGTCTGCACATCTCCCAGCCGCCGCTCACGCAGCAGATCAGAACGTTGGAGCGTGAGGTCAACCAAGAGTTGTTCAAACGTAGTACGCGAAGAATTTCGTTGACCCCGGCCGGTGAAGCGCTGTTGCCCGAAGCTAGGCGGATCCTGGAACGGTATCAGCGCTTGCCTGGATTGTTGCACGAGGCTGCTACCGAGAGCACCCGAACTCTGACTGTGGGTTGTGTGGCGTCCGCTGTGATCGGACTTGTCCCACAGGTTCTATGCGAACTTGAGCGCGCGAATCCACGCGTTGCGGTGAGACTTCAGGAGGCGGGTGTCGAGACCCAAATGGACCGGCTGAGGTCCGGTGATCTGGACGCCGGTTTGTTGCGAGCCAGAGAGTTGGGCGAGGAGTGGTTCTGGGTGGACGCGGCGCCGGAATACTATTGTGCCGCAGTGCCGATATCGCATCCGTTGGCGCAACGGGAAACCATTCAATGGAGAGAGCTTGCGAATGAGGTCCTGGTAATCGCCGATCGGAGCCGCGCGTCTCTGGAATTCGATACCGTGATTGCGGCTTGCTCGAAGAATGGTTTTACACCAATCGTGGTCGCCGAGGCCATCGCCGGATACAACATCATTCCACTGATAGCAGGTAATCGTGGAATCGGGATTGTTCCCGAGCGCGTGTCCGCGTTCAAGATGGACGGGGTTGTGTACCGTCCGCTGAGCCCGCGTGTTGCAACTGTACCGATGCGGTTGGTTGTTCGGAAGAACAAAGTTGACGCAAGCATCAATCGACTCGGCGAGTTTGTTAGAACAGCGTCGGTGCCGCTGTGTAGGTCAGCTGTATAGCGAGGATTGCCGGCACGACGGATTGTGCTTCACACTCTGAGTCTTAGCCTTGTCTTAGCCTGGATCCACCGATGTCTTGTTGGTCGGGTAGTGGGTTCGGTTGCGTCCGTTGATTGCTGCTTGGGTGTGGGCGATCGTCTCCGTTCGTTTCCCCAGGGCCCCCGGGTGTGGGAGAGGCAGGGTTAGCCTGCGCGCTCGAGAACGCGATACGGGCTGGGAAGTCATCAGGGTCCTGCGGATGGTGGGGGTCGTCGCTATTGCCCGCCGTCTGCCGGTGATGGCTCGAATCGGTCTATCCGCCGCCGGTCCCCGGGGGATGTCAGGTTCGGTGGTCGCCCTGCCTCTGTCCGGGGGTGCTGTGCGTGGAGGGCTCGGATTCCGCGGGTGTGTGGGTGGTCGCGACCCAGCTGCGTAGCAGGTCGAGGGCGTCAGCCGACGGAGTTCCGGGGTCGGCAAGGTAGGTGGCAATTCGGACATCGGGGGTCGAGCCGAGAGCCAAGGTCTCGAATGCAACCGTGAGTTCACCCACCACGGGATGGCGGATCGATTTGGTTCCGCTGGTATGGACCGTGACCGTGTGCCCTGCCCACCAGGTGCGGAATTCGGGGCTGTGGGTGGCGAGCTCGCCGACGAGGGCCATGAGGGCACGGTCACCGGGGTCGCGGCCGGCGAGGAGGCGCAAACCCGACACACTCTGCCGGGCGCTGTGTTCCCAGTTGACGTAGAACTCCCGGGAGCGGTCGTCGAGGAAGAGATAGCGCGTGTGGTTGAGCGGTTCCCCGTTCTCGGGAAATAGATGTGGGAACAGCGCTCGTCCGAGGCTGTTGGCTCCGACCAAGTCGCCGATCCGTCCGAGCGCTACGGCCGGGACATCGCCCATCGCGTCGAGGAGTTGCGTTGCTCGCTGCGGTAGAGACGACTGGGGCTTGAAACGTGACGTTCGCGCGCCTTCGGATGCTCGTGCGAGGTCGAACAGATGCTGGGTCTCCACCTCGTTCATGTGCAATGTGCGGGCCAGCGATTGCAGCACGCTCTCAGATGCTCCACGGAGGTTCCCACGTTCCATCCTGGTGTAATACGTTGTGCTCACTCCGGCGAGCTGCGCGACCTCCTCGCGGCGGAGTCCGGGTACGCGGCGTTCGCCGCCGAAGATCGTCACACCTGCCTCCTCGGGAGTAAGGCGCGCCCGCATCCCGGTGAGGAATTGCTGTACTTCGCGGCGGAGATCCATGCAATCGACGGTAGCCCTCGCGGTGGGCTGCGTGGGAGTGCATGGAAGTGCCTGTCAGCGTGGACCGAGCTCGCTTCTGGGGGATAACGACAGTGACTCTCACACTGCTGGACGAGTACCTACTGTCGAGGCGTGCCCCAGAAGACGCTCACCTCGAACACCGGTGTCGAGATGCCGGCAATCGGGCTCGGTGTCTTCCAGACCCCGCCGGACTCCACGACCGCTGCGGTCGAGGAAGCTTTCCGCTCGGCTCCGCCACATCGACACGCCCGCCGCGTGCCTCAACGAGATGCCTCTCCGCATCGCCGAGGACTTCGACGTCTTCGCCTTGGAGCTCCCACCGAGCCGCTCGCCGCGATCGACGCGTTCGACACCGGAGTACGCGGCGGGCCGGAACCGGACAGCATCGCTCTCGAAACGAACGGCAGATATACCCGAGGCGTGAGTCCACGCCGTCGCCGACTGCGGTGACGACAAAGTTCAACAACTGACCAGGAGAGCGCAGTGCACAGCAACCCGACCGATCGCGGTCGCCGCAAGTTCTTGATGGGAGCGGCGGGGTTGGCCGCAGCCCCGCTGGTCGCCGGGATGGCGGCTAGCTGCACGTCGGCCGAGCAAACCCCGCAGTCCGGTGCCGTCGGCACGAGCGGCGCCAGCGACGGTGCGGGGCTGGTGACTGCGGCCACAACGGTCACCGGGCGCCGCACAATCGGGTCCTTGGAAGTCTCGAGCATCGGGCTCGGATGCCAAACCATGCCCGGCAAGCTCTACGGCCCCGTCAGTGGTCGTGCGGACATGATCACCCTCACTCGAGCAGCTGTCGACCAAGGAGTGACCTTCTTCGACACGGCCGAAGCGTATGGGCCGCTCGAGTCGGAGCGAATCGTCGGGGAAGCTCTTGAACCCGTCCGCGATCAGGTAGTGATCGCGACAAAGTTCGGGTTCGACTTCGACCCACAATCCGGTGAGAGACGCGGCGGCCCGAACAGCCGCCCGGACCACCTTCGGCAAGTGGTCGACGAGATGCTGCAGCGTCTGCGAACCGATCGCATCGACCTGCTCTACCAGCATCGAGTGGATCCCACGGTCCCGATCGAAGACGTGGCAGGCACTGTGAAAGATCTGATAGGCGAGGGCAAAGTCCTGCACTTCGGCCTGTCCGAACCAGGACCCGATACCATCCGCCGCGCACACGCGGTCCAGCCGCTCACCGCCATCCAAAACGAGTACTCGATGCTCTGGCGTGGACCCGAGGACGTAATCCTGCCGCTGTGCGAAGAGCTCGGGATCGGATTCGTATGCTGGGCACCTCTGGGAATGGGCGTCACGACCGGGACGATCAATCCCTACACCCGGTTCGCTGAGGGAGACTTCCGCGCTGAGGTGCCCCGGAACGCGCCCGACGCCTTGGCAGCGAACATGCCCCTGGTCCAGCTGATCCAGGAGTGGGCTGTGCGTAAGGGCGCCACCGCCGCGCAGATCTCCCTGGCTTGGCTGATGGCGCAGCGACCGTGGATCGTCCCGATTCCGAGCGCCACGAGAACCGCCCACCTTCTGGAGAATCTCGGAGCGGAAGAAGTCACCTTCAGCGATGACGAGCTTCAGGAGCTGAATACTTCTCTGGCAGGAATCACGATCCACGGCGACCGGCTACCACCGGCAATACTAGCCCAGACCGGTGTCGAAGCGCCCACTCGATAGTGACCTAGCGATACACCGGTGCACCAGTTTGCAAATCAGATGGCTGGGCCCTCGTTTCGGTGTCCGATGGACGCGCCCTGATCGGGGACCGCGTTACGACCTAACACAGCGTCACATTTGAGTGGCGGCGATACTCTTGAAGCATTCATCGAAAACGCCAACCAGTCACTGGTCGTGCCGTCGGGACCAGTGCGCGGAACCACGAGTCGACGGAGTGAGTAGACCGTCCGATGGGTGCAGGTGATCCGCTCGACACTCAGCGGTACCCGCCCTCCCCGGCCGCCGAACTCGGTGGAGCTGGTTTCGCTGATGTTCAGGAGATCGGCCGCGGCGGGTTCGGTGTCGTGTACCGCTGCACCCAACAGGACCTGGATCGCACGGTGGCGGTGAAGGTGCTCACCGTCGAACTCGACGACGAGAACCGCGCTCGATTCTTCCGGGAACAGCGGGCGATGGGGCGGCTGACCGGGCATCCGAACATCGTCAACATTCTGCAGGTCGGCGCCACCGACAGCGAACTTCCCTACATCGTGATGCCGTACCACCCGCAGGATTCACTGGAGGCCCGAGTCCGGCAGGGCGGTCCCCTGCCATTGGATCAGGTGCTTCGGTTGGGGGTGAAAATGGCCGGAGCGGTGGAGACGGCACACCGGCTCGGCATCCTGCATCGCGACATCAAACCCGCGAACATCCTGCTCACCGATTACGGCGAACCAGAACTGACCGATTTCGGCATCGCTCACATCAGCGGCGGCTTCGAGACCGCCACCGGCGCCGTCACCGGGTCGCCGGCGTACACCGCTCCAGAGGTGCTCGGCGGTGAACCACCGAGCCCGGCCGCCGACGTGTACGGACTTGGTGCCACCCTGTTCAGTACCCTGACCGGCCACGCCGCATTCGAACGCCGCAGCGGTGAGCAGGTCGTAGCGCAGTTCCTGCGGATCACCACGCAACCGGTCCCCGACCTGCGCGAGCACGGCATCCCGGACGATGTGTCCGCGGCGATCGCCCATGCGATGTCCCGCGAGCCCGACCAGCGCCCGGCCACCGCCGCCGACTTCGGAGAGGAGCTGCGAGCCCTGCAACGCGCCCACGGCTTCCCGGTCGACGAGATGGCGCTCCGCTCTGAACCCGGCGCAGAGATCGGTGGCCGAGCACTAGCGTCAGGCGGTCGGCACCTTCCCACAGAATCCGCCCGTCGGAGCACTACCGGGAATCTTCCCCTGGAGCTGACCAGTTTCGTCGGTCGTCGGCACGAGCTCGCCGAGGCGAAGAACCTGCTGGCCAGCTCCCGGCTGGTGACGTTGACCGGGATCGGCGGTGTCGGCAAGACGCGGCTGGCGATGCGGGTCGCGTCGGCTGTGCAGCGCGAGTACTCCGACGGTGCGCGCCTGGTGGAGTTGGGTGAACTGCACGACGAGTCGTCACTGGTCGACGCGGTGGCCGCCGCCGTCGGGGTGCGGGACCACTCGGGGAGGCCGCTGCGGGAGGCCCTTGTCGAGCACCTGGCGGCACAGGAGCTACTGCTCTTACTCGACAACTGTGAACACATGGTCGACGCCGCGGCGGAACTCGCCGAGACCCTGTTACGGGTATGCCCGGGGGTGAGGATCCTTGCCACCAGCCGCGAACCCCTGGTCATCGGCGGGGAGACCACGCTGCGTGTCCCCCCGCTGGCCGTCCCGGATTCCGGGCGGCGGACCTCCCTGCGCGGGCTACCCAAATACGATGCGGTGACTCTGTTCGCGGAACGCGGCGCTGCCGCGGTTCCTAATTTCGCGCTCACCGAGGAAAACGCGGCGGCGGTGGCGGGGATTTGTCATCGTCTCGACGGGTTGCCGCTGCCGATCGAATTGGCGGCGGCCCGGTTGCGGGCGATGTCGCCCGAGCAGATCCTCGAGCGGCTGACCGACCGCTATACCCTGCTGACCCGCGGCAGCCGGGGTGCGCCGACGCGGCAGCAGACGTTGCGGTTGTCTATCGATTGGAGTTTCGAGTTGTGCGCCGCTGAAGAGCAATTGGTGTGGGGGCGGGTGGCGGTGTTCGCGGGAAGCTTCGAACTCGATGCGGCGGAGCGGGTGTGTGGTGAGGGCCTCGACCCGGATGAGTTGTTGGACACGCTGACGTCGTTGGTGGAGAAGTCGATCCTGATCCGGGAGGAGTACGGGGCGGGGGTGCGGTTCCGGATGCTCGAGACTCTCCGCGAGTACGGTTTCGAGAAACTCGAGCAGACCGGTGCGGCTGTGGCTTTGCGCCGCCGCCATCGGGACTGGTACGAGGCGTTGGCGCTGGACGCGGAGGCCGAGTGGATCAGTGCCCGCCAGCTCGAGTGGATCGCCCGGCTGAAGCGGGAACAGCCGAATCTGCGGGAGGCTCTCGAATTCAGCGTCGGCGACGATCCCGCCGCCGGACTGCGCACGGCCGCAGCGCTCCATATGTTCTGGAGTTCCCAGGGCCTCTACAGCGAGGGTCGGCGCTGGCTCGACCAACTGCTCTCCCGACAGAGCGGCGCACCCACCCTCGAGTGGGCCAAGGGGCTCTACTGTGCCAGCGTGATGGCGAACGTCCAGGGCGACCTGAGGGCTGGGTCCGCACACGTGGCGGATGGGCGCACACTCGCAGCCCGGACCAGCGACCCCATGATGCGCGCGTTCGTTTCCTTCGCCGACGGAATGCTGGCCCTCTACAACGGTGATCTCGCGCGCGCGTGCCCTCACCTCGAAACCGCACTCGACGAGTTCACCCGACGTGAAGATTCAACGCTCGAAGTAACCGCACTGTACCCGTTAGGGACGGCATATGGATTGAACGGCGACACGGAGCAGGCTATCGAATGTCACGAGCGTCTTCTCGCGATCACGGAAAGGCACGGCGAGAAGATGTATCGGTCACACTCGCTGTGGGCCTTGGCAATTGCCGGATGGCAGCAAGGAGATACGGATCGTTCGGTGCAGCTCATCGAACAATCGCTGAAGCTGACCCGGCACGTGCGTGGTCCCCGCATCGCTGCAGCCTGCCTCGAGGCGCTGGCCTGGATCAGCTTCGAACGTCGCGACGCACTCCGGGCTGCGGTTCTGATTGGAGCCGCTGACGGGCTGGCGCGGTCAATCGGCAGTTCCGCGGTCATACACTCCAACCTAATTGGTTACCAGGAGGAATGTGCCACGAAGACCCGGCAAGAGCTCGGGGGCAAAGTATTTGGGGCGGCCCACCGCAAGGGCGAACAACTCGGCTTCGACGGGGCAATCGCCTACGCCCTCCACGAGCAACAGGCCGACACCACAACACGAGACACCGACGCGTCGACGCGACTGACCAAAAGGGAACGCCAAGTCGCCGACCTGATCGCCGAAGGCCTGACCAATCAGGCCATCGCCGAACGCCTGGTGATCTCACCCCGCACAGCACAAGGGCACGTGGAACACATCCTGGCCAAGCTGGGCTTCACCTCCCGGACACAGGTCGCGGCCTGGGTCGTGGAGCGGGCGCACGACTGAGAGTTGTCGCGAAGTTACACGGCTGGCAGCGCCGGCGATGCCACAGGTCGAACTCACCTTCACAGCTTGCAATATGAGTATAGGGATGGGCTTGCCGCACGGTGGGAAATGTGGGTACTGACGGACGAGGCAGCATTCCCTATTGTCGGTGTCACGCGTCGAGGCAAGACAAGAACAGCTGAGCGCCGCCCGGACCGAGAATCCGGGCGGCGCTCAGCTGTTCTGCTAGTCGAGATTGATGTCGACGGCCTTCGGACCGTGACCGACACATCCACCCCGGCCCGGATCGCCGCGGACACCATCTTGTGCCCGTAGAAGGCTGAGTCGGCCCGCACCAGCACAGACCCCGGCGACACCTGCGGGCGCATACGACCGAGTGTGGCGAGGGCGTCGCTGACCATCCGGGATGCCCCGCGTGGGGATCCGCAGCCGCCGCGGCGCAGACGCTGCCCGACGATCACCGGTGCCCGCCCGTCGGTGGTCGCGGTGGCGATCAGCGCGTTCAACCCCCGGACCCCCGTATATCCGTAGCCCGAGCCCTGCTTGGCGTGCCCGTGCACCGGCACGATGGTGTCGTCGAGGTCGAGCAGCACCCGCCCACCGACTTCGGGCCCACCGATCAGCGGTGTCCGTTCGGCCAGGCCTTGCAGGAATCGGGCGGCGACGGCATCGAGTTGGCGGACGTGTCCGAAGGTGAACTCTCGCAGGAAGGAGCCCAGCGTCGACGGGGCGTACGGGCGGTCGAACACCGTGGGCATGGCGCCGTGCCGCAACAATGCCATGTCGTCGATGCTGTCGGCGCCGGCGACCATGCCCGCCACCAGTGCGGACACCTTCCGGCCCGGATGCGCGCCCTTGTCGGTCGGCACCGACGCAGACTCATCCGCCAAGGCTTCCAAGCCGCACCGGTGTGCCAGCCCCAGCGCCGGAACCAGGCCGGCCGACGCGAGGAGGTTGCGGTCATCGAACGCCGCGGCCGTCACCGGCCGGGTATGGGATAGTTGCACCCTAGAGATGCCCTTCGTGTCGATCGAACTGGTTCTGTGAGAAGCCCAATTCTTTCAGCACGCAAGGGCATCTCGCCGTTTCGACTCACCTACCCCGACACCACATCGGTGGATCCAGGTTGAAGCGCGCACGAGTCATCTCCGATGGTGACGGATGTGTAGGAGCTTTCGACCCTACGGGCGGCCCGTGCACCCACCCCCTCACCACCTGCCGTTATCACATGCAGGGCCATCCACATTCATGGCAGAAGAGCCAGTTTTTTGAACAACGGTCGGCCGTGAAGCGCGATCCGCTCTCCTGACTCTTTCGGGCTGCGATGTCACCGTCGCCAAGTTTTAGGTCGTAAGCCGAACTGCGGGTCTCCTATCGACTTGAACCAGTCCCGAACTTGAGTTTCTTCTTCGCTGAAGCTCATGCAAAGCTGAAGCAGGAGCCGCGCCTTTTGAGGCGTCAGGTCTGCGGCGCCGATGATTCCGGGCGATCCGTCGTCGTATCTGCCTTCGCCGCCGGTTCGGGTGGCGGAGACGAAAAGCACTCCGTCGGCTATAGCTGCGGCCATCGCTGCCCCCTGAGCAACCGACATGCTGCCGGGTCCGTGCCCCGCGGTGACGATGCCCTTGATTCCAGCGGCGGCAAGCGCCTGAATCGGGACCGCCGAAGCGTCGAGGTAGCCGCTCACGATCTCGACACGTACGAGTTCGGCCGCGGTCTTCCTGGAAAGGTCGAAAGGAGTCTTCCAGGAGGCTGTTCCGTGAAGTGTGACTCGAGCCGGCGCGCGAATCAGTCGGATTCGATCCGCGTTCACGACGCCTATTGCCCCATAGCTGCCGGCAGCAAAGGCGTCGAGGCGATATCCGTCCGTTTTGGTCACCTCGCGAGCGGCGAAGATCTGATCGTTCATGAGAATCACAGTGCCGAAAGAGGTCGTCCTTTCGCTTGCCGCTAGGCGGATAGCGCTGAACAGGTTCGTCATTCCGTCTTCGGTGAACGTTCCGCTCTGGTGCATGGCGCCGGTGACGACGACGGGTTTCTCGCTTCGGATGGTGAGATCGAGGAAGTAGGCGTCTTCTTCCAGGATGTTTGTGCCGCCAGTGACGACGACGCCAACCACGTCGGAGAGCGCCAGGCAGGCGTCTACCGTCTGCGATAACTGATGCCTGCTCTCGGTAGTCGAATCGGACGAAAGGCCGGAGATGTCTGTCGAAACTACCGACACCTTGGCCACACGACCGAGCTCCGGGTACATCCGTATCAGAAGGTCCGTAATCCCGCCTGAGAGAGACTGCGAATAACTGAGGTAGCTGATGCGGTCCGGCGTAGTGGCTGTGATCGTCCCGCCCGCGTCGACGACGACGACGGTCGGCACAGAGTGTTCGGGAGCAGCGCTTCCGAGAGCTGCAATTTCCGCATGTCCGCCGTCCGACCGAGCCGACTGTCTCGCGTTCGCGAGCGGGATCGGAGACATACCTGAACTGGTCATGTTGTTTCTTTGCATCCTTCGAAGCGGCACATGTGGTGTTGGGTGTAATTGGCGCTATCGGGTGAGAAAGGCAGTCACGTAGCTGGCGAATTCCGTACTTCGTTCATGCTGTAGCCAGTGGCCGGTTTCCGGAAAGACCAGAAGTTCGGACCGGCGAAGCGCGGACAAGTAATGAAACGCATCGTCGGTCGGACAGAATCTGTCGTCGCGCCCCCACAGGACGAGTGTCAGATTGTCTATGGTGCTGATCCACTGAGCTGGGGTTCGGCGCTCGTAGTCCTCCACCCAGCCGCCGCTGGCAAGGCGCTGGTTTGCCGACTCGATTTCGGACCTCAGCGTGTCTTCGTACCGCGACGCGACCGCTGCGTCGAGGTCGGGAAGGGTGCTCACGTCCCCCACCAGCCGGCTGAGCAAGTGTCGCATCTTGTCTGGTGACGGGCCGGGAAAGTAGTCGTTGAGAAGCGCAGCCCCCTCCGAGGGGGGTGCAAGAAATCGCGGGCAGAATCCGCGAACGAAGGGAGCTACGAGGATGATGCGGTCTACGAGACTTGGATACTCGAGCGCCAATCGCAGCGCGACACCCCCACCCAGAGAGTTCCCCGACACGTGCACCCTCCCCGTACCGAGATGCCTGAGGAGCTCGGCCATTGCCTTCGCGGAGATGGCGTTGTAAGGAAGTCCATTGTCCTCAACGAGAGATGACTGTCCGAAGCCGGGTTGGTCCGGAACGATTACTCTGAACCTAGTCCGCAGAACTTCGATACTGGCAGCAAAGCTGTCCCATCCCGTTTCTCCTGGAGCTGCTCCATGAAGTAGGAGCAGGGTTGGACCCGACCCCAGGTCTCGATATGCGATGTCGGCCACGGAGGTTCGGTAGAACTGGGCCGCGGGTAACTCGGGCACGACTGCGTTCTCCTTCGTCGTCTTCTGAAGCCTGGATGTTGTGCACCGGCGGACCGGCGAAAAGTCACTCAAGCGCTGCGCCAGGCATTCCGGGTCAGATATAATACGAACACAGAGTATCTGCGTACGCAAGCGCTGGGGTTGAAGGTGATTTCGAGACTCGATAGTTCGTAGGCGGACTAGAAGGGTCACGCTGCTAGGCTGACGGTGGCTGGGTCGTCCAGTCGCGAGCATGGCGAACGGGCCCCGCGCCGATGGCGAGTTAAACGACACGGATCGAACCCTCACGTGGCCGATAGGTGCCACGAGTGCCGGCGACCCCGCAGGTATGGGCGTTTCGGATCGGTTGGAGCACGGTGCCACCGCCGTGGCAGCGAGCAAAGCCCCTGGTCTGCGCGCACACCGGAGACCTGCGCTGAAACCGGGCGCAGTGCCCGCGGCTCCTTGTGGATGTGCTGCCGAGAACACTCCACGTCTCCTTACTCGCTCCGGCGTGTGGCCGACGGCAGGACCTGTATCAAGTTGGTTGCGACGTGGCGCCGTTCTTCGCCTCCGGCAGGACTGGAAAGCGGGGCTCGCTCACTTGTTTCATACACGCTGCGGGCAGGGTTCGTCACTCAGGCCTTCCGCAACGGCGCCGACGCGCACGCGATCATGCGGCAGACCGGGCACACCAACCCGGCGACTGTGGAGCTCTACGCCCGCGAACACGCCCCCCTCGTCGGGAATGCCGTCACTGACATCGGACTCTGACGGTGTAACTGAGCGGAATTGCGTTCGATGCAACTGTGCGATAGCGGATACGAATGACGCGACCTGCACGTGAGCGCTGGCCCCAGTCTATCTTTCTACCGCCGCCTCATCGCTGTTGACCTGCGATTATGAAAGGAGCACTAGACGAGATTCAACATTGTTGTGTTTAATGCAACGCATGGGTGGGACTGAAATCCCTGGTGCGGCGCATCTGGTGTTGGCCGACGGGGTTGTGCATCTTGATCCCGAACAAGCGGTGTTCGAAGCGATGCTGGCTGGGTGGGAACGCCAGCAGCGGTCGCGGTTCTTGAGTGACGAGGGGACGATCGGACCGCGGTTGTCGCTGGTGCGTCGGATGGCTGAGTTCACCAATTCCTATCCATGGCAGTGGGAACCGGCGGACGGTGAGGACTTCATCGTGCATTTGCGGTCTTCTGTTCGGCGCAAGCCGATCGTGGTGTCGACCGCCCGATCGTATGAGATGGCGATTTGCTTGTTCATGGAGTACGTCACCGACGGCCGCTACGGTTGGCCTGCTCAGTGTTGGGATCGTTTTTCGGTTGTGCCGCAACAGGTTTTCCACGAAGGGAACACGATCGCGCATGCCACCGACTTCGAGGGCCGGCCGGGGCGACGGCCGCTCACCTACGACGAGGTCCAGGCGTTGTTCGATGCCGCGGACGGACGAGTCGAGCAGATCCGCAGGCTGGGCCGTAAAGGTTCGTTGACGGCGCTGCGGGATGCCGCACTGCTCAAGACCGTGTACGCCTACGGACTGCGGCGCCGAGAAGTCCGCGGATTGGATCTCTCCGATCGGCGCCGCGCACCGAAAATGGCAGAGTACGGCCAGTACGGTGGATGGTTCGTACGGTGGGGGAAGGCATCCAATGGAAGCCCGCCCAAGCGGCGCACCGTGCTGACGGTTCCGGAGATGGATTGGATCGTCGACGTGCTCGGTCATTGGGTCGAGGAGGTTCGGCCACTGATGAAGCCAGGCGCGCTGACCGCGGTCTGGGTCAGCGAGCGCGCCGGCCGGATGTCGCTGCGCAGCATCAACGACGCCTTCGAGCAGGTGCGGGACGCGGCGGGATTGCCGGCCGAACTGGATCTGCATTGCCTGCGGCATTCATATGTCACGCATTTGGTGGAGTTCGACTACCCCGAACGGTTCGTCTCCGAGCAGGTTGGCCACAGGTACGCCTCGACGACCGCGATCTACACCGGGGTCTCCCACGAATACCGAACACGTCTGGTGCGCCGAGCATTGCAGGGACGCAAGAGTTTATGGAAAGGCACGCAATGATCAAGAAGATGGGCTACCGCTGGAACCTGCGCCGACTGATGGCCGAACACGAGATGTTCCAGACCACCGAGCTGGTCCCGCTGCTTGCCGAGCGCGGGATCCACCTCTCCCGCGAACAGGTCTATCGGCTCGTCACCGCACCGCCGCAACGGTTGTCGATGGACACCCTCGCCGCGTTGTGCGACATCCTCGGGTGCACGCCGAACGACCTCATCGAGGTCGACGTGGTCAACGCTGCGATCAGAAAGGATGGCAGTGGAGGAGCTGGCGAGCGATCGGCCGCGCCACAGGCACGACGCACCACCATCCGCCGGCCGGGGACGCAATGAGCGGACGGCGGGGAATCGAGTCGCGCGAGGTCGTGCTCGAGCGGGCCGCCCATCACGTCAGAGGCGTCGTTCCCGATCTCAGTCATTGTGAGGCAGTAGAATTCGTCGCGAGCGCAGTAGTCGACCACACGCTCAGGCCGTTGGAAGCGCATCTGGCCGAACATTCCGATGCGCTGACCTCAGGATCATCGAACACCCCCGTGGCAGTCCAGAAGCTGGCCGCGCTACTCGTTGCGGCTGGGCGCACCACGGTCACGATTCCCGGTTGTCTACGATGCGGCGGAACAAAGATACTGCACCACATAGTCGATGGCGGTCGTGTCTGCGACAAGTGCCGACGGTATTTCCACTGCGCACCGTGCACCCGATGCGGCAAAGATCGTTCGATCGCCAAACGCGACGACCAGGGCAGACCACTGTGCAGCTCATGCGTACCTCGCAAGAGGGGGCCATGCGGACAATGTGGGCGAGTGCTGGCGATCCAGGCGCGACGGAGCGACGGCTCGGCACTTTGCCCGAACTGCTACCGCACTCCGCGGCGCACCTGCAGCCGGTGCGGTCACAACGCACCCACCTACGCACACACCGACAACGGACCGATCTGCAAAAGCTGCTACGCCCGGCCTCGACGCCGCTGCGGTGGATGCGGGGAAGTCAGAGGAATCGACCGCACTGCCCGAGGCTCCGAACCTGATCTATGCAACCGCTGCCTCACCCGACGTCAACGCCCGTGTGAGATCTGCGGTGCGCCTCATCCCGCGCATCCAGCTGCCCAGCAACCGGTATGTCTTCGTTGCCGCGACGACGGCCACATCCTCGAACCCGAGCTCACTGAATCCCCGACACGAGTGCGCCGGCGACGACATGAAACAGCCCATGACGCACTCAAGGCGAAACTTCGCACCGTCCTCAGCCACCCGAAACACGGCATCGCCACACAGCTCACTCCGTTGATCTCCGTCTTCGACCACGTCCCCAATCCGGCCTCGGCCATGCAATGGCTCCACCGACGCAGCGGTGGTGCGCAGCTGCTCCACGAGCTCGCTCAACGAGCCCACCACGAGACCCTCAGCCACGAACTGCTCGACAACTGTCGGCAGAACTACGCCCTGCACCGACTACGTGATTTGTTCGTCCACGCCGAGATCCTTCCCGAACGCGACGAACTGGGGACTGCCCCGGCTCTGGTTGACACCTGACCCGTGAGGGATCCACCCTCACGGTGAAAGGATGATCGACATGCCGAAGCCATATCCCGAGGAGTTTCGCCGCGACGTCGTCGCCGTGGCCCGCAAACGCGAAGCCCCGCTGGAGCAGATCGCGAAAGATTTCGGGATCTCCGAGACCTGCCTGAAAAATTGGCTGCGCAAGGCCGACATCGAGGACGGCACCCGGCCCGGCCTCACACGAGACGAATCCGACGAGCTCCGCGAGGCCCGCAAACGTATCCGGCTGCTCGAACAAGAGGCGGAAGTGATGCGTCGGGCGGTCGCCTACCTATCGCGGGACGTCAACCCAAAATGATGTTCCCGCTGGTCCGTGACCTAGCCGCTGACGGTATCCCCGTCGCGGTGACCTGCCGGGTGCTGGGATTCTCCCGGCAAGCGTTCTACAAGTGGAACACCGATCCCGTGTCCCGACGGGACTGGGACGACGCCCATCTGATCAACGCCGCACTCGATATCCACGCCGGCGATCCGGAATTCGGATACCGGTTCATCGCCGACGAACTACCTGCCCACGGCATCGTCGCCGGCGAGAACCGCGTCCACCGGCTGTGCTCGCAGCAGCGGATCTTCTCGGTGTTCGCCAAGAAACGAGGACTACATCGTCGATCCGGCCCGCCGGTCCATGACGACCTCGTCAGGCGGCAGTTCACCGCCCAGCAGCCCGACCGGTTGTGGTTGACCGACATTACCGAGCACTGGACCGATGAGGGCAAGCTCTACCTCTGCGCGATCAAGGACTGCTTCTCCACCCGGATCGTCGGCTACTCGATCGCCGACCGGATGACCGCGGACCTGGCGTGTTCGGCGCTGCGAAACGCTATCGCGCTTCGTGGACCGGATGGCACCGTGGTTCACTCCGATCGCGGCAGCCAGTTCCGTTCCGGAATGTTCGTGGAATTGTTGGGCTGCAATGGTTTACAAGGTTCTATGGGGAAGGTTGGGGCATGTGGCGACAATGCCGCGATGGAATCGTTCTTCGCGTTGCTGCAACGCAATGTTCTCGACCGTCGCCGCTGGAGCAGCCGTGAGGAACTATGCTTGGCGATCGTCGCGTGGATCGAGACGACCTACCACCGGCGGCGCCGGCAACGCGGGCTCGGTCGACTGACGCCCATCGAGTATGAGACGCTCCATCAGACCGCACACGCGGCCTGAAACTGCACACCCCGAGTGTCAACCAGGGTGGGGGCAGTCCCCTGCTCGATCGCATCGACCCGTGGCTCGAGCATGCCCTCGGTGAACGGCCCGCCCACCACATCACGCTCGTGCGACCGTTCGCGACCTGGCATGTTCTGCGACGCGCCCGCCGACGATCCAACCGACGGGCGGTCACGGCCAGCGCCGCCACCTACGTCCGAAGCCAGATCGCGATCAGTCTCGAATTCCTGTCCTGGCTCGATGACCGCGGCAAAACACTGTCCACGACCGACCAAGACGACATCGATGTCTGGCTGGACGGTGGCAGCGAACACCGCTATCTGGTAGCTGCATTCATCGGATGGGCGAAGGGACGGAGGCTGTGTTCCGACCTGACGGTGCCCCACCGGCCCAGCACTGACCCGTCGAACTTTCTGACTGAAGAAGACCGATGGGACATGCTCGACAGGTGCCTGCATGACGACGAACTGCCCCTCGACGTCCGAGTCACAGGCTCGCTCGTCCTGCTCTACGGCCGCACCACGACCAGCATCGCCCCGCTGACCTACACTCACATCGAGAACGTCGACCAGGAGACCTACCTGCGCTTCGACGAAGGCTCCGTCCTGGCACCACCCGCGCTGGCCGCGCTCCTGCACACACTGCGAGAAAAAAGAATCGACCGTGAAACCTTCCACCCGACCGGCCACGCAGCCAGATTTCTGTTTCCCGGAAGATCTCCCGGCCGGCCCATGGCTGCCGCCGTCCTCGCACGGAAACTCCGCGAACACGGCATCGATCCGCTACCCGCCCGCCACTCGGCACGCTCAGGCTGGGCACGCGACATCCCCGCCCCGATCGCCGCCGACCTACTCGGCATCGACATCTCCACAGCAACCAAATGGGCCAGCCGAACACGACGAGACTGGACCGACTACCTCCTCGCCCGGTCCGAACAGCACCAAGACGAATCAGGGCACCCCTGCTGAGATGGGTTCACCATGCTCGAATACCGCGCCTTCGAATATCGACAGTCCGCCAGTCATGTCGACCCCGGCGCCATCACCCCGTCGGTGGGTAACAGTCCGAATCTGGTGGTGCCGCGCCGGTATCGGTACGACTGGGCGCTGTTCGCTGACTGGTGCACAGCCTGCGATAACCGCGTTCTGCCCGCGCATCCGTCGGTGTTGGCGGAGTTTCTCGCGGATCACCCGGCGGCCGATGGCACGCAGCGCCGCCGGGTCACTGCGATCAACACTGTCCATATCCAGGCAGGATTGCTGGCTCCTGGTCGCGCGGAGACGATTCGGCAGCTTCTCAACACTGCGCGTGCGGACCGGCTGGCCCGGGTGGGGGAGCGGGTGGCGCAGGTGGTGCCACGGATTCCGGTGACCGGGTGGCCGGGCGGGCTGTTTGGTCGCCGCGACGCCCTCGTTCTCACCCTAGCCGCCGCCGGTCTGGGGTTCGAGCAGATCGCCCGGCTGCGACGTGCTGACGTGACCAGTGAGCACGATGAGCTGGTGGTGAGGGTGGGGGAGGGCTGGGCCCGAATTGCTGCCGGCGGAGCGAATCCGGCAGTCGTGTATCGGGATTGGGTGGAGGTGCTGGGGTTTCTGGACCGGTATCCGAGCACCCAGCTCCTAGCCGGCCGCCTCGACAAAGGCGCGGGCCTATCGGCGTTCGCAGACAACGCGCGACGCGACGAACGGCCGCTGCTCACGCCCATCGACCGATGGGGGCATACCCCCTTCGCCTCGACTGCGCTGACCGGGAAATCCATCGCTGCTTTGGTGCGGGCGCACCTGACCGGGCAGGCTCCGGTGCACAAGCGGCTTCCGACCGGGCGGCCGACGACGCAGTCAGGCGAGGACGCACCGGTCCCGGCCGTGGCTGATGTCGAGCTGGACCAGGGCTACTACGACCGCGGCATCGCCGCCCGCCGTGACGCCCACACCCACCTCGAGGATGTCACCACCATCCTCGACGGCATCGAAGACGCGGCCGACAGGTTGCTCGCTGACCTTCTCGTCATCCTCGACGCACCGGAACTCGAGGACTGACCGCCCTACATTCCATTCGCCATCGGCAACCTCGGCATCGATGAAATCGAGGTCCTCCGGCTTATCCTCGTTCTGAGGTGCGTCCCACTGCGGTAGCCATTTCGCGTAGTCCGTTACGCTCGGCCAGCGACAGAGCGGTCGGGCGTCCTGATACAAGGACCTTCTCGATCCGTTGAGCAAAGGTCAGCATGCTGATTCCAAACTCTACGAGAACGTCGTCGGCGCTCGGGCCACCGAAGGGAAGCCGACGGAGAGCGAAGTCGACCATTGCCGAAGATTCGGCGCCCAACTCCGGTGAGTCAGCGCTCCAGGAGCGTCGCGCACCCCGACTGGTGCCTCGCGCCCTGCCGTGTGAAACCCGCTCTAACATCCTCATCCTTCTGTGGCACCACAGACTTCTACGGTGCGATTTACGAACTCTCGCGGGCCAGGTCGACCCCGCCAGCGTCGCAGTTCCAGAGCTTGCCGACTCCGGTGCATCGGACGTACATGGAGTCGATCGTTGTCGGACTTCAGCTGCGCCTATCCGCTGAACTGAAGAGGTCGCGCTGGATGATCTCCTTCATGATTTCGTTGGTGCCGCCGTAGATACGCTGCACTCGCGCATCGATGAAGGCCTTTGCAATCGGATACTCCATCATGTATCCGTAGCCGCCGTGCAGCTGGAGTCCCGCATCGATGACGTCCCATTGCAGTTCGGTAGCAGCGAGCTTGGCCTTGGCGGCGTCGGTGGGTGCGAGTTCTCCATGGGAGTGCTGGATGACGGCACGGTCGAGGAAGGCGCGGACCATATCGATCCGTGTCGCGAGGTCGGCCAGGACGAAGCCGGTGTTCTGGAATTCGGAGATCGACTTCCCGAACGCTTTGCGTTCGGTCACGTACGACACGGTCCACTGCAGCGCCGCTTCGGCGGACATCTGCGCAGCAAGCGCGATTCCGAGCCGCTCGAGCGGAAGGCTGTCCATCAAATAGTGCAGCCCGGCACCGATCTCACCCAGGACATTCTCCTGCGGAACTCGAACGTTGTCGAAAACCAGTTCGGCGGTGTCCTGGGCGGCCAGACCGACCTTGTGCAGTTGCCGGCCTCGGTGGAATCCGGGCATGCCGTCCTCGATCACCATCAGGCTGAGCGCACCATTTCCATCGCTGCTCGGGGTGCGTACGACGACGATCACCAGGTCCGCGAGGACGCCACTGGTGATGAAGGTCTTGCTGCCGTTTACCACCCAGGCGTCGCCGTCTTGGACGGCGGTGGTCTTGATGCCGCGAAGATCGCTCCCGGTTCCGGGTTCGGTCATCGCGATTGCGCCGATCGTCTCCCCGGTCGTGAAACCCGGTAACCATCGTCGTTGCTGATCAGCGCTGCCTTGCCGCAGGATGTAATTCGCGACGATGTCGTCGTTGGTGGAGAATCCGGACTGCAAGGCTGCGGCACCGACGCGGGCCAACTCCGAGATGACGATGACCCGGAAGCGGTAGTCGGTGACCCCGCTGCCGCCGTACTCCTCAGGGATCGACAACCCCAATAAGCCTAACTTCCCAGCGGCCAACCATGTTTCGCGGTCGATTGATCGCTGTTCGTCCCATCGTTCGAGATTCGGGACAACTTCGTTCTCCACGAAACGGCGGACTGTCTGGCGATACGCCTCGTGATCGACCTCGAAAAGATCGCTCTTCACACTGACTCCTCGATCGGTATTGCGCTGCAGATGAATGGGAAAGAGTTTCGGCTGCTCCCGGGAGGAGCCGAAAGATGGGCAAGGAGTTCTTGCCGATTGTGTTGCTTCACCGCACCGATGCTGTCGCCACTACGGCTGGCAGCATCGGCGCCGCGGTGCCCCGGGTTCCGGTGAGAAACGTGTCCACCGGTGGGAGCACAGCTGACCTCTGCGACCCTGCAGGCCGTGGTCGTTCAGCCTGCAGAAGCAACGGATCCGTGCAGGGCGTGGGACGACGACGTTCCTACTTGATTCGAAACATCTTCATCAGCCGGTACGTCCAGGCGAGGATCGTTGCGTTCTGCTCGGTGCTCACTCCTGCCGGGGGGTCGAATCCCACGACGTGTTGGCTCGCGATGGTCTGCAGCTCGGTGTACTCGAGGATGCCGTGTTCGCCATGCCGGCGGCCCTGACCGGAGGCTTTCATTCCGCCCATCGGTGCGTCGTTGGACGCGTAGGCAGAGCCGTAGCCCTCGTTGATGTTGACGGTTCCGCAGCGGATCTGTTCGGCGACACGGCGACCGCGGGCCGTGCTGGAGGTCCAGACGCTGGCGTTGAGGCCGAACTCGGTGTCGTTTGCGAGGCGGACAGCCTCGTCGTCACTGTCGACCCGGTACAGCGAGACCACCGGTCCGAAGGTCTCGTTGGCGTACACCTCCATCTCGGGGGTGACGTTCTCGAGGATGGTCGGTTCGTAGAAATACGGGCCGAGGTCGGGACGTGGTCGTCCTCCTGCGAGCACGGTGGCCCCATGATCGCGGGCATCGGCGACGTGACGTTCAACGTTGTCGAACTGTCGTTGAGAGGTCAAAGTGCCGATGTCGTAGTCGAACGCTGCACCC
This sequence comes from Rhodococcus sp. ACS1, assembly GCF_002300155.1. NCBI lineage: Bacteria > Bacillati > Actinomycetota > Actinomycetes > Mycobacteriales > Nocardiaceae > Rhodococcus > Rhodococcus sp. ACS1. The sequence continues at coordinate 358,792 of NZ_NSDZ01000008.1, forward strand.
TTCCCGAGTTTGAGCGCCTGGGTCTGCGCGACGAGCTTCGGAACGAATTCGTCGTAGATGGTGCCGGCGATGTACAGGCGTTCGGTCGACAGGCAGAGCTGCCCGGCGGTGGAGAAACACGCCCGAGCTGCTCCCTTGGCGGCCTTGTCGAGATCGGCGTCGTCGAGCACCAGCATGGGGTTCTTGCCGCCGAGCTCGAGTGTGCAACCGATGAGTCGGCGCGCGGCCGCCTCCGCGATCTTGCGGCCCGCGCCGGTCGAGCCGGTGAAGCAGATGTGGTCGGCGTGGTCGATGAGCGGTTGTCCGACCGTTGCCGGCTCGCCGACGACGATCTGCCACAGCGCGGGGTCGAGGCCGGCCTCGACGAGGAGCTCCCGCGCGCGTAGCGCGGTCAGCGCGGTTTGCGTGTCCGGCTTGTGGACCACGGCATTGCCGGCCAGGAGCGCGGGGATGATGTCGCAGACCCCCAGCGACAGGGGGTAGTTCCAGGGGGAGATGATGCCCACCACGCCCTTGGGCTGCCGCAATTCGCGGGTCTGTGTCGCGAGGGGGATCGCTCCGGCTCGTTTGCGGGGGGCGAGGAACTTCGATGCGTGCCTGCCGTAATAGAGCGCCAGTCCCGCGACATCGAGGGTCTCTTCGAATGCGCTGTTGCGGGACTTACCGGTCTCGGCCTGGACGATGTCGATGAGGCCTTCGTTGGCGAGGACGAGGTCGTGCAGCCGCAGGAAGGGTTTGGCCCGCTCACGTGGTGATGTGGCAGCCCATGCACGTTGGCTGGTGCGGGCGGCGGTGAACGCGGCCGCCACGTCGTCGACGGTCGAGGTACGGAAGGTCGCCAGTTGTTGCCCGGTTGCCGGTGCAGCTGTCGACGCTTCCGGTCCGTCACCAGGCAGAGTGCCGGTCAGCCGGGAGATGATCTCAGGCGCGATCGCGATACTCGGGGTGCTCGAACCAGCCGGTGTGGTGCTGTGGATTTTGTCGGTGCGTGCTGTCATGTTCTCTACCAATCATCACGGAGTGCGTAGGAATCTCACGACTGTTCGGGTGTGAAGTGAATGGGCATCGACTTCACGCCATGGATGAAGTTGCCCTCGAGCATGACGGGGTCACCCGCCCGGAAATCGGGAATTCGTGTGAGCAGTTCGCGGAACAGCGCCCGCAGCTGACTCTTGGCGACCTGATTGCCGAGGCAGAAGTGGTTTCCGCCGCCGCCGAAGCCGACGTGCGGGTTCGGCGACCGTGACAGGTCGAAGGTGTCGGGGTCGGTGAAGACCGCGGTGTCCCAGTTCCCGGAGGGATAGAACATGACCACCTTCTCGCCGGCCTTGATGGGCTGACCGGCCAGTTCGGTGTCTTCGATGGCGGTGCGCCGGAAGGTCATCACCGGGGACGCCCAGCGCACGAATTCTTCGATCGCGCTGTTGATCCGGCCGTCGTAGTCCTCCAGGAGCCAGGCCCGCTGGTCGGGAAAATCGGTCAATGCCTTCACTGCGTGTGTGGCGGTCTGCCGCGTCGTGTCGGTGCCGGCGACGCACAACAGGGTGAAGAAGGACGATATTTCGATGTCGTTGAGTCGTTCACCGTCCACCTCGGCATTGACCAGCGCGCTGATCAGATCGTCCCGGGGCTCGGCTCGTCGCTGCGCTGCGAGCGTGCGGGCAAGCTTGGTGAGATACCAGCCGACCTCGGCCAGCGCGGGCCCTCTTTCGCGGCCGCCCCGTACTTCGGGATCGTTCCATCCGGTGATGACCTCGGCGGCGTGTGCCACCTTCTCCTGCTCGTCGCGGTCGATGCCGATCATGTCGCAGACGGTCCGCATCGGGAGCTTGGCGGCGACTTCACTGACGAACTCGGCGTCGCCCCTCGCGGCGATGGCATCGACGAGTTCGGCGGCGTTGCGTTTGATCTGGTCCTCGATTCGTTTGACCTGCCGCGGAGTGAAGGCGGCACTGATCAGCTTGCGAATCTTGGTGTGGTCGGGCGGGTCCATCGCGAGGATCGACTGCGAGCCGCGCAGCACGTCCGGCGGAAGGTTCTCGAACTGCACCCCCAGTCCCGAGATGAAGACCTCACTGCGGCGACTGACGTCGACGATATCGGCGTGCCGCACCACCGCCCAGTATCCCGGGTCGTCCGGCTCCGGCAACCACGAGTCCTCCACCGGTGGTTGCCAACTGACGGGGCTGTGGTCGCGGAGTTGGGCGAACGAGGCTTCCCGTTCGGTGGCGGACTTCGCCCAGAACGCCTTGGAGGACAAGTCGATCTCGTGGTACGGGCGGATTACGGCGTCGGTAGGTGCAGCGGTCATCAGGTTCTCCAAGATCAAGCGGGCAGGTAGACGGACTTGAGTTGCTGGTAGGGATGCAGGCCCTCGGGACCGAGTTCCCGCCCGAGACCGCTCGACTTGACGCCACCGAACGGGGCCCCATGGTCGAGGGTGAACCCGTTGATGCCGACGGCACCGGCCTGGACGCGCCGGGCCACGGCCAGCCCCCGGTCGGGATCGGCGGTCCACACGGTGCCGCCGAGACCATAGACGGAATCGTTGGCGATCCGGACGGCTTCGTCTTCGTCGCGGTAGCGGATGATGCTCAGCACCGGGCCGAAGATCTCCTCCTGCGCAATGGTCGCCTTGTTGTCGACGTCGGCGAAGATCGTCGGTTCGACGAACCAGCCGCGGTCGAGATCCGCGGGCCGTCGGCCGCCGGTGGTGATGCGTGCTCCCTCGCTCTTTCCCTGGGCGATGTGCGCCTCGATGTTGTGGCGTTGGTGTGCGCTGGCGACCGGGCCGATCTGGGTCTTGGGGTCGAGGGCGTCACCGACACGCAGCGCCGCGGCCATCGCGGTGAACGCGTCGACGACCTCGTCGTAGCGGTTGTCCGGGGCGAGGATGCGGGTGCTGATGAAGCAGGTTTGGCCGTTGTTGAGCAGGGTCGAGGAGAACATCGATCTCATGCTCCGATGGAGGTCGACGTCGTCGAGGATGATTCCCGCGGACTTGCCGCCGAGTTCGAGGGTCACCGGTTTGAGCAGGCGCCCACACTGTTCGGCGATTGTGCGTCCGGCGTCGGTGGAGCCGGTGAAGGCCACCTTGTCGACTCCGGGGTGGTGGATCAGATGCGTTCCTACTGTGCGGCCGCCGCCGGTGACGATGTTGATCACACCGGCTGGGAGGTCGGCCTCTTCGACCGCGTCGGCGAGCAGAAACGCATCGAGGACGGTCTCGGACGAGGGTTTGATGACGACCGTGCATCCTGCGGCAAGGGCGGGGGCGAGCTTGAAGAAGGTCAACGACTGCGGGAAGTTCCACGGGACGATGGCGGCGACGACACCGAGTGGTTCCTTGCGGACCGCGGTCGTGCCGTATACCAGCGAGGGCCGGTGCTCTTCGACGGCAGTGTCGCGGATCAGTCCGGCGTAGTACCGCAGCAGCGTCGCGGGCATAACTGCCTCGGTCTGCTTGCTGATGCTCGAGGGCATGCCGTTCTGGCTGCTGACCCGAATGGCAATGGCCCCGCTGTACTTGTCGATGGCGGTCGCCAAGCGCAGCAGTGCGTCCGCGCGTTGGTCGGGGGACCAGTTCGACCAGCCGGTCGGGTCGTCGAATGCGCGGCGGGCCGCGGCGACAGCAGCGTCGGCGTCGGCCTCGTTGCCCTTCGGGACGGATCCGATCACCTCTTCGGTGCTGGCCGAGACGACCTGGAGGGTGTCCGTCGATGCCGGACGTACCCATTCGCCCCCGATGAAGAGCCTGTCATAGAAACACCACATGTCCGTACCATAGCGCATGTTATGGAGATGGGGAAGGGCTGAACGAGCGTCTTCGGCGAGGAGCCACAACCTCGATACGATAGACTGTGTTATTGAGGGGTAGGCGACCAGCGATCGGGGCGGACCATGTCACGGATAGTCACCCGAGAGCAGTACTTCGAGTCGGCTCTCGAGGCGCTCGCCGAGCTGGGCTTCACGGGTCTGAACATCGGGATGATGTGCAAGAAACTCGGCGTGACCAGCGGCTCGTTCTACCACCACTTCGGTAGCTGGCAGGGCTTCGTCGATGCACTGCTGTCCTACTGGGAGAACCGTCAGGTGGTAATCCTGCGTGACGTCGAATTCGGCGCCGGCCCACCAGAAGAGGACATCGAATCCCTACGCCGACTCACCCTCGGACTGCACCACGAAGCCGAAGCCGCGATCAGGGCGTGGGCCGCCAATGACGAATCGGTACGCGAGGTGCGAAACCGGGTGGACGAGGCGCGGCGCAAGACGGTCTACAAGGCCGTGCTCCGGGTCGTCGGAGATCGCGCGACCGCCAAGGTGGTGACCTCACTCGGCATGTCCATGCTGGTGGGCTACCAGCAGGTGGCCGCCGATGGCGGGTACGCGCCCCTCGACAAGCTCCTCGACGAGTTCGTGCGGCTCATATATTCGCACGCTGAACTGCCACAGAGGGCCTGACGGGCTTCCACTCCTGGGCAGGGGTGCCCACCACGTGGTGCCGCGGGCGGCCGAGGCCCCGCATGCTGCCGACTCGGTGTGAAAGCTGTGCGCGGATTCGAGCACAGCTCCGCGACAAACAAGCGGCAGGCAGGTTCTGCGTCCGGATCAATCCTCCTCTACGTCAAAGAATGTGGATCATTTTCTGGTGCCGGGCCGGACCGCCGCGGTCCGGGCGGGTGACCGTATCGGCAGGTGAAAGGCCTCTGGACTTCGACCATGAATGCGGTTATGGTGACGACAACATAGAGCATGTTATGTCCGTCGTTATGCCCAGAAAGGTGAACATGATGCCGAGCAGTGACGGCCCGCGGCCACTCGACGGCTACCGGGTGTTGGACTTCACTCAGAACGTTGCCGGACCGCTGGCCGGACAGGTGATGGCAGACCTCGGTGCCGAGGTGATCAAGATCGAAGCACCGGGAGGTGAATCCGCTCGCCGCATCGTTTCCGTCGTTCCCGGCCGCAAACCCTTGGCGACCTACTTTCTGCCGAACAACCGCGGGAAGAAGTCGGTGATGGTCGATCTACGGTCCGACGAAGGCCGTGAGCACGTTCTCCGCCTCGCCGACAGCGCCGACGTGGTGCTCGAGGCGTTTCGCCCCGGTGTGATGGAAAAGATGGGGTTGGGGCCGGAGACGTTGCAGGGGCGCAACCCGTCGCTGGTCTACGCCCGACTGTCGGCCTACGGCGGCAACGGTGTCAACAGCAGCCGGCCCGGTCTCGACCTGATGGTGCAGGCCGAGGCCGGAATGACCACCGGGCTACGGACAGCGGAGGGTGGACCGCAGATCATTCCGTTCCAGCTCGTCGACGGCGCCACCGGGCACGTCTTCGCTCAGGCCGTTCTCGCCGCACTGCTGAATCGGGAACGTCACGGTGTCGCCGATGTCGTCAAGGTCGCGATGTACGACGTCGCGGTGAGTCTGCAGGCGAACCAGCTCACCCTCCATCTGAACAAGGACCCCAACGCCTCGTCGAAGTCCGCGAAGCCCGCCCCCACCCTTGGTCCGGATGGCAAGCCGCGCAAACAGGTCGCGTTCGCGACCCAGCCCTCCGATGCGTTCAAGGCTGCAGACGGCCACCTTGTGATCAGCGCCTACGTCCCCAAGCACTGGGCTCTGCTGTGTGAGGTGATCGGTCGGCCCGACCTGACCGAGGACGAACGCTTCGCCGACCAAAAACTGCGCGCCATCAACTACTACGAACTCAAGGACGAGTTGGAGTCGGCGCTGGCCGAACGAACGGCTGCGCAGTGGGTGGACGCACTGCACGAGAGGGGGCTGATGGCCACGCTCGCCTACAACTGGAAGCAGGTGGTGCACACCCCCCTGTTCGCCGAGAACGAACTCGCCGTCACCGTCGGGGAGGGGGAGAACGCGCAGGTGGTCGTCCGTACGCCCGCGCGGTTCGACAGCTTCACCCCCGCAGCGGTCGGCGTGCCGCCGTCCCCGGGGGAGCACAACGACGAGTTCCTCGGCGCCTCGGCCGTGGCGAACTGAGCCCGCTGTGAAAACTACTGCGGCAGTGCTCCGTTCGGCCGACCGTCCGTACTCGATCGAGGAGTTGACCCTCGATCCGCCCGGACCCGACGACGTCGCGGTGCGGATCGCGGGTGTCGGTCTCTGTCATACCGATCTGCTGCCCCGAGCCCAACCGGGCATGCCGTTGCCGCTGGTGCCGGGCCATGAAGGATCCGGGGTCGTCGAAGCGGTGGGATCCCACGTGCAGGGTCTCGCGGTTGGTGATCACGTCGTGTTGTCGTTCGATTCGTGCCGAACTTGCGCCAACTGCCGGCAGGCCCGTCCGGCATATTGCGACACCTTCTTTCCCCGCAACATGTCCGGTCGCAACGCCGACGGATCCACCAACGCGCGCGACGCAGACGGAGCACCGGTGTCCGCCCGCTGGTTCGGGCAGTCGTCCTTCGCCACCCGGGCTGTGGTCGACGCCCGCAACGCTGTCCAGGTCGACCCGGCGCTGCCGCTGGAACTGCTGGGCCCGCTCGGGTGCGGCTTTCAGACCGGGGCCGGCGCCGTGCTGAACTCCCTCGGCATCGAGGTCGGTGCGAGCATCGTCGTCTTCGGCGCCGGTGCCGTGGGCCTGGCCTCGGTGATGGCGGCGCGGGTGGCCGGAGCGGCGACCATCGTCGCGGTCGATCTCAACCGAGATCGGTTGGAGTTGGCCCGCGACCTGGGGGCCACACATGCCATCGATGGCGGCGCCGATGACGTCACCCGCCAGATTCGCCGCACGGTGCGGGGCGGCGCCGACTACGCACTGGACACGACCGGGGCGCCCCGGGCGATTGCGACCGCCGTCGACACACTCCGGACGTCCGGGGTGTGCGGGCTGATCGGCGCGCCCGCCGGTGATCTGCGAATCAGTGCCACCGCGCTGTGCACCGGACGGACCGTGAAGGGCATCGTCGAAGGCGATGCGATCCCACATCTGTTCATTCCCCGCCTGATCGCGCTCTGGCAGGACGGCAAGTTCCCGTTCGACCGGCTGATCGAGAAGTTCGCCCTCGACGACATCGACGCGGCCGAGCGGGCCGCGCTCGACGGCAAGGTGGTCAAGCCGATTCTGGTGCCGCAGTAGCTGCCGCACCGACGTCGGCAGGTCTCGGGCAGACCTGCCGACCGGTCGTGGATGACGGGACAGGGACGGGTGCCGTCATCCACGCCCCGCTACGAGGAGCGTGATCGGCCTCCGTCGGGCCACCAACCGGATTCTCGCACTCGGCCAGGAGGGTGGGTGCGAGAATCCGGCGAGCATCCAGCATCCAACGAGTTCTCGATCGTGCAGATACGGACTTGTGTCGTTGAAAGTGCAGCGGGACGGAAGTATCGGCATCCAGTCGAAGCGGTTCCGCAGGACAATTCAGCCGAGGAACTGGACTGTCTCCGAAATCGGGGCGCGGTCGATTAGCGTGCCTCCGCTGACAGCGGTGTCCTCGTATCCGATAGCCATCCCACAGAACAACATCAGATCGGCCGGCGGCTGGACGATTTCGTCGACTGTCGTATGGTAAACCGACCACGCCTCCTGGGGGCAGCTTGCTAGTCCCTCCTCCTGCAGGAGCAGCATGATCGTCTGCAGGTACATGCCAACGTCGGACCACTGCGCCGAACCCATGTGGCGGTCGACATAGCTGAAGAGCCCGACCGGGGCACCGAAGAACTGCCAGTTTCGGGCGAACCAGGCGCGCCGAGCGTTCTTGTCCTCTCGCGGAATGCCGAGAGCGGAGTAGAGCTGCTGGCCCGCCGAGACGCGGCGCTCGCGATACGGTGATTTCAGGTCGGCGGGATAGATCGGATACTGCGGTGTGTCGCCGAGGTCACCGGCGGTGAGTCGGGCGGACATCTTCTCGACGATTGCAGCGCGGGATCCGCCGGTGACGATGTACGTGTGCCAGGGCTGAATGTTGCCGCCCGATGGGGTACGCGCGGCGGACTCGAGGACGCGTTCGAGGACCGCTCGGTCGACAGGTTGGTCAGTGAAGTCGCGCACGGAGCGTCGTGATCGCACCGCGTCGTACACATTCATGAAAAGCTCCCCAATCCAGCAGCTGCCGGGCGCTGGCTCATCCTGTCTTACCGACCTATCGCACAGTCCCACAGGAACCTATCGCCAGTCTGGGTGTGTGCTCGGGAAGGCCTTGTGCGGTGTCGCGACTACGACGGACGTCGAGTATCAAGCCGCGTTCCGCCGGAAGCTGTCACTCTCGTGACGCATTCGAGGACGGTGCGGCTGCCGCCGAGTTCTGAGTTCTTCCGCGATGGATGACGTCGGTGCGTCGCTCGGCGACACGTGACTGTTCGAAGTCCCTCATCCACTTCTGTGATGTGTCGTCTTCGACGAGTAGCGCCGGGTCGAGCATGTGTTCTTCCGCGCGGCGATAGGACTCGAGAAGGGTCCGTACTCCGGGCTGGTCGTTCCCGATGATGGATGCAGCGATGTCCAGTGCGGTAGTGAGCAGGTTCTCGTGCTGAACCACCTGTGTCACCAGACCCACCCGCAGAGCCTCGGCGGCACCCACGAAGTCCCCCGACAGGCTCATCCTGCGCGCGAAACCTCGGCCGACGGCCGAGGGGAGTCGCGCAGTGAGACCCCAGCCGGGCAGGACACCCACACGGGCGTGGGTGTCGGCGAACCGGGCACACTCGGAGGCGATGAGGAAATCGCAGGCCAGTGCGAATTCGAGTCCACCGGTAATCGCAGCACCGTTGACGGCGCCGATCACCGGCTTCGACAGTGGAAGCCACGGGTGCCCGACAGGGATGCCTTTTTCCGGCTTTGTGTCGGCGTTGGCGCCGGTATCGCCGAGTTCCTGCAGGTCGAGGCCGGCGCAGAAGGCAGGGTCGGTCCCGGTCAGGATCACGACATCGGTGCCGTTGTCGTGGTCGGCGGCGGTCAGTTCGCTTCGCAGCATGTCGAGCAAAGCGGTGTTCAGCGCATTGCGTGACCCCGGCCGATTCAGGGTGAGGATCCGGACACCGGCCCGTTGCTCGGTGAGCAGGATCGGATCATTCATCGACTTCCACCTCACTCATGTGACCTCCTACGGGAAATGCGTTGGGGCAGATGACCTCGGGACTGTGAGGGTCGCCGCCGCTCGACCTGCCGTAACAGGAGCGGCCCGGCAAGGGTGCAGTGCGCAGTCATACAACTAGTCGGCCAGGGATTGCACCCGGAATACCGGGTACGAGTCACCGACATCGGGATGAACGAACGCGACGTGCAGGGGGAGCCCGGCGCGCAACTCGCCCGGGTTGGCTCCGACGATACGTGCGTTGATCCACGGCCCCTCTTGCAACTCCACCAGCCCGATGGGGAAGGGGACTTGCTCGGCGAAGGCCGGATGCGGCGGATGGTGCACCACGGCCCACGACACCAGAGTCGCCGCTCCCGTCGCAGTGTCCCAGCTCAGATCCGAACTGCCGCAGGCAGTACAGGTTCGAGCCTCGGGGCTGAACGCGTGGTGACAGTGGGTGCAGCGCCGGATCGCAAGTTGATCGGCGGCCGCGGCATCGAAGAACTCGCCGCTGCGGGTGTCACGCAGGACGGCTGGACCGGAAACTTCAGCGAGATCGGTTGTCATGAATGGACCTTTCGATCAGCGGGGACTGAGAATCAGCGTCGAGTGGTGATCGAGGATGCCGCCGTTGCCGCTGACCATGATCACGTCGTGGTTGTCGACCTGACGGCCGCCGCCCTGGCCACGGGCCTGAATGACCGCCTCGGTGAGCGGAGTCATTCCCCACAAGTAGTACGACGAAAGCTGTCCGCCGCCGGTATTGACGGGCAGCTCACCACCGGGCCCGGTGCGCCCGTTCGCGACGAACTTGCCACCCTCACCCTTGGCGCAGAAGCCGTAGTCTTCGAGTGTTACGAGAACGGTGAACGTGTAGCAGTCGTACAGCTCGAGTAGATCGACGTCCTCGACCGTCACCCCCGCCATGCGTAGTGCAGTGGGTCCGGAGATCGCGGCGCCGGTGCGCAGCCCGAAATCCGAACCCCGTTCGGCGACCTGCCCTGGATGGCCCTGTCCCCACCCGAGCACGTGTACCGGTGGTTGCGCCAGGTCTTTCGCTCGCTCCGCGGTGGTGACGATCACTGCCGCACCGCCATTGGAGACAAGGCAGCAGTCCAGCAACCGCAGCGGTTCTGCGATCCAGCGTGAACTCTGATGATCCTCGAGAGTGATCGGGGTGCGCATCTGGGCGAGCGGATTGTGCACCGCCCACGCGCGCTGCGCGACCGCGATCTCGCCGAGCTGTTCGGAGGTGGTGCCGTAGGTCTCCATGTGGCGGCGGGTGGCGAACGCGTACTTGGCGTTGGCGTTCGTGATGCCACTGGCGACGAGATAGCTGGGCAGGCCGACGATCGGCTTGGCGCTGCGGCCGGTGTAGGCGGCGCCGGCGGACACTTTCGGTTTCAACGGCGCATCGGCGAACACGCACGCCACGGCCTCAGCCATACCGCTGGTGACCGCCGCTGCCGCGTAGGACACCATCGCGCCGGCCGAGGCACCGTACGCATTCATCTCCGTCAGGAGTCGGAGGTCGCGGAGACCGAGGACGTTCTGCAGGGTGATCGACACATCGCGTTTGAGTCCGCTGTTGATCAACAGTCCGTCGATGTCGGACAGGTGGAGACCGGCATCAGTGGCGGCCCGGCGAACCGCATCAGCCGCGAAATCTGTTGCGCTGCGACCGAACACCTTTCCCACCTCGGTAATGCCGAGCCCGGCGATCGCGGCCCTCCGAGAATCCGCCATCGGACGCCTCCTGTGATCTCGTATTCCAAATTGGGTTCCAACATACCATATCCTCTGTTATGGTGGATCGCATGAAGATCGAGTTGGATCGAACGAAATGCACGGGATTGGGGATCTGCGAGTCCATCGCCCCCGATGTCTTCGAGGTCAACGACGACGGTGATCTGGTCCTGCTGACCGAGGAGATCACCGACGACCAGTTGGCGGAGGTCGAGCAGGCCGTCGAGGGCTGCCCCACGGCCGCGCTGCGGCTGATCCGATGACCACGCGTCTGGTCGTCGTCGGGGCGTCGCTTGCAGGACTGCGAGCGGCCGAAGCGGCACGGAAGACTGGATTCACCGGATCGATCACCCTGATCGGCGCCGAGGATCACCTTCCCTACGATCGGCCGCCGCTGTCGAAGGCATTCCTCGACACCGACACCGACCGGCAGTCCGAGCTCGCCTACCGCGATCTCGCCGGGCTGCAGGAGCTGGATGTCGAACTGATCCTCGGCGCGCCCGCAACGGGTCTCGACACCGACCAGCGCACCGTCGCCGTCGACGGCACCCGCGTCGGCTACGACGCCCTCGTGCTCGCGACCGGTGCCCGCGCCCGCACGCTCCCCGGCACCGAGGCACTGGCGGGCGTGCATACCCTCCGCACGCTCGACGACGCCAGGGCGGTCCGGTCCGCACTGGACGCAGGTGCGCGCACCGTGGTGATCGGCGCCGGTTTCATCGGATCGGAAGTTGCATCGGGGGCCCGCAAGCGCGGACTCGACGTGACCGTGGTCGAGGCGCTGCCGACGCCGCTGGTCCGAGCAATCGGTGAACAGATGGGTGTGGCGTGTTCGGCACTGCACACGGCGAACGGGACCGACCTGCGATGCGGCGTTGCCGTCGAGGCCATCGAGGGGGAGACCGCCGTCGAACGGGTGCGGCTCTCCGACGGCACGGTACTGCCCGCCGACCTGGTCGTGGTCGGTGTCGGAGCGGCCCCGGCGACCGACTGGCTCGACGGTTCCGGGTTGCAGCTCGACCACGGTATCGTCTGCGACAGCACCTTGTGGACCGGTGCACCCGGCGTTTACGCGGCGGGAGACGTATGCCGTTGGCGCAACCCGCTGTTCGGTCGCACCATGCGTCTCGAACATTGGACGAGCGCCGCCGAACAAGGGGCACTGGCCGCCCGAAACGCTCTCGATCCGGACGCGGCCACCCCGTACTCGACCGTCCCGTATTTCTGGTCGGACTGGTACGACACGCGGATCCAGTTCGTGGGTGTCCCGGATGCCGACGAGATCGAGGTCATCGGTGACGTCGGTAGCGGCAGATTCGTTGCTCTCTATCGCGGTGGTGACCGCCTGGTCGGTGCGCTCGCCCTCAACCGCCAGGCCGACATCATGAAGTACCGCGGCCTGATCATGAAGGCGACGCCGTGGACCGCCGCCCTCGACTTCGCGCACGCGAGAGAAGCCAAGCGGGCGCAACCCGTTCCGTAAACAGCACTGCGGCCGTGGCCTACCTCCGGCGACACCGCCGAGCAGAAGTGCCGACACCCACCTCGTCGTGAAGGTTCGGTAGACGGCGCACAGCGCGCCCGTGCGGCCCGGGCGGCACGGGCTGTGCAGCCCTGGTTGAGTCCCGGAGAACTGATCGGGACGTCCCGTGCTCGTTGCACACGAGCGGGTTTCGGTGTGACCGTCGATCGGTGGGCCGTCCCGGTCCCGCACCCAGTGGTGGGGGACCGGGACGGCCCGGACGCGTTCTACTCCGGTTACGCGCGAATCGCTTCCACGATGCGTGCACGGGTATCCGGGCGCGGCCATCCCGCCAACACGATCGTCGTCAGGCAGGTCGACTTCCATCGTGTGACGATGTCCTCGCAGATCTTGTCTGCAGGCCCGACGAGTGCGACATCCTCCACCATTGCGGTCGGTACCGCCTGCGCGGCAAGGTCCGAACGACCCTCCAGATACAACCGCTGGATCTCGGCACAGGCCTCGCCCCAGCCCATACGGGTGAAGACGTCGTTGTGAAAGTTGGCGCCCTTGGCGCCCATGCCCCCGGCATACAGGGCGACCACCGGCTTCAGTTTCGCCGCAGCCTTCTCGACGTCGTCGTTCTCCACCAACCAGCACGTGTTGGCGATCTCGAAGTCGGCCGCCGTCCGGCGCGCGCCGGCGCGGGCGAACCCCTCCGCAAGGGCAGCCCGGTAGAAGTCGTCGCTCTTGGGGGAGAACCACAGCGGCGTCCAGCCGTCGGCGATCTCCGCCGCCAGCGCCACGTTCTTCGGACCCTCGGCCCCGAGATAGATCGGAATGTCCGCACGAAGCGGGTGCACGATCGACTTCAGCGGCTTCCCGAGCCCACTGCCGCCGTCGAAGGGCAGCTGGTAGTGCCGCCCGGCGAACGTGACGGGCTTCTCCCGGGCCCACACCGCGCGCATGATCTCGACGTATTCGCGAGTCCGCTCGAGCGGCCGCGGATACGGCTGCCCGTACCAGCCCTCGACGACCTGCGGACCCGAGGCCCCGATGCCGACGATCATCCGACCCCCACTGAGGTGGTCGACAGTTTGCGCCGCCATCGCCAACGCTGTCGGCGTCCGCGCCGACATCTGGCAAATCGACGTGCCGAGCTGCAACCGTGTCGTTTGGGAACCCCACCAGGCCAACGGGGTCAGCGCGTCCGACCCGTACGTTTCGGCGGTCCACAGACTGTCCACCCCGAGCGCTTCGGCCTCGGCGACGCGTTCGGCGATGCCCTGCGGCGGTGACCCACTCCAATAGCCCGCAGAAATTCCTACCTTCATGACGATGTTCCTCTCCTACCGATTCGTCGAACGTGCTGTGGCCGTCAGTGATTGCGATACTCGGGCGCCCGCTTCTCGAGGAACGCGGACACCGCCTCACGGTGATCGGTGGTCAGGACGCTCAGGATCTGTGTCCGATTCTCGAGATCGATTGCCGCTCGAATCCCCGGCGTCTCGAGGTTGTCCCACATGACCTGTTTGGTCATCCAGACCCCGAACGGGCTGTTGGCACCAATGGTGGAGGCTAGGTCCAGCGCAGCGGGCAGTAGGTCCTCGGCGGGCAGGACCTGCGAGACGAGTCCGATCCTGTGCGCTTCGTCTGCGGCGATCGTTCGACCGGTCAGCAGAATCTCCGCCGATCGCGAGAACCCGATGGCGCGGGGCAGAATCCAGCTCAGTCCGACGTCGCAGTTACTGAGGCCGCGCTTGATGAAGGACGGGTGCAACGTTGCCGTTTCGGTCATCAACCGGATGTCGCAGAGCAGTGACAGTGCCATCCCGCCCCCCGCTGCGGGACCGTTGATCGCGCAGATCACTGGCTGCCGGGCGCGGCGCAGAGCATCCGCCAGGTTGGCGATGTGCTCGGTTGCGCGCATCCCCTCCTGCGGTCGTCCCTCAGGTCCGGTGGAGGTCGGCACCGTGCCGTAGCCGCGCAGGTCCAGCCCCGCACAGAACGTGGTGCCGGCACCGGTGAGAACGATGGTCCGCACGTCGGCGTCGTCGCGGACTCGGCGTAGGACCGCGTGGAGTGCCTCGATCAGGGAGGCATTCATGGCATTGAGTGCGTCCGGACGGTCGAGCCGGACGAGCAGTACTCCGGGGCGGGCCATCTCCGTGTAGACGAGATCGTTGCTTGCAGCAGTGTCACCGGACTCTGCGGTGACGAGAGGGTTGGAAGGCACAGGACATCCTTGTCTGGGGCCGGAGAAGCAGAGTGGGCCGGCGGTCTCCGGATGTCGTGCCAGCCGGCCATCCCCAGGAACGTAACATACAATGTGTTATTGTCAGTGGATTCTGAGCCCTTTTCTTCGAGTGGGGTGATCCCACGCGGAAGCGGCGAACCAAATGCGAAAGTTGGTGTGGCAGTGAATCCATTGGATGCGTTCCGGCTGGACGGCAAGGTTGTCGTGGTGACGGGAGCAAGTTCGGGGCTGGGGGTCGGCTTCGCACGCGCCCTGTCGGCAGTCGGCGCCACCGTCGTGCTTGCTGCTCGTCGGACAGACAAACTGAGCGATGTCGAAAACCAGTTGCGTGAGGCAGGAGGGGTGACGCTGTCCCACCGGACCGATGTCAGTTCCCCGGATGATTGCAAGGCTTTGGTGAGCCGCACGGTCGACGAGTTCGGCAGGATCGACGTCCTGGTCAACAACGCCGGCATCGCGGACGTGGTCCCCGCCTCCAAGGAGACCGAAGAGGGCTTCCGCAAGGTCATCGATGTCAATCTCAATGGATCGTTCTGGATGGCGCAGGCAGCCGTCGGCGTCATGCCCGAGGGGTCGTCGATTGTGAACGTGGCGAGTGTTCTCGGTGTGGTCGCCCCCCGCCTGCCGCAGGCGGCTTACGCTGCGAGCAAGGCGGGTGTCCTCGGGTTGACACGCGACTTGGCGCAGCAATGGTCGTTGCGTCGCGGCGTTCGCGTCAATGCACTCCTGCCGGGGTTCTTCCGTAGTGAGATGACCGAGAATGCAGTCGGTTTGGAAAAGATGTTGGCCGACCACACCATGCTCGGGCGGTCTGGCACCCAAGCCGAGATCGACTCGGCTCTGCTCTTCCTCGCCAGCCCGGCCTCGAGCTACGTCACCGGTTCGGCCCTCGTTGTCGATGGGGGACTCACTGCCTTGTGACCCATCGGAGTCCGCCGAGTAGTCCGCCGCTCGGGGCCACGATATCTGGCGATGCGCATCGCTACACCCCGCGCTGCGGCCGAGCGCGCGATGCGTTGCCGACGTCGTCAGCATCGCCCCTCCATGCGAGGTTGCTTCGGTGGCCGGTCGCGGAGGTGGCCGCGCAGGGCTTCGGCCCACTCATCGCGGGAACCTCATTCGATCCGTGCATAACAGCGAAGGTGTCGCCATGTCCTCATCCAACGTCCCCGACCACCGCATACTGCACATCAGTGATACGCGCCTGCTGACCGGCGGCTTCGGCGAGAACGTCGACTGCGGTGATGCCGTGGCACGACTGCTCGACGAGGTCGAAGAGGTCGACGATCGTCCAGAAGCGTTGGCGCTTACGGGAACCCTGCCGGTCGGGTATCACCAACATGCGCCATTTCGATCTGCGGTCGAGCGTGCAGCCGAGCGTGCGGATAGCCAAGTGATCTGGGGGATGGGCGATCACGGCGGTGGCGCTACACCCGACGAGTTCGACGACGAGGTCCATGATGTCAACGGGCTACGTCTCATCGCCGTCAACAGCAACGTCTCGGGTCGACTGCATGGTGAGATCGACGAATCGCAGCTGTCCTGGCTGAGTGCCGTTCTGGCCGTGCCTGCACCGCACGGGAGCATTCTCGTCCTGCACCACCCTCCCGTGCCGACCCCTGATCCGCTGATGGAAATGGGCGAACTGACCAACCAAGACGCGCTCGAATCGGCCGTGGCGGACGGCGATCTCCGGACCATCCTGGCCGGCCACCTGCACTACTCGACCCTGTGTACCTTCGCGGGCGCGACAGTCTCGGTCGCGGCTGCATCGTGCTACACCCAAGACCTGGGCATCGACTGGGACAGCACAGGTCAGGCGCACCTCGTGCACACCACCGGAAATCGGATCGTGAACACCGCGGTCCGGCTGGGGAAGCGCCCCCGACCGAGATAGCAGGACTTGCTCGCGGCCGCCCCGACCATCGCCGATCGAGGTGCGCGGGTCGATGCTGCCGGCGTGACCCGGACGTTTCGGGAACCACCGGGCACGCCGAACTCACCACAACACACATTATGGTATGTTGGGATCGTGACTGGATGGTTCGCTGTCTCGTCACGATAAGACGTGCAACGACACCGGGCAAGTCGGTTCGGGGATGAGCGAGGGGGGCAAGGCGGCTGATGCCCACCATTGTGAGCAAGGAACAGTACTTCGAGACGGCATTGGACGTCCTCGCCGAGGTCGGGTTCAAAGGGCTCAACATCCGTCGGATGTGTACGACCCTGGGTGTCACCACCGGATCGTTCTATCACTACTTCGGGAGCTGGCAAGGTTTCGTCGACGCACTGCTCGAGTACTGGGAGCACCGCCAGGAGCGAATTCTGCGGGATCTGTCGTTCGGCAGTGGCGGTCCAGAAGACGACCTCGCTGCGTTGCGCACGTTGACCCTGGGGCTGCCGCACGCGGCGGAGGCCGCGATCAGGGCGTGGGGAATGAACGATGCCACCGTGCGTGAAACGCAACGCCGCGTGGACTCGGCGCGCCGCAAGACGGTCAGATCGGTCATCGCCCAAGTTGTCGACAGCGACGAGGCGGCCGATGTGATCGTCTCAATGGGAATGGCGCTGCTGGTCGGCTTCCAAAACCTCACCGCCGAGGGGCAGCACACCGAACTCGTACCGCTGTACGACGAGTACCTTCGCCTGATTTCCATGCACGGCGCATCGCGATAGTCGGTCAGGCGGACTCTGAAAGTTCTGTGCCGCAACATCGCTCACTGGCAAATGCCGATTTCCGTGGACTACCCTCCATCACCTGGCGCCCGGCTGGATGGGGTCTCGCACGGTCTCGTACGGTGACGTGTTTCCCGCGTATCAAGTGACTTGCCGTTCGTACGCGGGTGTACGTGGAGAGCTGTGACACGAAGATCCATAGCTGTGCGGTGACCCCGCGATCGAAGGCATGTCATGACGTTGTCGGGTCGATACCGCGCCGCAGATGGGGCAATGACCCGTGTCGGCAGCCCGCGTTGGCCAGGATTCGCACCCGTCGACAAGCAGCTGCGTGAGGGCCCTTTCGTCGAGGGTAGCGCTCCGACCCCTCCGTGTCGGGTGCGTATGCACCCGGGGTGGTCTCCGACGATCAGATAAACGATTCCGATTCGCCGGCGGTCCACGCCGCAAGCTGGATTTCGAGACCGGCGACGTAGGCCTTGCACGCCAGGCGGAAGCGATCCTGTGCCGACACGGTACGGGCGGCCTCGACCGCCGATCGCAGTTCCGTCAACGATTCCGGAACGTCGGTGAACAAGTTGTTGTTGCCGTACTGGAGCGCACCGACCGTCAACGCTTCGAGGTGCTCGCGGATGACGATGACGTACTCCAGGGGAAAACCGGCTTTCAGCAGAATGCTGACCGTTTGGTTCTCGTACTCGAGGCCGAACGTTCTCGGCGTCTGTGCGACCAGCAGCGGTACGACCTGCGGGTGAGCGTTGAGGGTGTCGAGAAACCGCGGAGCGTATTCGAGGATGTAGGTCTTCCAGTCGATCTCTGTATCCGATTCGACGACGAAACTGTCGAGGACCAAGCGCAGGACGTCGGCGAGGATGTCGGCCTTGTATCTGTAGTGATAGTAGACAGACGAATTGTGAACGCCGAGTTCGGCGGCGAGACGCGTGAGGCTCAGCTGTTTCAGCCCGTCTCGGTCAATCAACATCAGTGCCGTCTCGATCACCCGTGTACGTGAGATCAGCGGTTTCTTAGGCCGTGCCACGGTTTCACCTCGTTTCAGTAGGGCTCCACGCCCTGTGTACATCGTTCCAGTAATGGCGCGCGCGGAGCGAATCGGCTTCGGCTGGCGGGGGCCGAGCACAGCCGTCGACCGCGACTATTCGTGCAGGTCAAGGCAGTGGTTTTCGGCTGTGACCTCTGAGGTCTTCCTTTATCAGCAGCCTGCTGATAAATTGGTCACAGTAGCCACTGGCGCGGCCCTTGCGCTCGTGCCCCATTGGCCCAACGCGGCGCGTGCGAACGTGACACGCGAATGACCTGTTTGTGCGCTAAATCCGCACGCTTCCAATCGAATTCGCGAAAGAACCGGTACTTTATTGCTCCATACCATTGACTCTGTTATGTTCACGGATGAGATCTACGACACATTGAATTCAGGAGAATGGCATGGCGGTAGCGAAGCCAGACGAATCCCCTCTCGGCACCCCCGCACCGGCGTTGTACCGCAGCACTGACGAACTTGCCCATCCTCGGGTTCACGGTCCCGCCGCTGGCTCGACCGGACACGCAGCACAGGTGGTTGATCAATGAACGACAAGCTTCAAATTCTGCAGCTCGTGCGCCTGCGCGGACGCACGACTGCCGCGGACGTGGCGGCCAGCACCGGTCTGTCGACCGACTCTGTGGACAGCGTGGTGCGCGAGCTCTGCGATGCGGGATTGGTCCAGGACCTGCGCGGACGACTCAAGCTCACCGGTGACGGACGAGTGGAACTGACCGAACTGATCGCCGCCGAGCGTGAGGACGTCGATCAGGCGCAGATGTCCGCCGCCTATCACGACTTCAGTTCCGTCAACGCGACTTTCAAGCAGTTGGTGACCGACTGGCAGCTTGTGGGCGAGGACCAACCCAACGACCACACCGACGCGGCGTACGACGCCGCGGTGATCAGCCGACTCGAAGGCGTCCACACCGATTTCCGGCCACTGCTCGAACGACTCACCGAGCTTGCCCCGCGCCTGAAGATGTATCCCGCACGCTTCGATGCGGCGCTGACGAAGATCCGCGACGGTGACAACTCCTGGCTGGCACGACCGCTGATCGACAGCTACCACACCGCATGGTTCGAGCTGCACGAAGATCTGATCGGACTGGCCGGGCTCACCCGCGCCGAGGAAGCCGCCGCTGGGAGGGCACAATGAGCGCCCACGTTCTGATGTTGGACGGCACCACCGGACTGGACCGGGACCTGCTCGGCGGCAAGGCATGGAGCATCGAGCGCATGCGGTCGCTGGGAATCCCGGTGCCACCCGCCTTCGTCCTCGGCACCGATGTGTGCCGGCAGTACTACCGCGATGAGCGTCAGCTGACCGCCGACGTGTGGGAGGAGTTGCCGGCAGCGATGGCCGCCCTCGCCTCGGTCACCGGCCGACGCTTCGGCGACGAAACCCACCCGTTGCTGGTCTCGGTGCGGTCCGGGGCAGCGATCAGCATGCCCGGGATGATGGACACGATCCTCAACCTCGGAATCAACGACCAGGTCGAGAAGGCGCTCGCCGAGGAGACCGGAGACAGCCGATACGCCGCCGACACCCGCCGCCGCTTCGTCGAGCAGTTCGAGAAGGTGGTGGGTACGTACCCACCTGATGACCCGTGGGAGCAGCTGCGGATGGCGATCGTCGCCGTCCTCGAATCCTGGCATTCCCGTCGTGCCATCGCGTACCGACGTGACCGCGGCATTTCCGACGACGGCGGCACCGCCGTCACCGTCCAGGCAATGGTCTTCGGCAACCTCGACGACCGCTCCGGAACCGGGGTGCTGTTCACCCGCGACCCGTTGAGCGGGGCGGCCACCCCCTACGGCGAGTGGCTCCTGCACGGACAGGGCGAGGACGTCGTCTCGGGACGGTCGAACGCCCGAGCCCTCGACGAACTCGCCGACGAAATGCCCACGGCCTACGCCGAACTCATGGCCGCAGCCCGCCAGCTCGAACAGGCCGGCCGAGACGTCCAGGACATCGAATTCACCATCGAGAGCGGAAGGTTGTGGCTCCTGCAAACCCGGTCCGCCAAACGGTCGGCCGAGGCCACCGTGCGTCACGCGGTGCAACTCCAACGTGAAGGACTGATCACCGTCGACGAAGCCCTCGACCGGGTGAACGCCGACCTGGTCGAGTCGGTGATGACACCACACATCGACCCCACGGTGCTCCGCACGGCCGAGGAAGTCGCCCGCGGCAAGCAGGCGTGCCAGGGTGTCGCGGTCGGAGTCGTGATCACCGACGTCGACGAGGCCGAGGAACGTGCGAGCAACGGCGAGCAGGTCATCCTTGTCCGACCCACCACCGATCCGGACGACGTCGCGGCCATGTCCCTGGTCAGCGGAGTCGTCACCGAACTCGGCGGCGCCACCTCACACGCCGCCGTCGTGTGCCGCGAACTGAATGTGCCGTGCGTCGTCGGCTGCGGCGATGGAGCAGTCGAGCTGGCCGGTCAGACCGTCACCGTCGACGCCACCCACGGCATCGTCTACCGCGGCGCCCTCCCACTCGTCGAACCCGCCGTCCAGGACGACTCCGACCTCGAACAACTGCTGGGCTGGGCGCAAGCGACCACCGGCACGACCGAGCACACCCTCCCCGAGTTGCTCCGACTCCGAGCACGAGCGGTAGCTACCGGATAAACGCGCCACCTTTTGAAAGGAATGGCATTGGCCGACATGACTATCACCGACGAAACCGGACTCGATCCGGCGGACGATTTCGTGCACGAACCTCCCGCCGGAGTGGACCGCTGGGCGGAAAACATCCAGTGGAACGTCCGAGACAAAGACGGTCTCGGCGTGATGTGGCACATGGGCACGATGCTCGACGACCCACGCCTGTGGCACATCGTCATCGCCGTCACCCAGCCCGACGGCACCGTGCACTCCACGAAAATCGTGGCGCCGGGCGCCGGGCAATTCGGTTCGCCGAACGCGCACCTGGCGACCATCACCCCGTACCGCGAGTGGCGGTTCACCTTCTTCGGCGGCATGGTCGACGTGTCCCAGGATCAGGGCGCAACCGGCCTCACCCCCGACGACCACCACCATTCGGTTCAGATCGACCTCGACCTGGAAGCCGCTTACCCGGTGTGGATCCCCGAGGGATCCACCCAGTTCGGGGACTGGGGACGGTTCCACCACGAGCAGGCCGTCCGCGTGCGCGGTACGGTCACCGTCGCCGGCGAGACGCATGTTCTCGATGGAATCGGGCACCGAGACCACTCGATCGGCCCCCGGGACATGAGCCATCTGCGCCGTGCCTTCTGGGGCAACGGCATCTTCGAATCCGGGTGGGGCTTCGCCACCATGCTGGGCGAGTACGAATCCGGTGCCTTCCAGCGCGCAGCTCTGTTCGACTCGGCCGGAACCCACGACGCCACGATGGTTCGGTGGACCGACCTGACGGCGTTCAACTGCGAACCCACCGCGATCACCGTCGAACTCGACGTCCAAGGCAGGCAGGTCGTCATCGACGGCCGGATCCGTCACGGCATGAACTTCACCGTCGCCGACGGCGCCGAATTCTGCATGGGCACCGACCTCACCCGACCCGATCGTTACTTCCTGACCAACTTCTTCGTCGACTGGACCTGCAACGGCGAACAAGGCATTGGCTATCTCGACCGCGGTGCTCTCATCTCACTTCTCACTCAGGGGCAATCATGACCACGACCGAACAGTCCGCGACCGCGGAATCGACCCACACCGACCCCGTCCGAGGGAACAGCACCCCGAACCGGTACTGGACGACCGCCAACATCGGTGAGGCCGCGCCGGCCGTCATGACACCGCTGTGCTGGAGTCTGTGGGGACCAGGTAACGAACTGGCAGTGCGCGGGACATGGCACCGATTCGGAATGCTCGGCCCCGATGAGGTCTACGTCGACCCCGACCAGAACAACCGCCTGACCGGCATCTTCTACGGCCGCCAGGCAATGAACATCGAACCGATCCGCCGCTACGTCGACCGGTTCCCCGGAATCACCGCCGACGAGTTCGAACTCGGCCTCGCCGGCGCTCTGCATCCGAATGCAGACCCCTTCACCTCACTCACCGACGCCCAACAGGCACTCGTCGCCGAGGTCGTCGAACGAGTCCGTGACACGCACAGTCAGCGCCTGGCCGACATGGTGCGCGATCAGAACGAGTGGTGGCGCCGGGAAGTGCTCCACCGCGAGGACGCTGGAGACCCGCGCGCCCGGCTCACCGAAGCATTCGATCGGTTCGTCTGGTCCATCGGTATCCACAACGAGACACGGTTGCTGATCGTCGCGGCGATGAGCAGCATCTACCGGCTCGCCGCCGCCACCGACATGCTCGACATCGTCCCCGCACTGACTGCCGCGTTCGGCGACGTCGCCGAACTTTCCATGGGCGCCGACCTGTGGGCGTTGGCGAATGGCGAATTGGACATGGCGACCTTCGTCGAGCGGCACGGCTACCACGGGGAGAACGAGGGCAACCCCGCCGGACGCTCCTGGCGCGAAAACCCAGACCTGCTGTCCTCGACGATCGCGGCACTGCGCTCACGCAACGCCACCGAGCACCCGGAGCGCCGCGCGGAGGGAGCTGTGAAGAAGCAGCGGGCCGCCGTCGCCGAGTTCGAAGCGAAACTCACCGACGAGCAGCGAATCGAACTTGCCGCCGCGCTCGCCGACACCGCAACCGCAGTCCGAGAAACGGAGCTCGGGAAGGCCTCATTCCTGACCGCGATCGACGGATTCCGCGCCGCAGCCCGCGATCTGGGAGACCAGATGGTGCGCGAGGGCCGCCTCGCTGACCGCGACGACGTCTTCTTCCTGGACATGGACGAAATCGCCCAGGATACAGGCGAATCCGTCACAGATCTGGTGGCCTTCCGTAGTGCGCGAGCCGCAGAATACCGCGGCTACCGGCTGCCGACGACCTTCGTCGGCATGCCCGAACCGCTCACCGTCAACTCCGCCCGCGCCCAGGTCGGTGACGTCATCTCGGGCGTCGGCGCCAGCGCCGCGACCCACGAAGGCGCCGTGCGGATCATCCGCCGCGCGGAGGACGAGGACGCCCTCGAACCCGGCGACGTGCTGGTGTGCGAGTCCACCGACCCCAGCTGGACCCCGCTGTTCATGCTCGCAGCCGCGGTGGTCATCGACATCGGCAGCGTCGGCAGCCACGGAGCCATCATCGCCCGCGAACTCGGACTGCCCGCAGTCATCAACACCGGGGACGGATCGGGTCGACTCCGCGACGGAGACCGGGTCCTCGTCGACGGCGCCAAGGGCACCGTCACCGTCCTCGCGATCAACGAAGCCGGATAGCCACCTCGCCGACAACCGACCCGCCACCGGGTGCGCCGCACCCAGAAGCGAGACGGAACCCCACGCGTTCACGACCCAGCCCGTCCACGGACGCACCGATATCACTAGCCAGGAGGAATACGGAATGAGCGACATCACCGTAGATCACGTCGAGAGCACCGACACCATCGGCGCACGACTCAATCCGTTCGCAAGCAAACTCAGCCAGGCACCACACGACATCTGGACGCGGCTGCGCAACGAATGCCCCGTCGCCCACAGCGACGAACTCGGAGGGTTCCATCTCCTGAGCCGCTACGAGGACGTCTGGGCCGCAACCCTCGACACCGAGACCTACTCGTCGGCGGAAGGGACAACCGTTCCGCGGCACCCGGTCCGGATGCCCCCCGAGGACACCGACGAGCCCGAGCACCGCATGTACCGCAAGATCATGGATCCGTTGTTCACGCCGAAGACGGTCAAAGCCATGGAGTCGTGGGTGCGCGAGATGACGGTGGAATTGCTCGACAGCATCGAAGATCCCACGAAGTTCGACTTCGTCGGGGACTTCTCGAGCCAGCTGCCGCGCCACGTCATCCTCCGCATCATCGGTGTACCCGATGAAGATCTGCCGGAACTGATCGACGCGATGATCGCGCTCAACGGTGCCTACGACGATGCGGAGCGAGGCGCCGCCGCCGGCGCCACCCTGTACGGGTACTTCGCGCAGAAGCTCGCCGAACGACGCGAACAACCCCGCCGCGACGACCTCATCTCCGCGCTGCTCGACGGCGACTTCGGTGGAGAACCGCTGTCCGATCTGGACATGCAGCACATGCTGATCCTGACCATCCTCGGTGGCACCGACACCTCCAGCGGCGCCATGGGCGGAATGATGCTGTGGCTGGCCGACCACCCCGAGGACTACGCCCGGTTGCGGGAAGATCCGGACCTGATGCGCACGGCCATCGACGAGTTCCTCCGCTACGTCAGCCCCGTCGCATACATGGCGCGGACCACGACCAAGGACGTCGAGGTGCAGGGCTGCCCGATCCCGCACAACGAAAAGGTCCTGCTCGGATTCGGTCCCGCCAACCGCGACTCGGAGAAGTTCGAACGCGCCGACGAGGTCCTGCTCGACCGGCACCCGAACCCCCATGTCGCCTTCGGCGGTGGCCCGCACCGCTGCCTCGGCGCGAACCTCGTGAAACTCGAGATGAAGGTCGTCCTCGAGGAGGTCATCAACCGGTTCAAGTCCTTCGAGGTCGAGGACTACACGAAGCTGCGCTACCAGCGCGGTCAGGCCCGGAACCTGGAATGCCTTCCGCTGGTCACCCAGAGGAACAATCCATGACGTATGTCGTCACCCAACCCTGCTGCAATGATGCGTCGTGCGTGGCGGTATGCCCGGTCAACTGCATCCACCCCACGCCCGACGAGGCCGACTACTCACGCACCGAGATGCTCTACATCGATCCGAACACCTGTATCGACTGTGGTGCGTGTGCCGATGCCTGCCCGATCGATGCGATCGTCCCCGACTACGACCTCGAGGAGGGAACCGAGCGGTACCTCGAGATCAATGCCGACTACTTCGAGGATCCCAGGAATCGGGAGTACCCGAGCGCTGCTGCGGTGCAGCAGCGCCCAGTGGTCGGTGTCACCGACGCGACGCCGCTGCGCGTAGCGATCATCGGGACCGGACCCGCGGCGTGCTATGCCGGTGAGGAAGTTCTCGGGTCCGGGGCCCCCGGTGTCGAGGTGCATTTCTTCGAGCGCCTGCCCACACCCTGGGGGCTGGTGCGGTTCGGTGTGGCACCGGATCATCAGCAGACGAAGTCCGTCACCGACGCTTTCGCCCGGATGGGGGCACGGCGCGGCACCTATTTCCACCTCAACGTGGAGATCGGTAAGCACCTCACCCACGAGGAACTCCTGGCGCATTTCCACGCGGTGATCTACGCGGTCGGAGCCCACCACGACCGCCGGCTCGGCATCCCGGGTGAGGATTTGCCGGGTAGCCATCCGGCCTCGGACTTCGTCAGCTGGTACAACGGGCATCCCGATGGTGCGCAGCGGTCGTTCGATCTGTCCTGCGAACGCGCGGTGGTGATCGGAAACGGCAACGTCGCGTTGGATGTGGCCAGAATCCTGACCTCCGGGCTGGGGCATCTTGCCCGTACCGATATCGCCGATCACGCCCTCGAGGCGTTGGCGGCCAGCAAGATCTCCGAGGTCGTCGTGCTCGGGCGCAGGGGGCCGGCACAGGCCGCGTACACCACCCCCGAGTTGCTCGGCCTCGCCGCGGCGGAGGGCATCGATCTGGTAGTAGACCCCGCCGATGTGGAGTCGATCGGTGCGACCGCCACGACCACGCCGTCGGCTGCGGCCGCGTTCAAGAGCAGGCTGCTCGACGAGATCGCAGCGGCACCACCGTCGGGCGCACCGAAGCGCATTGTTCTGCGGTTCTTGTCCTCGCCTGCAGAGATCGTCGGTGAGGACCGCGTGCGCGGGCTCCGGGTTCAGCGCAACGAACTGGTCGAATCGCCCGAGGGTGGGGGCGCCGTCCGCCCGACCGACTGGTTCGAGGAGATCGAATGCGGTCTGGTCATCCGGTCGATCGGGTACCGGGGCACCCCGCTCGCCGGTCTGCCGTTCGACGACGCGTCCGGCACGGTCCCCAACGACGGCGGCCGGGTCGTCGACCCGGCCACGGGGGCGACGATCCCGGGCGTCTACACCGCAGGCTGGATCAAACGCGGCCCCTCCGGATCGATCGGAAACAACAGCCGCTGCGCCAAGGATACGGTCCGAGCGCTGGTCGAAGACTATGCCCAGGGACAGCTTCCGGCACCGACCCTCGACACCGACGGCCTTGCCGCACTGCTCGCTCAGCGGCAACCGAACATCCTGACCTACACCGACTGGAAGACCATCGACCAGTTCGAACGTGCTGCAGCGCGAGAGCACCAGAGGCCGCGAATCAAGCTGGTCGACGTCGACGCGATGCTCGACGTCGCCCGACCCAAAGCCTGAATTCACATACCGCGAAAAACATTGTAGGAGTAACAAAATGGCAAGTGTCGGCCGTCAGGGTCTTCCATCGAGCACCCTCTGCGAAGAGTTCCAGCGCACGGCGAAGGTGGATCCGGAGGCGGTCGCACTGCGGACGGTCGCCGGAACCCGACAGATCACCTGGCGCGAGTACGCGAACCGCGTCCGGCGCATCGCGACCGGTCTGGCGTCCCTCGGCGTCGGCCACGGCGACACGGTCGCCCTGATGATGGGGAACCGGCCGGAGTTCAACCTGATCGACACCGCGATCCTCCACCTCGGGGCCGGCCCGTTTTCGATCTACAACACCAATTCGGCCGAACAGATCACGCACCTGCTCTCGAACGCCGAAAGCAAGGTGGTGTGCTGCGAAGCCCGCTTCGTCGACACGATCCGCGCCGCCGGGGGACCGGTCGAGACCATCGTGGTCATCGACGCGCCGGTGGACGGGACACTCCCGCTGAAACTGGTCGAGGAAAGGTTGGCCCCAGGCTTCGACTTCGATGCCTCCTGGAAGGCAGTGCGACCGCACGATGTCGCCACACTGATCTACACCTCGGGCACCACCGGTAACCCCAAAGGGGTCGAACTCACCCACGCCAACATCCTGAGCCAGGTCGAGGCCCTCAGCCACGTGTTCGACGTCAAGGCCGGCGACCGCTTCGTGTCCTTCCTGCCCGCCGCGCACATCGCGGACCGTCTCGCATCCCACTATCTGCAGATCGCGCACGGAACTCAGCTCACCACCCTCGACGACCCCAAGAATCTCGCCGCCGCACTCGCCGACGCCCGCCCCACCTACTGGTTCGCCGTCCCGCGGGTCTGGGAGAAGCTGAAGGCCGCATTGGAACTGGGCTTCGCCGAGGCGGATGGAGTCAAGGCCACACTGCTCACCCGGGCCCGCACGCTCAGTGCCAAGAATGTCGAGGCCGGCCGCGGCGGCCCCACACTCAGCGCCCTGGAACAGCTGCAACTGCGTGTCCTCGACCACATTGTGCTCTCGAAGGTTCGTGCGAAGCTGGGCCTCGAGGAACTGCGATGGGCGATCTCGGGAGGCGCGTCGATCGCACCGGACACCCTGAACTTCTTCCTCGCACTGGGAATCAAGGTCTGCGAGATCTGGGGGATGTCCGAAACCGCCGGCGCCGGCCTGGTCAATCCGCCGGACGGAATCCGGTCCGGAACGATCGGAAAGCCGCTACCCGGCGTCGAGGTCCGTGTCGCCGACGACGGTGAGATGCTCATCCGCGGTGGCATCGTCATGCACGGATACCGCCACGACCCCGAGCGCACCGCCGAAGCACTCGACGCCGACGGCTGGCTGTACACCGGCGACGTGGTCACCATCGACGCGGACGGATACGTGACGATCGTCGATCGCAAGAAAGAACTGATCATCAACGCCGCGGGCAAGAACATGTCGCCGGCGAACATCGAGGGCACCCTGAAAACGATGTGCCCGCTCATCGGTGAGGCGGTGACCATCGGTGACGGGCGCCCGTTCAATACAGCCCTGATCGTCCTGGACGCCGACGCGGCCGCAGCCTACGCAGCCAAGAAGGGACTATCTGACGCGTCCGCGGCCACGCTCGCCGTCGATTCGGACCTCGTGCAGACCATTCTGGCCGGGGTGGCCGCGGCGAACACACGACTGTCGCGGGTCGAGCAGATCAAGCGCCTACGGATCCTGCCCGTGTTCTGGGAGGCCGGGGGAGTAGAGATCACGCCCACGATGAAGCTCCGGCGCCGCCCGATCTCCGAGCGGTACACCCACGAAATCGAGTCCCTGTATGCAGACCCGATCCCGGCCGAGGTGCACGCACTCGGAACGCCAGCCGACCCCGCCCACCGCCGCCTGAGCCCACTGTCATGACCCGCACCACGGTTCCGAGCTACTGCCGCATCTGCGAGGCCAGCTGCGGCATCCTCGCCGACGTCGAGGACGGGCGCGTCACGGCCATTCACGGCGACCCCGAACATCCCTCGTCGCGGGGGCTGATGTGCCCCAAGGGCTCGCTGATGGTCAAAGTCACCAACGACCCCGAACGCGTCACCACCCCGCTGCGAGGCGACAGGAAGGGCGGATTCGTCCCCGTGCCCTGGGACGAGGCCCTCGACGACATCGCCGACCGAGTCAAGACACTCATCGCCGACCACGGTCCCAATTCGATCGCCTACTACTCCGGCAACCCCGCCGGTTTCAGCATGGCGGGGCACATGTGGTCGAAGAAGTTCATCGACAGCATCGGTTCCAAAGGGTCCTACAGTGCCGCACCGCAGGACACCTCCTCGCGGTGGGCGGCGTCGCACTTCCTATACGGCAACACCCACGAAGTACCGCTGCCGGACCTGGACTACACCGACTTCTTCCTCTGCTTCGGCGCCAACCCGCTCGTCAGCCACGGATCCCTGATGTCGAGCGGCCGCACCCGCAGCCAACTGGCGAACATCGCGGCCCGCGGCGGCCGCGTCGTGGTGGTCGACCCGGCCCGCACCCAGACCGCGGAAACCTACGAACACGTCTCCGTCGTCCCGAGCAGCGACCCGCTCCTGATGGCCGCGATGTTGCACGTCATCTTCGCCGAGAACCTGGTCTCACCCCGTGCCGATGCCTCCGCCATCGGCATCGACACCCTCGCCGCAGCAGTCCAATCCGTCACCCCCGAGTCGGTCCAGGACCGCACCGGCGTCGACGCCGAGACCGTGTGGACCCTCGCCCGCGACTTCGCCACGGCCGAATCCGCCTGCGCATACGGCCGGCTCGGACTGTGCCGCGGCGAATTCCCGACCTTGGCCAACTATCTGCTCGATGCACTCAACGTCGTCACCGGCAACCTGGACCGGCGGGGAGGGGTGGTCTTCGGTAGCGGTCTCGTCGACTTCCCCGCGATCAACGCCAAGGTCGGCCGAACCTCCTATTCGTCGACCTTCACGCGTGTCGGCAGCCTGCCCGAGGTCGGCGGCCGCAAGCCCTGGGTGCTCGCCGAAGAAATCCTCACCCCCGGGAAAGGTCAGGTCAGGGGTGTCTTTCTGGCCTCGGGTAACCCGGTCTCCTCGACTCCCGGCGCAGCCCGCCTCGAAGAAGCCTTCGACCAGCTCGACCTGTTGGTTTCCGTCGACATGTACGTCACCGAGTCCAACGAGCGAGCGGACTACATCCTGCCGTCACCGACCTTCCTGGAGCGAGCCGACGTCCTGTTGAACTTCGGCGGCGGTATGACCCGCCCCTGGGTCCAGTGGACCGAACCGGTGGTCCCGCGAATCGGGGACACCCGGGAAGAAACGGAAATCTTCGGTGAACTGATGCGCCGAATGGATGTTGCGCCCGGCCCCAGTCCCTGGGAACTGATCGACACCATGATCCGCACCGGTGACCGCGGGGCCGCCGAAGGATGGACCCTCGACCGCATCAAGGAGCACCCACACGGGGTCGAACTCGGTGGTGACGTACCGGTCGGGGTGATCGCGCAACGCATCTCGACCTACACGAAGGGGGCCCGCGACACGGTCGACCTCGGCGCCGGACCCGTCCTCGCGCAACTCGACCAGTTCCTGGCCAAGGAGCCACCCGACCCCGACACCCTCCTGCTGATCAGTCGCCGACACCTGCGCAGCATCAACTCGTGGATGCACAACGCACGCAAAGTCCGGCCCGGCGGGGGACCGACGCTATACCTCCACCCGAAGGACGCCCATGCAAGGGGCATCGAGACCGGCGAGACCGTCACTCTCACCACATCGGTGGGATCCGGTGACGTCATCGTCACCGTCACCGACGAGGTACGCCCCGGAACGGTGAGCTATCCGCACGGGTGGGGCCATTCCGGAGGTTGGTCCACCGCGATCGAACACGGCGGCATCAACATCAACAAGCTCATCCCCAACGACATCGAGACGAAGGACCCCTTGTCCGGCATGTCGCTCCTCGATGGAGTCCGCGTCACAGTGACCGCGAAAAAATCGGCCCCACAAGGTAATGACGGTTCTGAGACCCAGGAAAGAGGAGCGCAACGTTCATGACAGGACTCGGAGCCAGGGGGCCGGCGTAATGGCACACGTAATTACCCAATCGTGCTGCAACGATGCTGCGTGCGTCGTAGTCTGCCCAGCGAACTGTATTCACCCAACGCCGGACGAACCGGACTACGCCCGGACAGAGATGCTCTACATCGACCCGCGCAGCTGTGTCGACTGCGGCGCCTGTATCCAGGCCTGTCCCGTGGACGCCATCGTCCCGCACGACGAACTCACACCGCATACGACCCAATACGCTGAACTCAACGCGCTGTACTTCGCCCACAACTCCACCATCACCGGCAGGCCACAGACCGAGATCGGGATCTCCCAACTGGTCTCCCAGCGACAGCACCCGAACGCGCAGCCGACGCCGTCGACGACCCTGCGGGTGGCAATCGTCGGATCTGGGCCATCCGCGTGCTACGCGGCCGAGGAACTCCTGACCCGCCGCAGCAATGTCGAAGTCCACATGTTCGAACGACTGCCCACGCCCTGGGGGCTGGTGCGCGCCGGGGTCGCCCCCGACCATCCCGACACCAAGGACGTCATCCGCTCCTTCGAAAACACAGTCACCCGAACCGGATTCCACTTCCATCTCAATGTCGAGGTCGGCAAGGACATCACCCACGAGGAACTGCTGAACCACCACGATGCCGTCATCTACGCGGTGGGGGCTCATCGTGACCGGAGACTGAACATCCCCGGGGAAGACCTCCCGGGCAGCCACTCCGCAACCGACTTCGTCGCCTGGTACAACGGCCACCCCCGCGCCATCGACTACACCTTCGACCTCTCCACCGAACGCGCCGTCGTCGTCGGAAACGGAAACGTGGCGCTCGACGTCGCCCGGATACTGCTCACCGACGTCGACACACTGTCCCGAACCGATGCAGCAGATCACGCACTGGCCGCGCTCGCCGAAAGCCGCATCAATGAAGTCGTCGTGCTCGGTCGTCGCGGCCCCGCGCAAGCGGCCTACACCACACCCGAGCTGCTTGCGCTGGGCCACCTGCGTGGGATCGATGTGTCCGTCAACCCCGCCGAGGCAGAACTCGACGCCCACACGACCGCCTGGCTCCGCGACCACCCGGACCCCACCGCGCAGTTCAAGGCATCGATCACCGCGCAGTACGCGACCCGCGTACCGCAACACCGACGGCGAATAGCACTGCGCTATCTCGGCTCTCCCGTCGAAGTTCTGGGCACGGACCGGGTTCGCGGGCTGAGTATCGCTCGCACCGAACTCGTCACCTCTCCCGGGGGCCGCCTCGAGGCAGCCCCCACCGGGAAGGTCGAGGAACTCGACTGCGGCCTGGTCTTACGATCGGTGGGCTACCGAGGAGAGCCGGTACAGGGAGTGCCGTTCGACGAGGCCCGCGCCCTGATCCCCAACCAAGCGGGCCGGGTGGTCGACCCGGCAGAAGGATCCCCAATAGCCGGCGTCTACACGACCGGGTGGATCAAGCGAGGCCCGTCGGGAGTGATCGGCACCAACAAGAAGTGCGCGAAAGAAACAGTCTCCGGACTCCTCGCCGATCATGACGCCAGCCGGCTGACGGCGCCGGCACAAGACACCGAGTCGTTGGAATCGCTCCTGTCCCGGCGGCAGCCACGCGCCCTGGACTACTCCGACTGGCGGACGATCGACCTGCACGAGCAGGCGTCGGCTGCCGGAACCCCCCGTCCTCGCGTGAAGCTGGTCGACATCGACGAGATGCTCGCGATCGCCGACCGAAGCCGCGCCAACGACTAGACGCCCACCACCCAAATGGTGATCATCCGGCACAGGGAGAACGGCAGGCAGCGGCAACCGCAGCGTCTCAGGGTACTGGCCGGGGTATCGCAGCACGCCGGGAACGGACATCAATGTTCCGTAGAAGCAATCGAGGGGATGATGCACGTGCCGGGAGTACTCGGTGGAACCGTGAGAACGCGGCCCGCAGTCAGGTCAGAAAGAAGCCGACGAGTGGTGCAGAGGTCGTGACCTCGGTGCACGTGGGAATTCCGACGATCCGCCCGAATCGGTCCCCACTCGTATCCGATCGGCCGGACACCCCGGATCTGCTGGATCGTTACGCGCGCGTGGCACGAGACCTGCGCATATCTCTCACCGAGAAATGTTCGCTTCGATGCACCTACTGCATGCCGGAGGAAGGATTACCACCGATTCCCCGTGAGGCGCTGCTGACAGCGGACGAGCTTTGCCGACTGGTAGGAATCGCGGTCCGGCGACTCGGAATCCGCGAAGTGCGCTTCACCGGCGGCGAACCACTGATGCGCCGCGATCTCGAACACATCGTCGCCGGATGCGCCCGAACAGGCCCCGGCATCCCCCTCGCCCTCACCACCAACGGCGTCGGACTCGCGCACCGGGCGCAGGCCCTCGCCGCCGCGGGCCTGACCCGAGTCAATGTCTCCCTCGATTCGATTGATCGCCGACAGTTCACAACACTGACCCGGCGTGACCGGCTCGACTCGGTGCTCGCCGGCATCGCCGCGGCCAAGGAGGCAAGGTTCTCACCGGTCAAGGTCAACGCCGTGCTCATGCGACAGACCCTCGACGCTGCCGGCGAACTATTGCAATGGTGCGTCGAAGAGGGGGTCGAACTGCGGTTCATCGAGCAGATGCCGCTGGATGCAGACCGCACCTGGGCGCAGGAGAGCATGGTGTCTGCCCAGCAGCTGCTCGATGTACTCGGCCGCCGATTCGACCTCGCGGCGGTAGGTCGAGACGACCCTGCGTCGCCGGCAGAACAGTGGAAGGTCGACGGAGGACCCGCAACTGTGGGAATCATCGCCTCGGTGACGCGATCATTCTGTTCCGAATGCGACCGCACTCGCCTGACCACCGAAGGAACTGTCCGTCCGTGCTTGTTCAGCGACCGTGAAACGGACTTGAAGGGTGCCTTGCGTGCGGGGGCCACCGACGAGGAGCTTGCGCAACTGTGGCGCGGCGCGATGTGGAACAAATCGGCCGGGCATCAGATAGGTACAGCGGAGTTCACTCAACCCGCCAGAAGTATGGGTGCGATTGGTGGATGAGAACCGACAAATGACGTACTGCTGATCTAGACCACCAGTCGAACGCGGACTGAAAATAGAAGAAAATATGCACAATGCGCGTCAACGGTCCGTGAGTCCGCCGCGCCTTCTATATCGATGCCCGCAAGAGATAGTAACGGCAACAAATTCGCGAAATATCAATTGGCATTACTGAAATCCTCTCGCGGATGTGTCTTGCATCACCAGATTTGGTGGAATAAACTACACGCGAACGTATTTCGGCGGTCAGAAGTAGATCGGATCTCTATGATGCCGATCTGTCCGGCACTAATTGTGAGCCCCCCGAAAAGTTGGCCAGCAACCGTCGCCGAGTGATCCCAGGACCGTTCACTCACAAATACGAAATCCGCTCGCTATCCGAGGAGAAAACGTATGGCCATGCGCCGTTCGTCCATCGTGCTGCTCATCGTCGGCCTACTGCTGATCGCCGCAGCAGCAGCGATCAAATATGTTGCAGTACCACAATTATCGAAACTTCCCGAAGACACCAATGAGGCCGCGACGTTCACGGGCACCCTTCGCCAACTCGACCCCACGACCTTCGCACTCGACGCGGGGGCCCCGATCACCATCGATCGCTCCGTCAAGGTCGACCAGGTCGTGGGAGACACCGCAGTGGTCACAAGCACGGCGGTGACCCATCTCCCGAATGGCGACAGCACCGACGCCCACACCTATGCCATCAGCCGCACGGACTACACCCAAGTCAGCGCTCCGGACGGCGTGCAGGTCGAGGACCAACGTGGCGGCGTCACACTGTCGTTCCCGATGAACCCGACCACCGACGACGCGCTCGTCTACGACTCGGTGACACGTACCGCTCAGCCCGTTACCTACACCGAAACGAGCACCCTCGAGGGGCGGGAAGTGTTCGGGTTCACCGGTACGACCACCGCGCCGATCGCCGACCCAGCAGTGCTCGGACCAGTCAAAGCCGGAATCGCAGCCCTCGCCCAGAACGGTGACGGCTCCACCCTGCCGAAGGCGATGCTGCAGAGTCTGATCCCCGCCCTGCCGGCCGACCGCACCGACGATGCCCGGCGGGCACTCGAGACCGCCCCCGACCAGGTGCCCCTGGCCTTCACCTCACAGAACACGACGACGCTGGCCGTCGACACCCGGTTCGGTGCACCCATCAACACTGCTCAGACCCAGACCACCGTGCTCAACGTGCAGTCCGGGAATGCAATCATTCCGCTCCTCGATCTCTCCCAGGTCCAGGTCCAAACCTCGGATGCCTCGATCCAGTCCGCAGTTCAGAAGTTCGTACAGGGTGAACGACAACTGAACCTCCTGACCGTCTGGGTTCCGCTCGCATCTGCACTACTGGGGGCCCTCCTCATCATCGTCGCGATCATCCGGCGCACGCCCACGGAACGCGGCGACGGCCCCGGTGCGTCCGATCCGAATGAGAGCCTCACCCAACCCCAGGTCACCCGCGCTCGAGGCTAGGTGTCCTGGTTCGGTTTGGCGATTTCGCCGGATTGATCGGCGGCTTCCCGATCGCGATCCGGTCGAGAAGCCGCCGCCCGCGGTGATCGGTCGGAGCAGGGCGAGTCGACCCCCTCTCGGTCCACGATCAGCTCCGTGACCAGCCGTCGAACACCGCCGCGGTTCGGTGAAACGACGATCACCGACGCGGGCATGACGATATCCTCGGATTAGGCAACGAGGTGCGCTGTGATGTCCTGCCCGAACGCGACCAAACGACGAAGGTCATGACCGACGTCGATCCCTTTGCGACCCAACGCGACGTCGCAGGTTCGGTCGCCGCGGAATTGGCTGCGGCCGGGTTGGCCGATGCGCATGAGATCGGGCGGGGCGGATTCGGGGTGGTCTATCGCTGCAGGCAGGCCTCTCTCGATCGCACGGTGGCGGTCAAGGTGCTGACCGCCGACCTCGACGAGGACAACCGTGCCCGGTTCCTTCGCGAGCAGCGGGCCGCCGGCCGACTGACCGGCCACCCCAACGTCGTCAACATCCTGCAGGCCGGAGTCACCGCACACGACCGGCCCTATATCGTCATGCCCTTCCACGCCCGGGACTCTCTCGAAACACGGATCCGCCACCACGGTCCACTGATACTCGAAGATGCGCTGCGAATCGGCGTCAAGATCGCCGGGGCTCTCGCGGCCGCACACGATCTCGGCATTCTGCACCGCGACGTCAAACCGGCGAACATCCTGTTCACCGACTACGGGGAGCCCGCACTGACGGACTTCGGTATCGCACACATCACCGGTGGGTTCCAGACGACCACCGGAGTCGTGACGGGCTCACCGGCCTTCACCGCCCCCGAGGTCATCGCCGGCGAACCCCCAACTCCGGCCGCCGACGTCTACGGACTGGGCGCCACCTTGTTCGCCACCATCACCGGGCACGCCGCCTTCGAACGCCGCAGCGGTGAACAACTGGTTGCACAATTCGTCCGGATCACCACCGAGCCCGTACCGAACCCCCGCGAGTACGGCATCGCCGACGACGTCAGCGCCCTGATCGAAGGCGCCATGTGTACCGACCCCGGTCGCCGCCCGACCATCTCAGAGCTAAGCAGGCACCTACGGTCCGTGCAGCGCACGCACGGGTTCCTGGTCGCCGACCAGGATGAGCGCGCCGACCCCGAATCAGCCATGAACGGTCCCTCGCAGGCAGACCCACCGGACTCGGCGGGCGGAGATTGGTCACGGAGTGACGCCCCTCTGGCGTCGCACTCAGGGCGAACAGGGGCGCTGCCGCTCGAGCTGACCAGTTTCGTCGACCGCCGCTCCGAGTCGGCCGAAGTGAAGAACCTGCTGGCTTCCTCTCGCATGGTGACGCTGACCGGGATGGGCGGGGTGGGCAAGACTCGTCTGGCCTTGCGGGTCGCCAGCCAAGTCAGATCCGGCTTCGCCGACGGCGTGTTCTTGGCCGAGTTGGGGGAGCTGCGCGACGCGCTGCTTCTGGTCAACGTGGTTGCCGACGCGGTGGGCGTGCGAGATCGCTCGCCCAGACCACTGTTGGAGGTGCTCGAGGGTTTTCTTGCACACCGGGAAGTGCTGCTCGTGCTGGACAACTGCGAACAGGTACTGGAGGCGGTGGCAGAACTTGCCGAATCACTCCTCCACACCAGCCCGAGGCTTCGGCTGCTCATGACCAGCCGTGAGCCGATTGGTATCAGCGGGGAGGTGGCCTTACCGATTCCTCCTCTGGCGGTGCCCGATCCCGACCAACTAGCGCAGAGGATGCCCCGGAACGATGCGGTGACGTTATTTGCCGAGCGGGGAGCGGCGGTGGACCCCGGATTCGCCGTCACCGAGGACAACAAAGTCGTCGTCGCCCGGATATGCCACCGTCTCGACGGGCTACCGTTGGCGATCGAACTCGCGGCCGCGCGGCTACGGGCGATCCCGCCGGAGGAAATCCTGCGACGACTGACCGACCGCTACGCACTCCTGACTCGCGGAAACAGGGACGCTCCCTCCCGGCAACAGACCTTACGGATGTGTGTCGACTGGAGCTACGACCTGTGCACACCCCGTGAGCAACAAATGTGGTCCGCCTTGTCGATTTTCGCCGGAAGTTTCGAACTCAATGCCGCCGAGGTGGTCTGGGGAGGCGACCAACCGGCGGACGACCTCCTTGACACGGTCACCTCACTTATCGACAAGTCGATTCTGATCCGCGAACACGCAGGTTCAATCGCGCGGTTCCGGATGCTCGACACCGTCCGCGACTACGGACGGGAAAAGGCGCGTGCCTCGAGCACCTATCCCGAATTACGCAGCCGATACAGGAATTGGTACGAGCAGCTCGCCCGCGACGCCGAGGCCGATTGGATCGGGCCACGACAGCTCGCGTGGATCACCAGATTGGTTGCGGAACAGTCGAACCTGCGTCAGGCATTGGAATTTTGTGTCGCTGACGACCACGAAGCCGGAATTCGAATGGTCGGGGCTCTCTTTCAGTTCTGGCTCGCCCGCGGACTGTTCAGCGAAGGGCGACGCTGGATTGCGCGAGTCCTGGCATGCAACCCCGAGCCCGGCAACCTCGACCGCGCCAAGGCGCTCTACGCAGCAACCGTGATGGCCGGACTGCAGGGCGACCTTCGCGCCGCTGCCACCCTGATACAGGAGGGGCGGGCGCTCGCCTACCAGTCCGGCGAGCCGATGCTGCAGGCGCACATCGACCTCGCCGACGGCTACCGGGCCTTGTTCAGCGGTGAACTGGACAACGCGCGCGGGTTGTTCGACCACGCCGCCGGCGTCTACGCCGAACACAACAACGAACTCTTCGAGGTCGTCACCATCGGCGTCCTCGGCCTGACGCACGAACTGCTCGATGACACTGAGCGCGCCATCGAATGCTACGAGCGCGGACTCGCCGTCACCGAGGTTCGCGGTGAGACCGTCTACCGCTCGTACACGCTCTGGGCCCTTGCGGTCGCGGTGTGGCGACACGGCGACGGCACCCGCGCGAACCAACTTCTGCGGCAGGCACTCGACGTCGGACGCAACATCAACGACCGCCTCAATGTCAGCATGTGTCTGCAATCGCTCGCCTGGATCGCGGCCGAGGAACAGAGCCCCGAACGCGCAGTGGTGTTGTCTGCAGCCGCGCAGGAGCTCAGCCAGTCGGTCGGAAGTCCGATCGTGTTCATTCCGGCACTTGTCGAGTACCAGAACAAGTGTGAACGCGAAACTCGTAAAGTATTGAGTGAGAGTAAGTTCACCGCGGCTCACCGGAAGGGAAGCGCACTCGGAGTTGCTGCGGCCGTGGCCTATGCACTCGGCGAACAGACACCGGAACCATCCCGGGGGGATGCGCCGTCTACTGCCGCGCCGACGAAGCGAGAGCTCGAGGTTGCCGAACTGGTCGCGGAGGGGCTGACCAACCGGAAAATCGCCACCCGCTTGACGATCTCACCACGTACGGCGCAGGGACACGTCGAACACCTTCTCGCCAAGCTCGGATTCACTTCACGCGCCCAAATCGCGGCCTGGGTCATGGCGTC
Source organism: Rhodococcus sp. ACS1 (assembly GCF_002300155.1). NCBI lineage: Bacteria > Bacillati > Actinomycetota > Actinomycetes > Mycobacteriales > Nocardiaceae > Rhodococcus > Rhodococcus sp. ACS1. The sequence continues at coordinate 397,412 of NZ_NSDZ01000008.1, forward strand.
ACGGCATGACGCTCCCTGAAAAAGCGCAAGCGGGCGAGTCGCGTGCGCACTGTGTGGCTGTGACGTGTCTGTCCGCGTCCTCGGATGAGTCCGCGTCGTGCTCCGTCACGTGCTCACGGTGAAGCGCGCAGTCCAGAGTTCGAGTGTCTCGTCGGTGGCACCGTGCGACTGCGCCCACCCGTGCACGCCGCCGGGGTGAGTGTCCCACTGGGCCAGGACACCCTCGATGGCCTCTGGGATGGCGCCTCGGAGATCGCGGTCGTTGGGATGTGTCTGGCCGAGTTCGGGAGCAAACCGGGTGATCCGGGCAAGGACGGCGCCCATGTGCTCGTTGGTCGAGAGGTAGTCGGCGACGATGTCGTCGGGCTCGACTCCGGCCGTGCGCAACAGCAAGGCGACCGCGACCCCGGTGCGGTCCTTGCCTGCCGCGCAGTGCAGCAGCACCGGTCCGGGTGCGGTGGCCGCGACCCGCAGGATTTCCACGAGCCGTTCCCCTGCATTGGTGAGGATCCGCTGGTAGATGTCGGCGAGGTGGGCGCCCTGATTCGGCGCGGCGACTTCGGCGTCGGACAGCAGTGAGATCTGATGCACGGCGGTGTCGTCCGACCGCAGCGGGTGCACGCGGGTGGCGAACTCCCGGGCACTGCGGAGGTCGACAACGGTGCGGGCCGGCCAGTGGTCGACCGCGGTGGGGCGGGCATCGCCCGGCGCCGGTAGAGCGCTGCGGTAAAGCACTCCGGTCCGGGTCACGCGGCCGTCGGCGGCGGGGAGGCCTCCGAGGTCGCGGAGGTTGGGGAGGACGTCGATCTCGGTGACGGTCATAGGAGTTTCCTTCTGAGGTAAGAGGCGGCGCGGTCGAGTGCGACCACGACCACCAGGACGACCAGGACGATTGTGAGGACGTTGCCGTACTCGAAAAGCCGGAGTTGCTGGGTGAGTTCCATGCCGATGCCGCCGGCACCGACGACGCCGAGGAGCGATGCGGCGCGCACGTTCCCGTCGAGCACGAGCAGGGTGTAGCTGGCGATGGTCGGCACGGACTGCGGCAGCAGAACCCAGCTGATGCGCTGCGATCGGGTGGCACCGGCCGCGGCGGCCGCTTCCCAGGCCCGCATGTCCGCGGTCTCGAAGATGTCGGCGAACAGCCGCGCCATTCCCGCAGCGGATCCGATGATGATCGCCAGTGTGCCCGCGAGGGGGCCCAGCCCGACCGCGGAGACGAACAGCAGCGCCCACATCAGCTCCGGGACGGCCCGGGTGAGATTGATCGATGCCCGCGCCGCGTGATGGAGCCATGCTTGGTCGAACACCGACCTTGCCGCGAGCAGCGCCCACGGCAACGCGAGGACAACACCGACGGCGGTACCGATGACCGCGATGGCGAGGGTTTCGCCCATGAGTGAAACAGCGGTCGGGAGGATGGAGAGGTCGGGCGGGAACATGCGTCCGACGAAGTCGACGATGTGGGGTAGTCCGCCGACGAGGGCATCCAGGGAGAACTCGGTGGTCTGCGCCGACCACAGGATGACGGCCACCACGACGACCACTCCGGTGCCGGTCTGCCAGGAGGGTCGGCGCAGCACCGCCAGATCGGCAGGCTTCGTGTCGAGTGTCATGGTCACTGCACCCCTGCGAGGGCGCGAGCCGGATCGGCGTACAGGAGGTCGAGATCGGCGTCGGAGATGGTCTCCGTCGACCGGTCGAACACGAGCCGGCCCGCCCGTAGGCCCACGAGCCGGTCCGCGACGTGCCGCGCCAACTCGACATAGTGCAGATTCAGCACGGCCGTCAGCCCCTCGACGCGCGCAAGCCGCACGATGTCGTCGACGACGCCGCGCGCGAGGACGGGATCGAGGTTGGCGACGGGCTCGTCGGCCAGGAGCATGTCGGGCTGCTGCGCGAGCGCCCGCGCGATCGCCACCCGCTGACGCTGCCCACCCGACAGCGCGTCCGCTCGCTTGCGGAGTTTCTCCTCGAGACCGAGCCGGCGGACGCTGTCCACGGCGATCTCCCTGTCACTGCGCCGGACGAAGTGCACCAGGCTCGGCAGCAGCGGCTGGTACGCGAGCCGCCCGATCAGCGCGTTGGACAGCACCGTCGCCCGTTCGACGAGCTGGAACTCCTGGAACACCAACCCCACTCGCGCGTGCGCGCGACGCTTGGCGCGGCCGCGAAGCCCGCTGCGGTCGACCCCGTCGTGCAGTATGCGCCCCGACGTCGGCGCCTCGAGGCCCGCGAGACAGCGCATGAGCGTCGACTTCCCGGCGCCACTGCGACCGAGCACCGCGACGATCTCCCCCGGCGCCACTCGCACCGATACCTCGTGCAATGCCGTGGTGCCGTCGGGATATCGGTAGCTCACCGCGTCGGCTTCCACGCGCGGCACACCGTTCTTCGACGACGTCATTTTCGCGACAGCTCCTCGAGATCGACACCGAGTTCGTTTGCGGCGTCGCGGAAGATCGCGAAATCGCTGTCCTGCGCCTTCTCGAAGCGGGTTGCCCCGACCACTGCGAGTGCCGGTGCGTTGTCACCGCTGACGAACGCATCCACGATGCCCTGCTCCAGACCTGGGTCGAGGTCCTTGCGCGCGATGATCACCAGAGAGACGGGGATCGGATCCGACTCGGCGACGATCGTTTGGTCCGCGCCGTCGATCACACCCTTGTCCACCATCGTCTGATACGACGACCGCGCGTCGGCGGCGCAGTCGACCGAGCCCTGCTTCACGGCGAGTTCGGCGGTGTCGTGGCCGCCGGCGTAGCTGCCTTCGATGTCGGTCTCCGGGTTGATCCCGGCGCGCTTGAGCAGGAGCTTGGGAATGTAGTTGCTGCTGGTGGATCCGGCGTCGACGAACGCGATCTTGCGTCCGCGGAGATCGTCGATCGAGTCGATGCCACTGTCTGTGCGGCACACGATCACCGAACTGTAGGCGGCACCCTTGGCCACCACGAGCGGCTCGACGCCGGCGACGGCCTCGGCGAGGGGCGTCGGGAAGGGGCTGAACGCGGCGACATCGATGAGTCCGGACCGCATGGCCTCGACGATCGACAGGTAGTCGCTCGTCGGCTTCACCTCCACGGCCTTCCCCGTGCCGGCGGCGATCAGCGAGGTGACCGGTTCGAACTTCGCCTGCAGGTTCGCGTTGGCCTCTGCGGGCGGCAGTCCCACCTTCAGCACGTCGGGCGTGCCGTCCCGGGCGGAGGAGTCCCCGCAGGCGGCGGCGCCGCACAGGGTGGTGACCGCGCAGGCGATTGCCAGGATGCGGCGCAGGGTCGGGTTGATGCTCACGGGCGGGGCCTTTCCGAGATGTATCCGAAGTCGATGCCCGAATATTCATCTAGACAAGTAGCCTAAACCACGCCCCGCGATGTCCGGCAAGTGAATGCGTCTTGAACAGCGACGATTGAACGAGACCGCACCCAGCGCCCCTGCGATAGTCCTCTAGACTTACCGCATGCCGAGCAAAACGTCCGCAGCCCGGGTGCCGCTCTACCGACAGGTCCAGGACGTCCTGTTGCAGCGACTCGACAGCGGAACGCTGCAACCCGGCGACCGATTGCCCCCCGAGACCGACCTGGCCGCCGAACTTAGGGTCAACCGGCTCACGGTGCGGCAGGCGATCGGGGAACTGACCCGGGCCGGCCGGCTGGTCGCGCGACAGGGGTCGGGCACGTTCGTCACTCCGCCGCCCCGGCACTTTCCGATCGAGCTCGCCGCCAGTTACATCAACGACGCCGACGGTCTCAGCGAGGCCTTCCGGTCAGTGGGCCGCACGCTGAGTGAGAACCTCGTCGCGAGCGAGATCGTGCTCGGCGGCAGCGCACCGCAGGCCGAGGAGTATCTGCCCGGATGCCGCTTACGGCGAATCGACACCGTACTCGAGGTCGACGACGAACCGTGGTTCGCGAACTCGGTCTGGATCGACGACCGACGGTTCGCCGGAATCGACCGGCACCTGGGCGACGGCGTCCCGCTGTATACGGTCTGGCGCGACGTCTATGGGGTGCGCCTGAAGGCTGCGTGGCGATCGTTCGCCGCCGCGGCCGCCTCACCGCGCGTGGCGGAACTACTCAAAATCCCCACTGGCGCACCAATACTGATGCGCGACGGCCTGAACCTCGACCAGGACGACACGCCCACCGTGTACAGCAGTCGGTCGTGCCGCAGCGACCGGGTGCGGTTCGTCGCGAGCTATTAGCGACGTATCGCACCGGGAAGTGGGTTGGTACGCGGCTGGGTTGCTGCGCGGGCGTCCGATGAGGCTGGACTGCCGAGACACACCAGTGGCGCTTGGATGTGGGCGCTACGAGGGATCATGTCGCCGCGCCGTAGGGAAGGTCCGGGCGCCGGCAGTGTCAACCGGTGTGGGGCGGCCGCCAGAGGTTTCGGGTTGATCACCCCTGCCGGGTCGTCGCTGACAGGGGCGGTGACCGGCACCGCACTGTCCGGGCAGCTCGTTCGGGTCGCACCGGGATGCAATGGTGCCGCTGTCACGTTCTGCCAGGCTGATGGAGCCGTGGTGGGTTGACGAAATGTCAGCCGTTCGGGGCTGAACTCGCTCTAGAGCCGTCCCGGGATGGGTTACGCGGTCGAGTCATCGGATGGGCAGGTCGTGGATGGGCGGTGCGGTGGTCGAGCAAATGGCCGCAAACGGTTGGCTGCTTGCTGGCGAGCGCGCGCACCACGCCACTGGCGACACTGACCTCGAATGTCTTGGTGCAATTGCCATGTCAGATTCAGTTGTACACAGTTGTAGCAGTCGAGGAAGTGCTCGAGACGGCGGTAATACCGATCAGGTGGGAGACCGAAGTTGACGAAGATGTCCTCCGGTGAAGCTCCCCCGAACGGGCACCATTGAGCCGCGAACGAGACAAGCTCGATCGCGTGCCGGTCTCGCTTACTGGTCGGAGAGAGGCTGCGTGTTTGACTGATTTTCATGGTTACTCGATCTGATCGATGCCGTGAAGCGTGCAAGCTTCGAATTTCTCGATGCGTTCGATGGGGGGTGGCGTCAGCCATGCCCGCGTCGCACAGGTCCGCAGGCAGCGTCTGCCGGCGGCCTCGGGGTTGTTGACCAGGTTGCTCACAGGCGGGTGTGCGAAGAGCAGAGCTCGTGAGGCGGGCGATGTCCACGACGACGGCACATGTGTCATGGAACTGAGTCCCCCTCGTCGCGTGTGGTCTCTCAGCGGGCAGGCGTGTGGGCGGGTTGGAGTATCTCCATGAGCAGGCCCTCTACGCGGGCGGCGAGTTCGTCCACCTTACAGATCGATGCCCGGGCGAGCCCGATGTCGTCTGCTTCTCCGGCCTCGATCACTCGCTTGGCGTGAGAGATGTTGGTCAGGCGCCAGAGTTCACGCCACAGACGAAAGAAACTGATTTCCAGTCGGCTTGGGACAGTGCCGCCTTCCGCCTCGTAGGCGGCCAGGAAGTCGTCCCAGGGCAGCAGTTGCACCGCGGTGTAGTAGAAGTATCCGAGGTCTTGAGCGGGGTTGCCGATCTTGGCCATCTCCCAGTCCAAGATGGCGGCTACCTCGCCGTCCGGAGCCACCAGCAGGTTGTGGCATCCGAGGTCGCAGTGCACCAGTCCGATGTGTCCGTCCAGGAGCGGGCATGCCGATTCCAGCCAGTCGTACGCGAGCTGCACTGCCGGAGAAACGATTCCGGTCGATTCCCATTTGCGGCGGTAGGTGTCGAGAAGTTCGGCCATCTGCCGGCTCGGCGCTACGGGCGCCTCGGTAGAGGTGGGCACGTCTGTCGTCGGAAGACTGTGCAGCTGTGCCATGGCGCGGGCCATGCTGCGGCCGAAGGTTTCGCTCGGGGCCCGGACCGTGTCGATGTCACCGATGATCGATCCTTCGATCCACTGGAATAGTGCGAATGGGCCGCCCAGGATCGTCGGGTCGGTTTCGAGGTGGTATGGCGTTGCCACTGGGAGGCCGGCGTCGGCGACCACTTGGAGAGTCAGATATTCGGTCTCGAGGGAGGTGCCGAGCACGTTGAATTGTTTCTCCGAGCGGACGATCACTCGATCTGGGAGCCAGCTGGATCCATGTAGTTCGACGAGGTAGGTCTTCTTCGAGTACCCGCCCGGAATCTCGGTGATCGCATCGATCGTGCACTGGCCCTGCTCATGGGGGTGCCGTTGCAGGTACGTGGTCAGCGGGTCGTGGACGTCCGTCTGCTCACTTGTCGCTTCGGAGGTTTCAACCGTGCGGTTCACGGCCTCGTGGATGGCTTGGCTCGTCTCGCGCTCGACTCTGAGGATGTCGATCAAGAGGGTTGTGTCGGTCGTATCGGGGGAGGAGGAGAACAGCGCCTGCACCGCATCGCAGATCAATGTCCGGAGTGCGGGGAGGTCGGCTTCCGTCTGTGCGCGTTCGGTGATTGCCCGCGACAATTCGATTCTGCCTCGCCGGTCGAGGGCGTCGGTGAGCTCGGGCAGTAGGTTTGTGTATGCGGCGAAGGTCTTCGCGTCGATCTCCGGTGCGGTCCGTGTTCGTGCCGCGATACCGTCGGCGATGTCGATGCAGTGCTGCGCGACCGTGCGGGCGTGCGCGTGTTCGGGCAGCGGCCACAATGTGGTGGCGAGCTGGGTACGAACGAGTTCGAGATATCGATGCACGTTGTCCACGGTGACTGACTCCAATGGCGGTGAAAGTATTTGTCCGGCATGTGGTTTCGATTCCGGATCGTCACCACCGGCAATGCAGAATTCGGGGAGATGACGCGTGGTCCGCTGGTCACCTGCTGGATGGAATTTTAACCAGGTGTCACCGGGTAAGTCAAGGATCGAACCGTCGTCACTTGAGTCACGAACCCGCCGCCACCGCCCGGGCGACCTGCGCAATCTGCGCGATCGTCTCATCGCTGGCGAAGCGGTCCCGCCGCCATACCGCGTCGGTGGTGATGGTCAAATTCACCCCTTCGACCGGGACGATGACCACGGGTTCACCGTAGAAGGCCTTTCGGGTGGCCCCGTAGCGCAGACCCACGAGCGCGAACGCGCGCCCGTCGGCGACGATATGGCTGAGATCGCCCAGATTGTGGCTGTCGAGAACGATCCGCTTCAACACGCCGTGCCTGACCAGCAACGCATCGGTTGCACGGTAGACGGACGGTGCAGCCTCGTGGTTGATCGATGCGTAGGCGACGTCCCGGAGTTCCTCGAGCCGAACGGATTGGCGGTCGTCGAATCCCAATCCGGTGCCGATGGCGATCCCTGCCGGCTGGGCGTCGACCCGGACCGTGTCGAGGTCGCGCGAATCCACGCGGCCGTGTACGAACGCGAGGTCCACCGGTCCGTCGAGTACCGCCTGTGTCAACGGAGCGGTGTTGTCCGGCTGGATCCGCACCTCGATGTGGGGAAGCTCGAGCCGTGACCGGTCCAGAAATGCATGTCGGATGGCCGGGGACACGTCAGGCGCCATACCGACCGTCACGATCCGACGGGAATGCACGGCCGTGCGGCGGAAACGCCGTTCGATGGCGTCGAACCGTTCCACGACATCTCGGGCAGCGGGAAGCAGTTCCCGTCCCGCCGCGGTCAGGGACACCCCGGGTGATCCCCGGACGAACAGTTCGACCCCCAGCTCGCGTTCGAGATCACGGATCCTGCGGCTGAGCGGAGAAGCCGAGATGTTGAGGCGCTCGGCGGCACGGGTGAAGTGTAGTTCGTCGGCCACCGTGACGAAGTACCGTAAATGGAACATTTCCACTCTGCCAACATAGTTCAGTTCGGTATGACCGCGGCGGTCATCGCCTGTTGCGCTATTGGTCCTCGCCCCGGCACCGATCCGCTGAATAGTCTTCTTCCATGACCAGACGACCGGTACGGATCGCCAACTTCTCGGGATACCTGGGCGACCGAAACTCAGCGCTCGATGACGTGATGGCCGGCGACCCTGCCGACGTCCTGATGGGGGACTACCTCGCAGAGATCACCCTCGCCGCTCTCTCGGAACAGCACACACGCCACCCCGAGGGCGGATTCATCCGCACCTTCCTGCGGCAGATCGAGCCCCACTTGGCCGAGATTGCCGAACGGCAGATGGTTGTGGTGACCAACGCGGGCGGATTCAATCCGGCCGGATTGGCCGCGGCACTGCGAGAGCGCATCGATGCGGCCGGACTGTTGCTCGAGGTCGCACACGTCGAGGGCGACAATATCGTCGGCGATCTCGAATCGCTGCAGGCTCAGGGACACGACCTGACGAACATGGATACCGGGGCGCCGCTCCGATCGTGGGGTGTGCAGCCGATCACCGCAAACGCCTACCTCGGAGGTTGGGGGATCACGGCCGCCCTGCGCGCCGGCGCCGACATCGTCGTCACCGGCCGGGTCGCCGATGCGTCACTCACCTCCGGGCCCGCCGCATGGTGGCACGACTGGGACCTCGACGACTGGAACGCCCTCGCCGGCGCCGCCACCGCCGGCCACATCATCGAATGCGGTGCGCATGCCACCGGCGGCAACTTCGCCGGCTTCCAGTCCGTCCCCGGAATCGACAAGCCCGGATACCCGATCGCCGAAATCGATTGCGACGGTTCCAGCGTCATCACCAAACACAGCCGAGACGGCGGCATCGTAACAACGGACACCGTCACCGCACAATTGGTGTACGAGATCCAGGGGCCGCGCTACCTCACCCCGGACGTCACCGTCCATCTCGACACCGTCAGGGTCAGTCAACTCGGCCCGGACCGTGTGGCGGTCTCGGCCGTGGCAGGATCAGCTCCCTCGCCCACCACCAAGGTGGCGACCTTCGGGCAAGTCGGCTATCAGATCTCCCAAATGGTGTTCATGACCGCGCCCGATATCGACGCCAAGGCCGCGGTTCTGCGCAACCAGCTGATCGGCCTCCTCGGCGACAAGGTCGACGCCCTCGACATCACCGTGTTGGGCACCGCCGTCGCCAATCCGGCCAGCCAATGGGAAGCCACGGTCCCGGTCCGGATCATGGCGACCGCGGATCACGCGGAGAAGCTGCGCAGCTTCGCCCCCACGATCAACAGTCTGTACCTGTCCAGCTATCCCGGATACCACCTCGACGGCGGCGCACAGCCCGCCACGGCGCCCTGGCCGCGGATCGACTATTGGCCCGCACTGGTGGACGCCCGATGCGTGCACCACCGGGTGGTGATGCCGGACGGATCGATCATCGAGGCACCTCGGCCACCGGCCGCAGCGACCGCGGCACGGCAACCGAGCCACCCCGAACCCACCGACATCTACCCTCTCGTGGGCGAGTCGATCGAACTGGGCCGAATCGCGTACGCCCGAAGCGGCGACAAGGGCGGCAACGTCAACGTCGGCGTGTGGGTCCGCGACGACGTTGCCTGGGACTGGCTCCGGCACACGCTGACCACCACGGCACTACGCAAGCTCATCCCCGAGGCAGTCGATCTCGACATCGTCCGGCACGAGTTCCCACATCTACGAGCGGTGCATTTCGTGGTGAAGGGAATCCTCGGAACCGGAGGGTCGTCGAACTTTCGTGTCGATCAAGTCGGCAAGTCGTTCGGAGAGTACCTCCGCGCCAAATACGTCATCGCCCCCCGCGACCTGTTGGAGACTCTCGATGTCACTCACTGAGCGAGTCACCGCTGCTGTCGAGGCCCCGGCCCGCGACGATGCGTTCGACGTTCACGCCGCACTCGACGGACTCCTCACCGGCATCGGCATGTCGGCGACGGACTGCGGAGGACAGATCACATTCGCCGGCGCCGACCCGGTGGTGCCCAGCTCGCTGCGCCTGGGTGCCGCCGCCGCACTGGCCCTGGTCGCCAAATCTGTCGGCGCTGCGGCGGTCCACCAGGCTCGGGGCGGCCCCGGTCAGGACATCTCGATGGATCTACGCGTCGCGCCGCACCGACTGTGCCCGTTCTACGACCGAAAATGGGAGCTGTTGAACGGCTTCCCGCCCGGGTCCCCGGCGAACCCGACCCAAGCGTTCGGATTCCGGTACTACCGCACGGCGGACGACCGATGGGTCATGCCGCTCAACCCCTACCCCAAGATCAAAGTCGCCGCCCAAAATTTGCTCGGTACACCGGACGACCCGGCGGCCGTGGCCTCGGCCATTGCCCGCTGGAACGGGGCGGAGCTCGAGGAAGCGGCGGCGCAGGCCGGTGTCGTGATGCCGATGGTGCGCTCGACCGCCGAGTTCTTGGCAACCGAACAGTATCGAGACTTCCTCGCCGATGCCCCCCTCATCGAGATCACCAAGATCGCCGACAGCGACCCCGAACCCCTGCCACCTGGCGGCGGGGCACCGTTCGACGGCCTCCGTGCCCTCGGCATGGGGCACGTCATCGCCGGTGCCGGCGTCGGACGGTCCCTCGCTCTACACGGCGCGGACGTCCTGAACATCTGGCGACCCAACGAACACGAGCACGACACCACCTACGCCACCGCCAATGTCGGTGTCCGGTCCTGCACACTGCACCCGCGTCGGCCCGACGGCGCACAGCGGACCCGCGAGCTCCTCACCGGCGCCGACGTATTCTTCGCCAACCGGCGCCCGGGCTACCTCGACAGCCTCGGTCTGTCCGCGCACGACTGCGCCCAGATCCGGCCGGGCCTGATCTACGCCACCAACTCCCTGCACGGCGAGCAGGGGCCGTGGGCCAATCGTGTCGGATTCGACCAATCGGCTGGATCTCTGGTCGGCATGGCCAACCTGGAAAGCCTCGACGAGGTGCCACAGCTGTCCCCGATCGTGGTCGTCAACGACTACATCGTGTCCTGGCTGACCGCAGCCGGCATCTCGGCAGCGCTGCTGCGCCGGGCCCGCGAAGGAGGCAGCTGGAAGGTCCACGTCTCGCTGACTCGGGTAGCGCTGTGGATCCTCGAACTCGGAATCTTCGATCTCGAGTATGCGCGCGCCACCGCCGGAGCGCCGGCGGGCCCGCATGCCTACCTCGACCCCGAGACCTTCACCGCGGATACTGCTCTCGGCCGCTACCAGGGCGTGACCGACCAGGTGCGAATGTCGCAGACCCCGGGTCACTACGATCCGGTGCTGATCGCCCGGGGATCGTCGCTTCCGGTGTGGAAGGACCTCCCGGTCAGTCGGGTGATCGGTTCGTGAAGTCAGCATCTGTGTCGATCGGTCCCGCCGTCTACCGGATCCGCGGTGTCGGTGGGCTTCCGCTTCGACGCAGACCTCCGGGGCTTACATCCCGGATCGCCCCATCCCAGTTCGCCGAAGTGAGTTGGACATGACCTACCTAATTACCCAGGCCTGCTGCAACGACGCCTCCTGCGTCGCAGTCTGTCCTGTCAACTGCATCCACCCCACACCGGCGGAACCGCAGTTCATGAAAACAGACATGCTCTACATCGACCCGCAGGCCTGCATCGACTGCGGCGCCTGCGTGCCCGCATGCCCAGTCAACGCGATCGCGGCGGAAGACGAACTGGAGGAGAAGGACACCCCCTATCTCGAAATCAATGCCGCGTACTACACGAAATACCCCACCGCACCGGACTTTCCGTCGCCCCCCTCGTCGCCGCGGAAGAACTTCGCGGACGAACCCCTGCGCGTGGCGATCGTCGGATCCGGGCCGGCGGCGAACTATGCGGCACTCGAACTGATGCGACACTCCGCGGTGGAGGTCAACATGTTCGAACGGCTCTACACCCCGCACGGACTGATCCGGTTCGGTGTGGCACCCGACCATCCGGGGACCAAAGCGGTCACCGACACGTTCAAGGTTCTCGACCGCAAGCCGGGATTCTCCCTCTTCCTCGGCGTAGAGATCGGAAACCATCTCTCGCACACCGAACTGGCCGCACACCACCATGCGGTGGTCTACGCCATGGGTGCGTCGGCCGACCGCTCGCTCGGCATTCCGGGTGAAGAGCTGCCGGGCTCGCATGCCGCGACGGACTTCGTCGCCTGGTACAACGGTCATCCCGACTACGCGGACCTCGACGTCGACCTGTCCTCCGAGCGTGCGGTGATCGTCGGCAACGGGAACGTGGCGCTCGACATCGCCCGGATCCTCGTCACCGATCCGGACGATCTGGCGAAGACCGACATCGCACCTCACGCGCTCGATGCGCTGCGCACCAGTAACATTCGTGAGGTCGTCATCCTCGGTCGCCGCGGCCCAGCTCAGGCTGCATACACCATCGCAGAGTTCCTGGCGCTGACACAGTTGCCAGGTATCGATCTGGTGATCGATCCACTCAACGCCGAACTCGACCCCACCTCCGCCGGGCTGCTCCAATCCGGCGCCCTCGACCCGACGACGCGGATCAAGGTGGATATGACCTCCGACGTCGCACGGGAGGGTAGCCACACAGCCGACAGGAGAATCGTCCTCCGCTACGCGGAATCCCTCGAACGACTCCTCGGGAACGATCGGGTCGAGCACGTCGAGATCATGCGGAACCACCTCGTGGAGGGATCGGACGGCGAGGTCAAGGCGACCCCAACCGGTGACACTCACCTGCTTGAGGCCGGGCTGGTGCTTCGCTCGATCGGATACCAGGGCACACCGCTGCCGGACCTTCCCTTCGACCCCTCACGCGGAACGATTCCCAACACCGAAGGCCGCGTCGTCGATCCCGACACCGGGGCACCAGTTCCCGGAACCTATGTCGCGGGGTGGATCAAACGAGGTGCGTCCGGCGGGATCGGAACCAACAAGAAGTGTGCGGCAGACACCGCTCGACACCTGGTGGACGACTACGAGGCGGGCCGCCTCCCCGCACCGTCACAGGACCGTTCCTGGCTCGAGGGGCTCGTCGCCGAACGGCAGCCCGAGGCGGCAGACGGGTCGGCATGGGTACGCCTCGATGCCGCTGAGCGCGCACTCGGCACCGAACAGGGACGACCACGGGTCAAGATCATCGGAGTCGATGAGGTTCTGGCGGTGATCAGCCGAACCTGACGGCACCCACACCGACACGCAGAGCGGTGTCCACAACGACAATCGTCGTCGTGGACACCGCTCAAACGTTGTGCTTCGACAGCTCGGTTTCCTGGCAGGTGCCGGCCACGGTGCCGTTCCGCGCTGCCAGGCAGTGAGCCCGACGCCCGAAGCAGACGGGCCCGAGGACACAAAGTGCTTCAGGGCAACGGGTGTGGCGGGTGGAACGGCAAGGTGGCCCGGCACGTGTCGAGGGGAGCGGAGCCAGGACCCGCCAGGGGAGTCAGCCCACTGTGCGCGAGGGGTGTCGAGGAGTGACGTCGGCAGTCGACCCGAACGTTCCCTGGCTGCCGGCACCTGCACGGGGCTTTCGCCGCAGGAAGCCGATCACGATGAGCACCAGACCCAACAGGGCCGAGACGAGCGGAACCCACAGGGCCATGAGGTCGAGCTGCCGCTCACCCTGCGCGAAGTTGTCCGCTACCGCCTGAATCGACGCATCCGCAGTTGCCACCTGCACCTGTGAGAGGTCGAGCAGCGGAACCGTGGCGTCCCCGGACAGAAGGTTGAGAACTGTCGTCTGATTCTGCTCGGTGTTGATCGGTGCGCCGAACCGGGTATCGACGGACAGCGTCATCGAGTTCACCGAGGTGAACGCAAGGGGAACCTGGTCGGGGGCGGTGTCGAGGGTCCGCCGTGCCTCGGCGACGCGGTCGGCTGGCAACGCACCGACCAGATTCTGCAGCATCGCCTTCGGCAAGGTGGAACCGTCACCGCTCTGAGCCAATCCGGCAATCGCCGCCTTGACCGGACCGAGGACGGCGGGATCGGCAATCGGCGCCGTGGTCGTGCCGGTGAACTTGTAGACCTCCCGCCCCTGCAACGTCTCCGTTCCCGTGTAGGTGACGGGCTGAGCAGTGCGAGTGACGGAGTCGTAGACGAGTGCGTCGTCGGTACCCGGGTTCATCGGGAAGGAAAGAACGACACCACCGCGCTGATCTTCCACCTGCGCCCCCGCCGGTGGGGACGTCTGCGTGTAGTCGACCCGGTCGATGGCGTACGTGTGCGCATCGGTGCTGTCACCGCTGGGAAGGTGAGTGATCGCGGTACTCGTGACGACGGCGGTATCTCCGACCGCCTGATCGACCTTAACGGTGCGGTCGATCGTGATCGGTGTACCGGCATCGAGGGTGAATGTGGCCGGATCGAGCTGGCGGAGCGTTCCCTCGAACGCCGCCTGTGCGTTCGTGTCCTCGGGAAGCTTCGACAGGGTCGGTACTGCAACGTATCTGATCGCGGCTGCTACCACGATCAAAAGCGTGCCGACAATAATCAGCACGATAGACGAACGGCGAAGGGCCATGCGAATCTCCTCGGATATCCAGTGTGTGAAGTGCCGACAACCGGTTATCCGGTCACCAGACAACTACAGCCCGGCGATGAGGAGCAGGAAACGATCCGCCGCCGATTATCGGCGTATTTCAAGCTTCAGCCGCGCAACTATTCTGCGTCATGCCGATCGGAAAGCCTGCCCGCACGGGCGAAATGCAGTCCAGATAAGCGTATTTCACGGAGTGGAGTGACGCAAGACACAAACCGGGATATTCCGTTCCCAATTGACCAGATCCGGTGGACTGCGACGTGCCGATACAGGCTCGGCAGCGCCGAGTAATTGTTCCGCGAATAACGCTTATGCGGGGCGCAAAAGAGGAAGATGCGATTGGCGAGAAATAAAAGGAGCGGCAGTTTCCTATTGGGTGCGATGCGCAGAGTAAATGCAACAATTCCGCTCGAGCCGGGGGAGGTCGAAATTTTCGCGGCTCGCGGTGAAACGCTTGTAGGCTCGGGCGGGACAAAGGCGACAGCCCTACGCGAGGCGTCTGGCACATGCCATCGGTGCATACCGTCGAATGGCGACTTCGGTGGGCAACGAGTGAAACTCGACCGATGCCCACCGCCGCTGTCCGGACATCCCTACGCAGGCACTGGCCTGGTAGATGCAGCCCTGGGGCGCCGCCTCGATACCCAGTCAGGCGTGGACCCACCTAGCTTCGTGGGTGACGCTTGCGCGCCGCCGCCGTAGGGCGATCCACGCCCGTGGGTTGCGTCCACGTCAGGCGAACTGAGAGGCGATGTCGCGGCCGATGATCTCCTTCATGATCTCGGTGGTGCCGCCGTAAATGGTCTGGATTCGTGAATCCACGAAGGCGCGTCCGATCGGATACTCCATCATGAAGCCGTAGCCCCCGTGCAATTGGACGCACGTGTCGATGACCCGCTTCTGCAATTCGGAAGCCCACCACTTTGCCTTCGCGGCGTCGACGGCGTTCAGTTCACCGGCGTTCAGGGCCAGCACACACCGGTCGACGTGGGACTGAGTGACCTCGATCTCGGTCAGCATCTCGGCGAGCGCGAAGCGGGTGTTCTGAAAGTCGCCGATCGGCCTGCCGAAGGCCTTACGTTCGAACACATAGTCTCTCGTCCATTCGTACGACGCCCTCGCAGACGCGACCGCACTGACGGCGATGGACATCCGCTCGAGTGGCAGGTTCTCCATCAGATGGACGAAACCTGCCCCCTCGGTACCGAGGAGGTTCGCGGCAGGGACGCGGACGTCCTCGAAGACCAATTCGGCGGTGTCCTGTCCGGCCAGCCCCACCTTGTGCAGCTTGCGGCCTCGGCTGAAGCCGGGCATGTCCCGCTCGACGACAAACAGTGAAATGCCCTTCGACCCCGCATTCGGATCGGTGCGGGCGACGACGATGACGACGTCGGAGTGAATTCCGTTGGTGATGAACGTCTTTTGCCCGTTCAGGACCCAGTCGTCGTCGCTGCGCACTGCGGTCGTCTTGATGCCCTGCAGGTCCGACCCGGTACCGGGTTCGGTCATGGCGATGGCACCGATCAACTCACCGGCCGCCATTCCGGGAAGCCACCGCTGTTTCTGCTCCACGGTGCCCAGATGAGTGATGTAGGGGAGAACGATGTCGTCCTGAGTATTGATCCCACTCCCGAAGGAGGTGGTCGCTGACCGGGCGACCTCCTCGATGGCGACGCAGCGGAACCGGTAGTCGACCACGTCCGAGCCACCATACTGTTCCGGAACCGCA
This sequence comes from Rhodococcus sp. ACS1, assembly GCF_002300155.1. Classification (NCBI taxonomy): domain Bacteria; kingdom Bacillati; phylum Actinomycetota; class Actinomycetes; order Mycobacteriales; family Nocardiaceae; genus Rhodococcus; species Rhodococcus sp. ACS1. The sequence continues at coordinate 413,407 of NZ_NSDZ01000008.1, forward strand.
AGGCCCAGGATGCCGGACTTGCCGGCGGCTAGCCACGCGGAGCGATCAATGAGGCGTTCGGATTCCCACCGCTCGTAGTGCGGCTCGACCTCTCGGGAGAGAAATTCGCGCACGGTGTCGCGATACGCGTGGTGGTCGTCTTCGTAGAAGTGGCGCTTCATTCATGGCTCCTGTGTGTAGCAAGGACGTTCATGCGGAAACCGGCACCATCGCGCCCGCGAGGCGTTCGGCGATCAGCGACTCGGCGTCGGAGACAATCCGCTCCACGAGTTCGCCGACCGTCGGAATGTCGTGGATCAGGCCCTGCGCGGTGCCGACCGTCCAGATGCCGGCGTCGACGTCGCCGCGCTCGAACACCGTGCGCCCCCGAGTGCCGGCGACGAGATCACGTACGTCGTCGAACGTGCCGCCCTGGCCGAGAATTTCCACCACCGTGCGACTGACAGTGTTGCTGGCGACGCGGGCCGAGTTGCGCAGCGGACGGAAGATCAGCTCGGTGTCTGTCTCCTTGCCCGCGACGATCGCCTCCTTGATGTTCTGGTGAATCGGCGCTTCGGCGGTGCACATGAAGCGTGTTGTTGTTGATGCCGTCGGCGCCGAGCGCGAGGGCGGCGACGAGACCGCGACCGTCGGCGAATCCACCCGATGCGACCATCGGGATGCTGATCTGCTCGGCGGCGGCCGCGATGAGGACGAGGCCGGGGATGTCGTCCTCGCCGGGATGGCCCGCGCATTCGAATCCGTCGATGCTGATGCCGTCCACACCGATGTCTTGCGCCTTCACGGCGTGCCGCACGCTCGTGCACTTGTGGAGTACTTTCACGTCTGCGGCGTGGAAGTCAGGCAGGTGCGGGGCGGGATTGGAGCCCGCGGTCTCCACGATCTTGACGCCGGACTCGATGATGACCTGCCGATACTCCTCATAGGGCGGCGGCGTGATGGCCGGCAGAATCGTGAGGTTTACGCCGAAGGGCTGGTCGGTGAGTTCGCGGGTGCGCCCGATCTCCTTGGCGAGGTCGTCGGGGGTGGGCTGGGTCAGTGCGGTGATCATGCCGAGCGCTCCGGCATTCGCGACCGCGGCGACGAGTTCGGCGCGGCCGACCCACTGCATCCCACCCTGCACGATGGGGTGGCGCACGCCGAACGTCGCAGTGAAAGCGGTGGAAAGCATTGCAGTCCTTCTCTAGCGAGGTGATGATCCACCCCGCATCGCTCGCTGCCTCGACTGCGGCGGTGAGAACAGCGAGGGATGCGGGGTCTTCGTGGGATGTCGGTGGATCGATCAGCTCAGGAAGATGTCCTGTACATGCTTGGTGTCGCAGTACTCGACCAGCTTGGCGATCTTGCCATCACGGATCTGGAAGAGAATGTGATAGCGGTTGCGGTACTGCTTGCCGTCGCTGGTGTCGATGGAGGAGAGGCATTCAGCGGCAACCTTGTCGCCCTCGCCGATCATTCCGGTCGCTTCCCACACCACGGGGCTGGCGAACTTGGTTGCCATCGCCTCGAGGATCTGCTTCATCTCGAGCTTCGGATGCTCACCGGAGACGGCGAGGTCACCCGGAACCGTCCAGGTGGCGTCCTCGGTCATCACATCCATCAGGGCATCGAAGTCGCCGGTACACATCGTCTCCATGTACTTCTTGACGACCTGCTTGTTGTCTTCCACGCTCATCGGGTTCTCCTTGATCTGTCGGAATTGTTGTTCGAATACTCGGTGCGGCAGCGCAATGGCTGCCTGATCCGTCTCGGACGCCGGCGAGCCGGGCGGACGGGGATTGATCGGCGCGCTCAGGCGCCGGCGCCGGCGTAGTTCGCCGGTGTGATCGACAGGTGGAAGTCACCTATTCCGGCGTTGCCGTCTTCGTCACGCCAATGCACCTGGCAGACGAGCGTCGAGAAGTTGAACGAGTTCGGGATCAGCGCGGCGCTGACGACTTTGCCGTCGAAGGAGTAGGACTTTCCCGATTCGGTCCGGAAGGCGATTCGTGCAGCGGTCGGTCGCAGCGAACCCTCCCACTTTGTGATCTCGAAGTTGACTTCGGTTGTGTAGTCGATACTTTCACCATTCCACAGCCAGGATGCCCGCTCGCCTCCACCCGCGTGCACGGGTGTTCCGGAATGCGTATCGGGTCCGCCGGCGTCGGTGGTGAGAGTCCAATTAGCGGCCGACTGGAACGCGAACTTCTCCGAGAACGCACCCCACACCCACGCGAACGGCTTGGGAGGCACGGCGGGCAGGCTTTCGTCCCCGCGCACACTCCACGAGTGATCCCGCTGGGCGAAGGTGTCGACCGGGTGGGTGCGACCGTCGAGTGTCAAGGTGCCGGTGACATGGCCGAAGTGGTCGAAATGTCCGGACTTGGCCCATTCCGACGGCGGGCAGATCGCTGACCACTCGACGTCGATGGCGAAGTTTCTCGCGGCGTCGGAGTAGGTGATGTGGAACTTTTCGAGCGGTTCGACGAATTCCACCCGCAGGCCGTTGTCGAGTTCATACCCGGATTCGGTGACCGTCGGAACCGGCATGAACTGCCGCCGGTCGAAATATTCGATGCTGGCGTGGTGCGGGTGGAACCCGCGGAACGCCGCGATCCAGGAGTAGCAGAGCCCGAGATTGGGCTTGAAGCCGACGTAGACGCCGAAGCTGATCCCTTCCTGCTCGACATTGATGAAGCCGAACCAGTTGGTTTCGGTGAAGAGGCGTTCGCTGCCGGGATCGTGCAGCAAATCGTCCTTGGCGCTGAGCATGGATGTCCTTTCGGCTCTGCGACGGCGTGGGAACGCGGCCGCTGTGCGACCTTCTGACGTGCGGCGATGACGAAAATTTCGTCCGATGTGTGGTGACTCACATAAAACCAGGTGTCGCCGGGTAAGTCAATGGAGCGGGAGCGGGTGACGGGCCGCACGGGCGGGGGCGAGTGGTGCGGGGTGCTCGCCCGCCGGCTTCCGCGGATCGGGTGACCTGTCGGCTCTCGCCTGGTAGCGGTGTGCGAACGCCTGCAAGGGATGGTTGATTAACCAGGTGTCACCTGATAAATTGGCACCATTGCGGGCACTGCCTCGCCGGCGCTTCAGCCGCCTGACCTCACACAATCTTCGGGGGTATACCCATGACGACCACTGGCAACAGCATGATCGACGACGCCGAATTCGAGCGAGTGCAGCAACGGTATGCGCAGGAGCGTGCCAAGCGAATCCGCACTGATGGCAACAATCAGTACGTCGAGGTGAGCGGCGAGTTCTCACACTTCACCGCCGATCCCTACGCCGACCCGACGTTCACCCGCGAACCACTCAGTGAAGATGTCGAATTCTTGCTGATCGGAGGGGGTTTCGGCTCTCTCCTGGCCGCCGCGCACCTGCGGGCAATCGGAGTCGAGGACATTCGGGTGATCGACCCGGCAGCGGACTTCGGGGGCACCTGGTACTGGAACCGGTACCCGGGTGTGCAATGCGACATCGAGTCCTACATCTACCTGCCGATGCTCGAAGAACTCGGCTATGTCCCGAAGAATCGCTACTCCTCCGGGTCGGAGATCCTCGGGCACGCCCAGAACCTCGGCAAGCAGCTCGACCTGTACAACGACGCCATCTTCCAAACCTCGGTGACCGACATGCGGTGGGACGAGGACGCGCAGCGGTGGCTGGTCCGCACGGATCGGGGCGATGAGCTCCGTGCTCGGTTCGTATCCATGGCGACCGGTCCGCTGAATCGGCCGAAGCTGCCCGGTATCCCCGGTATCACGGACTACCGAGGACACATGTTCCACACCAGCCGGTGGGACTTCTCCTATACCGGAGGGGACGAGTCCGGCGACCTCACCGGTCTGCGCGGAAAGAGGGTGGCCGTCGTGGGTACCGGCTCGACGGGCATTCAGTGCATCCCCCATGTCGCGGAATGGGCCGAAGAGCTCTACGTCGTGCAGCGCACGCCCGCCGCCTGCGATGTCCGCGCCAACCGTCCCACTGATGACGAGTGGGCCGCGGAGTTGCAAGCGGGATGGCAACGGGACCGCATGGTCAACTTCACCTCCATCATCGACGGGGGAGGCGCTGACGAGGACCTTGTCGATGACGGTTGGACGGTCACCTACCGGGAACTGACCGCAATGACCGCCGCTGAGGAGGCGAACGAGTCCGGCCGGCCCCTCGACCGGAAAGAGCGCTCGCGCCTGATGGGTCTCGCGGATCTGCGCACCATGGAACGCATCCGACAGCGCATCGAAGAGACCGTCGACGATCCCGACACCGCCGAATCCCTCAAGCCCTGGTACGGACGCTGGTGCAAGCGACCCCAGTTCCATGACGAGTACTACCCGACCTTCAACCGCCCCAACGTCACACTCGTCGACACCGACGGAAAGGGCGTCGATCGCCTCACGGAGACCGGATTCGTTGTCGGCGAACGGGAATACGAAGTCGACTGCATCATTTTCGCCACCGGCTTCGAGGTCGGCACCGACTACACCCGCCGTGCGCAATACGACGTGATCGGCCGCAACGGACAGCGGCTGAGCGACAAATGGAGCAGCGGCATGATCACCCTCCATGGGATGTTCACCGCCGACTTCCCGAACTGCTTCTTCCTGGGCCAGACCCAGACCGGATTGACTGCGAACTACTGCCACACGGTCGGCGAGCAGGCCAAGCACCTCGCCTACGTCGTCGACCAGGCCCGCACGGCAGGGCATACGGTGGTCGAGGCGACCCGCGAGGGCGAGGCCGCATACCGGGAGCATTTCCGCCAGGTGGCGATCGGCAACTCGTCGTATTACCAGGCCTGCACGCCCGGATTCTTCACGAGCGAGGGCAACATCGACCCGGACAAGGGATTCTTCGCCAGCTTCTACGGGAAGGGCCCGTTGAGCTTCTTCGAGTTGCTCGAGCAGTGGCGCGCGTCGGGTGACCTGGATGGCATTGCACTCGGCGGTAACCGTCCGTAGGCCGGCGACGCCGGAACGCCGGCACGGCAACGGATAGAAGAAGTCGACGAAGCCGGAACGGGGGAGAGCCCACCGTTTCTCTTCTCGTGCCGATCGGCTCCACCCCCAGTTTGGGCCAGCGGTAGGCGGATGGAGCGATTGGGTGGTCGAGCCGACCTGGCTCGGGAACTGCCGCAATCGGCTGACCGCTGGCATAGCTGGGGGACATGCCGTGTCAGTGGAAGCGGGATGGCAGCGTGCAACGCGTCGGTGGCGTCCTGTGATAGGCGGCGCCGGCGAGGATCGGAGGACGGGTCTTTCGGCCGGTGGATGGGTGTCTGGCGGTCTTGTCCTGCGCTCGAATGGCCCGGCCCGTTCTGCGACACTCCGCGTCGTGGTGGCACAACGGCATGACCGACGTGCCGAGGTCTGGAGTCCAGTTGGGTGAGACTGCTGTGCGGGAAGGGAACGCGCGATCGCGTCGGTGATGCGCAGGTGAACCGCATGCTTTCGGGCCGCCCGGACAAAATATCAGGTAGCACCTGGCTACATCAGGTGTTACCTGATAAAACTGTGAGGGGCGTCACGACGACGCCTTTCCGGCGGTGTCCGGAAGCACAGACAGCGAGGACTCGAGATGTCAGGTGTGATCAACCTCGTCGATTGTGACGACAACTGTGCCGACCAGGTGGGGGGCAAAGCTATCGGTCTCGGAAACCTTCTCCGCCAAGGGTTACCGGTCCCGGCCGGCTTCGTGGTCACCACGCAGGCCTACCGGGATGCGACGGCGGCGGCCGGCCTCGCGCCCAGAATCGACGCCTTACTGACACAAACCGTATCCCTCGACGACGCATCCCGGCAGGTCCGGGCACTGTTCGGCACCTCGCTCGTCACGGACGAGCTACGCGAGGAGATCGCGACCGCCTACAAGTCCCTCGGGGACGGCGGCAACGAACCCTGGGTGGCGGTCCGCTCGAGCGCGACCGCCGAAGACCTGGCCGACGCGTCATTTGCCGGACAGCAGGACACCTACCTCTGGGTCCGCGGCGTCGACTCGGTCGTCGAACACCTGGTCTCCTGCTGGGCCAGCCTCTTCACCCCCCATGCGATCGGCTACCGGGACCGTGTGGGAGTGTCCACGGACGGCCTCGCAATGGGCGTGGTTATCCAGGTCATGGTGTCCGCCCGATCATCCGGGGTGATGATGACCCTCGAGCCCGTCACCGGAAACCGCTCCCAGATGTACCTGGAGTCGACCTACGGTCTCGGCGAGGGCGTCGTGAACGGAGACGTCGACTGCGATCGCCTGTGGGTGTCGAAGAGTGGTCTCGATGTGGTGCGAGAAGAGATCAACCGGAAGCAGCAAGCGCACCGATTCGCCCCTGCCGGCGGAACACAGCTGGTCGACGTACCCGCCGAACTCCAGGCCCTGCCCGCACTGCGACACGGTGACCTCACCGCACTCGCCCGGCTGGGCCTGAAGATCGAGGAGGCATTCGGCCGGCCGATGGACATCGAATGGGCGATTGCCGACGATGCGGACGAGGGCCAGGTGTCGCTACTGCAGGCCCGCCCCGAAACGGTGTGGAGCCAGCGCGGCGATGTCGAGTCGTCGGTCGAAACACTCGACGACGTGAGCCCCGACGACAATTGGGACAACCTCCACAGTCCCAGTATCCCGGGACGGCACTGGTCGACCGACAACCTGGGCGAAGCCGCACCCGGGGTGCTCACCCCACTCACCGTCTCCTTCCACGGGCCGATGTCCGAGTCATGCCCGCGGCGTGGTTGGTACCAGCTCGGGCTGATTCCCAGGCGCGACGTACCGGTCCCGCATTCGTTGCGGGACAGGGTGGTCAAGCCGTTCTACGGGCGCCTCGCGATCGAGGTCGAGTTCATGGCCTCCTTCGGCAATCGCATGCCCGGACTGTCGGGCAAGGACGTGGTCCAGGGAATTCTCGGCAGAGCCCCGGAAACGATCGACTACACACCGGTGAAACGTCGGTACCCGATCATCGCAGTCCGGCTCCCGTACAAATTCTTCCGGGCACCGTCGAAGGTGCGAGCGGTGGCCCGCGACACCGATCAATGGTGGCGGCAGGAGACCGGTGAGATCTCCCACCGTGACCTGCGGGGCGCACAAGCGGTGTTGCGGTCGTCGTCGGAACACTTCATGGAGGCGATGACCGCTCACAACGTGATGCTGATGGCCGTGATCACCCCACTGTTCGGGGCACTCGCGAAAGCCGTCGGGCGCACGGGAATCGGCGACGTGTCCACACTCAGTGGACACGGCGGCGCCGAAATGGCGGTCGTCTCCGACATCTGGCGTGCCTCGCGCGGCGAACTCTCGGTCCACGACGTGCTCGCCAACCACGGCTTCGAAGGCCCCCTCGAGGGTGAGCTTTCCAGTCGCGTCTGGCGCGAGGAGCCCGCCGCGATCGAGCGGATGGTCGAGGAGTACGCCTCCCGCCCGGATTCGACCAGCCCGTTCGCGCAGCTGGCCAAACACGAGGCGGAGGCGGCGATCATGCGGCGGGAGCTGTTGGCGAAGGAGAAGCCGCTGCGGCGCCCGCTCACCTGGCTGCAACTACGTATGGGGGCACGCAACATCCCGTTGCGGGGTGTGGGCAAACGCGCCTACGTGCAGTCGCTGGACGTCGCCCGTGCCGCCGCCCGCCGCATCGGGGAACTCTCTGTGCACAGCGGCACCCTCGACGAGATCGACGACGCGTTCTACCTGACCTTCGAGGAGCTCGTGGCTGAACTCCCGGAGAACGCGAAAGAACTCGTGGCCCGGCGGCGGGCGCGCCGTGCGCTCTACCAGCGTTACGACCTGCCCTCGCACTTCGTCGGCAACCCGACACCCTTCCCTGCGGATTTCGTCGACACGGAAGGGCGCGCCGCAGGTGTGGTCACCGGAGTCGGTGTCAGCGCCGGAGTCGTCGAGGGCACAGTCCGGGTGGTCACTTCGCCCGACTTCGCCGAGGTCGAACGCGACGAGATCCTGGTCGCGCCGACGACCGACCCCAGCTGGTCGTCGATCATGTTCATCTCCGCGGCGCTCGTCGTCGACATCGGTGGGGCACTGAGCCACGCTGCCGTCGTCGCACGCGAGCTCGGGCTGCCGTGCGTGGTCAACACCAAGACCGGCACTCGGGCGCTGCGCACGGGGGACCGCGTGCGTGTCGACGGTGCCGCGGGCACCGTGCACATCCTGCACCGGGCATCCGAACCCGCCGCGCACCACTCCGCAACCACCGAGCAGGCCGCGACCTGAGCGGGCGGTGACGGCCCCTGGACCCAGCACAGCCAACCATCACACTCGCTATCGCGCAGGTGTGACTGACAGCGGAGAAGTGACGACGTGGACATTGTCGATTTTCAACTGCACGAACCCGGCCCACGGGCCGATTGGAGTGATGTCTCCGAGGACATCAAGCACCGCGCCCTGACGGAAATGCTCCTGCAAATGATGGAGTCCGTCGGTGTCACCTCCGTGCTGCTCCATCCGACCCGAGAATTCCAGTGGGCCGAGGGTCTCTCGGAGAAGTATCCGTCCAATTTTTCGAGTGTTCCGATGCTGCACGGTGACAGGCCGGAGAACACCTCCTCCGGGGTGGGCCCGGAACTCTCGCCGGACGACCCCGACATCGAGGAATCGATCGCCGCCGTCGCTGCCCGGCCGGCGGTCCGCACGATTCGTTTCGTGCCCGGCCCGCTCTCGCACCCGCAGGAGTTCGTCAAGTTCACCAGCGGGGGATACGACCGGGCGTTGGCCGCGTGCCAGAAACAGGACGTGCCCGTCCTGATCCACCTGTGGGGTGGTGTGTCGGCGCTGGAGCCGATCGCCAGGAGATACCCCGATCTCCAGTTCATCGTCGACCATCTCGGGATCCCGCAACCGCCCCACAGTGTCCTGCACGATCCATGGTGGAAGGACTTCCCTGCGGTGCTGGCGCTCGCGGAATTGGACAACGTCGCCATCAAATTATGTGGGGCGCCGGGACTGTCGACCGAGGGATACCCGTTCGGGGACTCCTGGAAGTACGTCGAACAACTGCTGGAAAGCTACGGGGTGCGGCGCCTGGCGTGGGGATCGGACATCTCACGGTTCCGCGGACGAGTGGGGTGGAACATTCGCTTCCCGAAGGCCGCGGAAGGGTACGTCGGGATGCACACCTACGCGGAATCACTGGGCTTCATACTGCATTCCGATCAACTGAGCCTCGACGAGAAGGAACAACTCCTGGGCCGCACGGCCCGGCGCCTGCTCCGCTGGCCGCTCGACCAGACCGCGCCGTCGCCGTAAACGCACCGACACCGTCCGCGCAAGGCGCAGAGCCTCGATACGCCTTGCGCGGGACGGTGTCAGAGCCCGAGCTCGCGGGCGCGTGCGCCACCGAGTTCGAGTACCCGCGGGATCGCTGCCGCAACGTCCTCGGGGGTGAGATCGGGACCGTAGGGATGGCCCTGTGTCTGCACGACCTCCCAGCGAGTGAGATTGCCGCCGTTGATGCTCAGCGTCTGACCGCTGATTCCGCAGCTCGGATGCAGCAGGTAGGTGGCGACCGACGTGGCCGGCGCCGAGGGTAAATTTTCGGGCCCCACGGCGTCGAGTGGAATGCCGTTGTGCTCGGCGTACAGGGCGCCCATCCGGCTCGCGACCGCGGGCACGATGCAATTGGCTTTGATTCCGTCGTCGGCACCCTCGACGGCCATCACCCGGGTCAGCGAGAAGATCGACCCCTTCGCCGCCCCGTAGCTGCCCTGGTGCCGGTAGCCGAGAAACGCCTCGGAGATGGTGTTCACAATGCGGCCGGTCGTGCTCTTCTTCAACAGCGGCCAGCCCGCGCGAGTGACCAGCAAGGTGCCCATCACATGCACGTTCACCAGGTCGGTGAAGGCCGCCACCGACACCTCGGGCAACGGGGCGAGGTGGTAGGTGCCGGCGTTGTTGACCACACCGTCCAGGCGGCCGAACTCCCGTTCGGTCCGTTCGATCAAGGCGTTGGCGCCCTCCTCGGTGGCGACGTCGCTGTAATCGGCGATCGCGGTTCCCCCGGCGCTGGTGATGCGCTCCACGACCTCATCTGCGGGCCGCGGCGACATGCCGTGCCCGTCGAGTCCCACGCCCAGATCGTTCACCACGAGCGTGGCTCCGCGGCCGGCCAACGCGAGTGCGTGCTCGCGGCCAAGGCCCCTGCCTGCCCCGGTCACGACGATGACTTTCGAGTCGAGTTTGAGCGCGCTCATCTCGGATCCTCCTATGTGGTGTCGGCCTACGGATTGCGTCCGGCCCGATGACCTTTATCAGGCCAAACCTGGTAATGTTGGTAGACTGTGTCGGGGCCTGGGCGCACTTTCGGACAAAACCCGTGGTCCCACGCACCCGGTGCGGGTCCGCATGCGGCCGTCATGTGCGCATACACTCTGCGGATGTGCACCGGTGCCTGCGGTGACCGGTGGCGCCGCCGCGCAGCAGCGCGACGGCAGGAAGTCGACCTCGAGGAGCGCAAGGAAGATCGTGGCCAGACCAAAGACGCCGCTGATTTCCCGGCAGAGCATCATCGAAGCAGCGCTGAAGTTGATCGACGAGGAGGGGCTGAGCCGTCTGAGTTTGAAGCGGCTCGCGGCGGAACTCGGGGTACATGAATCGTCGGTGTACTACCACTACCGCTACAAGAAGGACATCCTCACCGACGTCCTCATGCTGGTCCTGAGTGACTTCACGGTGGACTCGCCGATCGAGGACAACTGGAAGCTGTACGTCTACGACGCTGCGACGACGTACCTGCAGACGATGCTGGCTCATCCCGAGGTGATTCCGCTCCTGACCGAACAGCGACCACGCACGTTCGGCCTCGAACGGGAGAACCAGACCGCCGCGGTACTCCTGAAGGCAGGATTTCCGCCCGAATACGTCCTGGCAATCCGCGAGCATCTCGAGGCCCTGACCATCGGCGCGTTGCAGTTCGCGCACCGCGACCTGTTCGACGAGCTGCCCGGGGACCTGACCGAACTGGGCTCCATCGTCGACGCGGCGGGCCGCACCACGGTCGAGGACCGCTTCCTTCTGGCACTCAACTCCTACCTCGACGGACTCGAGCGGCAGTTGGAGTCCTGGACCGCGGCGCCGGTGGTCAGTCCCGCCAAGAAGACTCGGCGCCGCACCCCCGTCAAGTCCACAACCTGACCGGACCCAGAGCGGTTCGTGGCGGCCGTTAGGGCAATGGCTGGGTCCTCGACCGCCCACGAGCAAGGACCCAGCCACGACTACGCGCCCGTCGGTTGTGGTGCCGCCTCTGCGCCGGCGACCGCATCCCAGGTGCTGTCGGTGATGCCACGTTCGCGCAGCACGCTCTTGCGCACCTTCTGGTTCGGGGTCTTCGGTAGGTCGTCGGCGAACTCGATGTACCGCGGAAGCGCGAACTTCGGCATGATCTTCTCGAGGTAGCTCCGCAGCTCCGCCGCACTGAGAGTGCTCTCCGCTGCGCGCAGTATCACCACCATGACCTCGTCCTCGACGATTTCCGAGGGAACCGCGAACGCCGCGGATTCCACGACGTCCGGATGCGAATTCACCGCGGCTTCCACCTCGAACGAACTGATGTTCTCGCCGCGCCGCCGGATCGCGTCCTTGCGACGGTCGACGAACGCGTAATGGCCGCCCTCGTCACGCCGAAGAAGGTCCCCGGAATGGAACCAGCCATCGATGAACGCGGCCTCCGTGGCGTCGGGGTCGTGGAGATAGCCGGAGAAGATCTTGTGCTCGGCGCGTTCGTCGAGCACAAGCAGCTCACCGGGTTCACCGTCGGCAACATCGCGGCCGGCTTCGTCGACGAGGCGAATTCGGCGGTTCGGGTGCAGCTTTCCGCACGACCAGTAGTTCTGTTCGTCGATTCGGTAATCGAGCGAGTTGAGCGGGTTGTTGACTTCGGTCAGGCCGTAACTCGTGACCCCGTGCTCGACACCGAAGCGGGTGCAGAACTCTTCGATCTCGCGCGGGGCCGGTCCGAACAGCACCAGCTTCAACGGGTTGTCCTGGTCGTCCGCTCGGGCGGGCTGATCCAGCAGGAACCGGGGTGTCGACCCCACCAGGTAGGTCCAGTCACAGTTCTCGCGCCTAATATCCGACAACCATTCACTCGTGGAGAAACGGCGCCGCAGGCGAAGGCTTCCTCCGTTGACGAGGATCCGGTAGAACGACTCTCGGCCGGAGACGTGGAACACCGGCCACGGCTGGTACATGACCGCGTCCGGCCATTGCGACACATCCGGAAGGTAGTTGGAGTCGACGACACGGTTCCACCACTGCCCCCACGGCATCATGACGCCCTTGCTCGGACCGGTTGTGCCGGAGGTCCACAGCACCGACGCGATGTCGCCCCGCGCCCCGAAGACCGGCTCGGCGATCTTCTCGGCCGCGTCGAGGAAGAGTTCGGCGGCGAAAATGCGGGTGCCGGAGACGGTGTCATCACGGCGGGCATCGCCCCCGACGACGACGAGGGAGAGGCTGTGCCGCGTGATGACCTCCTGCCACTGGTCGAGATAGTCGGCATGGACGATCGCCACCGATGCACGTGACTTGGCGATCACGTGGTCGAGCCACGCACCTCGGTACGCATCGTTCACCGGAACATCGACGGCTCCGAGGTACGACGAGCCGAGCCATGTGACGAAACTGGCCGCGCTGTTGGGCAGCATTGCCAGGACGCAGTCACCGGCCGACACCCCCGCGCCGGCCAGCGCACCCGCCCAGGCCAGCCCGAGGTCGTGTACGTCGGTCCATGTCAGTTCAGCCTCGCCGTCGATCTCTCGAATGGCGAGCGCGTCGGGGCGGTCCCGAAGGTGCCGCTGCATGAGATGCGCCAGCGAGCAGCGATCGGCGAGATCAGCGGAGGACATGTAGATCACCTTTCTGAAACGGGACAGCGTGATTGGAGACGTTGACCCGGTGTGGACTATCGCTCTGCTGTGATCGCAGTGCGCAACTCATCGAGAATTTCCTGTGTGTGTTCGCCGTGGGCCGGCGGCCGCGCTCCGATGGTTCCCGGTGTACGACTCAGCCGCGGTGCAGGACTCGGCTGCGTGAGCCCGTTCGCCTGCGTGTAGACCTCGCGGGCGATGTTGTCGGGATGGGCGGGAGCCTCTACCAGGTCCAGCACCGGAGCGAAGCACGCATCGGTCCCCTCCAGGAGCGCCGTCCATTCGTCCCGGGTGCGCTCGGCGAAAAGGGCCGTCAACTGCTCCTTGCGCTTCGGCCACAGCGCGCGGTCGTGTTGCTCGTCCCAGTCGGCTCCGGTCAAACCGAGCTTGTCCCGCAGAACGGCGTAGAACTTGGCTTCGTTCGGAGCGATGCTGATGTATTTGCCGTCCGCGCAGCAGTAGACGTCGTAGTGGGGAGCCGATCCGTCGAGGATGTTCGTGCCCGCCTCCCGGTTCCACAAGCCCTTCGCGAGCATGGCTTGAAACGGGGCGGTGAGAAGCGCGGCCCCATCGACGATCGCAGCGTCGACGACTTGGCCGCGTCCCGAACGCTGTAGTTCGTGGAGGGCACAGAAGATGCCGAACAGCAGGAACAGGGAGCCTCCGGCATAGTCGCCGACATAGTTCAGCGGTGGTGTCGGGGGCTGGCCGGGGCGTGCGATGTTGTGGAGAGCGCCGGACAGCGCGATGTAGTTGATGTCGTGCCCCGCCGACCGCGCGCGCGGGCCTTCCTGTCCCCAGCCGGTCACTCGTCCGTACACCAGTCGTGGATTGCGTTCGAGGCACACCTGCGGTCCGACACCGAGTCGCTCCATGACGCCGGGGCGGAAGCCCTCGATCAGCACGTCGGAAGTCTCGACCAGGCGGAGCAGGGTGTCTGCCCCCTCCGGACTCTTGAGATCGAGGACGATCGACCGCCGCCCGCGGGCGAGGACGGCGTGGGTGGGATCGTCTGCTCCGGCGGGGTCGTTCTCCGGGTCGGGTCGGTCGACTCGAATGACATCGGCGCCCATGTCGGCGAGCAGCATGGCTGCAAACGGGCCGGGGCCGATTCCCTTGATTTCGAGGACTCGCAATCCCGAAAGTGCACCAGGCATGTGTTCTCCTGCGGTTGCGGACGCGCGTCGTAGTGTCCGAGGCGCGTTGTGTAGATCACAGCTAATCAGGTGACACCTGATTGGTCAATACCGCCTTCCGGGAACCCATCACCCAAAGCCGGCATACCCGAACAGGACAGGGGGACCGACTGTGGGGCAGCGAAGTCGCGCACAGACCCCGATGACAGCAGTGCACCGGGGTCTCGGATCGGGATCGGAAGTCCAGCGGACGGAGAGCCTTCCCGGGACATGCCTCGGCCCAGGGTGGACGACGACTCTTTCCGCTCGCGTTCCGCGCCGTATCCGTCAGCCGGACAGGGCCTGCTCGGAGTCCCCGAGCCCCGGCGCCGCCTGGGTGGATGGGCCGGCGGATGAGGTGGACACGCCAGGATCAGGATCCGGGGCGGACTGCTGCCAGAGAGGCAGTTGCAGCTCCAGGCCATCGAGGAAGGCGCGCAGGGCATGGAAGATGCGTTCCTCGGGCGTGATCTCGCCGACCGCCCGAGTCGCCCGCACCAGTGCGGCATGTCGGACGTCGACCTCGGTGAACAGCTCGATATTGCCCGAATACTGCACAGCTCCGAGAATCAGCGACTCGAGCTGTTCGCGGATGAGGACCACGTACCGTGCCGGGAATCCGGACTGAAAGAGCATTGCTGCCGTGTGGTTCTCGACAGCGTGCGTGTACGGCGGATGCGAGGACGTCTGCAGGACGGGAACCAAATTCGGGTGGGCGACGACCGCGCGGTAGTACCGAATGCTGGCGTGAAGCAAATAGTCTTTCCAGTAACCCGTCGGCATGGTCGTCACATCGATATCGGACAGCACCAGTCTGACGACGTCCTCCAGGATGAGGTGCTTGTACCGATAGTGATGGTAGACCGAGGACTCGTGCACCTGTAGTTCGTCGGCGAGCCGCTTGAGGCTGAACGCAGCGAGGCCATCCTTGTCGATCACCCGCAGCGCGATGCGAATGAGCCTCTTCTGGGAAATACGTGGTGTACGCGGTCGCGCCATGTCGCCCTCCTGCGGATTTCCGGTTTACTTGGTGCACACCTATTTTCGACGGCACCGCACCGAAGAGGCACTGCGTGGACCCCCGGCCTCCCGTGAGCGCGGGACGGCCACTCCGGACGACTTCCGAGCGCCTTTCGCCTCGGGGTGACCAGGCGGTTGTGGAAAGACTGACCAGGCACCCGGCGGACGGGCCGAGTGGCTAGCTGTCGCGGGTGAGGGACAGCGCCGTTTCCGGGCAGTTCGCGACGGCCTCCTCGACCGAGGAGACGAGCTCACCCGTTACGTCCTTGTCCAGGATGACTACCTTGCCGTAATCGTCGACATCGAATACTTCCGGTGCGGCGAGCAGGCACCGTGCGTGTCCCTGGCACCGAGTCAAGTCGGCACTGACGTGAACGTTCATGTTGGATCCTTCTAGTTCTGGTTTTGGTGTGGAACGACATTCGTGTCGGCAGGCGAGGACCTGCCGACACGAATGAAGATCAGGCTCGGACGCGGTGGATGACCTGCGGTTCGGTGAATCCGAGCAGTCCGGCCAAGCCGTTCGACACTCCCAGCCCACTCGCCTTGGCGCCGGAGAAGGGGATGTGCGGCGGGAGAATCGCGTGCGCGTTGACGAACGTGGTACCGACCTCCAGCTGCTGGGCGACTGCGGCGGCACGGTCGGGATCAGACGACCACGCTGAGCCGCAGAGCCCGAATTCGGTGTTGTTGGCACGGGCCACGGCGTCGTCGATCGAGTCGTACTTCAGGATCGGCAGCGCCGGACCGAATTGCTCCTCATCGACGATCCGTACACCCTCGGCGACGTCGGCGAGCACGGTGGGCCGGAAGAAGTATCCGTTGCCGTCGAGCGGACCGCCGCCGGCAGTGACCCGGGCGCCAGCGGATTTCGCATCCGACACGAGATCCTTGATGCGGTCGAACTGCGGTTTGGTCGACAGGGGTCCCATCTGCGTCCCCTCGTCATAGGGAGCGCCGACGACGATCCGGTCGTAGGCCGCGGTGAATGCGTCGACGACCTGGTCGTACAGGGCGGCGGGGGCGAAGATGCGCTTCGGGATGGCGCAGATCTGGCCGCAGTTCATCGTGGTCAGCGGTACCAACGCCTGGACGGCCTTCTCGACGTCGATGTCGTCGAGGAGAATGGCCGCGTCGTTGCCGCCCATCTCCAAGGTGATGCGCTTGAAGTCCCGGATGCCCGACACTGCGATGTGCCGGCCGGCCTCGATCGATCCCGTGAAGCTGATCTTGCGGGGGATCGGATGCGAGGTCATCGCCGCGCCGATCTTGTCACCCCCGGAAACCACGTTGACCACCCCGGGCGGAAGGATCCCGGCCATGATCTCGCCGAGGCGGAGGGTAGAGAGGGGTGTGAATGGCGACGGCTTGATCACGACGGTATTGCCGGCCCGCAGGGCTGGGGCGATCTTCCAGCCCGCCAGTCCGAGCGGACCATTCCACGGGGTGATCGCAGCCACCACTCCGAGCGGGCGATACACCTGCTCGACGAATGCGGTGGCGTCGTCGACGACGACCGACCGCGGCAGGTCCATGTCGGCGTAGTAGCGCCACCAGGGCGGCGCGCCCTGGTTCTCCATGTGCGCGAAGGTCGCGGGCTTGCCCGACTCGAGGATCAGCAGTTCGGTCAACTCGTCGTGATGTGCCTCGATCGCGTCGGCGACCGCGCGCAGCGCCTCCCGACGCGCGCTCTCGTCGGTGCGCCACGAGGACTCGTACGCGCGCTGCGCCGCGTCCATCGCCTCGTTCAACTGCTCGATGCTGCACTCGGGTGCCTGGGCTTCCACCGCGCCGGTCGCCGGGTTGACGACATCGAACGTTTCTGTGGTGACGGCCGGCTTACCGTCGATGGTCATGGGGATCATAGGTGTCCGCCTTCGAATTGTGGTGTGCGGGAGGGTCGCGAGAACGTGGCGACTGCCGAGGGGAAGATCCGGGCGCCGATTGCGCCTCGTCGTGCACCGGATGCTAATCCACCCGTTCACGGCGTGGCAAGTGCCGCCGACGAGCTCGCGGGCGACAGTGTCGGCGAACCTCCTGGCCGCACCATCCGGGGATGTCGGCCACACATCCGCCGCACAGTGCCATCGGAATCGCGATTCGGACGCGCAGGTCAGGGCGATTTTCGGGGATCCGGAAGCCGCCTCTTGACTAACCCGGTGTCACCTGATTAGCTGTTATCCACGTCACTATGGAGTGGAGTCGAAGGGCCCGTCGGAGCATTCGCGCAGAGAGCGCCGAACCGGGCCGCAGGCGGCCGGGGCGGGCACGGTCGCGAAAGCCCGGTCTCCGAGTGTGAGGCCGGCCGGGCTGGCCGATCATCGCATCGTACGCAAAGCCATTGGCGTGCAGCATCATAAGCATTCAGGAAGGTGGAGAACATGAAGGCTAAGGCCGCAGTGATGTGGGGGCCCGGGGAGCCGTTCAGCGTCGAGGAGATCGAACTTGATCCACCTCAGGAGCAGGAGGTCCTCGTCCGGATCGAAGCGGCCGGACTGTGCCACTCCGACGACCACGCTCGCACCGGCGACGCCCCCGCGAACTTCCCCGTAATCGGAGGTCACGAGGGTTCCGGCGTGATCGAACAGGTCGGACCGGGCGTCCTGCACCACAAAGTGGGCGACCACGTCGTCTTCTCCTTCACCCCGGTGTGCGGGCGATGCCACTGGTGCTCGACCGGACGCCAAAACCTCTGTGACTTCGGAGCTCTCATCGGCACCGGCCAGATGATCAGCGGCGGGGTCAGGACCCACGCACGCGGACGTGACCTCGGTCCCGCGGCCCTGCTCGGCACCTTCAGCAGCCACGTCGTCGTCAACGAGGCCAACTGCGTCAAGCTCGACGAAGACATCCCCTTCGACGTCGCGTGCCTGCTGGGCTGCGGTGTTCCCACCGGATGGGGTTCGGCGGTGCGGGTCGGCCAGGTGCAGCCAGGGGAAACGGTCGTCGTCGTCGGCATCGGCGGCATCGGCGCGAACGCCCTGCAGGGCGCCCGCCTGGCCGGCGCCAAGAACGTGGTCGCCGTCGACCCGGTGCCGTTCAAACACGACAAGGCCAAGACCTTCGGAGCAACACACACCGCCTCCTCCTTCGAAGAAGCCCGGGAACTGGTCTCCGACATCACACGCGGCGTCATGGCCGACGTCGCAATCCTGACGGTCGGCGTGGTCAGAGGAACGATGATGGAGCCGTTCCTCGACCTCGTCTCCAAGGGCGGCCGTGCCGTGCTGACCGGCGTCGCACCCTTCGACGACCACGATGCCAAGATCCCCCTCCAGATGTTCGCAATGTACGAAAAGCAATTACGTGGAACGGTATTCGGTGGATGCAACCCCCGCGCAGACATCCCGCTACTCGCCGCCCTCTACCGCAACGGCCAACTCCAGCTCGACGAGCTGGTCACCACCCGCTACTCACTCGACGATATCAACCTCGGGTACCAGGACATGCTCGCCGGCAAGAACATTCGCGGCATCGTCGTCCGCGACGCGTGACACCCGAGCACGAACCAGCACCCTGACCCGGAGACATCTGATGACCACAACCGACTTCCCCAACTCGATGACCGAGCACTTCGACATCTTCGACCCCGTCCACGAAGATTCGAAGTACCAATTCTTCTCGTACGCCCGCAAGGGATGCCCCGTCCCGCACACCGATGCCCACGGCGGATTCTGGCTGATCACCCGCTTCGAGGACGCCCGCACGGTGTTGCAGGACTGGCAGACCTTCTCCTCGGTGGAGTCCCCGCCGCTGCCCTCACCGGTGAGCATGTGCCCGATCGACAGCGACCCGCCGATCCAGGCCCACGCCCGCCGACTCCTCAGCCCGTATCTGTCACCGAAGTTCCTCTCGCGGTTCGAGCCGCGGATGCGCGAGCACGCCAGCGCCCTGATCGACAACTGGATCGGCAACGGCGAAGTCGAGCTCATGACCGAGTTCGCCGGACCCTACGTCGCCAAGGTGCTCGCCGAGGTGGTCTTCAGCGACCTCACCGCCGAGGAACTCGACGAGGCCCGACGCATCTCGATGCGCGCCACCGAGGAGTCCACACCCGACGTGTGGATGGACCTGCACCAGATGTGCGCGAAGTACCTCGACAAGGCCCGAAACAACCCCGACCAGCCCGACGGCATCATCAAAGCCATCACCACCGGCGACTTCGGTGACCGCCCGCCCACCGAGGACGAGCAACTGGGCATGCTCGGCATCCTGTTCCTCGGTGGACTCGACACCACCCGCTCGGCAATCGGCGGAATCGCATATCGAGTCGCCCTCGAACCCGACGTCGAGGAACGGTTGCGTGACCCGGAATGGGTCCGGCGCGACCTCGATGAATTCCTGCGACTCGACTCCCCCGTGGGCTGCATGGCCCGGGTGGCGACCCGGGACACCGAAGTCAACGGAGTGACGATCAAGGCAGGGGAGCGGGTGCTCGTCCGGTTCGACTCCGCCAACCGCGACGAGGAGCACTTCGATCGCGCCGACGAGTTGGTGCTCGACGAGATCCGGGGCGGGCACATGGCATTCGGGCTCGGCGTGCACCGGTGCCTGGGCTCGAACCTCGCGCGATTGCAGATTGGGATCGCCTACGAGGAACTGCTCGGGAGAATCGAGAACCTCGGATTGGCTCCCGAATCGGAGATCTCCTGGGTGCCCGGCATCGGGAATTCGCTGCGATCTCTGCACCTGAACTTCGACAAGAAGTAGGCGCCGAGACGGCTCGGTCGACGCGCAGGTGGGTGGCATGCACAGACATGCCACCCACAGCGATTGCGCCCCACACCGTCTCACCGGACCCGATACCCCACAAAGCGCGTGCCACACCCGAAACCAGGAGAAGACATGTCAACGTCGGAAGCCGATACCACGGCGACTCCCGGCCCCGCGAAGTCCGCCGACGGAGTACGCCTCGCGCGGCCCGTGCTGTGGTGGGCAACGCTGGGAGCGGTACTGCTGGTCTTCCAGCTCGTCGTCTGGACCCGATGGATCACCTCCGGGACCGCGACCCCCACCCCCGTCGGAGCGGACGTCCAACCCACCTGGATGACCGTCGTGCAGACCATCACGCAGGTGGTCATGCCGATCCTTCTGGTGATCACCGGCTACCTGTTCGTCGTCAAACCCTGGCGCAGGACCGGCAGGATCTCCCGAGACGGACTCTTCTGGATAGCATGGCTGCTGCTCTGGTTCTGGGACCCGCTGCTCAACTACTTCCAGACCATCGCTGTCTACAACCCCAACATGGTCAATTTCGGTTCGTGGACCGCCGGCGTCTTCCCCGGATGGTCCGCGCCCAGGGGCAACTTCCACGCAGAGCCCATCTTGATGATGCCGGCCGTCTACGCCGCGGTGCTCTTCCCCGCCGTGATCTGGGGCTGCTCGCTGATGGCGAAACTCAAGGGCCGCGGCGTATCGACACCGATGAACATTCTGATCAGCTGGATCGTCATGACCGTCGTCTCGACGATCCTCGAAGGGCTGATCTTCATGCCGCTGGGCTTCTACACCATCCCCGGGGCAGATCCGGCCTGGAGCATCAATGCCGGCACCTACTACCAATTCCCGCTCTACCACGCGATGTTCTTCGGGGCATGGTGCGCCGGCGCAACAGCTCTGCGATTCTTCACCAACAACAAGGACCAGACCCTCGTCGAACGCGGCATCGAGCGCGTGCCCGTCAAGCCACGAACACAGACGCTGCTGCGATTCCTCGCCCTGTTGGCCGCGACCATCGTGCTGAACGGTCTGTACTTCCTGCCCATCCAATACTTCGCCATCAAATCCGGCCCCTGGCCCGAAGCCGTCACCGAGACCAGCTACTTCCGCAGCAACATCTGCGGTGAAGGCACCGGCTACGCGTGCCCGGGACCGGCCATCCCCATCCCGCGCGAGAACTCGCTCCACGTGACACCGGAGGGCACTCTCACCGGAGCCGGTGCTCCCGGGGGCGAGTAGCAGCGAGCCCGCCGCACGCACCCCGTGACATAGCTATCGACCCCCTCTGACCGGAAGGCACACCATGTCCCCCAGCCGAGTGCTCAGTGTCAGCGAGACAATCGACAACGCTCCTCTCTCACGAGCCCAGCGGCATGTCATCGCCCTGTGCATTGCCATCGGCTTGATCGACGGTCTCGACGTCCTCAGCCTCGGTTTCACCGCAAAGGCGGTGACGACCGATCTGGGCATCGCGCTCCCCACCTACAGTGCGGTCTTCACCGCCAGCCTTCTGGGCATGATGGTCGGCGGAATGGCACTGGGCCCAGCCGCGGACCGGTTCGGCCGCAGGAGACTGATCATCATCAGCCTCCTGTTCATCGGACTCTTCGCGCTGCTCACCCCACTCGCCACCACCGTGCAAATGCTCGTGGTCGTCCGCTTCCTGGCAGGAGTGGGCATGGGCGGTGTGATTCCGAACGTGATGGCGTTGGTGGCTGAATGCGTGCCCGCCCGCAACCGGCAGCGGGTGCTCACCCTGATCGCGGCGACCCCCTCACTGGGGGCTTTCCTCGGGGGATTCCTCGCGACGGTCCTGATGCCGACCTTCGGGTGGAAGTCAGTCTTCATCGTGGGCGGCGCAGTCCCCCTCGTCCTGGCGGTGCTTGCCTACTACCGCATGCCGGAGTCGATCAAGTTCCTTATGGTCAGCGGCCACCCGGGCGAGGCCCTGCGCATCTTGAACCTGCTCGTCCCCGGTTCGGACCACGACAAGGCTCCGGTCGTCGAGGAGTCGAACGAACCCAAGTCCTCCGTCGCGGCGCTGTTCGCAAACGGACGAGCAGCGTCGACCCTGGTGCTCTGGGTTTCATTCAGCCTGGCGATGATGGTCGTCTACTTCCTCAACAACTGGATGCCCGCCCTGTTCGAAGAGGCAGGCCACACGGCCAAGGTCGGCGTCATCGCGGCGTCGCTGTTCAGCCTCGGCGGTGTCGTCGGCGGCGTCACGATCGGATACCTCGCCGACAAACTCGGCAAGCCCGCAACCATCTGCGCGGTAGGACTCTTCGTCGGAGCCGGGGCCATCATGACCGTCTCCCGAGTCTTCGCATCGGTGCCGCTACTCTTCGCCTCCGTCTTCGTACTCGGCATGGGCATCTCCGGAGCCATCGTCGGCCTGTCGGCCCTGGCCGGCACGCTCTACCCGACCGTCGCCCGCGCAACCGGAGTGGGCTGGGTGTACGGCGTCTCTCGCGTCACGTCGATCGTGGGTCCGGCAATCGGAGGAATGCTCCTCGCCTACGGGTGGGATGAGATCCGCCTGTTCACCCTCAACGCCATCCCCGCACTCGTGGCCGGCGTCGGCGTGGTCCTGCTCGCCTGGCTTACGCGGCGTGCCGCCCGATCCGCGGCGCCGGCGACCGCCATTCGGCAAACCGATGCGGCAGACGCCTGACGCGGCCCGAACCTGGCTGAAATACATCACTCTTCGCACCATGCCTACCGCCATTCGCGCGTCCGGCTTACTTCAGGAGAAAGGATCCGATATGACCGACGAGGTCGACACGAAACGGATCGTCGTGGTCGGGGCCGGCCTGGCGGGTGTGCGCACAGCCGAGGAACTGCGGCGCGGAGGATTCGACGGTGAGCTCATGGTGATCGGCGACGAACCGCACCTGCCGTACGACCGCCCCCCGCTGTCGAAGGACTTCGTGCGCGGCGAGAACGACGACACCACCTTGCGGCCCCGCGATTTCTTCGACGAGCAACGCATCGATCTCCGACTCGGCGTGCGCGCCCAGACTCTCGACACCGCGAATCGCGAAGTCACCCTGTCCGACGGCACGGCCGTGAGCTTCGACGAGCTGATCGTCGCGACCGGCCTGCGACCCCGCCGGTTATCCGACGCAGCCGGGCTCACCGGGGTGCATGTGCTGCGCTCGGTCGACGACAGCCGGGCCCTGCGCGCGGAGATCGTCCCAGGCGGGCGAGCGTTGATCATCGGCGCCGGGTTCATCGGCTGCGAAGTCGCAGCCAGCCTCCGAGCGCGGGGCATGAATGTGGTGCTCGTCGAGCCGCAGCCCACCCCCCTCGCGTCGGTACTCGGTGAGCAGGTCGGAGCGCTGGTCGCGCGGCTGCACACCGGAGAAGGCGTCGATGTGCGTGTCGGCGTCGGCGTCCGGGAGCTGCGCGGCGCGGACAGCGTCACCGGCGCGGTCCTCAGCGATGGCACCGAACTCGATGTGAATCTGGTCGTGGTGGGTATCGGCTCCGTGCCGGTGACCGACTGGCTCGACGGTTCGGGAGTGCGTGTCGAGAACGGCGTGCTGTGTGACGGTGCCGGGCGCACGTCCGCACCGCACATTTGGGCCGTCGGCGACGTCGCGGCATGGGAGACCGCCGGGGGTCGCTGTGCCCGTCTCGAGCACTGGACCAACGCGGGGGAGCAGGCGAAGGTGCTCGCCGGTGCGCTGCTCGGCTCCGGCACGGAGATCATCGATCCGGTGCCGTACTTCTGGAGCGACCAGTACGGCGTGAAGATTCAGGCGCTCGGCGCGGTCCGCGCCGAGGACACCGTCCACGTAGTGCGGGACGACGGCCGCAAGTTCCTCGCCTACTACGAGCGCGCGGGCCGACTCACCGGTGTGGTCGGCGCCGGGCTACCCGGCCAGGTCATGAAGGCACGCATGAAGATTGCCGCCGGCGCGCCCATCACCGAGATCCTCGCACCCACCGCCTGATCACGCCGTGCGGTCGACCGCAGATGTCGCGAAGCGGGTTGCAGCGCTACTGTAGCCGTGGCCATGGTGATCTCATGACCGCCGGCTCGGACATCGCTTCCGTCCCCCCGAGGCGTAGTTCATCGCCGATAGAATCGCTGAAACTACTATTCCCCAACGGCTTACGCTCACGCCGATGATGATGATGAATGAGTTGATCGGGCAACCGCATGCACACAGAGCAGACCAGCCAACACTTCATCCAACACAGCAACGGGACGAGGAAGGCACGATGCCGGTGTCGGACAGTTTCTGCCTGTCTCAACATCATGTTGCGGCCGCGCAGCTGTCTGACGCGTGCGCAGAACGTTCTCGCCAGAATCGCCGTGACGCGAGCGGAATTGCGCTCGGTTGCGCTGCACGCGCATCTAGCTGGGACGTACGACGACGACTGACCCGGTGATCCGGTTCGCGATGGGGACCGTCGCCGTGGGGCTCGAAATCGCATTCGATAGAAGATCAAGCAAAAGAGGTCTGCCAAATGAGTGCACCCAAAGAAGAACAGGTCACGATTCTGGAGGAGTTGCTGACCGAGAGGCGAAGCTGCCGTGCGTACCTGGGTACGCCCGTCCCGCCCCAGATCCTTGGCCGACTCCTGACGATGGCCCAGCGCAGCCCATCGTGGTGCAACACGCAACCGTGGCACGTCACCGTGATCGAAGGAGATGCGCTGGAAGCGATTCGGTACGATTTCGCCGACTACGTGCAGACCCACTCCGGGGAGACGGACTTTCCGTTCCCCGAGAGGTATACGGGGGAATTCCTCGAGCGGCGCCGCGAATGCGCATGGCAGTTGTACGACAGTGTGGGCATCGTCCGGGGCGACCGACACGCGTCCGGCGAACAGACCCTCGAGAATTTCCGCTTTTTCGGTGCTCCTGCTGTCGCAGTGATCACAACAGAGGCCGATCTCGGCACCTATGGCGCCGTCGATTGCGGCGTGTATGTCGCACACTTCCTACTCGCCGCGCAGTCCCTTGGCCTGGCCGCCATCGCGCAGGCCGCCCTCGCATCGCATGCCCCGTTCTTGCGCGAGCGCCTGGGTATCCCCGAGCATCGCAAGATCGTCGTCGGAATCTCGTTCGGATACGCCGACGACGACCACCCCGTTAACGGGTTCCTCACCTCGCGCGCGGACATCGACGCCGTGGCCACGGTGATTTCATGACCTGAGTCGACCACTGATGGATCTTGCCCGCCACCCGTGAGCGTGTCGGCCGTGAGAGCACGGTCCGCCTACGACCTGAACCGTTCGAGCGGGTGTGGCAGGACAGATGTCGACCTGATGGCGGTCGCTCAGTCCGTCTGTCGGTAGTTCGCGACGAATCGCACGCGGTCGCTTCGGCACGACCGGTTGATGTACACGGTGGGGGTGCCGTCCTCGTCGACGTTCAGGCCGTCACGTAGCAGCACCGGTGCACCCGAAGGTATTTCGAGCAGTTCTGCTATTCGCGGTGAGGCAACCGCCGCGGCGAACGATCGCCATGCGGCCTTCAGCCGGACGCCGTAGACGTCCCGCCACACCGTGTACAGCGGGGCGCCGTCCTGCAGGTGCCGATCGATGCCGGCGAACCGGCGATCGTCCATCCATACCGAGTTCGCGAACCAGGGTTCGCCGTCGACCGTGAGGACGGTGTCGATGCGACGCAGTCGGGTGTCGGGCAGATGCTCCTCGGCCTGCGGTGCGCTGGCGCCGAGCACTATCTCACTGGCCACGAGCGTCTCGTTCAGTGTGCGGCCCACGGCCGTGAAGGCGGCGCCGAGACCGTCGGGGCCACCGATGTAGCTGGCGACAAGTTCGATGGGGAAGTGCTGGGGCGGCGGAGCCACGAAGGTGCCCGACCCCTGCCGCGCCACCAGCCGGCCCGCGCGGGTCAGCTCGCCGATGGCCTGCCGGACCGTCAGCCGGTTCACCCGGAGTTCGGCGGCCAGGTCGGTCTCGGTCGGCAGTCGGTCCCCCGGTCGCAGGGCGCCGCCGTCGAGTCGCTGCAGCAGGACGTCCTGCACCTGCCGGTAGAGCGGCACCCGGCTTGCGGACGTTTTGCTTGGCATGCGGCAAGTCTAGATGACCTATTGCCTGGGGGGATACGCGGCGAGTGATATTTCTCCTGTTCAAGAGGACTTTACTTGCCGGATACCCACGGGCGTGGTTCAGTCTATTTGTATAGATGACTATTCGGGCCATCATCTTCGAACATTTTTCGGAAAGGCCCCGCCCGTGAGCATCCACCCGACCCTGCGCCGCACGCTGGCCGCCGCTGCCTGCGCGGTCACGCTGTACGGTGCCGCCGCCTGCGGCGACTCCTCCGCCCAGGACGGCGCACCCAATGTACTGAAGGTGGGGCTGCCGCCAGCGGAGGCCAACGCGGACCTGCAGGCGAAGTTCGCACCGATCACCTCGCTGATCGCGGACGGGACGGGCAAGTCGGTGGAAGTGAAGCCGACGAGCGATTACCTGTCGATCGTCGAGGCCATGCGGTCGGGCCTCATCGACGTTGCCGCATTCAGCCCCTTCCCCACCCCGCTCGCCGAGGCCGTCGCCGGTGTCGAGCCGCTCGTGGTGGCCAAGGGCGCCGCCTACAGTTCGGTGTTCGTGTGCCGCACCGGTACCGGCATCGACTCGATCGACGACCTCCGCGGCCGCAAGGTCGCGTTCGTCGACGCCGGGTCCACCAGCGGCAACTACATCCCCAAGCTTCTGCTGAAGCGGGCGGGCATCGACCCCGACACCGACATCGAGGGCACCTACGCAGGTGGCCACGACACCGCCGAACTCGCGGTGAAGCAGGGCTCGGTCGACTGCGCCGCGGACGCCCGGTCCTCGTACCAGTCCATGGTGGACAAGGGTGTCATCGACGGCTCCGCTCAGAAGATCGTCGCCGAGTCCAACCCCATCCCGGTCTCCTTGGTGATCATCGCGCGCAAGGATCTCGACCCCGCGATCGAGCAGGGCGTCGTCGACGCGTTCGTGGGCGGCGACAACACAGCGGCGCTCGGGGTGGTCGGCGCGACCAGCTTCGAGAAGGCACAGGACAGCGATTTCGCGATCTTCCGCGACGCCGCAACCGAACTCGGTGTGAATCTCGAGGAGCTGTCGCGGAAATGACGACCACCCGACACTGTGTGCCGCGGGTGGAAGCGGACGCGGTGAGCTACCGGTATCCGGACGGCACCACGGCACTGCACGAGGTGTCGGTACGGGTGGCGCCCGGCGAGATCGTCGCGGTGCTCGGTCGCAGCGGCGCCGGGAAGTCGACGCTCATGCGCTGCCTCGCCGGTCTCGCGGCACCGACATCGGGGCGGGTGCTGCACGACGGAGTCGACCGCGGCGGGCTGCGTGGCCGCGCCAAACGTCGTGCCCACGCGCGAGTCGGGTTGGTGTTCCAGGAGTTCCAGCTCGTAGAACGTGCGACGGTGCTGTCCAACACGCTCATCGGGCGTCTCGCCTACCAGCAGCTGCTGCCCAGCCTCGTGCACTTCGTGCGCCGCGCCGACCGGGAGATCGCTGTCGAGGCCGTCCGCCGCCTCGGACTCGAGGAACAGCTCCGCAAGCGGGCCGACGCATTGTCGGGCGGGCAGCGTCAGCGCGTGGCCATCGCCCGCGCGCTCGCGCAGGAACCCGACATGCTGCTCGCCGACGAACCCGTCGCGAACCTCGATCCGGTTCTCGCCCGCGGCGTCGTCGACGACATCGTGCGACTCGCTCGCGTCGAGGGACTCACCGCGGTATTGAATCTGCACGATGTCGATCTGGCCCGACACGTCGCAGACCGGCTGGTGGGTTTGCGCGCCGGACGCGTCGTCTTCGACTGCCCCACCGCATCCGTCACGACCGCCGATCTCGATCTGCTCTACGCCGAACCCGACCGTGCGCCGGCGGGGGTGCGGTGATGTCCCTCGACACCGAACGCGTTCCGTCGACGCCCCTGTCGACGTCCGACCTCGCCGCGCTGCGACGGCCGTCCTGGCAGACCGGTGCCGGCGTCCTCGTCGCCGCCGTGGTGATCCTCTGGTCGGCGCAGGCCACCGAGTTCTCCGTCGCTGCCCTGCTCGACGGGATCCCGAACATCACCGACTTCGTCGGCCGCATGTTCCCGCCCGACCTGTCCATCCTCCCGACCGCGGTCACCCTGATGGGCGAGACCCTTGCGATCGCGGTCGTCGGCACCGCGATCGGTGTCGCCCTCGCGCTGCCGTGGGCGCTGCTGGGCGCGCGTTCGGTCTTCGGTCAGGCCTGGCTCCACCACGCTGCGCGCACGTCGATCAATGTCACCCGGGCCATCCCCGAACTGATGTGGGCGCTGCTGTTCGTCTCCGCTGTGGGCCTGGGTCCGCTCGCGGGCACCCTCGCCATCGTCATCGGATCGGCGGCGGGGATGGCCCGGCTGTTCGCCGACATCTTCGAGACCATGGACATGCGGGCCTGGGAGGCGGCTGCCGCGGCCGGTGCCACCCGCTCCCAGCGCATCAGCTGGGTCCTGCTGCCGCAGAGCGTGCCGACCATCGCCAGCTACACCCTCCTCGTGCTCGACGGGAACGTGCGCGCCGCGTCGCTGCTCGGCATCGTCGGCGCCGGTGGCATCGGCATGGAACTCACCCAGCAACTCCGGCTCTTCGAGTACGGAAACGTCCTCACGATCGTCCTGGTCGTGCTCGTGGTCGTGGTGACCCTCGACCGCGCCGCCTCCTATCTCAGGAAGAAACTGATATGACGGTGACCGACATCGATGTTCTCCCCAACCTCCGCGATCTGGGTGGCCTGCCCGCCTCCGACGGGCGCCGGACACGTCCCGGAGTGCTGTACCGCAGCGCGCTGCCCGCGCCCGGTGACGCCCGGCCCACCGCCGTCGCCGAATGGCCGGTCCGGACCGTCGTCGATCTCCGCAGCCCCCGGGAGTTCGCCGCCCGCACACACCCGCTGCAGTCCGACAGCACCGCAGTGCACCTGATCCCCCTGCTCACCGACACCGAAGTCACCGCACCCAGCCAGGGCGCCCGGCTCGCGGACATCTACCAGGGGATCCTGATCAACGCGGGGGAGCAACTCGCGGACGTCCTGCAGGTCGCGGCCACCGCCCCCGGGCCGGTGCTGCTTCACTGCGCAGCGGGCAAGGACCGCACCGGAATCGCCGTGGCCCTCTTGCTGCGCATCGCAGGCGTCGAACCCGGCGACATCATCGCCGACTACGTCTCGACCAACGAACACATGCCGGCCGTCCTGGCGCGGATCACTCGGTTCGCTCCCGAACTCGGCCGGGCGCATCCCCACGACCGCGACCGTCGCGGCGCCGTTCCCGATGCCATCGAAGGGGTTCTAGCGCAGTGGGAGACGTACCCCGGCGGAATACACGCGTGGGCGCGAGCGAACGGTGCCACCAATGAGACGATCCGGCGCTGGATCGAGCGATTCACCGAGTGACAGGGCGTAACCCGTTCAGCGCGCCTGGAGCTGCTGAAGGGAAGACCGAGGAGGGAATGGCACGAGAAAAGAGCCGGAGACACCAACCCTGAGCGGAAGTGCCGCCTCCGGCTCGTCCTGTGCATATGCAGCCTCAAAGAAACTCGTCACAATCCTGGGCGAGACGCACAAACAGTCGGGCGGTGAGTTCCTTAGAAGTTCACCGCCCGACTGCTTCAAAGATTAGCCTCCACGCACAGCTTGGATATCGCCACCGGACGGTATCTTTAGGTTCTTTAGGTCCGGAAGGTGCTGGTGCTCGGCGTCCGAACTGGGGTTGGCCAGTGCAACGATAGACCAGGCGAATACGAGGCTCAGCGCCAATGAGACCACACCGAGTAGCCAAGCGACGGGCGCACTGACATCCCAATTGAGTGCGATCATCAGCGGCCAACCCGAAGCGAATACGCCCCCGAGATGGCACAGAATCGGAACAGCGATCAGGAACAGCTTTTGCCAACCGGGGAGTCGAGGAACCATAAAGAGCAGAAGCGCACCGATGGACATGAATCCGATTGCGTTGAGCCAAGCGAGGTAGAACCCCCAGCCCAGAATCTCGAATGGCTGATTGCCATCGAACGTGAAGGCCCCGAGGCTTGACGCAATTCCTTCGAAGATGATGTCAACGACGAATATCAACGCCCAGAATGACATTACTTTGCGAATCGATACGCCGGCACGGAAGGAACGGTAGACGAAGTACCCGACGATGCTAAATCCTGCGTACGCCAACGGCATGAACGCCGGTGTGGCTATCCCAAATCCTACGAATGCGTCCGGAAAGTTTTCTGCATAGCGGATGTGGAAGAGGCTGTTGTACAGAGGATCATTGAGGGACAAGAGTAGTCCGCCGATGAACATCAGCAACGGTAGCGAGTCGCGTTTTGCGAAGGCGAAGTATAGCGTCCACAGGAACAGCAGAATGCCAATGGCCGTCGAGACGTACTGCCAGGTGAATAAAACCGCCGGATCGACCTCGAAGCCAGGCGGAAGGTCGTTCCCCACTAGATTTGGGTTCACTTGAGCTCCTTGCGGATCAACAGAATTTGGGATTCTTCCCGACGCTCAGTGCGGCACGGTGTTGCGGTCTCCACCGAGTTGCGGTGTGACGCGGATAACAACTAAATCAGGCAACGCCGGGTTCTGTCAATGGGGGCAATCCTCCGCCGGCACCCCGCTTCATGCTTGAGCAACCGTGTAGCCCAGACAAGTCGATTGACCCCAGCGGGGTGAGTCGACGCGGCAATGCGTGACCCGGGTTTGGCCAGTCAGGGCAAGCAGGTCGCCGAACGGTATGATTCGCCCGGCGCGTGTCAGGCCGGATACGCGCGGCCCGAATGCATTTCGATCATCTGGTCGAACGACGAGAGGGAAACCGGCCGGCGTAGGCGAGATGTCGAGGGGATCGCATTCGCGCCACCGGTCAGGCTCGAGAGCCTTCGGCGGGCGCCCTTTCGAGCGTTCCACGTTGCCAACTTCGAGGGTCGATTCCGTCTA
Organism: Rhodococcus sp. ACS1; assembly: GCF_002300155.1. NCBI lineage: Bacteria > Bacillati > Actinomycetota > Actinomycetes > Mycobacteriales > Nocardiaceae > Rhodococcus > Rhodococcus sp. ACS1. The sequence goes on from NZ_NSDZ01000008.1 coordinate 444,128, forward strand.
TCGTGCGCTCGATATCGCTACGGTCCGGCATGCCCTGGAAGCTCTTGGACTCCACGTTGTGTTCTCTCAAAAGGCCTGTCTGCCTGGGCGGTCTGGTTGCGCTATCAGTTGCGAGTTTACTTAGCGATCGATAGGGTGATTGGACACTGGTCACCTCGACCCCATTACTCGAGAGGCATCACATGGCGCCCGTGACGGCCCCCGACATCTCCGGCAATGCCGACTCCCAGCCCAGGCGCAGCGCGCTCGTCACCGGCGCATCGCGCGGTATCGGATACGAGATTGCGCGGCGACTGGCGGGCCAGGGATGCGAACTCACCATCTCCGCCCGCCGACGGGACGGATTGCTCGAGGCCGTCGACAAGCTCCGTTCCGAGTTCGGCGTCAACGTCCACCCGGTTGTCGCGAACCTCGCGAACGACGCCGACGTGGCCGAGGTTGTCAACGCCCATGAGGGCCGGTACGGCGCACTGGACCTACTTGTCCTCAACGCCGGGGTAGGCGCGGCAGGAACGGTGGCTGAGCTATCGGTCAAGCACTACGACCTGGTACTGAACGTGAACCTCAGGTCGCAGTTCCTGCTCGTTCAGAAGGCGCTGCCGATGCTGAGAAAGGCGGCGGCGACACGTCCGTCCAGCGGGGCGCGGGTGGTTGCGCTGGCCTCGATCACGGGGGTCGCGGCCGAGGCGGGGCTGTCGGCCTACGGCGCGAGCAAGGCCGCCTTGATTTCGCTGTGCGAAACACTCTCGCTGGAGGAAGCCGCGAACGGCGTCAGCGCCACCGCCATCTCGCCCGGCTTCGTGGCGACCGACATGACGGCACAGATGGACAAGACCGTCGACGTGGACTCCATGCTCCGGGCGTCCGATGTCGCGGAGCTCGTCGTCGCGCTGTCGCACCTGTCCGCGAAGGCCGTAGTACCCAACATCGTCATTTCCCGCGCGGGACCGGCAATCTGGCGGGCGTGACCGACATGCACAGCCACCAACTCGAACCACCCGCTTGGCAACGAGGGTGGGATCCCGTGATCGCACGAATCGGGGAAGAACTGCCCGGGCGCGACCCGGCTCCGGGAGCCGATACCGCTCGGCCTTTTGATGATTCGGCGCTGACGCAGACCGCTCGAACTCCATTGCGCGTTACCTTTCGACCCCGATTTCTCGAGCAGGCAAGGCTACGGCGATGTCATCGCGCCGTCTATCTCCACGGTCATCGAGTTCGCTCGCCCGCCCACCGTCGACGACGGCTGCGCTGAACCCTCCACGTCTCGTTGGATGCGTTCCACAGCAGACCAGCGTCGGGCGGCGCCTTCGTTACCATCGAACCCCTGGTGTGCGATCACAAGGACCGACCGGTGGCGGCAACAACGCCGTTGTTCAACCACACCCGACAGAAGGAAGGCGCCAATTCATCGCAGCCACCAGGCACGACATCGCTTTCGGTAGTGACACACCGGCCGTGCGGTATCCCGTTCCCGTCCGCTGGCTCGACATAACGGTCGGATCGAACCGGGACTTCAGCTAATCCACCCCAACGGCGCATATGCCAGGCTTGGCCGGGGCCCTGGGATCTATACGAACAACCCGTTCCAGCAGAGCATGTGGGAGCGTGCCACCGAGAAGTAGACGCAACGGTGGCACGATCAGGGCGATTCGCGGGTCCGGATGCGTGCCTTCAACACGCGGAAGACACGGTGACCGTATGCGGTGAGGTGCTCGACGTTCGGACACCTGCACCGCCATCCTGCAGATGTGGTCGAGAACGGCGGGCACAGGGTTGGTCCGACACGGTCGAGGTGACCCTGCCACGGGGACGGATGAAATTCGTTGCACACAAACAGACAACCCATCGATACATGAAGGAATCGGCGAATGTCAGTGAAGCCGCTCGACGGGTATCGCGCGCTCGACATGGCGCAATACGTGGCCGGTCCGTTGGCCGGACAGGCTCTGCGCAACGGCGCAACCGAGGTGATAACAACCGAACCACCACGTGGTGATGCTGCGCCCCAGATCCCGGCAACCGCCGCAGGGAAGCGGTTTGCCGACCCGCTCTCGCGGGCGGAGAACAATCGTGAATTGACCGCCGATCGGACCAGGACGTTCGCTGGCCATTCCGTCGAAGAGTCGCTGCAATTGTCGCAGGGCACGAGTCTGATGGCGACGCGGATCACCGGCATTACCGACGTCGTGGACACGCCGGTGTTCGATGAGAACCAGTTCGTGCTCGGTTCGGCGCACAAACGACGTCCGGCCAAGTCCCCTTGGACGCCCGCCCGTACGAATAGTTGCGCGATCGGTGCCGACGGATGGACGCCAGAGGTCGGCGACTACGGCCGCGACCTGGCAGCAGTGGTCGATTGGATAGCAAAATGAGCAATGGCAAGCCGGGTTGGCTTCGGCTGGTCCAAGCGGTCGACGGCGTGGCTGCTCCCATTCTGGAGCGGGTAACGAACCACGACGCCTTCGCCATTGGGATCACCGTCGCTGACAGGGGCAGCAGGGCGGTCGGACGCCGTGCCGAGCGGCTGTCGCGGCACATCTTGCACGGACTGAATCTGCCCACCGCCACCGACCAGAGTCGGCTGTTGACTCAGCTGGCCGCGGTCGAGCATCGGGTGCGGGAGCTGAGCAAGGACTTCGACGATGTCCTCAACACCGTTGGAAAGGAGAGTGAACATGGTTTCCATCGCTCCAACGAACCTGCTCAAAAGGATCACGCGTGAAGCCGAGCGTGCACAGATCCGGGCCCGCAACAGCCTGAAACACTTCGGTGGCTTTGCATCCGGGAAGATCGCCGCCAGTCCTAGAACCGCAGTCTGGCAGCGCGATTCGGTGGTCCTCTATCGATACGATTCTGACCGTCGCACGCACGGAACGCCGCTGATCCTCGTCATGAGCCTGGTGACCAAGCCATACATCTTCGATCTGCGCCCCGGCAGCAGTCTGGTCGAGGATCTGCTGAACCAGAGCTTCGATGTCTACCTGCTCGACTGGGGAACACCGCAGCCCGTCGATGCGCACAACGGCCTGGAGACCTATTGCGACGAGTACATCCCACGGGCGGTGGAAGCTGTACGTAAGACATCGGGCGCATCCGAGGTCAGCCTGCTCGGCTATTGCCTGGGTGCACTGTTGTCACTGATCGCGGTCGCCGGAAATCCCGGTCTACCGGTGCGGAATCTTATGCTGCTCGCGACACCGATCGATCTGTCGAAGATGGGTCCAATTGCTTCGCTCGTGGAGGCCGGCCGGCTCGAACCGAGCAATCTCTTCGACGAGACCGGCAATGTACCCGCGTCGGTGATCCGCGAAAGCTTCCGGCTGATCCAGCCAACCGCGCCGCTGGCAACCTACGCCAATTTGTGGCAATGCCTCGGCAACGACGAGGCACTCGCGGCACACAATGCCCTCATCGGCTGGTCCAACGACCATATTCCGTTTCCCGGTCGGGTATTCGAACAGATGGCGGATGCCGTCATCCGCCAGCGTCTGCTGCTGACCGGTAGGTTCCCGCTCGCGTTACGCACGGTTGATCTGTCGGCGATCGACTGCCCGGTGCTCAGCGTCGTCGGCGCGAGGGACAGCCTGGTTCCGCCCGCGGCCACCGAGCCGCTACTGGGTCTGCTGCGAAACGCGGATCTGGAATCACTGGTCCTGCCCGCCGGACATGCAGGCCTGTTCGTTGGGCGGCAGGCACGCACCATGTGCGTGCCGTCGATCGTCGACTGGCTCACCGAACACAATTGAACGAAGGAGAGTTGCGAAGTGCCTGAAAAAATGTCGGTGACTCATACCTGGTTGACGGAAGCTGTGCCCGCCTCGATCCGCAATTCGTTGTATCTCCTGCGGGCGAACACCTCAGCATGGGAACGACCGGACCGGATCCCTCGGGCGATGTGGGCCGCGTTGCCCTACGGCAATGGCATGCTCGCCGCTGTCGCGGCGTCAGCGGCACGATACCCGCAGGTGACCGCGATCGCCACGGCGCAGGAGCGGGTCACCTACCGCAAGCTGTGGCGGGGTTCGAACGCGTTGGCGCGCGGACTCAAACATGCCGGTGTCACCCGCACGGATCGGGTGGGGGTATTGTGCCGCAACTCACCAAGCTTCGTGTATGCCCTACTGGGCGCGGCAAAGCTCGGTGTCGACATCGTGTTGCTCAATACCGCCATGGGCGCCGCACAATTGGCCGACGTCATCGAACACGAGGAACTCACCACCGTGCTGTGCGATGACGACGTCGCCCGGGTCCTCGGCCGGGGCGACGGCGTCCGCACCATCGACACGACCGAGATGCGCATCCTCATCGACGCTTATCCGGGCGCTAACCTGAGGCCACCGAAACATGAGAGCCGCTTGATCATTCTCACCTCCGGAACCACCGGGCGCCCGAAGGGTGCGGTTCGATCGCCGGGCGGTTCGAGCCTAGACGGAATCGCCGCGTTGCTCGGTCCCATCCCGCTGCGGCTGCGCGACACGATGGTCATCCCCGTGCCGTTCTTCCACGCCCTGGGTCTGGCGACCCTGCTGATCGGACTCGGCCTATCAGCGACGGTGGCGACCGAACCGGAATTCGATGCGGCACAGACTCTCTCACAGGTGTGCGAACGCAAGGCACGAGTGTTGGTGGTGGTTCCGGCGATGCTGCAGCGAATCTGCGCGTTGCCACCGGCTCAGCTCGCGCAGGCCGACACCGGCTCGTTGCGCATCATCGCCTCGAGCGGGTCGGCGATTGCCGGTCGGTTGGTGACCGAGGTGCTGGATCGGTTCGGGCCGGTGCTGTACAACATCTACGGTTCCACCGAAGTCGCGACCGCAACCGTGGCCGGTCCTACCGAGCTGCGGGCGGCCCCCACCACGGCAGGTCGCCGCGCCCCGGGTGTGCGGGTGGAGATCCTCGACGACGCCGGAACACCGGTCCCCGACGGAACGATCGGGCGGATATTCGTGGCCAACGCAGCCAGTTTCGACGGTTACACCGGCGGCGGCGGCAAGGAGGACGTCGACGGCCTGCTATCCACCGGCGACCGCGGCTACTTCGACGCGAGGGGCCGGCTGTTCGTGGTCGGCCGCGAGGACGACATGATCGTATCGGGCGGGGAGAACGTGTACCCGATCGAGATCGAAGAGCTGCTCAACGCCGACGAACGCATCGCCGAAGCAGTCGTAGTCGGCATCGACAACGAGCAGTTCGGCCAGGCACTCAAGGCCGTCATCGTGGTCAAACCCGAACACCGCATCGACGAAGGTGAACTCAAGGCCCTCATCGCCGAACGGCTGGCGAAGTTCAAGGTGCCGCGAGTGTTCGAGTTCGTCGACGAACTGCCGCGCACGGCCACGGGCAAGATCCTGCGGCGGCAACTGCGCTCATCGCAAGGAGCATCGGAATGAACCAACCCTCAGTGTCCAAGATGCAACGCCTCGCCAAGGCCCTGCTGCCATACTCGACGAACGAGCCGCTGGCCATCGCGACCGAAATTGGCATCCGCAACCAAGCGATACTACGCACAATCGTCGACCCATCGATCAAGCTGGGGATGAAAGTCATCGGGCGAGAGACCACCGCCGCGCGTCGCCGTCGCCGGGAAATCGACGAGGCAGCACAGTTCCGCGACCCCCAGAGCGGGTCGGGGCTCAGGGTGGTCGGGCGGGAGCCCGGTGCCGCGCGTCGCCGTCTACGGAAGGTCGACGAGGCAGCACAGTTCGGCGACCCGACCGACAACCGCCGTGGCACACGGCGGCCGGTGGTGAACTGGCACGAGAGCGGGCACGGCCCGGCACTGCTGCTGCTCAACGGTTTCACCGCGAGCGGGCTGATCTGGCCGCAATCCTGGTTGCGCCGACTCGAAGAGCACTACCGCGTCATCAGAATCGACAACCGAGGCACCGGTTGGTCGCGCTGTGCACCGTCTCCGTTCACCATCGCCGACCTTGCCGACGACGCGCGAGACGTGCTGCATTACTGCGGATTCGATCAGGCCACGGTGTTAGGTGTGTCGATGGGCGGGATGATCGCACAGGAGTTCGCGATCCGACACCCCGGGATCGTGGAGAAGCTGGTGCTGGTCGGCACCCGACCACCCACGCCAGCCCAGATCGCACCGGACGCCGACGCCTACCACCTCTTGATGCAGCAACCGCCGCGCGGCGCTGATCTGCGCGAATTCTTCACCGCGACCTGGGCGCAAACCGTCGGCGAGGGCTTCGCCGCCGATCATCCCGATCTGATCGCGGAAATCGCCGAGCAACTCACGCGCCGGATCACCCCGCGCGGTTGCGTCCTCGATCAAGCGCGCGCGATCGCCGCATGGCACGGCGCAAATCGTCTGCGTCGCCTTCGCATTCACACGACGGTTGTGCACGGCAACCGCGACCCGCTGATGCCGGTCGGCAACGGCATGCGACTGGCCCGGCTGATCCCCAACGCCACCTACATCGAACTGCCCGGAGTAGGGCACCTCGTCCCGCACGAAGCTGGCGACACCCTGTTACGCGTGCTCGACGCGTGACTCACACCGTGACGGTGCTCGGCACCGGTGGGCACATCCGACTGAATGGGTGGCGGACTCGCGCCCGCCACCGCGGTTCCGCTGGAGGGCTTCCGGAGACTGGACGGTATGTGCGACAAGAGGAGGACTAGCTTTCTGGCTCGTCTTCCATATGACCGCGGTGCCTGGGACCGGGTTGGTCGACTCCTGGAACCATTGGGGTCTCGTCGATGAATCCCTGGGGACGATTCAGTCCCACAAGCCTATGATGTACGGCTGACTCTCAGTTCGGATTATCCGCAGAGTGAACCCGCGGGGCGATGATCGAGCGCTCCGACGACCACTTCGACTAACGCGTGACACCCCGTGTCGTGTCGTAGAACGCTGAATTCTTGCATCGGTCGTGATTGGTGTTGTCGAGACGCAATCGCAGAGATGGATCTACTTGTCTTGGCCGAGCCTACCGGGTCGGTGCGTGATGCCGTCCGCCTTCACCCGAGATCGGCGCCTGGGCGATATCGAAGTGACCGACGGCGGTTGTCCCGAATGCGTCGCCGAGGGCGCGCGAGTTCATTCGTCGAGGTCGAAGCAGATTCGGGTCGTCCCGATTGCTGGGCAGGGTCACCGTGACCAGGCGCAAGGGCCGTTGATGGCTGTACCCCCGGGTCGTCGTTGGATCAGCGGTGGAGTGGCCGAGGTGGCCGGTCAGGGTGGCGACGCGGTGGTGGCGGGCGGCATCGCTAGTCGCCAACACCGGTGAGGTGGTGGTCATCGTGGTGCTCCCAGTCGAGATATGCTTGGGCGGCGCCATATTCGTCGGCGAGCTGCCCGATTGATAGGTGCACGTACCCTCCCGGGCGAGGTCGTCTCGAAGCGGACGAGGACCTCAAGTTGGTCACGGAAGGAGTGGTGCAGCGCGCGATACTCGCCATCGCACCGACACCGGCGCAGGGCGCACGGTTGACCAAGGCCCGCATCGTCACCGCGTTGCGTCGGGCGGGCCGACGCCGTCGGCTCGACGACACTGCCACCCGCATCCTTCGGCGCGCTCCGCCGCCCGCAGTTGCGGCAACCGGCACTGGTCGAGCAGGCACTCGGCCGGCAGGCTCGGGCACTGCTCGGCACCTTGAATACTGAATGCGCGAACGCCGACGACCTCAATGAGGCTGCGTCCGAGGCGTTTCGGCAACACCCGGACCACCGGGTCATCACCAGCTTCCCGGGACTGGGGTAGGCGACCGGAGCACGGGTACTGGCCGAGATCGGTGACGACCGCGACCGGTTCGCCGAGGCCCGTGGGCTCAAGGCCTTCGCCGGCTCTGCACCGGTGACCAGGGCGTCTGGGTGCAGCACCTGCGTGATTCACCGGCACGTGAAGAACAACAGGCTCGCTGCCGTGGGCTTCGTATGGGCCTCGCTGCGATCCCGCGACCAGGTCCGATCAAGGACCACTACGACCGGCGCCGAACGCAGGGCGATCGGCACGCCGCCGCACTGCGCAATCTCTTCAACCGACTTCTGGGCCAGCTCTACCACTGTCTTCGAACCGGCCAAACTTACGAGGAATCGAAGGCGTTCCCCGGCTCGGCCCACCCAGTCGAACCCACCGCCGATTGACTCCTACGCTGATCGGAGGTCTATCAGCGGTCCATCGAGGCCACCAGGTTCGGCGACACCACCCTGCTTGATGCGATCCGGGGAGTACCCCGGACCAGTGTTCGGTGCCGGCAGAGAGTATTGCGATGACGAGGGGCTTCGGAGTGCAAACGAGCTACTTTCGCTCACACTGGCCACAGACCGGGCGAACACAGCTGAGGCACTTCGCTTATCCGCCGCCCGTGAGTGGTTGAGGAGTGCAGAGACTCGTCAACCACTCACGGGGCGCGGAGCGCCCTACTTGCCGCGGATGGCGTCGAAGACCTTGGGGTCGACGAGGGTGGAGGTGTCGCCGAGGTCGCGGCCTTCGGCGATGTCCTTGAGCAGGCGTCGCATGATCTTGCCGGACCGGGTTTTGGGGAGTTCGGGGACGATGGTGATCTGGCGGGGCTTGGCGATCGGGCTGATCTCCCGGGACACCTCGGCCTTGAGTTCGGCGATGAGGGTGTCGCCGGTGTTCTCCACACCTTCGCGGAGGATGACGAACGCGACGATGCCCTGGCCGGTGGTGTCGTCGGCGGCGCCGACGACGGCGGCTTCGGCGACGCCGTGGTGTCCGACGAGGGCGGATTCGACCTCGGAGGTGGAGATGCGGTGTCCGGAGACGTTCATGACGTCGTCGACGCGGCCGAGGACCCACAGGGCGCCGTCGTCGTCGTATTTGGCGCCGTCACCGGCGAAGTACCAACTCCGTCCCGCAAACCCTGACCAGTACGTTTCCTTGAATCGTTGCTCGTCGCCCCAGATGCCACGGAGCATCGCCGGCCACGGCTGATCCAACACCAGATAGCCCGGCGTATTACTTTCCACCGGGTGTCCGGTGTCGTCGACGATCTTGGCGGAGATGCCGGGCAGCGGTGCCATCGCGGAGCCGGGTTTGGTGGCGGTGATCCCGGGCAGCGGGGAGATCATGATGGCGCCGGTCTCGGTCTGCCACCAGGTGTCGACGATGGGTGCCTGGTTTCCGCCGATGACCTCGCGGAACCATTTCCAGGCCTCGGGGTTGATGGGTTCGCCCACGCTGCCGAGGAGCCGGATCGAGGTCAGGTCGTGGGCGTCGGGGATGTCCCTGCCCCACTTCATGAATGTGCGGACCAGGGTGGGTGCGGTGTAGTAGATGCTGACGCCGTATTTTTCGATGATCTGGAAGTGGCGGTGCTCGTCGGGGGAGTTCGGGGTGCCCTCATAGACCACCTGGGTGACGCCGTTGGACAGCGGTCCGTAGACGATGTAGCTGTGGCCGGTGACCCAGCCGATGTCGGCGGTGCACCAGTAGACGTCGCGCCCGGCCTTGTGGTCGAACACGTTGTGGTGGGTGTACGACGCCTGGGTGAGGTAGCCGCCGGAGGTGTGGATGATGCCCTTGGGTTTTCCGGTGGTGCCGGAGGTGTAGAGGATGAACAGCGGGTGCTCGGAGTCGAACGGGGTCGCCTCGTGGGTGCCGGAGGCCTTGTCGACGGTCTCGTGCCACCACAGGTCCCGGCCGTCGGCGACCGCGACGTCGATGCCGGTGCGCTTGACGACGAGGACGTGCTCGACGGACTCTGCGCCGTCGACGGCTTCGTCGACGGCGGGCTTGAGGGGTGCGGCCTGGCCGCGGCGCCACTGTCCGTCGACGGTGACGACGAGTTTGGCTTCGGCGTCGTCGATGCGGGAGCGCAGGGCGCTGGCGGAGAAGCCGGCGAAGACCACGGAGTGGGTCAGGCCGAGGCGGGCGCAGGCGAGCATGGTGACGATGGCCTCGGGGATCATCGGCATGTAGATCGCGACGCGGTCGCCGGCGACGAGTCCGAGGTCGGTGAAGGTGTTGGCGGCCTTGGACACTTCGGTGAGCAGGTCGTTGTAGGTGAGGTCGCGGGTGTCGCCCGGTTCGCCTTCGAAGTGGATGGCGACGCGGTCGCCGTTGCCGGCGATCACGTGGCGGTCGACGCAGTTGTAGGCGACATTCAACTCGCCGCCGACGAACCATTTCGCGACGGGTGCGTCGGAGAAGTCGAGTACCTCGGTGAAGGGCGTGTGCCAGTGCAGGCGCTCGGCTTGTGTCGCCCAGAATGCGAGTCGGTCCTCGTCTGCGGCAGCCTGGAGGTCGGGGCCGGCGTTCGCCTGGGCGGCGAACTCGGGCGAAGGTGGGAAGGCGGCAAGGACGTCGCTGTGGGCGTGCACTGGTGGACCTTTCTGCTGAGTACGAGCATGTACCGACACCAACGGAGACCTCTGATCCCGTCTTAGGCGCGTCGGGCGTCATCGCGGACACGGCGTGTGGGTGCGACGAGCAAACAGGAACCACGACGTCAGGTCCACGGGTAGGTGAAAGGCCGCGTCCCTCATCATGTTTCGCACCCAGGCGAGGGCTGCTCCATTAGTTCACGGTGAGACGCGCCCCACAATGGGGCATCTACTTTCGTATATCCCCGGCGCGCCGATTAGTCGATCAGCCCGAACGCTCGTGCCGCAATGATCGCCTGGACCCGGTTGGTCACGTTCAACTTGCGCATCGCCGTCCTCAGGTACGTCTTGACCGAGTTCTCGACGAGGTTCAGGTTCGCTCCGACAGCACGGTTGGTCAGCCCGCGCGCGGCTTCGCGCAGCACGTCGATCTCACGGCGGGTGAGGTTCGGTGCGTTCTCCGGGCCGCGAGCGGCTCGTGGGCCGCCCAGCCGCGCGCGCACCTGCGCCAGGCGGGCGCGCAGCGCTTCGCTGTCCAACTCGGCAGCTATCTCGTCGAGCTCGCGGAGAAGGAAGGCGATCTCGCTTTCGCGAAGTGCGGACGCCAGCGAAGTGGATCGATCTGGTGGGCGGTCCATGGCGGACACGGCGTGCACGAGTTGCTGCACCCACGGTCGGAGCTGTTCGTACCACCGTTCGCCGAGGTTGATTTGGCGGCGATTTCCCAGGTAGATCAGGACGTCGGGCGAGCCGGACAGGACGGGAGGAAACGCCGCCAGTGTCTCGAGGCCCTCGCCCAATACTTGTGCGTCGTAGTCGTGCGTGATGCCGCCGGCTGTTTTATAGCTCGACACCGCGACGGGACGGTTCAAGAGCAGTGCCTTGCCGCCAAGGCCAGCTCCGCGGTGGACGACCAGGTCGGACATCGTGCCGGTACGGGCTCCGTGGGTCGAGGTGACCTGCACGGCGTCACACGAGGGGAGGACGTTCGCGACGAACACCATTTCCATGCCCGACCGAGTTCGGAGTGCGTCCATGGCGTCGAGCAGGCTCGTGTCTGCGGTGGGGACGTGGGACTTGCCGGTCATGTCAGCAGAATAGTGAATCCGGCAACCACCAGGACTTTCAGGGCACCCCACCATTCGTATTTCGGTTCAAGGCCGCGGGTGCTGCCGGACAGTCTTCTGTTGCCCTGATGGCGATTAGAGGGCGGTCGACCACCCGAGTTGCATGGCGTCGAGGAATGCGTTGCGGCGATCGAGGTTTGGGCTCCATTCCAGGGGTTGGTGGCAATGTTCATCAGACGGGGGAGGTCGTCGTTACGGGGTCCGGGCCATCGGCGGTCGAGCTCGGCGATGCGTTCCGTACCGACTTCTGTGGCGAGGTCTTCTCCGAGCAGATAGGCCGCGGCCCGGGCCTCGTCCATGTCGAACTTGTCGAGGGTCTCGAACCCGTGGACGACATCCGTGTACAGGCGGTCGCTGACGTGGCCGGAGTTGGTGTACCAGAACAAGGCTGTGGCGATATCGGTGGCGTCCTTGTAGTTGTCATTCTCGCTTCTGTCGAGCCAGGCGGCGAGTTTGAGTGCGGTGTATCCGGGCACTGTGGGGATCTTGATCGATCCCGCGGTGGGCAGAGGCAGCTCGTGCGCGCTGTTGAACACTTCTTGGAACGCCCAGACACTCAGGTCTCGGTGCGGGGGATCTGGGACCACGCCGGTGGGTTCCTCGATGGGGCCGAATGGCACGAGGTCGGTGGGGATGTCTGCCACCTTGTACCGGATTCCGGTGTCCCCGCTCTTCGACAATCCTTTGACGACCTGCGCGTACGCGTCCCAGTCCGCGATCGCGAAGGCAAGGTCGAGGTCCTCGGTCGCACGCAGAGTGAACTTGTGTCCTAAGACGTCGTGCAGCAGGTTCCGGCAGTGTGCACCGAGGATCATCAGATCGGCGGGTTGCAGGTGGTCGGAACGTTCTAGCAGTCGGGAGCAGACGAGGTCGACGATCTGGAGCAGTTGTTGGTCACACGTGGTCAGGTCAAGCATGGTGGTCTTTCCACGTGTCGGCGACTTCGTTCAGTCGGGGGTCGTTCGTAGCGAGCAGGTCGGCGTATACGAGCGGCCAGGGCGCGTTGGATGGCTCGACCAACCCCCAGGTGTCGTCGTCGATCGGGGCGTCGTCGGGTTTGGTCCAGAACTTTTGCATCACCGTGACGTTCGGGGGTTGATGGGGCTCGTTTCGCCACCGGTTGACGAACGCCATCTTCCGGTCGAAGTGGTCGAGGTAGACGGTCAGTGTGGCGGGGCGGTGGATGGCGACTCCAGTTGCGGATTCACCGCTGAGGTAGACGTCCTGATCCGGGGACAGCAGCTGGAAGTCGGTCGGGTCATCGGTCTGGAAGGTGGAAATCACGAGCTTCTTGCGGAGCCCACGCGGGTACTCAGCGGCCCAGGGCCTGAGCAGGTTGTGAATCTGGTCGGAACGCAGCGTGGTTCCGCGATGAAGGAATCCCGCGTCGTTGAGCATGGAGAGGGTGTCGTGTGCTTGTCCCATCGAGACTCCGGCGGCTGTCGCGATGTCTTGAACTCGCGCCGCCGCCAGATGCGGCCAGGAGAGAAGAGCGAACACGACCTGTGACCGGCGTGGGCTGAAGAGGTTGTGTGCCGACCGTGGCGACCGCTCGTGCCCCACGGTGTCGTCGTAGTCAGACCTCGACTCCGGATCGCGCGGTTTCGGCCGTCTGCCGCGGACGTCGATGTAGACGTCTCCGAACTCGATGTAGGCGTTTCCCAGGCTGTCGATGTACTGGATCCGGAGGTCACGTAGTGACGTTGCGCTGCGTTCGGTAATCCGCTCACCGACCATCAGGATCGGGGAGTCCGCCTCGTCTAGTCGCCGGTGTGAGATCTGCATGAACGTCATCGGTGCGGTGAAGACCAGGAGATACTCCTGGACGTTGCCGTGGCGGGAGAGGATCGCTGTTGCGTCGAATCCGCGGTCTCCACTCGCAGTCTTCATCCAGCGGAGACTGCGGATGGAGACACCGACGTTATGTAGGCGCTCCGAGACAGCAGCCTTGAGGCGGTCGCGTTCTCGTGAGTTCACAGCGTTCCCGCTTTCAGTATTTTCGCATTTTCAGTTTAGATGAAAATGTGCAAAAACTGAAAGGTGGTCTCCTGCCGCGGGCTGGTAATCGGCACCTGCGCAGCAGCTGGACGAGAAGATGCGCTCACAGGTCCAGCGGGTGCATCGGGCGATTCAGACCGCGGAACGGTTCAACGACCGAGGTCACATCCTCTACTGCGCCGTCTCGCTCCCGCATGCGGTGCCGCGGGAAGCGGTCACTCTGCCCTCGACCCTGCAGCCGGGATCGCGGCTGGACTTCGACCGGCACACGATGGCCACCCACGCGGTTCACCAGCTCGATCAGACGCTCGGGGAGCGGGATGTGGTGTTCGAGATCGAAACCGGCCGCGGCATGTACTTGGGTCGCTCGGATACCGTCGACGACACCGCGCACCTGTTGCCGCGGGGGATGCGGTTCGAGGTGGTTTCTGCCGGTGAGGGGCGATACCGTCGCCCGGACGGGAGCATCGGCCGGCGGATGGTTGTGCAGCTGCGGGACGTGACCGAGGAATGAGGGGTTAGGGATGGGACTGTTCACCGACGACAAAGGCCGGCCCGAACTGGTCGTGCACCCGGACATCGTGCTTGGGCGAGCGACGTTCCGGCCGGTCGACGACGCACCTGAACCGGAGGAGACTCCGAAGCAACGCGCCCGCCGGGAGCTGCTGAAGCGGATGACCGAGGAGCGGCTGGCGAGACAGAAAACCGGAGACCACAACCCCGAGAAGGGGTGACGCCTCCGGCTCATCCTGTGCATCCGCAGTAGCTGACTATAACCTCCCATCGCGAAAACACTAGAAAGCAGGTGTGGTCCGTGGATCAACGACCAGCAACGAATGAGGAAATCCATCCCCAGGACCCTGACAACCGTGAGGAGTGGTGTACCCGTGCAGAACTGCGCGACTGGGGCTACAGCAATGCGGGCATCGACCAGCTCTTCGGTCCGGAAACCGCCGGGCCCGGCGGGGTCACCGGCTGGGCGCGCGCTCACATCGACCATGTCGAGGACACGGTCGTCGCCCCAGCTATCCGCCTGGTGCGGGAGGGATTCGAGGACCCGGAAGCGCCCACCGACGTCCTCAGCAGGGCGGGGATGTGATCTCAGGGTTCGCCGGCGCCGTCGGTCTTCCCACTTCGACCGCGGGGACGTGTCGTCTCCGCAGGTCCGCGCGCAACTGTCGGTGTCGCGTACCCCGACCGTAGGGCACGCGCCTCGGGTCGCGGTATCAGGCCAGTTGCCGGAGGCGGGCAGTACATGGGCGAGTTGCTCGAACAGCGCCGACCATCCGCGGCGCAGCCACGTCAACCGTCCCCGGTCGAGATGATTGCCGTCGAGCAGGTGCGAGAGACGATGCTGGCTGTCGGGGACCCGGAGCTGGGTGAGCCTGTCGTAGAACGGGTTCACCGGAAACCGATGCCGGGCGATGTGCGCCCGGACGTCGTCGGTGGTCCAGTTCCAGATCGGCCCGTACGCGATGGCGCCGTCGGCGCGGGCGATGACACCGTCGTGGCGCCCACCGCGGGTGTAGAGCAGGCGGCGGCCGGCGGATTCGTCGGCACGCACACCCCACAGCTCACCCGGCCCCAGCAATGCGTGCGCGCGGCGAGCGGGCTCGGCGATCAGCACCTGCTGCAGATCCACCCGCGCGGCCGCGACGTCGGTGGGGGCGGCGTGGTCCCAGAGCCCGGACTCGGCGAGCACCTGCAGCAGTGGCGGATCAGCCGGGATGCGGTGCAGATCCAGCCGCCACCGATCGGCGAGTTCGGTGAGGTAGTCGTAGGTTTCGGGGAAGTCGAGGCCGGAGTCGAAGAACACCACCGGCACCTCCGGTTCGACCCGGCGGGCCAGGTCGAGGACGACGAGCGAGTCCTTGCCGGTGGAGAACGCGACGTACCCGTCATGGGCGGCCAGGTGCGCGCCGATCCGGGCGGTGATGTCGTCGATGGCCGCGGCACCGGACTTGGCCGACGGTGCCCGGAGCCCGCGCAACGTCGAGATATCCAGGCCGGGGTCCGGTGGCGTCATCACAGCGGCCAGGCTACGACCTCGCCACCGCACGTCACCGAACAGCTCCGCTCCCGCGTCGACACGAAGACTTTGGCCCATATGGGTGCTAATAGCGGGCAGAGCGACACACGATGGTGCCGGCTGCGGCGCCGAGATGCGACATGGCCGGCGCCGATCCTCGGTACCGTCGGTGTGCTGCAGTTGAATGGGGGCATGGGGTCGTCCGCGGTGGAGCAGCTGTGGCAGACGTTGTCCGAGAACGAGTTGGCGTTGGTGTGCGTCCGGGGCCCGCAGTGTGAGTGGGCGGATCTGATGACGGCCGCAGACCACGGGGCGGGGGAGCTGACCTGGCTGGCCCGGGAGACGAGCGAGATCGTCGAGCAATACCCGCACGGCGCCGGCCACCGCACAGTGGCGCTGTGACGGCGCCGAACCTGACCGCGGCAGAGTCGGATGTGGTGTGGGCCGCCTACATCGTCGCCGTGGGCATGCCGGAACACACGGAGCCTGCGAATCGGGTGGCGGGGTGCGCGCGGGACAACATCCACGGCAAGGCCAGCATCCTCGACCGCGATGACGCCGTCATCCTCGTGGACCAACTTCAAGACGCACTCCGCCACCAACGCCGATCGGCACGCGGACCCCAAGGTTCGGGGCCATCGTCGTATCCGCTTCCCGAAGGGCGCACCGGTGAGGTGTCACCCTCCCTGCGGGCCGATGCCGGCCTCCGGCACTAGACTCCCACGCACACCGCAGACGGTGGCTGGGGCCGATCAAATTGGGGGGGCTTGTGTTAGAACTAGCCGATGCGTTCAAGAAGATCACGCACGCGAAGAGACGCCACAAAGAACTGCGCGAGGTGTTTCTGGAATGGCATCAAACCGATGGAATCCAACTCGTAATTACGCGCGACAACACACTGGCGAAGTACACCTGGTTCATCGGGATAGCCAAAGAGCCCGCTCAAGACTTATCGGTGCTCGCCGGAGAGATCTTCTCGACTCTGCGAAGCGCGCTCGACTATGTCACCTGGCAGATATACCTCGCTGGTGGCGGTGGGCGCGACGAGAAACGCGCAAAGGGCGTGTACTTCCCGATCGTCACAGATCGTGATAAATGGGAGAAGGAAGTCAAGAACAAGGTTCCGACAGCATGGCCCGCGGCAATCGAACTACTCGAGTCTGTGCAACCCTTCATGCAGCCAAGCGAACTCGCGCAGGCGCTCCCGGCCCTTCATGCGATGAACAATCCAGACAAGCACCGCGAACTAAGCCTGGTAGCCATCGGCAACCTCACTCTGTCCGCGATTACACCGGACCTGGGCGATGATCTTGGTATGGCGATTCTGATGGCGCGTCCAGGACCAGTTCTCAAGCTCAGAGAGGGCGAGATCCTGGGGCAGGTTGTGGTCAACCGTCGAAGCGACCCGCCCAATCTCGAACCGATTCCATGGCCACCTGGACTCCACGTTGAACAACCGCCGGTTCCTCAATACTCTCTCGCGTTTCGCGACGAGGACGGGAATGAAGTCGCTATTACTGCCATCCGTGACCTCATTGACCATGTTGAGTCGATCATCGATGGGTTCGGAACACTTCCCACGCCCCCGTCCGTCCTCATCTGATAGGTAGAGAAGTTTGTTAAGAGGGCATGGTGAGGCGCCGCCGGGGAGCTACCCCAGCGGCGCCTCGTTGCTTCCTCGGCGAGTCTGGGTGGGTGAGCGTGTCGTTGAGTGACGCGCGGTCAGACTGATATACGCGGGTTGAATATCGCAGGAAGGGGTTTCGGCTGGATTGAGTTCCGGTCGCATTCCAGCTGGGCTGTCGACCGTCACGTAATTCCCCAGGGGTGTCCGTCACGTAATTCCGACTTATATGAGTGTCAGCGGCGTGACGGGGTTCGGCTACCCGTTATGTTCCGTAGCAGACCGGAGGGCTGACTCGCGTAATTCCTGTCACCCGCTCGTCGGGTTGACCCTCATGGGGTGTGTCGACCCTCCGGTCTGCGTTCGCGGAGTGACTGGAGAGAGGCGTGACCCCAAGCTGCTGTGAGAGGTGCTTGAAGTCGGATTGTCCTCCGCGGATTCCCCAATCCGAGCAGAGAAGGGAACCGTCTTCCATGATCGTCATCGGCATCGATCCCCACAAGTCCACCCACACCGCAACCGCGGTCGACCCGGCCACCAACACCGACCTCGGCTCGATCCGCATCGACGCCACCCTCACCGGCTACAAGACGCTGATCGCCTGGGCCAAGTCCTGGCCGCACCGCCAGTGGGCGGTCGAGAACGCCTACGGCCTCGGACATCACCTCGCGCAGTGGCTGCTGGTTCTCGGGGAAGTCGTCCTCGATATCCCGACGACCTCCACCGCCCGGGTCCGGGAACTCTCCCGCGGCGGCCGCCGCAAGAACGACCGCATCGACGCAGCCGCAGCGGCCTGTGTTGCCGCGTTACAGGGCGATGCCCGACCGGTGGACCCGGAGGGTCCGACCGATGTCCTGGCCTTGCTCGACGAGCGTCGAACGAACTTGTCTAACAGTCGCACTCGCATCGTCAATCAGCTGCACGCGTTGCTGCGGCAGTTGTTCGCGGGCGGTGCGCCGACCTCGCTGACCGCGGCTGCGGCCACCGCCTTGTTGCGGGGCTTCCGCGCCCGCAGCGAAGTGGACCGGGCCCGCGTCGGCCTGTGCCGAGACTTGATCGCCGACATCCGGCGCCTCGACAGTCAGCTCGCGGCGAACGAGAAGCAGATGGCCAAAACGCTCGACGAGCACGGCACCCGTCTGCGGGAGGTAGACGGGATCGGTGCGGTGACCGCCGCCCGGCTGATCGGTCGCACGGGACGGGCCAGCCGGTTCCCGACCACCGCGGCCTACGCGAATTACAACGGTTCCGCGCCGGTACAGATAGCCAGCGCGGACACCAATCGCCACCGTCTCTCCCGCTACGGCGACCGACAACTCAACAGCGCGCTCTACACCATCGCGGTGGTCCAGATCCGGATGCCCGCCAGCGCCGGCCGCGGCTACTACGACAAGAAAATCGCCGAGGGCAAAACGCCCGCAGCGGCGAGGCGCACCCTCAAACGGCACCTATCCGATCACGTCTGGCGCATCATGCTCGCCGACGAGAAACGCCGATACCGACTATACGAAGCGGACTCCGCAAGCGCGGCTTGACAAATAGAGAGGCACCCCATGCTCGGGCGTGCTGAGTCGAGGGTAACCCGAGCGGACGGGGTGCGGATCAAGTTGCGCTGGCGGTGCGGTGTCCGGGTCGTTTGCGGGGTCGGTAGGACGGTCCGTCCATCAGGGTTTGATGGCTGGTGTTGATCAGCCGGTCGAGGAGGGACTCGGCGACGACCGGGTTCGGGAACAGCGGATACCAGTCCTTCGGGGCGCGGTTGCTCGTCAGAATCAGAGGTTTGCCGGCGATCGCACGATCGGAAACCAGATCGTAGAGGTCATCGGACTGGGTAGTGGTGTGCTCACGCATCGCGAAATCATCGATAATCAACACCAGCGGCCGGGTGTATTCCCGCATCCGCTGACCGATGGTGCGGTCGGCATGGCCGCCGGCCAGATCGGCGAGCATGCGGGAGCACTTGACGAACCGCACGTCCCCACCACGGCGGGCGACATGATGCCCAAGAGCTTGTGCCACATGGGTTTTGCCTACTCCAACGGTTATCAACGGGAGTTCGTCGACTCTCATTAACGTCTTCGACGATGTTTGTTGATCTTGCTTTGTGATCGTTGTTTCTCGGTTATCAGAGGGAGTGCAACAACGATGGGGAGCGGTGCTTGTGGCATACGGGCTGGCGGTGCGACCGCCTGGTGGGAGCCGGACGTGGACGGTGGTCGATGCGTCGTATCGGACCGTTGATCCGGTCGAGGAGTGGTTGGAGTTTCACCGGACTCTGTGGTCGCCGAATACGGTGCGCGGCTATGCGACGGCGTTGGCTCAGTGGTGGACGTTCCTGGAGCAGCGGGACGAGGTCGGGAAGTGGCGGGACGTCGGTGTCCCTGCGGTGACGGGGTTCCTGTCGTGGTTGCGCAACGGCCGGATGGTTGAGCACAGCCTGGTCCCGCAGGAGCAGGCACCGGGGGCTTCGACGTTGGAGGCGCGGCTGGCGGCGTTGATGTCGTTCTATCGTTGGCAGGAAGCGGTTTTCGGGGTTCCGGTCGCGGGAAGGTTGATGCGCGGGGCACCGCGGCGGATGCCGGCGCGGGGGCTGCTGGCGCATCTGGATGCTCGGGCGGCACCGCGACCGTCGTCGCTGGTGCGGGTGCGCCGCGGTCACCGCCGCACTGGTCGGCCACCTCTGCTGTTGCCTCGGCAGATCCAGGCGATCCTGAGCGGATGCGCCGTGTTCGATTCTGCCACTGGTGAATGGGTCGGGAATCTGCGGGACCGATTTCTGTTCGCGCTGCTGGCTGAGACCGGCATGCGGCTGGGTGAGGCTTTGGGTCTGCGGATCAGCGACTTCGTGATGGGGCGCGGCGGGACACCGTTCGTCGAGATCGTGCCGCGAGACGACAACGCGAACGGGGCGCGGGTGAAGATGATGCGCCCGCGTCGGGTCTATGTCGGCGCAGACTTGGAGCGGTTGTTCGCGGACTACTTGACCCACATCGCCTGCCGAGCAACCGAGCTGGGCCTGCCGCTGGGGGTCGAGTCGCCGTTGCTGGTGAATCTGAGCCGGCCGCCGTTCCTGTCGCCACTACGGGAAGGGACGGTGCGGGACAAGACGAATGCGTTGCGGCGAAGGGGCATCGGTGCCGAGGGTTGGTCTCCGCACTGGTTCCGGCACAGCCATGCGACCGCGTTGTTGCTGGCGGGGACACCGGAGTGGGTGGTATCGCGGCGGCTCGGTCACGCTCATGTCCAAACGACTTTGGACCTTTACGGCTGGGTTCGCGAGGACGAGGCGTTGCGGGCGGCGGCGAACTGGCGATCATATGCGGCCGACTGGCAGGTGACCGAATGAATGGACAGCGGCCACCCTATCTGCGCCCGGCCAACGAAACCGACCCGATCTGGCAGCTCCTGCAGGAGCTGCCGCCACAATGGCGCGGACCGATCATCGGACCCGCTATCGACAACTGGGAAAAGATCACCGAGAACGCCAAGGCCCGGATCAAGCTGCACGGCCTGCCGGAGACGATTGCTGCCGAGCTGGCCTGGATGGCGCACTGGCAGGCCTTGGACGGCACCCGCTCCTCCGTCCTGGCCACCAATCAGATGGCCAACATCCTCCGACTAGCGATCCGCGAACAGCATCCGTTCCCACCGTCGATCCGGGCGATGGACTGGGATCAGGCCGCGGCGTTGCAGCGATGGTTCTATGCGACCCGATGGGGGCGGCTGCCGCCCCATGGCAGCATCGCCCGGCTGCGGGTGATGTTCCGGTTCGCTCGGCTGGCGCTGCTGGCGCGCTGTCATGACGGGCACTGGTGGGATCTCGACGAATGGCACCCGCGCTGCGATCCGCGGATACCGTTGACCGGGCGGGAACCGCAGGCCAACTACGGCTGTTCGCCCGGCCAGATCCGTCATCGCTGGCTGCGAGAGGCAGCGAAATGGTATCTGGGGACCGCGCTCGAGGCCGGCACCCTACGGTGGTCGACGGTCAGCCAGGAACGAGTCAAATGCCTGACCAGGTTCGACCGGTGGCTGAGCACTGTCGACGACCCACTGCAGATCCTCGGCGACCCCGCCAACGCCGCCGCGCAGGCGGCGGCATTCCGGCGTTGGGATGCCGACCCCGCCAACCGGCTGCTGCGCAGCAACGACCGCCGATTCGCCGACAGACCGGTGCATCCACGTCAGATCAACGACGACCTGCGAGCGGTCGGTGAGCTGTTCGCGTTCGTCGCCGACAACCGCGACGAAGCCCACCGGCTGCTCGGCGCCGAGCCGTGGTCACGGGTCACCGAGGCGCACGCCGCCAGCTGGTTCCGGCAGGTCGCCCGCATC
The DNA here is from genome assembly GCF_002300155.1 of Rhodococcus sp. ACS1. NCBI lineage: Bacteria > Bacillati > Actinomycetota > Actinomycetes > Mycobacteriales > Nocardiaceae > Rhodococcus > Rhodococcus sp. ACS1. The sequence continues at coordinate 465,553 of NZ_NSDZ01000008.1, forward strand.
AAGCGCACGCGCGAGTTCAACGACGACCATTACGTCGACGACCACGCCATGGGCCAGATCCTGGCGGCGTTGCCGCTGCTCGGCTTGCCCCGCGAACAGCAGATGATCATCACCCGCGGCGATGGAACACAATTGCAGGCCAACGGATTCGACGATCCACAAGCCATGCGGATGATTCTGATGCAGATCCTCACCGGCCGTCGCGCCAGCGAAATCCGCACCTGCGCCTTCGACTGTCTGACCGCGCCACCTGCGACCACAGTCACCGCGCCCGGCACTGAGAAGATCGCACGATTCCACTATGCGCAATCGAAGATCGATATCGCACCAGACACCATCCTGGTCGACCGGGAAGTGACCGAGGTCATCGGTGAGCAGCAACGCTGGGTCCGGGACAAATTCCCCGACCACGAGCCGCGGTTTCTGTTCGTCCAGCGCGTCGGCAACCGCACCGGCGGCAAACCCTATCCCCAAGGCACCTACAACTGGATGCTGCGTGAGTTCAGCGACTTGGTGCAGTTCACCGACAGCCAAGGCCGCGTGATCAGACTCAGCCACACCCACCGATTCCGCCACACCCGATTGACCCGGCTGGCCGAGCTCGGTCTGCCGATCCACGTTCTGCAACGCTACGCAGGCCATGCCACCCCGACGATGTCCATGCACTACATCGCCGCCCGTGAACAGCACGCCGAACAAGCGTTCCTCGCGACGGTGAAACTGAAAGCCGACGGAACCCGGATCCAGTTCTCCCGCGACGACCACGACAGCATGCACCTGTTCGACCGAGCCGACCGATTCCTGCCCAACGGCTGGTGTCTACTGCCACCGCTCCAATCCTGCGACAAGGGCAACGCCTGCCTCACGTGCTCGGTGTTCGCCACCGACGTCACCCACCGGACCGTCCTCGAGCGCCAACTCGACAACACAACCACCCTGATCGACCGCACCACAACCGAATTCGAGATCCGACACGGCAGCCCCATGCCCGACGACAACGTCTGGCTCACACACCGCCGCGCCGAGAAGGCGGCACTGACCAAGCTGCTGGAAGCACTGCCGACAGACCCCGGCCGCGCCATCCAAGGCGGTGGATCTCACGCCGCCACGACCGGCCCCGTCCCACTCACCCTCATCCCCATCACACGGAGGACACGACCGTGACCACCACACATGCAGACCGCACAGCTGCCTTGGTCGCCGCCGCCAAGTCCAAATCCACCCGCAAGACCGCCGATGCCGAGCAGGCCATCCGGCGTCTGCTCAAACGCGGCGAACGCGTCACCTTCCAAGCAGTCCAACGCGAAGCCGGCGTCTCCCACGCCTTCCTCTACAACCATGCCGAACTGCGACCCCGCATCGAACGGCTGCGCGCCAACCCCCGACCGGTCGGCGCCGCCACCCCACCTGATTCGGATAACACCCTCATCCACACACTCAGCCAGCAGATCATCGAGCTGAAGAAACAGCACCGCACCGAAGTCCGGGCCCTGCGAGACGCCCTCGAACAGGCCCACGGCGAGAACCTCGACCTGCGCCGCCAACTCACCCGCCAAGGGACCGCCACCAACCACACAGCATCAATCGCAGAAACGTCATGACCAGCGCAAACAAAGTCATTCTCAGCTCAAACCGGCGATAACGACGGGTCCGTAGAGAATGACCGACTCGCCGGCGTCGAGCCAGCGCAGCGCGGCCAGATCCCGCAGCATCGCCGCCGGGAGTTTCGGATTCGCGGTGAAATCGAAGTCCTCGAACGTGGCCCGTTGCTCGAACCTCGCCCGCCGCAGCCGGCGGGCCAGCGCCGCGGTCTCACGGCGGGCGATCTCGTCCTCACACAGCACTTGGAGGAATTCGAGGTGCCCAAGCTGCCCGTCCCGGGTCTGGGCGAGCCGGGCATCGAGCGTGTCGAGCATCCCGGTCAGCTTCAACGTTTTCAGCGCAGCCCGCAGGCTGGGGTCGTGAATGGTCATGACGATTCCTAAGGTGAAAGTAATTGGTGTGCAGCATGTGTCAGTGGCAGCGTTCAACACTTCAGGCGGTGCGTTCGGTGTCGAAGGCATCGGGTCCGCGCAGGAATGCCGGCGCCGGTGCGGGGGCTGGTGCCGGCCGTCCGTCGTGTTCGGTGCCGGCGGCGAGGATGCCCTTGACGGTGCGGTAGCTGGGGTCACCGACCTCGAGGGCGCGGGCGCAGGCCGCGTCCAGGCGGGCGTCGTCGTAGCGGTCCCGCAGCCGGATGATGCCCTGGATCGCCCGCAGCCGGTGCAGCGCGTTGACCTGCGATAACTCGTCGACGATCGCGACGGCGCCGAGACCGATCTGCTCGGCCTGCGCCCGGCACCAGGACACCGTCTGCAGCGTGTAGGCGATCTTGTGCGGAGGGTAGTGCTCGGGGTTCGTCGACCGCCCCGACAGGTGCAGCACGTGGGTGGCGACCACCTGCTCGGTGTGGAAGATCTGCACCACGTCGCCGCTGGTGCGGACCAGCACTTGCTGACCGATCAACCGCCAGGGCACCGAGTACAGGGCCTTGCCGGCCTTGACGTGACAGTCCGGGGCGACCTTGCCGACCTGGTAGCGGACCGGGTCGAATGGTCGCGGTGGAAGTGGTGTGAGACGGTGCTTTTCGACAGCATCGAACACCGCTGTCGGCTGCGCTCCGTCGAGACCACGATGGTTATGGCGACCGTAGACGTCGGTGCACCAGGCCAGAGCGGCGTCCTGCATCTGCGCCAGCGAGGTGAACTCGCGGCCCTTGAAGTACGAATCGCGGATATAGGGCATCGGGCGCTCGATCCTGGGTTTATCCTTTGGTTTTCCGGCGCGAGCGGGGTCGATCAGCAGCCCGTAGTAGGCGGCGAGTTCGGCATAGGCGCGGTTGATCTTCGGGTCGTACAGATCCGGCCGGTCCACTCCGGTTTTGAGGTTGTCGCACACGATCCGGGCCGGCGTGCCGCCGAAGAACTCGAACGCGGCCACGTGCGAGGCGCACCACGAGGACTGGTCCATCCGCAGCACCGGCTGCACGAACAGCATCCGCGAACAGGTCAGGATTATCGCGAACGCCCACACCGCCACCCGGCGGTCGGTGGCCGGATCCCGCCACATCCCGAGCTTGCCGTAGTCCACCTGAGCCTCGTCGCCGGGAGGGACCGCACCCCGGAGCACCGTCACCTTCGACTCCGCCACCTGATCGGCGAATTGCGCTGCCACATAACGTCGTACCGTCGACTCAGACACCGCGACCTCGTGGTCGTCACGTAGGCGTTGCGCGATCGTCGCGACCGTCACCGACGCCTTCAGCTGCGCGTCGATCCAGTCGTGGTGCGCGGCGATCGCCGGCCACGTCACCGCCCGCGCCGCTGGGTCGCCGACCTCCGGAAACCACCCGGCGATCAGCTCCCACCAGAGCGCCTCGTCGAACTTGCCGCCCTCGCCCGGCGTCAGCCCGGCCGCCAACGCGGGTGCCAGGTATTTCCGGATGGTCTTGCGGTCGATTCCCAGGGCCGTCGAGATCTGCACCTGAGACCTTCCGGCATCCCAATGCCGGAACAACTCCATCAGATCGATCATCGTCCACGTTCTCCTTGCCACCGTCAGGCCCCTTCCCAGGCCCCGTGTCGGTGGCCCAGTCAGGAGCGAACCTGCAGCAGCACCCCAGCCCCGGCCGACACGCCCCAGGGTGGGGAATTACGTGACGGCCGGGTGGGGAATTACGTGACGGACAAACCCCTCAACCTGGGGAATTACATGACCGCTGACACGGTGGATGTCGATCCGTACAGTGCGGAGCAGAGCGACCTGCTCGGGGGAATTCCGGTTGCGCCGAACGAGGACTTGCTGGCAACCGTGCAGTGGACGCCCACCGCTACCGGGACGCACACCATTTATGCGTATGGCTGCGCCAGCGGGGTGGGCTGGCCGGACAGTCGGCCGCCGACTGCGACGCTGACTGTTGATGTGACGGAAGCGCCCCCAAGCACAGGCAGTGCTGATGGCATCCCGGTCATCGGGGAGATCTTGAGCAAGCTGTTCGGCTGACCAGGCATCTGTGGATGGCCCTCTCGCCCGCGGCCAGGGGTGAGAGGGCCCTTCTCAGTGGACACGGCCCAATTCCCATTGAGTAACGCCTGCCGAACGGTCCAAGTGGGTCCTGATCGGCTACTCAGGGCTTTCGCGCCGGCGGAATCGGTCGCCGGGGTTGCCGCCGGATGTATGAGATCGAGGTGACCGCCGTTCGCTGATCTCGCACCGAGGAACCTGATCGGGCGAGCGAGACCAACGCATAACGATCATCCAGCCGGACGGATCGGTGAGATTCGAATCGTTGGCCACTGGCCGAACTACTTAGCTGTCCCCACGTATCCGGTCGGCCGCGGGGCTCTCCACCTGAAGCCACCCTGCGACAGGAATCGACACGAAGTGGTCCCGAAAACCCATCGCAGACGTGCTCTACAGCTCGAATCTGGTTTCTACTACGTCGGCACTTTCGCCCCGAATAAAGGAGCAGCTATGCCCACACACTTACTACACGACGATGACTGGGACCAGCCTCCGGCGGGCTGCGCTGCAAGTGGGATCAGTCGAGCGGATATGACCGCTGCCTTCGAGACCCCAGACATCACCACAGGCCAGGGCACCCACAGTTCGCACCGACGGACTGGTCGGCACGAACGAGCCAGGGGCCCCGTAAGCGCCGAATCCGGCGAAATCGGAACGGCGCCGAACCGCTACACCCCGATTGGGCTCGATCAGCGCACCGATCGGAGATCCGCATGACCGCGTATACGGCGGCCGCGCTGACTGCCGCTGTTCTCTTCGCCGTCGCACTCATCGTCGTCGTCCGGCAGGGCGCGGCTCGCTCGGCTGACTTCCGGTCCAGCGAACGGGAGCTGCACCGCTACCGGGAAACGTTCGCCAGTTCCCACGGCCGGGGCGCGCTGGGAGAAGCGGTCCTCGTCCGAACCTGCACATCGTTGGGACTGCGCGAAAATGTGCACTTCACCACCCAAACGGAAATCAGCGGCAGCTCACATGCCCGACCCGACCTCGTCCTGCTCCTCGACGGTGGGCGGCGCCTCGCGGTTGATTCGAAATGCGTGATCGACCAATACTGGGCAGCCGCGGATGCGGTTGCTGCCGACAACGAAGCCGAACACGAGAAGGCGCTCACCGCGTTGGTCACGACGATCCGTGGCCATGCAAAAGCCGTCGCCAGCAGGAGGTACGACCGATCAGGGGCCGACCTCGGCGGGGTAGTGTTGTTCGTCCCCGACGACGGCGTTGCCATTTCCGCATGCAACCGGGACCCCGAACTGCTCCACGATCTGCTGTCCCACGGGGTCTACCTCGCCGGACCCACCGGGTTCGCGGTGATCGCAGCGGGGGCGCACTTGGCCGCAACCGGGCGAGCGCTGGATGCAGATCTCGTGACCATGCAGACCACCCTCGGCAGCGCCCTACACGCTGCCACGACCACCGTCACCTCGTTCGACCGGGCCAACAAGCAGTTTCGAGATGCCTTCAACAACTTCGTGAGTAGTCATCGGCATCTCACCGAATGCGTCTCCGCGCTGGACGATCTCCGCGGTCTGTCTGCCAGAACCACCGCTGTAGCCACACCTAAGACAATCGAACCGATCCCCGATCTCGTCCAGGTAAATGCCTCCCCCGGCAAGGGTGCAGCCGTCCTCGATGACCAGGTAAACCCTCCACAGGGCGCGCCCGCATAGTCCGCCGCCCGTGGGCGTGGCGTTGGTAGTCGAGGGTCGCGGCGGCGCGGCTGGTCAGGGTGATCGCAGCCGGAGTCGCGCCCACGCGCCGGGTTTCTTGCTGGGGTCAGCAGTCGTCGTTTGCGGCGGCGTAGATGGCGCGCTCGATTTCGGTGCGGTCGGCCTTCGGGATTTCCTCCCATGTCGGTTCATTCGGATCGGCGGCTGCTACGTCGAGGTCACCGGATGCTTCGAGGTCGTGGCGAAGTTCCTCGCCGCCGGTGCGTGCGAGTTCGAGCAGTCCGTCGGCGGCCTCCTTCGCGTCGAAGGGTTCGCCGGCCATGTCGGCCAGTTCACGGAACGCGTCAAAGTACTCCAGCGCGTCGTGACACGTCTGAAGGTAGAGCGCAGCCCCGTGCAGATCCTCCTCTCTGGTGGCCTCGGCGACCGCGCTGGTCGTGGGTGGGGCGGTGATCCGCTTGACGGTCGAGTCGGGTTCGGCCGTCGAACTGGTTGCTGATGCCGACGAGGCGTTGCTTGCCGCGGTGGCTGAGTCGTCGCTGCAGGCGGCGAGGATCAACGTGACCGAGCTGATCCATGTGACGAGGGAAAGGGTGTGGCGATGTCGCATGTCGGTATCTGGCCTATCTGACGTCGTGGCTGGAGTTTCTCTTGCACGGAGCTCCGGGAACGGTCGGGAGTTGCGACGCCACAGGCAGATGCCAGACGTGGCGAAAATAGAGGGTAGTGGTCGACGCTGCCGGTGATCGCCCCACTCGGAACCGAGTGGCAAGGAGGCGTTTCGGACGCACCGTCAGGTCCTGCGCTTCATGTCGAACGGCGCGGGTGTTCGACTCAGCGAAAGGAAACGAGAACTACGACGGCAGTCAGCACGTCAGCACCCAGGATCAGTGCGGCGACGGCGAGGCCGGAACCGGTTTCGTGTTCGTGCCCGCCTGTCTCGACGTAACGGATCGCGCCAAGACAAGCGCGGGGATGAGTAGCCCTGTCAGGGCGCAGAACAGTCCGACGATCGTCGAATGCCGCCACGGCCAGTTCCTCTCATGTCATGGGTCGGTGCGGGCGGGTCGAGCCAGGGAGCGGTCGTCGAGGCAGAAGTGCCCGTCCTGTGCCGCGACGTGGAGCTGTGTGCACGTTGGACGGTAATCTATTTCATCAAGTGAGAGTGACTCGGAATCAGCGTCATTCGGGTGAATGACAGAGTCTCCCGCCGGGCGGGACGTTACTTCTCGATCGGTTCCACGGCCGGGTAGGGCGGCTCGCCGGGGTTGGTAGCAGCCGGGAGTTGGGGGCTCGGGGTGTTGGTGGGGCGTATCACGGCGACACCGAGTAGCCCGATGGCGCCAACGATGGCCAGGGGCCATCCGAGTGCCTGGCGGAAGGTGCGTGTTGACTTGCAGTCGTCGACGAAGTGCTCGTCCGTGTCGCGGCCGGTCATCGAGTTGTACATGCGGATCGAGTAGTCGGCGTCCTCGGCGAGTTCGTAGTCCTCGACCAGTGCGTTTCCGCACTGGATCTCGCGATGCAGCCTGTCGTTGTAGCCGAGGTTGACGCCCCAAACCAGGGTGAGAAGTCCGGCGATCAGCAGGGCAGTACTGACAGTGCCGATGAATTGCCTGGGGGACACGCGGAACCTCTCGACACACTGACGCAACCGTTGAGCGAGCTAATTGATATCACAACCAACTTCCCACGACGGTTCCGGCCCGGTGCTCACACCGACGCGGTGATGTTCTGTTGTGACGCTGTCATTTGCGTGAATGACGATGGCGGGATAGCGGTTCTGCGGGTCCGGGAACCGGGAGGCGCGTGAGCATCATTCTTCGTCGACAGCTAAGTTCAAGCAATCCTGAGAGAAATCTGAGAAGGTCGTGATCGAATCACGACTTCAGCTACGTCCGAAAGAGGAACAATGACCGCGCCCCACGATCCGAGCTCCTTTCCGCCGCCGCCCGGCGGTCAGCCAGAAACCCCCGCAACGAAGCGGAAGAAGTGGCCGTGGATCGCCGGCGCCATCGTTCTCATTTTCATCCTCGCAGCAGCTTTCGGCGGAGGAGACAAGGAGAAGGACACCACGGCGACCGCGTCTGCACCCAGCAGCCAGGCCACCACTGCCCGCGTCACCGCAGCACAAACGCCCGCCATCTCCGCTGCACCCGCACCGAGCAGCCTCCCCTCGCGGACCGCCGCAGCACCTGCACCTGCGGTCGTACCCGTCACGGCCAAGCCGCAGAGCAGCTCGCCTCCGGTCGCACCGGCCCCGGTCAAGCCACAGATCAGCTCCAGTCAGCGCAACGCCGTCCGGTCCGCCCAGCAGTACATCGACATGAGTCCCTTCTCCCGCAGCGGACTGATCGACCAGCTCGAGTACGAAGGCTTCTCCACCGCGGATGCGACGTACGCGGTGGACAGTGTGACCGTGAACTGGAACGAGCAGGCTGCGCTGAGTGCCAAGCAGTACCTCGAGATGACGCCGTTCTCCAAGTCGGGACTGATTGAGCAACTGGAGTACGAAGGCTTCACGAGCGCGCAGGCCGAGTACGGAGCCAACGCCGCGTACTGATAGTCCGCACAGCATGTCTCGGGTTCCTCCTCGTCGCGCACAGGTGCATCGCCATCGCTGTCGGCGTCGCGGACAAGCCACGGTGGAGGCTCCTCGCGGGATGAGCGACTTTTTCACGGCTGAGGATGCCCCGGATCGTCGGACCTCGGGGGCATCGCCGTACCGGCAGTGGGGCAGGACCGGCAGTGAACAGGCGGCAGCGGCAAAATCCGGCGTGGCACGACATGGCCGCCCGGCGGAGGCCGCTCGGTTCGAGCAGTGGGCAAGGTCGGATGGGCCCGCCGAAGCTGCCCGTCCTCGGTGTGTCGTTCCTCTGAATGACACACGCACTAGCGGCTTCTCGCAGATCGGGTGCGTCGGATGGTTCTGCTACTTTTCCTGAGCACTCGCGCATCACGTTGTACACAGGGAGTCTCTTGATGGGTATCAGTCTCAGCGGCGGCATCGGCCCGCTCCGCGCATCCATACCGCTCACAGGCGGGCGTCGGAGGTCGCGCCCCGGTCTGACCGAGCAACTCCTCAGACTCGCGCTGATGTTGCTCGTCCTCCCGATCATCGCGATCTACTTCGCCGTCAAGCACGGATATCCGCGGGCGAAGAGGTTCTACACACACCCGGACCCCCAGGTACGCCGTCAGCGTCGTTTCGGCACCGCGATCGTTCTCACCGTACTGTTCGCGATTTCGGCAGTGTCGTCTCTTGCGCAGACGCACTTCGGGGACGCAGTGTTCGCCGCCGTCATGTGCGTGGGTCTCGGATACTGGGGGTACCGAGAGTCGGACCGTCGGCGCAGTGAGCGCTCGGGTGGCGTCGACTCGCACAACCATGGCCCGGGCAACCCGCCCGCGCCCTACAACCTGCCTCCGGCAGGGGAACCGGAGCCGTACCAGTTCATCGATACCCGCGCTCATCGCAGATAACGCGTCGCGGTCCTCGCGCCGAGCCGACAGCAGGGCAGGCGAGGTCGCTTGGCCTGCATTCAAGCGACGCCGTCGTGGGGTCGAGCGGACCTTGTCGGGACGCCTCTCGAGTCCCAGCATCTGATGTCTCGGACCGATAGCGCACCGCTGGCACCTCGGGCGTGACAGTCGGATTGACCGTTATTGAGTATGAGGCCCCAGCCGCTGTTCATACGGTCGGCGGTTGGGGGACAGCACAAGATCCGAGCGGATTTCGCTGCGCCTGCACTCACCGGAAGCACCTGGTTTCCGGGCCGCGTCCTGGCGCACCCAGTACCAACTTCTCAAGGCACTCGATGCCGGGTGGGCGAAGGCGTGGCTGAGTGCGACCCGAACCGCGTTGACGGCGGCCGGCGCCGACCGGACTTCGGCATGCTGCCACCCGGCTCGTAGAGGGCCGGGAGCGCCTGGAGTGGGTGTCGGCGAGCGGATGGTGGGAATTTTCGGGATGCCGCAGTGCCGACACCGCTCATTGGCAGTGAAAACGTATGCGGATTGACGAGATAGCTGATGGCATCGCCGTTGGGTGTCGCGATTTGGTGGAACGAGCGCACGGCCACGCGTCTTCCGAGGCGGCGACCTCACCCCTGGCTCCTCACCCCTGTGGCGGGGGAGTCTGCGCGCGCCTGTATCGGCTGCATAAGATTCCTGCCGTGAAGAGAGTCGGCAGTGTGTTCATGATCGTCGTGGCAATGTCGGCGGTCGGATGTGCATCACGGGTGACTCCGACACCCTCACCGGTTCCCATGGAGTCGGCACAGTTCGTCAACCAACTCGTTCCCGCTCGTCATGAAGGCTGCAATATGTTCGGGCGCGCGCTTCTCGGTTACCTCATCAGCGGGAACAATAACGGAGACCCGTTCTTGGACCAGGAATATGCCGATGACGTCGGCTTGCCGGGACCGCAAGCGCGCGCACTGGTCGACGCAGAAATCGAAGCCTGCGACGAACGCTTCGACGACATCGCTCCAGGTGTGACGAAGGTACTCACGCAGTCCTACGGAGCGGCGAGCGTCAGCAAGGTGAGCTGCCCTGAGGACCGGGTCCCTCATGAAGGCGTCACACTCGTATGCGCGGTCGACATCCAAGGCACGGCGAGAACAGTCTCGGTCACATATACAGATAACGAGGGCACGTACGAAGTGAGTCGACCGAACTGAAGCCCCGACGTCACGCGCTGTCACGAAGGCCGTCCTCGAGTTGGGCACGATGTTCGGCGCGCACAGCAGCGGAATCTGTCGGATGCACGTTCGCCCCCACGCAATGTCGCTCGTTTGGGTGACACTGCGAGAAGAATTATTTGGCCCGACGCTGACTGTCAGTCCCTGTGTGGTCGTGTCATCCGAACGCGTTCTCGTCCGCGTCCGCTGTGGAGAATGCGGTCGTCTCTAGGCCCTGGTTCTGCCAGCTTCCGTAGTTCACGTTGCTGTCGGGGATCCTCCAGTCGGTGCGGCCGTTGACGGCTCGGCCCAAGATGACCGCTCCGGCGGCGCTCGGGCTGCCGAAGACCTGTGCGCGCGTGAAGTGCATCGTGATTCCATCGTCTGACATGGTGATCGTGCCGTCTTGCAGGAGTTTCTCGCGCAGCCGCCGGTATCCCTCATGCTGTGTGGCGGTCCATTGGGTTCGGGTCTGGGAGCCCGCTAATACCGTGAACTCCCCGTCGATCTCTTGTGCCTTCGCGAGGAGCCCTTCCTTTTTCAGGTGCAACTCGAATACCGGCGACATCTGACGCTGGGAGTCCAGGTCGAACAGGCCTGGCGATCCAGCGTCCACTGATGGCGCGGACCGGAAGATATTGATGCCCAGTACCGGCAGAACGATCTTGGCCTGAGCGATGTAATACTCCATGTCCGATACGTCGGCCTCGGGCAACGCCAGCGGTGGGGGTGTGGTGGCGTTTGTCAGCGTCGCCCGACTTGCCTGCAGGGCGAGGGCTATGAAGCGGCTCTCCAGGTAGCGGGCGTGCGCTTTTGTCAGGTTCGCATCTTTGCTGGACAGCACGATCGCACGGTCCCAGAAGTCCTTGCCGCCTTGATCGCCGGGCCGCGCATGGTGATACAGACGTCTGCTTACATCGTCGCCTTCGCCGATGTAGGCGATCAGCCCGCCGACGCTGGCCGGGTCCTCGCCGATCAGGATGTAGATCCCGGTACGACTGGTCTCCGGACGTTTCAGCAGTTCGGCCAGGTCGGAGCGGGGTGCGGCCACAACATGGCCGGTCCAGTTCATGATCTCGGCCGTCAACAAGCCACCGGGTGTTCCGTCGGCCAGGAACAACCGCACCGACTTTCCGGCGCTCACGCAATCTCCTCAGTCACCTCAGAAAGTTTCCACGATCGATCTGAGCGAGCGTCACCGGGTCTGCCCAGGAGTTCCACACGAACCGAGTGTCATTCATCCGAATGACACTCGCGCACCGTGCTTGCCAGCCCTCCGCGGGCAGGCGTGGGCGAGTTGCTCAGGCACGACGGGGCCGGTCGTGGACTGCGACGCACAGCAAACCCAGCGTCAGCGGCGAGGCCGGTTTGCCGATCAGGTCCATAAGGAACCGGCTCGGTCGGAGTGTCCCGATATGATCCCGGGACAGAGGAAGCCGAGCCACCAGCTTGACGTCCGCGATGATGATTCCAGGATTGGGCGGTGCGGTGGTAACACAGGTGAGAAGTTCGGCTTTGGGATCGGTGAACCTTCCGGGCTACATCGTCGCCGGACTCGCGAGCGTCGCGATCATCATCGGCAGCGTTGCACCCTGGGTGTCCTCGTGGTTCATCTCGGTTCCCGGGACCCAGTCGGTCGGGAAGTTCACGTTGGCGTTGGGTGGAATCGCAGCGGTGGCGTTGCTGATCAAGGCCGCCACGCCGAGGCGTTGGCCGTTGGTCGTGGCTGTCGTGATGGGCATCTTGTGCCTGGTTGTTGCTGTTGTCGCCCTGGTCAAAGCATCCAGTCTCATCCCCGCCGACGATCTACGGAACGGCACAGTGTCGATCGGATGGGGACTGTGGATGACCCTCGTCGGTGCCGTTCTGTTGGTGGTGGGAACTCTGGTCGCGGAGATGGTGGCCTCTCCCATCGATTCTCTGGGACAGACTCCACCGGTTCAGGATTCGCGGCTCGTAAACGCCGCGGTCCCCGATGGCTCCGCAGATTGGGCCGACACGGCGAGCTCGGCGCTCCTTATTGTCGCAGTGGTATTCGGAGGCCTCGTTGCTGGCGTTGTCATGCTGGACCTTGTGTTCGGGGTAACACTGCTGCTTTGAGCGGTGGCCGATACAGGAGGCAGCTGACGGACTCGGAATACCCGCCGGCGCGTCCTGACGGTCATCAGGGGAAAGGTCCTGCCCGCGACGGGGGTCGGCGGTACCTGGGTGCTCCGGAAGTCCGCGGTCGAGGGCGCCTGTCACGCCGCGGCGCATGAGCAAACCAGGGACGAGCTGCGGACGATCGCCGACCCTGATGGCATGGCCTGATACCTGCACCCGCCGGCGCCCGTGCCGGAACGAACGCGTCGTGTGTACCGGTCGGTTCCCTCCGACTGCTCAGCGTCCGAAGATGGTCCCGAGTGACCCGGTGTCGGGCGGGGTTGGCGGGTCGGTCGGCGCGGATGTGTTGGAGACGACGGAGACGGTGTCGTATTGGCCGGTGCCGTAGGGGTCGGGTGTGACGGCGACGAGTTGCCCGTTCTCGGTGATGGGAACGGTGGCGGTGTCGATGACGGTGACGGCATTGGTGGGGGTGCTGTGAGCGACGTAGGCGGTGCGTCCGTCGGGTGCGACATCGATGCCGCTAGCCGCTTCCGCAACGGGAATGGTCGCGGTGATCGTGCCGGTAGTTGTGTCGATGATCGATACCTGTCCAGCGGTGAAGCCGCTTGTTGTCGGTGATGTCCACCGCGAGCAGGAGGCTGGTGTGGGATTCTTCTGCTCGCTGTGGCGGTGGCGATATCGACGACGGCGATCGAGTTGCCGGAGCTGTCGCCGGTGTCATTCACGTGAACGATGACGATTGCTCCACCGCCAGCAGCCCGATGCACCGGTGTCACGATGTCGAGTGCGTTGTACCGATTCTGCGGCAGCGCACCCGTGTGTCGGCGTCTCGTTGCAGGACCGAATGCGTGACGAAGACGCCGCCCTCAGGAGCGGCCCGTCGTAGTCCGTCAACAACCGCAGGTAGCAGGACTTGATGGCGCCGAAAAGGCGGCGGTCCTCGGCTTCCTGTTGGTGGTCGCAAAACAGCGGACTGATCAGGCTTCCACCGAGCAGGTATCACTCGGTACCTGTTGGCCTAGAAGGCCACTCCGACGCCGACACCGCCGCCACTGCCAGGGACGAGAAATTGATATACCTGGACGAGAAGCGGAACGGGGGTCTTCTTGCTGAATCCGCCTCCGAGTGAGAACTCACCTTCCATTGCGAAAACGATCCATCGCGCTGAGTAGTGCATCGTTCGTCCACCGGGGCTCTCTATGGTGATGAACTCAGTGTTGGCGTCTACCAATTTCACTGGTTCGAATTTTGCGGGCTTCTCGATGTTGATGCCGATGAGCTGACCCGTGTAACGCGAGATTATCTGATGCAATGATTTTCCGTTCTGTGAATGGGGCGGTGGGTGAGCCAGTACTGACTCACTACGGTGTGGCGGCATCACCGTAGCCAGCTTTCGCGTGGCCGATGGATCGCTGCGGCCGATGAGCGGCGTTTCGAGTTGCTGGTGATCACGAAGGTGATGTCCGTGTCCGGCGCCGATGATTTGCACGGGTGACCGGGCGGCGCGGGAAGTCTGCACAGCCTGTCCTTCCTGTTCATGGCGACACTGTTTGGGTGGAGGACTGGCGTGGTCGACCGCTACGGTCAAAATTGGGAAGCTGCTCTCCTTGCGCTATGTCGGCTCATGTACGTGTTCGTCGGTGTCGCGTACCGAGGATGCGATAGGTAGAACTACTACCAGAAGAAGTCGGTCGAAACGTAATTTCGAGATGAGTCCCCACACCCTGTTTGTACGTGCGCAAGATGCTGCGCCTCAACAGTTCCGAGTCAATAGACCATTCGATTGACACGTGCGTTCGTTGGGGCCCTTGTCCCCTAGCGAACGGGGACAATATGTGGCGGTTCCCAGCTCGCACGAATCAACCCGTCTTGTTGTGCGCGAGATCCTCGACACCGCGGCGAAGGTGCTGAGCGCCCTTCTGGCGGCGGCGAGGCCGGTCGGGGTGTTCGACGAACCGACCCGGTCGGCCCCCCGGTGGCCCGCCTGGGACCTGGACAGTGCCCTGCGTGCGCTACCCGGGTTCGGCAGGATGAAGGCGACGAGGCTGATCGCCGGTACACGCCCGCGCATGTTTCCCGGTTTGGAATTCGGTGATGATGGGTGTTCTCGGCACGACCGACCAGCATCTGAATCCGGCCGGAGGCGCTGTGGGCTGACACGCAGCACTGCACCACCGCCTGCTGAGCCGCCGGCCGTACCGAAGAGATCTCGGCGGTGAGAGACTTCGATGTGAACGCGGGCGAGGTGACTGACCGGGGTGACGCTCGGTGTCAGTCGGAGACGAGCGGGTGCGGGCGGCCAAGCGTCAGGACGGTCGATGGGACGTTCCACAGGTACGGCACGGTGTTGTTGGGGTCGGGGATCGTCTCGTCGACGTAGATGCCGATGATCGCGGACAGTGTGTCGAGGTCACCGTTCCGGTCGAGTTGTTTGACGCGGCGGTCCGTACCCGGCGGACGCGTACCCGGTGCGCCGGCGCGTGTGCGCGCTTCTCGGTCCCACGGAAGGATGATGCTCTGGGCTTCGTCTATGGCCACGGCGATTTCGTCGTCTCCGCCGGGTCGGTCGGCGTGCAGGATGTTCCGAATCACGCATCCGGACTCGATAGTGGCGATCAGCCGCTGCTCGCCTGCGTCGAGATCCTCGCGCACCCAGGGGGTGACGTCGATGGCGACGAGGTCGTCGAAGCGGCGGCGATGTTCGAGGAATCGGCGTGCGATATCGACGGATTGGCCGACATACGCGGCGCCGTCGGCGAAGCGCAGTATGTACAGCCCGCACATTCCGTGGCTTGATGCCAGCAGCGGACGGATGGTCCCGAGTTGCTGCACGTCGTAACGAGTCAGTTCGAACCCTGGGAAGACGATCTCAGCGGTCACGGCCCTTCACGTTACCGGGATGGATTCACGCAGCACCGCGCGCCATCACCAAGATGACCGGCACACAACGCCGAGTTGTCGGCACGCCGCGATGTGCGCCCGCACGGTGTCGGCACGTTCTCGACCATCGCGAAGATCCGCAATGTTCCCTCGCCTCAGTACCGGTCAACGATCCACCGTCAGCGGGGCCAGCAGCGCGCGCCTCCATCCGAGCAACGGCAGCCGCACCACGGTGCCGGGAATTGTCGGCGCGAACGTGGAGGAAAGGACGATGCAGGGAACGTGTTCGGTGCGGGAGGTGGCGCCGTCAGTCGGGCGCGGTGGAACGGTGGGACGCGACAGTTGATGACCGAGGGACGAGGGCTTGTTGCTCAGCGGTGGACATGGCTGCGTCGAGTAGACGGGTGAATCGTTTCTCGTCGAGCATCAGCCCTGAGAACTGTGGAATGAGAAATGTGGAGTCGTTCAGGGTTGGTGGCAGGGGAGGGGGAGCGATGTGGGAGAGCAGGTCGTCAACCCAATGCAGGTCGCGGCCTGGGTCGACGACGTGCGCCAGTTGGTCGATGTCGATGCCGATGATCGCGCGGCTGATCTGCCCGATGGCGGGCACGCCGACCCATTCCACGTGTGGGGGTTCGACGGCGTACACGACGTCACTGACGTACTCGGATGTTCCGTGTGAGTTGGTTGCGGTCAGTACGAACTGGCCGGAACTGGGAAGGGCGACACGCAGTTCGTTCGGTGCGCTGACGCCGATTCGGCGTCGCTCGCCCGTGGGGGTGGTGAGTTCGAGTGCTTGGTGGCCTTCGACGTCCCATTCGACGGTGACGTTCTGTCCGACGAGGGCGTGGGGTGGGGTGACCGTCAGTCGGGTGATCTTCGGTGGCTGGATCAACGCGGTGTAGCGATCGAAGAAGTACCGGTACCACTGGTGGGCGGTGGGCCGGTTGGCGGCGTCTGTGCCGAGGCCGGCGGCGAACATCTGCATGCCTGCGACGTCGACCTTCCCATGCAGTGCTTGCAGCTGCGGGTCCACTCGGAGGGCTGAACCCAGAATGTTGTACAGCAACCGCGCGAGCTTGAACCGGTCGGTGTTGAGGTTCTGGGTGAAGTGCGGTCCCGATGTTTTCGCCTCGGGGGGCCGCATGCCGGGGGAGGTGGCTTGACGGACCGCGGGTGACTGTCCTTCGATCCTGACGGGGTCGATGTCGATCAGCAGGATCGGGGTGGCCCGTGATTCGCTGTAGAGGATGTTGGTCAGACTGAGGTCTCCGTAGACGATGTTGCGGTGATGGAGGAAGTGGAAGACGCGTGCCACCCACGCGCAGTACCACAGGCGCTGCACCAGGTTGTTCTCGTCGATGACGACGGAGGCTCCGTTGCGGCGGGAGTGGTCGGGGTGGGCGAGCCAGTCGATCGAACGCATCACGGTCGTCTTGGCGTTGACTTGCGCAATCGAGGTCTCGACGAACTCGGAGGGGACCAGGCGCATCAGGTAGCCGACGACGGTTCCGTTTGCTGATGTGACGGTGTCGAGGGGCCAGGTCGTCAGTTCGTCGAGCAGTCGGCGGTCGGTCGGGTCGAGTTGGCGCCGGTACCGGACGAGGACTGCGAGATTCGCGAGTTCGTCGGCGTGGGCGTTCTTGAACTCTTTGAAGGCGCAGACAGGTTCGGGCACCAGGCCGTGAGGTGTGTCGACTTCGTGGACGGTCCCGAACCCACCGGAGCCGAGCTCGCGGTGGATCTTCAGTGCTGCGTGATCGATCGGCATCTGTGTGTCCACCGTTCCGTTGACGTCGGCGAGCTACTGGGCTGCATATCCGAGACCGCTGAGCAGAGATCCCATACCGTCCGAAACCCAGCTGTGGGCGTCGCCGGTGTCGGCGAGCACGACATCCTGGAGGAAGCGCACACACACGTCCCTCAGACGGTTGGGGCTGGCACTTGGGTCCGACACGGTTCGGTTGGCGGTCCAGGCGGTGTGGGCGGCGAGGTAGTGGTTGTCGGCTCCGTCGCCGATGATCCACAGCAGCATCGGCCAGGTTCCGCCGTCTGCGGGTGGAGTGGGGATCGAATCGGCCTGGGCGACAACGATGCGGAGTCCGTCGGAGGATGCCGAATCCGCTGGTTGTCCAGCCGCGGGTGCGCCGTGGGCGCCGTTGAGGTGCTGTCGGTGCAGGGTTTCCCAACTGTTGCGTGTGCTGTCGAACGATGCAGAGCGGTCCGCTGTGATCACGAGACGGAACACGTCGGCGAGGAACGGCTGGGTGCGAATGTGGTTGGACAGCGCCTGCAGGGCTGGTCCGAGTAGGTCGGTCGCACCGTCTTGGTCCGAGTGCTCGAGGATCAGCTCGACCGATCTCGGTTGGTCCACTTCGATGTTGAACACGGGCATTGACATGTCGCTCTTCTCTCGGATCAGACGTCCGTGGGGTCCGGCAAACCGTAGGTTGTCGACGTGCGGGGGCCACTGGCGTAGCCGGCACCCGGGCGAGGACCTGTCCCCGTGGCGGTCGGTCCGTTCCCCGGCGTCGTTGCGGGTCCGGGGGCTCCGGCGTGTCGCCTGGTGGGTGCCGATCCGGGTGAACCGCCATGGCTGTTTCCGTATGGTGCACCAGGACCGTGACCTGGTGCCGCGATGCCGGACACCGATGCTCCGGCGCTTCCGATCAGGACCGGTGGGGTGGCCGTGGTGGCCAAACTCGCGGCCCACGAATCGAGTTGGTCCTCCGCGGCGATCTTGGCATGTTCTCGCCACCGCGCCAATGCCGCCTCGATGACCTCGGTCTGGTGTTCGACGACCGCGTCGTTGATCTTCAAGATGGTGTGCTGTTGTTTGTCGATGCGGTCCTTTTCGGCCGCCATCTCCGCATCGTCCCTGAGTTCGTGGCGCTTCTTCATTGCGCCGATATCGGCGGTCGCCGCCGCAGCCTCGGCGCTTTCGAGTTCATCGAGAACTACGTCGTACTTCGTGGGCGTTCCGAAACCGGCCAGGACCTTGAAGATGACCGGCAGAAGTTCCAGCGCCATAAACATCGCCAAGACCATGTATCGGGCCACCGCCACGGTCGCATCACCGCCGACGAGGTCGCTGAGTGCCTTCATCCGCGCGATGATGCCGCCGTTGGCCTGTTCGAGTTGATAGCTGGTGTCCTGGGACGAGGCGATCTGCTCACGCAGTTGGGTGACCTTCTGTTCCACGATGGGCAGTTCCTGCTCCGCGTCGTCGATGCGGCGCTGACTCTCGTCGAGAAGGTTGCCCTGCAGGGCTTGTGCGACCCGGTCCTTCTCCTGCCTCTTGCCGTCGATCGCGGTGACCGTCTGCTGCCATCGGGCCATGGACTCGTCGGCAAGACGCTTCTTCTCGACGCAGATGGCCGCGCAGCCGGCGACGCCGGTACCGCCGGTGCCCTCCTCTTCGGCGAGCGCGAGCGCCCGCGCCGTGTCGTACTCGGACTTCTGCTTGTCGCCGGTCTTCTGCAGCGCGTCGATCTCGGCTTGAACCGCTTGCACCTGCGGATGCGCCGCCGGATCGGCAGTCGGCCCGGCGTTGATCAGTGCCCGCAGTTCCCCCGCCTTCTGCTCCGCGGCCGAGAGGTCCGCGGCCGTAGTCGAACTATTGATCTCGGTGCGCAACTCTTCCTGGGCTGTGAGGATGTTGCGATTGAGCTGCGCCTCAATTTCCGACTCGAAGATCTTCAGCATCAGCGGTGTCGAGATCACGGCTCCGAGAATGAGAGCCAAGAGCACCCGCGGAACGGCCAGGGCAACAAGTTTCTTGCCCTGCTTTTCATGCGCCATACCGATGATGAGCATGCGGTCGAGGTTGAGGATCGCCAGACCCCACAACAGGGCGGCGATGATCGTCACCGGCCAACTGCCCGTGACACCGGTGACGTGCAGCGCGTAGCCGGCCGAGATCGCCGCGAAGGCGGCGGTGGTCAACAGGACCGCACCCATCGCGGCTTGCCGCGGTACCTGGCCGGGCAACTTCTCGAGGACATCGAGACGGGCGCCGGTGAGACGAGCGAGAAAGAGGGAGGGCGTCATCTGCTTCTACTTGTTTCGAGGAATGGAACCAGCGGACGAGCGAGGGGACATCACCCTCGTGCCGTCGGCCGAACGTGCCACATCAGGGCCAACGGGAGCGCAGCAACGAGCAGGGTCAGCCCCAACACCGTCGGAAAGGCCGCGCGCATCTGCCACAACCTGAGGTACCCCACACTGGAGTAACAGGGCCACGCAATCACCGAGTTCGTCCAATACTGGGTCGCAGAACACCCCCAATAGGAGGGGACGGTAGGCGAATCACCATAGATCGCAGGAGGAATCGTCTGGTCGACGTCCGGTGCGCGAGCTTCGACCGCCGAGATCGTCGGTGCCGCCATGGCCCGCAGATCGTTCGCGAAGAATGCTTGCGCGATCGGGAACGACACGACGATCCCCAACACCACAACCGCTCCATACAGTTGCAGTCGGAACGATCTGGCGCTGCGTTCGGACCGTGCAACGGCCTCACGGCCACCGACCACCATGCGATGCCACCGCGGATACCGGTAGATCCCCCACGCTACAGCGAGGACCGCAAGTGGCTTCCACACGACGCTGCCGAGGGCACCGAGAGCCACCACCGGGATCGACGCGACCACCGCCGTGCACGCAGCGACCGGATCGACGAGGGTCGACCTCAACCGACCGCAGGCACGCTGTACCTGTCGACGGTGGTCAGGGGCGCGGAGACCAGATCGCGATTCCGGTCCGGTCATCGAACAGCCCTCGCTTTCCGAACGAAGCCTGGGCCGCGAAGTTCAACGCGGTCGGCGGCGAAGCCCACTGGTCTCCGAGAGTGCGCGCGACCTGGTTGGTTCCATCGCCCAGCGCATCACCGATGCCGTCCGAGCACAGCAGCAGAACGGCGGCGGATTCGAGTATGACCTGCAACGGCTCGACAGCGGTGTGCTTGGAGATGGGCAGCGCGGAGGTGGTGGTGCTCGTGACGTCGGTGGAGGGGGTTTTGCCGCCGAGCAACGCACTCCACGACGCAGGCGCACCCGGACTGCGATCTGTTCGGCCCAGCCAGAGTGACGAGTCTCCGACGCCGGCACAGGTCACTGTCCAGTTGTCCTCAGCAGCGGTGTCGATGACCGCGACCAGCGCCGTTGTCGCCATCAGGTTCCGAACGTCGGCGAGGGTGCCATCCTTCACGCCGTGTCTCCGGGCCACGGCATTCACGTGTTCGGAGGCATCACGGAACAAGCCAGTCCAGAACGGCTCGGACACCTCCAGATCGACGCCGACAAGTTCGTCAACCAGAAAGTCCGCCGCTGCCGCCGCGGCGACGTGAGAGTGCGGTGCGCTGCCCACTCCGTCGCAGACCGCGACCACCAGCCGGCCCGTGCCGGCGGAGTACCGCACCGCATACGCGTCCTGCCGGACGGACCCGTCGTACCGGTGCGACAGGCCGCGAACGGAGGCGGCGCGAACGGCCCACCCCCCGAAGTCGAATGCATCGCAGACCGTGTCCGGCGGCGCGGGTTCCGCCAAGGGCTCGTTTCCGCCGATCTCCCCATAGGATCGACCTGGATCGCCGATCGTGTAGGGCTCGGGCAACGCAGAGAGGTCGTCGGCCAGCGCGTCCTGGCTCACACGGTGTCCCATGCGGGAGCTTGCTGCAGGACGTCTTCCGTTCCGGCCTTCTCCAAAGTGATCTTGGGGGAGCCGCCGGCAGCGGATTGGGTGGAGCTGACGACCGACTGCACGACGATCTTCGCGATCGCCGCGATCGAATCGGCGCGTGTCATCCCCTGCTTCGCAATGAAGTAGAAGCTCTCATTGCGGCGTTTCGGGTGCGTGGTGTATGCGAGATTCTCCGCGTTCGCATCACCGAAGCCGAACGGAATGATGTTCGGGTACGGCGTGGCGGACACCAGGTCGTTGAATGCGCGCTGCCACTCCGCGTCGTCTTCGGTGGGATACCCATCGGTGACGAAGAAGACCATCGGGCGATACACCGTCGAATGCTTGGCCTTCAGCGCCGGAACATCCGCTGCGATCTGCCGGCGGAGCGCATCGAACGCGGCAGCGAAGGAGGTCGCGCCCCGCGTCTCGAGGATGGTGCCGCTGCCGATGAGCGTGTCACGCGCCAGATCCATCATCGGAATATCCACTCGCGCCGAGTCGCTGAAGCTCATCACCGACACGCGCGCGATGTCCGCAAGAATCGGACTGCGCAGGATCTGATCCTTCAGATCACGCAATGCCTGATTGAGCGCTCCCATCTCGTTCTCCATGGAGTACGAGACATCGAAGAGCAGGTAGAACGGTGCGACGGGTGCTTCGTCGACCTCCACCTGGGCCGGCGCGAATCCCGTCGCGTGCGCGGAAAACGGCTGCGTGGCCGAATCCGGCGCGCCATACGGCTGCGGCGGAGACGGGTATGAAAATCCCCCCGGGTCAGTCATTTCCGTCTGTCCTTCTGTTCGGTGGAAGCACTTCTCTATAGCTGCTGGCGATGGCGCCGTTACAACCCCGCGCAACGGGCACGATTTACCCTGCTCCGCAGAGTCTAAGCAGCCCAGCCGAAGCCGAATAACCGTGACCGGCAGATTTATTCAACTGAATGACAGGCC
Organism: Rhodococcus sp. ACS1; assembly: GCF_002300155.1. Taxonomy (NCBI): domain Bacteria; kingdom Bacillati; phylum Actinomycetota; class Actinomycetes; order Mycobacteriales; family Nocardiaceae; genus Rhodococcus; species Rhodococcus sp. ACS1. The sequence continues at coordinate 487,582 of NZ_NSDZ01000008.1, forward strand.
GCGCAGGCCGCGCGAGAGGCCACCGACAGGGGCGCGCTGTCGGTCAGGTGACCGACGGGCCGACGTTGCCATCGACTCGGCCACGTACGTCAGGGCCGTGGGGAAGGCCAGGTCGCCGACCTCGGATATGCTCCCCGCGCCGGAGGAGTGTGACTCACTCGGGCTGAACACACTGATGGCCCGCCCCGCGGCCGCTGAGGATGAGGACAGTGACGAACAGCGCAAATTACCAGTGGTCGGGTGGCGCACATAGCATGCCGCCCGGAGGCGAGTCCCCCCGTCGGGGCGGCTGCCGTCGGTGTGGCGAGCGAACCAAGTTGTTCCGCACGTACTGTCCGAACTGCCAACCCTTCGTCCGGCGCATCCTCGCCGAGTACGCCGATGCCGCGAAGCAGGTTCTTGACCGGTCAGGACCACTGAGCCCCGAGTGGGACAACCTGCAGCGGTGGTTGAGCGGATCAGGGGTCCCCCCTGAGGAAGCGACATCGACGATCGCTCGCGAAGCGTCGGCGTGGCTGAACCGACTCGTCGTAGACATATGCGCCGACGGAATCGTCACCGATCGCGAGATGCACACCTTCACCAGGGCGACGGCAATACTGAACCTACCCGACCGACAGGTCGCTCCCCTCAGACAACAGCTGGCACGTGAACAGACGCTCGGCACCATCCGGCAGGGCGCACTTCCGAACATTGCCGTGTCGGGTCTGCACCTCCATTCTGGGGAGATCTGCCACATGATCGTTGGTGCAACACGGTGGCGTGACCTCAAATCCGGGCCGCAAGCAACCCCGGGGCAATTCGGTGTCACCAACCGACGGGTCCTGTTCATCGCTCCGCAACACGGCGGCGAGGTACCGCTGTCGAAGCTTCAGCGAGTGTCGTACTTCGATCCCCGGACGATCCTCTTGGAGGCCACCAGCAGGTCACTGAGCGGCCGATTCACCGTCGAAGACGCGGAGTACGCGGTGCTCATCGTCGACATCGCGCTGCGGATCGACCGCCGCCAATTGTTCCCCGGCCAGGCCGGCCAGCGATCGCGACACGTCCCGCCACACGTCCGCAACGCGGTGTTCCAGCGGGATGGGGGACGGTGTCAACAGTGCAGCGCAACCGAGTACCTCGAGTTCGACCACATCATCCCCCACTCGATGGGAGGGTCGAACGACGCCAACAATATTCAACTCCTCTGCCGCCGCTGCAATCTCGCGAAGGGCGCTCGTATATGAGCCCGCCTACAGCGCACCGGCGTTTCGTCGAGCCCGCTGTCTCTCCAACCCGAGTAACAGCGGGTTAGGCCAAGAGTAGACGCGCAGGTGTCATTCGTACGGTATACGCGAGCGCGTGGTTCCGCGCTGATCCGCGGAGGGCCGTGCCGATGGACGGTCATCACAACCCCGAACCGCGGCTGTGATGACACGGTGCAAAGTCATCGACAGAGGTCCGAGAAACACTCGACCTCCGCATCATTCGATGGGTGCATGATGCGGAGGTCAGGTCTAACCGTGGGTGTAACCGGATTTGCGCTCCGGAACTACGCGGGTGCGTGCTGGGTGGCGCGGCTGGAGTAGATATCGACGAGAATGTTGATGCGGCGCTGCAGGTACCGGGTGTGCGAGCCGAACCAGAACGGCGCCCACAGCCAGGTGACGACCGGCGACACCCGAGTCGAGGACCCGGCCTGGGTGTGGGCCTGGTTGAGGCGCTTGGCGGTCCGGGACAGGCCGATGAGCCCGTAGATGGGGATCAGCTGGGACCACCACCGGGTCCAGCCTTCGCGGCTGACGCCGGCGGTGGCGGCCAGTTCCCCGCCGATGCGGTCGTACCAGACCAGGTAGTAGATACCGAAGGTGATGACGGTCAGCCACCACAGCCCCCAGGCTCCTTGCTTTCGAATCCCCGACATCGGCTGAACCGTCGTCACGGCTATCCCCCTCGCGTTGAATTTTCCGAATCTGGCCTGCCGGTGAAAATCTCGTCCTGCTTCTGCACGTTAGTTTCACTCGCTGCGGAGCCGACACGGCGAATCACATCAGACGATCTAGTGCAGCGGTATAGATCGAACGAATTATCTTCGACCTACCGCACATCGGTGAACGGGCTGTTCGTTTGATGGGGCTTGGTCGCGAGATCGAACTCGCGCAGCGCGTCGACTCTGTAACACGCGAAGAGGCGCGCGCGACACACCGAGCGGAGCAGGGCACGTGAACCGGTCTCGCGGAGGAGACCGAGCGATCATCGGCGGACCTGCTGATCGACCCCACCCGACATCGGTCGTTCGCGTTCCCACGCGCACGATGCGCAATACCGTAAAGAGGCCGGCCATGCTCGGAAAACGACTCGGTGCAGTGATAGCTGCCGCTCTGACCGGCATCGTTCTGACCGCGTGCGACGACAAGATGAGCAGCGGCGCCACCAGCGACGTGATACCCGACGTCATCGGAATGACGCTGTTGGACGCGAAAGACGAACTCGACCCCACTGGGCTCGATGTCGAGACCATCGACATCACTGGTCAGGATCGCATGGTGCTCGTAGAGGGGAACTGGTTCGTCGCCGGCCAGGATCTCCTTGCGGGCCAGCCTGCCGGCGACCGGACCACCATCACCTTGAGTATCGGCAAGGAAGGTGAGGCGAGAGCACCCGAAGATCCGTCGCCACCGGCGCAAGACCCGCCCGCAGTTGTGCCTGAGGTCGTCGGAATGAAGCTCCCCGACGCGAAGGCTGCGATCGAAGCTCTCGGCCTCGATGTCGAGTTGCACGATGACACCGGCGGCAATCGTTCGGTGTTCTGGGAACACAACTGGACGGTCAGCAGTCAGAGTGTCGCCGGCGGCGACACGGTGGCTGCCGGCCAGGTCCTCACGCTTGGCGTGCTCAAAGATGGCGAGCACCCGCCCACCACCACGGTTCAGGCTCCGGCTCCTTCCACCACCGTGGACGACGAGATCGCACAAATGGATCCTGCAACGCAAACGGCGATCAACGATGCGACCTACTTGGGTACCCTCGAACTCGGCGGGATCGCTGTCGGTGACGAGCAGACAGCTATCGCGGCCGGCCATACTCTCTGCTCAGACCTGAGCGCCGGAACGGATCCGTTCATGATTCGGTACGCAATGATCAAGAGCAGCATGGATAGGAATGCGCCGGTCAGCGGCGACGAGGCCCAGTGGATCCTGGAGGCGGCCGCCGTCGCCTACTGCCCGGAATTCACTGCGGACGTGACCAACAGCGGTTTCCCCCGGTAGAGCCTCAATACTTTCCGGTGGGGGTGGGGCAGGGGCCCGGTGTATTTGGTGAGTCCGAGGCCGCGGTTCGCTCTTTGCTGCGGCCGGCGGGTCCGTTGGCAGGTTCGCGGACCCAGGTGCCGGTGGTGTCGAGTTCGGGCATGTGTTCGCTGCCGCCGACGGTGTTGCGACGAATACTCGAATTTGCCCTTGAACCCGGCGGCCGGAAGGGGGTCATTTTTTCGGGTTCCGGTGACGCAACTGCCCGCAAAGGGACCCACCCGGCGCAACCGTGAGCTGCAGGTGGGGTCTCACTGCCCAGTCGCCCAAGGCTGCGGCAGGCGAAATCCCGCCGAGGTCGGCAGACGAAAGGCGGGGCCGGCACCGGCCAGACGGTGAGGTCGGGATCGGTGCGCGCCGAGACTAACCGTGACGCGCTGGCGCCGCTAGAGATTCGTCCACGATTCAACCACCGAATCGATCACACCGGAGATGGAGTCTTCCTATGGCCCGGGCCCGCAGGGGCAGTGCTGCGGCGAGTCCTCGTGAGGGGTGGGATGCACACCGCCCCGAATGGCGATTGCGCCGAGGATTACCGCATCGCCAAGCAGTGCAGCGGCCATCGCGCCGAGGACGACGCTGTCGTATGCGTCTGCGACCAAAGCGCCCATGGGGGCTGCAACGGCGCCGGCGACAACACACGACTCCCATAGCCAGCGATAACGCCTCACGTGCGGACTGTAACTGAACGATTGCCCAATACGTCATCCGCTACCCCTATGAGCTCTGTCGCAGGCGGACCAGGGTGCTTGGCTGGGGTCATGCCGTCCCGCTGTCGGTGAGGTAAGCGTGGCGACTTTCAGTGCGCGATATGGGTGAACCGCTTGAGACCCGACCGAACGCGCGTAGAGCGGACATGCACTGCGAACCGCAGGTTAAGAGTTGGATAGGCGAAACCCGCCAGCGCTGGGGGTTCGCTGGCGGGGTTCTACGCCGACGGTGAGGTTGTGCGGGGTGGTGTCGGCGTGAACGACACGAGACCACGACCGGTGACAATCAGCAAGAGTCTCGCTCTGCATTGGTGGCCGAACAATCTCACACCAGAAAAATTGAGAATCGCGAGACGGGGAGCCCACCCATGCGCTGCGGCGATGGCAGCGAGGCGGGACCGTCGCGGACCCTGGGGATCTGCATCGGCTCCGCACACCCCAGGGCAGCTACCACCTACCACCTACCATCTACCACCCACCGGCCCGGGATCTGTCCCTCGTGCTGGTCGCAGAAGGCGCCGATTGCAATGCCTGCGAGCTGGCCGGCCTGTTCCGGTGTACATTCAGGGTTGCTCTCGAGCAGTCCCGCTCCTGTGGCGACGAACGTCTTCCCCTCGTCGAGCGATGCACAAACGTAGATGGCCTGGAGGTAGAGGTAGTCGTTCCCGTACTCATTCGGGAAGTCGAGTCGATTGAGTGCGGCGATGAAGAGGGGAGCCCCCGAGCTGTCGATCGAGCTCGCCTTGGTCGTTGTCGTACGCACCACGGGTGGGACATAGGCTGCTGGCGGCCGAGAACGGGTCGTCGTAGTTGTCGCGGCCGCCGCCGTCGTCGTGGTGGTGGTTTCGGTAGTCGTTTCGCGCGAACTCGACGCGGTCGAGGATTCATCGTTCGCAGCGAGAACGCTGAATCCGATAAACCCGACGGCAACCGCGGCTATGGCCCCTACCGCAATCAGGTTGTTCCGCTTCCGCACCTTCGGATCGATCGGCGGCGGCGGATCTTTCGGGCCCTCGTGGATCGCTCGCGGCTTGGTTGCAGACGTCCACTGACTCCCATCCCACCAGCGAAGTTGAGATCTTCCTTCAGGGTCGGGATGCCACCCTGCTGGGGGTGCTGGGGTCGTCATGCGGGTGTCAAACCAGACGTTCGGGACATGACTTGGTGCTCCTTCAGATAGCGGGTGAGGTCGGGCAGTCACCTACCTGGTAGTGCGCTTTCGAATTGCGGGCAGTAGCCTGCGACCGCCGCTCCGACGATGAATGATGCGTCGGCGAGGTCGTACGCACCGTTGCTGCCGATGGTCACCCCGGCGACTTCGTCGGCGTAGTTCGCACCCCTGCCGAAGTCGTTGCACACGCCCTCGGCGAGGTCGACGATTGCCGCTTTGCTGGAGTATCGAATCCCCTCGGCGTCGAGAACCTCGACCAGCATGGCGTCGACAGCTTGATTCGTCGCGCTTGTGCGCGCCGGTGTAGTGATCGGGACAACCGGTGTCGACACCGGGGATGTTGTCGGAGAGGTGATTACAGATGAGATCGTGGTCCCTGCAGCACTGCTGGTCGGAGCGTTCGCGCTCTTGTCGTCCTCGGCGTCGCCCCGGGCGTAAAGAGTGACTGCGAGTGCGGCTACGGCTACGGCTGCAACGGCAAGAGCAACTTTCCCCTTCGAGCCCTTCGAGCGCTGCTCAGTCGTCGCCGCGACGGTTCGCTGCTCCGTGAACTTCTCTCCATCCCAGTAGTGCTCGATCTTGGGGTTGGAGGGAAGTGGGAACCAGCCAGGCCCGTCTGGTGTTGCTGTGCGGGGTAGGGCTTTGGTGGCAGAGGTCCACTGCTTGCCGTCCCACCAGCGGAGGTGCGGCTTGCCGTCCGGGTCGGGGTTCCATCCAACCGGAGGCGTCGGAGTCGTCACCTGCGCATCAAACCAGACGTACTGGACGTGCGGTATAGGTCGCGTGAATGTATCGGCTATTGACAAGCAAACGCCACGCAAGGGGCTGGCCGACGGGTCTAGTGTCCGGATGTGACTCAACGACACCACGACTGGCTCGCTGAAATCGGTTTAGAGATGGAAGCTGCCCATGAACGGTGTGTTCTCGGATCCGCAACCGACCTCAGCCCTCACTAGCACTCTTGACGCGGGGTCTGCGGAGCAAAGGTCCGAGGGCGGACCACTTCGGGGTGAGAATCTTTGCGACAGGGCAGGTCTTGGTTCGTGGTGTCGATGGCTCGTGTGCCATTGCTTCGATCGATGTAGGTGTCGGTGCGCCTTTGGGGTGCCCGGGTATGCCGGTACGCCCGCGCTGGTGGTGTGGAGCTATCAGGATGAGTTCCCGGCTACGGATAAGGTTCTGCGGACGTTGGCGGCGGCTGATCCGGGCGGGAACAATGGTGTTCAGCGCGGTTACAAGACCCTCGACGGCAACCGGATCGCATACTTCACCTTCGCCGGCGCGAAGCAGCAGAATTTGTCGGGTGCACCGGATGTCGGCGTACCCGGTCAGGTCACGGCGGTAGTTCCCTCGGCGGCGGTTGCCGCTCTCGGTAGCGAGGTATCGGCGGGCTGCGGTGGCTGTCGGCGGCGAGGACGTCGATCGGTGCCCGAGCTAGCAAATGAGGTGCCCACCTGCACCGCGAACAGGCTGACGTTCGTCCTGCAGTGGCGTAGCCAGGTTGCGGTGATGACGAGGGTGACCAGGCCCCGGACGGAGCGGGTCCGTGAAGACCGCCGCTGCCGCGTTCAGCTCAGCGGGCATCACCGCGGATATTCGGCCGGACGTGGCGCTGGTTCAGGCAGTCACCGCTGTGCTCATGTACTCCGAGGTCTGCTGTCATTCGCATGAATGACACTGAGGTGCAGGCTGACTGACTCATCACCGTGGTCCGGGGGTGTCTTGGCCGCGGTGTCGGACCGGTCGGTGATACTGGGCTTTCTGTGTGAGTGGGAGAGGGGTGGGCGTGTCCGCGAGTGATGGTGAGCCGGTCGGGGTGTTGGAGTGGTCGGAGTCGGTGGCGTTGGCGGCGATGCAGGTGTCGTTGATGCAGTCGGATATCGGCGCGACGAAGTCCGGCAAGTCCGTGGCTGTCAAACAAGCGGTGCTCGATGATGCCGTGGCGCGCTTCCGCCGGGTGGCGGCCGAGGATCGGCCGGACCGCCCGGACTGGCTGACCGCGTTGCTGGGGGAGATGGACACCCCGGAGTTCGGGGCGGAGGCCATTGCCGCGGAGGGCCGGGGTCTTCCGCGGTGTTTCGGGTCGCGGGAGCGGTCGTTGCTGGTGCTGGTCGACCTCATCCTGTTCGACCCCTGGCCGGCGAAGCCTCCTGGCACACAGCGACCCACCGCACGAACCTTGAGGCGTTGGTGGATGACTTCCCGCACGTCGACCGGACCGATGTGGACCGGATGCGGGACGAGCACATGCTGCTGCTGAGGCGGTTGCGGCGTAAGAGTGTGCACTGGGGGAAGGTGGCGGTCATTGGTGCGGCCGGCCTGGCGGCTGGGGTGGCGACCGGTGGGTGGGCGGCACCGGTGATCGGCGCCGCGATCGGCAGTGCCGCTGGTTTGACCGGTGCGGCAGCGACCTCGGCCGGTTTGGCCACCCTCGGTGGCGGTGCGATCGCCGCGGGCGGTTTCGGGATTGCCGGCGGCACCGCAGTGGTGACCGGGCTCGGTGGCATCGCCGGAGCCGGCGTCGCTGCGGCCGGGGCCCGCTGGACGCCGTGGACGACCGGTCAGGTGGTGGCGGACGCGATGCGCCTGGATCTGATCGCACGGTGTGTGCTGATTGAGGCGGAGAACCGGGACGAGAAGCAACGCCGCGTCGTACAGAGCCTGCAGGAGCGGCTGGAGAGGGTCGTCGCCGACGGGGAGCGGCTCCTGGACCGGATCCGGGAACTCTCGCGGGAGAACGCGCGCCTGACCGCGGAGAACAAGGCATTGCGTGAGGAACTGCGCAGGCAGCACGCGGACGCGAAACGGGCCGAGGGTGCGCTCGAGGTCATTCTGGATCGTCTCCCGGAAACCGCCGCGTAATGAGCAGCGTGGACGACAGTGTCGACCGGAACCTCGACACGATCAGCCGCCGGCTCGCCGAGCTGGAATCGGCCACCGCCACCGCGCGGGCAGGCGGGGTTCCGGACCGGCTGCCGGAGAACGACACGGCCGAGCATCTCTCGTATGCGGAGTTGACTGCCGCCAATGACCGGCTCCGCAGCCGGCGCGGCTGGACCGAGATCGACCTCGACGCCGCACTCACCCCGGAGCAGCGGGCCGGGTTCGACCGGTGGCGGGCCCGGCAGCGCATCCCGTGGGACCGCGACGATGTGCTCGCCGTCGGGTTCGCGACCGTGCTGGGTGTGGCGGCGGTGTGGTACGACACCGCCGTCGACGGAGCTGTCGCCCAGGGGCTCGGCGCCACCAGGAAGACCGGGTGGATGCGCGGGTGGGAGCGGGCCGGGAAGAGGTTGCCGATCGACTACACCGGTCCCGGGTTCGGTGGCCGCGCGCACCGGGTCCGCTCCCCGGGGCATGATCTGGGCCGGCCGTTCGAGGCGCTGCGGCAGATCCGGGCGGGCGAGTTCCGCGGCGTCCGCTGGGATTACGGCGACAAACACGACGTCACCGTTGGGGGGAGGTTTCGGGAGGTCGACTCCCTCCCGGAGGCGCTCGTCCTGTGGGCGCAGCATCTGGCGGCGGACCTGGTGACGCCGATGAGCCTGCCGATGCCCGGCTCCTCCTGGCTGTATGAGCTCGACAACCGGACACTCCGTGCGTTCGCCCATGAGGTGTACCTGGGCACCTCGGCGGGCAACGGGCTGAATGTGCGATCCGGGATCCTCACCCCGTCACTGAGCGTGATCACCACCGAGGTCATTCTCCGCACCCATGTTCATGCCCGGGCGTATGCGGCAACCGGCAGCGCTCGCCTGGATGAGCGGGAGCAGGCCCGGCGAAACGAGTTGCTCCTCGCGGCGCACGCGTTCGTCGGGATCGCGTCGGCGGGGAAGACGCTGGGACGGATGATTGTCCTCGAAGACCGGAAGGGTATGGCGCTGCGCCACCTGAACGTCCCGGTACTCCTCCGCACGGGATGCCTAGCGGTCCAGGTCGCGCACGATCGCAGGGCCCGCAGCAAGGCAGCGGCTCAAGACTGGGACGAACTGGCGGCCAATTTGCTGGAGTAGGCCGCGAAACCACGACCCACCAGCACCATCGACCCGCTGCGACGAACCTCAACCCCGCGCACCCCAGGATTTTCCCGGCTCCCAGTAGATAGGACATCAAGTGCAATGGCGACAATCCACGAAGAGCGGCCCGAGTATCCAGATCCAGAGCGGACACACCACCGTGAACGTGATGACAGGCAAACTTCGTGTTGGGGTGGGGTGTTTCCCCTCCTGGGGTGGGTGAACTGACCCCTCGGGTTGCTTCAGATCGGGCGCTGGAGTGGGCAGAGTTGTACCTGTCACCGACGCACTTCCCCGACATCCTCAGGAGAACTGAATGATCAACGCCCGCCGAACCGTTGCCGCTATCGCCTTCACTGCCTTTTCGGTTCTGGGTGCGGTCGGGGCGGCGTCCGTCGCTCAGGCCGAGCCGATCGGTCCGAACGGTCCCACCGGTGGGCCGTGTCCGATCGTGAACACGGACTCGAACGGCAACGAGACGGTGACGTACGGCAAGCCTGGCGATCGCAATGGCGCCCTGGTGTGCGGTGCGGACGGCGAATGGACGGTCGGCAAGACGAAGGGCAACCCCGGGCAGATCCAGACCCAGCCCGGACTCTCCCGCGGGTAACCGACAGCAGCCTCCACAATTCCTTCTCAATGCAGTGCCCCGCATCGATGCCGGTGTGGGGCACTCTCGTCGGGAGGGACGTGTCGTCAGTCCTGGTAGAAGTGATGTGCGGGCTCATCCTCCTCGCCGAATCCAGTGGATACCGCCGGCGCCCGGCAGGTACGGATTCGGTGCATAGCAGGGGAAAACTCACCCGTGTGCCACGCGCCGGCCACCACGTGGGATCGTCCGGGGTGAATCCTGATCGCACGGTCGGCACATGCTCTTGCCACCCGACCACGTGCGATGCCTCTCTAAACCACACGCGCACAACCAGGGTCATCCACGAGTCGGCTCATTCCAGGCTCTCGACCTCATACACCCCCGCGTCCGGGTGCCGATCGGTCTACCTCCTCGTCAGTGCGGACACGAACTGCATCTCCCAGTCCGCCTGCTCGAAGTTCGCCGTGCCGTTCCGGGGTGCTGTCGGGCATCTCCTCGTAGGTACCCTGGTAGAGGTGCTGCTGTTGGTCGAGTCGATCAGAGTCCCCATCGCGATCCATTCGGTCGGTCTCGCAGCTCGTCGTGATTCGCGGCCGGTGCGTGCATCCGGTGCCGATCGATGGCCGGTTCCCTCCCTGACCGCATCCTCACAATGTCACGTTGGAAAGTGATGGAGAAGTGAGACCGCGACGAATGGGGGAGCCGTGATGTACGACCTGCCGATGACCAACCTGCCGGCCGCGCTGGAACAGATCGACAAGGCCAACACCCGACTGGCGCGCACCCCCATCGCCGACCGGTTCACCTACGAACTCGACCCCTACACCCACGAGGAGACCAACTCCCTCGGCATCACCACCGCACAGAAGCAGGTGCGCCTGACCCTGTCCGTCCCGCAGATCGGGTTCGGCGGCTGGGTGTTCGTCGCCCGCCTGGTCGAGGAGGAAGCCGGTTACGTGAGCTTCTGCGCACCGGGCCAGAACCTCGATGGCTGGAGTCGCCCGGACACCCCGCACTGCGACTACTCCGGAAAGTTCCGCCGCCGCGCCAAGGAAGTACGTGCTGCGCCACGGCGACACCGGTGAGATCACGCAGGTCGGCGCCAGCTGCATCACGTTGTTCCTCGGGGTGCAGGTCGCCGGACTGTGGACTCTCGAATACGACCTCGACGAGCACCTGCCCGCCCCGGGCGGCAGGAGTGAGGCGAACCGGCAGCCGGTGAGGACCGGTCGCTGCACACACTCGACACCATCGCCCTCGCCCTGGCCTTCTCCGAGGGCGGCCGCAGCTACATCTCCCGCACCCGGGCCTGTGACCGCGAGATCCCCGCGACCGCGGACACCATCGCGACTGCCGCGTGGGGACTGGTGTTCATCCGCAACCAGGCGGTGCGCCGCGAACTCGAAGCCGGTGTGACCGAGGCGCGGCGGATCCGGGCCGAGCAGCCCGAGCTGATCGACGCCGTCCTGGCCTCCGTCGAGACCGTCGACGAGACGAGTGGTTACGGGATGATCCTGTACACCCTGCTGGCCGGGGAGTACGTGTCCGCGAAGTCGGTGGACCGCTTCGCTGGTCGCGGTCTAGGCCGGCAGCAGCAGTTGCGAGCCGAACGCGCCACCCTCGTCCCCGGTTTCATCGCCCCGACCGGTGTCAAGGTCACCGACCTCGACGCCACCGTTTGACGGCATGAGGGACCGCTTGTGGTCGATTTCGGACCGAGTCGTTCTTGGTGCAACCCCTTCTCGTTGGGTAGTTCTCCGGCATCGCATCCCTTGAGGGGGTGGCGGCGCTCCTCGCGCGCGTTGTCATAGGACTCTTTGTGTGTTGGTCGCTGGGGCCTGATCGCAGTATGCGGTCCGGAGCGGACCGTCGGACGGATTATCGTGCTGTGCAAACGCGGACCGGCTGCCGCCCCTGTCGTGGGGCGGCAGCCGCCCGGTTGATGCGCACCGGCCTGCGAACTACGCCAAGTACGTCATGCCGATCCGGTCTTGCGGGTCAGTACTGCGCCCAGTGCAACTCCGGCCAACGCGATAGCCGCCCCGACGGCGGCGGCAACGAGCGCGCTCTGCGCCGACGGACCGGTCGGTGCGGATCCAGGGGCGGCGCGCTCCGCACGAGCGACACCGGGGAGCAACCTCGGTGTCTCCGAGATGGTCTCGGGCGCGTGGCCTGCACCGGCGATCGCGGGCACTTCGGGGATCCCGTTCGCGATGACGCCGTCGAGCCCCTTGAAGAACACTCCCGCCATCTTCTTGGCCACACCGGTGATCATTCGCTGTCCGACACCGCCGACCATTCCGCCGACGACCGCATCGGCATCGTAGGTCAAGAGCGTGCCGCCGCTGTCTCGTGGCTCCAGCCTCACGGTGACGTCGGCGTGGACGGTGCCCGGTGCCCCGGCCCCGGACGCGGTCATCACAAATGATTCGGGCCGGTTTTGCTGCGAGAGGATGACCTCGCCGTCATAGGTGCCCTTGATTGCGGCGACGCCGGCCATGATCGAGAGCTTGTAATGGTTGTCGCTCACCTGCTCAAGCGACTGAACACCGGGGATGGTGGCCGCCAGGACGCGTCCGTCCTGCAGGTTGTCGTATACCTCGGCCGGAGGCGCTGTCAGCTGCGCCGTTCCTGAGATTCTCATAGGTTCTCCTGTGGTGCGTCGGCGCCCCGGTGGTTGGTCGATCGGGAGTTACGGAGCTCGAAAAGTTCGGATGGGGAAATGGGCATCGAGGTGATCGGGATTCCTTCCGCGTCCTCGATCGCCGCGGCGATGACGGCGGTGGTCGGGATGACGCCGGCCTCGCCGGCGCCCTTCATGCCGAGAGGATTGAGTCCGGACGGGGTAACCGTGTGGTCCATGTCGATCGAGTCCGGAACCTCGGTCACGAACGGCAGCAGAAAGTCCATGAACGACGCGTTGAGCAGTTGCCCGTGTTCGTCGTAGACGATTCGCTCGTAGAGCGCGCCGCCGACTCCCTGGGCGACGCCGCCGTGGATCTGGCCCTCGACGATCCGGGGATTGATCACGTTGCCGCAGTCGTGAACGACGGCGTACCGCTCCACGTGGATTTCCGCGGTCACCGGGTCGGTCTCGACGATCGCGGCGTGAATACCGGACGCGAATGTCGACCTCGGCGGGGAATAGTACCCGGTGGCCTCCAATCCTGGCTGCTCGCCCTCCCGGATCGGGGGGATCGTCATGTCGGTCGAGGTCTTGGTGAACCCGGTTGCCTGCCTGGATGCCTCGTCGAACGCATACCGCAGCGGATTCGACAGGACGGCGACGATCCCGAGCGAGATCGATGTTCCGGGGGCACCCGGCTCCGTTCCGATCTTGCAGACGTGCCCGCCGCGAAGCTCGAGCTGCCCCGGATCGAGGTCCAGCGCGACGGCCGCAATCTTTTTCGCCTTCGCCGCCACCATCTGTGCGGCCACGTGAAACGCCGAGCCGGACATGACCGCTCCGCGAGATGCGAAGGTCCCTACGGCGTATCCGAACCGTCGGGTGTCACCCGTCACGATCTCCACGTCGGACATTTCGACACCCAGGTCGTCGGCGACGATCTGGGCGAAGGTCGTCTGGTGGCCCTGCCCCTGGGTGGTCAGTCCCGTTGCACCCTTGACCTTCCCCGACGTTTCGATCACGACGTGGGCGCCCTCGTAGGGGCCGGGCCCGGTACCCTCGACGTAGGCGGCCACTCCGATGCCGATCGTGCGCCCTTCGGCGGCGGCCTGCTTCTTGTATTCGGGGAAGCCGTCCCAGTCGATCAGCGTCTTCAGTTTGTCGATTCCGGCCTGGTAGTTGCCGGTGTCGTAGATCAGTGGACGGCCGTCCTGGAACACCAGATTGAAGTCGTACGGCATCTCCTCGGGCCTGATGATGTTCCTCTCGCGCACCTCCAGCGGGTCCTTGCCGAGGTACTTCGCGATCGCGTCCATCGACCGTTCCATCGCGAAGACGCCCTGTGGGCGGCCAGCGCCCCGGTACGGAATGACGATCACCGTGTTGGTGTAGAGCGAGTACGCGTTGACACGGAAGGAGACCGGCTTGTAGGGGCCGAGTACCTGCGTCGCGGTGTTGATCACGACGATGATCCCGTACGGCAGGTAGGCGCCGTTGTCGTGCCAGAGGGTGAAGTCGAACGCCAGCAGGCGTCCGTCGTCGTCGAAACCCACCGTGACCTCTTGCAGCTGACCGCGCTCGTGGGCGCTCGAGATGAAGTGTTCGCGGCGGTCCTCCACCCATTTGACTTCCCGCGAGATGCCCGCCTTACCGAGTTGACGTGCCGCCCAGGGCACCATCACCTCCTCCGGCCAGGGATGCATGATCTTGACGCCAAACCCGCCGCCGACGTCCGGTGCGATGCAGTGCACCCTGTTGGTCGCCATACCGAGCCGGGCGGCGACCGCGGCGCGGACGGACGTTGAGGTCTGCGTCGACGTCCAGAAGGTCAGCGTCTCCTCGTCGTTGTCCCAGCGGGCGTAGACGCCCTTGCCCTCCATCGGCATCGATGCCGATCGTTCGATCTCCAGGTTCAGCGTGAGCCGATGCGGTGCATCCGCCAACTGGGCATCGATGTCACCGAATCCGTGGTGCAGGTGTGCCGCGACATTGTCGGGAACGTCGTCGTGTACGCGTCGATCTGCTCGGCGGGCGGTGTCGATCCCCACCACCGGATCGAGGATCTCGTAGGTGACGTCGATCTTCGCGCACGCGTCCTCGGCGACGTACCGGTTTCGCGCCACCACCATCACGATGGCTTCGCCGACGTGATTGACCTCGTCCTTGGCCAGCGGGAATCCGTTGCGCGGAGAGATGATTGCCGGGTGCGGAATGAGCAGCGGCATGGTTTCGGCCATCGAGGGAGAGTCCGCGGCAAGGTCCTCGTAGGTGTAGACGGCGTAGATTCCGGGTAGTCCCAGCGCGGCGTCGATGTCGATTCCGGTGATCCGTGCATGCGCGTGCGGTGACCGAACGAATGCGGCGATCAACGCGTCGTGTCCCAGATCGTCGAGGTACTTACCATTACCGCTGAGCAGTCGGGTGTCCTCCGTGCGCGGCAGCGGTTTGCCGAACAGGTGCTCGGAGCCGGTGGTGGGTATGGTCGCGGCCTGCTTCGTCGTCACGCTCATGCTCGGCCCGCCCGTCCACCGACGGGGTTGGTCTTGCCCCGCACCGTCCGGTCGAGTGAGGCGCGGCTCGATTCGTCGTCCTGTCCGAGGGGGAACTCACCGGCCCGTTCGCGTTTGATCTCCGCGGCCCGCAGCACGGACGCCTTGATGTTGTGGTACCCGGTGCATCGGCAGATGTTGCCGGCGATCGCGTCGGTGGCCTCCTCGCGGGTGGGCGCATCGTTCTCCTCCAGGAACGCCGCGATGGTGGTGACGAATCCGGGGGTGCAAAATCCGCATTGCAGACCATGACATTCCATGAAGGCCTGCTGCACGGGGTGCAAGGTACCGTCCGGCTCGACCAGACCCTCGACAGTCGTGACGACCTGTCCCTCGAGACTCGCCGCGAGTAGCAGGCACGATCGCACCGGTTTACCGTTTAGCAGTACCGTGCACGCCCCGCATACCCCGTGTTCGCATCCGACGTGAGTCCCGGTCTGCCGCAGGTGATGGCGGATTGCGTCCGACGCAAGGGTGCGCGCGGGCAGGACGACCGTCCGGGTAATGGTGTTGAGCGTGAAGGTCACGGCCACGTGCTGCTCGCCGGTCTCGGCCAGCAGGTCCGACAGCTGCTGTTCCAGCTCTGTTGTTGCCATCGTCATTTCTTTCCGGCCTCGACGTGTTGCGCCGACGGCCTGGTTGCCAGGGAAGCCACGCCGTCGCGTGCGGCACGCAGGACGACCCGCGCGGTCAGCGCCGCAACGAGTTGTGACCGGTACCGTGCGGTGGCGTGAATGTCTGCTTCAGTTTCGATGCGCTCGCGCGCCGCCTCCGACAGCCGGTTCCACAGCGGATCCCGGTCGTAGGCGACCGACGCCCCACCGATGACGTCCCTGTAGTCGACGACTTCACCGAATTCACCGGCGGACACGTACGTCACGCGGGCATTCGTGACCTCCCCGTCGGTCACCTGAACCCGAGCCGCGACGCCGACCAGCGCGTAGTCACCGTGGCGGCGGGCAATCTCGTCGATGGCCACCCCGACACCGGCCGCGGCACCGGGTACCGTCACGCTGGTCGCGATCTCGTCAGGCTCGAGCGCGGACTCCAACGGCCCGAGGAACAGTTCACGCGCGGGGATCTCACGTGACCCGCGGACCGACCTCACGGTCACCGAGCCGTCGAGCAGGAGCAGCACGGCCGGCATCTCCGCCGAGGGGTCCGCGTGCACGATCGATCCGACGGTGGTCCCGCGGTTTCTGATCGTCGGGTGGGCCACCAACTGCAGCGCTCGGCCGAGCAGCGGCTGCACGGCGTTGGCGCCCGGGTGCGAGGCCAACGCGGCGTGTGTCGCCAGTGCTTCGAAGGTGACGCCCGATCCTGCCGACGCCGTGATCGAGTCGAGACGGTCGATCGCGGTGATGTCAACAAGGTTGGCCGGCGCAGCCAACCGCATCGACAGCATCGGAATGAGTGACTGCCCACCGGCCAGGACCTTGCCCTCGTGCGCCACCTCCGCAAGGATCTGGCAGGCCTCCTCGATCGACCGTGGCCGATGATAGATCAGTGGCGAAGGTTTCATACCCAGATCCTGCCTGCCCGTTGGGCTCGAGGGTTTCGGCGAGAAGTGACAAATGTTGCGGCGCGGAATGGCAATTCTCAGCTATCCCCGTTCGGATCCGGTGCAGACCGCACGGCCCGGTCGACGTGGCGAGCCAGCCACGGCGCCGACCCGCAGCGTTTGTCGGCGAGGGTGTGGTGCCGCGACGACGGGTCACGCCTGGGCATCACAGTGTCCGCCGCCTGCGCCACCCAACCAATTACGTTGTGAGACAGAACCCGCTGGGATTGTCGATGCACACCTGATTCGACGTTAATTGGCTTCGCTCCGGGAGGCATTGGCGGTACTTGCTCAATTGGTGGGCAATTTTGGTAGGGAATACCGTTCCTTGCGAGCGGGTATCGATGTAAGACTGAGTGAAGCCGGCGGGAGCAATCCATGGACAGTCCCTGCGGATGCATGACGTGGCGGCGCGGGTCGTGCGCTCTCGGTGTCTCGTGCCGGAACCTTGCCTTCCCTTCTGGAAGGGCGCCGGCTTTAGCGACCACGACGTCGTGATCGTAGTCCCGTCGGTGGCGGCACTGGTCTCCGTCGAGCCAGCAGCTCACCCCTTCACCGTCCACCCCCCCGCGTGAATAGGAATCCGATGAACGCTCTGCTCTACGTCGGAATTGTGCTGCTCATTGTTTCGGCGACTCTCACCCCACCGTCGCTGTTGCGATTCTACGACGGCGCCAGTGAGTTTCTGCGCTGGACCGTCACCCTGGCACTGGCGGGGTCGGCGGTGATGCTGTTTAGCGCATTGATCTCCACGGATGCTTCGGTTGGAGAGCGGTGGGCCACCGGGCTTGCCGGAGTTCTCGGTGGCGGGGTCGTGGCTGCGACTATTGTTCGAGTGATCGAGCCCCGATCGACCGACTCGGATTAGTCGAACGGCGCTCGGGATCGATGGGGATTGGCGTGCAGTCTCGAGTGAGCTTCCCGACCTCAATTGGGATATACCACTGGATCTTGCGTCGTGCCGCTTCAATCCGTGCTCACATCGGATGTGTGCTCCGGCGGTCCGTGGATTCGAGCGACCACACCGCCCACTGATCGGTTGGGCTGACTGCTCGATGTCTTGCGGCCGAGGTGGCAGGCGATGTGCTGAGTTTCGCCGCGGGCCGGCCGCTGGCACGAGTGGCGGGCGGCATCACGATCGGGCCCGTGCACGGTGGTGGTGTATTGGACCGTGTCGCCGTGATCGCGAGGAGTGAGCAGCAACTCGTCACATCCTTCTGGCGGGCCTCCTGGCGCCGTCTCTCCGAGGGAGGATGCCCCGCTCGGGTTCGGCGGAATGGGGCGGGGCCGTAGGTTTCGACCGATCCGACGTCTCGACCGATTCCGGGGCTTCGAACCCTGCGGCCACGGATCAGTGGCGTCTCTCACGATCACTCCGTCCCCGATGGCCGCGTGCACTCGGTACGCCCAGGCCGGTGACCGACCCGGTGGCCAAGCAGATTGTCGACGTACTGAAATCCGCCCGACGCCCTTATCCTTCCAACATGAACACCTCTGTAGTCGACCATCCGCTGGCGGCATCGCTCCTGACGACGATGCGCGACGCGCGCAGTGACAACGCCACGTTTCGGGGTGCGTTGCGCAGGCTGACGCACATGCTCCTCTATGAGGCCATGCGAGGGGCGGAAGTCGAGCAGTTCGAGGTGGTCACGCCGGTCGCGACCACTCAGGGAGTACGGCTTGCGAATCCGCCGCTCCTGGTACCAGTACTGCGCGCAGGCCTCGGTATGGTGGAGCAGGCGAGCGCTCTGCTCCCGCAAGCGAGTGTTGGTTTCGTCGGGATGGTCCGCGACGAGAAGACGCACCAGCCGGTGCCATACATGGAATCGCTGCCTTCCGATCTGTCGGGTATTCCGGTTTATGTCCTCGATCCGATGGTGGCCACCGGTGGGTCCATGGTCCGCACGATAGATCTGCTCGTTGCGCGCGGCGCCACCGACGTGACGGTGGTATGCGTGGTCGTGGCGCCGGAGGGCGTTGCGGCGTTGGAAGCCTCCGGCCATCCTGTGAGGCTTGTGGCAGCGAGTGTCGATGACGGCCTCAACGAGAATGCGTTTCTGGTGCCCGGGCTTGGAGACGCGGGGGACCGCCAATTCGGGCCCCGCTAGCGCCCATGGTTCGCTAGGGATCTTGTAGCCGTGTCAGTTGACTGGTTGTCTACGAGGCTCCCGCACATCCGGATTGGGATCGATAACGACAGAACAAGTACGGCCGTCCTCGACGTGCCGACCCTAGTCTGGTGCTTGAGTTTCAGAACACCGACATACGCGATCTCGCCTACCACCTGGGAGCGGCCCGCTGTTCGCGCTACCCAAACAGCTCCGCCGACCTCGACCATTCACGACGATTCCCTCAGCGATTGGCTTGTGATGGCATCTCGTCGGTGTGGTCTTCGACGCCGGCAGCTTCCTGCGATGGACGCCGAGCCGCTACCCCTCAAAGGGGCGTACCGGCACGCAGAGTTACCTCGATGCGCTGGACGCGGCCCGTGAGATGACCGGCCAGGATGAAGCCGGACCTCATCGATGAGGCGACACGCGATGGCCGCCGAATTGCAATCATCATGTGCGAGTGCGATTTTGCGCGGCTGATCACTCGGGATTGCAGCGGGGAGGCTGGTCCGGACGATCGAGTGTGCCACTGCCGAAGAGTTTCCTGGTTCGTGCGGCACTCACCACTCACGCAATGCGGATGCAGGAGACACGTCGCCTGCGGAAAGCCGAGACCTCGGCGGCTGTCGCTGCCCCCGACGCCGACCGGGGCATTGCGAGAGCGGCCTCACCGGGCTGTGCGTTCTCAACGAGACACCCATCTCCCCTGTCAAGACTTCCCTCGAAGCGTTGGGTGAGGTGCAGTGGGGGACGCGATCGAGCTGGAGACCGCCGCGACCACAGTCACGACCCCCGAGGGACCTCGGCGCAGGCGAGCGCGGACCCGCGAGCTTGGTCCACGGCTCCGCGCTCGCAGTCGAGTAGGAACTTGCGGCCGCACCTTTGACGTCCACGCCGGCGGACCGATGAGCGGTGCGACTGCGACGCTGTCGGGGTCGGCCAAAATGTGACCAAGCAAGGCCGCGGGTTGGGCAAATGTTGCCGATGTGCGGAGGGGTGCGTGCTCATAACGTGGCCACCATGAAAGTTCTGATCGGGTGTCGGTGATCTGCACAGTTGATGGTGAGTCCCGGCGGCCCGCCAGCGGTGCTCGCCCGCCGAGGTCGGTGGACCGGCATGCCGATTCGTTGAGATGGGGCGGGGTGGTCGCCCCATCCCGGACCGTGTTCACCGTGGACGCGCCGATGCCAGCCGAACGATCGTCACCGCCTGATTTTCCTACCCCGCACGCCCCACATAGAGGAGATGTCAATGCCCGACGCAATCGAGGTCCGCAAGGTTCCGCTGCACAGCGTGTCCGACGCCAGCGAGCTGGCCAAGCTCATCGACGACGGCGTGCTCGAAGCGGACCGTGTCGTCGCTGTCATCGGCAAGACCGAAGGCAACGGCGGCGTCAACGACTACACGCGCATCATCGCGGACCGAGCCTTTCGTGAGGTCCTCTCGGCGAAGGGCCGCCGCAGCGCCGACGAGGTGGCCGAGGTGCCCATTGTGTGGTCCGGCGGGACCGACGGTGTGATCAGCCCGCACGCAACGATCTTCGCGACTGTGCCAGCCGGGAAGGCGGCGAAGACCGACGAGCCGCGGCTGACCGTCGGTGTCGCGATGAGTGAGCAGCTGCTGCCCGAGGACATCGGTCGCACGCCGATGATCACGAAGGTGGCCGCGGCGGTGAAGATGGCGATGGCCAATGCCGGCATCAGCGACCCGGCCGACGTGCACTACGTGCAGACGAAGACGCCGTTGCTGACGATCCACACCATCCGCGACGCCAAGAGCCGCGGCGAGACGGTGTGGACCGAGCACACCCACGAGTCGATGGACCTGTCCAACGGTGTTACGGCACTGGGGATTGCCGTCGCCCTCGGCGAGGTCGACATGCCCAGCGATGCCGATGTCATGCACCGCCGGGACCTCTTCTCGTCGGTGGCATCCTGTTCGTCGGGTGTCGAGTTGGACAGGGCCCAGGTCGTCGTCGTCGGCAATGCGCGTGGCGTCGGCGGTCGATACCGGATCGGGCACAGCGTGATGAAGGACCCGCTCGACCAGGACGGCATCTGGGCGGCGATCCGGGACGCCGGACTCGAGCTGCCCGAGCGGCCCCACACGAGCGACCTGGACGGCCGGCTCGTCAACGTCTTCCTCAAGTGTGAAGCGGGCCAGGACGGGACGGTTCGTGGCCGCCGCAACGCGATGCTCGATGACTCGGACGTGCACTGGCACCGCCAGATCAAGTCCTGCGTGGGCGGTGTCGCGTCGTCGGTGACGGGGGATCCGGCGGTGTTCGTGTCGGTGTCGGCAGCACATCAGGGTCCGGAGGGCGGCGGCCCCGTGGCCGCCATCGTCGACCTCGGCCAATAGTTCGTGCTCACACCGTGAGTGAGGTTGCGTCGCGGCCCGGTAACCGGGCCGCGGCGCGACCTCGACCACACCGACCGCCGATTGTGAACGATGCTGCGGTCGGAGTCCATGCACGTCGGCGGTTCGCCGGTATTCGTTTTTGAAACGTGGAGAGGTTCACCCATGTCACACGTCATCGACCCCGTCACCGTCGGCGATTCCGGCCCTCGCACGGGACCCTCGTGCCAGCCGCGCGAATACGGAGAGCTCGTCATGTGTGACGCGCTGACGCTCAGTAGTGCGATCAAGAGCCGCCAGGTGTCGTGCATCGACGTCATGACCGCCTATCTCGACCACATCGAATTGCACAATCGCAGTGTCAACGCCATCGTCGCCCTGCGTGACCGGGACGAGTTGCTGGCCGAGGCGCGCGAGCGGGACCGCCAACTGGCCGACGGGCACTACCTGGGCTGGATGCACGGGTTCCCACACGCCGTCAAGGACCTCTCCGCGGTCAAGGGCCTACCGTTCACCTCCGGATCGCCCATCTTTGCCGACCGGATCGCCGACGCGGACGAGCTGTTCGTCACCCGGATCAGGGCAGCCGGTGCCATCATCATCGGCAAGACCAACACCCCCGAGTTCGGACTCGGATCCCAAACGTACAACCCGGTCTGGGGCACGACGGCGACACCGTACGACACCTCACGCACCGCCGGTGGAAGCAGCGGCGGCGCTGCTGCGGCCCTGGCGTTGCGGATGGTTCCGGTCGCCGACGGCAGCGACTACATGGGCTCGCTGCGCAATCCGCCGGCCTTCAATAATGTTGTGGGCTTTCGCCCGTCGTGGGGCCGCATCCCGGAGGCCGGTTTCGTCGCTCAGGGTGCGGTGGTCGGTCCGATGGGACGGTCGGTGGCTGATGTGGCGCACCTGCTGTCCACGATGGCGGGTCCCGACGCCAACGCCCCGCTGGGCATCGACGAGGACCCCGAGGTATTCACCCGGAGCCTCGACCGTGACTTCCGCGGGACGCGGATCGCATGGGTGGGGGACTGGGGCGGGTATCTGGCGACGGAACCCGGAGTCCTCGAGTTGTGCGAGTCCGCATTCGACGCGTTCGCGAACATCGGTTGCCGCGTCGAGGCGGCGCTCCCCGACTACAAGCCCGAAGACATCTGGCAGCTGTTTCTGAGGTGGCGCTGGTGGGCGCAACTCGGCTTGGTCGACCTCTACGACGACCCGCAGACACGCGCGCAGATGAAGCCCGAATTCGTGTGGGAGATGGAGCACGGAATCGCTCTCTCCGCGCTCGACGTCACCAAGGCTGCGGCGGCCCGCAACGACTGGCAGGCGGCCCTCACGAAGATGTTCGAAACCTATGACTACATCCTCGCGCCCAGTGCCCAGGTGTTTCCGTTCGACAAGACCACACACTGGCCCACGACGATCGCTGGCCGGCCGATGGATACCTATCACCGGTGGATGGAGACCGTCGCACCGTGGACGATGACGAGTCTTCCGGTTGCTGCGATGCCGGTCGGATTCGATGACCGCGGGCTTCCCATGGGAATTCAGATCATTGGACGGCACGGCGCAGACCGGGCCGTTCTCCAACTCGCCCACGCGTACGAGCAGGCAACGAACTGGGTGGAGCGTGTGCTACCACCCGCGCTCCTCCCGGGCTGAGCCGTGCTGGTGACGCGGCCGCTGTATCGTCGCCCGGGTACGGTTGGTTCATGGAAGATGTTGCCAACGGAGAGCGATCACAGGCACATGATTTGCCAACACCCGTCGGGTACGCGTTGACGGTTCGGGAGCTGCTGACCCTGCCTAGCCTGACCGGCTCCAAGCTGATCGCGGGGGCTGGCGGCCTGGAGCAGATCGTCCTTCGGGTCAACGTCATCGAGGTGCCGGACATACTGCCGTGGGTCAAACCGCACGAACTGTTGATCACCACCGGATTCCCTCTGCGGCATGCCGACTCGGGCCAGCCGTTCGACCCCGCCGCGCTGGTCGAGCTCATCGAAGGTCTCGCCCAGCGCGGCGCGGCCGCACTCGGTGTGAAGGAGGGCCGCTACCTCGACGAGCTTCCCGCCGCGATGCTCGAGGCGTCCGACCGCCTCGCGCTTCCGCTGTTCCTCATCCCGCGGGAGATCGGATTCGACGAGGTGATGTCCGAGGTGTTCACCCACCTCGTCGATCGTCAGGCGTGGGCACTGGACGTTGCGGACCGCATGCACCGTGCCCTGACCAAGATCGTCCTCGAGGGCGGCGATCTGCCGCAGATCGCGGACGAGGTCGCGGCGCTGTTCGACGCCGCGGTCCTCATCTGCACGCCCGACGGGCGAGTGCAGACGACAGCTGGTGCGACTCCCAACCTGCAGGCGCTGCACGGGTTGCCGCTGTTCGACCCGTCCGGCCGGCTTCGTACCGAGCGCCTACACCACGGCCTGCAGCCGGCACCGGGCACCGAGGCAGGTGAGATCGCCGTCGCGCCGGTGTTCGCCGGCGGCACCGACCACGGCCTCATCGTCGCCTTCGTGGAGGACGGCGGGCTGGGCCCTGTCACCGTGCAAGCGCTCGAGCGCGCCGCCACCGTTGTCGCGTTGGCGGTCACCAAGCAACTCGCGGTGTCGGCCGTCGAATCCAAATTTCGCGGCGACTTCCTGCGCGATGTTCTCAACGGCACCGCAGGGACGACCGCCCAGATCACGGAACACTGCGCGCAGCTCGAATGGGACGTGAACCGCAGCATGGTGGTCGTTGTCGCCGAGCTCGACCCGGACGCCGATCCGGCGACGGCCGGCCGGACGATCCGCCCGCCGGTTGCCGGGCGAATGCCGCAACAGCGGCTCACCGCTGCCTGGCAGCAGGTGGTCCGTCGCAGGGATCGGTTCGCACCGGTAGTTGGCTTCAGTCATGAAGTGGTGGCCTTGATTCCGGTGGACGGCAGTGACACCAAAACGGTGATCGAGGAACTGATCGCGGCCGTCACCGGTGACCGTGGAGGCGGCCGGCATTCGTTCTGCACCGGAGTCAGTCGCGTCATCGACTCGGTGGCCGGCATCCCGCAGGCGTACGACCAGGCGCGGAAGGCGGTGACGGTGGGGCGGCGCATGCGCGGGAACGGTTCTGTCGCACACTTCGACGGCCTGGGCGTGCACAGACTGCTCTCCCTGGTCGACGACAGCGCTGAACTCCAAGCCTTCGCCACGGAGGTCCTCGGGTCGCTGGCGGGCGACGCCGACGAGGCGATCGATCTCCGCCTGACGATGCAGGCACTCCTGGACACCAACTGCAACGTCGCCGAGACTGCACGCGTCCTGCATTTCCACTACAACACCTTGCGTTACCGGATCGGCAAGTTGGAGAGCATCGTCGGCCCTTTCACGACGGATCCGATACTGCGCTTGGATGTGGCGCTTGCATTGCGGGTCGTGGAGATGGAGGGTTTGTAGCCGATCAGCGGTGGCCGTGTCGAGAACGCTCGAACGAGGCCTGCGGATCAAGGCCGGTCCGCATGCGCCACGCCCTCGTGCGAGGCCGAGACACACCAACTGTGCCGGATCGTCGAGAGACGCACCCAGCAGCTTCTCGAGACGCGTCAGCCGGGCATAGCGGGACTGACGTCGAACCCCAGAACGACCGCGGTCCGGGCCTTGCTGCCCCGGGTCGCGAGATACGCATCCAGGGTCCGCCCGAGATCTGCGGAATGTGTGGTGTCAGAGGCGATCACGGAGCCGAGCTGTTCGGCGATGAACGTGGTGAGCGCGGCCGGCACCAAATCGGCAGCGAGCAACCGTTGGACCCCGACGTCCCGCGAGAGGATCACCCCGGTCCCGGTGCCGAAACGCCGGGAGATCTGGACGACCTCGCGGGCCTGGCCGACTGCCGCCGAGATGTCGGACAGCTGCTGGGCCGGCGCCACCACCCGAGCGTGCGCACCGCCCGAGCCGCAGGGCCCGGCGCAGCAGCTCGTCGACGACGGTGAAGGTGGACCGAACTCGCGCAGGGCCCACCAGGACCATGCTGGCCGGCGCGGCGCTCGGCACCGCCTTCGCATTCGAGAAGCTGATGATGGTGATCGCCGGCGGTTCGGCGATCCTGGGCGCATACGTTTCCATGATGGGGTTCGTCGGGGCACGCACGGGCTGACGACCGTCATCATGGCGCGCTACAGCTTCGGCACTCGCGGGTCCAAACTCGCCTCGGTACTGCTCGGCGGCACCCAAGTCGGCTGGTACGGCGTCATCATCGATCGGCGACCTCACCGCGCAGGCTCTGGGCTGGCAATCGTACGCCGCCTGGGCGGCGGTGATGATCGCGGCGAGCATCTTGATGTGCATCACCACGTGCTACGGATACCCAGGGATGTACTGGGTGTCGTTGATCTCCACCCCTTTGATCCTCGCCCTGGCCTACTGGGTGGTGTCCCGATCCCTCGAGGAGGTCGGCGGATTCTCCGGGCTGGTCTCGGTCGAGCCCACGACGACGATGACGGTCACGCGATGCTGGCAATGTGATCACACTGGCACACGCAATCACAGCATGAAGGATGAGCATGTGGCGCAGCCGAAAAGAAATCCAGTTACGGAATGAAATAGGAAGCCAGATATTGCTGGATGGCGCACTGGCCCAAGGTTTCTCCTCCTACTCCCTGATCGGCCGCGTCGATGAATGTCGTCATTGGACTGCGATCAACGTTCCAACCACAAATCTGTCACTGGAACGACTGTCCTTCCCCTCCACAGGGGTGCGCGTTGGGTAGACGTGAGCGAGTTGCCTCACGACAGTCGAGTCGCATCCAGCTTCGTGAACAGCCTCCCAGAGCTTGTCGACGAATCGCGGGATCGAGATTCCGAAAATGTAGAATGTTTCCTCCGCGGACGCGCCGCCGTATGGCGCCCAGATCTGAGCGAAACGAATGATTTCGTCGGCCTCGCTACTATGACCGGGGGGACAGCGTTGGGCGCGCCTGGACTGAACGATTCGCCGACGGCGTTCTTCCCTGTACCTGCGCAGCTGACCGTTGAGCTCCTGATCCCCATCAGGCGATTGCGGGTCGTGCTGATACTCGACATTCATGGTCAGAGTTCTTCCTGGTGGGATCAGATGCTATTGGTGCTGGCTGACCGCAGAGTCCACGGCATGCGTCGGTCGGTGCCAGTTGTTTTCGAATCTGGTCTCTGCGGTTTACGCTGTGTGCTACGTGAGCTGAAAGCTCAACCCGTAGTACGGATACCAGTTGTTAACGCATATCGGTGGTCCACCTGACGTCGGATCCACTACGAGGATTTGGGAGCCAGGGGCATCGGTTGTTTTCCCAGCCGAACGCACCACCTCGTCTGGGAATTCGGCAGCCCCGAAAAAGCTTTGATGGAACGAGATGCTGCGTCAGAGCCGCAACCGTGCAAATGAATCGAGTGGTGAAGCCTCGGCATAGCCATGGGGCCGCGAACCGTCGGTCCGACGGCTCGCGAACCACTTCGACCATAAGGAAATTCGGCCCCCGACTAAGCTAAGCCTTGCGCACCACGAGGGCATCGAGAGCCACCAGGCCCGAGCCTTCATCCAGCACGACGGCCGGGTTGATGTCGAGTTCCTCGATTTCGTCCCGGTAGTGCCAGGCCAGGGCGCCCACTGCGTGTACGGCGTCGGTCAGGGCTTTGACATCGGCGGGCGCGGTGCCTCTCGCCCCGCGCAGAAGCGGGTAACTGCGCAGGGAGGTGATCATGTCCTCGGCTTGCTGAGGCGTTATCGGGGCGAGGCGCACAGCGACGTCGTTCAATATCTCGGTGTAGATTCCGCCGGCGCCGACTACTACCGCAGGACCGAGCATTGGATCGTTCTTGACTCCGATCATCATTTCGATCCCCGGACGCACAAGTTCTTGTACGGAGACGCCGTTGATCCGAGCCCCGGGTGCATATCGGTGCGCGTTCTCGACGATAGTTGTGTATGCGTCCCGGACCTGGGTGGAAGTGGTCAGTCCCAGTGCGACGATCCCCGCGTCGGTCTTGTGTGTGATGTCTGGCGTGTCGACCTTCAGCACCACCGGATAGCCGAGCTGATCTGCAGCCTCTGCGGCCTCGCTCGCGGAGTTGACCATGATCTCTTTGGGCGTTGCAATCCCGTAACTAGCCAAGAGTTGCTTGCCGCGGTGCTCGCTGAGCGTCTTCTGGTCGCCAAGCGGCAGTCTCGTCGGCGCTGCGATCGAGGTATGGGGCGGCACCAGGGACTGCTCGCGGCCCCGGCACCAGGCCACACCATTCCGAACTGCCTTCAGGCTGGCCACTGCTCCCATCAGGTGCGCCACACCAGCCGAGCGCAGTAGCCGATTGAAGGTGGGTTCGAGACCCCCGGCGACCGGGCTGAAGCTGACGATCGGGGTCCGTATTGTCGCGGACAAGTCGGCGACCATGTGTCCGATCGGGGCATACAAGGCTCGTTGCTGTTCGTTGAGGCCGGGTTCGGCACCCTGGCAGACAACGATGAGACCCACCGTCGGATCCTCGTCCAGGATCTCGATGCAGCGACGGTAGGCCGCTGGGTCGTTCAAGGCGAGGGTGACATCCAACGGGTTGGCGGGTGTGCTGTGGGCAGTGAGCGTATGGGTTAGCGCTTGCCTGGTCTGGTCGGTGAGTGCAGCGAAGCGAACGCCCGATTCCGTCCCGATGTCGGCGGACAGTCCGGCCATCCCGCCCGAGACGGCGGTGACGGCGACGCCGTCGGACGTCGGGGGATTCGAGCGGAGGTGCACCATGAGTTCGCAGGTCTCCAGGAATTCTTCCAGACTGTCGACCAGGATCATGCCGTGTCGCGCGAAGTAGGCTTCGGCGAGCGCGTGGGGCGTCGCCAGCGCGCCCGAATGTGCTGCTGCAGTGCGCTGTCCTGCGTCGGTCCGGCCCAGTTTCAGCACAACCACCGGTTTGTTCTGGGTCAAGGCATACCTGGCAGCCTCGGCAAGGCCTGCGGCGTCACGCACAGCCTCCAGATGCAGGCCGATCACCTCAGTGGCGGGGTCATCGGCGAGGAAGCGGACATAGTCCGCGACGGACAGGCCTGCCTCATTTCCGCAGGAGATGACGTAGCTGAAGCCAGTGCCTCGGTCCGCGTTGGTGACCGCGATGCAGGAGGACCCGCTGTGGGAAACGAATCCGATCGGTCCGCGTCGGCCCTCAAGGTCGATGCCGGCGTAGTACATCGCGGTGTGATGCTCGAAGGAGAGCACTCCCAAGCAGTTCGGTCCGCACGCAGCGATTCCATACTCTGCGAGCTTGCGCGACAGGTCTGCCTGGATCGCATTGCCGTGCTCACCGAGTTCACCGAAGCCGCTAGCGAAGATAACTGCTGCGCTTATGCCCTTGGCGTGCAGCTGGTCGATCGCGTCCGGAACCAATTCGGCGCGCAACGCAATGATGCAGCAGTCGACGTCCGCCGGAATGCTCTCGAGAGTGGGGTATGCGTCCAACCCGGCGACGGAGTCATGCGCGGGGTGTACGGGGTATATGCGTCCCTTGTAGCCGTTGGCCAGCAGGTTTTGCAGGGCGGTACCTCCGGCATTGTTCTCCGAACATCCCAGGATCGCGATGGATCGGGGCGCCATCAGTCGGGCGATGTTGTCGCATGAGGTACCGGTGCGGGGCGAGGAAGTGAGCATGTCAGATCCTCGGGAGAGTGCGAAGGTGGGCGCTGAATCCGGGCACGTAGGCCTCCAGGGCTTCGGCGCGCAGCGCGTAGAAGTAGAAGCGACCTTCTTTGCGGATCGTGACAAGGTCAACGTTGTGGAGCGTCTTGATGTGATACGAGATCGTCGCCTTCGAGACATGCAGAGTCTTTTCTAGAGTGGTGCACGCAACCTCTCCATCAACCGACATCTGTCGGATGATCTCCAAGCGAGTGGGGTCGCCGAGCGCCTTCAGTACGTCCGCAAGTGGCAGGGATGGTCGTCGTACTTCCGTGTGCTGTTCTGGCACTGGACCTCTCCTTCTATTGACTCGGTTGCATCCTCGTGTCCATCCGAGAGCCCGTGCTCCCGGATGTCCGATCGCGCATTGCGCTTGACAAGTAGGTGAAGTTTTTCACACAATTCTATAAATCTCAAAACGTCGAAGGTGTGAATCAGCACACTTTCCGTGACCATCCTCCGACAGAAGGCCGGGTATTTGTCATGAACGTAGAACCGGGTATGCCATGATCAGTCGTCTTACTGGTCGTCGACCCGCCTACCGAGGCGCAGCCCTCGGAATGGTGTTTGCCGTAGGGTCCGCGGTCCTTGCCGGCTGTGGCGGAAGCACCGCGTCATCGAGTGACTCGCTACGGGTCATGACCTGGGGAGGGGTCTTCACCGAAGCCGAGCGCGGCGCGTACTACGGGCCGTTCACGGAGGCGACCGGGATCAAGGTCGCCGAGGTGAGCCCGGTATCGCTGGCGAAGATCAAGGCCGGCGTAACCAACAAGACCTACGACGTCGACACCAGTTCGCTTTCTTCGTCGGAGTACTTCCAGGCCGTCGGCGAGGGGCTGCTGGAGCCCATCGACTACACCGTCGTCAAGAAGGCGGGTGATGTTCCCCCGGACGTGTACGAGGAGTACGGAGTCAAAGCGAACAGCATCAGTTACCAACTGGTCTACAACTCGGACAAGTTCACGCAGCAGGGGCCCCAATCCTGGGCTGACTTCTACGATGTCGCCAAGTTCCCGGGTGACCGGGCGCTGTGGGACAGCCCCATCGGCAACATCGAGTTCGCCCTCCTGGCCGACGGGATGACGCCGGACCAGCTTTACCCGCTCGATGACGAGAAGCTCGACCGAGCGTTCAAGAAGCTGGACGAGATCAAGCCGCATATCAAGATCTGGTGGCAGCAGGGCGCGCAGTCACAGCAGTTGTTCCAGGACGGTGAAGTCGATCTGATGATGATGTGGAACGGTCGCGCTACCGACCTGATCCGGCAGGGGCAGCCGCTGACTCAGGTCTGGAACCAAGCGGGTTTGGCGGTGAACCGGTGGATCGTGCCCAAAGGCACCCCCAACGCAGGGAAGGCAATGGAGTTCATCAACGCCGCGCTCGATCCTCAGAAGCAGGCGAACTTCGCCGAGACGCTCGGCTACGGACCGAGTGTGCCGAGCGCCTTCGACCTGTTGTCACCCGAGGAGGCTGCACTTCAGCCCGGATCACCGCTGCACGGTGACGTCGAATTCGAGATCGACGGTCAGTGGTGGGGCGAGAACCTCGGAGATGTGCTTCCTCGGTGGCAGAACTGGCTCTCTCAGGGGTGAGCCGCTGCTTCCCACAGCACCATCCACTCGCTCGCATTGGAGACTCAGATGGCAACAACACTCGCAACACCACCAGCGCGTGCCGGCGGGAGGGCTAGGCGGCGCTCCGTCAGGGACCTGTCTGGGTATGTGCTATTGCTTCCGCTTCTGGGATTGGTCGGCGCCGCACTCATCATTCCCCTGGGGTTCATCCTGATACGGAGTTTTCAGGATCCGTCAGGCTCATGGACGTTCGACGTCTATCAACAGATAGCCGCCAGCGACATCTATCGACGATCGCTCGTGAACACGTTGGTGATCTCGACGGCAGTCACCGTCATCTGTCTTGTCCTGGGATATCTCGTCGCACATCGCATGGCCACCAGGTGGGCCCGGTTTGCTCCCGTAGTGGCAGGGCTGCTCCTGCTGTCGTTCTGGACAGGGCTCTTGATCCGGACTTTTGCATGGATGATCCTGCTCGGCAAGAACGGCGTCTTCGCTGCGGTGGCCGAGGCGGTGGGAGTCAGCAACCTCCCCCAGATGCTCTACAACCCGGCCGGGGCGATCGTTGGCATGGTCAATATCATGCTGCCCTACATGGCGTTGACCCTCTACTCAACAATGCAGCGGGTCGATGACCGGACGATGACGGCGGCGGCCAGCCTGGGTGCCCGGCCCATCGTCGCCTTCTGGCGGATCTACGTCCCGGCGACGCTCCCCGGTATCGCGGCAGGATGTCTACTCGTCTTCGTGATCACGCTCGGCTTCTACATCACCCCAGAGCTGTTGGGAGGACCAGAGACCGTGATGATCTCGCAGAGAGTCGCCAAGGTGGTGCAGCAGCTACTTGATTTCCAGCTGGCCGGTGCGCTGTCGCTGGTGCTCCTGGTCGTCAGTCTCGGCCTGCTTGCCCTGTACAACCGACTGTTCTCACTCAAAAACCTCAGAGGTCTGTGATGCGCGAGACAAACCACAGTGCGGCGACCAAGTCGGGCGCCGTTGCGCTGGACATCATCGCGGTTCTGGCGATCATCTTCCTGCTGCTGCCATTGCTGATCATCATCCCGATGTCGTTCAGTTCGTCTCTGACACTGGAGTTCCCACCGCCGAACTGGTCGGTGGCGAACTATCAGGAGTTCTTCACCAGTGTCGAATGGCGGCGTGCGACCATCCATACCTTTGAGGTCGGTGTCCTGGCGATGATCCTCGCGGTGGCTGTGGCGACACCGACCGCGTATGCGGTCAACATCTCGCGCATCCGCGGACGCGGGGTGGTCCAGCTACTGGTCATGCTGCCCCTCGTCGTACCGCTGATTGTCGTGGCGGTTGCCGCCTACGGATACTTCGCACCTCGTGGCCTATCGGACAGCATCGTCGGGCTGGCTCTCGTCCAGGGCATGCTCGGAGTCCCGTTGGCCTTTCTCGCGATCAATGCGTCGTTCGACCAATTCGACAAGGCACAGTTGGTCGCGGCACAGAGCCTGGGCGCGAAGCCATGGGTGGCTTTTGCTCGCGTTGTCTACCCGTCAATTCGGCCGGGAATCGTCACCGGCGGACTGTTTGCGTTCGTCTTCTCCTTCAACGAAGTCGTCACCGCAATCTTTCTCGGTGGCCCACAGTCCGAAACCCTGCCCAAACGCATGTGGGACGGGATCCTTCTCCAAGTCGACCCGATCATTGCGGTCGTCTCAACCGTGATGATTCTCTTCACCGTCCTGTTAATGGGCGCCGCCCTGGGTGCGCGCCGACTGTCGAAGCGAGTGCGCGCATGACCACCACCGATCATCGGATCCCGAAGCACAACAACGCTGCTGCAAAGCGAAGCCGCAAGTCCGGGGCGGCGGTACCGTCGGACACCAAACTTCAGCTCAAGAACCTGAACAAATCCTATGGGGGATCTCAGGTTGTATACGACGTGAGCCTCGACGTCGCGAGCAACGAACTCATCACCCTGCTCGGTCCCAGCGGGTCGGGAAAGACCACGACCATGATGATGATCGCAGGGTTCGTGACCCCCGACTCCGGCGACATCGTGATGGACGGTGAGTCCATCACCGTTGTACCGCCGTACCAACGGAACATTGGAGTTGTGTTCCAGAACTATGCCCTCTTCCCCCACATGTCGGTGTCCGCGAACGTCGAGTTCCCACTGCGCCAGCGAGGGGTGAGTCGCGCGGCGGCTCGCAGCCGGGCCGAGGAGTTCCTCGAACTTGTCGGACTCGCCGGCTACGGTTCGCGACGCATCCCACAGCTGAGCGGAGGTCAACAGCAGCGGGTTGCTCTTGCCCGAGCGCTGGTCTTCGATCCACCGTTGCTCATCATGGACGAACCGCTCAGTGCACTGGACAAGCGGCTGCGCGAACAGATGCAGGAAGAGATCAAACGGATCCAGCAAGCGGTCGGTGTCACGGTTCTCTGTGTCACACACGACCAGACCGAGGCGTTCGTTCTGTCCGACCGCATTGCCGTGATGAACGAAGGGCGAATCCTTCAGGTCGGTCATCCTCGGGAGGTATACGAGCGCCCCGCCGACAGCTTCGTCGCTGAGTTCTTGGGCGAATCCAATCTGATCCGCGGTCGTGTCGGTCCAGAACAGCAGGGAGGCAGGGTCTTCCACACCATCTACGGATTCGACCTTTGCGTCGAGCGTGACACGCCTGAGAGTGCCACCGCAATACTTGTCCGGCCGGAGCGCGCTGAACTCCACCGAGCGGGTGAGCAGCCCGAACAGGTCTTCGCCGCAACTCCCACGATCCACGGCAGCATCCTCACCGCCAGCTTCGTCGGCAGCTCGATGGTCTATCGGGTCGACTGCGACGGCCTCGAATTCACCGTGCGCCAGCCCGCGGGTGGTTCGACGCCGTTCACTCCCAGGGACGCCGTTGTCCTGGGTATTCACGCCTCAGCGTGTGCCCCCATTCAGTTCTGAAAAATCTATCGAAGGACGTTATGTACACACAGATCAACTACACGGTCAGCGATCGGATCGCCGAGATCGAGCTCGCACAACCCGAGAGGATGAATGCGATCAGTCCCGAGATGGAGACTGAGATGCACGAAGCGCTCCAACGGGCCGATATCGATCCCGAGGTCAAAGTCATCGTGCTTTCGGCCGCCGGCAACCACTTTTCCTCCGGTTATGACATCGGGACGCTCGACCCCGAACGCCCGGAGAAGATGGGCATCATCGACCCGGTGGGGGAGACCATCGAGGACTACCTGACGTTCTGGTATCGCTGGGACCGCCAGTCTGTGGACAATATGATGCGGCTGTGGCGGCTCGATAAGCCCGTGATCGCATCTACCCAGGGGTACGTCATGGGCGGTGGGTTCTGGTACCAGTTGGCCTGTGACCTGACGGTTGCATCCGAAGACGCCGTGTTCGGGCAACCCGAGGTTCGGCACATCTCGAACACGACATTTCTCTTCGCCGCCCTCGCAGGGTGGAAGAACGCCAACCGCTACGCACTCACTGGAGATCATTTCGATGCGCAGGAGGCGTACAGGATGGGCCTGGTGAACGAGGTCGTCCCGCGATCCGACCTCGCCACCGCCACGCGTGAACTGGCCTCACGGATCGCCAAGGTGCCTCTTGCCTCACTTCGACTGAACAAGGCAATCACAATGGCTGGGCTGCAGGCCTCAGGTGTCGGCAGCGGGATGCTACTTAATGGCGTGCTCTCCGGATTAGCCCACAGCTCCCACGGTCCCGACCGGCAGGAACTGCTCGAAGCGCAGCGCGAGGGCGGGCTCCGCGAGTTCCTACGCCAACGCGACGGAAAGTTCCGGCCCGAGCCATTCGGTCCCAAGAGCAAGTGATGGCTTCGCACATCTGACGAACTACAGGGACTTCCATGGGTGCCGGCGTGGCACAAACGTCCGGCGGCACCCATGGGGGACAAAAGAATCATGCGGGAGCGATGCAACCCGCGGCGCAGACCGTCCGAGATCTTGGTACATCTGCGGTGTCAGAGCATTGAGCTTGTCGGGTCGGTTGAAGGTCGATGTTACGACCGCATCCCTCTCCTCAACAATCAGGTCCGGGCCCACTACATCGGGTCCTGCGAGCAATGCTGTCGTGCGCGAAATGGTCATCGCATCCTCTCATCATCGTGGTCAGGGTCTGTTCCCGAATGGGACGGCTACCCGATTTCGCGGAAGCGTCATAGCTGAAGCTATCGCTTGGCCTCGGCGGTGAAAAATGTTGCACATGAGGATATTTGCAGCATTCAAGCGCTGAGACTGCGAAGGTTACGAATGCGCAACATGCCCACGTGCCCGTTGCGCCGAGATGCTGTCACAGCATGTGCGGCGCCGTGGTTTTTGATGGCAAGAGCCACACGCCGATTCGCCAATCCTCTGG
Source organism: Rhodococcus sp. ACS1 (assembly GCF_002300155.1). Taxonomy (NCBI): domain Bacteria; kingdom Bacillati; phylum Actinomycetota; class Actinomycetes; order Mycobacteriales; family Nocardiaceae; genus Rhodococcus; species Rhodococcus sp. ACS1. Next base: position 522,169 of record NZ_NSDZ01000008.1, read on the forward strand.
CACGATCAACCACTTCTCTATTTCCTGGTCGGCACCGATTTCGGCTCGGTCTTCCTCGAGTGGTGGTATCAGCCGCTGGAAACGAGCCACGCGGCATCAACGGCCCCCGCCGTGCCGGGTGTCAGCCGGTTGAGCGGGGAGTCGATCTCGGCGCACGTCGTCGGCTGCCTTCGCGGCCGCGACGTTCACGCCACACTGCAGGCGCTGCGAACGACTGGCCGGAGTTTGGATCGTTGGCACCAGAACCGCCGCTGCAACTTTTTGGATAAGTCTTCAACATCATGTTGACGTGACCGCTCTGCCGGTCTAGGTTGTGAGTTAACTCACGACCACCGACTCTTCTGTCTACGGTCACTCCTATTTGCCTGAAGGAGTCGATAGTGATCGACCTCAGTAACAATCATTCGGAACGGTTGACTCCGGCGGCCCGTCGCGCATTTGGTGCCGCTATGGTCGGAACGGTGGTCGAGTGGTATGACTACGCGTTGTATGGCGCCGCCTCCGGCCTGATCATCAGCCGGTTGTTCTTCCCTGATTCCGTCTCCGTTGTTGGCGCACTTGCGGCTTTCGCGACTTTCGCGGTTGGGTTCGTTGTTCGGCCGATCGGTGGGATCGTGCTTTCTCATGTCGGTGACACAGTCGGGCGCAAGCCGGCCATGATCATCTCGATAGTGTTGATGGGCACTGCCACCGTCGCGATCGGAATGCTGCCCACTGCTGAACAGATTGGGATCTGGGCGCCGATCTTGCTGGTCTTCTTCCGGTGTGTGCAAGGGTTCGGAGCAGGCGCCGAGTTGGCGGGTGCATTCACTCTGGTCGCCGAGTACGCGCCGGCTCAGCGTCGCGGGTTCTTCACTGGCATGCTGAATGCGACTCCGGCCGCGGGCATAACCTTGGCGACAATGTCCTTCTTGCTGGTCTCAGGTATGTCCGATGACGTCCTGCTCGGCTGGGCATGGCGCATACCGTTCATCGGATCGGCGATTCTTTTCGTTCTCGCCCTCTACATTCGTCGACGGCTGGAGGAAACTCCGGCCTATGTCGAGGCGGTAGTCAAAATGGAGAACGGAAACGCAGAGAACCGGACTCCATTGGGCGAATTGGTGCGCTGTAGTCCCCGCCAACTCATCGCCGCATTGTTGGCATGCAACGGCCTCTACGTGTACGTCTATCTATTGAATACCTTTTCTCTTTCATATCTGACCACGTATACATCGCTCTCGCGCACTCAGGCATTGGCAGCAGTCAGCATTGCGGGTCTGTTTATGCTGATCGGGTCCCCGATCGGAGGATTAGCTGTCGATCGATTTGGGGCCCCGAAGGTGCTTGCGTTTGGTGGACTATCTGGAATCGCTTTCGCTTACCCGATGATGTTGGCCCTTCAGAGCGGCCGTTTCGTCTTGGTTGTCGGCGCTATGGCCATCGCGAACCTTATTATCATCGGGGCGTGCGGAGGCTCGCAGGGAAGCTTCCTGGCCAATCTGTTCCCGACGCGCTACCGGTTCAGTGGGATCGCAGTCGGCCGCGAGGTGAGCGGTGCGATAGTGGCTGGCACGGTGCCGATGGTGGCGACGGCGCTTATTGTCGTCGCAGACGGTGAAGTGTGGTTGACCTCCATCTACATCGCCGTAATTTCGCTGCTATCAGTACTAGCAGTCCTTGTCGCGCGGGGTGGCGGGAAATTCACACACGTGAACAACGAACTCTCGCACGAATCCGGAGATGCACCAGATCGCGCCCTTCGTTGAGTTTGGTCGATGCACACTCTGATTCGTAGAACCCAAGTTGATGGCAGACGAGTAGCGCTGACTTCCAGAGTGATGCAGTGGGGGTGCGCCGCTGGTGCTACCTATAGTTGAAGATTGTGAGACGGCTTCCGCGGACGAAGGATGGCAATGCGACCCTCAATCGGTGATGAATACCAAGACAGCGCGATGTCCGCGGAGGACCTGCTGGCCACCGCAACGCTGGTTATAACAGCGCTCAATGGCTGTCTTCCCTCAGGAACTGAGATCGTACTTCACGACTTGCGCCACCCTGACCGTTCGATTCTCGCAATCGCAGGCGATGTGACACATAGGCGAGTCGGCGACCCCACGCCTGGTGCCCTACTGAAGCAGGCTTCGGCCAAACGGCCGGAGGATCTGCACAATAGATCGACGTTGCTCGATGATGGTCGAGTGATCATGTGGTCGTCTATCCTCCTGCGAGATCGAAACCATACCCCGGTAGGCGCACTTGGCATCAACAATGATGTAACACAGCTGCGTAGAGTGAAGGCGATCGTCGATGCTGCACTCGGTTCTGGAACGTCAGCGAGCACTGACGAAGTCTCCCCTGGAGAACGGAGCCCAGAGGGGCGCGATGCTCGTCAAAGTGAGCCTGGATCAGAGATATTCGCGCGGGATGTTGACGAACTCGCCACTGCACTACTTACCGACAGTATCGGCCGGAGCGGAGTGCCAGTCAGCCTGATGAAGAAGGAACACAAGGTCGCAGTCGTTTCGGACCTGCAAGACCGTGGGTTCTTCTCGTTGCGAAATGGAGTCGATCTCGCGGCCTTACATTTGCAGGTATCGCGGTTCACGATCTACAACTACCTGAAGGAAGTGAGCTGACAAAGTTCAGCTAATCGCGGGCTTCTTGAACCCCGGTGCAGGGTCCGAAGGGTACTCCCAGGACATGCAACGACGTTCTGTAGTCGGGACAGGCTTACCGTTTTCTGCTTCGACGGCCGTTGAGAGTTTCGGACCGGCTTGTTGCTCTCAGGCATAGAGAAAGGTATTCCGTGCTGTAGCGGAACCGAAGGTGGTCGTTCTCGACGACGATGGTTGCGATGATCCCCGCACATGGGCGCCGATTCGGATGCATTGCCGGCGACTATGACCGGCCTGCTTCTCCCCTGTCCTGCCGCCGGTGGAGCTTTCCGCATCAGCCACCTGAATCTGTCCGGTCGTCAATCCTGGGCCTGACGTCGTCTGGCTGATCGACTGTAGTACCTGAACTTTCACGATTGCGTGCGACTTTGTCCGCGTGGTCAGACTGTGATTCGTGTTGGCCGGATGGCGAAATCGTCGTCAACAGCGTGCGGGTGACGCCGTCAAGGGTCCTGGGATTCCAGCCGGTCAGATCTCGCCATCGATCCAGGCGATACGCGACTGTGTTCGGGTGGATTGCCAGTTTCTCTGCTGTGGTTGCGGTCGAGAAGCCCGAGTTCGCATAAGTGATCACGGTTTCAGGCAAGTGCGGGTGTGCGCGGGCAGCTTCGGCCCCGGGAGCGGCGAGGCCACCGAGCCGGTCTCCCGCGGCTACCATGGTGGCGGCAAACCATGCGGATTCGAAGTGCTGTACGGGCTGTGCCGCCGAGGCCAGTCTCACGCACAGTCGAGCGTCTTCGATTGAGTCGACGGCTCCGCGTAGTCCGTTTCGGTGCATTCCCGCCCCGATGACGCACGACGGTAACGCAACCCGAATCCTATTGATTAGGTCCGAGATGTTGCGATCCTGAGACAGTATAAGTACCGAGTCGTGGAGTTCGAGTTGAGCGCACAGGACCGCCCCTCCACGGACCGAATCGACGAGGGGGGTTACGGTTTCAGTCTTCGCCGGGCGCACGAGCAGGGCGGTGAAGTCGTCGGCGCAGGAAAAGCCGAGCGTGTCGGACAGGACATTCGTCTCAGAAGTGAGGATCCCGGCGACCAAGAGATCCGCGAATCGGTATCGCAGGCGGAGGTCGCGAGCTTGGGCGCTGTGTGTTGCCGCTGCGTGCGCGTCCGCGATCGCCGCACTGACGGGTCCGATTGTTTCCCACATGATGGTCGCAAGCGCGGGCAGGAGTGTGCGTTGAGGAGCGGTCTCGGCTACACCGTCGAGTAGCTTCCACAGTTCGCGATCGCTGACATGGTACCCACCGATCACGGCCTCCATGCTAATTCCCTGAGATGCGCGTAGCCGGCCCAGATTCGCTGCCCGCTCCAGGTCGTCGGCGTTTGGTCCCCGGGTCTCCATAAGCGCCCTCAATAGTCCTTCTTGCAGCATCAGAACGTGCCCAATGTGCTGTTGCAATGGGACTGCGGCGTACTCGCGAATTTCGGTTCGGATCGAGTCGACAACGCGTGGAGCCCATTCAGGCAGTCGTTCAATCGCGGATCGACATAGGACGGTCACCGGGCGGTCGGGCATGCTGCTCCTCGTCAAGCCTGTGAGTTTCCACAAGCATAGGCGTGAGAGGGCGGGTAAGTCCGTGATTCACACGATGACACTTGTGTGTATCAACAACCACAATGGAGTGCAGTGATACTGCACGTTGCAAATGAAGGAAGCCTCTGTGAGCCTCGATACCACCCCACGCCTTGACGACCGCTACCGAACCGAGCAAGGAACCGTCTACCTATCGGGCCTTCAGGCGCTGGTTCGGCTTCCGTTGGATCTTGTGGGCCGAGATCGGACTGGTGGCCGAGACACCAGAGCGTTCATCTCGGGATATGAGGGATCTCCGCTGGCGGGGTACGACCTTGAGCTCACACGTAATGCGGCGCTGCTCGCGAGCGGAGGAGTGGTCTTCCAACCGGGCGTGAACGAGGAGCTGGCGGCCAATGCGGTACAGGGCAGCCAGCTCGCGGCCCAACTCCGGGGATTTGAAGGTGATGGGGTTATTGGTATTTGGTACGGGAAGGCGCCCGGTCTCGATCGCGCCACGGATGCCCTCAGGCACGCGAACCTCGGTGGTGCGCACCCGGGCGGAGGGGCGCTGGTCATTGTCGGTGACGACTCTGTAGCCAAGTCGTCGACCGTCCCCAGTAGCTCGGAGATCGCCCTCGCCGAACTCGGGATGCCCGTGCTCTCGCCGTCCGACCCGCAGGACATTCTCGACCTCGGAGTCCACGGAATCGAAATGTCGCGGGCGAGCGGGCTCTGGGTGGCGGTGAAGATCGCGACCAATGTTGCGGACGGTTCTTCCACCGTTCGGGTCGGCCCCTCGCGGGTCGACCCCGTGAAACCACAAAGTGATTATCTACATGAGGTTTCCGCGTCCTTTGTGCAGCCCACGATCGCCCGTCTGGAGCGCAGCCTCTTCAGTGATCGTCTCGCTCAGGCGCGTCGATACGCCGCGGCGAACGCCATCAACTCCGTGCACGGCCAGGAGGGTGCAGCGGCAAGAGTCGGTCTGATCGTCGCTGGGAGCTCCTATCTCGACGTTCGACAAGCCTTGCTGAATCTCGGCCTAACAGAATCCGAATTGGCGGACAAAGGTGTTCGGCTGCTGAAACTGGCCCTGGTCCATCCCTTGATTCCCGAAGAGATTCGCGCCTTTTCGGACGGTCTCGATGAACTGATCGTCGTGGAGGAGAAGCGTTCATTCATCGAAGCCGCAATCAAAGACATCCTGTATGGCACCGATTGTGCACCGGCAGTTTCCGGAAAGACCAGTCCTGATGGTAGCCAGTTGTTGCGCTCGGATGCTGATCTGACGCCCGACCACATCGCTGAGGCGCTGGCCAGCCGTCTGGGACAGTATCTAACCCTTCCCGAACGCCCCCAACCCGATGTCACGCACAGGCGTCCAGTGGCGCTCCCCCTTCTGGCACGCACCCCATTCTTCTGCTCCGGCTGTCCACACAACCGGTCGACCGAGGTCCCCGGAGATTCCCTCACCGGCGCCGGGATGGGGTGTGCTGGGATGGTCACAATCATGAACCCAGATCGGGTGGGAGAGGTCATCGGGCTAACCCAGATGGGCGGGGAAGGTGCGTTGTGGATCGGAGCGTCACCATTCCTCTCCCGCGACCACATGATTCAGAACATGGGCGACGGGACCTTTCACCACTCCGGCAGCCTCGCCATCCGCGCCGCCATCGCTAGCGGCGCCAACATTACCTTCAAAGTGCTTTACAATTCCGCAGTTGCGATGACCGGGGGGCAGCAGGCGGTCGGCAAGATGTCCGTGCCGGCAATCGCACAAGAGCTGAAGGCGGAGGGCGCAGCGCGAATCATCATCACCACCGAAGAGCCCCGACGCTACCGCAAGGTCAAACTTCCGTCCGGAGTTCAGCTCCGTCACCGTGACGATCTCGTTCAGATTCAAAATGAGCTTGCCGGCATTGCCGGGGTCACCGTCGTCATCCACGACCAGGAGTGCGCAACGGAACTCCGGCGCAAGCGCAAGCGTCATCTCGCTGACGACCCGCAGACGCGAGTCTTCATCAACGAACGCGCCTGCGAAGGATGCGGCGACTGCGGGGAGAAATCGAACTGCTTGTCAGTCCAGCCCGTCCAAACCGAATATGGGCGCAAGACCAAGATTCACCAGGCGTCGTGCAATAAAGACTATTCCTGTCTAGACGGGGACTGCCCCTCCTTCCTGTCAGTTACGCCAGGGCGGAGCACCCCACGTCTCACTGCTCCGGACATCTGCTCAGACGAACTGCCGTCCCCGGAGTTCGTTGTGCCCACCGACAGCTTCTCCGTGCGGATCACCGGCATCGGCGGTACGGGCGTGGTGACCATCGCCCAAATGCTCGCGACGGCGGCAGCACAAGCCGGCCACTATGTTCAGGCCCTCGACCAGACAGGTCTCGCCCAAAAGGGCGGCGCAGTGGTATCCGATGTGCGGATCTCCACAGAACGCCTCGAGCAGGCCAACAAGATCGGGACAGGATTGGCCGATCTCTATCTGGGATGCGATGTGCTCGTCGCAGCAGACCCCGCCAACCTCACGGTCGCGACGAAAGGTCGAACGGTTGCCGTGGTTTCCACCGCAGAGGTGCCGACTGGCGCAATGGTCACCGATACCAACATCGCCTTTCCCCGATCCGACCAGACTGTCGATCGCATTGCCCATGTCACTCGCGAAGGTGACACCCACTTTGTCGACGCGCGACAGTGGACGTTGGACCTCTTCGACGACGACCAGTACGCAAACGTGCTGCTGCTTGGTGTCGCCTACCAGCGGGGTGCCCTCCCTCTGCCGTGGGACGCCATCGAAACTGCGATCAAGCTCAACGGCGTCGCGGTCGAGCGAAATCTGCAGGCATTCAGGCGAGGGAGGCAATTGGTCAGCGATCCCGACAGCCTGAAGGCGATATTGTTCGCTGCACAGGTGACAACAGAGCCTGCTGAGACCAGCGCCGAAGCCCGAGAAATAGCAGGCCAAGTCAGCGCCGCTGAAGGCTCCGAACTCGCCCGGATAGTGCTAGCACGGGTCGATGACCTCATCGGATATCAGAACGGCGCCTACGCCCAAACCTATGCAGATCAGGTCGAGTGGGCGCGGCGCGCCGAGGAACAGGTGTCGCCCGGTTCCACACAATTCACCGAGTCCGTCGCTCGGTATCTCTACAAACTGATGGCATACAAGGACGAGTACGAAGTGGCAAGGCTTTGCCTTGATCCCCAGCTCGAGCGCGAGCTGGTGTCTCAATTCGGCGAGGGTTACCGCGCGCGCTACCGGCTGCACCCGCCCTTCCTACGGGCGCTCGGAATGTCGAGCAAACTCAGCCTGGGGCCATGGTCCCGGCCGATCCTGGCAGTTCTGCGCGCCATGCGCGGGTTGCGCGGCACCTGGCTAGACCCCTTCGGTTACGCCAAACTCCGTCGTCTCGAGCGCGAACTCATCCGCGAGTACACAGCCACTATCCGACGGGTGACGTCGGGACTGGCCGAAGACAATCTAGAGCTAGCGATGGAGATCGCCGAGTTGCCTGACGGTATCCGTGGCTACGAAAGCATCAAAATGCAAAACGTGGCGGTGTATCAAGAGCGGCTTGCCGAACGTATGAGCAACTACCAGGATTCTCAGGTCTGCGCGTGACGTGAAAAGCGTGCCGAGCATGGAGAATCTCGTGAACACTTCCGAATCGATGGTAGGGGTCTCCAGACCTCCCTCGATACGCAAGGCGCGGCACCTGGGCTGTCGGTCGGTAGGGGCCAACCAACTCCCGCTCTCGTTGATTCGGACACTTTCGCAACAAAGTAGCTGTCTGTGTGACAGATGAATCCCGGGTCGCCGGGCGCAAGAATGGGAGCGCGAATTGGCATTCACACGTAGATCTTTCATGAAGGGCCTCGGGGCCACCGGAGGCGCAGGCCTCGCGTACGGCGCGATGTCGACGCTCGGGCTCGCACCGTCGACCGCTGCGCCCGCCCGCACCTTCCAGCCGCTCGCGGCCGGCGACCTGATCGGCAAGGTGAAGGGCAGCCACTCCGTGGTCGTGCTCGGCGGCGGCCCCGCCGGTCTGTGTTCGGCATTCGAACTGCAGAAGGCCGGGTACACGGTGACGGTCCTCGAGGCCCGCACCCGGCCCGGTGGCCGCGTCTGGACCGCACGGGGCGGCACCGAGGAGACCGACCTGAGCGGCGAGACGCAGAAGTGCACGTTCTCGGAGGGTCACTTCTACAACGTCGGCGCCACCCGCATCCCGCAGAGCCACATCACGCTCGACTACTGCCGCGAACTCGGCGTCGAGATCCAGGGCTTCGGAAACCAGAACGCCAACACGTTCGTGAACTACCAGAGCGGCACGTCGCTGTCGGGCCAGTCCGTCACCTACCGGGCCGCGAAGGCCGACACGTTCGGCTACATGTCGGAGCTGCTGAAGAAGGCCACCGATCAGGGCGCCCTGGACCAGGTGCTGAGCCGGGAGGACAAGGACGCGCTGTCGGAGTTCCTCAGCGACTTCGGTGACCTGTCCGACGACGGCCGCTACCTCGGATCCTCGCGTCGCGGTTACGATTCCGAGCCCGGAGCCGGCCTGAACTTCGGCACCGAGAAGAAGCCGTTCGCGATGCAGGAAGTGATCCGCAGCGGCATCGGCCGCAACTTCAGCTTCGACTTCGGCTACGACCAGGCGATGATGATGTTCACCCCGGTCGGCGGCATGGACCGGATCTACTACGCGTTCCAGGACAGGATCGGCACCGACAACATCGTCTTCGGCGCCGAGGTGACGTCGATGAAGAACGTGTCCGAAGGCGTCACCGTCGAATACACCGCCGGCGGCTCGAAGAAGTCGATCACCGCCGACTACGCGATCTGCACGATCCCGCCGCACCTCGTCGGACGACTGCAGAACAATCTGCCCGGCGACGTGCTCACCGCGCTGAAGGCGGCCAAGCCGTCGTCGTCCGGAAAGCTCGGCATCGAGTACTCGCGCCGGTGGTGGGAGACGGAGGACCGCATCTACGGCGGCGCATCCAACACCGACAAGGACATCTCGCAGATCATGTTCCCGTACGACCACTACAACTCCGATCGCGGCGTGGTCGTCGCCTACTACAGCAGTGGCAAGCGTCAGGAGGCGTTCGAGTCCCTCACCCACCGCCAGCGGCTCGCCAAGGCGATCGCGGAGGGCTCGGAGATCCACGGCGAGAAGTACACCCGCGACATCTCGTCGTCGTTCTCGGGCAGCTGGCGGCGCACCAAGTACTCCGAGAGTGCCTGGGCGAACTGGGCGGGCAGCGGCGGCTCGCACGGCGGGGCGGCCACTCCCGAATACGAGAAGCTGCTCGAACCCGTCGACAAGATCTACTTCGCCGGCGACCACCTGTCCAACGCCATCGCCTGGCAGCACGGCGCCCTGACGTCCGCCCGCGACGTCGTCACCCACATCCACGAGCGCGTGGCCCAGGAAGCCTGACACATCCGAAGAACAAGGAGCCCGAACAGTGAAGTCTTTTCGTACCAAGGCCGTGACCGCCGCGCTCGCCGCATCCGCTCTGATCGCCGGGGCGACGTCGTGCTCCTCCGAGGAGGCGGCAGCGGAAGCGCCCGGCAGCGCGTTCGTCTCGAAGTCCGTTCTCGAAGCCGGCGAGGCGAATCCGATGATCGCGCAGGGTGTGGCCATCGGTGGCGGCACCGCCGTCTACAAGTCGAGCGGCATCGGTCCGGGCGCGTCCAACAAGGCCGCACCCGAGAGCACCCCGGAGTCGTACATCGACACCGACGTGTTCGCGGGCGGCGCACTCCCGGCCGGAGTCACGATCACCGAAGCGCAGGGCATCAACGCGCTGAAGCGGATTCGCGACAATCTCGAGGCACAGGGACTGACGCTCGAGGACGTCGTGACCATGCGGGTGTTCCTCGACAACGCCCCCGGCACCGACCGCGCCGACTACGCCGGCTGGAACCGCGCCTACCGGCAGTTCTTCGCGAACACCAACCTCGACACCGGCGACACCGAACTGGTTCCGCTCGGCACCGCGGAGCCGGCCGCCCCGATGGAACGGAACTCCGCGCGTCCCAGCCGGTTCGCGCTCGAGGTCGCGAGCCTGCCCGCCGCGGGCTGGCTCGTCGAGGTCGAGGTGGACGCCGTGTACCCCGACGGTGAGAAGCCCCAGTAGTGGGGGCGCTGAGCCCGAGCCACTGGGCGATCATCGCGGCGGTGCTCGTGGTGCTGTTCGGGTCGAAGAAACTTCCGGACGCCGCCCGCGGCCTGGGACGCTCGATGCGGATCCTCAAGACCGAGGTGGGGGAGTTGCAGGCGGACGCCCCCGAACCGGAGAAATAGGCGAAATCGGTCAAGGCATCCCAAGTAAGGACGACCCCTCGTTGGACTCCACGCAGCTGAACCCGCAGACTAAACCCACTCGAGACAGACTGGTCCTGGTCACCGGTGTCGAACAGCCTGAGGGCACCTCTGCCGCCCGCACTCTCGGCATGCACGGATTCGACGTCATCGCACACAGTTTCACCTCGGAGGCGGCCGAGCAGATTGCCCAGGACATCACCGGCATCGGTGGCCGCGCGACCGCCGCCGTCGCCGATCTCAGCATCGGCGGGGAGGTCGACCGGCTGTTCACCGCCGTCGAAGACACCCACGGCCAGATCGACACCGTCATTCACGCCGCGTGGATCCCCGGACCCGAATCCACCGGCACGTCACTCCAGTCGATCCATCCCCACGACTGGGACCGATTCCTCCACGCTCACCTGCGGATGTTGTTCACCACCGTGCGCCGGGCGATGCAGTCGATGAGTGACCGCAATCACGCAGGATCCATCGTCACGGTCGTCGGCGTGGACCGATCAGCCGCTGACACAGGGGAAGCCACCCTGGCCCGTCAGGTGATCGGCGGCGCGATCGAGGCGTTCACGGCCGCCGCGGCACACGACATCAGCGCGCGGACCGTACAGGTCAACACCATCCGCTTGGTCGACGAACTCCCGTCACCCGCGTTTTCCGGCGAGCACATCACACCGGATTTCGACACCGCCCTCGTCTTTCTCGCCGACCCCGCCCACCACAGCTGGTCCGGCAAGGTGCTCTCCGCACCCACACCCGCACCCGCGGCCCGGTTCGCCGACGTGCACTGAATTCCCACCACCGAGTCCCTCCCAACACCTTTGGAGTAACAGCCGTGACTGTCGTGTCCGAACCCACCACACCGCAGAAGGTCGAGCTGACGGCGGAGGAGATCTTCGCCGGGCATCTCGGCGGCAAGTTGTCCGTCGAACTGACCGCCCCGCTCGACACCCAGCGGGATCTGTCCATCGCCTACACCCCCGGCGTCGCGCAGGTCTCCCGCGCCATCGCCGCCGACGAAACCCTCGCCGACCGGTACACCTGGACCAGCCGCCTGGTGGTCGTCGTCAGTGACGGCTCCGCGGTACTCGGTCTCGGGGACATCGGCCCCCGGGCCTCGCTTCCCGTGATGGAGGGCAAGTCCGCCCTGTTCAAGAACTTCGCGGGCCTGAACTCGATCCCGCTGGTTCTCGATACCAAGGATCCCGACGAGATCGTCGAAACCCTGATCCGGCTGCGCCCGAGCTTCGGGGCGGTCAACTTGGAGGACATCTCCGCGCCGCGCTGCTTCGAGATCGAAAAGCGGGTCATCGAGGCCCTGGACTGCCCGGTCATGCATGACGACCAGCACGGCACCGCCATCGTCGTCCTCGCTGCCCTCGAGGGTGCGGTCACGGTCCAGGACCGCGACATCCACCAGCTGCGGGTCGTCATCTCCGGTGCCGGCGCCGCCGGTGTCGCCTGCGCGAACATCCTGCTCGCCGCCGGGATCGCCGACGTGACCGTCCTCGACTCCAAGGGCATCGTCTCCGCCGACCGCAAGGACCTGAACGAGGTCAAGGTCGACCTGGCCGCGCGCACCAACCCCGCCGGCCGCCGCGGCGGCACCGCCGAAGCCCTCAACGGGGCGGACGTGTTCCTCGGGGTGTCCGCGGGCACCGTGCCGGAGGAGCTGATCGCGACGATGGCGAAGGATTCGATCGTGTTTGCGTTGTCGAACCCGGACCCGGAGATCCACCCGGACATCGCCCGCAAGCATGCGGCGATCGTGGCCACCGGGCGCTCGGATTTCCCGAACCAGATCAACAATGTGCTTGCCTTCCCCGGGGTGTTCCGGGGTGCGCTCGATGCCGGTGCCCGCCGGATCACCGAAGGTATGAAGCTCGCCGCCGCCGAGGCAATCCTCTCGGTCGTCGGTGACGAGCTGGCTGTGAACAAGATCGTTCCCAGCCCGCTCGATCCTCGCGTCGCCCCCGCTGTCGCGGAGGCAGTCGCCGCCGCTGCCCGTGCAGAAGGCGTCACCGACTAGCGAGGATCCACCCGAGCACCCCGATCCGGAACCCGCACCCAGATTCCGGACGGGCCCGGGAATCTCATTGATGTCGCGATCCCTGTGAACGACCCCTCGTACACCGAGATCGTAGTGGCCGAAGTCGACGGTGCTCGAGATTGCCTACGCACCATCGACACCGCAATACTCTCGAGCTGGATGAGCCAGAAGAACACCGGAGCCAACACGACCAGGATGATCGCGGGCCGGAGCAACGCGATCTTGTGGCCGACCGGCTCGGACCACGCCGCCGCCGATCATGCCGGTGAATTGGAACAGTGAGGCGAACGTGACGGCCAGATGCCGTCACCGCGATGGAAGCCGTGGTGGGTGGTCGCATAGGCGATCACGAAGATTGTGTAGACATAGAACGCGATGTTTTCGCCGAGGCGCTTGCCGAGACCGCAAAGGACCCACCGCACGACGGCGTAACGCGTTCCCCGTGACGTTCTGCAGGATCATCGAACTTGGCCACCTGGAATCGTTGGACACAGGGAGCCGAGGAGATCGGTCACTCATCGAGATCGACGCATTGTCGGCAGGGCGGGGTGCGGCCCGCAGGGGTTTCAGGTAGTGGCGGAGGTCAAATCGCTGCCGTGTCGCGCATCGTTGTCCCGCGGGGGTTGGGCTGCACCGGTGCACCTGGTATTGAGGCGGTCGTGACGGTAGAGCGTGAACCTGTTCGAGCAGACTGGTCCGGGACCACACCTTGGTCCGCAGCTCGACCAGAAAAGTAAACCAACATGGCCGCGATGGGCAAGGCTGCAATGCTGGGGGTTACGGCGAGTCCTCATCTTCGATGAGGTCACCGCCGCACTCGACCGTCTGACGAGTCGTCGCGCACGACATCCGTGCGGCCGGGTCATTGAAGAGACCGAGGCCCTGATCATGGTTCTCGGCCAGCGTCAAAGCTTGTACCAGTACTGGGTCCGGACCGAACTTGGGGTCCCCTGGTGACCGGTCTGCTGGGTATGGTGCGTCCACGCCTTCGGCGAGGGATCGCAATGCGCTAGTGGCTCGGGCATGCGCTGCGCGCCCGCCCTGGGTGACGTCGATCAGTACTTGGCGTCGGTTGGCAGGATTCGGTCGGCGTGCGGCCATGCCTTGATGTTCGAGTCTGTCCACGGTCGCGCTTGTTGTTGTCCAGTGGCGTCGAAGGTAATCGGAGAGGGGTACGAGGGTCACCGGCTCGTCAGAATCGACCAGAACGGCCAGTACCTCGTACTTGGCAAAGGTCAAACCATGCTTTCTGAGCGCGGTGTCGATCGACCGACTTAGTCTTCGATACGCGATTCTGAGTTGGGTGTTGAGTTCCAGCATCTGATTCAGCGGAAGACCGCGGTTACTAGATGGGAGACTCATCGGGGGTGTCCTTGGTATAAGAAAAAGTATGGATAGGGCTTGCCAATCGATCTATCGCGCACTGTGATGACCGCCTTCGAAGGATCGAGCTTGATGCACCTTGCCGCCGGGCCGGGTACGGTCCGACGCTCATAGTCGTTCCTGTGCTTGTCCTGTGTCAGTGGAGGTTTCCACGCACGAGCAGCTCGACATCACCGCGGCCGCTATGCGACAGCACGCTCGGCAATTTGTGTTTAAATCGCATCTGTTGTCTTCAATGTTGTGGTGTAACTACCATCTTCCCCTGGGTTCGACCGCGGGCGAGGTCTTCGAGTGCGTCGGGAAGGTCGTCGAGACCCACCTGTGCCGTGATCAGCGGCTCGATCTTGCCTTTAGAAGCCATCTCGAAGATCGCCGTTTGTGCATGTCGAACGAGTTCGGGTCGGTATCGCTGATACAGCGACCAGTGCAGCCCAGAGATGGTGTAGTTCTTGACGAAGGCGTGATTGAGGTGGGGTTGCGGTATCGACCCGCTGGCGAACCCGACCACGATGATGCGGCCTTCGAATGCGATGTACTTCGTGGCCAGTTCGTACGCTTGGCCACCGGCTGTGTCGAAGACAATGTCGGCTCCGTCCGGTGCGGCAGCACGAACACATTCGATCACGTCGGCGGTCGTGCGGTCGATGACTGTGTCGGCACCCATGCGGGCCGCTGCGTCGGCCTTGTCCGCTCCGGAAACGATTCCGATGACTCGTGCACCGGCGGCGCGGGCGATTTGAACAGCGGCTGAACCTACCCCTCCGGCGGCCGCTGTGACCACGACGGTGTCTCCCGCTCGCATTGCGGCTCTGCGGTGCAGTCCGAGGAAGGCCGTGAGGTAGGTCAAATGCAATGTGGCGGCCGTGCTGTCGTCGATGAGTCCAGGAACGCTGTACGTGTCGGCGGCGTTCATCAGAGCCGTCTCGGCGAAGCCCCCGTGGGGAAGTATCGGTTGTCCTACGATCCTGGTCCCGAGAAGGGTGGGGTCGACTCCTTCCCCGATGCCGTCAATGATCCCGCAGACCTCGAGACCGGGGGTGAACGGGGGGACTGGCTTGTGCTGGTACTGACCTCGGCACAGCAGAACGTCGGCGAAGTTGCACGAGGTGGCGGCCACGCGCACGCGGACCTGTCCGTCTCCAGGGTTCAGGTCGGGGACGTTTCCGAGCGTGAGGACCGATCCGGGTTCTCCGTACTCGTGAACTTGCCATGCGCGTGTCATATTGTGCACCTTCGTCGTTGGTTCTGCTGTGCCGGGATGGGTCAGGACCGGCGGCCCTCTTCGGGTGTGGTGGCACCGATCAGGTGGACGGTGTTGCCGAAGACCTCTTCGCCGCGTCCCATCTGAGCGTGGGAGAGCGGAATATCGTCCATCGGAAGGACGCGCCCGACGCAGGGGTCGATCTTTCCGTCGACCACCAGTTGGTTGTAGGCGATGGCCTGCTCGTCATTGGTTCCGTGCGAGCCCTGCAGGCGCTTCTGGCGGGTCCAGTGGTAGCGCAGGTCGACCATGGCGTCGAAGCCTGTGGTGCCGGCGCAGATGGTGACCATGCCGCCGGGCTGACAGACGAAGATGCTGGTGGGGATGGTGGATGCACCGGGGTGCTCGAACACGATGGCCGGATCCTCCCGTTCACCGGCGATCTCCCAGATCTCCTTCCCGAATGCGCGTGCGCTCGCGGTCCACTTCTTCTGTCCCTCCGCGTCGTCGACCAGCGGCGGAATTCCCCAATGGTCGAAGTCGCGTCGGTTGATGTATCCGATGGCCCCGTACTTCATGGCGAATGCGCCACGCTCATCGTCGGAGACCACGGCGACTGCTCGTCCGCCGGCCTCTCGCACCAATTGGCAGGCCTGAGTGCCGAGGCCGCCAGAGCCGCCCCACACCAGCACCAGGTCGCCCTCGGCGACGGTGTTTCCCTTCCAGCCGTGCAGCATCCGGTACGCCGTGGTGCCCACCAGGGTGGGGGCGGCCGCTTCGGCCCAGCTCAGGTGAGGTGCCTTGGGGAGAACTTGGTGAGCCTGTACGCGGGCGAATTGCCCGAACGACCCGTAGTTGGTGTCGTAGCCCCAGATCTTCGCGCTCGGTGCGATCATCTGGTCCCGGCCTGCGGCAATCCAGGAGTCGTCCTCGTCCCACACTCCGGGGTGGATGACGACCTCGTCTCCGACCGCAATGTTGCTCACATTCGATCCGACGGCGTAGACGATGCCCGACGCGTCGGACCCGCCGATGTGGAAGCTCTCCTGCTCCCCGCGCCGCTGCCGGGTCGCGACCTGGTCGACCGGGTACCCGCGGGCGGCCCAGACATTGTTGTAGTTGACACCGGCAGCCATCACTGCGATGAGCACTTCACCGGCACCGATTTCCGGCGTGTCTACCACCTCATGAACGAAGGCGGTTGACGGATCTCCGTAGCGTTCCGGTCGAACGACCTGAGCGTGCATGCTGTGGGGCACAACACCCAGAGGCGGAAGGGCCCCCACATCAATAACTTCGACGGCCCGGTCAGCGACTGGCTGACGCTCCAACGATTCGATCACTTCCACTCCTTCATATTGATATTTAGAGGAGTATCAAACTATTGAGGGCATTTGGCAACCGCTGACATCAAATTAACGCAGAGCTGCAGGTCGCCGACGATGCCAGGGTCTGGCCGCCCGAGAAGAGCTTCCGCGGCGATGCTCGATAGGTTGCTGCGCCGGTCGGTGCGCAATCTCAACCCGATTCTTACCTACTCTCCGATCACCCCGGCTCGAAAACGCCAGCAAGGCCGCCTCGGAACCCGACAAACCGCCACGGTGAACACTGCTCGCTGGTGGGGAAGTTCGGGCCACCGAGGGCGGATGGCACGATGTCGACGCTCGGACTCTTGCAATCAGCCGCCGCGCCCGCCTGCACCTTCGCGCCGCTCGCGGCCGACGACCTCAACGTGCTAGAGGCGGCTATGCATGCGATTGCGTTCATCCTCGGCGAAGGAATGTCTACGGGGGCTGATAGACGGCT
The DNA here is from genome assembly GCF_002300155.1 of Rhodococcus sp. ACS1. Classification (NCBI taxonomy): domain Bacteria; kingdom Bacillati; phylum Actinomycetota; class Actinomycetes; order Mycobacteriales; family Nocardiaceae; genus Rhodococcus; species Rhodococcus sp. ACS1. The sequence continues at coordinate 539,129 of NZ_NSDZ01000008.1, forward strand.
CCGACAGCTGGGCACCGCAGCCGCATACGAACTGGTCGGCTCGCTCAAAGCCAAGCCCGGACTGCGCCGCTATTGCGACGCACCCACACCGGGCTGCTGCGCATCGAAGCCGCCGCGGTCAAGGCCGAGGCCGGTCTGGACGGCAATTGACGACTGCGCACCTCTAGGGCGACGATCATGCGGTTGCGGACAGGTTCCTGGAGCGACGGTCCATCCGCTCTGTCCGCCCCTGCCGGTCGGTGGGGATCGAGACTCAACGCACCTCGGTGTCCTCGCAGCGCACCCATACGACCGGGCAGCCGACGCCGAACCGCGCGGATGAGGCTTCAAGGCCGAGCGGCACCGCTCCACGATCTCGAGACTCGATGCTCTATTACCCATGAGGACTGCGGGTGAGTGAAAGTGTGCTGTTCGGAGGCGGGCGGGTCTGCGCAGAGCTTGCCACTGCGGTCACCCGATCACTCTTCACCGCCGTCGCCGGACAGGCGCGGGTCATTGTTGGCAGATATCGGTCCCCGGCAAACCGAAGCCCGGACCTGACCGGGCTCGCCACCGAAATCGCCCACCTGCGCACCGTCGTCAGCCAGCCGGCGGCCTCACCAGACATGAAGACAACTGTGACGGCTTCGACGCCCACTGACGATGAACCATAACTTCTCCTCCAACACAATTGTGCCCATCAAGCCACCTCCTGAAGGTCTGCGGTCGACACCGTGGAGTAATGATCATTCCCGCGGCCAGATTCCACGGAATTCTCGAAAGGGTTCAAACGTCAGATTTGGGGACGCGCAAACCTGGACCTGCTCCGCAAGCACGTCGTCAACACCGTATAGCTAAGCCACACAACAGATCACGGAAGAGTGATTTTGATGAGACTCGTCTCCCGCAGTTGTCGGAGAAAGGGGACGCAACCGCACCTCGTTCACCTCATGCGGGTCTTCAACTCCCAAATTCGCCCGGCTGGCTCAAGTGCAGGGCTGATATCTAAATTGATTGGACCGCTGTATATTCGGTACAACTGATGGTTGCGACCGCCGTTGCGTCCTCTCGAACTCGACTCGAGGACACGATCAGGCACGTCAAGACCTCTGATCCTGTTCCACGACCCAGGCGGCGATCTGCGCGCGCGAGGTGAAACCGAGTTTGGCGAGAATGTGCTCGACGTGTCCCTGTGCGGTGCGCACTGATATCACCAGGTTGGTGGCGATCGCCTTGTTCGTCATTCCTTGGGAGACTAGGTCTGCCACCTGCCGTTCGCGCTTGGTCAAGCTCGTCGTATCGGAGGCCGGCTTCGCGGCCCGGGATTCTTCACCGAGCGCGTACGCGATTGCATCGTCAAATCCCAAGCTCCGGCCGTGACTGCGGGCGGTGTCGAAGGCCCGCTCGCCAAGCGCGCGGCGAGTTTGCTGTGCGCACCTCTCGTGATCGGCGCGCAGGTTGAGGACGTTGACCATAGGGTTTCCTACGGTTAGCCGCAACGCTTCCGCGGCGCCGAGGAGCCTGCCGGCGCGTTCGGCATGCTTGTTGGCTGCTGCAATCCAGGCCAGTCCTTCTATGCACCAGGCGGTGCCGAGTGGGTCGTCTACTTGGCGGGTGAGGTGCAGGCCCCGTTCGAACAGGCTGGCCGCTCGACCGAGATCTCCCTGCCGCCACACTACGATTGCCATAGCCCACTGCGAGTAGGACCGATAAACCAACTCGCCGTGCATTTCTGTGAGCGCGATCGCCTCCTCGTAGGCGACGATCGCCCGACGAGAGTCTCCGTGCAGGGCATGTGCCAGCGCGAGGACCTGTTGGGTTCCAACCTGGAGAAGTAGATTTCCCTCTGCGTGGAACTGTTCGAGCGCACTCGCCAAGTCCGCGAGCGCCTCGGTGGTATAGCCACCGAAGAGCGCCAGTAGCCCTCGGGCATAGGTGATGAGGGCATGCGTGTGGGTGTCACCCAACTGTTCGACTATCTCGTTGCCTTCGTCGATCAGTGCCGTGCCAGAATTGAGGTCGCCCTGTCTTCCTGCGAGCATGCTTGCGGTGCACAAGGCTTTGACTCGATCGGTCGTGGGCCTCTGATTCGCACCCTTCAGTGCACGATCGAGTGATCGTCTGCCTTCGCTGAGCAGGCCCTGGGAGAACCAGAACGGGTATAAAGCGGCGGCGATTCGCAGACCGGCCTCGGACTCTCCGGGCTCGGTCGCACAGAAATCGAGTGCCTCAGACAGGTTCAGATGCTCCCGCCTCAGGCGGGCGATCCATTCGAGTTGCCGGTTGCTGATCCATTCGGTCTCAGCTTGCAGCACCAATTGTTGGTACCAGTCGCGGTGCTTGCGGCGCATCGCTCCGTATTCACCAGATTCTCGCAGATTCTCGCGGCCATAGTCGCGTAGAGTCTCGAGCAGTCGATACCGCACTGTGGTGCCCGGCTCTTCCCGGATCAGGATCGACTTGTCAACCAAAGAGGCAACGACATCGAGCAGGTCCTCTGCCTTCAATTCCCCGGCGTAGATGCCGACCGCTGCGTCCAGTTCGAAACCACCCGCGAACACAGACAACCGCGCCCAGGCCTGTTGTTCGCGCGGGGTGCACAGCCCGTGGCTCCAGTCCATGCACAATTGGAGAGTCTGCTGCCGCGGCGGTACACCCCTCGCGCCCAAGGACAGCAGCCGGTACCGGTCGGCCAAGTGCTCGAGGATCTGCGCGGCAGACATCGCCCGCAACCGCGCCGCGGCCAACTCTATCGCTAGCGGGATGCCGTCCAGTTGATGGCAGATCCGCGTGATTGTTACCCGGTTGTCCTCGGTAAGTGCAAACGTCGGCACGGCGGCGGTGGCCCGTTCCACAAATAACGTAACTGCGTCGTACCGGGCCAAACCTTGTAGCGGCGGTGGGTGGTCCGGGCTAGGGGAGGTCAGCGGTGGAACCCGAAGTGCTGCTTCGCCGCCGATTGCAAGGGTCTCACGGCTTGTCGCCAGTATCCGCAGTTCGGGACAGCTCCTCAGCAAGGCTTCGGCCAAAGCGGCGGTCGCATCCACTATCTGCTCACAGTTGTCCAGCAAGAGCAGCACGTGACGTGGCCCGAGATACTCGAGTACTAAGTCTCGGGCCGGACGAGCGGATTGATTTCGCAATCCCAGAGCGGCTGCCACCACGTCCGGCAGTAGCTGCCCGTCGCCCAGCTCACCCAGCTCGATGAGCCATACGCCGTCGGCGAACGCACGGCGCATGTCTGAGGCTGCCCGTAGCGCGAGACGTGTTTTGCCAACGCCTCCAGTTCCGGTCAAAGTCACCAGGCGCGAGACCGACAGCATCTTCTTTGTATCGGTCAGCTCTCCGCGGCGACCGACGAAACTGGTCAACTCGAGGGGCAGGTTCCCTATCCTGCCTTGAAGTGAGGGAGGAGCCACACGATCACTGTCGGGTGCAGGACTTTGCAAAGAATGTTCCCCGGCGAACGAGGGTCGGAAACCACCCGCCGGGGGCTCGACGCTTCCTGAACTATTTCTGGAGTAGTTCCAGCCTGTTGGTGATTCCTGAGGGCCGGTACGTATCGCCATCTCGTCGACGGGGAAACCCTTGCGGTGTTGGACTCGCCGCAGTTCCTCTCCAAACTCGGCCGCTGAGGCGTGGCGATCATGGGGATCTGCGGACATAGACCGTTCGATAGCCGCAGACACGTCGTCGGAGATTCCCTGCTCCCGGAGGTCGGGAACAGAGTGCGTAGCGATTCGCAAGAACTGTGCGACGATTTGCTCACCACTGTGGCGTTCGAAAGCGGCGTGACCGGTGATGGCGCAGAACAAAGTGGCTCCGAGGCTGTAGATGTCCGAGGAGGGGCTCGGTGGCTCACCCCTAAGTACCTCAGGGGCGGTGAACGCCGGGGAACCCGTGAGCGAGCCGACGGCGGTCTCGAATCCGCCGACGATGTGGGCGATACCTAGGTCGGTCAATGCCGGATCGCCGTATTCGGTGATCAGAATGTTCCCGGGTTTCACATCTCGATGAAGGATCCCGAGGCGATGGGCGGTCTCCAGAGCGCCGGCAATCTTCACACCGAGCCGAAGCGCGTGTTCCAACCCAAGCGGACCCTGGCCGCGGATCCAGACATCCAACGAATCCTGAGGATAATAGGGCATCACGATATAGGGGCGACCACTGTTAGTTGCGCCGACCTGAAGAATTGTGACGATGTTCGGGTGCCCGGTCAACCGGCCCATCGCACGCTGCTCGCGGACGAAGCGTGCCTGGTTCTCCTCGTCGAGGTCGGCAGTGAGGACCTTTACTGCCACGATGCGGTCTAGCGCGGTTTGGACACAGCGGTAGACGACACCGAACCCGCCATGACCGATCTCGTGTGCGTCCGCGAATCCGGCCGCGTTCAACTCTGCCGTGACTGCGGAAACGACGGCGCGGTGCGTCTCGAGCGGATCGTCTGCGGCCATCGGCTGTCAGTCCCCCGTTGGAGTACGAGGCTTGGCTCCATGTCCGATGTAATTCATGGGCCATTCCCGCTCGCTGATATCCAGATCGGACCGAAAGGCCGGGGAGGGGGTATAGCCATGGCTCACCTCACAGTGCTTTGTCCTTAGGATATCGCTGCTGTGGGCTGGCATGCTTGACGCAACAGGCGAGGCCGGCGGCGCCCACAAGATCGCGAGGTCGAGTCGTTCGGCAACTGTTTGGTGCAGCGGGCTCATCGAGCGAATCATTCCTAATGAGTGGGTGTGACATGACAGCGGTGGGTAAAGCATCGGGCGGTGAGTCGGATGTGTGCTCACCGCGAGGGGAAGATGGGAAGGCGAAGGGCGGGAGATGCCCTGCCCGGGCGCATTCGTTGGAGGCACTTGGGCGTGCAGACGATGGACATGGGGTGTGGTGGGTGGGTGGTTGCTTCTCGTGTGGAGGGATCCACTGGGCGGAGGCGGTCAGGCGAGGGCGATTGTGCGGGCCGAGGATGCGCCCGAGCGGGTGGTGTTGTGTTGTTCGGCGTTGAAGCGGCGGCGTTGTTCGACGATGGCGGCAGGGTCCCAGCCCTCTCTGGGGGTCGAGGACACCAGCAGCCGGGTATACGGATGCTGGGGTGCCTGCAGCACTCCGGCTGTGGCCCCTTCCTCGACGATGACGCCCTTGTAGAGAACGAGGACGCGTTGGGTGACTTCGGCGACCACGGCGAGATCGTGGCTGACGAAGAGCAACCCGACTCCGGACTGCTCCCGGATCTCGTCGAGCAGGGCGAGGATCTGGGCCTGGACGGAGACGTCGAGGGCGGAGACGGCCTCGTCGAGGATGACCACGCTCGGCAGGACTGCCAGCGCCCGCGCAATCGCCACTCGTTGACGTTGCCCACCGCTGAGCTGGTGGGGCTTCGATGCGGCGTGTGTGTCGGCGAGCCGCACCTGGTCGAGTAGTTCCCGCACGCGGGACTGCTTTTCGGCGCCGGGGAGCCTGCCGCTGTGCAGTGTTATCGCGTGTTCGAGGCATTGCTGCACGGTCAGCCGACGGTCAAGGGAGCCGTAGGGGTCCTGGAATACCATCTGTACTTCCCGCGCCCTGCGCAACCGGTGGGCCTTGCCGTGGGCTGTGGACAGGCGGTCGTGGCCGTCGACGAACAGGGTGCCCGAGTCCGGGCGTTCGAGGCCGGCGACGATGCGGGCGATGGTGGACTTGCCCGACCCGGACTCGCCGACCAACCCCAGGGATTCCCCGTGGCCGATCGTGAACGACACGTTGTCCACTGCGGTGATCGCGGGCTGGTGTCTGCCGACGCGGAAGGTCTTATGGAGGTTGGTGGCGATCAGGGTGGAGGCGGTGGGCGGATTGCTCATCGTGTCGGTTCCTTCGGTCGCGGAAGGGTGGGCGCAGCGTCGAGAAGTGTCCGGGTGTAGTCGTGTTCCGCTCCGGCGAACAGGTCTTCTCCGCGCCGTTCTTCGAGCACCTGGCCGCGGTACATGACATACACGCGATCGCAGAACGCGGCGGCGAGGTGCAGATCGTGGGTGATGAACAGCATCCCGAGACGGCGCTCGTCCTGGACTGCGCGCAGGATGGCGAGCACTTCGGCCTGGGTGGTGACATCCAGTGCGCTGGTGGCTTCGTCGGCGACGAGCAGCCGTGGCTGGGCGCTGAGGGCGGCGGCGATCACCACCCGCTGGAGCATGCCGCCGGAGAGCTCGTGCGGGAACTGCTTCATGCGCTGTTCGGGTCGGTTGATGCCGACGGCGTCGAGTAGTTCCAATCCGGTGCTGCGGGCCTGTTGCCTGCTCACGCCGTGGACGTGGACGAGTCGCTCGGTCAGCGAGTCCCCGATGCGGCGGACCGGGTTGAGGGAGGCGCGGGGGTCTTGGTGGATGATTCCCACCTGGTGTGAGCGGACCGTGCGCAGCGTTTTCGGGTCGGCGGCGGTGATGTTGGTGCCGTCGATGCGAATGGTTCCGGTGATGCGGGCGTTGGCGTCGAGGAGGCGCAGCGCGGCGCGGGCGGTGCTGGACTTGCCGGAGCCGGATTCGCCTACCAAGCCGACTGTTTCGCCCTGATCTACGTGCAGGCTGACCTCGGTGAGGATCCGTGTCCGCCCGGTAGGAGATTCGTAGTCCAGGGTCAGGTTCTCGATATTGAGCAGCATCGTCTACCTCCGGGAGTCGAGTCGGTCGGCGATGCGGACGCCGATGATGTTGACGGCGACGACGACAGCTGCGATCGCGATGCCGGGTACGGCGGTGGGCCAGAAGAAGCCGAGCAGTATGCCGTCCTGGCCTTCTTGGACCATCAGGCCCCATTCGGAACTTGGCGGTTGGGAGCCGAAGCCGAGGTAGCTGAGTGTGGCCAGTCCCATCAGCCCCTCACCGAAGAGCACCACCAGGTATCCCAGCAGTGCGGGTGCGAGGTTGGGGATGACGTAGCGCACGCACACGGTGACCGCTCCGACGCCTTGGACGCGATAGGCGTCGATGTACGGGCGGGACAATTCGGAGAGGGCGATGCTGCGGGTGAACTTGGCGATCACCGGAGCGAACGCCAAGCCGAGTGCGATGACTGCCGTGAACGGGCCCTTGCCGAAGACCGCGATCATCAACACGACGAACAGCAGTCCGGGGAACGCGAACATCACGTCGGTGATGCGGGCGAGCAGGGTGTCGACCCAGCCGCCCTTCCACGCCGCGACGGTGCCGATCGCTACACCCAGCGCGGTGGCGATGATCAACAGTACGAGCGGGCCGAGAAGGCTTGCCCGAGCTCCGAAGATGATGCGGGAGAGTAGGTCTCGGCCGAGTTGGTCGGTGCCGAGCAGGTGCGCAGTGCTGGGACCTTCCCAGATGGCGTCGAAGTCGATGGCGTCCGGGGGGTAGGGCGCAACCCAGGGTGCGGCGAGGGCCACGAGAATCACCAGGGCTAGGAAGGCGATCGCGGTCCAGTACCCGAGACGCAGTGTGCGGGCTGGTGTGGTGTGTGGGGTGCTGACGACGGTGTGGGCAAGTGTTGTGCTCATGACGAACTCACCTTGCTGTTGATTCGTGGGTCGAGGAGCGGGAGAAGTAAATCGACGAGGGTGGTGACGATCATGTAGCCGATCACCATGTACAGCAGGACCGCTTGCACGACCGCGAAGTCGTGGGCGTTGATGGCGTCGACGAGCAGGGCTCCGACGCCGCTGATCCCGAAGACGCTTTCGATGACGACGGTGCCGGCGAGGAGGCTGGCCACCACCAACGCGACCATCGTGATGATCGGGCCCCAGGAGTTGCGTAGCACGTGCCGGGTCACGATCTTGCGCTCTGCCACGCCGAAACTGCGCGCTGCACTGACGTGGTCGGCATCGAGTTGTTCGACCATGGTCTGCCGGGTCACCCGGCTGACGATTGCCAGAGCGCCGATTGCCAGCGACAGCGCGGGCAGGGTCAGATGGTGGATCTTGTCCAGGACGCCTTCTCCTGCTCCCATGACCGGGAACCAGCCGAGCCGCACCGAGAACTGGGAGATCAGGAAGATTCCGATCACGAAGGTGGGCACCGAGGCGGCGAGGGTGGTCGCCGCGACGACGATCGAGTCGGCAGCCCGGCCGCGGCGCAGGGCCGCGATCACGCCGAGCCCGATACCGAACACCGCGAACAACACCGTGGCGTAGGCGACCAGCGCCAGCGAGTTGGGGATGCGGCTGGCCATCAGGTCAGCCACCGGCTGACGGTACTGTGCCGATTCTCCGAGGTTGCCGGTGAGAGCGTTGGTGGCCCAGTGCCAGTACTGGGCGAGCATCGAGTCGTCGAGGTGGTACTGGGCGCGCACCGCCGCGACCCGCTCGGGGGTCATGTTCTCCGGGTTGCCGATCAGCACGGTGACCGGATCACCGGGGGCGGCGTACATCGCGGCGAAGATGACGAATGAGCTCACTACGAGGGTGACGAGCATGCCGGCGGCCCGGCGCAGTGGAGTAAGCATCAGTTCTTCTCCGAGCTTCCGAGAGCGGCGGCCCACGGGTAGTACAGGTACGCCGCGGATGCCGGTGCACCGGTGATGTGGGTGGACAGGGCGAGCGTGGAGGGGGCCTGAACGACGGGGATCCATACGGCGGACGCCGCCCACAACTGCTGCAGGGTGTTCACCAGGGCGGCGCGCTCGGCGTCGTCGAGGGTGCGTTGGGCGGTCTTGACGGTGGTGTCGTAGTCCGGGTTCGTGTATCCCGCGAAGTTCACGCGGGCGGTGGAGGCGCCGTTCTTGTAGAAGCCGATCGGATCGTTCTTGGAGATGTAGTACTCGTCGATCCAGAAGTCGGCCTGGTTGCGCAGGGTCTCGTCGGTGTAGAAGTCGCCGTACTGCTGGTTCGGGACGGTGACGATCTCGGCGTCGAGCCCGATCTTGCGTGCGGCGTCGACGAGGGCGCTGGCGATCACCCCGCGGGTGGACTGCCCGTCACTGGCCACCACGATCGGTGATTCCGACGTATCAGCCTCGGCGACCAGTGCTTTCGCGGCGGACAGGTCGGCGTCGGATGGTTCGGCGGGTGCGCCGGGCAGCTGGTCGTAGGCTGCTTCGAACGCCTCCCGCTGGTAACCCCACGCGCCGGGGCCGACCGGGGTCTTCGACGGTTGCGCCAGCCCACCGAAGGCGGCTTTCGAGATGCCGGTGCGGTTCAGGGCAAGGGACAGTGCCTTGCGGATCCGCTCGTCGGTGGCGCCGCCGCGGTCGGTGGGAAGGAGCGACCAGGCGTTCGTGGCGGGCCCCTGGGTGAGGGCCACATTGTCGGCGCCGCGTAACGCTACCGCGGCCGCCGGGCCGTCCAGGTAGGCGCCGTCGATGTCGGAGCTGGTCAGCGAGTTCACCACGGCGGACTGGTCTGCCCAGGTGAAGCGCACTTCCTCTGCGAGAACCGGTCGGCTCCTGTCCCAGTACGTCGGAGACTTGGTGATCGTGACACTGCTCCCGGGCGACCAGTCGGTGAGTTGGTATGGGCCCGAGCAGGCGTCCGGGCTCGACGGCGTGCCGAAGTTCTCGCCCTGGGCCTGCACGACGCGTGGATTCCAGATCACCCCACCGTTTCCGGCCATCGCTTGGATGAACGTCGCATCCGGCTGCTTCATGATCACGGTGATTTCGGCGGGACCTGTCTTGGCGATCGATTCCACGTTCGCGTACTCGTCGGATTCGTCCGCGTCCTCGCGGGCGTGGCGCTGCATGCTCCACAGCACGTCGTCGGCGGTGACCGGGCTGCCGTCGTGGAAGACCGCGTCGGTTCGTAGGGCGAACACCACATGGGTGTCGTCGACCCATCGCACGGTCTCAGCGAGGCGGGGGGAGGTGGTCAGATCGGGTTGGACCTCCATCAGCCGCTCGCACACGTTCGCGAGAATCGTGTTCTCCGAGGCGCCGCTGTCGATGTCGGTGTCGAAGGTGGCCGGCTCATCCGGCAGCATCCAGGAGACTGTCGACGTGGGACCGGCGGCGGCTGCCGTGTCGGCTGCGTAAGGCAACGCGGCTGCCGTGGTGCCCGACGGTGTGGCGGTGCATCCGCTGAGCAGCACGGCCGCGGCAGGAAGAGCCAGGTAGCACCCGATTCGGGTGCGGGACGAGGCATGTCGAATCATCGGATGGCCTTTACGGGTGAAACGTGTGGGTGGCGGGAGGAAGGACCGTCGAATGCGTTCCACGGCAGCTGCTCGTACTCGTGATCGCACGGGGTCCCGTTGGTCACGAAGTAGTCGCCGGTGGTGAGGTCGACGCAACTCGAAAGCACTGTCGCCCACTGCCGCACCCTCGGACGCCGCTCGTCGGGGTGAGTGCACACCGATTCGGGGTAGCCGAGATGATCCGACATTGCGGCCCGCACCAGCGCGAGCGCCTCCGAGCGGTCTTCGGCGTACCGCACGGCGGCCATGCCTTTGGTCGCCTGGGGTACTCGGAACAGGGAATCCACCGAGACCGGCCGGTACCGACCGGCCAGCTGGGGCGGGATCCTCCCTTGGAAATGGTTGCCGTGGACCAGAAGTCCGTCATCGGGGTAGATCCAGTCGATGCCGTGGGGGGTGATCTCAAGGTCCACGGAGAAGCCGGAACGGTGCGAGAGGACGGCGTTGCCGGCGATGTGCGGGATGGTGCGGGCGAGCACGTTGAGCGCGTCGGGAAGCTCGCTCTGATCGAGCACCATCCGACGGATGAAGGTCTGCGGCAGTCCGATCGCAGAATCGAACCGCCCGCCGAGACCATTCGCGTTGAGGGCGATTCCGGCCGAGTTCACCCCGTGCCTGCCGATTTGCCCGGCCTCCACCTGCATGATGACGGTCGGCAACGGATCCTGGACAACCCTCAGGGCGACAAGGGTTTTTTGGGTCGCGGCACGCCAGTCCCAGTTCTGGCCGACGTACATGTGGCCGTCGCCGGAGGCGCCGTCGGTGAGGACGAACGAGGTGCATCCGTCCGCGCTCTCCCGCTCGTCGTTCTCGGTCGCGGGGTTGGGGGATGCCGGACTGCTGCCGGCGTCGTAGATGATCTCGCCGCGGGCGTTGAGCGCCATCAGGTCGAGCACGTCGCGGGAGGCGCCGTCGGCCACCCCGCGCAGTTCGGTGACCAGTTCCGGGGCGTGCTGTTCGCACAACCGCAGCCAATGCGCGGCCTGATCTTTGACATCGTTCCAGGTCATGCCGGTCTGGACGTGGAAGGCGTCCTGGTAGTAGGCGACGGCGTCGTTGATCAGGTCGCCGGTCGCGGAGCCGTAGGCATGTCCCCGTTCGTAGGCGTTTCCGGTGACTTCGACGGTCCGGATGGATACATCGTTCATTGTTTGTGGGATTCCTTCGATCGCGGATCGTCCTGGTCAGGCGGTGGCGCTGGGGCTCAGGGGTCCGGGTTGGTTCGATCTGTGATGCACACTACAATCGCTGAAATGGACGATACACGCAACAGGTCAGCCGTAACAAGTGTTACCGACAATCCTGGAGTGACCGAATTGCGGGCCCGGGTGCGCGGCCAATGGGACACCATGTCCCGGGCGGAGCGGGCAGTCTCCGACTTCCTGGCGAACTGCAGTGCCGAACGACTGCTCTATGCCAGCGCCGCCGATCTCGGCGCGGAGAGCCGCACCAGCAACGCAACCGTCGTCCGCACAGTGCAAAAGCTGGGGTACACCGGCCTGTCCGAACTCAAACAGCAGGTGGCAGCCCCCTTCAGCTCCACGGTGGCCCCCGAGGTGCGGCTGCAGCAACGCATCGCTCACCTCGGATCCGGATACGAGGACGTCAGTCGCAGCGTGTGGGCGGAGGCGCGAGAACGCATCGAGCTCGCCGAGAACCTCCTCAGTGCGGACGCCGTGTCCCAGGCCATCGAGCTGATCCTGCACGCGCGGCAGGCTCACACGTACGGGGTGGGTTCCTCGGGTATCGCCGCCGCCCACCTCGCACTCCGGCTCAACCGGGTGGGGTGCCCGGCCCGGCACATCGACAGTGATGGTTTCGCCCTCGCCGACGAGTTGCTCCACATCCGGCATTCGGACGTCGTCGTCGTCTTCGCCCCCGGCCGCGTCATCACCGAGGTTGACGTCATCTTGAGCCGAGCTCGGGATGTCGGTGCGAACGTAATACTCGTCAGTGACGAACTGACCGATTCCCTGTCGGATCGGGTGGCCGTCGCGCTGATGGCGCCGCATACACCGACCGGTCTCAGCGCGGAGGCGCTCACGTCCATCCTCGTCGGCGACGTCCTGGTCCAGTCGATCGCGGCGATCCATCCCGACCTCGCCGTGGAGACCTCGCATTCGCTGACTTCGCTGCGCACCAAACTCGGCTACTGAACCCGAGTCCTACGAGTCCACGCCGTCGATCGATCCGGCGATGCTCGATTCAGTCAGCGGTTCGGTGTACATCCCGCGCGGTGCACTGTCCACATCTCGAAATCACACACCAATCCTATTGAGGTGGACTCGAAATCGGCTCGGTGCCCGCAGGCGCCGGGGTGCTCGGAGGTATCGATGTCCTCAGGCGCAGTCGCGGCAGAGTTGTTGCGCCGTGTCGGCGAGGCGGCTGCGGTGGTGGACCAGGAAGCAACTGGTGCAGGTGAATTCGTCGTCTTGTTTGGGGATGACGCGGACGGTGAATTCTTCACCGGACAGGTCCGCGCCGGGCAGTTCGAAGGATTCGGCGGTGTCGGTGTCTTCGACGTCGACGACGGGGGACTGGGTGTCTTTCCGGCTGGCGGTCAGCTGTTCGAGGGAGGTGTCCGGCTCGTCGGATTCGGTGACTCGTGGTGCGTCGTAGTCGGTGGCCATGGCTGTTCTACCTTCACGCTCTGGGTGTTCGGATCCGCCAGGTTAGAGGGTCCGTCGACACGACACACTCGCGGGGTCGGCCCGGGCGGCGGGTGCGCCGGGTGTGGCGGGCGCGCTCGGTCTCGGACATGCCACCCCAGATGCCATAAGACTCGGTGGCGGTGAGGGCGTAAGCGCGGCAGTCGGCGAGCACGGGACAGTCTTGGCAGATCTGTTTGGCGGCGCGCTCACGCCGGGCACGGACGTTGCCGCGTTCACCATCGGGGGAGAAGAACATGTCGGTGTCGCTGCCGCGGCATAAGGCGCGGTGCTGCCAGTTCGGGTGGGGAGAGTGGTGGAAATGATCAGGCACAGCGGGAGGAGTCGCTTTCGAAAGGGGAGCGGTGAGCCGATCCGTCGGTCAGGGCGGGCGCGCGGGTGTGGCGGGCCTGGGCTTGTGGCCGGGGATGTGTGCCAGGCAAATCGATGTCGGGGCGCTGTGGGTGGGCAGGACCTTATTGGTAACCGGGTTGGACTGTAGTGTGTCAGCGCATGGCATTTTGGAAAATGTTGTGCGACATAATGTTTCGACACATCGCGGTGTACTTCCGATCCCCGGGAGGTGGCAGTCGGGTGGCGGCAGTGACAGGCCCGATCCGGGGCTGTGATCGGGTCGACGCCGCGGCCGTAGGGAGTGTCGGTGCGGTGATGCCTGGGCTCGACATCGGTGGGACCGGGATGAACCCGGATGATTCACACTCGGTCACCTCTAGCGAGGTGGTGAACGGTGTGCAATTGATGGTAGCGACACGGCGAATGATACCGAAGGGTATCGCTCGAAAGTAACTGGCGTCACATCCACCGTCTCGTACCCCGGCGTCGCCGATGACCGTGAGGCGCCGGATCCACCTCTTCCGGAGGATTGAAGATGTTCCCCGAGCGGCGTGGTGTGCACTTCGGCTCCTCTCCAACGGTGCCTGTCCGGGTCGGCAACGGGACGTCGTACCCCGCCGCTCCGACAGCCGTTCCGCTCGCGGGAGCCGCTGGTGACTGGCACGTGGAGCGCGCGCACCTGGACACATGGTCTTACGATACTTACACTTGTCGATATCGTAAGAAACGTAGTACTCGGGTGGAGCGGGTCATCATGAGCAAAGAAGACGGCAACGCAGGTCGCACGCGGTATCGGGTTGTGAATCGCGGCGCGGGCCGGTTCGGGTTTACTGCCGCGAGCCGGTGGCCCGGCCGCACCGGTGGCGCTGCTGCTGGTCGTTCCCTGCACGGCTCGTCCCCGGCTGTACGTGGTAATCGCGTCGCGGTGGAGCCGCGGATCGCGGGTGGCCGGGCGGGCGGGACGCAGGTTCGGGAGCGCCCGAGGAGTGCGCAGGAGTGGCAACGGGAGATCACCCGTGTGGTGTTCTCGTTCGAGGGTGCGTCGCGGCGCCCGGCCGGGGGCATCGAGATCGACTTCGAGCTCCGGTTCGATCTCCGGGCGACGGGGCTGGCGCTGGATTGGCTCACCGACGCGTTCCGCACCGCGTTGGACGCCGCCGATCTCGCCGACACCGGCGGTGTGGTGATGCGGGCGTTGTTCGACACCGCCGATACCGACGTGGTCACCATCCAACTGCAGCGGCTACCCCGTGCCACCCGCGCTGCCCGCACCGAGGGCGGCGCGGGTGACCGGGCGCCGCGCACCGAACGGGGTCTCGCCGATCCGGCCCCGACCGTCACCGTAGGAACCGATCCGCATGGACAGGTCGAATTGGAGACCGCGACCGGCAACCTCACCTACCCGTCCCCACTCTCCCTGTCGGGCGACACGATCTCCTCGACCGAGGTCTCGGAGATCCTCTCCCCGTCCGGGAATGTGAATCGGGCCCTGGCCAACGCCAAGCGGAAAGCTCATCAACTTCTCGGGCTGAAGGTCGGCAACCAGTACCGGTATCCGCTGTTCCAGTTCGACCGCGAGCGCAAACAGATCCGCCCCGTCGCCGAGCACGCGAACCGGCTCATGGAATGCGACCTCGACCCGTGGGGAACGCTGGACTGGTGGTTCACCGAGAACCCACTGATCGGTGACCAGCGGCCGGTGGACCGCCTTGCCGTGCACACGCTGACCGAGGCCGAGGTGGAGCTGATGGTGGCGGCCGAGCAGATGGGCATGGACTGACACCGGGTACTGAGCGCTACAACGGCCGGCCCCCGCAGACCCGGGTGATCCCCGCGGGCACCACACTGCACCGGATCTCCGGTACCGGATCCCCGCACCCACCGAACTCGTTCAATGCCAAAGGTATCCGCGCACTCGGCGACCCGCTGCAGGGGCGGTTCGAGCCGATCGGCGACTCCCACGGCGGCTACCTCTACGTCGCCCTGTCCCTCGCCGGCGCCGTCGCGGAAGGCATCCTCCGCGATATCCCCATCCCCGGTCGGGGATAGTGCGCCGCACACGACTCGCCCGGCAAGACACACACCCGGATGGTCCTCGGCCGGGACATCACCGTGGCGTCCCTCCTCGACGGCGACCTCCGATCGCTGAACCTGTCCGGGACCCTGGTCGGCTGTGACCGTGGCGCCTACACCTGGTCCCGCACCACCTGCCATCAGATCCTGGGCGCCGACCCCAGCGTCGACGGGGTGATCTACCGCTGCCGCAACAACCCCGCCGAACTCGCCCTGATGCTGCTCGACTGCGGAGCCCTCGACTCGGCCGCACTTCCCATCGCCGAATCCAACGACGTGATGACCGCCCCGGGCACCTTCGACGAGGTCGTCAAGGTCCTCGACGAGGTCCACCACCTGAAATACGTGGGTGCGGGCAGCGCCCGACTTCCGTAGCCCGGTCCTCGAGAAAGGTCACGGACGGTGGATGCGCATCCCACGCCAGGACGCAGGGTCGTAACTGGTGTTGGGATCGGCGGTCGATTGCGAGAATGGGGTCTCCGGTGTGGCCCTCCCGCTTTCCTCCCGGCCGTGGTTGCGGGCTCGACACTTTCCCGCCGCTGTTCGTTCTTGAGCTGCGTTTCGTGTCACGGCAGTCTCGTGGCCTTCGGTGCATGTGCGAAGGTCCCGCTGGGATGACCTCTGGTCGTTGTAATTGGATGCAGTGCAAGAATATTCGCATTCGCCATACTCGCGGGCGGAAGAAGTTCCTGGCCTGCTTGGCCGCAGTGGTCCTGCAGGAGTCGGCACCGTCGACAGATGGTGCTCTGTATGTTTCTGCTGGACGACAAGGGTGATGGCACGGGTCCTCGGGAATCAGGGCGGCCCGCGTGTGATTACTTGCCGTTTCGATCTGCTGGCGGTGAGAGGGCCGAAATGCCGCTACTGTGTGCGATCGACGATTGCCCGGCGAATAGGGAGAAAAGTATGGCGGTATCACCGAGGGGTTCTGCAGGTTCGGCGCACAAGACGACGAAAGAGATTCGTGAGTGGGCGATCGGGGAGGGATTGGAGGTGTCTTCCCGAGGTCGGATTTCGGCCGAGATCGAGCAAGCATTCGATGCCGCGCAGGCGAAGAAGGCTCAGGTCAAACCGGCGCCGGTAAAGAAGACGGCTGCGAAGAAGATCGTTGCGGAGACGGCGGCTGCGAAGAAGCGGCCCGTGAAGAAGGTAGTCGGAGGAAAGGCTCCAGCGAAGAGGGCGGCGGCGAGCAAGGCTCCAGCGCAGAAAACGACCAAGGCGATTCGTGAGTGGGCGATCGGGGAGGGTTTGGAAGTGTCCTCCCGAGCGAGGATCCCGGCCGAGATCGAGCAAGCCTTCCATGACGCTCCGATGCAGAAGGCTCAGGTCAAACCGGCGCCGGTAAGGAAGACGGCAGCGAAGAAGACAGCTGCCAAGAAGACCGCCGCGGCAGCTCCGGTCAAGACGACAGCGGCGAGCAAAGCTCCGGCGGAGAAAACGATAGGCGCGACGAAGACGGCTGCCGAGAAGCCGACCGGGACGAAGGCGGCCGTGACGAAGCCGGTCACGGCGAAGGTGCCGGTGAAAAAGGCAGTGGAGAGTAGGGCTCCGATAGATACGACGAACAAGGAGATTCGTGCGTGGGCGATCGCAGATGGCCGCGAGGTGTCCTACCGCGGAAGGATTCCGGCCGAGATCGTGCAAGCCTTCCACGACGCTCAGACACAGAAGGCTGAGGTCAAACCGGCGCCGGTGAAGAAGGCGGCAGCGAAGAAGACAGCTGCCGAGAAGACGGCTGTGGCGGCGGCTCCGGTCAAGAGGGTAGCGGCGGGCAAGGCTCCGGCGAAGAGGGAAGTGGCGAGCAAGGCTCCGGCGAAGAAGGCGGGGAAGAAGACAGTTGCGGCAAAGGTAACTTCGGAGAAAACGGCCGTGAAGAAGTTGGTCGCGGCGAAGGCGCCGGTGACGGGGGAAGGGGTGAGTAAGGCTCCGGCGAAGAAGTCTTCGAGGGAGATTCGTGAGTGGGCGATCGGGGCGGGTCATGAGGTGTCCTCCCGCGGCCGGATTTCGGTCGAGATCGAGCGAGCCTTCCATGATGCTCAGGCCGCGATGCCGGTCGCGTGACTTGCAACATGGCCTTGGTGCACAGCGTGGCCATTCTGCCGCGAAGGCTATGAGTCTGTGGGGACCATGACCCTCGGCGGTCGGCGGTTGTCCGCCGCCGCCGCAGCGGTGCCGGGGAGGGGCGCGAGGTATCTCGGTGAACCCGACTTAACGATTCCCGCGCGGCATTGGTCGTCGGAGACGCCCGCGTCGCGCAGCCGTATCCAGTCGACTTGTGGATCGGGAAGGCCGCATATGTGCGTTGGGGAACCGCCGGTGGCCGCGGTTGCCGGTATCTGAGCACCTTTCGGTGACACGATGGGCAGGTGGGGAGACAGAGCGGGATTTTCGGGGTTGTGGGTGTGGTCGTCGGGCTGGTGGCGGTGGTGGTATTCGTCGCGTTTACGTCGCGGCCGTACACGGTGGCCACGTCGTTCCAGCCAGCTGTGAGTGATCCATGGATTGTGGTGAGGGTCGTTCTCGGCGGTGCCATGGTGGCCGGGGCCGGTTGCGGGGTGGTGCTGCGGCTGTCCGGGTGGCGGATGGTGCGGGATACGGCGAGCGCGGACGAACGCCGTGGTCGGCGCACCTTCCTGCTGGGCCGGACCGTCGCCGCGGCCCTGGGTCGACGGCGCCGAGGAAGTACCCGTGCGCGGAGTCGACGGTTGAGAAGATCGCCCGCGCCCACTCGGCGGGCTCCGCGGGCGGCAGAAACCGTGGCACGCCCGTCTGCGCGTCGACGGTGTGCACGTTGCCGTGACGGCGAACCCGGCTGCCGCGGGAAACCACTCCTCGGCCGCAACATCGAACGGTGCAATGGACGTGTGAATCCGCAGCTCGATGTCCGTTCCGGTGCGCGCCGCCGCTGTGATGATGTGGGAATCCGCCGAAGCATCCTGTACAGCCAGGTTCGGCAGCGCCTGGTGGCCGTCGGCGCGGACGCTGCCTGGATCAGCGGACATGGAGCAAGGATACGGGCCGACGATACCCGGCCCGTGAGGTGACGCCGATTCGTCCGACCGACGATCGAACCGGCAAAAGGGGGTTTTGACTGCAGTGATCGCAGGTCCCCTAACGGAAGGACTGGGCCGGTGAAGGTCGGCGACAAGGTCAAGGTGCATACCGACGCCACCTCGGAGTCCGTCATCGTGAGCATCGACGGCGAGAAAGCGGTGATCGACGGCCTCCCGGTCGGTAATGTACTCCGCGAATGCCGTCGTTCCGAGGCGCGATTCGTCTCTGATCAGCGAAGATGCATGTAGGCTGATCTAAATGGGTTGATGGGATCTGTGTCTGGACAAGGTGCTGAGACCCGCCCAGGATCGAAGCGTTTGGATGATCGACGTTAACTCGGCTACACAGCGCGGCGTGCCTCATTCGGTGGCAGCCGAGCTGAAGGCGGTCGGACTCGAGGATGCTAAAGAGATTGGACGCGGTGGTTTCGGCGTCGTGTTCCGCTGCATGCAGCCTTCTCTGGATCGCACCGTTGCAGTCAAAGTCCTGGTTTCCGCTCTTGATCCTGAAAATGTAGGGCGCTTTGTGCGGGAACAGCGTGCGATGGGAAGGCTGTCGGGACACCCGAACATAGTCAATGTCTTTGAGGTCGGCGTTACCCGCAGCGGTCTCCCATACATTGTGATGCAGTACCACCCGAAGGATTCATTGGGGACATGGATCCGCGATAACGGACCCCTCGAGTGGGGCCAAGCGCTCCGCGTCGGTGTGAAGATGGCTGGCGCGTTGGAAACTGCACACCGTGTCGATGTCCTTCATCGCGACGTCAAGCCGTCGAATATCCTGCTCACCGAGTATGGCGATCCTCAGCTGACCGACTTCGGCATCGCTCACATGGTCGGAGCCTTCGAGACGAGCACTGGAGCTGTCACCGGATCGCCAGCCTTCGCCGCGCCAGAGGTCTTGGCCGGCGATTCCGCCAATCCAACTTCCGACGTTTACAGCCTTGGCGCCACTCTATTTTGTGCCATTACCGGGCATGTTCCTTTCGAACGGCGCAGGGGCGAGCAGATCGTAGCCCAATTCTTGCGCATCACCACGCAGCCGATACCTGACCTACGCGAGCACGACGTACCCAATGATGTCAGCGCAGCCATCGAACATGCGATGGCGCGCAACCCCAGAGACAGGCCCGCCACCGCAGCGGAATTTGGTGATGAACTTCGCGCGAGCGAGCGGCGGCACGACCGCCGAGTCGATGATATGGCAGTGCCTCGCCTCGCCGAAAGCAAGTATCCAGAAGGCGATCCTGTCGAGAGCAAACCTGGCGGGATCTCCACGGAACTGGCACAGAATCTGCCACTTGCACGCAGTACCTCTGAGCGGACACCTACGCTGGGGCGACACCGGTCGATGCCACCGAAGGTGCGAGGCAAGACGGGAAACTTACCCCTGGAGGTGACGAGCTTCGTCGGTCGCCGACGCGAGCTCGCCGAGACGAAGAAAATGCTGTCGGGCGCACGCCTGGTTACTTTGACCGGGATCGGTGGCGTCGGAAAGACTCGACTCGCTCTTCGCGTAGCTACCGACTCGCGGCGGGCATTCAAAGATGGTGTATGGCTGATCGAACTCGACGAGCTTCACGACGCAATGTTGGTAATCAGCACAGTCTCAGCGACCCTCGGCCTTCGTCACCAATCGGCCGATCCACCTGTAGCACTGCTGACCGACTACCTTTTCGGCAAACAGTTGCTGCTTGTGCTTGACAACTGCGAACACCTGGTGGATGCGGTCGCCACTCTGGCGAAAACGCTATTGCGAACCTGCCCGGGGGTACGGATATTGGCAACGAGTCGTGAACCTCTGTGCATCAACGGTGAAGCGACGATCCGGGTGCCCCCGATGTCGGTCCCGGGGATGGGGCCTTCCTCACTTCAAGGGCTGCCCCAGTACGAGTCTGTGAACCTGTTCGTAGAACGGGCGGTCACGGTCCTGCCGGAGTTCGAGCTCACCGAGGATAATCAGGCGGCCGTTGCGCAGATTTGTCAACGGCTGGAGGGGCTTCCGTTGCTTGTGGAGTTGGCCGCGGTGAGATTGCGATCCATGACAGCGCAGCAGATCCTAGATCGATTGACCGATAGGTACCGGCTCCTGAATGCCGGCAGTCGCGGCGCACCGTCGCGTCAGCAGACGCTGCGGTTGTGCATCGATTGGAGTTTTGAGCTGTGCACCACGCAGGAGCAGCAGCTGTGGGCTCGATTGACGGTGTTCGCCGGTAGTTTCCAACTGGATGCTGCGGAGGCTGTCTGCGCCGGAGGCATTCTTCCTGCCGACTTGCTCGACCTGGTCGCATCTCTGGTCGATAAGTCGATCCTCATCAGGGAGGAGGCAGGCGCGGTGGTGCGGTACCGGATACTCGAGACTTTGCGAGACTACGGCCGAGAGAAGCTGCAGATGAGCGGCGAGTACTCTGCCTTGCAGAGGCGACACCGGGACTGGTATTTGCAGTTTGTACTGCAGGCGGAGTCGGATTGGGTGAGTCCGAGGCAGTTGGAATGGATCACTCGCCTAGAGCGGGAACACCCGAACTTTCGTAGCGCTCTTCGGTTCTGCTTGAGCGAGCAAGACGATGCAGAAGATGGCCTGCGACTTGCGGCCGGGCTATTTCCGTTCTGGCTCTCGCGCGGCCATCTCGCCGAAGGCCGGCTCTGGCTCGACCGTGCGTTAGCCTCCAAAATGGTTACACCCACAGAAGGTCGGGCTAAATCTCTCTACCTGGCGAGTGTACTGGCGGGCATGCAAGGTGATATTCCGGCGGGAGAAACCCTACTAGCGAAGGGAAACGGCATCGCCGATGGATTCGACAACGACTCGATGTCCGCACTAGCAGGGTATGCAACAGGCTGCACGGCACTCTACAGCGGCAAACCTTCCCTGGCCGTAGTTTGCTTCGAGAAAGCAATCGCGGAGGCTCGGGGTGACGGTTATATCTTCTGCCAGATCGGGAGCCTGTTGGGACTCGGCCTTGCTTTCATGCTGCTCGACGATTCAGCGCGGGCAATCCACTGGTACGAGACGATGCTCGCCGTCACGGAACGACATGGTGAGTTGTTGTACAGCGGCCGAGCGTCGACGGTTGGGGGCTGGGCACTATGGAGAGGAGGTGACCCTGGACGGGCTACCGCTGTGCTCGAACAAGGATTGCGTCAGGCAAGTCGTGTCGACGATCCTGTTGGCTGCGCCCGATGCTTGCAGACATTGGCTTGGATCGAAGCCGACCAGTGCCGCGAGGATCGAGCCGCAGTGCTATTGGGTGCCGCCGAGAGTATGTGGCGTGACATCGGAGATCGCACGGCCAGTTCTGCCAGTCTTCTCGATAAGCTTCTCTACCAGAAGGAATGTGCGCGTCGAATCCGCCGTACGCTTGGTGATCGAGAGTTCGAGGAGCGGATTCGGCATGGAAATGCAATGAGTTTCGAGGAAGCATCCTCTTATGCGCTGAGAGTGAAAGATCCTTCTCCGCAAGCGGAGTCCGCTAAAGCTGCGATGAGACTGACCCGACGTGAGCGTCAGGTCGCGGACCTAGTCGCAGAAGGTCTCACCAACAAGGCGATTGCCGCGAAGCTGGTCATTTCACAGCGCACGGCGCAGGGGCACGTAGAACACATTCTTGCTAAACTTGGCTTCACCTCACGAACGCAGGTCGCCGCGTGGGTTATCAAGGCAGATCAGAAGCCGAATACCCAACCATAGGGTCGAGCGGTCCAGCATGGTTATCCTCAACCCAGCTCCGGTGCCCGCGTTGCCGGACAAGTCATGGAGGTTCGTGATGGCCAACCTGGGGGTTGTCACCGACGAGGTTCGCGAAGTTCGGGATCTGCCCTGGACGCGTGTACGGTCGTGGATCGGCCCGCCAATTGGGTTCGCCTCGGCTCAGGGCTGGGCGTGAAGTTCCACTACCAACGCACGTCCCCCCGTCGACTCCACAGCTAATTGAGTGGACCGAGACAGCATGTCACAGCGACAGCGCGGCATGGGATTACGAACAGGACGTTGACTGTCTCGCCCGAGCGGCCTCGCATCTCACGTATGAATTCGGGTCAGTTAACTTCGCCGCTCTAGAGATCTCCGCGCTCGACTATGGCCAGACCTGGATGACCGGTCGACGATCCTCGGTCGGGCGACTATTGGCCAGACGCGAAGCCGATGTACTTGGTCTCGAGATACTCCTCGATGCCTTCGGTGCCGCCTTCGCTGCCGAGTCCGGACTGCTTGACTCCACCGAACGGCGCGGCGACGTCGGAGATCACTCCGCGGTTGACGCCGACCATGCCGCTCTCGAGCTTGTCGGCGACGCGGAACGCCCGGTCGACGTTCTGTGTGTAGATGTATGCGGCGAGACCGTATTCGGTGTCGTTGGCGGCGGCGACGCCCTCGGCCTCGGTGTCGAAACCGGTGATCGCGGCGACGGGTCCGAAGATCTCCTCGCGGACGATGCGCGCGTTCGCGGGCACCTCGTCGAGGACGGTGGGCTGGAAGAAGTAGCCGGGACCGTCGACGGACTTGCCGCCGGTGCGGACCCGGGCGCCCGCGGCGACGGCGTCGTCGACGAGGGACGCCACGTTGCGGCGCTGCTTCTCGTTGACGAGGGGGCCGACGTTGGTGCCGGCTTCGCTGCCCGGTCCGACGGTGAGTGCGGCGATCCGGTCGGTGAGCTTGGTGGTGAATTCCTCGCGCACCGAGTTGGCCACGATCAGGCGGTTGGCGGCGGTGCAGGCCTCGCCGCCGTTGCGCATCTTCGCGGCCATCGCGCCCTCGACCGCGGCGTCGATGTCGGCGTCGTCGAACACCACGAACGGGGCGTTGCCGCCGAGTTCCATCGAGGTGCGCAGAACCTGCTGGGCGGACTGCTCGATGAGGATCTTGCCGACCCGGGTGGATCCGGTGAACGTCACCTTCCGCAGCCGCGGATCGGCGAGCAGCGGTTCGGTGACGGCGGCGGCGTTCGACGCGGGCAGCACCGACAGCACACCGGCGGGCAGGCCGGCCTCGGCGAAGATCTCGGCGAGCAGCAGCATGGTGAGCGGGGTGTCCTCGGCGGGCTTGACGATGATCGTGCAGCCGGCGGCGAGCGCGGGGCCGATCTTGCGGGTGCCCATCGCGAGCGGGAAGTTCCACGGCGTGACGGCCAGGGTGGGTCCGACCGGAACCTTGGTGACCATGATCCGTCCGCTGCCCGACGGTGACGTGGTGTAGCGGCCCTGGATGCGGACGGCTTCCTCGCTGAACCAGCGCAGGAACTCGGCACCGTAGTTCACCTCGCCGCGGCTCTCCGGCAGGGCCTTGCCCATCTCCATCGTCATCAGCAGCGCGAGGTCGTCCGTGCGCTCGATGACCTTCTCCCACGCCGAACGCAGGATGATCGACCGCTGCCGGGGCGCGGTCGCCGCCCATTCCTCCTGGACCGCCGCAGCGGAGTCCAGCGCGCGCATCGCGTCCTTGCCGCCGGCATCGGCGACGTCGGCGATGAGGGTGCCGGTGGCCGGGTCGTAAACCGGGAACGTGCCGCCGTCGATCGGGTCGGTCTGGGCGCCGTCGATCCACAGACCGGTGGGCAGGGTGGCGCGGAGCCGTTCGAAATCAGTCATCGGAGTCCTCGTGGTGGGAATGGTGGTGATCGCACGCCTCCGGGGTGGGGGCGACGTCGAGGGCGGGGTTGCGGTCGAAGAATCCGACCGGCTTCAGCCAGAAGGACACCGTGTCGGCAGGCATGATCGGCGGTCTGCCACGGTCCAGGCCGGCAGTCCACAGCACGCACGCTCCGGCCGACGAATTCGACTGCATGCCAATGCTATTTAGCGAGCCGGGCATGATCGGCAGTGAGTGTGCTCGATAACGCCCGGCCGCAGGAGAATGGTGAGTGGTGATCGAACATCGCCGGATCCGCCGCCGGCCACGGCGGACCTATTAGGCGTTTGAGCTGACCACCAGGCTCAGGTCCTAGGACACGGCGGAGATGCGGAGAGGGGAGTGCGCAGCGAGTACGGGACCGCGCCCTGGCCCGTGGACTCGTGTGTGTGGCTCGCCGGGTCGCCGACCGACCCCCGCTTGGAGGCGACGATGCACCGGCGGTGTGCATGCCGGTCGGCGGTATGGCGTCAGACCGGGATCGTGACTTCCTGGCTCGATTCCACCCGGTGGACGCGCAGCGACAACTCCCGCATTCCTAGGGAGGGGAGCATCCCGACGAAGGCCCGGCCATGTTCCGAATCGGCGTGTTGATCGAGCGCTGACTGCGACTCCCATTCCTCATAGACGTAGAAGACCCCCCGTGCCACTAGGTCAGCGCTGATAACAAACGAGATGTTGCCCGCGTCGTGGACCGACTTCGCCACTAGCTCCCCGATGGCGGCGCTGGCCCGGTCATGCAAGGCCGCGTCGATCACGAGGCGTCCGCTTTGGACTATTACTGCACCGTCTGGCACCTGTCCGCGCCCCGTCATCTGGTCGATGTCGTCGTGCAGTTTCTGTCGGACATCCGGGGTGAGCGAGACCAGGAACGTGTCATCGCGCAAGCCGGCGAGCAACGCGTCCGCGACCTCGTCGGGGCTCTGAAGGGCCTCCAGCTCGAGTCCGGCTTCGAAGACTTCGGTCGGTATGCCAACTAGGGGAACATTGAGCGTGTGCCGCGTGTTGGTGATGTCCGGGCAGAGCAAGGTGACGCCCACGCCTTGCGGTGAGAGGTAGGCGTTCAGCGTGCGGGCGAGGCCGATCAAACCGGACTTCGACAACGTGTAGGCACCCCCTAACGGCACTTGCTCAGGAAACAGCCCGAGGCTCGATGAGGTGACGATGAGGTGGCCATAGCCTCGTGCCACCATTTCGGGTCCGAACTCGAGGAAGGCACGGACAACGCCGACAGCGTTGACGTCCAGAACATGCTCCCACCGTTCGAGAGGGATCTGCTCCAGCGGGCCGGCTACCGAGGTGCCTGCATGGCTCCAGACGATGTCGGTCTGGCCCATCACCTCGGATGTCTGACGGTGCAGGTCTGCGAGATCCTCTGTTCGGGTGGTGTCGCAGGCGACCGCGAAGGAGCGCCGCCCGAGTCCCTCGACCTCGGACGCAACCGCCTTGGCTGCGGCCTCGTCGATGTCGGCGACGACGACATCACAACCGGCGCGCGCGAGCGCGAGAACACCGGCTCTGCCGATACCGGCTCCTCCTCCGATGACCACTGCTGTCTTGTTGAGAAGATCCATTTCAACGTGCCTTTCAGACGGGTTGGCTCATGGTGTTGGTCAGATTTACGCCGTCAGGCGTTTCCCATTCGTTGATGTTCTGGTAGCCCCCGGCACCGGCCAGGTAGTCGGCGAAGACGCCCTCCGGATCGCGGTCGGCGCGGATCACCTGCAGCCGCTCCCATGCGTCATCGCTCAGGCATTTCACCCTGCGGTGTTGCTGGTCGGAGTCGCCCCAGTACTGCCCCTTCGTGTAGGGCTCCAAATGCTTCATCGCTCCGAGCGACCACTGCCGGTATTTTTCGTCATCCGCTGCGTCGCTGTAGATGATGTACACCCCGACCATCATTTCGGTCATCAACGACATGGCCTGGTCGGGTCCTTCGTGGGGAAGGGTGTACTGGAAGAAGGTATGGCCGGGCTCGTTGCTGGGCCGGTCCATGACCAGCGTCTGCGCGGCCGCAGCGATCTTCTCGTACGGTCCTTCGACCCAGGCCGACTCGACCCGGTAGCGGAAGCCCTTGGGATGGGTGACGTCGACGAACTCGTACTCGGACTGCATTGTCGTGGGTTGAGCATTGTTCACGATCAGCGCGTGCTCGCAGTAGGGTGCGGTCGCCAGGGGTGCCAGCGCCTGCTCGGCCTCTTCGCGGGTATCACAGAAGGCGAGTCCCCACACCGCGAAGACGTAGCCTCCCGCGTGGCCGGGGATTTCGAACTGTGGATTCATCGACACCGCGACCAGGTGGACGCTGGGCGCGATGTCCTTCTGCGCTTCGGAGAGCCACTCGAGAATTTCGGCATACCGCTCCACGGGATAGATCTGCATCGTCCCGGTAAGAGCCTTGGGTAACGGCCGGGTCTGGAGGTGGAATCGGGTGATGACCCCGCAGAATCCGGGCCCCGCTCCGCGGGCCGCCCAGAAAAGGTCCGAGTTTTGATCCGCATCGGCGCGAACAAGGTCGCCGTCGGCCGTCACGACATCGATCGCCAGAACCTGCTCTGACGCCCAGCCCCAGCCCCGATGATTCCACCCCATGCCGCCTTGAAGGAGGAAGCCGCCGATACCGACCGTCGGGCACGGCCCGCCAGGGAAGAACCGCCCGAACTGCTCGAGGTAGACGCCCAGCTCGCTGCCGCCCTGGACGGACGGGGTCACGCTGACGACGCCGGTGTTCTCGTCGAGAGAAAATTCTTTGTAGCCGCCGAGGTCGATCAGGAGTGCGTCGTCGCGCACGCCCCACACCGGGAAGCTGTGTCCGCCAGACCTTATGCCGACCTTCCAGCCACGTTCCTTGGCCAACCGAACGCCCTCAACGATGTCGTTCTCGGTTTCGGCCATCAGGACGGCCGGGGGAAATCGGTCAGGATATCGACTGTGGAACACTCGGCCGATGCGTGCATTCTCATAGCCCTCATCGTCGCGTTCGAAAAGGGTTCCGGTGAATCGGGTTTGGGCCGTGAGGGTCGGGTTGTCGATCATGGATGGTATTTCTCCTGTATCGGAGCGTGCGCAATTCGGTCTGCCGATAGCGACGTCGTGGTGATTGAAGGTAGGTTCTGAGCTGTCGATGTCGAGGGTTGTCGGGTGCTGGCTATCCGGCGAGGTCGGTGTCGAATCCCATTGCATTCCGTGGCCAGTGCTTCACCGTGACCAATGCCTGCTTGCGAGATGTCCTCTCACGGATGATGAATCCGCCTCAGTTGGTGCTCGGGGGTCATCGTCTTGTCCGATTCTTTTATCGAGCGCTGGTGTGCTTGCAGCTTCGTCGCGGCTTGCTCTGAGAGAGCGCGAATTGTGGACGCATCCAGTAGCCATGTCCATCGCCGGTACCTGAGTAAACACGAGATGCGCTCCCAGAATTGCGTCCGATCGATCCCGAACTGCACCCAGATGTCCTCTGACGAGGGTCCGTTGAAAGGTAGCCATTCGATGGCGAGTTCGAGGATCAGTTGATCGTCGCAAGGGCGGGCGGCAGCGTTCGATCCTCTACCGGCGCTGCCACCACGTTGACGTTCATTGCTCATGCGGAGGTTCAATCTGTGAGTGCCCAAAAGGGATCGATGGCCATGAATAGGAGGCCTGCGCGGTTGTTCCGAGCGGGAGCGGTTGCCGGCGCCGGGCGTGCTGGTGTGTTGCTCCACGGGAACCCGAACCCGGGCTGCATGCAGGGGGCTCGCCAGCTCGCTCGCGCAGAGCGGGTTCGGTGCGTCCGTCAGAGCATGGGCGCGCTGATGCTTTGGCGGCTCGAGCACGTCGTTGGGGCGATCTATTGCTGTGTGGCGTATTCGGCGAGGTTGGTTTCGAATCCTGTTTGTGTTCCCAGGGCCAAGACTTCGCCGTTGTCGATGTCTTCTTGCCAGACGAGCGATCCCGTGGAGGTGTGCAGGGGGTGGTCTTGGACGGTGAGGATGCGGGCCCCTTCTCCGCTGATGGTGTGTGCGTGTGCGGCCCATCCGGGTGCGGACAGCATCAGGTCGCCTGCGGACCAGTCGAAGCGTTGGCCTTCGACGATGCTGTATCCATCGCCGGCGAAGTGGTAGTTGATGGCGGAGCTCATGTGCCGGTGGGTTCCCCCGGCGAAGTCGCCGCCGATCGCGGTGATGGTGGCGAAGAACGAGGGTGTGGTGCCGTTGAGGCGTCCGGTGGAGGGGTTGTACAGGCAATACAGCGGCCGACCCGTGTACCCGGTTTTGAGGCCGAGGACGCCGCTGAGGTGTTGGCTGACCTCTGACCAGGCGAAGAGGAGGGGGGAGTCGGTGATCGGGTCGGGGTCGATGATGTGTTCGTAGGGCAGGAGTTGACTGCCGTCATCGCCCAACGCGATAGCGGGTGCGAGGTCTTTCGCGCGGCGCCCCGGTGCGGAGACGACATTGTGGTCGTGGGTTTCGACGGTGCTGCCGAAGTCTTCGTAGTAGGCGGAGATGGCTTCCAGCAGTGCCGCGTTGGTGTAGCGCAGGTACCTGAAGGCGGTGGTGCCGTTGTTGGCCAGCGCCTCGAGGTTCATCGACGGCTTGGTCCACACGTCTTGCTGGACCACGTGCATGGTGCGGGCCCCGATACTGACGGTGCCGCTGCCGGCCAGACACATCGACAGGCCCGTGGTGTTGGCGCGGACGGGGACGGTGGATTCCCCGGGCAGGAGGACACCGAGGCTGACCTGTGTGGCGGGGGCGAGGCCGCGGACCCCTTGCGGCGCTTGCGGATGCACGATCAGCATCTCGCGGCGGCCCCGGTCGTCGGGTTCGCCGGTTTCGAGTGCGGTGAAGGCGGTTTCGATCTCGGTGGCGCTGATCATCAGCGGGGACCATTGTTCCCGCTGGTATCGGGGTGTCTGGCGACTGTCGAGCAGGTGGGCGTGCGGGCTCATTTCTTCTCCTGGATCGGATCGGTGATGTCGGGTGTGGTGGGTTCGAGGGATATGCCGGCGGTCTCGGGGGTGAACCGCATGACGAGGGCGCCGAGGAGAGCGGCCGATGCCAGGTAGCCGACGAACAGGTAGGCAACGTTGTGTTGCGCGGTCCACTGCTGCAGGTAGGGGGCGGTTCCGCCGAACACGACGGCGGAGAGCGCATAGGGCATGGCGATGCCTGAGGCGCGCACGCCAACCGGGAACAGTTCGGACAGGACCGCCGGCAGGATCGAGGCGACGAAGGCGAACAGTACGAGCGCGATCGTCATGGCCAGACCGAATTGCCATGCGCCTTGTCGGGCGAGGTGGTCGAGGGGGAAGGCGGTGACGGCGACGCCGAGACCGTAGATGTAGAAGCTGCGGCGTCGACCGATACGGTCCGACAGGGAACCGAGCAGCGGTAGGACCGAGGCGCTGACGGCGAGCGCGATCACGCCGGCCCACAATGCTGCCGTGGGGTCGAGGTGGGCGACGGAGATTGCCCAGGTGGGTCCGCTCACTGCCCAGGCGTAGAACATGGCGGTGACCGATGCCATGAGCAGGAATACGCGTGTCCCGGCGGCGCGGTAGGTCCACAGATTCGCAAAGAGAGACCGTTTCGAGTCGGCGTTCCGGGTGGGGGCCGCGGTGGCTGATGTGAAGGCGTGGGTTTCTTCCATGCCGCGGCGGAGATAGAGGGTTACCAGGCCGAGCGCGGCGCCGAGGAGAAAGGGCAGGCGCCAACCCCAGGTGGCCATCTGGTGCTCGCTGAGAGCGGTGGTCAGGAGGGCGCCCATGATGGTGGCGGCCATGATCGCGAGGAATCCGGAGACATAGATCGAGGAGGACCACAATCCTCGCCTGGCGGGAGGTGCTTCTTCGGCGATGTAGGTGTAGGCGGCGGCGACTTCCCCGGTGTGTGCGAGGCCTTGCAGCAGTCGAGCGACGAGAAGGACTGCGCCGGCGAGTACACCGACGGAGGCGTAGGTCGGTGTGAGACCGATGAGGAGCATCCCGGTCGAGGCACAGCCGATCGCGACGAGCAGTGAGTGCTTGCGGCCGAATCGATCAGCCATCCACCCGAAGAGGAGTCCGCCGAAGGGGCGGATCGCGAATCCGACGCCGAATACCACCAGGGTGGACAACAGTGCCGAGGTGGCATTCTGCGGGTTGAACAGTGCCTTGGCGAAGAAGGGTGCGAAAACGGCATAACAGGTCCAGTCGAATACCTCGAGACCGTTTCCGAGTGTGACACCGACCAGGCTGCGCCGTTGCCGCAGTGCACTGGTGGGCGTTTCGGCGGGGCTGCCGGGAAGCGGCGTGCTCGTGCTCGGGTCAGGACGATCGGTGGGCGGTGCGTTCATGACACGTCCTCGTTCAGTGGTAGATGTGGTCGGCGACCATCACGGCTGCACGCTGGTCGTCCAGGTGCTTGCGGATCCTCGCCGGAGCTCCTTGGGCATGGAAGCCCGTGACCCCCAATGTAATTCCGTCACACAACTACGTGAACACACGAGCGGGGAGGGAAAGTTACACTGCATCGACGTCCACCGCGGTCAGGTTCGTGTCGCCCACGTGCTGGATCCGGGTGCCGTGCTGATCGGACCAGACGAACGGCACCGTCGACGCGTGGCGCGGAGAGGGCGGATTCCCGATGTTGGCGCGGCGTTCCCGGCGTGCTCGCGGGCGTTGGTCCAGGGCTCCACCGCATTTCCTCGCCGTAGCGGGGGTTGAACCAGCGGCCGCAGTCGCCGATGGCGTAAGCGTTCGATGAACGGGTCCCAGAGGCTCGTGCAATTCCACCCCGGTCCCAGGTGATCGAATTCGAATCCTTCGGTTGGCGAGGTCTTTTGCTCGTCCTCGGCGGTGTTCGTCGTAACGGTTTCCGACACGGGGCGATGCGGTATCCGGTCTCCCGTGCCGATGGTGGACATGGTCCGGTCCTTTCGTGGGCTCGCGACAGCCCCGCCTCGAAATCGGTGCTCCAGGTCACACTAAGACCCCGCCGCTATATAAAACAATTACCGAAAGTGAGATAAGGGCATAAGCCCAAACCTATTTCGCAAATGACAATCAAATAACTGTTTTCTTATGGACTCATCAGAAAGATGACTCTTGCCTTATGTCGTGGGGACGATAGTGTGATTGCGATCACTATCAACCTTGTGCGGTAAGTTCCCCGCAGCACTCGAAGAGGACCACCATGAAGCCGAGAACCGAAGACCCTGCGCAGCTGAGCCTCGGGTACTTCTTTCCCAGCGGGAAGACCAATTTCCTGTACTCGGACGAAGCTGCTCGGCGAACACCGGCGATGACGAAAGCCAACCTGGTCGAACTCGCCCAGGCGGCCGAACGGGTGGGCTTCGACTCCCTGTTCATCGCCGACAACTGGTCCGGGCACCAACGCGTCGCCGAAGAGTTCGGGCACCAGTCGCCGGCGTATCACGCGCCGCTCCTGGCCATGGCCCTGCTGGCAACGACGGAGCACATCGGCGTCATCTCCACGTTCCACACCACGCACCACAAGCCCGCCCATGTCGCCCGAATGGGCGCCACACTCGATGCGTTCAGCGACGGGCGGTGGGGCTGGAACGTGGTGACGGGATTCAGTGCCGACGAGGCGGCACTGTTCGGGGAGCCGTTCATCGACCACGACGAGCGTTACGTCATGGCCGCCGAATTCGTCGACATCGTCAAAAGATTGTGGACCGAGCACGAACCCATCGACGTCGACGGCAAGTATTACCGCGTGGCCGGGCGAATCAAAACTCCCCGCCCCGTGCAGGATCCACACCCCTTGTTGGTCAGTGCGGGCGCCTCTCCGGCGGGCGCCGAGTTCGCTGCACGGTTCTGCGACCAGTTGGTGACGTTGGCAAACACCGAGGAGTTGGTGCGCGAGGTCGATCGCCGGCTGGCCGCGCTGACCGAAAAGAGCAAACGAGCGGTGGGCACGTGTCCGTTCTCGATGGCGATCGTGCGCCCGAACGAGGGCGAGGCCGAGGAGGAATATGCGCGTCTGCTGCAAACTCTCAACGTCGAGGCCACCAAGGAGATCGCCGCTGATGTGCTCGGATCGATCGAATCCTCCCGGTCGATGTACGAGAAGATGGGGGAGGGCGAAGCCACCCGCGCGTTCGGCGGTGCCGGATCGGTTTTGCAGCTGATCGGAACCCCCGAACAGGTCGCGGAGAAGATCATTTCGCTCAAGCACACCACGGCGACATCGAATGTGCTGATCAACTTTCCTCTGTGGAGTCCGCAGGAGCTGGAGTCGTTCTCACCGGTGTTGCCGTATCTGCGGGAAGCGGGAGTCTGGTCGCCGCCGCAGGAGCGGAACTGGTCGTGGTGACAGTGAGTGACCGCGGCGTCACCGCGACCGGAGCGCGTCACGGATCTCGTCGACGGCCGCTTGCTGCAGCGGCGAGAAGAACTTGTCCCGCCGCCACAGCAACGCAATACGCTCGGTGAGTTCGAGGTTGGGAACGGCCAACTCCTGTAGTCGGCCGGCGGCGAGGTCGGATTCGACGACGTAGCGCGGGGCGAAAATCGCCCACGCGTTCTCGGCGGCGGCCTGCTTCATCGGCTCGGCATGCCCGAATCTGATGATGAAATTCGGTTCGACGTCGCTGAGCCGGGCGAGCTGTTCCGTCAGGTTGCGTTGGTAGATCACCTCCCGCGGCGCGCCGACGAACGGCAGCGCCAATGCCTCGTCGAGGGACAGCGCCCTCGACGGGGCGACGAGGCCCGGCCCGGCGCAGAGGGTGATCGGCTCGGTGCGGATGACCTCGGAGGACATGGTATCCGGGAGATGCCGCTGATCCCAGGTCACGACGGCGAAGTCCGCCTCACCGGTTTCCACCGCACGCAACGCTTCGTTGGGTTGCGAGCTGGAAAGGGTGAGGTCCGCACCGGGCCGGCCACGCTGGAACCGGGACAGAATCGGCGGTAGGAGGTAGCTGCCCACCGCCATGCTCGACGCGATGGACGCGGCGCCGCCTCTCCCCGATCCGAGTTCGTCGACGTCGCGCCTGATCTGGGCTGCCGAGGCCAACATCTCCTTCGCCCACTGGTTGGCGCGTACGCCCGCCTCTGTCAACAGCATGCGGTTACCGCGGCGGACGAACAGCTTTGCACCGAGCCATGATTCGAGAGCCCGCAACTGTCCCGAGACGGCCGGCTGGGCGACCATCAGCACTTCCGCGGCTCGCGTGACACTTCCCTCTTCGACGACGAGCCGGAACACTTCCAGACGTTTGAGCGACAGTTGTGCTTCCATGGTCCCTCTATAAGTAATCGATGATGCGTGTATCCATATCTTGATATTTGCTTTATACCACGGAATCTCTATTGTTAGGTGCATCACAGCCTCAGTGGTATGGATCGCCGATCCGTTCCGCGGGAACGAGGACCACACACCCCGTGCGCACCGATTGCACGGGTGTGTCCGCCCTCGAACACACAACTGGCAAGGAACACGATGAACGTACCGTGGATAACGGAACAGCAAGTACGCGAAAGGGTCTCGATCCTCGACGCCATCGAGTCGGTCACCCGATCGATTACCCGTGAAGTCGACGGCACCGCCCGAAACATCCCGAAAACGATGACGACCTGGGAGCCGGCCAGCAGCGCGCACGCTCTCGGTGCCTATGACGAGGGCGCCGGCCTCGTCGCGTTCAAGACCTGGGTCAACACTCCGGCAGGTGCCTCGGCGCTGATGACGCTGTTCGACGCCACTACCGGTACCCCCCGTGCGGTGCTCGAGGCCGGTGCGCTGGGTGCACTGCGTACCGCGGCGGTCTCCGGGCTGGCGACACGCCTGATGAGTGCCCCCGATGCGTCCGAGTTCGCCCTGATCGGCAGCGGACGGCAGGCATTGGGACAAGTTGCTGCGGTGTGTGCAGTTCGACCGATCACCCGGGTACGGGTGTGGAGCCGCTCCGAGAACAGCCGGACCGGTTTCGCGGCAACGGTGCGCGAAAACCTCGGCATCGACGCCGTCGCGGCCCCCACACTCGCCGAGGCCGTCGACGGGGCCCCCATCGTCACCCTCATCACCCGAGCGACGGAACCGTTCCTCCCGCGAGGACTGTTGTCCCCGGGAACGCACCTCAATGCCGTCGGCGCGATCTTGCCGAGCAACGCCGAGTTCGATCCCGCGTTGCTGGCCGACGCCGACCTGGCGGTCGTCGACAGTATCGCCAACGCACGTCGATCATCCCGGGAGCTGACCGAGTACTACGGCGAGGACTGGACCCCCGTCAAGACCCTCGGCGACCTTCTCACCGGTGCGGTGGTGCGTCCGCTGCACCCCGTTTTGACGATCTTCAAAGGACTCGGGATGGGTCTGGCCGATCTGGCGGTGGCAGCAACGGTGCTCGAGTCGACCAATCGCGAAGGAGTACTGGCATGAGATTCCGCACCGACACCGCACTGATCACCGGATCGATCGCACCCTTGATCACCCCGTTCACCGATAGCGGAGCTCTGGACACGGCAAGCCTGCGCCGACTGGTCCAGTGGCATATCGCGGCCGGATCGCACGGATTGTCGATCGGTGGATCAACCGGGGAGCCGGCCGCACAGACCGTCGCCGAGCGGATCGAGGCGATCGAGGTCGTCGCCGACGAGATCAACGACCGCGTTCCCTTCATCCCTGGAACCGGATCGGCCAAGCTGGACGAAACCCTCGAGATCACCGCAGCCGCTCATGCCGCCGGCGCCGATGCGGCCTTGATCATCACCCCCTACTACGCGCGACCCACCCAAGAGGCGCTGTACCGGTGGTACGCCACCATCGCACGGGAGTTCCCGGACCTGCCGATCATCATGTACAACGTTCCCTCGAGAACCGCCGTCGAACTGGACCCCTCCACGGTCGCCCGCCTCTACCGGGACTTCGACAACATCGTCGGTATCAAGGAAACAACGAAGGACTTCGAACACTTCTCCCGGGTGATTCACGAAGCCGGAGAGAACATCTCGGTGTGGTCCGGCATCGAACTGCTCTGCCTGCCCCTGCTGGCACTCGGCGGTGTCGGATTCGTCAGCGCCGTCAGCAACATCGCCCCCCACACCGTCGCGCGGATGTACGAACTGTGGACGGCCGGTGATCACGACGGTGCCCGCGCACTTCACTACGCACTGCACCCGCTGGTGGACCTGCTGTTCGTGGAGACCAATCCGGCACCGGCCAAGTGGGTCCTGCACCAGCAGGGACGGATCGCCTCCCCGCACGTGCGGTCCCCGCTCATCACGCCCACATCGACCGGCATCGACCGGATCGAGACCCTCCTCGGCCAGGCATCGACCATCCTCACCGAAGAAAAGGCCTTCTGATGCGAGTGGCCACGGTCGAACAGGACGGTGATCCGCGGACCGTCATCCTCGACGCAGACGGCCGACCGCGGGACGTGACCGGGCTCACCGGTGTGGTGACCGCAGACGTCGACATCGACAAATTCGCTGTCCTGACCGATCAGGACCTGGGCCGATGCCCGGTGATCGATCTCGACCAGATCACCCGCTGGCTACCGCCGGTCACCGATCCGCGGCGAATCCTCTGCGTCGGTTTCAACTACCACAACCACGCCGTCGAGATGGACAAGGAACCGCCGCAACATCCCACCTTCTTCGTCCGTTTCCCCTCCTCGCTCGTCGGACACATGGAGCCGGTCGAACGAACACCGGTGTCCGACAGTTTGGACTGGGAAGGCGAGATCGCGATCGTCATCGGCCGCGGCGGCCGCAACATCCGAGCCCACGATGCGGCGCACCACGTCTGGGGCTACACCGCCTTCGCCGACAACAGTGTCCGGGAATTCCAACTCCACGGAACCCAGGCCACGGCGGGAAAGAACTTCGACCGGTCCGGGTCGGTCGGCCCGTGGCTGGTCACGGCGGACGAGATCGCCGACCCGAAAGCCCTGGAAGTGCACACCTACCTCGGCGACAACCGAGTACAGGCCGGGGTTCTCGCGGATCTGGTATTCGACATTCCCTCGGTCATCGAATATGTCAGCACGTGGACGACGCTGACCCCCGGAGACATCATCGCCACCGGCACGCCGGCAGGGATCGGTTACCGGCAGGATCCGCCCAGATACCTACAGCCCGGGGAAGTGCTGACCATCGACATCCCCGGCGTCACTCGACTCGTCAACCACATCCGCTGACGTAGCGAGGAGGAAGAACATGACGACATGCTCGACAACACCGCACGAGGACATCGCCGCATCACTGAAGGAGGTGATGGCTGCGGTCTGCACCCCGGTCTCGGTGGTGACGGCGATGGACGGGGATCGACCGCACGGGACCACCGTCAGCGCCTTCGCGTCCTTGTCGATGGCACCCCCCATGGTCCTGGTTTCTCTCGACCGGACCTCCGAGCTCCTCGGAATCATTCAGCGCGGCAGACGCTTCGGCGTCAACATCCTCGGCAGCGCCCAGTCGGCGGCAGCAACGACTTTCGCCCGCAAGGGGACCGACAAATTCGCCGACACACCGTGGACCCTGGTCGGTGGTGTTCCCCGTTTGACCGGGACACCGGGCTGGGTGGTCTGTGACGCGTCCTCCTTCGTCGAGGGGGGAGACCACATCGTCGTGCTGGGTGAGGTTCGTGAAGCGGTCGCCCACGACGGATCACCGCTCACCTACTTCCGCCGCGATTTCGGCACCCACATGTTGCTCGGCCAGGAGCACCGGTGACCCCGGATCGGGCAGGCGAACACGCGGTCAACCGGGCAGTCACGGCGCTGCGGACCGGCGGCATGGTCGTCGTCCTCGATGGCGAAGATCGCGAGAACGAGGGCGACCTCGTGGCCGGTGCCGACACCGTCAGCGCCGAGCAGATCGCTTTCATGGTCCGCCACACCACCGGCATCCTCTGCGTTCCGATGACCACCGAACGAGCCGATCAGCTCGAGTTGGCGCCGATGGTGCCGGTGAACACCGACACCCACCAGACCGCCTTCACCGTCACCGTCGACCACATCGGCGCCGGGACCGGCGTGTCCGCCAGCGACCGCGCGATGACCATACGCGCCCTCGCCCGCTCGACCAGCGTCCCCGCTGACTTCCGCCGCCCCGGACATGTCTTCCCGCTTCGCGCCCGCCCGGGCGGTGTCCTGGAGCGACCAGGGCACACCGAAGCCGCACTCGACTTACTCACCCTCGCCGACCGTGCTCCGGTCGGGGTGATCGGGGAAATCGTCGCCGAGGACGGCGCGATGCGACGGGGGCCGGATCTGCGCCGATTCGCGGACAGCCATGGGCTGCCCGTGGTCACCATCGCCGACCTCGCGCAAGCCCTGCATCCGGAAACAGGACCCGTGGAAAGACTCTCGACCTCGCGCATGCCCACCGCCTTCGGCGAGTTCCAGGCAATCGCCTACCGGTCCAGCGATGACGGAGTCGAGCATCTGGCGTTGGTGATGGGAGACGTGGCCGCGGCCGCCGAGAGTGAATCCGGTGCCCTCGTGCGCCTGCACAGCGAATGCCTGACCGGGGACATTCTCGCCTCGACCCGGTGTGACTGCGGCAGCCAACTCGAGCAGGCACTGATGGCGGTCAGTCAGGAGCAATGCGGCGCGGTGATCTACTTGCGGGGGCACGAAGGCCGTGGCATCGGTTTGGCGCACAAGATCCACGCCTACGCGCTGCAAGACCGCGGGATGGACACCGTGGACGCCAACCTCGCCCAAGGCCTCGCCGCCGACGCCCGCTCGTACGCGGTCGGAGCCCACATCCTCAGGGAACTCGGAGTAGGCAGAGTGCGCCTGTTGACCAACAATCCGGCCAAATGCGCGGCATTGACCACCGACGGACTCGAGGTCCTCGCCCGCGTCGGGCTCTCGACCAACGCGACCACCGACAATGTCCGTTACCTCCGCACCAAACGCGACCGCATGGGCCATGTACTCGACATCCCCGATATCACCGACTCTGAAAGAAGCGTGCTGTGACCGCTCATCTCGGCGATCAGGTCCTGACACCCCTGAACTTTCTCGAACGCGCGGAGGCCATCCACGCCGATCGCACCGCCATGACCTACCACGCCCAGTCGTGGTCGTACGGCGAGTTCGCGGTCACCGCCCGCCGCATGGCCGGCACCCTCGCAGGCCACGGAGTCAAACCCGGCGACCGCGTCGCCGTCCTGGCCTCGAACACCCCGCTGATGCTGCTCGCGCACTTCGCCGTTCCCTTGGCCGGCGGCGTGCTCGTCACCCTCAACCACCGCCTGGCCGCCCCGGAACTCAAGTACATCGTCGAGCACTCCGGCGCATCACTCGTCCTGGTCGATAGCGAATTCAGCACCGCCGCAGAATCCTTCGGCATCCGCACCCTTACTGCCGGACAGGTACTGGACGCGCACGGACCCGAATACGCCCACACGGTCGAGGACGAACGCAGCCTCATCTCACTGAACTACACCAGCGGCACGACCGGCCGGCCCAAGGGCGTCATGTACCACCACCGCGGCGCCTACCTGCAGGCGCTTGCCATGACCCACCACGCCAAACTCGGCCTCGACACCGTCTACCTGTGGACCCTGCCGATGTTCCACTGCAATGGCTGGTGTTTTCCCTGGGCAATCACCGCCGCCACAGGAACGCAAGTCTGTCTCGATCGCCCCGACCCCGACACCGTATGGGCCCATCTGCGCAGCGGGGGCATCACCCACTTCAACGCCGCTCCCACCGTCCTCACCAACCTCACCCAACATCGTCAGGCAGACAACGGGCCTCTCGGCAGAATCGTCGAGGTAGGAACCGGGGGAGCGCCGCCGTCCCCCACACTGTTGTCCGAATTGACCGCACTCGGCATCCACACCACCCACCTCTACGGTCTCACCGAAACCTTCGGCCCTGCCGTGGTGAACGAACCACGCCCCGAATGGACCACCCTCAACCATACCGATCTCTCCAAAGCAATGGCCGTGCAGGGCAACTCCAACATCGTCGGCACAGGAATCAGGGTCCTGGACACCGTCGGCAAGGCCGACGACGCCCCGATCGCCGACGTCACCGCCGACGGCACAACTCTCGGGGAGATCGCGGTCCGAGGGAACACCGTCATGCTGGGCTACTACCACGACGATGCAGCGACCGAGGCCGCCCGGATCGGCGAATGGTTCAAGACCGGCGACCTCGGCGTCATGCACCCCGACGGGTCGGTGGAAATCCGGGACCGCGCAAAAGACATCGTGATCTCCGGCGGAGAGAACATCGCCACGGTCGAAGTCGAGCACGTACTCACGTCCCATCCCGCGGTCGCCGAGGCGGCCGTCATCGGTGTCGCTGATCCGAAATGGGGCGAAGTTCCGGTGGCCGTCGTCGCGCTGCGGCCAGGCGCGGACGTGTCCACCGAGGAACTCATCTCCTACACACGTACCCAACTCGCAGGCTTCAAGACACCCAAACAGATCTTCTTTCGCGAACTGCCGAAGTCCGGAACGGGGAAGATTCTCAAACACGTTCTCCGGGGACTTATTGCGCAGGGAGACGAACAGGTGCTGCAGGTGGATCTGCGGACGAGCACCTGAATCTGTCCGCACCGATTCCGCGATGCCGCCCATGTGTCGCCACACCCAAGGTGAGCGCGCGGTATGCCCGCCCTGCGAGATGCACACCGGACGGTGACCCAGGGGAGCGGGCCGGGCTGAGTGTGCCAGCGGCGATCTGTCGGGACGGTGCCAATAGTGCCGTGTCGCCGGATGACCGTGCGAGGGTGGCCGCTCGGTGAGGAGGCCGCATTCGTGGATGCGGCCTCCTCACGAGCCGTGCAAGCTACGGAACGAGGTACCCACCGTCGACGGGCATCGTGATGCCGGTGACGAAACTGGCCTGATCGGAAAGCAGCCAGGCCGCAGCGGGGGGAATCTCCTCAGGTCGGCCCATTCGATTCATCGGGCTGGCGGTATTGAACTTGGCGGCGATGTCGGGGGGCGTCTGCGCGAGCCCGCCGATGAGCATCTCGGTGGCGGTGGATCCTGGCGCGATGGCGTTGATGCGGATCCCACTCTGGCCGTATTCGAAAGCTGTCGCCTTGGTCAAACCGATAACACCGTGCTTCGCCGCAATGTACGGCGCAATCCCGAAGTTGCCAACGAATCCGCCTACGCTGCTCGTGTTGACGATGGACCCGCCTCCCGAAGCAAGCATCGCTCGGATCTCGTGCTGCATCGACAAGAACGTGCCTTTGAGGTTGACCGCCAGGACGCGGTCATAATCTTCGTCGCTGTAGTCGTGGAAGTTGTCCAGCGTATTGAAGCCGGCGTTGTTGAACGCTGCATCGAGCCGGCCGTACGTCTCCACACAATGAGCGACCGCGGTCGCGACCGTGTCACCGTCAGTGACGTCCACGAAGACGGACTCGGCGTGATGGCCCTGTGCGCGCAACTCGTCACGAAGAGCTGTTGTGGCCTTGAGGTTTCGTGCCCCGAGCACGAGGCGCGCTCCTTCGGCTGCGAAGTGGCGGGCGGCGGCGGCGCCGATGCCCTGGCTGGCGCCGATGATGAGGGTTGCTTTGCCGGAGAGAATCCCGGTAGTGGTGGTGGTCATGACGTGACGTTACCTTTCGTATTTCCTTGCGAGGGGACGTCGAATGAGTACTCGACGCCGAGGGTCGATGCGAGAGCATCAACGGTGGAGGGCCAGACGATCTGGCAGTTGACGTGTTCGACGGTTGCCTGCGCGGCGTGACCGGCGACTTCGAATTCGCCGTGCCAGGCAATGCGGGTGCGGGCGTGCGGTCTGGCCGGGAGAGCGGTGACGGTGACCGAGGTGTGGGAGGCGCTCACCGGAATCGGAGGAGTCCCGACGAAGGAATAGGTGAAACTCCGACCCTGGCGATCCAGCTCGACAAGGCGCTCGAGAATGCGTGAGCCATCTTGGAGGTGAATCTCGCGGATTGCGCCGGGGGTTTGCGCGGCACCGTCGACGATGGTGCAGCTGGTCACTGTGGGATGCCACGACATGTTGCCGAAGTTGCCGGCCAGTGCCCATACCTCCGTTGCGGATGCGTGAATGTTGGCGGCGAGATCGTGATGAATGCGCATCGGATCAGATCGATCCGCCATTGTTGGCCAGGAGAATCTGGCCGTTGATCCAGCCGGCGGCGGGGGCCGCGAGAAATGCCGCGATGCCCGCGATGTCCGAGGGATGCCCGAGTCGTCCCATGGGCGCGGCCGCGGCGAGCGATTCCATCATGCCTGTCGGCGCTCCCGCGACGACTTCGGAGTCGGCGGCGAGGAATCCGGCAGCGACTGGGCCGACCATGAGCGAGTTGACTGTGATACCTCGGCTGCCGAGTTCGTTTGCGAGCACGCCGACTGTCACGTTCGCACCGGCTTTGGTGGTTGCGTATGCGGAGAACCCGGCTGGGGTGAACTTGACCGTGCTGGAGGTGATGTTGATGATCCGTCCGCCGTCGCGGATGGTTCTCGCCGCCTCCCGGAGCACGAGGAAGACCGAGCGAGTGTTGACCGCCAGTAGCCGGTCGAACTCCTCGGTCGTGACGTCGGCCAAGGGAGTAAGGGGTGCAGTGACGCCGGCGTTCGCAACGACGATATCGACACCGCCGAAGTGAGCCGTTGTCGCCGCGAACAGTGCTGAAACCTCGGAGCTTTCAGTGAGATCGGCCCTGACTGCGAGTGCCTGCGCGCCCCGGGATCGAAGCGACGCCACGGTTTGCTCGGCCTCGTCGCGGCGGCTCCTGTAGTGCACGACAACGGATGCGCCGTCGGCGGTCAGTGCCTGTGCGATTGCGCGCCCGATGCTGCGGGGTGCTCCGGTCACTATCGCGACCTTCCCGTTCAGTGGCCCGCTCGGCCGCGCCGACGGGTAATCCCGAGTCTTGTTCTCCATGGACGTTCCTCCGAGTGGGGCAGTAGATGCCGAGTTCGTGACTGTGCGACCTCGAGCGATGTGAAGTGGGAACGGCTATATCGTCGACCGGCAACGGGATGACAACCAGTGCCCTGCTCGGCGATAGGACTCGCAGTACCACGACGGGGCGGAAGAAGAGGAGGACAATGGAGCGGTGACCGCGAACGACAACTCGCTCGGCCAGATCCTGCGCACATGGCGAGACCGGCTTCAGCCCACCGATGTGGGACTTCCTGACAGTCGACAACGCCGTTCGCATGGTTTACGGCGCGAGGATCTCGCTGCCTTAGCCGGCGTGTCCGTGGACTACGTGGTACGACTCGAACAAGGACGAGCGCGTAACCCATCAATGCAGGTAGTTGCCGCGCTCGCCCGGAGCCTACAGCTCAACCGAACCGAGCACGATCACCTCTACCGGCTCGCGGGTCTTCTACCTCCAGCCAGCAGAACTATCTCCTCCCACGTGCCGCCCGGAGTGCAGAGACTCGTCGCACGGCTCGGGGAACTTCCTCTCGCGATCTATTCCGCCGACTGGACGCTCCTGTACTGGACTGCCCTCTGGGCGCTGCTTCTCGGTGACCCGCTGGACAGGTCGACAACCGAACGTAATCTCGTTCGAGCCACCTTCCTCGGCAACGACAAAGCCGAAACGTGTGCGACCCCATGGCCTGTCCACTCCGAGCGAGGATCGGACGCAATGGAGGCGGCCCTTGTAGCAGACCTCCGTCTTGCATCGGCCAACTACAGTGACGACACACAACTGGCCTCCCTCATCGCAGAGTTGAGAAAGGCAAGTCCGCGCTTTGCCACGTTGTGGGTAGGGGGGACAGCTGCAGTGCACGCTACTGATCGCAAAACGATCCAGCATCCCTCCGTCGGCAACGTCACGGTCGATTGCGACGTACTCCTGGTTCCCGGAGAAGATCTGAAGATCGTCGCCTACAGCGCTGATGCGGGCAGCATCGACGCTCAACGCCTCGATTTGCTGCGAGTCGCCGGCACGTATGCCCTCACAGGCCGCACAGGGTGAGCACGTCTCCGCCGCCTGCAGAAGACTTGTTCGGGTAGAGGGCGAGTAGCCGCCACGGCCAAGCAGAGCACCTCCTCCAGGTGCGGCCGGTTGAGCTGGGGACGGTGTCGTCCATGTCTTTCATGATGCCCCGACGGCCACCGCCGGTATCCGGTTCGGAGGAAGCTATCACCAGCACACCCGGTACCGGGATACCGGACGTGTTGCGGGGTTCGAACCGTCGCAGCAGCAATCCTCTCGGGTGTCCGATTCCCACCACGGCGGGCCGAAACCAGGGCATGACCGAACGGTCCACGGCCGCCTTCCATCAGATCAAACAGGCCCAGGACACCCACATCGGGACGTCGCGGGCACATCCCCGGCCCAGCAGATCACCGACGCCAAGGCGCTGC
Source organism: Rhodococcus sp. ACS1 (assembly GCF_002300155.1). Taxonomy (NCBI): domain Bacteria; kingdom Bacillati; phylum Actinomycetota; class Actinomycetes; order Mycobacteriales; family Nocardiaceae; genus Rhodococcus; species Rhodococcus sp. ACS1. Next base: position 582,249 of record NZ_NSDZ01000008.1, read on the forward strand.
TCGATTCGGGAGCGATCACACCCCAGGAGTTCGAGACGCTCGAGGGCGCAGCACTGACCTAGTACTGCAACGGCACTTGCTTGACAGGTAGACGATACTGATTGTGTGGTCCTCGATCTGGTTGCTGCCGAGTTGGAAGCGTTGCATGAGCGGATCTCCGGTCGGTTCGCCCGGTCGGAGCCGCGGTCCCGAGTCCGTGAATATGTGACGGGTTTGGTTGCAGGTCTGGAACGCAAGAACGGGTGGACCCTCGCCGAGCGCGCCGGCGAGATCAGCCCGGACGGGATGCAACGGTTGCTGCGGCGCGCGGACTGGGACGTCGACGGCGTCCGCGACGACGTCCGTGACTACGTGGTCGAACGCCTCGGCGATCCGGCCGGTGTACTGATCGTCGACGACACCGGATTCCTCAAGAAGGGCACCCGCTCGGCCGGGGTGCAACGCCAGTACTCGGGCACCGCCGGACGGGTGGAAAACTGCCAGATCGGGGTCTTCCTCGCCTACGCCAGCGGCGCCGGCCACGCCTTGATCGACCGGGAGCTGTACTTGCCCGAATCCTGGACCTCCGACCGCGACCGGTGCCGCGCCGCCGGCATCACTGACGACATCGAGTTCGCGACCAAACCGAGACTGGCGCAACACATGATCGAACGCGCCCTCGACGCACAGGTCCCGTTCTCCTGGGTCACCGCGGACGAGGCCTACGGGCAGGTGAAGTACCTGCGGGTCTGGCTCGAGGAACGCGATATTTCCTACGTCCTGGCCACGCGCTGCAACGACGACGTGTTCACCCCGCACGGTCGCGCCGGTCGCGCCGACGAGATGATCGCCGCGGTCCCGCCGAAGCAGTGGCGCCGGATCTCCGTCGGCGACGGCGCGCACGGCCGGCGCGAGTACTCCTGGGTGCGGATCCCGATCCGGATCGCCTGGGCACCCGGGCGCGGGCACTGGTTGCTCGCCCGCCGATCCCTCTCCGATCCGACCGAGATCGCGTACTACATCTGCGCCGGACCCCGCCGCACCACGCTCACCGAACTCGCCACCATCGCCGGCTCCCGGTGGCGGGTCGAGGAATGCTTCCAGCAGGCCAAGAACGAGGCCGGCCTCGACCAGTACCAGGTACGCACCTACCGGGCCTGGTACGCCCACATCACCTTGTCGATGCTCGCCCTCGCCTGGCTCGCAGGCACGAAAACCGAAGCGACAAAAGGGGAATCGGGATCGAAGATCAGGGCATGATCGCGTACACGCTACCCGAGATCCGCCGCCTGCTCGTGCAACTGATCCTGCGACACGCCCACCCGGACGAGCACATCTGGTCCTGGTCGAACTGGCGACGGCGCCGACAACACCAGGCCCGCACCTCCCACTACCGACGTCGCGGACACCTCCCATAAGTGCCGTTGCAGTACTAGCCCGAACGCGGGGAGGGCGCAGTCGTACCCCAGCGCCGGCGTCCGCCACCTCGTGGCGGACGGGTCAGACGCCTGCCCGCAACGCCAGGAAAACGATGCAGTGCTCTCCCCGGTCATGTGTCCGATGGTGTCGAGGACGATGCGGCACGCCCCTCCCGAAATGACGCTCCGGAGAGTTTGCGGGACAGAGACGTCCGCACCCTCAACGGCGATTCTCGCCGATCCGATCGCACCCAGATGGGTGACGAATGCTGCGATCACTCCGTTCCGGCATGGGCAGTGGTTGTGGGTGCACAACGGCGCACTGCACGGGTTTCACGAGAACACGGTTACCCGCCGGGCGGGAAGGGCAGTCTGGATTCATGAGCACGGCGCAGCAGGAGCGGGAAGACAAGTACGACGTCGGTGCCGACTTCGCGGTACCGGACCTGGACGACCTGGTTCCGCCGGGCGGCCGGGTCGAGGAAGACACCGTCACCCTCGACAGCGAATACTTCGACACCGCGGACCGGGACCTGCTCCGCCAGCGCGTCACGTTGCGGCGCCGATCCGGCGACACCGACGAGGGGTGGCAGCTGAAGGTCCCCGACCGCAAGGCGCGCACCGAGATCCGGGTGCCCCTCGGCGCGGACGATTCGGTGCCCGCTGAGCTGGCCACACTGGTCTCGGGGGTGGCCCTGGGCAAATCGGTGCATCCGGTGGCGTCGATCTCGACGGTCCGGCGCCGGCGCCGGATGCTCGACGCGGAGGGAACCTGCTCACCGAGGTCGCCGACGACACGGTCCGCGCCACCGCGACCGCCGCCTCGGCCGGGGACGGTGCGGTCGCCAGCGAGTGGCGCGAGGTGGAGGTCGAACTCGGTGATGCCGGTGACGGGAAACTACTCCGAAAGATCGGCAAGCGGCTGGCCCGGGACGACGCCCGACCGTCCCGGTACCCGTCGAAGCTGTCCCGGGCACTGAACCCGAACGGTCCCGGCACCGTCGATGACGACCCCAGCGCCGACGGTTCCGGTGTGGAGGTGGTTCGGGAGTTGTTGACCGCCTACCTCGACACCCAGGTGCAGGCGATCGTCGGCGGCGACGTGTGGCTGCGCCGCGGGTTGGACCCGATCCATGCCACCCGGGTCGGCATCCGGCGGTTCCGCAGCACCCTGCGGGTGTTCAAGAAGGTGCTGGACCCCGCCGCCCGGTCCCGGCTCGACGAGGAACTGTCCTGGTACGCGGGGGTGCTCGGTGAGGTCCGGGACCGGCAGGTCCAGCGCGCCCGGTTCGCCGCCGCGGTCACCGACCTGCCCGACGAGCTGGTGCTCGGTCCGGTCGCCGCCCGCATCGAGAACGATCTGCTCGCCGAGCAACTCCGGTACCGCGCCGAGGTGATGGAAACCGTCGACGGCGACCGGTACCGGAACCTGCTCGCCGCACTGGCGTCATGGCGCACCGCACCGCCGCTGACCGAGGACGCAACCTCCGGGGCCCGGGTACTGAAGAAGGCCGCCCGGAAGGCCCGCCGCAAGGCCGACAGAAGGTTGGCGGCCGCCCTCGACGACGGCGACGACGTGGCTCTGCACCGCGCCCGGAAGGCCGCGAAGCGGGCCCGCTACGCCGGCGAACTCACCCGCGGACTGGTCGGGAAGAAGAAGAGCAAGAAGAGGATCGCCGAATACAAGAAGGTCCAGAAGGTGCTCGGGGACCACCAGGACAGCGTGGTCGCCCTGGGCACCCTCCGCACCCTCGGTGCCCGCGCCGGGAGCACCGGCGGCGAGAACGGGTTCACCTTCGGGTTGCTCTACGGGCTCGAGCTGCAGGCCGCGCGCCGCGCCCGCGAGGATGCAGCCCGGCTCACCACCTGACCCTTCCGAACAGCGGGTTGCACATGTCTGACAGCAATGACGAGCGGGCGGACGAAGAGTGGAACTACCGCGCTCGCCACGAGACGGAAACCCAACGGCTCGACCGCAACTGGGCGGCGTTGCTTCAGGAATTGCGGGTCGTGCAGACCGGAGTGCAACTGCTCACCGGGTTCTTGCTGACGTTGCCGTTCCAGCAGCGCTTCGAAGACCTGACGGACTTCGAGGTCGGTGTCTACCTCGTCACGGTCGCCCTTTCGGTCCTGTCGACCATGCTGCTGGTCGCACCTGTCGGAATCCATCGCGCCCTGTTCCGGCAGCACGCCCTCCCCGCCCTGGTGTCCACCGCCCACAAGCTGACGCTCTGCGGTATCGCCACATTCGGCGCGGCGCTCGTCGGGGTCGTGCTACTCATCTTCAGTTTCGTCGTGTCACCGAGGGTCGGGCTCGTCGCGGCCGTGGTGGCAGCGGCCATCTTCTGCGGGCTGTTGCTGCTGGCCACGATCCTGCGACTGCGGCACCGCATCGACGATCATCCCCCGACACGTAGCTAGCAGCGACAAGCCCGCCGGAGCCCAACATGGCCGCGCACGGGCTGGGCGACGGCATCGGTATGCCAATCGGGCACGACCCGATCTGGGGGTGCTGGCCGCGCATTTCGCCCGATCGCACCCCTTCCGGGAGCATGAGGTGGGTCTTCGGGTGTGCGGTGGCCGCGGTGCTGTCCACCGCGCTCGGCTGCATCGAGGCGGAGGAGTTTGCCGAACCGCACCCTGGGCCTGGAGCGGCACGCCGACGGCCCTCGATCGAGCGGCACGCGCCGGCGGGCGGGTGGCGGTATTGGTGATCGCCCTCGACAACTTCCGCCAGGCCCAATTCAGGCAAGCCGGTGGCGACGCCGTGCTGGTCCGATTCGCCGACCGACTGTGGTCCGTGGTCCGGCCGACCGACACCGTGGCGCGCCTGGGCGGCGACGAATTCCTGATCCTGTGCCGGCCGTCACCGGTCCCGCGGGCGTGATTGCGATCGCCGACCGGATCGCCACCGTGGACCCGCACCCGGGTGACGGGGCTCCCGCGCCCCTGCTTGTCGTCACGGGGTTGTCCGGGACGCCGCCTTTGCTGTTGTTCGGTTCTTCGGCGCTGTCTTGGTGGATGGTGTGCACCATCCCGATACCCGCCGAACGGGCCGCTGAGCGTTCGCCCACGACACGACGCAGGGACAGACACGGGGTGGCAATGGAACTCGAAGAGGCCCGGGCCGCGGGTCGAGACACGGAGCAGGAGCCGGCGCAACAGGCACCTCGAGCGCCGCACCGGGGGGCGCGGACACTCCTGGATTCGCCGACGTCATACGCGTGACTCGTAGGCGTACTGTCGCACCGGTTGGGTACCCGATTTGGGTGGGGCGATGCGATGTCGAGAGGCCCCGCGTGAAGGTGATCGTTGATGGCGAATCTGTATTATCCGCTGGCTGTGGCGTTGTACATCATCGTGGCTCTTTGGCAAGGCAATCTCGGCCACTGGTGACGTCCGCCGGGTGCGTCCGTCAGGTCCGGATGTGTGCCGATTGAATTGGGAACCCTCCGGGAGGGAAGGCGAATATTCTTCTGCGACTATGGGGTTGGTATCCGATCCAGCAGGGTGGGTGACCCATTGGATCCGGCTGTCACCGGGTAGTAGGTGTGGCCGGTGGCCGGATCGACCGCGACGACATGGGCGTCGTCGGCGAGGTGACCGGATCCGAGTTCGGTCAAGTGGCGGTCGGTCTGGTCGAAGACGGTGACGGTGCCGGATTCTGCGGCGACGTAGAGGCGGTGCGTGCCGGGGTCGTAGGCGAGGACGTCGGGATCCCGCCCGACGGGGTCCGTCGCCGGGGCTTGCCAGGAGGCCAGGTCGACGGTGACCAGGGTGGCGTTGCCTTCGCAGGCGACGAACGCGAGCCGGTCCGCGGGATCGAGGGCGAGTCCGTGGCCGCCCTCGCATCCCGGGAGGGACAACCGCCAGACCACGGTGCGCGTGTCCGGGTCGAGGGCGGCGAGTTCGCTATGGCCCTGTACCGCCACGAGCATCTGGTCGCCGATCGGGTCGTAGGCGACGTTGCCGACCTCACCTCCGAGGTCGACGGTGCCGCGGACCTGCGCGGTGTCGGCGTCGAACACCGTTTCCGATCCGCCGAGTTTGTTGGTGGTCCACACCGCACCCCGTTTCCCGTCGTAGGCGAGCCCGTCCGGATAGTGCCCGGTCGGCCCCTGCGCGAGGACCCCGCCGGTGTCCTCGTCGAGGACGACCATACGGTCGGCACCGGTGGCGGTGGCGTAGACGCGGCGGCGCTCTGGCACGACCAGCACGCCGTGGACCTGCGAGATCCCCGGGACGGTCCGCACCACCTGCCGGGCACCGAGGTCGACCTCGATCACCTCGTCGGCGCCGAGGTGCGCAATGAACAACAGCCCGCGGTCGATGTCGAGGCTCTCGTAGTCGAAGCGGGATCCGTTGCCGGGCAGGGCGATTTCCCCGGCCGGCTGCAGCGGCAGCGCCCCGCTCTCGGGTGGTGGGGTCGGCGAACACCCGGCGCCCACGGCGGCGGTCAGGGCGAGTGCGGTCAGCGCCCGGCGCCCCGGCGGAGCCCGGAGGCTTCTGCAGGGCCGCCCCGCCGGGTGGGTTACGCCCGCCATGTGCACAGTCGCCTCGAGGTGGCGCTCAGCTTCCCGGTACGGCTCTGCGTGTCGGTGACCGGCGCCCAGTCCGGACCCGCCGGTCCCGGAACGGGTGGTGCTATCACGCCATTCACGGTAACCACGGTTACATCATCGTGTCCAGGGCGGCGGCCGGGCCCGCGGGGCGGCAGTCCCGCCGGGTGGACAGTCACCATGCAACCGTGGTTACATCACGGATATGACAGCCCGGACAGCCTCCGACGAGCCCGCTGACGAGTGGGTGATGCTGGCGTACCGGATCCCACGGGAACCGTCGACCCCGCGGATCGCGGTGTGGCGCAAGCTCCGCAAAAGCGGTGTCTACCAGCTCGCGGACGGGGTGGCGGTGCTACCGGCGTCACCACGCACCCGGGAACAATTCGACTGGGTTGCCGAGGAGGTCGTCGAGGCGGGCGGGCAGGCGGAGGTGTGGACCGCGGCCCCCACCACCCGGGCCCAGCAGAACCGGATGCGGACGAAACTGTCAGAGGATCGGGCCGCTGAGTACGACGAGCTCACCGCCGCCGCCGCTGCCGCTCGTTCGCTGCCCGATCCCGCCGGACGGGCCAAGAAGCTCACTCAGCTGCGTCGCCGCCTGCGGGAGATCGACAAGCGCACCTTCTTCCTCACCGCACAGCGCGACAGCGCGGAGGCGGCGCTCCGCGAGTTAGCCGCCGGCCAGCCCGACGGGGCGCCGGAGCGGGCGCGGACGGAGGTGCGATAAATGAAGTGGGCCACCCGCGCCGGCATCCACATCGACCGCGCCGCCTGTGCCTGGTTGATCCGCCGCAACATCGACCCGGACGCGCAGTTCCTGTGGGTCGCCGACCCCGCCGACGTCCCCGGCGACGCGACCCCATTCGACATGCGCGGTGTCGAACTCTCACATCATCACGGGGATTGCAGCTTCGAGACGATCCTGCGCCGCTACGAGCTCACCGACCCGGTGTTGTGGGTGCTCGCCGAGATCATCCACGAAGCCGACATCGACGACGCGAAATTCGACGCCCCCGAGGCCCCCGGCCTGGACTCGGTGCTGCGCGGGCTGTCCCTGACCGGAACCGACGATGACACTCTCGCCGTCGCGACCCGCATCTTCGACGGACTGTACGAGTTTCACCGCCAACGCGTCCTGTCCGGCCGCGAACCGTCCTGACCCCGGGTGCGGCCCGCTCATGCTGCCGCACTTCGCCTTTCATGTTTCGGAGACCGACGTGAGCATACTCCGAGGATGAGGGATGCCTTCGGTGAATCGCCGCCTGGCTGAACAAGAACCGCCCCAACGGGTCGTATCTGCGGCGAAATACGACGGCGAAATCGGAGTTGCGCTCGATGAGCCGGACTGGACCGAATCGCCAGCAGCTGGGGCGGGTGGCCGCCGGCGGCGATCGCGGTTTCGGCGGCGGTGATCTCGGCTTTGGTGCCGACGCTGTTCAAGATACCGCCCGGGAAGTCGATTGAAGAAGATGTGGGCCAGCACCCAAGGGGAGCCAGCCGCCAGTCCGAGACTCGCTGATCACAGTCGAGGTGCCCGCCATGGGGGAGAAGGTCAGCGATGAGTTCGTTGGTGATGGCCTGGGTAACGCTCTGGGCGTCGGTGCTCTGTCGGGTGTTCAGGGAGGGGGTCGCTGGGGTCGGTTTGGGGCGGGTTTGGTCTTGCCTGGTTCGTCGAGTGGTTGGCGGTCGGCTTCGGGGGTGAATGCGACGTCGACGGTTTCCTCGGGGCGTCGTTCTTCCATCTTCGCCAGCAGCACCATTGCGGTTTTGTCCTGCGGGGTGAACGGGGGTTGGGTCATCGATCGGGGCCACAGCCGGTAGCGGAGGACGACGTTGATCTCGGCGGCGAGCAGGGTCAGCCGGGCACCGAGATACAGCCAGGACAGCAGGCCGAGGACGATGGCGAAGAATCCGTACACATCGGTCGAGTGGCTGATGGTGTAGCGGACGAACCAGTCCCCGACGCGTTGCAGGATTTCCCAGAACACGGTGGCGACCACCGCCCCGACGGCGACGTCACGCACCCGCACGGTCGCCGAGGTCAGCACCGTGAATGACACGAGGAAGACGAGAAAGTTGACCCTGGCAGCGGCGGCCGACGCCCAGGCGTCGGACAAGGGGCCGAACCGGGGTGCGAATCCGATCAGGGTGGTCGAGGCCAGGACCCCGATCCCGAGGAGCACCAGAATCGTCAGTCCCCGCACCCGGCGGCCGACGAAACCGTGCCAGTCCTTGAATGGCACGTTCCACACTGTGTTCATGGCATTCTGCGCGGCCTGGCCGATGCCCTGGGCTCCGTAGAGGGCGCCGAGCACACCGAGGGCGAGGGCCCAGCCGTTTCCGCGCAGCGGGTGGGTGGAGCTGCGGAGTTGGGTGCCGAGGATGGGGAAGTCGGCGAGGGCGGAGTTGATCATGCGTTGTTCGAGGTCGGGGTGCCCGGCGAGGACGAAGCCGAGGATCGTGGAGAACAGCAGCAGGAGGGGGAAGACGGCGAACAGCCCGTAGAAGGCGATGATGGTGGCCTTGCCGCCGGCCTGGTCGTTGCCGAACTTCTGCACTACGGCGAACGGGACGGCGAGGATCGCGTGGCGTTGCTGGAAGCGGTCGATTCGGCGGACCGCGGTCTCCGCCCGATTCATCGGTTCGCCTTTCGGCCAGTGCTGAGTTTCCCACTGCTTCCATTGTCCGCGTCACATCGGCGACCTGCCCCTGGCCAGGTCGTCTATGGGCAACGCTCGATTCAGTTCCGTCCGACGACCACATCCTGGTCGCGGGTTTCCCCGCCGCTTGGCGGCGGTGGCCGGCCGAAGGTTCGACGAGCCAGCGAGAAATCCCGTCATGGAGCTGGCCCGACTGGGCTCATGGTTGTGGAGGACCGGGAGGATGCGGTGATATCCGCCGGTGCCGCACCAGATCTGGGACCTGACCATCAACGTTGGATAGACCAGGGCGGACCGCCTGTGTTGCATCGGTGGGGGATGCGATCGCGTTAACGGTGAACATTGCGGTGAGGTCGTCAAGGCCGGTGATCAGGGCATCGGTATCCCGGTCGACCAGCCACCGCAACACCAGCCCATCCAACCCGGCCAGGGCGGAGCGGGCGACGACGGCGACGGGGATGCGCCAGGTGGTGTCGGTCCGCTCCGCGCACCGCCGGAGGAACGCGACTGCTTCGGTGTCCATGGTGCGGTATTGGCGGTCGGCGATCTGCCCGCCCGCGCTGTCTCCGGTGTCGCGGCGGCGGAGCGCCGTGGTGGTGATCTCGTAGGTGAGTAGTTGCCGTCCGGCGGGGGATTCGAGAATCGGTATCAGGGCCCCGATCCGGTCTGCAGCACCCGCCGCAGCCCGGCCACGCCGTGGCGGTGAGGGGCGCCAGCGATCTGTCCGAACGCCAGCCGCAAACCGTCGCTGATCTGTCCGATCAGGGCATCGGCCATCGCCGTGATGAGCTCGTCCTTGTCGGCGAACCGGTAGTGCAGCAACCCGAGGGACACTCCGGCGGCCCCGGCAACCCGGCGCAGAGACACGTCCCCGATTCCGCGGTCCTCGGCGACGGCGAGGGCCGCCTCGAGCAATTGGGTGCGGCGGACGTCTGCGGAAAGCCGGGGCATCGCCCGATCCTAAATGCTCGTGCGCCGGGTGGGACCTCCTCCGAGGACGGTGGTGCGTCACCGCACGAACTCAAGCAAAAATTTGGCGGATTCCAGCGGTCGTCGCCACACGCATGGTCTTGTCAGCAGCAGCCTGGGCCAGTGACAGAGAGCGCCCCGCGAGGACCCTGGAGGTCCCTGTTCGTCCGGGCCGGGGTGCGAAACGGTGCTGCGGTCGGCTCTCCCCGATAACGGAACCTCAACCGACGTGCGCGTGCGGTCGCTGCTGCCGGTTCGGCTCTGCCCGCCGGAGCACTTCTCGGGCTACCGGGGCGACTTCCCCTTCGCCGATGAACAGGAACCGGAGCAGGTTGACGAGCGGGTTGCCTTCGGTCCATTCGAAGTACACATCCGGGTTGACGCCGGTGATGTCCCGGATTCGAAGCAGGACGGCGGCAATTGTGTTGGGGATCGCGGGACTGTCGACCCATAGAATCCGGTATTTGCCGCGTTGGCGGCCGTGGACGACGAGGTCGGTGCTGAAGTCGGAGGAGTCGGTGACGTTCACTTCGAGGAAGAGGATGGAGTCGGATTCGGGGATATGGCTTTCGGCCCGTTGCTGGGTTTCCTTGTGACGGTATTCGTCCTCGTCGAGGCGGTCGGTGTCGTGCGCGACGATGTCGACGGTGCCGGTGGCGGCGGCCTCGGTGAGGAATCGGAGCGCGGTTTCGTCGAACTCGACGGAGGTGGCCCGCAGCTCGAAGGACCGGGAGATCCGGGAAAGCAAGGAGATGACGATAATCGCGGCGATGAAGAATCCCGCCACTTTCACCCCGTCGGGGCGTTCGACGATGTTGGCGACGGTGGTGTAGGCGAACACGGCGGCGATGGCGCTGTATGCGATCACCCGGCGATGCTGACCGTGGCGGCGAGCGGACAGGGTGACGGCGACGGTGGCCGAGGTGATCAGCACCAGGACACCGGTGGCGTAGGCGGCGCTCTGGGAATCGACGTCGGCGTCGAAGTACACGGTGACGGTCACCGCGATCACGGTGAAGACCAGCACCAGCGGGCGGACCGCCCGCGCCCAGGCCGGCGCCATCCCGTACCGGGGAAGGTAGCGCGGAACGAGATTGAGCAGCCCCGCCATCGCCGAGGCGCCGGCGAACCACAGAATCAAGATCGTGCTCACGTCATAGACGGTGCCGAAGGCTTCGCCGAGGTACAGGTGGGCCAGGTAGGCCAGCGCGCGACTGTTGGCTTGCCCGCCGGGTTGAAACTCGTCCTCCGGAATCAGGATGGTGGTAACCACGCTCGAGGTGAGCAGGAACCCGCTCATGGTCAGCGCAGCGGTGGTCAGCAGTGTGCGGGCGCCGCGAATACGGCCTTCCGGATTGGCGTCCGTGTCACTTCGTTCGCCCTGGATCTGGGGCATCACGGCCACCCCGGTCTCGAAGCCGGACAGGCCGAGGGCGAGTTTGGGGAAAACGATCAACGCGAGCAGGATCATCATCGCCGGGTTGCCGTGTTCGGTCGTCATCGCCGAGGTCCAGTCGGTGACCAGGGACGGGGCGGAGATCACGTGCCAGAGGCCGGTGGCAATGACCACCAGGTTGAGTGCCAGGTACACGGCGACCAGGGCGACGGCGATGCCGATGGCCTCGGTGAACCCGCGCAGGAACACCGCGGACAGCAGCGCCAGCAGCACCAGCGTCACGGCGACCGCGTGCTCAGAGAAGAAGTGCGGGGTGAAGGGGTTCTCGATCAGATGCGCGCTGGCATCGGCGGCGGACAGGGTCATCGTGATCAGGAAATCGGTGGCGGCGAACCCGAGCAGTACCAGCACGAAAAGTTTGCCGCCCCATTGGGGAAGGAGTTTCTCGAGCATCGCGATGGACCCTTCCCCGCGGGGGCTTTCGCGGGCCACGCGCCGGTAGACGGGCAGGGCGCCGAGCAGGGTGAGCGCGATGAGCACGACGGTCGCCAGCGGGGCCAGGGTTCCGGCCGCCAGGGCAGCGATCCCGGGCTGGTAGCCGAGCGTCGAAAAGTAGTCGACGCCGGTCAGGCACATCACCTTCCACCAGGGATGTTTGTGCTCTTGTTTCGACGCCGTCCGGTGCGGACCCTGATGCCCGGCCGGTTCCTCGGTGATGTCCTCGAGCAACCAGGCTCGAGCCTGCCGCTTCACCGACGATGCCGATGACCTCGCTGCCACGTCCACACCCGTCCTCCGACCCGCCCGACCACAACCACCGAGCACCGGCGGTGCTGCGGACAAAGCGTGCCACGCCGCTACCCGCACAGCGCGACACAGACCGCTCATGTCCGCATTGCCCGGATCGGCAGGGGCGCAGAATGTTCCGCACGCAATACGCCCATACCGGACATCCCGGTCGCCGGGAGGTGAAGTGATGCCCCAAATGCCCTCACCCGGCTGGTCCGGGGAGAAGAATCAGGGCGGTGAGCCCTCTGGGTCGAATCGGTCGAGCGTTATTGGCGTTTGCGCTGGTGGTCGTCGCCGGTACGGCCGGCTACCTCATCCTCGGCTTCGGGGCCGAGGACGCGCTCTATCAGACCGTCACCACGATCACGACCGTCGGATTCCGCGAGGTACACCCGCTCACCGGCGTCGGACAGTTATTCACCATGATTCTCATCCTGGCGGGGGTCGGCACCGCGCTCTACATGTTCGGCGTCCTCCTCGAGGCGCTCATCGAAGGCCACCTGCGCCAGCACATGGAAAGACGGCGAATGGACCGACGCATCAGCCGGATGACCGGCCACATCATCATCTGCGGATGGGGCCGGGTGGGCACCGCGAGCGCGCAGTATCTCGATACCCTCGGCCGTGAGATCGTGGTTATCGACCGTGATCCCGAGCGACTGCGAGATCTCGAGCATCCCACCGTGATCGGCGACGTCACCGACGACCGCACCCTGGAAGCTGCGGGCATCGCGAAAGCGCACGCGTTGATTTCGGCACTCGACACCGACGCCGACAACGTCTACGTCACCCTCTCGTCCCGGGCGCTGCGCCCCGACCTGATCATCATCGCCCGCGCCCGCAACGAGGGGTCGATGTCCAAACTGATGCGCGCCGGCGCCAACCGGGTGGTCAACCCGCAGCTGATCGGCGGCCGCAGAATGGGATCTTTTGCACTGCAACCCCACGTGGCCGAATTCTTCGACGTGGTGATGCACGACGACAGCCTGGACTACCGCATGGAGGAGATCACCGTCGACCCGACTTCACCCTGGGTGGGGCACGCCCTCGCGCAGATGCGACTGCAGGAGACGAGTGGCGCGTTGTTTCTCGCAATACGCGCTGTCTCCGGTCAGTTCATCGCAAATCCGGCCCCCAATATCTACCTGGAGGCCGGAACGATCCTCATCGCGCTCGGCACACCCGATGAACTCCATGCCGCACGCCGCCACGTCAACCCCTGACAGCCGCGACCGGAGAGCCCCAAGTACGCTGGCTCGAACCAATTCCGGGCGCTCTGCTGCAGGCGTTGTCAATGCCGCCGAACAGATGCCAGGCATCACTGAACCCACCTCAGCAGTACCATGGCATCGCCTGGGCCAGGGACGAGTCCAGCCAGTAGGTCGGCCGCGTCACTGCAGCAGTGACTACGGGCTCAGGTGCTGTCGAGGCGGGGGAAGACGGTTTCCTCGACGAGCAGGTGGATGGCGGCGGCGATCGGGATGGCGACGAGGGCGCCGACGATCCCGAGCAGGGTGCCGCCGATGAGGACGGCGACGACGGTGGTCAGGGCCGGGATCTTCACCGTTCGACCGATGATCCGGGGAACGAGGAGGTAGTCCTCGGCGAGGCGGAAGGCAACGAAGAAGATCACCGTGGCGATGGAGACGGGCAGGGACACCGTCAACGCGACTGCGGCAACGACGATACCGGCGATGGTCGACCCCACGACCGGAACGAGATCGAGGAGGGCGACGAACACGCCGAGGAACAGTGCATAGGGCACGTTGAACGCGAGAAGCCAGATCGTGGTCGCGGTGCCGGCGATCACCGAGATAATCACGTTGCCGAGGACGTAGGCACCGACCATCGCGAAGATTTGATCGCCGATGAGGATGGCCCGCGGCCGGCGCGAATGGGGGGATCAGCCGGTACCCGGTGGTCCGGATAGCGGGAAGATTAGCCAAAAAATAGACGGTCAACACCGCCAGAATGAGGAACTTGCCCAGCGCGTCGAAGATCGCGGCGCCGGCGCTGACGGTTTCGTTGACGATAGTCTGGCCGCTGCCGTTCACGGCACTGGTGAGCCGGTCTTGCAGGTGATAGCGGTCGTTGAGTTTGCCCACCACGCTGGAGTGGTCCTGGAGCTGGTTCAGGTAGTCCGGTGCGCGGTCGATCAATTGTTCGGTTTGGGTTACCAGTGGGGGGATCGCGACCGCGAAGAAGCCCACCGCGAACGCGAGCGCGACGGTGAAGACGAGCGTCACCGCCAGCCAGCGGGGCAGGTTGCGGTCAACCAGCCAGGAGGTGATGGGGTCGAGTCCCAGGGCGAGGAAGAGTGCCAACCCGATCAGGATGAGGATCGACTGTGCGGTGATGAGCAGGTGCACGAGACCGTACGTCACGGCGACCCCCGCGGCGCCGGCCGCGCCGATGAAGAAGGGGGAGCGCCGGTTGAACCGTGCCCCTGGGCGACCGAGGGGTTGGTCGGGGGTGCTGATCCGGGCGGCGATGGCTTCGGCTTCGGGAACCGGATCGGTCTGTTCCGACCCCTCTGGGTTTGTTGGTGGGTGGGGTCGGTGGTCGGCATCGTCGGGGGAGCCGAGCCCGGGCAACGTGGGCATGACTTCCTGATCCTCCTCGAAGTGGGCGCCGCCTGCGAGCCTCGACGCGGCCGGCGGACGGGTGCTGATCGAGCACCGGGGGAACCGGGGCGCGGCGAGGTCAGGTGCGGGTGTTGCGGTTGAGCCAGCCCCACCCGGCGGTCACGGCGAACAGCACAATCCCGATGACCGCGAGCCACAAAAATTCTTTGACCGCCAGCCCGAGGACGACGAACACCAACCACACCACCAGTAGAAGACCGATGAGAGCGAGCATCCGTTCATCATCGCACCCCTTGGCAGGCGCCGCACCGGGGCATTCCGCGATGCCTATGCCCGGGGTGCGGCGGCGGTGGAGTTCGACGACCGCTCCATTGTGGGTGCTGCAGTCCGGTGCATCGGCATGTGCTGGGTGGTCACCGCTCCGGATTGGCATCGGCGTTGGGTTTGACCCGGTGATGTCTGATTTCCGGCCTCGCGGGTTGAGGTGGTGGCGTACCGCGTCGAGTTCGTCGATGTGCCGGGAGTTATGAGGATCGCAAACGGTGTTGCGAATGAGCATGCCGACGCTGGTCCTGCACGCTCACGTAGGCGGACAATGGATCTTGACACGATCGCGAGGCTTCACTCTTGCAAAGGAACACCGATGACTGACACCGCCGTCGCTGTAGCAGCCCTCCAAGTGACCGAGTACTGGGTGGTCGAAGTGGACCGCCACGATGGGGCGTGTTGCACATTCGGTCCGTTCACCGCCGAAGCGGCTTGGGCCAGAATGGAACACCGGAGCGCGCCCACCAGGTTCGCCGCCGTCGTAGGGAAGCGGTGAGCGTCACGGACAGCGCCCGGATGGGCGAGAATGCGTCCGGGGAAGGCGAGGGGCAATGAAAGTGACGTTGTGTCACGTGGTCCTGGTCATCGTGGCAGCGCTGGCAATTTTGCTCGCGTATGTAGCAATTGCGATGTCCTGGGCCGCATACCGACGTTGAAATCGTCCTTCTCGTCGGCCCGACAATTCGAACGCCTGGGCGGGGTCACTGTCCGGCTGCGGGAAGCGGCGGCCGCGCCGCCGGTAGACGTTTTGAGCGTGACTCGGGGTCGTGAGACAAGCGCCTGGCGCGTGTCGGTGCGGGTTATCCGTCACGATGGGGATCGTCGCCTGACACGGATGCCGTACACCCGCAATCGTCGGGATGCAACGCTGAGAAGACGCTGCAGATGGGGCCACGCAATACCCCACCCGCCGCAACCCGAACCGTAATCCAATCTGTGGACCTGAGACCGGTCGGTTCGGTACTTCCGTGCCCGATATCGAGCGGCGAAGGTGGCTTTTGCAAGAACGAGCGGTAGCCAGACGCGACAGTCTGTATCGATCGGCGCGGCTGAGGTCCATGGCTGCTACGGCGAGATTGAACATTGTGGAGGTTCTCTCTGCGCACGTTCCGGGCCCCTGTTCGAGGTCGATCCGGGCTGTGTCGTGATCGTGGGCGGCGTGTGCGCCGAGATAGCCGGCGATGCTTGAGAGGCGCAGGTCTGTGACCGGGTCCTACCGTGCTTCGAGGCCGTTCGGGTAATGCGTTCACCCCGGATAGAGCTGCATCGCCGGTCCTCGGAGTGGGGACCGGCGATGCTTCGGGCAAGAGAATTTTCGCCTGTCGGGAACCGCTTGTGCTGACTACTTCTTGGCGGCCGGCGGCTGGTTCAGCAAGGTCATGAACGGCTGTGCGTTCGCTCCCAGCGCGCCGAGACCGCCGATTGCGGTGCCGGCGAGCGATGCTCCCGCGCCGACGAGCAACGCTCCACCGATGCATCCCGCCACCGGTCCCGCTCCGAAGAGCAGCGCAGCGGGCGCGGAAACGACACCGCCGGCGATCGCGCCGAGGAGGCAACCGCCGACCAAACCGCTCGCGGCGCCGAGGAATCCGCCGACCGCCGCGGTGAGGGTGATGTTGTCCTTGACGTTTGCGACAGCGGCAGGCAGGTCGACCTGCTGGAGCGGGAGGCTGGCCGGGGTAGCGGCGGCCGGGCTGGTGTCGGTGGTGAGGGTTGCGGTGTGTCCGTCGATCTGAGCGGCGACCGGATGGCTGACGCCGTCGACGGCGATCGCCAACGGCACTGAATCGACGAGTGCTCCTGCGGCGTCACGTACTACGAGGTGATTGTTCTCGTTGCTCAGCGAACCGGCTGCGGTATCGACGATGACCTGGTTCCCGTTGCTGGTGACGTTCCATCCGACACCGGGGGCGGGGGCGGGGGCGGGGGCGGGATCGGCGTAGGCGGTGCCGGCCGCGATGCCCATCGACGCGATGGTCATGGCTGCGGCAGCCATCAACTTGGTCATCTTCATGCGTGATTGTTCCTTTTGCTGGGAGGGCGGCGCCGACTGCGGCCGCTTCGAGGATGCACGAGAACCATAGGGATGCAACAAGTCTGTTCTCTAACCGGAAGTGAATGGGATCTGAACAGTGCCCGTCGCGTCTGGGGATGCTCCCTGTTTCTCCCGCGAAGAATGGGACAAATGGGTTATGTTGCGTGGTTTTGTGTGCGGTCGTCGATGTACTCGGGATGGTCGGGCGTCGCGATGCGGTCGGACGGTATCTGGGCGACTCCGGTGGTGTCAGTTTGCCGACAATCCCACCCAAGCGGAGGGTGAGTTCCGGGCCTCGCTCAACACCGTGGTGGTGAATCGAATGGGATGAGTGTGGCAACCGTTCCCTGTGAGCATGCTGAGACCGGCACCGACTACTCACGTGGACGTCGGGGATGGCTTTTCTGTTGTCTGGTGGCGGGGACCATGCCATGGCCGCATCGGCGGTCTCAGGGAAGGTCGGTCAATAGTGCTGTGAGAGTCTGTGTCTCGGTCGCGGTGTCGGGTGTGCTCGCCCGCACTGCTTTGAGGACGTTGTCGATCCGGCCGTCGAGGACGGTCCAGGCGGTGGCGTCCAGGGGGCGTAGGGTCGCCTCGTCGTCGTCCCACGCGGTCTCGAGGTCTTTGATCCGGACCGTCGCGTCGGTCTGGTCACCCGCCTGCACTTTCGTGAGTGTGTCCTCGGCGATGGTGCGGAACTTCGCGACCTCAGTCGGCGGGAAATGTGCTGTCACCTCGTCTGGGGTGAGTGGCGTGGTCACGGGCGCCTCGCCGGTTTCCTCCTCGCTCGCCGTGGTTGCGTGCGGCTGCCCGGCGGCCCAGATGAGCAGGGCGCCGGTGGCGACGCCAACGGCGGCGTAGTACCCGAGCATGAGCCGCTCGCGGGCCGGAGTGGTGGTGACGGTCGGGGCGAAAGTCCGTTCGTGCTCTTCGATGACGTCGCTGCGGGTGAGGGTGAGATACGCGACCGTGGCGAGGATCGCGAGAAGAAACACCACGCTGGTCAGGGCGGTACCCCAACCGAGTCCGTGATCGGTCGACGGGGACGCGAGCCAGTCGCCGAGGTTCGCACCCAGCGGGCGAGTCAGGATGTACGCCAGCCAGAACGACAGGACCGGATTTGCGCCGAGCCGCCAGCCGATCGCGATCAAGGCGATCAAGCCTGCCGGTAGGAGTACCGAGATGCCGGGTCCCCAGCCGGTGAGCTCGAGTATCCAATCACCGATTGCTGTGCCCAGGGCGAAGGTGACCAGTACTGCGAGCCAATAGAACACCTCTCGCGGGGTCGTGACGATGCTGTGGATCGACAGTGTCCGCTCGCGGGCGAACCACACGCCGAACACGACGGCAAGGACCGCCGCGAAGGCGCTGGTGCTCAACGCGAGCGGGACGCCCAGGTCATCGGTGAGGATGTCGGTGTAGAGCGTGCCGGTCACGCTGAGCACGACGACCGTCAGCCAGTAGACGAACGGCACGTACCGGTTCAGCCGCAGTTGCCATCCCAGCACCGCGACAAGGATCACCGTGAAGATGAGCGCGGTGGTGTTCAGGCCGAGACCCAAGGTCATGTTGATCCAGTCGGCGAAGCTCTCACCCACGGTCGTGCACAGGATCTTGATGATCCAGAACCACACCGTGATCTCGGGGACCTTGCTCAGCATCACGCGCCGGGTTTTGCTGGCAGAGCTCGTCGTCTCGGTCACAACCCTGACCGTAGGGGGATCTTGCTGAAGGCACGCTGAGAGGCGGTGACGTCGACAGGACGAAAGCGAGACGAGCACCTGTTCCAGACCGTCGCCGCCCCGGCCTCCGCGCAGCCGGAGGCACCCCCGGACAATGTGCTGCTGCTGCCTGTCGGGGAGTTCGACGCCCTCTTCGCCGCCGGGCAGCGGGACGATCCGGCGGTGGTGCGTGCGCAGGTACACGTCGGCCGGGACCGGTACCTGCCCCCGGATCCGGCCGCCGCCTACGCCGCCGACACCGGCACCGCCCGCAACCTCGAGGCAACCCTCGCCGGTGCCGCACTGGTGGGACAACCTCGGCGCCACCCTCGACGCGGCCCGCCAGGACGCCCTGTATTCACAGGTGCTGTTTCTGTTCCTGGGTCTACCCGGTGTCGCGTTGTCCGCGGTCCTTGCCACGGTGATCACCGCCGGCGGCGCGGCACGCCGTCGCTACGAGTTGGGGTTGCTGCGAGCCCGCGGTGCCGGCGGCGGGCAACTCACGGCTGTGGCCGGGACCGAGGCGATGGCGGTGGGGCTGATCGGCGGTGTGGTCGGCGCCGGGGCCGGAGTCGTCGTCGACCACGTGGTGTTGGGGTCGCCGGTGTCCCTGTCGTGGTTGCTCTCGGCCGCAGCGGCGGGTGTGGTGCTGACGGCGGTCACCGTTCTCACTCCCGCACTGCGTGATCTGCGGTTCTCGACGGCCTACTACACCACCCGACGCGGAGCCGTAGATTTCTCCACCACAGGACCGCAGCCTGTTCTGGTGCCGAATTTTCGAGTGCGCCAAAGAATGATTTCCGACTGACGGGGGCGCCGACGAGGTCCGCGTCGCTGGCGCCCAAGTAAGTCGGTGCTGGGATCCGGATTCTCCACCACGCCCGGGGAGTTGGTGTACTGCGCCACAGACCAGGTGAGGGTGTGAAGGGCCCCCGCCACCACGTCTAAGGGGCAGTGAGCGGGGGCCGACGTGTGCCGCCGTATCGGTTGCAGCGAACTGCAGCACAGCCTGAATCCTACGTACCCACGATGGGCGAAAAGTGACGGATTCTCGTCTTCTCAGACACGTCTCAGCTCTCAACATTCTCTCAGCGGGACTACGGCATACTCCGCGCAAAAACGCGGACCACCAGTACGGAGTGCAAATGAAATCCCTTCTATCGCGAACCCTTTGTGTCATTTCGGGGCACCGTCTATGCCGCGAACGAGCCGCCGACGTTCCCCACTCCGGGACACGGCCGGTGCCTGACTCCCCATGCCACTCGACCCGCCCGCGCAATGTCCTCACCGGGCCGGCGTGACGCTCCGACCATTGCGGTCTCGCCGCGGGTGTCGTGAAGTGACACACCGAGGCTCTGCCGATACTCGGTGGCGTACGGCCTGTCTAGCTGTGCGGTACCGACCTCCGTCCCAACCAGCGTGCAGGCGGATACGCTGCCGCGCCTAGCCCCACAACGGGCAAACCAGACTTCTCTCAGTGATTTCTCAGCACCCGCGTCGTACTATGGCGCGGGATCACCCTGCCCGCACGATCGTGATCGCGGAGTCAGTAGAAACACGAAAGGGCAAGCGCTGCATCGGTGTAGGTTGACGAGCAACCGACCAACCGGTCGGACAAACCTGTTAACGGAGACATCGATGATCAATGTGCTGATGGTGTTGCTTCTCTTATTCGCGGCAGTCGGTGGAACGGCTGTCGTTCAACGCCGCTTCGACAACCGGTGAAATCGACGCTCACACTGGCGACTCGACCCTGTCCGCGGTTACTTCACTCCCCGCTCGGACCGCCCGCACAATAACTGGCCGACGCGACTTCCGCCGCGTCGGCCAGCTGTTGTCGTTCTCGTGTCGTCGCAGGACCACTGGTCGCTGGACGACGAAGGCTAATTGAGCTTCTGCGGCATGCCGTACGTCGTGACGGTATCACCGCTGGAGGTCACGGCGGTGGCGTACGGCCGGATGGTGACCGCACCGAGCGCACCGGAGATGGAACCATGTACTCCCTGCATTCGCACCGACGCCGCCGGACCGTCGAACGACTGGTTCTCCAGCAGCGGGACGGTGGTGATGCCGCCCGGTGCCAGGTCGATGTCGAGTTCCTGCGATGGGATGATGTCACCGGCGAGTCCGACGTTGCTGCCCGCGTGCAGATCCAACGTGGGCGCCGGGACGAGTCCCAGGTCGATCCCGTTGCTCGAACCGATGACAAACCCCAACCCGGGCGAATTGAGCACAATGGTCGCGCCGCTCAGGGCGATCGGGTAACCGATCTGGTAGCCGACGGTGAGCTTGGTGCCCTTGAACTCTGCCGCGTTCGGGCCGGTGATGTTGACCCCGGCATAACCGTTGTGGAAGAACTCGACACTGGTGGGAACGCCGTCCAACGGCGGGACCACCTGATACGACGTGTCGCCCTGCAGGACTTCGATCCGATTGCCCCGCGCGTCGACGACGGAGCTGGAATTGTCCACGCCGGCCGAGGCGGTGCCGTTGCCCAAGACTATGGCGAGCACGGCAATTCCTGCGACTGCGACTGCGCGAGTGAATGATCTGTATCCAGAGCGAGATGTGCTGATGTCCGTCATGCCGGCCCCATTCAGAGTGCTTCGAAACAGAGATGAAGAAGTATGCGAAGCGTAACCACAGGGGGCGCATCAAATCTCAGTATTGATAAGAAGTTCACGACCTAGTTTTCGGCGTCCGATCGGTGGCACGGCGAGGCCTTCTGGCGCCCCATAATGATGCTGGGCAACGGGATTCGGTCCTATCGGAACAGGGTGCGCATGTCCTGTGGACATGCGGGTCCGGCTCACGTCGGCCCGGCGCGCGGCGGAGGACAGGATGGCTGTGTGCGTGTCCTACGTGAGCTGAGGAAGCCTAACTTTTCCAGGCTGAAAGAACGCTGAGAACGCATCTCAGCTTCATGCGTGATCCGATGGGATTCAACTCGTGCTGCGGTCCGCCGCAACCGATACGGAGGCACGTCGGCCCCCGCCTCTGCCACTCCCCAGGCATGGTGGCGGACCGCGAAACTCCCCCCGTGGAGTCCTCGTCGCACACCATCGACGTTCATCGCACACCCCTACAATTCGGCCCGCGGATCGACGCCAATTCCTCACTCTCGCCGCGGCCACCCTCGCCCGCGCAGCGGCCGGGTGCAGCATCAGCACCGCCGAAACCCCGGGCACCGCCGTGCCCGACCCCCCGATCCGGGCATTCCTCCGACGCCGGCAGCATCCCCGCCACCGGCGGTACTCCCCCCACCGCCGCCAGCGTCCCGCATCCAGTTTGCCAGCGGACGCGCCTTGACAGCGTTGCCCGGCAACGGCGACCTCCTCGCGCTCACCGTCGACGACGGTGTGAACAGCGACGTCGTCCGGCTCTACACCCAGTTCGCGAAGGACACCGGGGTCCGTCTCACCTACTTCGTCAACCGCCAGTACGACTCGTGGACCGACAACGCCACTCTCCTGCGACCACTGGTCGACAGTGGTCAGATACAACTGGGCAACCACACCTGGCCCCATCCCGACCTGACGACCGTGTCGAAGAGTCGGATCGCCGACGAACTCACCAAGAACCACAAATTCCTGAAAACGACGTACGGCGTCGACGCCGCACCCTACTTCCGGCCGCCCTACGGAAAACGCAATGCCGCCGTCGACTCGGTGGCCGCCGACCTCGGCTACACCGTCCCGACCCCTGTGGTACGGCTCGCTGTCGGATTCCTCGCTGATCACCGAGGACTACATCGTGCAGATGGCCAACCAGTACTTCACCCCGCAGGCAATCGTCATCGGCCACCTCAACTACCTGCCGGTCACCCACGCCTACCCGCAACTCGTCGAGATCATCCGGAACCGGAACCTCCGCACCGTCACCCTCAACGATGTGTTCGTCAAACCCTGAAGTGACGTGGCCATTACGCGGACCCGTGCCGGATCCCGACACCGCGGAAGAAACTGATCTACCCTCACCGGGGCGGCACCAACCCACCGGCACCTGCGCGTTGCAGTCCTGTTCCGAGGTGCGCGCCCGGCGTCCGATGCGGAGACGGTCAGGACGTAAGCCCCAGCCGAGTGGCCAGCCAGTCCATCTCGGTGGCGAGTGCGGCGGACCACACGGCGAAGTCATGGCCGCCGCGAACCTCCGTGTAGGACACGTCCATCCCCGCCTGCCGGGCGGCGTCACAGGCTCTGCGGATCGCCGGTTTGAGTTCGTCGTCGTGACTACCGACGACGAAGACACCGGCCGACCCGGGATAGCGATGTTCGGCAAGCAGATCGAGGGGATTGACCCGATCGAACGCACCCTGGTTGCCACCGAACGCGGCGACCAGGGTGCGTTGATGATCACCGAGGGTCGGCTCCGGGTCCCCGGAGAGGTCCAGGAACGTCGGATACGTCTGAGGGTAATTGGTGGCCATCTGCAGCGCGCAGGTTCCGCCCAAGGACAAGCCGCCGATCGCCCACCCGCCGGGATCGGAGTCGACCTGAAGATGAGCCTCGGTCCAGGCGGGCACGTCTTCGGCGAGGTAGGTTGCGGCATGGCCGAGTGGCGAATCGACGCAAAGCGGGTTGCCCCAGGTCGACCCGGTCGCGTCGGCGACCACCACGACGGGTCCGAGCCCGCCGTGGTCGCGGGCGAAGTTGTCCATGATGGTGCCCAGCCTGCCTCCGGTGAGCCAGTCCTTCGGTTGGCCGGGTTGACCGGCCAGCAAGACGAGAACCGGTAACTGCGGTCGCGGATCGGTGAAATAGGCCGGAGGAAGATAGATTTCGGCGCGCCGGGCGTGGAACCCGGAACGGTCCCCGGGGATGCTCACCGAGGTCACCTTGCCCGACCGTGGCATGTCGGCCGGCGCCGCCCAAGCGGATTCGAGGGGTCGGCCCACGATCGGTGTCGGTGTCGGCGGGGGAACCGCCTGGAAGTCGATGCGAGTTACATGCTCGAACCCCATGGCTGCGCCGACCGTGGGATAGGCAGCGAAGAACAGGTTGATCTGTACGGCGCAGGCCACGACCACGGCGAGGGCGGCAACCACCGACACCGCGGCCGCCCACACACGGCGGGGGACGGCGAGGATCCGGGGGACCAGCAACGTCACCGCCCACAGGGCGAGAACCGTCCACAGGTAGACGGTGAGGGGTATCGGGTCGGGAAGTGGACGCCACACTCGCTCCACCCAGAACCAGAGGCAACCGGTCAGTACTCCCGCCGCGGCGGCGCACAGCGGTATCGCCCGGCGCCGAAACCATCCCGCCCGCCCGGTCAGTAACCACACCCCGCCCGCCGCACCCGTGGCAGCGACCACGAGTGGAACCGGCCCCGACAGCAACGACAGATCGGTCAACGTGTGCCCCTGCGGAAGTCCTAAAATCTCGCTACCACCGTTCTACCCGTTGCCACCGATCCACCGCCCCGGCCCGCACGCGGCTCGAGCACGACGGGCCCGCCCTGACGGTCGACCTGTGGAGTTCCTGAGAGTTCGGATCCGTCGTTGACGGCGCGGCCTACGATGAAGATGGACCGAGCCTCGATCTGCCCCCGAACCGCCGCAGTGGATCCCGGGTATCCACGTGACGGTCACGAATATGCCAAGGACGACATCGGTCGAGAGGTGCCTTATCCGTCGGCTTCATGGCCGTACCGAATATAGGGACTGACCATCATGAACGCGAGTACAACGACCACGAGGGGTTCGCGGCACGTCCTCGCAACGATCGTGGTGACCGTCTCGCTCGCCGCGCTGGGCGCGGGAGCGGCGTCCGCTGACGCGACGATGACCGCAGTCGGCGGAGCGGGCAATGTCACCGTGACCGCCAAGGGCGACAACACCGGGCGAGAGTGCGATGTCGGCGTGCTGGATCAATCGAAAAGGACGATCGCTTCGAAAGTCGTCAGTCTGGCGCCGAATAGGACTCAGACTGTGAAGCTCACCGGCATCCCTGCAGGGAGCTATTACACCGTCGTCATGCGGTGCGGCGGCCAGAATCAGACTGGGGTCGAAGGCGTCGCAGTCCGCCCTGCACCCGATCCGCATTGAACCGAGATACCGTCAGCGAGGATTGGGGGTTCATAGATGTCTTCGCGGCGAGTGGGTCGACCAAGAGCGGATCGGGCGATATTGATCGGTTGATTGTTGAATAAGCCTCAATCGACCGTATCGGGAGCAACAAGTCCGAGGCGACGCGCGCAGCCGCGAACGTATCGACGTGAGAGAAGCTGCACCGTCCGAGGAGCGCCGCCCTTGTCCGACCCCAGCCAGGCTCACCGAAACGCTGACGGACCACCTGCAAATCGAGAATCGCATACCGTTGTGCACGTGGATTATCGGATCCGTAGTCGCCGTGCCGATTCTGTGGCGGTATCCAACCGGGTTGGTCGAGGTGGGATAGCGCACTGTTCGCGCTGCTGATGCCGGAGTTGGTGATCGACCGGGAGGACACCCGAGGTGGGGCCGATGCGTCGGAGGCGTCTGCCGCATCGGCCGGCACACAGAGCTATCACTCCGGTTCAGCGCCCCGAGGGCGATCCGGTGCACACTGAGTCGATGGACGTCGCCATCTCCTCACGCCTTCGATCCTTTCCGCGGGCAGCGTGGACGTATGTTCGGCGGGCACCCGGGACGTACATCTGGCTGGCGATACTGCTGGTGACATCGGTGGTGATGAGGAACCTGCCGCCGGATGTCCTCGCCCGGGTGTTGGGCGATCGATCGACCAACTTGCATCATCTTGCCGAGGATCCCGTTCGGGTATTGATCTCGAGTGCCTTCTGGCTCGCCGGCGGCGGATGGATCACCTACTTCATTTCGTTCAACGTCTTTCACGTCCCGGCGGAGCGCTGGCTGGGGACGTTTCGGTGGTTGTGGGTGGTGGTGATCGCGCACGTCGGCGCGACATACATCAGTGAGGGGGCGCTGTACTGGGCAATTCGCCATGGCCACGCCCCCGCGTCGGCGGTGGACACGCTCGATATCGGTGTCAGTTACGGACTGGCCGGAGTGATCGCGGTGCTGACCTACCGCATTGCCCCGCCGTGGCGTTACCCCTATGTCGCAGCAGTGCTGGTGTTCTTCGCCGTCCCGCTTCTCGTAGATCTGAACTTCACGGCGATCGGGCACTTCACCGCGGCACTTCTCGGTCTGGGGTGTTATCCGCTGGTTCGCTCGCGCAGGGGCAGCACGTGGTCCCCGGTGGAGGCGGTCCGCCGTGTACGGAGAATGAGGGCGGTCTCCTGAATCCGGATGGATCGCCGCGCGCCGCGCGCCCGAGTGGATTGCCGTTTCGACGCTGGAGTGTCCTGGTATCCGGTCGCCGACCATGGTGCCGTGGGCGGGTGCTCGCAGCGGTCCGCGTGTTCAGGGTAGGCGTTGGTTGAGAACGAGTGCGGTGCCGGCTGCCACCGCGATCAGGATGGATCCGAGGATCAGCCATGGACGGCTGGCGTCGGCGAGGTGGGTTTCGTAGCCGATCTGCTGTTGCAAATTCTGGTAGCTGGCTTGGAGCTCGTCCGCGCTGGTCGCGGTGAAGAACGAGCCGCCGGACAACTCCGCGATCCGCCGCAGAGACTCGTCATCGACGGGGACGGGGATGTGGCTTCCGTTGAGGTCGATCGCACCGGCAGTGGTGCCGAAAGAAATGGTGGAGATGGGGACGTTGTGCTCCTTCGCCAGGCGGGCTGCGGTGAACGCGCCGCGCGGATCGTTCAGGTCGGCGGGCACGGTCTGCTTGCCGTCGGATTCGAGGACGATCCGGGCTGGCGGTGGTGTGCTGCCTCCGCCGAGTACGCCGGCGAGGGTGTCGATCGCCTGCAGGGCAGTGAAGATCGCTTCCCCGGTCGCGGTCCGTTCGGCGAGTTGCAAATGGTCGAGGGCGTTGTCGGTTGCGGTGTGGTCGGTGATCGGAGAGACCAGCATCGACGCCGTCCCCGCGAACGCCTCCAGTCCGAGGTTGATGCCGGGGGTGAGGTTGTCCGCGAACGTTTTTGCGCCGGCCTGGGCCGCGGCCAGCCGCGACGGTGGTACGTCTGTTGCGCGCATCGACAGTGACACGTCGATTGCGAGGATCACCGTGGCACGGTTGCGCGGAACTCTGGTCTGCGCCAACGGTCCGGCCATGGCGACGGTCAGCAGCAGCAGTCCCACCAGTAGCAAAGCTGGTGGGACGTGCCGCGACCAACTGGGCCGGGTCGGTGCGACGGTTTCGAGTAGTTCCAGATTGGTGAACCGCAGAGTGTGTTTGCGCCGCAGGCGTAGTACCCACAGGTAGCCGATCGACAGCGCGGCCACCGCGGCGGCGAACATCAACCACCCCGGTGCCGCGAGACCGGAGAACCTCATGAGCCGGCACGAACCCAGCCTCTGAAGCCGCTTCGAGGGTGCTGATGTGGCATCTGTGCGGCGAACGCCGTCAGCACGGCATGCCCCACGGTCAGACAGATCGCCGCGACAAGCACTCCCGCCACCACCTCGGTCAGGGGTGTTCCGACATACAGGTATGCGCCGGCGAGAGACACGACCGCGATCACCACGGCTGCGGCCAGAAGCGTCCGGAAGGTGCGGCTGCGGCCGATACCGGCGATCACCGCCGCCATACCCAGCACCGTGGCGGTCGTGCTGAAGTTCGCCGGCAACGCGTTCCCGGTGTCGAGGGCGGCGGCCGAGAATACGGCGCCCATCACTGCACCCAGCATGATCGAGGCCACCGGCACCGGCCAACGGCGCCGGATCAGCACTATCTCGGCCACCGCGGCCGCGGCGATCGCGCCCGCGGGGGCGATCGCCGCGATGCCCAGGGTGGCAAGGTGATCGAGTCCTGCTCTGTGGTGTGCCGTCAGCACGGAGGTGATGGAGCGGTCGGCGCCGGTGAGCCACCCGCCGTCGCGGATGTGAACGCAGACAATGCCCAACGCCAGGGCCAACGCCGCGGTGCGCAGCCCGCTCGCCTGCCCGGACCCGGTGACGACCATACCGGCGACGAACACCGCAAGCGCGATCCCGAGGACCGTCAGAGCGATCTCCATCGTCGCGGTCTCGGTCACGACCTCGGTGACCATCTCCCCAACAAGGGGCAGAGTGCCGGACACCCTTCCAGTCTGGTGCGCGGGTGCTGTGGAAACGCTGAGAGCGGGTAGCGCAGACGGACCTTCTGTGTTCTGCTCTGGTGTCGTCGGGGGAGCGTGGGCACCCTCGCTCCCTCGGCTCGACGAATGTACGACAGTCCATCGCTCACTACAGACCATTTCTCCCGCGGTCAGTCGCGCACGCGGTGGTGCCAGTCGCCTCCCTCGCCGCCGTGCGCGATCAGAACAATGACGGCGATCGCGTAGAGGACGATCGCCAGCAGCAGCAAGCCGCCGAAGATCCACAGCGACAGTTGCCCGAGCTTGCGCACCCGGCGGGAGGCGTACTCGGCGCCGTCGATATCGCCCTCCGCCCATCGGGGATAGACCTCGAACGCGTGGTGGAAGGCCGAGAACGCCAGCGGCCAGAAGAACAGCAATGACGCCACGGCCCAGCCGGCGTTGCTGACGGGTCTCGCCCGGGCCGACGGGACCGCGGATCTACTGGTGGCGGGCACGCTTCGGGTGGGCGTCTCGTCCGGCGCAGGTTCGGAGACTGGATCGACCATGGTGACTCCGTATCCGTCATAAGGGCATCCGTCATAAGGAAACCCGTTCCGACGGTATGCCTCTCACGCTGAGGATTGGCTGAGAGCTGCGAACGAGGTACCGGCACCGTCGGGCGGCAGACGGCGGCGGTGACGGACCGGCAGTCACACTTCCTGCCCGTCCCAGCAGGGACGGAAGGTTTCTCTGCGGCCGCAACACCATCGGTGTCGGGTTGCGGCCGACGACGTCCCTGGGGTCGTGCGCTTGCTCGTGCCGAAAATTTCCCATCCGGGGGCTGGCCGGGTGTGATCGCCGTCCCGCTCTCAGCGGCTCCACAGCGGCGAACACTGATACTGCGGGTGTGAGAGAAGCAGTACAACCCCCGGTGTCATTGGCAACGGCCCACGATGCACCGATTCATTCCAATCTGGTCGGGCGGGCCCACGAGGTGGTTGCCGACATCCATCATGGCGGTGCCACGACCCTGGCTGTGGCCGTGCTGGTCGGGGGTATGGCGATGTTCCTGGGGGCGTCGGTCTGGCGGAGCCTGCAACGTGATCGCCGGGGTCCGGCCGCGGCGGCGATCGCCGTGCAGTGCGCTGGATTGGCAGCGGTGTTCGTTGCGTTGGCCTATCAGGTCAGGGCTGGGGGCTGGGTGACCGGTGCGGATCCGGCGGTTCTGGGTTGGTTCACCGGGCACCGGTCGGATTGGCTGACCGGGCCGGCCATCGCGGTGACCGACGCCGGAGGGCCGGCGGGCACCATCATCCTCGCGGTCGCGATCGGCGCGGTGCTGTCTCGGCGGGCCCGCTCACCGATCCCCGCGCTGATTCTCATCGGGACCGTCGGTGCGGCGGCACTGGCCTCTGCCGTGACGAAATCTGTTGTCGGGCGCGCTCGCCCCCCGATCGTGTCCCAGGTGTTGTTCGAGACGGACCATTCGTTTCCGTCCGGGCATGCGACCGGGGCGATGGCGTTGTTCATGATGGCCGCCGTGATGTTCGGGTACGGTCTGCCGCCGGCCCGGCGTGCCCTGTTGCTGATTTTGGCTGCGGTGGTGACCGTGGTGGTGTCGGTGACGCGCCTGTACCTCGGTGAGCACTGGCTGACCGATGTGGTCGGCGGTGTGCTCCTCGGTGGTCTCGCCGCGGTGATCGGCGGGGCGCTCTACACGAGCTGGATGGACCGGACCCGCGCCCCGGGGGTCAGAATTCCGGAAGAGGTCACCCCTCACTCAAGTCGCAGCAACCCGACGACGATGGGCCGTGCGGCGTGAATGTGGCACTGGGACTTGGGTTACTGAACGCCTCGGCGCTGCTGGGCACCTTGGGGTTGCTCGGCGTCCTCGGCGCGGTGGTCATCGAAACCGGTCTGCTCGTCGGTTTCTTTCTGCCGGGCGACTCGTTGCTGTTCACGGCTGGTGTCTTCGCCGCGCAGTCGCATCCGTTCGCGCCGTTGTGGTTGCTGCTGCTCACCGTCCCGGCCGCTGCGATGGTCGGTGACCAACTCGGGTTTCTGATCGGGAGGCGGGCCGGGGACGCGGTGTTTCATCGGCCTAGCGCCACACGGATCGGTCCGAAACAACTCGAGCAGTCGCGGCGGTTCTTCGATCGTTACGGGCAGCGCACGGTCTTGTTGGCGCGCTTCGTTCCCGTTGCCCGCACGATCGCGCCGGTGATGGCCGGCTCGTCGGGGATGCGGTACCGCACCTTCGCCGTCTACAACGTCGTCGGCGGCATTGCCTGGGGAGTCGGGGTGCCGGTGCTCGGCTACCTGCTCGGCGGTATTGCGTTCGTACGCGGCCACATCGAAGTAATCCTGATCGCCGTCGTGCTGGTGTCGATTCTGCCGCTGCTGATCAACGGCCTGCGAGCCCGGCATCGGGCAACCGGCAAGGTCCACCACCCGGACAGCACCTTGACCGCAGCGGGTGCTCCAGGACGCTGAGCCGTCCGGGCCGAGCATCCCTGTCATGACAGCGTCGACTTTTCTGATGTCCGCCGTTCCGGCGGTTGTCATCGGCGTCCCAGAGGGGCCGGATGGCGGATGATGGCGGCATGAGATCCCTACCCGAGTGGCTCAGACCGTCGCTGTGGGGGCTGGCGATCCGATCCGCGCTGGTCGCCGGTGCGGTAGTGACGATCGCCCTGGCGCTCGGGGCGACGGCGCTGCTGTTCGTACTGGACCGGTCCCTGCTCTCGGGACTCGACGACGCCGCGACCGCCCGAGCCGAGGACATCACCACCAGCCTGCAGTCGGACCAACCCGCGGACCTCGACAGTCAGCTATTCGACACCAATCAGCGCATCGCGCTCGTTCAGGTCGTCGACTCCGCCGGGCAGGTGGTGCGGACATCGAACACCGACCCCGGCGCCCCGGCGAGCGATGTGCGGCCGCCTGCCGGCGGTCCGCCGGTGGCGGGGCTGACCGGGCGGGCCGAGCATGGTGCGGATCTGCGGATCACCGTGCAGGGCGCCCGCGGCGTCGGAGGTGAATACACCGTCCTGGTCGCGGCAAGTGAGGAACCGGTGGAAGTCACCCTCGCCACGGTCGGTGGGCTTCTCGCCCTCGGTGGTCCGGTCATCGCCCTCGTCGCCGCAGTGGTGACCTACAAACTGGTACGGCGCTCCCTACGGTCGGTCGAACACATCCGCACCCAAGTCGCCACGATCTCGAGTACCGAACTCGGTGAACGGATTCCGGTGCCCGCACCCCGGGACGAGATCGCGGCGCTGGCGCGGACCATGAACGACATGCTCGCCCGCATCGAGGCCGGCCACACCGCGCAACGCCGATTCGTGGGCGACGCATCACACGAGCTGCGCAGCCCACTGGCCACCGTCACCATGGCCTTGGAGCTGGCCGATGCCCGCCCAGAACTACTCGACCGCGAACTCGTACGGGACACGTTGCTGCCCGAGGTCACCCGGATGCACCTGCTGGTCGACGATCTGCTGCTGCTTGCCCGCGCAGACGAGCGCGGCCTGCCGCTGCGGCTCGGCGACGTGGACCTCGACGACGTGGTGGGCACCGAGGTCCACCGCGCCCGAGGCAAGACCGAGAAGATGGTTACCGCGTCGTTGACCCCCGTGCGTATCCGCGGCGACCTCACCCAGCTCGAGCGTGTAGTGCGCAACCTGATCGACAACGCCGTCCGGTTCGCGGCACATGCTGTGCACGCGGAGGTCTCGCGCCGCGGGAACACCGCACAGATCATGGTGTCCGACGACGGGCCGGGCATCCCGCAGCCCGACCGGGCGCGGGTCTTCGAACGGTTCGTGCGACTCGACAACGCCCGTGAACGCGACCGCGGCGGTTCCGGCCTCGGCTTGGCCATCGTCGCGGAAATCGTGTCCGCCCATCGAGGTTCGGTGCGGATCGGTGAGAGTGCGGCGGGCGGGGTGCAGGTCGTGGTCACCCTTGCGGCGAGCCCGGCTGAGCTGTCGTGAGCCGATATCCGACGCCGCGGACCGTGTCGATGGTGTGCGCCCCGAAGGGTGTGTCGATCTTCCGGCGGAGATACCCGATGTACACCTCGACGATGTTCTCGTCGCCGTCGTAGTGCGCGTCCCACACGTTGCGCAGAATCTCGCCCTTCGTCAGGGCAGTGTCCGGGTGACGCAACAGGAACTCGAGGACCCCGAATTCGCGGGGAGTCAGGGCCAACTCTTCGTTACCACGCATGACGCGTCGCCGCGCCGGGTCGAGGCTCAGATCACCCGCGGTGAGCAACACCGGGCGCGTTGGTGCGCCGCGGCGCACCAACGCGCGCAGGCGGGCGATGAGCACCACGAAAGAGAACGGTTTGACCAGGTAGTCATCGGCACCGAGATCGAACGCGTCGGCCTGGTCGTACTCGCCGTCCTTGGCGGTCAGCATTAGAATCGGGGTCCAGATCTGCTTGGCGCGAAGTTCGCGGACAATTTCGTATCCGTTGATTCCCGGCAGCATGATGTCGAGAACGATCACATCGAAGTTGTCCTCGGTGGCGTGCCAGAGACCGTCCTGACCGGTGGTGGCGGTGACCACTACGAATCCATCTAGTTCGAGGCCGCGGCGAATCATATTCGCCAATCGAGCTTCGTCCTCGACGATCAGCACCCTCATCAGGCTGCCTCTTCCTTTAGCACCCGTTGCTATTCGGTCGGCGTTTACGGGGCGGAGCTGGTGGTGGTGGTGATGACGTCGCTCCAGGCGGCGCGCGAACCCGATTCGCCGATTCGGTAGACCTGAACGATGGTCGCTGTTGCCACGACGAGCGCGAGGGCGGCGACGACCAGTGTGAGCGCCCGTGACGGGTCCGTCTTTCGTTCGCGGAGATGGACCGCGGTGACAACTAGGGCGACCACGAGAAGGGCGGCGGAGAAATAGATCATCGTGTCGCCCAGTTCGGTGTGGGTGTGCACGGTGGCCGACCTGGCGACGTGCTTCTCGAGCCATTCGCCGGCGTCGGTGGTCAGCGGGGTCAAGACGGTGGTCACGACGGCGAGGACGAGGGTGGGCCAGACGAGTCGACGTCGGACGGCGGGCCACAGACCGCATACGATGACCAGGATCGCTGTCAGGGGAGCCAGGACCACGATGAAGTGGACGAGCAGCACGTGGGCGGGCAAGCCGCTGACAGTAGACATGACGCCAGTATCGCGGGTCGCGCTGAGAAAGCGCTGAGGCCGGAGGAAACTACCGGTTGGCCGGCAGACCCGGGCGGTGCAGGGTTGATGGCGCGATCTCTGCGAGGACGACCTGCAGGCCGTCGATGAACGACCGGACGGTGGAGGCGTCGAACAGGTCCGTCGAGTACACGAGTTCGGCGTCGATGCCGGCGGGCTGCCCCGCTGTGTCGTGGCGTTCGGTGAAATGGAAGTGCAGGTCGCATTTGGCGATGTCGAGGGGCCGAGGGGTGATCTCGAAGCGCAACACGTCGGCATTCAACGTGGCGGGAATGAAGTTGTTCAGCGACAGTGCGACCTGGAAGAACGGATGCAGCGATGATGAGCGGGGTGGATCGAGCACCTCGACCAGCCGCTCGAACTGCACCTCGGACTGGGCGAGGGCACGCAGTTCCACGTCGCGGGACTGATCGACGATCTCGGCAAAGCCCATGCCCGGGTCGATGTGGGTACGCAGCACGATGGTGTTGACGAACATGCCCACCACGTCGTCGAGCGCGGGATCCCCGCGGCCCGCGACCGGGGTGCCGATGGCGATGTCGCGGTCCCCGCTCAACCGCGCGAGCAGCATGGCCACGGCCGAACGCAGCGCGGTAAACAATGAGGCGTGCTGCTGGTGGGTGAGGGTCAACAGGGTGCGATGGGTGCGCTGATCGATCTGAAAGCTCTCACGGCCCGCACCATATGACCATTCTCGTGGTCGCGGGCGGTCGGCCGGCAGTGAGAGTTCGCCGGGAAGTCCCGCCAATTCCGTTTTCCAGTACGCGATTTGCTGGGATGCGAGGCTCTTGGTGTCGGTCTCGGCGCCGAGGAGTTCGCGTCGCCACACACTGTACTGCGCGTACTGCACCTCGGCGGGCGCCCACTCTGGCGCCGCGCCCGCGGCGCGGGCGGTGTACGCGGCGACGAGATCGCGGGCCAGCAACGCCAGCGACCAGCCGTCCGCCGCGATGTGGTGGATAACGCACGCCAGGATGTGCTCGCGAGTCGTCAGCGCGAACAGCCCGGCCCGCAGCGGTGGTTGCTCGCGCACATCGAACCCGGTCTCGAGGAGACGCGCTATCGGTTCGTCGGCGTCTCGGGCCGGGATCTTCACGGGGGCGAGATCGGGGAGGGCGTCAGCGACGTCGAGGACACATTGGTGCGGTCCGGTGGGGGAGTCGGGGAACACCGTTCGTAGCGATCGGTGCCGCTCGAGGACGTCCGCGGTAGCCAGCCGCAGGGCGTCGGTGTCGAGTTCGCCGACCACCCTGACGGTGAACGGAATGTTGAACAACGCGGGTGTGGTGATCGTGCGGTCGATGAACTGTTGCGACGGCGACAACGGCACGCGATCGGGCACCGTGACGGCACGCACCTGCGGGCGGGGTGCACTGTCGTCGTCAGCCCGGTGAGCACAGGCTTCGGTGACGACCTGCGCGAGGGCGGCCACCGTGGGCGTATCGAAGAGTTCCCGCACCCCGAGCGTGGTGCCCTGTTCGGCGTTGATCGCCGCGACCACCCGGGTGGCCGACAGAGAGTCTCCGCCGAGGTCGAAGAACGAATCGTCCGCACCCACCGGATGCACTCCGAGTATCCGGGCGAACACGTTGGCGACGCTGCGTTCGGCTGCCGTCGTAGGGTCGCGGCGCGATGCCGGGGCGGAGCCGAACTCGGGTGCGGGAAGGGCGCTGCGGTCGAGCTTCTTGGTCGGTGTCAGCGGAACCGTGTCCAGGACCATGATCGATGCCGGAACCATGTAGTCCGGAAGGAACCGGGCCACTTCCGTTTTCAGAGTTCCGGGTGTGGTTGCCGCCTCGGGGCGGAGCATGATGTAGGACACGAGGACGGGATCACCGGCCGGGTTCTGATGCACCACGGTGGTGGCGAAGGTGACGTCGTCGTGTCGGTGCAATGCGGCGTTGATCTCGCCGAGCTCGATGCGAAACCCGCGGATCTTGACCTGTCCGTCGGTGCGGCCCAAGAATTCGAGGGTGTGCTCGCCGGTCCAGCGAACCCGGTCGCCGGTGCGGAACAGGCGGGAACCGGGTTTGCCGAACGGATTTGCGATGAACCGTGATCCGGTCAGCGCTGGCTGCTGGTGGTAGCCGCGGGCCACTCCTGCGGAGGCGAGATAGAGTTCGCCGGCCGCGCCCGGTTGCAGCGGATGTAGTCGGTGGTCGAGTACCACGGCGCTCACCCCGCGCATGAGGGATCCGATAGTCACTCTCTGCTCCGGTGCGATCGGGGCGGTCAGGGTGACGCTGCAGGTGGTTTCGGTGGGCCCATATGCGTTGCGCATTGCCCGCCCGCCGGCCCAGCGCCGCACCAGCTCCGGGGGGCACACTTCGCCGCCGACCAGCGCGAGCTCCACGTCGTCGAGCCCCGTCGGGTCCACGGACGCCAATGCCGAGGGTGTCGATAGGAGGTGGGTGATGTGTTCGTCGCGTACGAGCGACGCCAGCTCCTGTCCGCCATATACCTCGGGGGGCGTTACGACCAGCGTGGCGCCGGCGATGCACGCGGCGAGAACCTCGACCAGCGCGGTGTCGAAGCTGGGGGAGGCGAAATGCAGGACACGCGACTGTGCGGACACCGAGTAGTTGTCGCGGATCTCCTGAACGAGGTTTGCCAGACCCTGGTGGGTGACGACCACACCCTTGGGCCGTCCGGTGGAGCCGGAGGTGTAGATCACGTAAGCGGGGTGCTCGACGAGCAGCGAACGAACGCGATGCTGGTCCGCTACCGTCGCGCAGCCGGGACCAGCATCACCGCCGGTGAGGTGGCCGTCGTCGAGGGTCAGCCACCGGACGGTATCGGGCAGACGCTCGAGCTCGGTGGACACGGTGAGCCCGACCGCCGCACCGCAGTCGCCGAGCGTGTACTCGATCCGGTCGACCGGATGAGTGGGATCGATGGGCACATACCCGGCGCCGGTCTTCGCGACCGACCACAGCGCCAGGACCGACTCGTACGACCTCGGCACCGCAACCGCAACCAGGTCTTCTGGTCCGAGTCCGTGCCCGATCAGGGTCCGAGCGACCTGGATTGCGCGGCAGTCGAGTTCGGCATAGGACACCGCCCGTCCACGGTCGCGGACCGCGACGGCCTCCGGGTGGGCCTCGACCGTCGCCGTGAGAAGTCGATCGAGCGTGATCGGATCGCTGTCCGCGAGACCAATGGCCGGCGTGAACTGTTCGCGTTCGCCCGTGGCGAACAGATCGAGATCGGCGACTGGGAGATCCGTGTCGATCGCCGCGGTGAACGATCTCAGGAAGGTAGTAAATCGGAGGTGATGGCTGCGCAGTTCCGCTTCGTCGTACAGTGTCGGATTGCCTTCGAAATCGACACGGGGGAGCGAATCGGCGACTCCGGGGTAAATGTTGACCGACAGGTCCGCGGTGGGCCCGGTGGTCAACACCCGCACCCGGCCGGTCACCGCGCCGAGGCTGATCTCCTGCTTGAAGAGCATGAGATTGAGGACTGGCCCGAAATGGGCGAACCCTTTTCCTGCCGAGTCCATCTCACGTCCGATGTCCTCGCGGCGATACCGTTGATGGCGCAGTGCAGTCGTCAGCGCAGCTCGGGCCACCCCGATCGCCTCCGTGATCGTGGCGGAGCCAATTCCCTTCAGCGTCAGCGGAAGAACGTTCGATACCGAACCACCCGCGGCCCTGAGCCGGGCCGATGTTCTCGCAGACACCGGCAGTGACAGGACGACATCGTCGACACCGGTCATCCGGGCGAGGTATGCCGCGAACGCGGCCACGATCAGCGCCGTCGGATTTTGGCCCCTCCCCCGCGCGTTCCCTCGAGCCGAAGGGCCATCGAGCGGAAAGGAGTCACTGGCCACCCGAACCGTGGCGCCGGGTGGCGCTGTGTGTGAGGTGAGGCTGACCGCCGGGGGAAGCTCGAGCACCTGACGGTGCCAGTAGTCACGATCCCGACCGAAACGCGGGGAGGACCGATATTCCGCATCCTCCTGCACTATCTGTTCCGGGTCGATCACCTGGCGCCGAGGCGCTTCGACGCCGTCGATTGCGGCGACATACAGTTCGGCTGCCCGGCGCATCGACATCATCGCCGCATACCCGTCCAGCGCGATGTGGTGGGCGCGCGAATACCAGTAGAAGTGCTCGTCGGCCAGTTGCAGGATGTGCGAGACGATCAACGACTCGCCGTACATCTCTATCGGCGCGCAGCTCTCGTTCCGCATCCACGCCTGGGCCGCCTCGACGGAGTCGCCACGGAAGTCGACCACGGGCACCGGTTTCGCCGACGTCGTGCCCAGGACCTGGTGCGGGTGCCCGTCGACGTCGACGAGCTTGATGAATCCTCCGCCCAGTTCGCGGCGTGCCTGCTCGCTGGCCTCGGCCAGCAGGTCGAGGTCGACCGGTCCGCGAAGCTCCACGTACTGGGCGATCACGTACGGGACGTCGGGGGTGAGTTGCTGGGCGAACCATATGGAGCGCTGCGCCGCCGTCAGAGGAATCACGCGCGCCCCCGGCCCGGGCAGGTCGTTACCGGTGATCACATTCGCCTCGCGGATCTCGTCTCATCTGGTCTGTGTCCAACCACAGCGGGCGGTGCCGGCGAGGATGTCGAGTCTTCGACTCGACGCGACGAGTGGGGCGTCAGAGTCGGGGCGACGGCACCCGCACCACCCCTCACTTGACCGCCCGCAGCACGACAAGCTCCTCGCAGTGCTGCCCCACATCGATCACCCCACGCTGGACGAGCATGTCCCTTCGGGCCGCGAGCACCGGCCCGAAAGGGATATCGACCCGCGACACAATATTGACGCGCAAACCCTGTTCTTCGAGCATCGTCTGGGACTTCTCGATCCCACTAAATGAGGACTGCACGAGCAGCAGCACCCCGCCGGCCGCGAGAACGTCCGGGACCTGCAGACAGATCCGGTCGAGCAACGCGCGACCGTCCTTGCCCGCATCCCAGCATCGTGCGATCCCACTGACCGGCACCCGGTCATTCTCGGCGGGTACGTAGGGCGGATTGGACACCACCAGATCGAAACGCTCGCCGCGGACAGGCTCGGTGAGGTCACCGCGCACCACTCGCACCGAACGACCGTGCAGTCGGGTGTTCATCCACGTAGT
The DNA here is from genome assembly GCF_002300155.1 of Rhodococcus sp. ACS1. NCBI lineage: Bacteria > Bacillati > Actinomycetota > Actinomycetes > Mycobacteriales > Nocardiaceae > Rhodococcus > Rhodococcus sp. ACS1. The sequence goes on from NZ_NSDZ01000008.1 coordinate 620,071, forward strand.
CGCCCACGCGCGCCGCGACAGGTCAACCGCCGTCACCTGCCCGGCACCCGCTTCCGCCGCCCGCACACTCACAATGCCGGTACCGGCGCACAGATCGAGCACTCGAGAATCGGGCCCGAGAGCCTCCTGTTTCAGAGCTTCGACCAACGCCCATGAATCATGCTGCGCGGGGTATACCCCAGGAAGTCGCACCAGCACCAGAGCCCCCTCGTCACTATTTAGACTCCGCTCCAGAGGTCGTTCCGAGCGCCGATGAGACTATACAAACTCCAGGGCATGCGCCTGACAACCGCGGCCGCGGCGTGAGCGTCGACACCCTTAGACCTCGGCATTTTCCCAGGTCGACGCCGCGCGTCGAGGTGGGTGGGGGTGTGACTGTGCCAGTGTCTGCGGTCAACCGAACGTGGCGTATCCATCGACTCGGATACATAGTGGGAGCGCAATCCGCGACGTAGTCCCTTGCGGAACTCGAGCAATTTCCCATCATCGGAAGATCGGCCAACGGCGGCTGCATTGCTCTTATCGCGACGATCACCGACCTGGAGGACAATCTGGATCAGCGCCGCGGGGCCGACGCGGTGGCCGGTATCAATGATCACGTCGCCGTGAGGAACACGCCGGGCCCTCGCTGTCGATTCTCGCCGTGTCACCTGTGAGGGGCTAGGCCGTCGTATCGGGGGGCGAGTTGGGTGGCTCACCATCCGAGTTCGTGGAGTCGGGTATCGTCGATGCCGAAGTGGTGTCCGACCTCGTGGACGACGGTCCGGCGGACCTGCTCCACAACCTCGGCGTCGCCGCGGCATATGGCGCAGATTGCTCGGCGGTAGATCGTGATCCGGTCGGGCAACACACCGGCGTACCGGGTTGTGCGGTGGGTCAGCGGAATTCCTTGGTACAGGCCGAGCAGACCCATCGGACCCGCGTCCTGTTGGACGGTGACGGCTACGTTGGCCATCACTCGCCCGAGTTTCGGTGGCACACTGTCGAGTGCCCGGATGACCATGTCCTCGAACCGTTCGCCTTCGGCGTCGATCATGCATCTATTGTCCCGCCGCCCCCCGGCTGGGTGAGAGGACATCGAGAACGTCCTGAACGGGATGGAGGTGAGCTGACCAGCGATCCATCCGCAGCGTTGGGCCGCTTGTTGGTGCTAGGGGTCGGTAGTAAGTCCCTGCTGCCCTTCCATTCTTGGGCGGCAGAACCCGCCCAATCTGCAGCGCATGTGACGCCGGCAGCGGGCGGGGTCCCGCCACCCGGGCGTCTCGATTCTTCACCCCGGACGCCCGGCGGAGCCAGCCGGGGCCAGAGATGGCAACGACCGCTGGCGTAGTCGCAGATGCTGCGGGGTAACAGAAGAGTCGGCGCCCGGTGGGGTGCCGTTGCGTTTCGCACCGCGCCCTAGTTCGGAAGGGTGTTCGGTTCCGCGCGGGCCGAGTTCGCAGCTGCGAACCAGTCCGTAACGTGTCTGGCACACGCAGCCACTGGTAGTGGCTCCTCGGTGCCGCTGAATCCAAACCTGCCCGGTCCTTTCGTCTGTGGGACCGTATCTCGTTGGTAGGGAGAATGTCCGCGAGTTCGCGCACTGCCCAGTCTCCGGTCGAGATCCGTCGCCTTGAGGGTATGGCGCTGGGTGTGCATAAACGCAGTTTCTACTGCGGGTGCAGGACGCTGAGGATGGTGTTCAGCGTGCGTGGCCAAGAAACCGAGAACATCACGGTGCCCCAGTTTCCCGGTCCGAACACGAACGCGGGCTCCATATCCCGGCACGGTGGTGGAGAGGTTTACGCTGGGTCGGTGCCTGTGCGGCGCTGATGAAACCGTGCACGCTGCAGATCCAAGAGCGCTGCGCTCTCAGTGTCGACTCGCTGATGGTCGCGGGCGATCGCGGCTCGGACGGCCACGGTATGCCGGTGCAGTTCTGCCGCACGGTCCTGGGCGTCCTCGTCGTTGAGGAAGTGGCCTGCTACTCGATCGTACTGAATCAACAGTTGTTCGTAGGCGAGGCGAGTTGGTGCCTGCTCATCGAGTTCTGTGGACGCGACATCTTCCACCAATTGCAAGGGGATACGCATCAATCGGTAATTGAATCGCAAAAGCGCCATCGGCGCGTCACGCAATGTCGTCACGATCGGCGACATTAGCGCTTGTGGAGGAACACGCGGAGCGATTCGTGCCGAGACGGACGGAGGGGGCACCATGGTCAATCGAATTTCCGTGAATTTGGTGCGCACGAGCAATCCTGTTTCGTTTCGGGTCCATCGATATCCAGTTCTTACACACTGCACTGCAACGGCATTTGTAGATGCCGCGAAGCCACCGATCAGGGGTAGAACGCTGATCAGTCAGGATTTCCCACAGTACGCTGGACTTGTTGAAAGCTAGCTGAGGAAATTTGTCCGATTGCGCGGCGGGTCGATCGGCGGTCTCTGTCGAAGCAGAGTGCCTGATATTGTGCTGAGAATCGTAAGCGTCCGGTTACGTAATGTGATTGTGCTGAATATTATTCGCCGCCCATCGCGGCAACCGCTACGAGGCCGCGTGTCGGTAGTCACCCGGGGCGAGAGGTGGAGTGGCCGGCACCGCGACTCCCGTTGGGTGCAGGCCCATCGCACCGCGGGAGACTTCGGTGTGAATTCCAGTGCGAGGAAACGCATATCTGTGCCGCTCAGAGGAAGTGGCGGGGTGATTCATGGGGAAACTCGAGCTAGTGGTCGGTTGGTGCGGCAGGAATCGTGAGGGTGAAGGTCGCGCCCTCGTGGGGGTTTGCGGCGGCGGTGATCTCTCCACCGTGGGCGTGTGCAATCTCGCGGACGAGGGCAAGCCCGATTCCGTAGCGGCGCCCACTGCCAGGTTGATTGTCGCCGTGTGAGAAACGACTGAACAGCGTGCCCGTGATCGAGGGGTCGAGTCCAGCACCGGTGTCGCGAACATCGACGACAACCTGCTCGGCGTCTCGCCGCACCCGAACTAGGACTGTTCCGCCCGAACGCTGATGGGTCAATGCGTTGTCGACAAGGGATGTCACCGCCCGGCGGAGCGCAGTTTTGGAGCCGAGGACGGTGAAGGCCTCGGTGACGGCGTCGGAAGGTGAGCGCTCGAACTCGAGGGTGACTCCTAGAGACTTCGCGTGCACAGACATACTGTCGCGGACTCTGTCGGCCACGGCGGCGAGATCGACCTTCTCCTTCGGCGCGGATCCGGTGGTCAATGACGCCGAAGCCAGTAGGTCTTCCACGACGTCGCCGAGTGCCCGGGTGTCCTCGACCAATCCGCCGAGTTGCTTCTTGATTTCCTCTGGGGGGAGTCGATCGAGACGGCGGTCCAGTAGCTGCGCACGCGTGTGTAGGACTGTCAAGGGCGCCCGCAACTCGTGCGAGGCGTCAGCGACGAAACGTCGCTGCAGGTCCAACGCCTGCGTCAACGGTCGGATGGAACGGCGCGTCAGGAGAATCACCACACCGACCGATGCCGCGATACCAGCGAGTTCGGCCACCCCGAGGGAGAGCAGCAGTCGGTTGCGACCTGACTCGAACGGCTCGAGGTCGATCAGCGCGACGACCCGGCCGTGGGTGTTGTCCGCGACGAGTGCCCTATAGTGCCGATGGTCGACATCGACATCGGAGAAACCTGGTGGGCCCGCGAGCAACCCGAGGGTCACGGTGGCGTGAGCTCCCACGGACACATTGCCGGATAGGTCGCGCAGCGCCAAAGTCATTCCCGGTGGCGGGTCGTTGACGTCATCGGCAGTGGCGGCGACCGATACCAGTTGCCGTGTGATCTGCTGATTCTGTACGCGCACATCGACGAACAAGACCACCGCCCCGACCACCAACAGCACCGCGGCCAACGCGACCGAGGCCTGCACCGCCGCTATCTGGCCCGCACGCCGAACGACTGCGACGTCACTGGATGTCGCCGAGTGCCCACGCCTACGTTTGGCGCGAGGTGTGGTACGTGCGGGTGTCATCGGTCACCGAACCGATAGCCGGTTCCGTGGACGGTGCGCACCACGTCGCGTCCGAGCTTGCGTCGCAAGTAGTGCACATAGGTGTCGACGGCGCCTTGTGTGTCGGCGCGATCGAAAACCGACTCGAGTAGTTGGGTTCGGGTGAACACCTGTCGCGGTGAGCTCATCAGGACGGCGAGCAGAGCACACTCTCGTTCGGACAACTCGACGTCAGCTCGCTCTCCGGTCGTATCGCTCACGGTGCGGGTCAGCCGGTCCAGCCGCCACGCGCCGGCGGTGAGGGTTGCGGCGGTGTCGCGTTGTCGACGCAGGAGCGACCGTACCCGTGCAAGCAGCTCGGGCACGTCGAACGGTTTGATCAGATAGTCTTGCGCGCCGGCGTCGAGGCCCTCGACCCGGTCTGTCACCGCGCCGCGAGCCGTGAGGATCAGCACCGGGGTCACGACACCACGGGACCGGAGAACGGCCACCAGTTCGGCGCCGTCCATCACCGGCAGACCGCGGTCGACGATCATCGCATCGTAGTGGCCGATCAGGCTGAGGTGCAGACCTTGTTGCCCGTCGTGTGCGACATCGACCTCGTACCCCTCGTCGGTGAACAGCTCGACGAGCATCGATGAGAGCGCACGATCGTCCTCGACGAGAAGCAGCCTCGGGGCAGCGGTGCGGTCGGCCATGAGTCGAGCCTGCCAGGTCATTTCTTCGAATGCTCCCAGAAACGTCGGTGAGCATTGGTATCGACAGTTGTCGACGCGGCACCTGCATACCGGGAACCGGCGTCGACGTTCATGTGACCGAAGGACTGGCATGGAACAACCGAGGGACGGTTTCGCGCGGGTCGTCGCGGCGACCTGGGTGCTGGTCGGGGCCGGCGTCGTCGGCGTCGTCGGCGCATCCGCTCTGGCATATGCCGATACCTCAACGCATCCTCTGCTGACCGCGGTCGATGCATCGGATCCCGGAGCGACCACGGCGGGGCCCACAGCGCCCGGCCAGGTCCCGACCTCATCGAGTACCGGGGCTGCCACGACGCCGGGATTCGGTTCGGCACCATCGCTGTCCCCGGGTTCCGGTGTGCACCACACCAGTTCGCACGGGTCATGACAGTGACAACCGGCCGTGGACCCACCGGTGAGTTAGTGGCGTCGCGATGGTCACGGTGGGGCATGACCATGCAGATCGTGCTCACCGATCCCGCCGCTCTTTCTCTCGCGCGCGACGAGATCGATGCCGAACTCGATCTCGTCGAGGCTGCGTGCTCGCGATTTCGACCCGATTCGGAGGTCAGCGTGCTCGGCAAGTCGGGCGGCGTGCCCACCGACGTGAGTCCCTTGCTCGCCGAGTTGATCCTGACGGCGCTGACGGCTGCGTGGCGGACCGACGGCGATGTCGATCCGACGGTCGGTGCCGCGGTGGTCGCTCTCGGCTACAACCGGGACTTCGCCGTCCTGAGTGACGAGCCGGCACCATCGGCGACGATCACGACGCCCGCGTCGTGGTCGATGATCGAACTGAGCGACCGCACGGTTACCGTCCCCGACGGTGTACTGCTCGATCTCGGAGCCACTGCCAAGGCCTTTGCCGCCGACCGGTGCGCCCGCCAGGTTGCCGCAATGACCGGCAGCGGCGTTCTCGTCAACCTCGGAGGCGACATCGCCACCGCTGGCAATGCGCCCGCCGGAGGCTGGCAGGTGCTTGTCCACGACACCGCGGACGACCCCGCGAGTCGTATCGCGTTGCCCTCTGGTGCTGCGCTGGCAACCTCGAGCACCACCCGCCGCCGCTGGCGCACCGGGGGAGAAATAGTGCACCACATCCTCGATCCGCGCACCGGAAGGTCGGTGGACCCAGTCTGGCGCACCGTCACCGTCGCGGCCTACACCTGTGTCGATGCGAACACCGTCGCCACCGCAGCCATCGTTCGCAGGCACCGCGCCCTGAACTGGGTGCGCACCCTCGGGTTGCCTGCACGATTCGTCACACGGGATCGCGCGGTGCGCACCGTCGGGGCATGGCCGTCGTCGTATCGAGACGAAAATCGGGGGGGGTAATGGACCAAGCCATGTGGGCCTTGGGGCGAGGCACAGGCATCACAGCACTGGTTTTTCTCACCGTTTCGGTGGCGCTCGGAATCGCGACCCGCTCCGGCCGCCCGATGCTGTCATTGCCGCGGTTTGCGGTCGCTGACGTGCACCGCGCAGCCGCCCTGGCCGGAACAATCCTGGTCGCACTTCACGTGCTGTCTCTGCTCGCAGATCCGTACGCGCAGCTGCGGTTGGTCGATAATTTCGTACCGTTTCTCGGTGCCTACAAACCGTTCTGGCTCGGTCTAGGAACGCTGGCCTTCGACGTTCTGCTCGTCGTCGTCGTGACAAGCGTGCTGCGGCACCGCATCGGCGTGCGACTTTTCCGGGCAGTGCACTGGGGTACGTACGCTCTGTGGCCGATCGCGCTCGCACACGCACTCGGAAATGGAACCGACCCGTCGCACGTGTGGTTTCTCGTCGTCGTGACGGTCTGTGCTTCCACCGTGGTCGCGAGCGTCACCTGGAGACTTCGCGCTGATTTCGTCGAATACGCCACCGCACGGATCAAGGAGTGGCCATGACCGTCGATGCCTTCCCGGAGGAGTCCGGGCCACAACAGGGTCGGCTCTTCGCCGCCGGCGGGCCTTCTCTCGCCGAGCATCATGGACGATTCGGCTCCTTGCCCGAGTTCCGGCGGCCGGGTGCGCTGGCGGCACTGCTCGACGAAGCCGGGCTCGTCGGACGTGGCGGCGCCGGGTTCCCGACGGGTCGCAAGATCTCCACGGCGACCGGACGCGGCGCGATCGCGATCGGCAACGGGGCCGAAGGTGAACCTGAGAGCCGCAAGGACGCAACCCTGCTCGCACACGCCCCCCATCTCGTTCTCGACGGGCTGATCCTGGCCGGCGAGGCGATCGGGGCTCGTGAACTGTTCCTATACGTCCCGACCCGCGCTCTGGCCACTGTTCGTGCCGCGCTCGACGAGCGGCACGACGCCCGCTGGCACCGACCCTACGTGAATGTGATCGAGGCACCCGATACGTTCGTCGCCGGCGAGAAGTCGGCGGTCGTCAGCCGTGTCGAGGGCGGTCCGGCGCTGCCCCGCGATCAGCTCGCCAGCACCGCGGTCTCCGGCGTTCGAGGGCGACCGACGCTGGTGCAGAACGTGGAGACACTGGCTCATATCGGCTTGATTGCGCGATACGGACCTCGCTGGTTCCGGTCGGTCGGCGATCCGTCCGAGCCCGGGACGATGCTGGTCACCCTCTCGGGCGCCGTCCGCGCCGGCGGTGTCGTCGAGGTACCTACCGGTGTCTCGATAGCGGAGCTGATCAGTCACGACGGAGGTACCGACCTGCGGACCCTGCGGTCCGTGCTCGTCGGGGGCTATCACGGCACCTGGCTCACACTGGCCTCGCTCGGTGACTTCCATCTCTGCCGCCCATCAATGGCACGCGCGGGGGCGAGTCCCGGTGCCGGGATCGTCCATGCGCTCGCGATCGGTGACTGCGGCCTGGCCCGATCGGCCGACATCGTCACCTACCTCGCCGAGCAGAGTGCCGGCCAATGCGGGCCGTGCATCAATGGCCTGCCCCGGCTGGCTCAGTTGCTGACCGAGCTCGCCTACGGCACCGCCACCGCCACGGGAGCCGCCACCGAGATTCGCCGAATAGCTGATCTCGTCGATGGGCGTGGTTCGTGCCGGCACCCAGACGGCACCGCCCGTTTCGTCCGCAGCGCACTCGACGTCTTCGCCTCCGACATCCTCCTTCACAATGACGGACAGTGTGAGGCCCTGCTGACAACCGTCACTGGCCACGACTCCCGAAAGGAGTCCCGCGTATGACCACCCGCACCGCCCCACACATGCGCCTGCACATCAACTGGACCCAGTGCGATGGTCGGGGACTCTGCACCGAACTGCTCCCCGGAATCCTCGGGCGAGACGATTGGGGCTACCCCGTGCCCCTCGATCACACCCACGAACCTCACATCCCGGCCGGCTGCGCAGCAGAGGCCGCCGCCGCAGTCAGACTCTGCCCGCGACTGGCCTTGACCTTGATGACCGCACCGTGACGACAGTTGTCGGACAAAAGTATGGTGTAGCCGGCGATGGCCCGGCTGTGATCATCGCGATGACAGTCGTCGTCGCCCCGAGGAGGGAGTGCAGGCTCTGGTCGATCAGGGAGTGGTGGCGCCAGAACAGCCGATCGTGCGCGCGAATCGGTTTGCCCGAGTACACCATCCACCTTCAGATGCATCAACCGGCATGGAACCATGCCTGTGATTGACTACTTCCCGCTGATCGCACTGCTCCGACGGCGCATGTCCGACGAGGAGGAGGTCCGCGACATCACCACAGCACTCGTCGAGCGGGGCGACCTCCCCATCAACAAGACCAACATCCAGACGATGATCCCAAGGGACCAACGAGATGCTCGGTGAACTCCATGAATCTCGTTGCGTCCCGCGCCTTGAGGTAGGCGTAGATGGAGTGCATCCACGCCTTGCGGTGCAACACGGCGGTGCTCGTCAGGACCCCGTCCAGATCGAACACCACGACGGTGATCGAATCGGGCAAAACCGGCACGCCACTGGAAGGGGCCGTAAGCAATTGAAAGGGCATTGTCAAGTTGTTGAGATCGGACCATCTGGGATGATCCGGTGGTGTCTATGTACAAGGGTTTCCGGTTTCCGCGGGAGATCATCTCCCACTGTGTGTGGCTGTACCACCGGTTCCCGCTCAGCTTCCGCGAGATCGAGCTGCTCATGCTCGCCCGCGGGATCGTTGTGTCGTACGAAACGATCCGCACATGGTGCACGAAGTTCGGCCCCGAATACGCGGCGGGCCTGCGGCGGCGTCAGCCCCAACCGGGTGACAAGTGGCATCTCGACGAGGTGTTCATCAAGGTCAACGGGGTCCGGAAGTACTTGTGGCGGGCCGTCGATCAGCACGGCAACGTCATCGACATCTTGATCCAATTTAAGCGGGACGGGAAGGCAGCGACCAGGTTCTTCCGGAAGATCCTGAAACGGCATGGCCGCAGCCCGCGGGTGCTGGTCACCGACCAACTCGCCAGCTACCAGGTCGCCCACCGGATCACCATTTCGAAGACCGAGCACCGGCAATCGAAATATCTCAACAATCGGGCCGAGAACTCCTATCAACCGACCCGCCAACGCAAACGGGCGATGAAAGGCTTCCGCTCGGTGGGCTCAGCCCAGAGATTTCTGTCCTCGTTCAGCCGCATCTCTCCACACTTTCGGCCGCACCGGCACCGGATGACCGCCACCGACTACCGCACCGAGATACGCACCCGATTCCAGGTGTGGAATCAGGTCACCGAACAGGCCCCCGCGGCCTGACCAACCGGTCACCCATGATGCCCGACGCACCCTGAACCGGTTGCACCCCAGACAACTTGACAGCGCCTGTGCGACGGTGTCGTTGACCGCGCAGTCGACGGTGGCACCTTGGTCGTGCATCAGCTGCCGGGTGATCAGCGATTCGAGGAGGCTGTGGTACATCGCGAGGTAGTCGGGTCGGTCCAGCTTGGCCAGGACGTGGTGGGCGGGCGCGAGTGCGCCGAGCAGCCAGTCACCGGCGAAGGAGGGCACACCGAGATCGCGTGCGAGGAGGTCGGCGAGGGTGGATTTTGCCGGTGCCGGACAGACCTGTCAGGACGATCACCTGGCTGCTCATGTCTTGGATCGTCCTCCATCAGCGTTCGTGGTGTCACACGTACTCGATGATCGTTCTGGCCGTGATGATCACCGTTGTGGCGAGCAGTTGGATGGGGGCCGGCGGACGAGGAACCTTTCGACGCCGGGGTACTTCTCTCCGAGTGATGTGCTGGTGAACCCGGTCTTCTCGTAGAAGTGAACTGCGTCGGCGTCGGTTTCCGCGGTGAGCGGGATGCTGGGATGGCGTGCGTGCACCCAGTGGATGAGGGCTGTGCCGATGCCGTGTTGTCGGCAGTGGGGGTCGGTGGCGAGGTGCAGCAGCGTCGTCCGATCGGGTGCGGCGCTGTATCCGATCACACCGACCGGCAGCCGGGAGGATCGGGCGACGGCGAGGACCGCGGATCCGGTCCGATAGGGCAGGAGCGCCACGTCGAGGCGGTCCCGATCTTCCGTTCCCACCGCATGCGTCAGGAGCGCGACGACGCCGTCGGCGTCGAGTTCGGTCTCGTCGATGGCGATACGAGTTGCGCTCACGTGACCACGTTAGGCCGAGGTGTTCTCGACGGTACCCATCGATTCGAATCCCCCCCGCGATGACCGCGCGGGCGGGTGGTGTCGAGTGGTGCCGATGATCGACCCCGAACCAGCGGTGAGCCCGTCCGTCTCGGTGACGTACGGCGTGCGGCGGTTGTCGGTGAAGCCGATTGCAAGAGGTGGTGACCAGCAGCTGGTCGTGAGTCGAACACGGTTGTTGCGTTCTCTACGGCTTTCGCGCGGGCACGACACGGGGCTGCTCTCCGCAGCTTCGTCGGTGTGGGCGTGGCACCGGGATGTCTGCCGGTCAGGTGGCTAGCCTCGGGGAGGTGAGTGGGAGCGAGCGGGTGGTGATGGTCGACATCGACGGCGGTGTGGCGGACCTGTCGGCGTTCACTCACCTCCTGACCGCGGCTAATTCGGATGGGGGCCGCTGGCAGGCGTGGCAGCGGTTCTTCGACAATGTCGGACAGGCGGCAGTGGTCGAGGCGGGCCGGGATGTGGTGGAGGTGGTGGCCGGGCTGGGGTTCGTGGTGGTGTATTCGACGACTCGGCCCGTCTCGTACGCGGAGCAGACCCGGATGTGGCTGGGTGAGAACGGCTTTCCACCGGGGCGAGCACTGTTGTGTCGGGCTCGTGGCGATCACCGTACGGCCGTCGAGGTCAAGGCCGGCCATTGCCGGGCCGTCGGGCGATGGTTGTCGGCGTTCGTCGACGACGAACCGGGGACCGTAGACGCATTGCGGTCCCGCGGGGTGCGGGCGCACTCCTTCGAGGAGCTGTCCGGGCTGCGGGTGCGGAAGCTGCGCGCCACGCTGACCGCTGGGGGAGGTGGGAGACCGACCGGTCACAGGGTGCATCGACCACGCGGTCAGAGCCACACGGTGCGCCGCACCGCAGACGCGGCAGGCTGACACAGGGAGAGGACTGAGCCGTCCTGCGGACCGGTGGGCCGCGAGCGGAGCGGAACCACGCGGGCGCTGGTTGCCGTGTCACCGGCCCCGGCGGCGCGACGGGTAGAGGGGCCCGCGCTGAGCTGTTGTGGCGTCCTTTACTGCCTGGTCCTGCGGGTATAAGATTGCTTATAGGGGAGGTGGGTTATGACGATCATGATGGACCGGGACCGGTTGTTTTCCAGCATGGCCGAGAACCGGGCGCGTGAGGTGGTCGCGCATATCGGTTTCCTGCGTAACCTGCGGCAACTGTACGAGGGCGGGGTCACCCAGACACGGCTGGCGGAGGTCAACGGTGTCAGCCAGCCCGCGATCAGCCAGATGCTCCAGCGGGCCCGCGTCGAGGCGCCGGATGTCCGTCCCGGCACCCACGGCGGCACCGCCTATGAGGTCGCCGCGAGGTGCGCGGCCGGCGAGATCGATCCAGCGATGATGCGCGCCGAGCTGATCGGCTGGGAGTACGACAAACCCCTAGCGTCGAGCGCGTACCCCGACGTCGATGACGTCCGCCCCCAGTCGGAGGGTGGCTTCAACCACCAGGTCGGCCGCGCGCTCACCCACGGGTTCCTCACCGACGAGGACTACGACCTGATCCTCGACGCACTGGCCGACTGACCTGTGCCGACCCCTAAATTTGAGGATCGCCGTGCCTTCCTCGCCTCGCTGTCCACCCCGGGCGGCCTGCTGACGATCGACGCCCCGCACGCCACGGTCAACGACCGCCGGTACTTCCGTCGAATCAAGGGTGAACCGATCCCCACCCGGCCGCGGTTGCGGCTGCATGAGCGGATCCTCGCGGACTGGCGAGGATCGCGCACGCAGGTCCGCCGAGACCGGGTTTCGATCCTGATGGCCGGCCCGCCCGGCGCCGGCAAATCCACCGTCCAGGCCCATCTGGTGGGGAAGCACCCGCAGGGGTGGCGGCATCTGGATGCGGACGAGTTCAAACTCCGCCTCCTCGCGGCCTCCGTCGCCGACGGGTCGCTGCAGCAACTGCTGCCCGAGGAGCTTCGCGTGGCGCCGGGGCAGCCGAGCCGGTTCTATCCGAACGAGCTGTGCGCGCTGGTGCACATCGAGTCGAATCTTCTGCTCGAAACGGCCGTGGCACAGTCGCTGTCGGTGGGGGAGAACGTGATCATCGACGGCACGATGGCCTGGAAGCCGTGGGTGACCGAGTTGGTGACCCGACTCGAGCGGGAGCACTACACAATCCACATCGCCGACTCGAAGCCTCCCGGGAGGTTGCCGCCGCCCGGATCGTGCACCGGTGGCAGCAGGGCCTGGCCGCCGCCCTGAATACGTCAGACACCGACCCGGCGGCCCGGATGGGTGGGCGGTGGCTCCCGATCTCGGCCGTCGACCGGCTGTTCACCGACAAGCGGCTTCCCGACGGCAAACCGCTGCACGGCAGGTCCGTCAGCGAGGTCAACGCCCGGGAAATCAGCGAGGAATCGCCGGCCGTCACCCGCTACGACCTCTACCGCACCCTCGCGGTGGACCGGGGACCGCAGCACGTCGAACGCCGTGAACGCGCCGTGGGTGGTCAGATGGAACGAACGTGGGGTGCAACGGATTCGCCGGACCCTGAGTCCGTGAGCCGAACACCGGAACCGGAGATCGATCACACGTGACGGGCGTCCATTCAGCGCCGTGAGATGCGCGAAGAACACCTGGCTGCCCGGAGCGAAGCCGCGGCGACCTCGCCTGAGTCGAACCGTGCAATCCTGTTCCCACTCCCAGGAGCGGTGACTGATGGCCCATATTGGAGGGTTTGGCCGATATCGGTGCCTGCGCTAAGCGAAGCCATCGTCTCCCACAGACACGTTCCGGCGGCGCGAGTACCGAATAGGGCCTCTGCCGCGGGCGAGACCAAGGGCCAGGGCACCGCTGCGGGTCCTCGGCACCCTTCCCACTGCGGTGAGGACGCCCCGTCGGGACCCGGCCCTGTGACAGCGTCACTACAGCCCGCGCCGGCGTTACGATCGGACCATGGGACCGGGCGCCGCGGCGCGAGCGCTGATACGGGCCACCTACCGGCTCGTTCGTTTCCCGTTCCACCTGGTCGACGAGGTGGTGCTGCCGGTGATCTTCGACGAGCAGGCACCGGTGCGGCGGGCGTACGGGAAGTTCCTCCTCGACTGCGACGGTGCCGTGGCGTATCTCCTCGCCGACGACACGGCGACGGTCCGTGCCACCTTCCTCCGTGGACGCAGCGCCGCCTTCCACGACGCGATCGCCCGCCACCCCAGTAGCATCCACACCGAATCCGACGTCGTGATGGTGCACCACCGGGCACGTTTCCGAGAACGCCGCCGCGCCACGTGCCCGCCCGGAAACTCGACAACCCTCCCGCCCCGGTAATGCCCCCTGGACTGAGGCATGTGACGGAAATCGATCCTTATCCGATACAGCCTCTGCACAGTAGATTCGCCTTGTAAATGGCGTCGAAAACTCGTCTTGTCGACTGCTGACGGCGCCGGCCGACGAACATCGGGAGCGAAGCTCCGACCGACCGCTGTAGCGGCGTTCGAGGTGGCGGTATCTGGTGTGCGTCAGGGGTTGACGTGGCGGCGTATCGCATCGAGTTCGTCGGGTGTGCCGAGCGTAATGAGGATCGTTCCGGGGTCGAGGCGGAGAGTGGGTGCCGGGTTGGCGACGAATTGGCCGGAGACGGCACGGATCGCGAGAAGTAGTGCACCTCGATCCTGCAGTCCCATCTGCCCCAGCGTGTACCCCAACCACGGTGAGGACGGGCCAACCGTGATCTCCTCCATGCGGTAGTCCAGGCTGTCGTCGTGCATCACCACGTCGAAGAATTCGGCCACGTGGGGTTGCAGTGCGAAGGAGCCCATTCTGCGGCCGCCGATCAGTTGCGGGTTGACCACCCGGTTGGCGCCGGCGCGCATCAGTTTGGACATCGGCCCCTCGTTGCGGGCGCGGGCGATGATGATCAGGTCGGGGCGCAGCGCCCGGCTCGAGAGGGTGACGTAGACGTTGTCGGCGTCGGTGTCGAGTGCCGAAATCAACGCGTGCGCTTTCGCGATGCCCGCAGCTTCCAGGGTGCGGTCGTCGGTGACGTCGCCGATCACGGTGGGATGCTCGAGATCTCGCAGTCGCTCGGGATCACGGTCGATAACCACGATCTCACGGCCGAGGGTATCGAGATACTGCGCGCTCGCGGTGCCCACCCGGCCCCATCCGCAGATGATGATGTGGCCGGTCATCCGGCTGATGCGTCGGTCCATTCGCCGTCTTTCCATGTGCTGGCGCAGGTGGCCTTCGATGAGCGCCTCGAGGAGGACGCCGAACATGTAGAGCGCGGTGCCGACCCCCGCCAGGATGAGAATCATGGTGAATAACTGTCCGACGCCGGTGAGCGGGTGTACCTCGCGGAATCCGACGGTCGTGATCGTGGTGACGGTCTGATAGAGCGCGTCCTCGGCCCCGAAGCCGAGGATGAGGTAGCCGGCCGTACCGGCGACGACCACCAGCGCAAACGCCAATAACGCTCGACCGATTCGACCCAGAGGGCTCACCGCCCTGATTCTTCTCCCCGGACCAGCCGGGTGAGGGCATTTGGGGCATCACTTCACCTCCCGGCGACCGGGATGTCCGGTATGGGCGTATTGCGTGCGGAACATTCTGCGCCCCTGCCGATCCGGGCAATGCGGACATGAGCGGTCTGTGTCGCGCTGTGCGGGTAGCGGCGTGGCACGCTTTGTCCGCAGCACCGCCGGTGCTCGGTGGTTGTGGTCGGGCGGGTCGGAGGACGGGTGTGGACGTGGCAGCGAGGTCATCGGCATCGTCGGTGAAGCGGCAGGCTCGAGCCTGGTTGCTCGAGGACATCACCGAGGAACCGGCCGGGCATCAGGGTCCGCACCGGACGGCGTCGAAACAAGAGCACAAACATCCCTGGTGGAAGGTGATGTGCCTGACCGGCGTCGACTACTTTTCGACGCTCGGCTACCAGCCCGGGATCGCTGCCCTGGCGGCCGGAACCCTGGCCCCGCTGGCGACCGTCGTGCTCATCGCGCTCACCCTGCTCGGCGCCCTGCCCGTCTACCGGCGCGTGGCCCGCGAAAGCCCCCGCGGGGAAGGGTCCATCGCGATGCTCGAGAAACTCCTTCCCCAATGGGGCGGCAAACTTTTCGTGCTGGTACTGCTCGGGTTCGCCGCCACCGATTTCCTGATCACGATGACCCTGTCCGCCGCCGATGCCAGCGCGCATCTGATCGAGAACCCCTTCACCCCGCACTTCTTCTCTGAGCACGCGGTCGCCGTGACGCTGGTGCTGCTGGCGCTGCTGTCCGCGGTGTTCCTGCGCGGGTTCACCGAGGCCATCGGCATCGCCGTCGCCCTGGTCGCCGTGTACCTGGCACTCAACCTGGTGGTCATTGCCACCGGCCTCTGGCACGTGATCTCCGCCCCGTCCCTGGTCACCGACTGGACCTCGGCGATGACGACCGAACACGGCAACCCGGCGATGATGATCCTGCTCGCGTTGATCGTTTTCCCCAAACTCGCCCTCGGCCTGTCCGGCTTCGAGACCGGGGTGGCCGTGATGCCCCAGATCCAGGGCGAACGAAGTGACACGGACGCCAATCCGGAAGGCCGTATTCGCGGCGCCCGCACACTGCTGACCACCGCTGCGCTGACCATGAGCGGGTTCCTGCTCACCTCGAGCGTGGTTACCACCATCCTGATTCCGGAGGACGAGTTTCAACCCGGCGGGCAAGCCAACAGTCGCGCGCTGGCCTACCTGGCCCACCTGTACCTCGGCGAAGCCTTCGGCACCGTCTATGACGTGAGCACGATCTTGATTCTGTGGTTCGCCGGCGCCTCGGCGATGGCGGGGCTGCTCAATCTCGTTCCGCGCTACCTTCCCCGGTACGGGATGGCGCCGGCCTGGGCGCGGGCGGTCCGCCCGCTGGTGCTGGTCTTCACCGTGATCGCGGTGACCGTCACCGTGTACTTCGACGCCGACGTCGATTCCCAGAGCGCCGCCTACGCCACCGGTGTCCTGGTGCTGATCACCTCGGCCACCGTCGCCGTCACCCTGTCCGCTCGCCGCCACGGTCAGCATCGCCGGGTGATCGCATACAGCGCCATCGCCGCCGTGTTCGCCTACACCACCGTCGCCAACATCGTCGAACGCCCCGACGGGGTGAAAGTGGCGGGATTCTTCATCGCCGCGATTATCGTCATCTCCTTGCTTTCCCGGATCTCCCGGTCCTTCGAGCTGCGGGCCACCTCCGTCGAGTTCGACGAAACCGCGCTCCGATTCCTCACCGAGGCCGCCGCCACCGGCACCGTCGACATCGTCGCGCACGACACCGACCGCCTCGACGAGGACGAATACCGTCACAAGGAAACCCAGCAACGGGCCGAAAGCCATATCCCCGAATCCGACTCCATCCTCTTCCTCGAAGTGAACGTCACCGACTCCTCCGACTTCAGCACCGACCTCGTCGTCCACGGCCGCCAACGCGGCAAATACCGGATTCTATGGGTCGACAGTCCCGCGATCCCCAACACAATTGCCGCCGTCCTGCTTCGAATCCGGGACATCACCGGCGTCAACCCGGATGTGTACTTCGAATGGACCGAAGGCAACCCGCTCGTCAACCTGCTCCGGTTCCTGTTCATCGGCGAAGGGGAAGTCGCCCCGGTAGCCCGAGAAGTGCTCCGGCGGGCAGAGCCGAACCGGCAGCAGCGACCGCACGCGCACGTCGGATGAAGCTCTCAAATCCGGGAGAATCGGACGCATCACCGTTTCGAACATGGCCCATACAGACGCAGAGGGTCCTCGCGGACCGCTGGCGGTGTCTAGAGCCGAGCGGGTAGCCCACTCGATGCCGACGCCCTGCCTGTCACATGGAATGTGCCTTTGGGGCGACCCATTGACCACCAGCACCTTGCCATCTATTGCCTCGGCCCGGTCCACTGGGTAACCATCCGCGAAGCCTTCCACGCACCGTCGGGCACACCGACGCCCGAGATGTGCTGCGCTTCCACGAATCCGAGTCCATGGACGAAAATTATGCGTCCGCGGCGCCGCAGCCGTCACCGCATGCCTTCACGCGGTGTCCACCACGCTGGCCGAGGTCGACGCGATCGTGGCTGCCCCGGCCCGCCTGGGATTCCGGGCGGACTTGGCGGGACAGCTGGGGATACCCGACGGATCACTGTCGCCGACGACGAGCGCATGCACACCGCAGCACTGGTTGCCGGACTCGACCAGGGCGACCATCGCCTGCCCGCTGGCACCCGCACCTTGTTCGTCGCCGCGGGTGGGGCGTGACCGCGGGCGCCGCCCTCTATTACGAGCCGCCGGTGTCCGTGTCGTACAAAATGAACTGACGCAATCGCAGAAGGTAGTCGACGAACTCCCCCGACGTGCGTACTTGTGGACCGGTCCTGTGGGAGACACGGTCGGAAGACGTGAGACAGCCGGCGGTGCTTGTGATGGGTGCCCCGCCATTCCCTGACGTGCTGGGAGTCGTGGAAATTCGCTCCGGAGACACCTGACGAGGGTTTACTGCGTTGCAGGGGGGACGGCGGCGGCCGAGCTGAAGCGGGCGGCCCGCCGGTGCACCCGGTGCGGATGATTGCGCCACCGCGGCGGGGGGAGATGACGGATCGGCTCCGAATAGAAGACGGCTTTGCCGAACTCGATCAACACCAGATACGCAATGACCATTGCGACGAGAACGAGGAAGAACCCGACCGGTAAGGCAGTGAAGCCCAGCTCCGTCGCCCAGGGCGACATCGTGACGGCAACTCCGACTGCAAGGACGCCGGCCACCGTGGCCACCAGCACCGGACTGGGTCGACTGCGCAGGAACGGAATCCGTCTGGTGCGGATCGCGAACACGATCAGCGTCTGCGTGGCGAGTGACTCGACGAACCAGCCGGTGTGGAACAGTTCCGGCCCGGCATGGAACATCCCCAGCATGATGGCAAAGGTCACGAAGTCGAACAGGGAGCTGATCGGCCCGAAGAACAGCATGAACCGGCGGATGAACGCGATATCCCAGTGCGAGGGAGCATGAAGCTGTTCGGTGTCCACCCGGTCGGCGGGGATCGCGAGCTGGCTGGTGTCGTAGAGAAGGTTGTTCAGCAGGATCTGCCCCGGCAGCATCGGGAGGAACGGCAGTACCGCGGAGGCCGCTGCGGCGCTGAACATGTTCCCGAAGTTGCTCGACGTGCTCATCAACACGTACTTGATCGTGTTGGTGAACGTACGCCGTCCTTCCGTGACGCCGTCCGCGAGCACACCGAGGTCTTTCTCGAGCAACACCACATCGGCGGCGTCCTTCGCGACGTCGGTGCCGGAATCGACGGAGATGCCGACGTCCGCCGCGTGCAGGGCAAGCGCGTCGTTCACGCCATCGCCGAGGAACCCGACAGCCCGGCCATGGGTGCGCAAGGCGTTGACCAGGCGCGCCTTCTGTTCCGGGGACACTCGGGCGAACACGGTGTGCCCGACTGCGGCATCGCCCAGTGCCGTGTCGTCGAGGCCCTCCAATTCGGCGCCCGTGATGCTGCCGGTGGAGGTCAAACCGAGTTCCGCGCAAACCTTTTCGGCGACTTTTGGGTTGTCGCCGGTGGCCACCTTGACGGTGATCCCCAGGTCGGCGAGCCTCGCCAACGACGGTGTGGCGGACGTTTTCGGCTGGTCCAGAAAGACGAGGAATCCGGTCAGGGTGAGATCGCGCTCGTCGCCGACCTCGATCCGGTCGTGGGCGACACCGACCGGTTTCGCGGCGACCGCGACGACCCGGTTACCCTGCGCGAACAGTGTGTCGAGCATCGACCGGGCGGCCGTCCCGGCCTCCGCACACCGTTCGAGCACCGTTTCGGGGGCACCCTTGACCACGATCGTCCGGGTCCCGCCGGGCCCGCACACCAACGACGACGTCATGCGCCGCTGATGATCGAACGGTAAGGTCGCCAGCCTGGTGTAGGCGTCGGCGACGGGACCGGTCGATCCGGCGGCGGCCCAGAGTGCGGTGTCGAGCGGATTGGTTCCGAGATGGCCGGCGGACGCCGCCTCTACTTCGGTGGCGAGCAGGCCCTCGAGAAGCGCGTCCGGTGCGGGACCGCCATGAGGGTCGAGCGCCTCGACGAAACTGATGCGGCCGTCGGTGAGGGTGCCGGTCTTGTCGGTGACCAGGATGTCGATATCACCCAGGTCCTCGATACACACCAGTCGTTTGACCAACACCTTCCGCTGGGCCAGTCGCCGGGAACCGGCGGCCAATGCGGTGCTGACCACGGCAGGAAGCAACTGGGGGGTGACACCGATGGCAATCGCGAGGGAAAACAGCAGCGACTCGATCAGCGAGCGGCGAAGGAGCAGGTTGGTCACCAGGATCAACGTCGTCAGGGCGAACGCCACCTGCAGAAGCAGGGCAGAGAAGCGGCGCAGTCCGGCCTGGAATTCGGTTTCCGGTTCCCGTTCCCCGAGCCCCACGGCGATGCGCCCGAACTCGGCGTCCGCGCCGGTGGCGACCACCACTCCGGTGCCGGTGCCGGCGTGCACGATGGTTCCCATCAAGGCGCAGCTCGTGAGATCGCCGAGGGAGCTGTCCGTCGGCACCGGGTGGGCCGTTTTCGTCGCCGGAGTGGACTCTCCGGTCAGCACACTCTCCTCGCACTCGAGATCCGCGGTGTCCAGGAGCCGCAGGTCGGCGGGAACGACCTCACCGAGAACGAGGCGGACGATGTCTCCGGGTACCAGGGTGATGACATCCACCCGGATCGGGGTGCCGTCCCGGAGCACCATGGCGGTGTGCCGCATCCGCGAATGCAGGGCAGCGCTGGCCTTTGCGGCCCGGTACTCGTTGACGAACCCGAGACCGACGCTGCCGAGCAGAATGGTCCCGATGATCAGTGCGTCGCTGCGGTCGCCCAGAAAATACGATGCCACTGCGGTGAGGGCCAGCAGGAGTAGCAGAGCGCTGCGCAGTTGTCGTCCGAGAACCGCGAATGCGTTGACTCTGTAGGTTCGCACGGAATTCGGTCCGGAGCGGTCCAACCGTCTTGCGGCCTCGGCGGCCGCCAAGCCGCGGCGCGACGACTCGAGCGTGTGGAGAACATCGTCTGCGGCATCGGATGCCGCCGCCCCCACGGGAAGGTGGGTGGGCGAGGGTCCTCCCGCGTCCACTGTTGGTCGGCGCGTTCGTGTGCTCACGGGGGTACGCCTCGCTGTCACAAGGACCGCGGTCGGGTTGCGCGAGTGGGTCCGCCGGCCAGATCGCGGATCGTGAGCAGCATCTTCCGGCTCATGACGAAGCCGATGGGTTCGAGAAGAAGCGGCCCGAACGTCAGCCGACTGGACACTGTCGGCCCATAGTTGCCGCGGCCCCGTTCGATCAACCGGGTGTGCCGGTCGTCGACGCGCAGAAGGTGGAACGCCCAGATCGATGCGTCACCGGTATCGGGGTTGGCTCCGCGCAGAACGAGCCGCGAATTCGGTTCGACCACGGCGACGGTCAGCGGCGGAGCCTTCGGGTGTAACCGAACTCCGTCACCGACTCCGAGTTTCTGGTAGTCGGGGAGAATCGTGTCGGTGTTGTGCACACGGCAGCCGATGAGATTTTCCAGGCCCTGATCGCTGTCGAATCCGCCCCGTCCCTGGCCGAGTTGGGCGATCCAGGGCCATACCTGCTCCGGGGTCGCATCGATCGTGACGGCATGGGCGTATCCCCAACGCGAATGGGGGATCAGCTCGTCGCCCGGCATCGCTGTTTCCGCCTCCGCGGTGGTGGCACCCCAACTGGTGCGCCTGCGTCGCAGGACTTTCGTGGCGAGGACATGCCCGGCAATTTGCGCACCCCAGAGCGCCCGGACGAGAATTGCTAGCCGGGTCACCGCGTCGGCTCCGCGTCTGACCAATGTGCCGGACACACCGACGTCAATGACTGTTGCCCCGCCGATCGCGGCCTCTCGTCGGTATACCCGCGTGGGAATGTGGGGATCAGAATCGTCATCTTGTCGGCTCCGTCACCTCGAGGTTCACGTTCCATCATCGAGGTGACGGAGACCGCAACGACAGGGTATTTCGACCTTCCCGGCACGACCGGTCCGCTGTCAGCTGCAGAAGTCGGAGTCTCTCGAGACGATGCTGTCGTTCCTGGTCTTCGGTGACGGATGCGCCGCAGTCCTGGTATCGGCCGACGAGGAGGGCATCGCCCTGGACTCGTTCAACGCGGTCATGGTGCCGGACACGGCGGACCTGATCACCTGGCGGATCGGCGGGATCGGCTTCGACATGGTGCTCTCCGGCAAGGTTCCCGGCACACTGTCGCGCGCGCTCGACGAGCAGAATTTGAAGACGATCCTCGCCGGGGCGAACAAGGAATCGATCGACCTCTGGGCGGTCCACCCGGGTGGGCGCTCGATCCTCGACGCCGTCGAGGATGCTGTCGGGCTTGCTCCGGACGCGCTCGCCGCGTCCCGACACGTGCTCGACAACTACGGCAACATGTCGTCAGCGACGGTTCTGTTCGTGCTGGCCGAGATGATGGAACGCGCCCAGAACGGCGGCCCCACCGGAGTCGGCTGCGCCATGGCGTTCGGCCCGGGTCTCACCGCGGAAACCATGCTCTTCCACCTCTGATCCGGCCGCGCCACCCACCGATCAGCCCCAAAACCGCTGCGCACCCGAAATATCCTCTGCGCGGCTCGTAGTCGGCACAGCCGCGTGCGTGGCCTTGGATGCTGGGGCAGCCGTGCAGCTAGGTCACCGCGCAGGGTCCACAGCCCGAAGATCAGGAACGAGACGCCCCCGACGACGGAGATCGCGGCCGTGGGGATCGCGATCCCCAGGTAGTGGCCGACGCCCAAGGAGACCAGATGCACGATCGTGGTGGCGATGGCGATGCCGGCGATGACCAGCCACCACCTGTAACGCAACGCAAAGGTCATCGCCATCAGCTGAGACTTGTCGCCCAGCTCGGCCACGAAGATCACACCGAAACTCAACAGCACTGCTGCCAGCACGCGACACATTCCTCTCCCGGAACCGACTGTGGAGGAGGTGGGGACCTTCCTCCGGCCCTGCGGCGCGGGTGCGCCGACGGGCCGAAGGTCTCGCCCACCGGCCCGAGGGCCGGTTCGCCTGGCCGGGCGGGCGGCAACGGGGCCGCGTGTCGCCAGTATGTCGACCGGGGGATTGGGGGCTACTCCCCTTCGCAAAGCGACGATATCGAGAGTATTCCGAAACAGCAACTGAGCCAATAAGTTTGGGTGTCCGAAAGAATTTTCTCTCCCCGTGACCGGGGTGATGGCAGGCGTGGCGAATCACACCCCGGCGCGCAGCTCGAGCGGGGTGAGGGCCGCTGGCAACCCGGGTGCGGGTTAGTGCCAGGGCGTCCGTGCTCGGCCCGAGGGTGGCCAGCCTCACGGTCGCCGACTTCCCCGGCCGGGAGCAGGACGGTGTTTGCTAGCGCCCGAACCCGATGCTGCCGGTGGTGCTGCCACCACCGCCGATGCTGTGCGGGCCGACTGCCGGGCGCGGAGCCGCCGACCTGCGCCGGGCCGGCGACTGCGGCCAGACCGAGCACTGCGCAGACTGACCACCGGGCGGGGCGCCCCAACCGGGGTGCGGCGGCGTCATCCAGCGCCCTACGGTGGGCCGCCAACCTTTGCCGCAAAGGGGCGCGAGGCGGGGCTGCTCGCGTTGCGGCTGCTCGCCGCCGACGAAGCTTCGGGTCCGGTGCGGCTGGCGCTGGGGCGCCGAATTTCCCAGGGTAGGAAGCAGCAATGTCGTTATTGCAGGTAACCCTCGATATTGGCCTGTGAACGGGGCGTCACCGAGTCGGGGTCCTGGCCGGTGTCCCGGCAGGCGTGCCGTCGGCGCAGCAGGTCCCAGGATTGATCGAGGGCGGCCTCGAGTTGCCGGATCTTGACTTGCTCCTCGGTCGGGGACATCTGTCCGGCCTGCACACGCGTACGTAGCTCGTGCTCCTGCTCGACGAGGGATCCGATCCGATCGAGTAGTTGTCGACGATTCATCACGTCTCCTTCGGCCGCACCGTTTCCATCACATGCCACGGACCTGCGCTGCGGCCTCGCCCCGAGGCCGCCATCTGCGGGACCTGTGGTGTGGACTGCGCGATCAGGGTGAATTGCAGGACGTCGATGAGGCGGCGTCGGAAGTTGCCGGCGCAGCCGGTGAGGTATTCGAGGTACTTCCGGTAGACCTGATCGGAGGCCAGCCGGACCGCTTCCCGGTGACGGGACACCAGGGCCTGGCTCCACAGGTCCAGGGTGCGGGCGTAGTGGGGTTGCAGGGACTCGATGTTCTGCACCCAGAATCCGTTTCGCTGCGCCAGAGGGATGACCGCATCGCGTTCCGGGAGCTGCCCACCGGGGAAGATCTCGCGCAGGATGAACCGCAGGAACAGGGCGTCGTTGCGGGTGACCTCGACGCCCATCGCGTCCAGCAGCGCCCGGGAGTGACCGACGATGGTGTGCAAGAGCAAGCGTCCGTCATCGGGCAGAATCTGCCGGGCCTGGGTGAAGAACGCCTCGTAGCGTTGGCGGCGGAAGTGCTCGAAAGCGCCGATGCTGACGATCCGGTCCACCGGGTCGGTGAAGTCCTCCCAGCCCTGCAGCCGCACCTGTGCGGTGCGCACGGCGGGCGGGCTTCGCGAGAAGTGCGCGCGGACATGCTCGTACTGGTTGCGGCTCAGGGTCAGTCCTACGACGTTGACGTCGTACTTCGCGACGGCCCGCCGCATCGTCGCACCCCAGCCGCAGCCGATGTCGAGCAGTGTCATCCCCGGCCGCAGATCGCACTTGCCCAGCGCGAGGTCGATCTTGGCCAGCTGTGCCTGTTCGAGCGTCATGTCCGCGCGAGGGAAATAGGCGCAACTGTAGGTGGGGCCAGATCGAGTTGACAGAGCCAACAGTGCGAAGAATTCGTCCGAGAGGTCGTAATGGGCTTGAACGTTCTCGTAGAACGGTGTCAGTTTCGTCATGCGGAACCTGCACTTTCGGTCGGCGAGACACCCACAGGGGGCACCCGAGTACCCCGATCGCGCTGGCCGGCTGGGGTGTCAGCTGCCGCCGACGCCGAGAGCTGTCAGCAGGGCCAGCACGACCGTGACGACGGCGAACAGCCCGTGCCCGGCCACCACCGCCACGGGGAAGTGCTGTTCGGCCGGTTCCCCGCCACCACCGCCGGTACCGGCGGCGGACGGCACGGTGGCCGACGGGTGTGATCGGGCACGGAAGCTCGGAAGCCAGCGCACCAGCATGGTGAAGCCGAGCACCGCGACGGGCAGCAACACGATGAACGCCGCCCAGGCCAGTGCGTCGGTGTCGGTGACGAGGTAGATGATCCACAGCACCAGACCCACGACGGCCAACGCGAAATGCCCGAAGATCACCGCCGGCGGGAAGCGGGTGGCGCCGGGTCGGCGGGGGCCGCCCTTGGAGATCCACACGCTCAGCATGTAGAACCCACCGACGGCGGTGAGCAACCAAGTAACCAATGCGGCGATTCCCATGATCGACTCCTCCACAGATGTACACGAATTCGAACCTGCATGCGTTCAACGCCCCGGTGCGCCGGCCACCGTGAAGCCCTCCGCTTGGATGGTTTCGGCCGCGACCCGCACCCCGTAGCGGAAGGCGAGCTTGCCGCCGAGATACCCGGCCGCGCCGAGCAGGCACACACTCACCACCGACAGCGTCAGCGGCCCGGCCGCCACGGCCTCGGCCCGGCCGTAGTCGCCGCGCCGCCACACGAAGTTCACCGCGTAGGCGACGGTCACCCCGAGATTGAGGCTCATGTGGATCAGCCCGATCCGAAACGCCCTCGTGCCCGGGGGGATCGCGAACAAATCCAGCAGCCCGAACATCGCGGCGACCACGGCGCCGATCACCCCGATCGCGATCAACCACACCGAGCCGGCGGTCAGCACCGACGGGTCCCCGACCAGATGCGAGGCAACGTCGAAGACCAGGCTCGACACCCACGCCCCGATCGGCACCGTCACCACGATCGGGTGGAACGGATGCCCGTACGGTCCGGCCAGCACCGCACTGACGGGCTGTTTCGCCGAGTGCAGTTCACCGGACATCGCTGATCTCCCACCCCAGGGGTTTCACCAGTAAATTTTGGTCTTATTACCGGTGCCGGTCAACCCCGAACGCCCACACCGGGCAGTCGCTCCCGGACCCGGCGGTCGCGGCGCTACCGTGGAGGGGTGACGGCGCGGATCGACGACACCGGCGTGGAGGGCACGCCCGCGATCACCGCGGTCGCCGCACTGGCCGATCACCTTCGCCGCCGCATGTACGACTTCATCCGGGACACGCGGCGACCGGTGAGCCGGGACGAGGCCGCCGCCGCCGCCGGAATCTCCCGCCGCCTCGCCGCCTTCCATCTCGACAAGCTCGTCGACGCCGGACTCCTGCGCGCCGGCTACGAACCGGTGGGCGGCCGCCGCAAGGTGGGACGAACCCCCAAGGTCTACGAACCGGTGGCCGAGGACATTCACGTCAGCATCCCCGCCCGGCACCCCGAACTCCTCGCCGACATCCTCCTCGACGTGGTCCTGACCGACGGCGACGGCGCCCCCGCACACACGCGGGCCGTGCAGGTCGCGGCCCGGCGCGGTCTCGAACTCGGCGACGCGGCACGCGATCGAGAACACCCGACCGGCCACGACCCGGACGTGACCTTCACCGTCGCCGCGCAGGCCCTGGCCGCCCACGGGTTCGAACCCACCCGCACCACGCCGGCGTGCCTTCAGCTGCGGAACTGCCCCTTCCACCCCCTGACGAGCAAGGCCCCCGAGCTGGTCTGTGGCATCAACCACGCCTTCCTCACCGGATTCCTGTTAGGCCTCGACGCCCCCGCGCTGCAGGCGCGACTGATCCCCCGGCCCGGATACTGCTGCGTCGAACTCCATGCGCAGCCGGACCCGCCCTGACCCGGGCACACGGCGCCCCCGCGCACCCACGGCGGCAGGCGAGCGCCGACAGCCCGGTCAGCCAGACACGCGACGCCGACATGAAATCTGGACACCGACACGGAGAATGTGGAACCTACAAATCCGCGGAGAGCGCGGTCGGAGCCGGTACATCGGTGGGCGGTCGCCGTCGACGACGGCCGCCTGGTCTTCGCCGACACCGAAGACCTCACTGTCGATCCCGGCGCCGGCCGCACCGCGCCGGGGTACAGCCAGGTCGGATGAGGAGCCCGCGACCAGGGCCACGCCGACCGACGACGTGGCGTTGTAACGCCTGAACTCCGGAAATCCGGAAATGAATGCACGCGACAAACAGCCCGCCCGGCGCAGCTGGCGAGCGAGTGGCATTAACAGGCCTATCCGCCGCTCGGCGTCGCTGGGTGCCACACTAACTCGACAATGCGAGGCCGTGCGCTCGGCGGCCACGCGGGCCAAGGGCATTTTGAAAACCATTGGGGAAGAGTTCAATCCGCCCGACTGGATAAGGGACTTATCAAGTTCTGTCGATCTCGTGGGCGGGGAGTCGCTCATCGTTTGGGTGTTTGTCATGCTTGACCGAACTGACCCGCCGACGCACGGTGTCGCCCGAGAAGTTCTGCGCCAAATGGGCCTGCCGCCACCCGGACAGCACATCGTCAAGAAACGCTTCCCTCACGTCGCACTCGCGTCAATTCTCAAGCTCGGTGTTCTCCCGCTCGCGGCGGGCGGCATCGCCGCTGTGCTCGGTGTCCGGGGCGTCGCGCTCGACAGCGTCATCATCATCTGCGCGGTACCAACCGCCCCGTCGGCGTACATCCTCGCCGCACGGATGGGTGGTAATACTCAACTGATGAGTTCGATTACTGCTGTGCAGACGATCCTTGCGCTCGCGACCCTGCCGTTCGTCCTGACAAGGCTCGGGAGCTGACCGCTGCCGACGAGCGAGTCCAGCGCGGGGCACAGTCGCTGGTTGGGATTGTCCGGGGGGGTCCGTGGGCCGGCGGACGGCGACACCGGCGACGAGCGCCCCGACGAGGATCTGCCCGTGCACGCCGTCGCCCTGCGGGCCGGCGAGGGTGGGCAGTTTGAGGACGCCGGCCGCGAGGATGACCGGGTGGCCAACAGGAAAGGCACACTTGGCGGCGTCCTCGTGACTGAGCCCGCGGAGCAGGCCGCCGACCGTCGTCACGCCCGACCGACTGATCCCGGCCAGCAGGGCCAGACTCTGGATCACCCCGATGCCCGCCGCCTCCCGATAGTTCGGGGTCGCCAGGGCCCGCTCCCGCGGTTCGTCCGACAACGCGTGTGCGTGTGCCCCCAACCACGGGCGGCCGCCCGCCGGCGCAGTACCTCGCCGGTTGCACCCCGAGGCGAGTCGGTCCGGCCGGCCAGCCGGAGCGAGGGGTCAGCAGGGACCGCCGCTGTGCTCGGCATCGTTCCGGTCGGTGCTTGCGCGGTGGCCGCGGTCACGGCAGGCGACCCGACCCCGGCATCGGCAATAACCACGACGAACGGCACCCACCACGATCGACGGCGCGAGCAGCGGTAGGACGCCGCGTCGACGGGGTGCGCGATGACCGTGACAGTGAACGCGGCCACGGCGGGGAACCACTGCTCGGCCGCGACGTCGAACGGTGCGATGGAGGTGTGGATCCGCAGCTCGATGTCTGTTCCAGTGGGTGCCGGCGCCGTGGTGATGTGCGGATCCATCGAGACGTCACCGGTGGCAAGGTTTGGCAGGGCCTTGTCGGGGTCGGCGCGGGTCCTGCCGGGAGCAGCGGACATGGGGCAAGGGTACGGGCCGCCAACTACCCCGGTCGGCACGACGACGGCGATTCGTCTAACCGATGAGGCGCTGACCTGCGGTGACGTCGGTTCCGGTAGTCGGCGGCCGTCGGCACGCCGGTCAATCTAGGAGAAATTGCGAGTTCCGCGTCGATCGCCGACCCGACGAGTAGCACCGAATCTCATCTCGGTGCGCCCTCGCGGGCGGAGTCTGGAGCCTGTGGTGTCGAGGGAAGATGATTGCCTTCTACCGGGTTGTGTGACAAAGACGCCCTTGGAACAGGCGAAATGACACATCCCCGATCCGGTCCGCCGTCACGGCGGGGCGGTCGCGAACCGTATCGCGTCGCCGCGGCGGAGGTACCGTGGTTCACGGGGTACGTGAGATGAAAGTGACGGCTTCATGCGGTCCGGTGGCAAGGCGCACGGCGGAAGCCTTCCCCACGAACTGACGAGTTTCGTCGGCCGCCGCCGTGAGATTGCCGAGGTTCGTCGACTGCTCTCCGTGTCTCGGCTCGTGACGTTGACGGGTATCGGTGGCGTGGGAAAGACCAGGCTTGCACTACGGGTCGCCGCCGATGCTGGTCGGGCGTTCGATGACGGTGTGTGGCTGGTCGGGTTAGGCGAACTGCCCGACCCAGACACGGTCGTCGACGCAGTGCTCTCGGCATTGAACCTGCGCGAGGGGCAGGGCGGCCCACCCGAAATATTGCTCGTCGAGTACCTCGCGGCACGAAAGGTGCTGCTCGTCCTTGACAATTGCGAGCACCTTGTCGAATCGGTTGCAGATCTTGCGGTAACCCTTCTCCGCGGCTGCCCGGAACTTCGGATTGTCGCGACCAGCAGGGAGCCTCTCGGCATTGGAGGAGAAGCCGTCCTTCGGGTGCCGCCTCTGACGATGCCGGAACCGGACCAGCGGTCGGCGCTGTTTGGGGGACTCGGTCACTACGAGGCGGTGAACCTGTTCGCCGAACGCGCGGCGTCGGTGGTCCCGGACTTCGTCGTTGCCCAGGACAATCAGGATGTGGTCGCGGCGATCTGTCGTCGCCTGGACGGTCTGCCGCTCGCGATCGAACTGGCGGCGGTGCGGCTGCGGGCGATGCCGGTCGAGCAGATCCTGCAGCGGCTGACGGACCGCTTTGGTCTGCTGACTTCGGGCAGTCGTGGGGCGCCGGCACGGCAGCAGACTCTGCAGTGGTGTATCGACTGGAGCCATGAGTTGTGCTCTCGTGCCGAGCGGGCGTTGTGGGGACGGCTGGCGGTGTTTTCGGGCAGCTTCGAGCTCGACGCCGTGGAAGCCATCTGCACCGACCCCGTGGCGGCAGCCCAGGTTGTGGATCTGGTGGGCTCGCTGATCGACAAGTCGATACTGATTCGCGAACTGGATGCTGCGGGTGCGGTGCGGTACCGGATGCTCGAGACGCTGCGCGATTACGGTACGGAACGGCTGCAGGAGACCGGTGAGTTCGGATCGCTGTTGCGGTGGCACCGGGACTGGTACGAACGCGTGGTACTGCGGGCCGAGTCCGACTGGATCAGTTCACGTCAGGTCGCCTGGATCGTGCGCCTGGACGCCGAACAGCCCAACATCCTTGCAGCGCTACAGTTCTGCCTCATTGGTCCGAGCGAGGCGGATGCAGGAGTTCGTATGGCAGCGGCGTTGTACCCGTACTGGCGGGTGCGGGGCCGGCTGCGTGAGGGCATGCGGTGGCTCGCGCAACTTCTGGCCGTTCAGGACGGCACACCTAGTATGGAGCGGATCAAGGGGCTATACGTGCTCAGTGTGCTGTCCGGGCTGCATGGCGACCTGGAGGCGTCGGCGCTCTATGCCGAACGCGGAGCCGCCGTGGCGGCGCAGCTCGGTGATCGCACCGCCGCGGCGCTCATGGAAGATGCCGCCGGCCATCACGCGCTGATCACTGAAGATTTCGAGACTGCGTGTGACTACTTCGAGTCCTCGCTCGCGGTCTTTCGAGCGGACGACACCCTGCTGTACATGATCTGGTCGCTGCTCGGCCTCGCGACGGCCAGCGACGCGGCCGGAAACCGGACGCGAAGCGAGGAGTGTCGACGGGAGGTGGTTGCGCTCACCGAGGCCCGAGGCGAGTCCGTCTACCGGGGATGGGCGCTGTGGGGTTTAGGGGTCGCGTCCTGGGAGCGGGATGAGCACTCCAATGCGAAAGAGCTGATCACGCAGGTGCTGCAGCTCGCTCGGACTGGGGACGACCGCGTCAGCGTCGGCGGGTGCATGGAGGTCCTCTCGTGGATCGCTGTCGAAGAGGGAGCCCCCAGGCGTGCCGCCAAGCTGATGGGTGCAGCCGAGGCCCTCGCCCAAACAGCCGCGGTCCCGAGCACGATTTACCCGAATCTCAACCTCGTTCATGACCGGGTCGAGCAAACGGCCCGCAGGGCGATCGGTGACCGCGCGTTCGAGGCGGAGTTCCGGCGCGGGCTTGGGATGCGGTTCGAAGATGCCGCAGCGTATGCCCTCGACGAGAAGGGCACGGTCAGCAACTCCGCGGGATCGGGACCTACGAGTCTGACGCGTCGGGAACAGCAGGTAGCCGAGCTTGTCGCCGAGGGTCTCACTAACAAGTCGATTGCCGACAGGCTCGTCATTTCGCAACGCACCGCGTAGGGGCATGTGGAGCACATCCTCTCCAAACTGGGATTCACCTCCCGTAGTCAGATCGCGGCCTGGATCATCGAGCAGAAGCAGGACCAGCAGTCCTGACCACACACCGCCACGCATCACAGAAAGGATTCCGCCCAGGCTGATCGGCCTGCCCGCGGTCGCCGAACTTTGACGTCGCTCGCCCTGCATTCCGTGCAGGGCCTGGCTTACGGACTCGAACACGCCGACGAGGGCGGAAATCCAGCTCGCCGGACCGAATGAGGTTGGCCGCCAACGCCCGCGACGATCAGCGGCGCCCGGCACACATCGTTGAGCGTCGTTCCGGGGACGGCGGTGGGGTCACTGCCCGGCTCCGTTGTCGAGGTCCATGGTGTAGCAGACCGCGGTGCCGTCGAGGACAACGGTGCCGTCGTTGCGGGTTAAGGTGGTCTTGAGTTCGGTGATCGGCTTGTCCTCACGTGCCGCAGTGACTTCGACCCGGCCGGTGATGATGTCGCCGGGTCGTACGGGTGCCTTGAAAGCCCAGTTCACGTTCAGGAACACCGTGCCCGGACCGGGGAGTTCCTCGGCGACAACGGCGTTGAGGATGGCGCTGGTGATGCCGCCCTGTACGACGATTTCCCCGAACCGGGAAGCTTCGGCGGCAGCTTGGTCGTAGTGCAGGGGGTTGCGGTCGCCGCTGATCTCGGTGAACAGGGCGATGTCGTTGTCACCGACGGTGCGGGAGAGCTCCGCGGTCTGGCCAACTGTCGGGGTGCGGCGAGTCGAGGTGTTGGGCATGGTGTTCCTCCTTGGAACTGTGTTGGGAGTTAATAGCGGGGGTGGAACGAGGACGCAGAGCCGCCATCGCCACGGCGCCGATCAGCGGTCCGGGTGCGAGGAGCAGGAAGGCGTAGCGCCAACCGATGAGGTCGGCGACGACGGGGACGAGTTGGATCGTTACGACGGTCAGCAGGAACCCGATCGCTGTCTGCGCGGTGAGGGCGGTGCCGACGAATCGGGAGTCGGCGGTTTCGCTGAGCGAGGTGGAGAACACCCCGGAGTCGGCGATGACGGCGGCACCCCACACCAGCAGAAACGCGAGGAGCACACCGGTCGGCGCAGTGAAGAACAACGGGGACAGGACACAGCACGCGCCGCTGATCACCAGTGCCGTCACTGCGGCGGGGGAGCGGCCGAACCGGTCCGATGCCCACCCGCCGAGCAGGCAGCCCACAATTCCGGCGAGACCGATCGCGGCGAACGCGATGATGCTGGTGGTGGTGACCGGGCCGGTGCCGCGGTGTTCGCGGCCGGCGAGGACAAACATCGACATCCAGGTCCACAAGGCGTAGAGCTCCCACATGTGTCCGAAGTAGCCGATATTCGCCAGCCGGGGTCCGCGTTCGCTGAACATGGTGATCGCGTACCGCGCGCTGGGGGTGATCGGCCGGGTGTCCAGGTGCGGGCCGGAAGTGATCAGGAGGACGGCGATGAGGGCACCGATTGCGGTGAGGACGGCCGTGGCCATCATCACCGTCCTCCAGGGCAGCGGGCCGAGTCCGCTGATCAGGTGGGGCAGAGCGGAACCGAGGGTAAGGGCTCCGAGCAGCACCCCGAACGCACGGCCCCGGTCGGTCGATTCCGACCAGGAGGCCATGAGTTTCATGCCCACCGGGTACACACCTGCGAGCAGGAGCCCGGTGAGAAATCTCAGCGGGATTGCCGCCGAGAGGTCATTTACGAATAGGGCCAACAGGGCAGTGCACACGGC
The DNA here is from genome assembly GCF_002300155.1 of Rhodococcus sp. ACS1. Taxonomy (NCBI): domain Bacteria; kingdom Bacillati; phylum Actinomycetota; class Actinomycetes; order Mycobacteriales; family Nocardiaceae; genus Rhodococcus; species Rhodococcus sp. ACS1. Next base: position 652,378 of record NZ_NSDZ01000008.1, read on the forward strand.
GGCACCGAATGCGCTGGCGGCAAGCAGGTACTGGGGTGCGATCCGGTCGGCAAGGTTGAGCAGGGTGGAGGTGACCGCCCCGGCGACGAATCCGATCTGCACCGAGGCGGTCAGCCAGACCGCGGCGCTCGACCCGATGCCCCATTCCGTCCGCAGGTTGGGGACCACGGCGGTGGCGGAGAACCAGACACACAGTCCCAGCACCTGCACGGCGGCGATGAGGGCGCGTTGCTGGTTGGTCGACGGCGCGGTGTTCATAATAGTTCCGGCTTTCTACTCAGGACCGGCTGCTCAGAAGGTTCTGCTAGGTCATGTGGTGTCAATGTTGGCGGGAGAGTCGGCCAAGCGCGTCTGCGGTTCCCGCGGTAGGACTCTGCGGATAGGACGGCGGCCACCCCAGTGCGTGTCGTCGCTACCCGTGTTCATCGCGTGTCGCGGCCCGGGAAGTGGATCGCTTGAGTATTGAGCGGATACGACCATCGCCTCGGCAGGTTTACCAGGAAATGATGATGGACCGCGGCCTGCGGACAAGCGGAAACCTGACATTGACTATCCATTCGCCGATCGAATTTCTGATGCAAGTTCAGCGAGAACGGATGGTGCATAGAAGCGTTCGGGAGTCTCGTTGCTGCACTGACATTGCAGTTGGCGGCTGAGTGCAACCCCGAGGATCCGCCGGTACTCGACCATCCTTAGACCGAGATAAGAGGTCACCTTTGAGGCCGGGGGTCCATCGGTTGGACGCTTGCGCAGCGCAGGCGCGCCATCGCTCGAACAGGCCTACCGTTGACTGTGTACTACCAGCGCGAACCGGGTTCCGCTGGTATCGAGTGAGACATCAACAAAGTGGTGAGAACGATGTCGCAGCAAATGATGGAAATGATGCACATGTTCATGAGTTGGATGCAGAGCATGGGCTGGTCGATGCCGATGCCGATGCCGATGCCGATGCCGATGCCGATGCCTATGCCCATGCCGATGATGTGAGCCCCGTGCTACCGGTGTTGCCGGGTGCTGTCACGTTCCGGTGTGTCGGCCGCCCGTAGGACTCGGTCGCCCGTAGGACCCGGTCGGTCTTGGCGTCGATGTCGCGGCGGCGCGCCTGGCGGAGCGCCGCGCTGATACAGCAGCGCCGGTTCGTTCTGAGGGAGCGCGCCAAGTCGCAGGGTGCCGGTGTGTTGTTCCCGCGCGGTGTTTTTCGGAATCCTGTAGAGGCATTTCGGTTAGCGCATGGCGGTGTTCTAGGAATGCTTCTGGGTGTATTCCTCGACTGCCGTGCGTATGCGGCACGTGCGAGGGATCGGGGCCTCGAGTCGTGTACGCGGTCAGTCCATCGAGTGCGCGAGGTGGGCCGCCGGCGACAAACCATGCGTTGGGAGGAGCGTGGCAAACGCCGTTTCGGTACCGACCGGTTTCCTTCAAAATGGAAAGCAGGTATGCCTCTGGGTATTTCAGCCGTCGTCTCGTCGGCAACACCGCGACATTGTGTGACTCACCTCACCGAAATCGACCGAAGGTCCGCAATGCAGTACCAACCTCGACTCTCGACGGCCTCTCCAACCCGCTGGTCCCGCGCTGGAATGGAATGGAGAACTATTCGAGTCGACGACCGGGCGGAGATCATCGGGGTCCTCGGACGAGGATCTCCGTTGGTCTTCCTCCATGGATGGGGGTTGACACCGCGGATATACCGTCACGCCCTCGCCCGCCTCGCCCGAAACTTTCGTGTCTACGCCCCGGTCATACCGGGATTCGTCGGGGTGCCCGACCGTCCGCCCGATGAGCGGACCCTTGGGGGCTATTCGACCTGGCTACGGCAGATTCTCGACGCTGCCGGAATCGGCCCGGTGACACTGGTTGGGCACTCCCTGGGAGGGGCGATTGCGATCCGAGCCGCCCATGATCTTCCGGATCGGGTGTCGCGACTTGTTCTCGTGAACTCCGTCGGCGGAGGTAGTCGCTCGGGCGGCGGTGGTGAGGAGCGCCCGATACGCGAGAGACCACTGTGGGAGTGGGGAGCGGCAGCTCTAAGGGAAGCGCTCTCGCGCAGCGTGCTCGCCCCGACACCGGCGTCTCTCCCCAACGCCCGCATTCCCTATGCGTTCTGTGAACCGGGAGCGGTATGGCGCACCGCCGACATCGCCCGGAGCGCAGACTTGACGCCCGAGCTGGACCGACTCGCGCAGCGAGGGTTGCCGGTCTCGCTGCTGTGGGGCCGCGGCGACCGACTGATACCGCGGGCGAGCTTCGAATCGCTCCGAGATGCACTGCGTACACCGCCGGTTTTCACCGTTGCAGGCGGTCACGGTTGGCTGATCACCGACCCGAAGTATTTCGGTCACGCGATGCGGACCGTCCTGAACTGGATCCCTCCGAAGGTGGCGGCATGACTGCCGGCATCGCCCACCGCGCACGGGAAACCACGCAGCTCGGTCGGCTGCTCATCTGGAGATGTAAAGACTGCGCCGCGCTGCTCCCACCACTGACCGTGTTCTGCACCTCGTGCGGCAGCGACGATCTCACATCCACCCCCTCCTCGGGCACGGGAGTCGTCGTGTCGTGGAGGGTCGTCGATCGCGCACCCGACCCGGTGTGCGGCCCACCGTGCCCCTCGGTCGTCGCCATCGTCGAACTCGACGAGGGCCCCTGGGTCTATTCGTGGATTGACACCGCCGCTCCGTTCCCACCCGATCAACCAGTGAGGGTGTGCTTCCGCCACACGCAACAAGGCGAGAGATTCCCGATCTTCGAACTACGCAAGTAACACCGTTTCAGGAAACTTCTCGCGAAGGTGAAAGTCAGTTGCTAACAACATGATTGGTGTGAGAACCCGGCAGGAGAATCCCTCGTCGAAACGCCTTGCCTCGCCGATCGCACCATCGAAGTGCCTTGGTCGGGGTGCGCATCGTCACCCGCCCGCCAGTTCATAGCAATCGGGTGTAGCCCAATTCGCTTTACCAATCCAGCCGACACCAACCGAAGGACCGCTCACATCATGAAGATCCGTAAACTTGCCGCGATCGCTGCCCTCACCATCGGCGCTCTCGGCATCGCATCCGGCACCGCCCAGGCCGCACCAAGCAGGACCGACGCCCCACCGAACGCCCAGTCCGTTCCGCAGAGTGTCGACTGGACCGTCACCCGGGACGGAAATCAGGTGTTCGTCCATATCGCGTCAGGATCGCTTGCCCTCGAGAACAACCACCTGATCGTCCGCAACAACCAAGGTTCAGTGGTGGAGTCGATACCGCTGACTCTCGCGGTCGACAGTGTCGCCCATCCCGTGCAGGCGCACTTGGTCGGTGACACCGCCATCCTGACAACGAACACCGACCCCGCCGCCGCCACGACCGTCGACCGCGTCGGTGCACGTCACGACGTCGACCTTCCGGCCGCGGTCGGCGCCGTTCAACCGCCGATCTCGCTGACCTCCGCGGTCGGAGGTTTTCTGGGGGCCGCCACTGGATTGGTCGGCGGCTGCGTGCTTGGAGCCATCGCAGGTGGCGTTGTTTCCGCGCCCGCCGCCATGCTCTTCGGAGCCGGTCCCGTTGCGGGATGCGTTGGGGGTGCGCTGCTGCTGGGGTCCGGAGCTGGACTGGCGGGGACCGCGATCGGAGGTCTCGGCGCTGCCGTAACGAACGTGCCCCAATTCATGCAGGTCCTCAATCAGGCGCCCGCACCAAAAAAATAGGGCACCGTAATCCTGTTGTTCGTCGTCCACCCCGGACGGGTCCTCTGCCGCGGCCGGCGATCGCGTCCCTGACCGCCGGCCCGGATGGACAACGTCGTGCGCACTGCGATCTCATACGTGCACGGGGCCGTCGAGGCGGGCCGCACCCATCCGGCGCGGGAGAAGTATAGGCGGTCGTACCAGCTACTTTCCGAGCAGTGCCGCGTTTGTGTGCATGTGCGGGTTACCCCTCCGGTGTGGGCCTACGGTTCGGCATTCGGCGCTCGCCTCCGCGTGCGGTGCACATCGCGCAGCCGCCGTAGAAGAAGGTCGCCCGACGGAATGAGCATGACGGAGTAGAACACCGCACCATCGAGGGAATCCTCGGCCACGCAGGAGAAGACGCCGAAGGAGGAAAAAAACCAACAGACCGCATGCGAAACTCGCCGCCCGCTCCCTGAACGCCATTGTTCATCCGTCCTTCGATGCTCACTCGGTGAGGAGCGAAACAAACCCAGTGTGCCGTGAGAGTGCAAAGCCTCGCCCAGACGGCGACGCGAATCGTGATCAGACTGGCGGAGCCGTGCTCCCCGGTGCCAGGGAGCGTCCCCCGGTCGGTCACCGATTGCGGAACTGGCACCGCAAGGGTTTCGTCGGGGTCGGAGGCCCGAATGCGTCACACCCAGCGTGAACGACGAGTGCCCGTCAGTGTCAGTGGCGGTGGTCGTTGTGCGGGGCACGCTGTTCGGGGTGTGTTCATGGCGTCTTTCCCGAGATCGGTGAGGCGCCGCTCTGGCGGACGGTTTAGTCTCGGCGCATGTATGCGCGAGCGAATCGTCGGGCGGTGTTGCTGGGGCTGCTGGGCGGGGGTGTGGCTGTTGCGATGCAGAGCTACGTCGACCTCGCCGGTCCCGCGGTCTCTGAGGCGTCGCCGATTCCGGGGGTCCCGGACGGGGTGATTCCCGACGGATGGCTTCCTGCCCCGCCCCCACCCCCGCCGCCGGATGTGTCGGCGATCGCGGCGAAATATGCGGGCGCCGTCCCGCACGAATGGGGTGTCGACGTCACCGGCACGAATACGCGGCTCGCGGCGCCGGGTCACCGGATCGCATTAACCTTCGACGCGTGCGGTGGACCTCAGGGTGATGGCGTCGACGCGGATCTGCTGAGCCTGCTCGAACGCGAGAGACTGCCGGCCACCATGTTCCTGAACGGCCGCTGGATCGATGCGAACCCCGGCCTCACCGCGCAGCTGGCAGGAAACCCGCTTCTCGAGCTGGCGAACCACGGCACCCGGCACCTGCCGCTGTCGGTGACCGGGAAATCCGCGTACGGCATCGCGGGCACCACGTCGCCGGCGGAGGTGATCGACGAGGTGTGGGTGAACCACAACCGGCTGCTCGAGGTCACGGGCCGGCAGCCGCGGTGGTTCCGCCCCGGGACGGCCTACTGCGACGAGGTCGCGGCGGCCATCGTGCGGGATCTCGGCGAGCAGGTGGTGGGATTCACCGTGAACGGTGATGCGGGGGCCACCCTGCCCGCGGCGAAGGTTCAGGCCGCGCTCATCTCGGCGGTCCCAGGGTCTGTGGTGATCATGCACGTCAATCGTCCGGCGGGTGGGACCGCGGAGGGTCTTGCTGTTGCTGTGCCGCAACTGCGTTCGGTGGGCGTCGAGTTCGTCACCCTCAGCGGTGCCGGTGGCCTGGCCTGATCCGACCGAGTTGTAGGTTTCGGCGCGTGGCGGGGGATGGCGGCGGATTGCTCACCGGGTCGCGGTTCCGAGTGATTGTTCGGCGATGGTGGCGTTCGACCGGTTCGGGCGTCGGATGTTCGACGAGTACCTGGGTATGGTCGCGGCCCGAGCCCGGCTGAGTACGGTGTTGGCCACCGCGTACGGGGTGAAGGTGTTCTTCTTGGTGGCCGGATAGTCGCCGGAGGGGTCACCGAGGCGGAGCTGCCCTGCGTTCATCGGTTGCGGCGTCAGCCCGCGGTGTGGGGTGCAGTGGTGCGGATCGGTGCCGGCGTGGCGGGGTTCTTCGCGCGCACGATTGTGCGTCGTCAGGCGTCGGTCACCGGGCGGTGGGAGGACGGCGATTGTGGGGTGCGGTTGGCGTAACGTCGGAACTGGAGGCTGCGGTGAAGTCGAGGGTGTGGACGGGGCCGTCCGGTGGAGGGGGAGATGGGCATGTGGTCTATCCGCGTGCGCGTTGTCGCGGTCTCTGATTCGTGCCGATTCTCAGGGGAGAGAGGGCTTCTCGGATGATTCGTTTCCTTCTTCGGGTCGTGGTCTTTTTGGGGTCGGCAGCGATCGGTTTGCTGGTGGCGCAGTGGCTCCTGCCGGGGGTTTCGATTGCCGCGTCGGGATTTGTCACCGTGGTGGTGGTGTTTGCGGTGGTGCAAAGTGTGCTGTCTCCGTTCATTGGGAAGGTGGTGGCGCAGAACGCGTCGGCGTTTCTCGGAGGTGTCGGGCTCGTGTCGACATTGGTGGCGTTGGTGATCGCATCGCTTGTCGGTGGTTTGAGTATCGATGGGTGGCGCACGTGGATTCTGGCGACTCTGGTGGTGTGGCTGGTGACCGCGGTGGCCACTCTGGTGCTGCCGTTGGTGGTGTTGCGTAACAAGAAGTCGGGCGCGTAAGGGGACCGCGGGGAGCGTAAGGGGGCCGTGGGGCGCGTGATAGGGGATTCCGGCCGTCATGGTCTTCGTGCCGCGGGTGCCTCGCGGCATTGGTGCCGTCGGTGCGGGGCTGGGCGGTGAAGGCCTGCCGCCACAGTGTGGTCAGCGCCGCTCGCTCCCATTCTCGGGCGGCCACGACCCCGTCCGCCTCGAAGCCTCATCGGAGAGCGGGACGCTTTCTCCTCCGGGGATTCGTTCGATGGAAACGAGAGTGAGCCACTGGGAGTACCAACTTACACGGTGCACACCTTGCCGACCGCACACTTTAAAAGTACATTGAAAGTATGTCTGTGGGTGAGGTGCCGTTCTCGGATATCCAGAACAAGGGGAAGGCGACACTGTCGGAGTGGCAGCGGTCGGGGGCGCGGCCGCTGCGGGTGACGCGGCGCGACGATGAGGATTTGGTGTTGATGACGGCGGTGCGGGCGGATCAGGAGCGGGAGGTGCTCGCGGCGGCGACGGCGATGGTCGACGCCCTGCTGCACTCCGATGACAGCGCTCTGGTCCGCAAGGTGGTGGCGGCGGCGTTCCCGTGGGTGAGCTACCTGGCGGCTGAGGAGTTCGCCGACTTCGTCGACGAGCTGATCGCGTCGCTACGGGCGGGTTCGTCACTGGATAATCCGGCACCGCCGGCCCGGACGATCGAGACGTGGCGGCATACGGCGGAGGTGTATGCCGATCCGGAGTTGGCTCGGATCCTGTCGGCGCCGTCTGAGGGTGACTTCGGGGCTGTGCCGGTGCCCGAGCTGTGAGTCCGAAGCGGGGTGAGCGGGTCGCGCCGCCGGCGGCGGGCGAGTTGTGGGAGTTGCGGTTCGCGACCAGTGACGCGGCGAAGGGGTGGGATGAGCTGTGCCGGCAGGCGCCGGCGAACACGCTGGTGGCGTATGAGGAGATGCGTCGCCGCACGGTCGCGGGGGAGTCGACGACGCGCCACCACCGGTTGAAGGGCAAGCTCGCGACCGGGGTACACGGGGTGGAGATGGGGCAGTGGCAGTACGAGGTCACCGCCGGTGACATGACGGCGCCTGCGCGTCAGAACGCGGCCCTGCACTACCTACGCGCCGTCCTGGTCCGCATCGAAATTCTGCCCGACCGGCTCGAACCCCTCGGACGGCTCGAACCGTGGCTCGACACAGTGCTCGAAACCCTGCCGTCACAACAGTTGTCACTGATCAAACCCTACGCACAATGGAGTGTGCTGCGCCGGGCCCGGCGACGCGCCATCCGCCGCCGCTACACCGACCACAGCGCCGCCATCGGCCGGTCTCGTCCGTAGCCTCCGCCGTCGCGGTTTCGGCGACCTCGTTGACGTGGGGAAGGACCGGCAACCATGAGGTGAGCGGGCGATCGCGAGCCGTGACTGTGCTGGGTTCTTCGCGTTACCGTCCTGTCGGAGTGTGCCGATACCGTGCCCGGACGTCGGCCGTTTCGCGACAACGGTCGCTGCCGTGGATCCGCATCAAGTCGTTCATGGTTTGCCGATCCGACTCCGCGGTCATCATCGGCGACGGCATTACACGGCTGGTTCTGATCAGTGACCAATCGCCACCGTGATCGAGGCCGACGACGACCTGTGCGCGGCCCAGCGGTATCTGACCCGCGCTGGCCGAGGCCACCGACATTGACGATCCCACCTCCCGAACCGACAGGACTGCCGCGACGACCCGATTCGAGGCCTTCTGCGACCTCGCCGCCAACAAACTCAGCGCAGCAGGGAGACGCTGTTCTGGAAGCCTCGGGCCTCGAGCAGTTGCAGCCTCGGCATCTCGTACCCATCGGGTTCCGCCACCGAAGCTGCCAGCATCGCCGCCGCCGGCAGCCGTTACCGGTGTTCGTCCCATTGACGCCAGTCTGTCGCTCAGAGATTCGAGGGCTGGATCGCGGGCCCGAAGTCAACATCGTTGCCGACATCACGCGGGGGATGTTCTGGTCAGCCGCCAATCGTGGCCATTCGCTGTACGAGAGTCGGTTGGCACTCGATCGGCTGTGGGTCGCGGACTTCGCGTCCGCGGCGGTGCGGATCGCCGCGCAGCGGGTGTGACTGCGTCGGCATGTTCCGGACCTACTGCTTCAGCATGCCGACGGGCGGTTTCACAGTGGCCCCTACCGCACTCAGGCAGCTGATCGAGGTCGATACGAATCGTGACAGGGTCCACCGCCAACACATTCACCATCACCGAGTTGAGTGCCCGCAAGGGATGACGCCAGCCCACGAGTAGGCGTTGCCGTCGTGCGGGTTCGTCATCGAGAAGGACATGCGCCACTCCGGGGCGCCACACCATGCGCATCCCGCTGCGTACTTGCACCCGCACGCGCGGCTCAGCCAGCAGGTTGCGGACATAGCCGGCCGACAGACCGTGCTCCGCCACGATCCAGAACCGGTCGCCCTCATGCCCGTTGCCGACCGGCACGACACGACGGCGACCGGTGGTCCGTCCGGACGTCTCGAGCAGTGACCATCCCAGTGGGACGCCGAGCGTTACGACGCCCCTGACGATCGGGTTGACCAGGTGGCGCTGCACGGCCGCCACAATGCGCCGTTTCCCCCGCGGGTATCTCACCGTCATCACGATATTCATCGCGAGGGCGACCATGACGAGGACCGGATACGGGATTCCAAACGGCTCCCCTCCCTCGATCACCCAGTCGATCCAGGCCAGCACCGACACAACCACGCATCCGAATATCAGCGGCGCGCCCATCCGATTGCGTTGGTGTCCCATACGACTGTATGGTAGTCGTCGTGGTCACGCCGTCAACCCCGGATCGGCGCCGGCAGGTCGCAGAGGCTGTGCTGCAGATCATCGCCAGCCGTGGCACGGACGCGGTCAGCGTCCGTGAGGTCGCCGCCGCGCTCGATGTCTCGATCGGCGCGATTCAGCACTACTTTTCGACCAAAGCGGAGATGGTGGAGTTCGCCTTCGGCCACAGCGTGCAGCGCGTCCGCGACCGCCTGATCGACCTGCCTCAGACCGGCGACCGCGCCCGCGACATCCGCACCGTGCTGTCCGAGTTGCTTCCCCTCGACGAGACGCGCCGCGCCGAGGTCGCGATTCATCTAGCATTCGCCTCGCTCGCCGCGACGACCCCAGGGCTGCAGTCGATTCAGCGCGACCTACTCACCGGGATCAGAAACGAACTGTCCGAGGCGCTCGGGCCCGGCCACGACACCCAGGCTGCGATGCTCCTCGGCGCCGTCGACGGCCTGGCGTTGCATGCGATCAGCGCACCCGGCGGGCTCGACGCCGATCAGCTCGAGCGCGCACTCGCAGTGGCCGTCACCGCGGCGCTCCACCCGACCAGGAAGAAGGTTCGAAAACACAACGAGGATCGATGAAATTCTGGAGCGGTTCCCAATTCCAATAGACCCGAACGCAAGTCCAGCGTGAATTCGTCACCGCGCCGCCGGCCTCAGATCGCTGGAAGGCTCCAGCCTGAGCAAATAGACCGTCATCCTCTCAGTTCTGCTCAGTTCTGCGATTCGGGGCAGACAACGGGAAAACCGGTCCGCGCCGGTCATCGATCACCCGACGGGATGCCGGCCGACGGCCAATGGGATGGTGGAGTGGGTTGCTCTGACGAGTGGCATGCATTTCATCCGGCGCGCCCGCGCAACAGATAGATGACCGGCAAAATCCCACCCGAGTTCACCAGGGCGAGCGCGAGTGCCCACAAGGACTTCGAGCCCCGGACGGCCGAAGGTGGACGCCGGGCAAGATCAATCAACGTGGCGACCTTCAGGCCCGTCTCGACGGCGCCGCCGATGAGGAGTGCTTGCCGAAGACGTGGATCGAGGTCACTGCTTTGCCCACCTGAGGGGTTCTCTTCGGCAGCGGTTACGGCCGTTGGAAGCTCTCGTCCGTCATTTACCCAAGATGGCATATCGAAGTGCGCCCAACCTTGCCTCAGCTAACGATTGTCGATCGGTCACCTCGGTGACCGGTCATCGATCGCCTTACGGGGATTGCGACCGTTGAGGATTCCGGCAAGCTCGCCGATCAGGATCCCGAGTTCACCGATTTGTTCCGTGAGGTCACCGCCGCCCACCGGCGCATTATGATCGACGTCCTCGACGCCGCGATCGACGCCGGGGCGCTGTCGCAGGGCCTCGACGCGGACATGACCATTAGTACTGCAACGGCACTTGCTTGACAGGTAGACGATACTGATTGTGTGGTCCTCGATCTGGTTGCTGCCGAGTTGGAAGCGTTGCATGAGCGGATCTCCGGTCGGTTCGCCCGGTCGGAGCCGCGGTCCCGAGTCCGTGAATATGTGACGGGTTTGGTTGCAGGTCTGGAACGCAAGAACGGGTGGACCCTCGCCGAGCGCGCCGGCGAGATCAGCCCGGACGGGATGCAACGGTTGCTGCGGCGCGCGGACTGGGACGTCGACGGCGTCCGCGACGACGTCCGTGACTACGTGGTCGAACGCCTCGGCGATCCGGCCGGTGTACTGATCGTCGACGACACCGGATTCCTCAAGAAGGGCACCCGCTCGGCCGGGGTGCAACGCCAGTACTCGGGCACCGCCGGACGGGTGGAAAACTGCCAGATCGGGGTCTTCCTCGCCTACGCCAGCGGCGCCGGCCACGCCTTGATCGACCGGGAGCTGTACTTGCCCGAATCCTGGACCTCCGACCGCGACCGGTGCCGCGCCGCCGGCATCACTGACGACATCGAGTTCGCGACCAAACCGAGACTGGCGCAACACATGATCGAACGCGCCCTCGACGCACAGGTCCCGTTCTCCTGGGTCACCGCGGACGAGGCCTACGGGCAGGTGAAGTACCTGCGGGTCTGGCTCGAGGAACGCGATATTTCCTACGTCCTGGCCACGCGCTGCAACGACGACGTGTTCACCCCGCACGGTCGCGCCGGTCGCGCCGACGAGATGATCGCCGCGGTCCCGCCGAAGCAGTGGCGCCGGATCTCCGTCGGCGACGGCGCGCACGGCCGGCGCGAGTACTCCTGGGTGCGGATCCCGATCCGGATCGCCTGGGCACCCGGGCGCGGGCACTGGTTGCTCGCCCGCCGATCCCTCTCCGATCCGACCGAGATCGCGTACTACATCTGCGCCGGACCCCGCCGCACCACGCTCACCGAACTCGCCACCATCGCCGGCTCCCGGTGGCGGGTCGAGGAATGCTTCCAGCAGGCCAAGAACGAGGCCGGCCTCGACCAGTACCAGGTACGCACCTACCGGGCCTGGTACGCCCACATCACCTTGTCGATGCTCGCCCTCGCCTGGCTCGCAGGCACGAAAACCGAAGCGACAAAAGGGGAATCGGGATCGAAGATCAGGGCATGATCGCGTACACGCTACCCGAGATCCGCCGCCTGCTCGTGCAACTGATCCTGCGACACGCCCACCCGGACGAGCACATCTGGTCCTGGTCGAACTGGCGACGGCGCCGACAACACCAGGCCCGCACCTCCCACTACCGACGTCGCGGACACCTCCCATAAGTGCCGTTGCAGTATTAGAGCGTGTCTCATGTGGGGAGCTTCTTGAAGCAGGTGAGTGCGGCGGCGAGGTGAAGGAAGCCGGCGAAGTGTTCGCCGTGGCGCTCGTAGCGGATGGTCATGCGCCGGTAGCCGGTAGCCGGTGAGCCAGGCGATGGTGCGTTCGGGCGTTCCCCCCTGAGTGAGGACATCGTGAACACTGGATCGTGAAGGTCCAGAGGAAGAGATTCACTGATGGTCATGAAGGCGTACTCGGCGGAGTTCAAGGCCGATGCAGTCGCGTTGTACCTGTCCGATCCGAGCCACACGTTCGAGGGCATCGGCAACGACCTGGGAGTCAGCCGCGAGACCCTGCGCAACTGGGTGCGGGCCGAACGCAAACGCACCGGTACCTCCACGGCCGAGCTCCGGTCCGGTGGGGCGGAGCGGGCGGTATCGCCGGGCGAGGTATCGTCCGAGTCCGTGTTGGAGGAAGAGAACAGGCAGCTCAAGGCCCAAATCCGGAAGCTCGAAACCGAGCGGGAGATCCTGCGGAGGGCCGCGAAATATTTCGCGGGCGAGACGTCTTGGTGAGCAGCCACTTCCAATTCGTTGATGACCACTGCGACACCTTTCCGGTGAAGTGGCTGTGCCAGATTCTCGAGGTCTCCCGCTCGGGTTTCTACCGGTGGCGGGCCTCCGCGCCGGCCCGGGCGGCCCGCGCCCACTCTGATCAGGAGCTGGCGGCGCGGATCCGCGCCATCCATGCCGATTCCGACGGCACCTACGGTGCCCCGCGGGTGACCGCTGAACTGCGCGATGCCGGGATCGAGGTCAATCACAAGCGGGTCGAGCGGGTGATGCGTGAGCACGGGATCGTCGGGGTGCATCTGCGCAAACCGGTCCGCACCACTATCCCAGCCCCGGATGCGGCGGCGGTTCCGGACCTGATCCGGCGGGATTTCACCGCGAGCGCCCCGAACACCAAGTACGTCGGCGACGTCACCTACCTCCCGGTGGGTGACGGTGAATTTCTGTATCTGGCGACGGTGATGGACCTGGGCTCGCGCCGGTTGGCGGGCTGGTCGATCGCTGATCACATGCGTACCGAGTTGGTCACCGACGCGCTGCGGGCGGCGGCCGCCGTGCGCGGCGCCACCGGTCTCGATGGGTCAATTTTCCACTCCGACAACGGGTCTCAGTATGCATCGGCCGAGTTCGCCGACCTGTGTCGCGAGTTGGGGGTGACCCGGTCGCGGGGCGCAGTCGGAACGTCGGCGGACAACGCGGCCGCCGAGTCGCTGAACGCGACGTTGAAACGGGAGACGCTGCAGGGCCGGAAGCGCTGGAACAGTGCGGGTGAGGCACGCGCCGCGGTCTTCCGTTGGATCACGCGCTACAACACCAGAAGGAGGCATTCGAGCCTGGGCCAGATCTGCCCGGTCGAGTTCGAACGGCGATCGGCTACGCTGGCCACCGCCGCATAAAAATAGGTGTCCACATCTCAGGGGGGAACGCCCGTACACGCTGCGGGTATCGGGCACCGGTCTTACCGTGTGCCGATGGGAATGGGTCTGCTGATACTCGACCTGCCGCGCACTTGGCCGCGCCACACCGCCTTGGCAACCGCGGCCGACGAGCTCCGCGACCGCGGCATCGAGCACTGGTCCGGTCTCGAACTGCGCGCCACCGCATCCACCGGCACCGACCTGATCCGCCGGTTCACCTTCACCTACTGGGCCACCGCGACCGCCGCGCGCACCCATCACTGCGGCTACCAGGACCTGTGGGAGCGTCTCGATCCCGCCGAACGCGCCGCGCTCATGCACGTCGCCTCCGGTACCGCCGTCAGCGCGGACGTCACCACCCTGCTGGTCCGCGTCGCGGGCGAGGGTTTCCTGCCGCGTGATCGGGACGGTCACCCCCGGCTGCCGCGCAGCCTGCGGCACTTCCTCCGCGCAATGGACGACCGCCGCCGCTGACCAGAACCGAATCCGGTGTGCCGAGCCGGGTACGCAGATCGGCTTCCTTTCGAGCGCGCTGCTGTTGGTGGTCGACACGATGTACGTGGAGTACGATATTAATACGTACTTGACGTATCGGAGGTGTGGGATGCCGGAGAATCGAACACGGCGGAAGGTGATCAAGGCGCCGGCCGCGAAGAGCGGGGGCGGGCCGCGGGTTGTTGCCGGGCGTGGTCACCGGTTGAGCGCCGCCGCCTACCCCGCAGGTGCGAGCCGTGGCGCGGAGGTGGCGGGCGAGTTCGTGGAGTACGTGACCCGGAACGCGCCGCGAGGCGAGTGGGCGCTGATCGCCAAGCTGATTCTCGATGAGGCGTTCGCCGACCCGATAGGGACTGGTGCCGGGGACCGGGCGGAGGCGGCGGCCGAGCGGCGGCAGTCGTTGCTCGAGAAGGTGGCCACCCTCAAGGCCGGGGAGGCCGGGCGGGTGCTGGCCCCGCGGGCGGGGGAATCGCGGACCCTGGTGAAGAAGTTGCGGGACGAGGGTGTGTTGCTCGGTTTGCCCTTAGGACGGCGCCCCGACTATCACTACCCGGCGTTCCAGTTCGATACGGTGCACCACCGGGTGTGGCCGATCGTGGCGTACGCGAACAGCAAGTTGGGGGCTGCCGAGGATCCATGGGGGGTCACGTCCTGGTGGCGCACCCCCTCCGACATCCTCGACGGCCGAACTCCGTTGCAGGATCTCGAGGACGGCGATCTGACCGAGATCGCCGTCGACAACATGATCAGCGTGGCCGAGCAGGGAATGTAGGGGAGTGGGGGCGTACAACGGCAATCCGGCGAACATCGACACCATCGCGGCGGGAACATCGCTGTGGCGGGTGCACTGGACATCATCGACGTATTCTCCGAATGCGTTCAACCGCAGCAATATCGCGCCCTGGGTCGATGCACGCACCCTCGATACCCGCACGACCGCCATTCCGGTGCAGGGGCGTTTCGAGCCGGTCCACGACCCAGCGGTGTGCTTGGACGGGGCCGCGCTGGGCGGGTACCTCTATCTCGGGCTATCCGTGGGCGCGGTGGTCGCCGAAGGCATTCTGCGTGGCCAGGACATCCCACCGGACTTGATCATCCGGAAGCGGCTCTTGACCGGCAAGTCCTTGGCGCAACTGGTGTTGGACGACGATGTCGACATCGCGGTCCTGGACGGGCAGCGGAACCTGATCCGGCTCGGCCAGGATGCCTCCCTGTCGGCGTGCTCCTGGCGGGACTACGGGCAGACTCGTCGGACCGCGACCGATATTCTGACCAACACCCCTGCGGCGCAGGGGCTTCGCTACGAGTGCCGGCACGGACGAAACGAACTCGCGCTGATGCTGATCGACGGACGAACGGCACCGGCTCTGACGGTGGTGTGCTCCGCACCACTCGACGTTGACGGGTGGGCTCGGGATGTGGTGACCGCCTCGCTCCTTGATGACTTCAATCTGACCGTGGGGGTAGTCGGCGGGGGATCCCGCCGAGGGCGGCGCGGGCGATCCTCGACACCAGGCGGAGGCGCTGAACGCCCTCCTGGCCGACGATGGAGGCGTTGCACCGCCGGTTGCTGTCGATCCGGAAGGAGGCGGGCCTCCCCGAGGAGATCTCAGCGCTGCGGGTGTTCGATGTGATCGCGTGGATGGACGGCAAGAACCGCGGCCTGGGCGAGCCTTCTGACCAGGGGAGGTGACACGTCCCGGTGTGTTGTCTTCGGCAGGTGCACGAGGATGATGGTTATGCGGATGAAGTTTCATGAGCAGCTCGACGAGCTGACTGACCGTTTGGCGTCGATGTGCCGGCTGGCGGGGGATGCGGTCCGGGCGGCGACCGATGCCTTGGTGTTGGCGGACCTGCCTCTGGCGGAGCGGGTGTTCGATCTGAACGATCAGATCGAGGAGTTGCGCGGTCCGTGTGAGGACCTGGCGATGGCGCTGCTGGCGTTGCAGGGCCCGGTGGCGCGTGATCTGCGTCAGGTGGTCACCGGTGTGCACCTGGTGGCGGATCTGAGCCGGATGGGTGGGTTGGTGCAGCATGTGGCCGAAAGTGTCCGCCGGCGTCATCCCGAGCATGTCGCTTCCGGTGAGGCGGAGGAATTGCTCTTCCAGATGGGGCGGGTGGCGGCGGAGTTGGCCGGCCTCGCCGAGCGGGTTCTGCGCACGCATGATCCGGAGCTGGCCGCCGAGATCGGCAGACGCGATGACGAGCTCGACGACCTGCATCGCCGGCTGCTCACCCTGATCGAGGATCCGGCCTGGACCGGCAGCATCCCGGCCGCGGTCGATGTGACCTTGTTGGGGCGTTTCTACGAGCGCTTCGGTGACCATGCCGTGGTGGTCGGGCGCCGGGTGATTTTCCTCGTCACCGGGGAACAGATGACCCCGTAGGTCGTCGCCCGGCACGGGCCGCATCGCCGCGGCCGATCCGAGTGTGGACTTCGCCCTGCTGTTGGTGTGCGCGTTCGTGCCGATGGCGGCAATGG
>NZ_NSDZ01000009.1:0-115333 GCF_002300155.1 Rhodococcus sp. ACS1
CCGCATCGCCGCGGCCGATCCGAGTGTGGACTTCGCCCTGCTGTTGGTGTGCGCGTTCGTGCCGATGGCGGCAATGGAGGCGTGGTTCATGATCGGGATGGAACTGTTCTTCACCCCCGACTGAACCTGCTATTCGGGTTGTTCGAGGGCGTCGGTGATGCGGTCGTGGACCGGAGGTTTCGAGGTTCTGGCCGGCGATGCGGGCGGCGGCGTGGGCGCGGGTGTATTCGTCGTCGCTGAGCTGAATGTGGTGCGGTGGGGTCTGGTGTGGGCCTGTGGGCGAGTTCCGTCGGGGGTGCTCGCGCATCTCGCTGATGAACCGCGGGTGTTCGTGCCGGCCGAGGCCCGGTCGCAAGCATCGGCTCCCCGGAGCCTGGTGGGGGCAGGTCAGGTTCGGCGACGCTCGGCTGGCGTGGGTGGCGTGCTCGGTGCTTCGGCGGGAACATTATGCGGCACACCGCATGTCGGTGGCGGTGCGCTTGGGTGCGGGGGTGGGGGTTCGTGTCAGGGGGCGAGGGTGTGTCCGCTTCCGGTGGTTTTGGCTTCATACATGGCGGCGTCCGCGCGACGGATGAGCGTTACCCGGGTGTCTTCCGGTCCGGCGAGTGCGATGCCGACGCTGGCGGTGTACCGCAGTTCGCGTCCGGTCGAGTCGGGTCCGATGTGTAGTTCGGTGATGCGGGTGGCAAGGGCGATGGCCTCGGTGGTGGTGGTGTCGGGGCAGACGATGAGGAATTCGTCGCCGCCGATCCGGGCCACGGTGTCGGTGGGGCGTATGACCGATTGCAGTTGTTCGGCCAGCCGGATGAGGGCGTCGTCGCCGACGGCGTGGCCGAGCCGGTCGTTGAGGGTTTTGAACTCGTCGAGGTCGATCAGCAACGCGGCCACCGTGCACCCGCTTCCGCGTGCGGTGTCCAGGGCGGCGTCGATTTGCTGGTGCGCCAGGGCACGGTTGGGTAGCCCGGTCAGTGAATCGTGCAGGCTCAGATGCCGCAGTGCCTGCTCTGCCTCGATGCGCCGGATCGCCGCGGCCAGCACCGCGGTCACCGAGCGCAGGAACATCACCTCCCGGTCGGAGTAGTCGCGGGGGCGGGCACTGTGTGCGGTGAGCACTCCCCACACCGTCTCGGCGCCGATGGGAACGCAGACCCCGCTCCGTAGCCCCCGGGAATTCATGGCTTCGGTGGCGAACCGGTGCTCGCCGTACCGGTCGGGGCAGATGATGATCTGATCGGTGGCGGCCGCGTATCCGGGCTGCGAATCGGTACCGGGGGCGAAGGTTTCGGGAACGGGTGGTTGACCGCGGTAGGCGAGCACCCGCAACGTGCCGCCCGGTTCCTCGGCCCGGGCCACCGAGGCGCAGTTGACTCCGACCAACGCGGCGGCTGCGTCCGCCGCGGCGACGAGGACGTGGTCGAGGTCGCCGTCGACGGCGAGCTGACTCAGGTCGGCGAGGGCGCGTTGTTCGCGGACCCGGTACGCGGCCGCCTCCAATGCGGTGTGCAGGCGCTGTTCGTGCTCCTGGGCGGTGCGCAGGTCCTGGGCGATGCAGGCGATCACCGCCGGGCGCTGGTCCTCGGTGCGCTCGATCACGTAGGTGGACAAGGTGACCGGGATCGGTTCACCGGTGAGGAAGTGCCGGAACTCCGACCGGCCCTCCCATCGGCCCTGTTCGAGCAGGGCTGATTCCATGTCGGGGGCCTGGATGAATCCGACGTCGGTGAAGAATTCCGGTGCCCAGCGGGCGGCGACGGCGGCCTCGTCGGTCAGTCCCATCAGCTGCATCCCGGCGGGGTTGAGGTAGCGCAGGCGTCCGGTGTCGTAGTCGGCGAGTGCGACCATGTTCTGGGCTTCCTCGATCGCCGACAGCAACATGCGGGCTTCCGCTGTTTCCGGTTTCATCCTGGCCGTTCCTCCCAGCCTCGATGTGCGTTGCCGCCATGGTGTCCACCCTTGCAGGTCGAGCCTTCGCATTGCTTGTGCTGATTCGAGTGAACACCGTCGAGGTTCGATCAGTCGATGGGCGATGCGTCCAGATCGCGGGTGCACCGTCCCTCGCTTGCATCGTGACGGTGCCGGTGGTCGGGTCCAGTTACGTTTTCGGGTTCGGCGCCTCTTTTGACCTGGAGCGAACTCAACGAAGATCAGCGTCTTGCCCACCGGACCCGTACGGGTTCATCGTGGTGTATGACCGAGAATCCGGGAACTCGCCGCTTTTTGACAACTGGCGACACGGTGATGCTCCAACCTCAAGGGGTCTCGAAGTTCAAAATCCTCAGCATCGATGAGGACGGCCATGCACACGGTGAAGAATCAATCCCACTGAGTGATCCCCTTGCGGTGTCTCATGAGGTCAGCTCCCGATACGGTCGTTTCTGACGCACTGATCCGTGATCCACATCAATTCGAATGCAAACAGTGCTGGTATTGCCTGCATTGCAGGTGTGAATCCTCTTGGGGCCGTGCGCGGGCAGATCATCTCGGCATGGCAGGGTCAGATGTCTCGAGCAAGTCTTAGTCGATGGCCGGTGCCTATCTCCCTGATGCAGCGCCTCAGCACTGGTGCGGTGCCTCAAAACTGCTCGAATGAGAGACAATCCGAAGAAGTGTATAACTATGCAAAATTCATGCCGATACGCTCGGACCTGCTGTCAAACAGGACCAACCGGTCTTGACCTTTCGCCGATCAGCAGCGGACGATGAAGGTTCCAAGATTTCCACCCATCTACCCGCCGGAATCCGCGGCCCCACCGCACTACGTCAGCAAGACCACAGCTTCACGACGGCCGGCGTGTACGTCGGTTGAAGAGTCAATTCGAAAGGCAACCTGCCATGGGCAGCACGGACCTCATCACCTACTTGAACTACATGTCTACCTGGGAGACCGAATCAGATGAAAACATCGACGGCATTATTTCTGAGCAGGCTCTCTTTGTAAATCTTGGAGAATTCGATTCAGACACGGCGGTCAACGCCGAATTCTCGACGCTGTACGATTTGTCGTGCGAGGTGCGTGACCTGACCGTTGCGAAGGACGCTACCCAGATTGCCGCCGACGGAGCCGCGGTAGCTGCAATCTGGTCTTTCGGACTTGGGATGGCAGCGTTCGCCGCTCTCCAAGCTGCCGAGATAATTCAGGAAAAAGTTATTTCATCGAAGTCAACCGATCTCAACAATAAGTTGACATCGGTCGACGCTGACATCTCCGCTCAAATCAACTCGCCGGTGAGTGATTACGTCGCTAAATACAAGCAAAACAACAATCTGATTGCGAGCAAGGCTCCGGTGGGCCTCGACACGCGAACATGTCGCGGCCTTCTACTGCAATTCTTAGCGCAGGTGCAGAGAAATACGACGTTGGATGTTGGGACTTTCAAGCAGTACGCTGAGTCCGCGCGGCGTCTATACAACAGCGACGAGATAAACGCGGTCTACGATGCTTTGGATACGCTGAATCTCAGTCAAAAGACTGATGCCGACGTCAAGAAGTTCATGGACTTTCTGGCGGGTTTTAATTTCCCTGGTGAGACTGAGATATCCATGGTTCAAAATGCGTGCATAGCGATTATGTTTTATAAATTGAAAATTGCGAACGCCACCATTAGGGAACAAGCAGAAGCTGCCGGCCTTCCTGTGGAGGAAGTAGACGCCACTGCTTTTGGCGCCATGGATGCTGTCGGCAAGTTCATCGCTGTTGTCGCAGTCGTCATGTCGGTAGCGGACGTTGTGTTTGAAATCCTGGACATTGAGAACGTAGTCACACAGTGTGAAAAGATGTGCGATCAACTGAACGGGCCCATTAAGCAAAGCTACCTCGACTATTTTAACGGAATAAAAACGTCAGCGCGTGCATACAAGGCGGCAATCCAGCCCGACTCTGGCAATAGTGCCGGACGCGACATCCAGCAGATGCAGAGTCAAATACAGCAGTGGGGCTCGATCACCCAATTCGGGGTCCAGATCGCAGAGATCACGGGTACGGCAGATAATCCCGATCAGAAAAGCGGAACAGCAACCAAGACGGACCACGGGTTCTCGGGCTACAACGGGAGCTGGGAAATCGGAAACTGGGGAGACACGCTCAGATTCACCACAGCCCCAGCACTAGCCGATCGGGTGTCTGGGTCTTAATTCTGCCGATCGAGAATCATATGAGTCGCCCGGTTTCCCTCACCGGCGGCGAAGGTGCCGGGTCTCCACCGCGACGATACTCCCAGACCTTGGCATGGCGTGGTTGTCTCACGGATCCGCGTCTCGGAAATGGCCGTTATTGGGAGCTGTCGCATGAGACACCACAAGGAGAGCGCCGCCGATTCAGATCGTCGTGTCTCCGGATAGATAGTGTGCCGGTGATTGTCGCTGTCGAAGGGCCCAGTGCCGCCGGAATGCGCAGCGGTGGACACAGGCGCTGACTTTGGAGGACGCCACCGGTGTGGCGGTGTGCGACAGTGACCCGCTGAAATTGCATTACAGCTGGTGCCTGGCAGCAGTGGGTGCCGAACCGGTCACGCGGTTCGAGCACGAACTGGCCGCTGTCCGGCAGATGTTCGCTCAGCGTCGTCTCGGATCGGAGAAATGATCAGAACTTGTGGATCGGGGAGGGCGTACCTTCCCGGAAGATGATCTGCAAGGTATCCGAACTCTGATCAAGACCAGCGCGGCAACGCTGGCGGGAAGGTACGCCCGTGCTCACGGTAGTACACGACGACGACCGGACCAACGACGACGACGGGCGGTCGTTACTCGACGAGATCGTCCGCGACGGTGCCCGGCAGATGCTCGCAGCCGCCCTGCAGGCGGAGGTCGCCGCCTATATCGAACAGTTCGCTGACCAGGTCGACCAGAACGGTCGCCGCCTGGTGGTGCGCAACGGCTACCACCACGAACGCGGTGTACTGACCGCCGCCGGTGCGGTCACCGTGAAAGCCCCTCGGGTCAACGACAAACGCATCGACCCGGACACCGGAGAGCGGCAGCGATTTTCGTCGGCGATCCTGCCGGCCTGGGTGCGCAAGTCCCCGCAGATGAACGAGGTACTGCCCTTGCTGTATCTGCACGGGCTCTCCACCAGCGACTTCGGGCCGGCGCTCGAGCAGTTCCTCGGATCCGGTGCCGGGCTGTCGGCGGCCTCGATCACCCGGTTGACGACCCAGTGGCAGGACGAGGCCAAGGCCTTCCAGGGTCGGGACCTCTCGGGCACCGACTTCGTCTATCTGTGGGTCGACGGTATCCACCTCAAGGTGCGGCTCGAGCAGGACAAACTGTGCCTGCTGGTGATGATCGGGGTCCGCGCGGACGGCCGGAAGGAGCTCGTCGCCCTCACCGACGGGTATCGCGAGTCCACCGAGTCGTGGGCGGACCTGCTGCGCGGCTGCCGACGCCGCGGTATGACCGCTCCCGTTCTCGCGGTCGGTGACGGCGCTCTGGGGTTCTGGAGGGCGTTGCGGGAGGTGTTCCCGGAAACCCGGGAGCAGCGGTGCTGGTTCCACAAGCAGGCCAATGTTCTTGCTGCGCTACCGAAGTCGGCGCATCCGGGGGCGCTCGCGGCGATGAAGGAAATCTACAACGCCGAGGACATCGACAAGGCCCAGGTGGCGATCAAGGCCTTCGAGCTCGACTACGGCGCGAAGTATCCGAAGGCGGTCGCGAAGATCACCGACGACATGGATGTGTTGCTCGAGTTCTACAAGTATCCGGCCGAGCACTGGGTACATCTCCGCACCACAAATCCCATCGAGTCAACTTTCGCGACGGTGCGGCTCCGGACGAAGGTCACCAAGGGGCCGGGTTCGCGTGCGGCGGGACTTGCCATGGCTTACAAGCTGATCGACGCCGCCCAGGCGCGCTGGCGTGCGGTCAACGCACCACATCTGGTCGCGCTCGTTCGTGCGGGCGCGGTGTTCCACAAGGGCAAACTGCTCGAACGACCCACCGATATCAGCCCCAACGCCGGGGCGATCGAGCCCGCAAGCACCGGATCGGAGGTCGCTTGAAACAACCTCATCCACAGGATTTGACAATATCTCCTCGGATCGCCGAGCTGCCCGCACTGTGACGCATTAACACCCTCTAAGCCCTTTGGATCGATCGCGGTTCTGCGAGGGGAGTTCACCGATAGACGATCCCCTGTTGGAGGGATTGCTGGGTCTGCCGGTTATGGCCTCAATTGCCGTCTCGCTCTGGCAAATAGGGAACAGTTATAGGCACGCGAGAGCTAGCCTATTTAGGCGGTCGGGACAACCGGATGGAGACGATTGTCGATGTTCACGTCCGTAGGAGATAACTGGATCCTCA
The DNA here is from genome assembly GCF_002300155.1 of Rhodococcus sp. ACS1. Taxonomy (NCBI): domain Bacteria; kingdom Bacillati; phylum Actinomycetota; class Actinomycetes; order Mycobacteriales; family Nocardiaceae; genus Rhodococcus; species Rhodococcus sp. ACS1. Next base: position 6,295 of record NZ_NSDZ01000009.1, read on the forward strand.
ACTGGAGTCCTTTCCCCCAGGATGTTCGGGTATGGCTGTGGACGATCGCGGCGCAGCTCTACGACATGGGAATCAGGTTCTGAGATCTCGCCAGTGGGTGCCCGGTTTGGCTCGTCAGTCCCGTAGGCGGATCCATGACCGGTCGCCCGATCCTTGACGTGCATTTCATCCGGCGCGCCCGCGCAGCAGATAGATGACCGGCAAAATGCCACCCGAGTTCACCAGGGCGAGCGCGAGTGCCCACATGGACTTCGAGCCCCGGATGGCCGAACGTGGACGTTGGGCAAGATCGATCAACGTGGCGATCTTCAGGCCTGTCTCGAAGGCGCCGCCAATGAGGAGTGCTTGCCGAAGACGTGGATCGAGGTCACTCCAACGCTTCTTGGTCATGGGATCATCGTGCGCCTGATCCCTGACCAGGAGCAAGGCCGATGGCCGGTCGCTGCGCCTCTGGTGCTTCGCCCATCTGAGGGGTTCTCTTCGGCAGCGGTTGCGGTCGAGCGGTCCCCTGTGCGCACTGGCAGGGTGGTGACCATGCAGATGCCGACAAGGATGTGCTGGACCTGCTCGACCACGCTTGGGAACGGTTGTGGAACCGTATGGTTGGACTGACTGATGGGGAGTGGTCGTGGCGGCCGGTTGGCGCTGACGACAAGATCACCATTCGGTGGCGGTTGTTTCACATCGCTGAAGTCCTGACCCAATTACGCAACTGGACGTGGCTCGCAGTCACGCCGCCGGTGGCAAAGGTCGATAACGGTGGCGCGGACTGCGCGCAGGATGCCCTGGCCTCGATGGACTTGGCGTATGCCGCCTTTGGCGAGCTCGTCACCTTCGAATCCGTCGACCTGACCGCGGCGATCGGTCCGGCCGCCGGGCCATACGGTTCGGCAACCCGAAGGTCGTTTGTCCTGCGCATCGCGGACGAACTGATCCATCATGGCGCCGAGGCCGCGCTCTTGCGCGATCTTTATGCCAGCCGTACGTGTCACTGACTGAGCGACCCGAATTGGAGCGCTGTGATTCAGATCAGCGTAGGTGTTACGCAGCGGTTGGCTCGTCTGCAGAGGTGTTTTCGTAGTGGGCGGGCACCTGTATGCCGGCGGAGCTGGCCGCCGATGGCGCCGGGCCCGCTGTTTTCTACGCTCTTTCTGGAATCGTCGTCCGGTCGGCGAACCTGCACCGGGATGAAGTGGCGTCCCACCGCATGCCTGCGGCAGTCGGCCCTCGTTCCGTAAGCGGATCCGCTTGTGAAACGCGCCGCAAACTCCGACATCCGTTTGAACAGCTTCTGCCGGTGCGTCGACATGACGCCGTACGGTTGCTGACATGACTGCTGCGCCTCCGTCGTGGATCGAACTGATGGGTCGACACGCGGCGAGCACGCTGCTCTACCTGTCGGGTTCACTGACCTACCGATACGTGTCCCATACGGGGACCGTTGAGGACGGCGCCTGGGAATTCCTGCAGGACCGGGCGATCGCTGGCGAATCGAGAAGGCCGGCCAGCCCATACTGATCCGCAAAGGCGACGTAGCGTTCAGTTGGGCCGGCGACGAGATGCACCGACAAAAAGCGCATATTCACCTGCACATCCTCAAGCCGATCAGCCCGACCCTGTTTGTCGGCCCCTGGTGCTTCGATGCTGGGCTGACGATCGTCCAGCAGTCGACGCTGATGACGAGCGGGCTCTACACGAGCCGCAGGGCGCGTGGCTGCCGTCGATCGGCTATTAGGCGTCCTGGCGCAACAATGCACCCCTTACCTCACCGCGAGTTCGATTACAAGTGGGATACCGGTGTCGAACCAGTAGCGGTGGAGGTCCTTGATCTTGGCCCGGGAGGGACGCCCGCGCAGATGAAGGCTGCACTCACCGTAGTCAACGAGGTGAACCGTCTCGCAGATTGCCTCTCGGGCCTGTCGCAACTCGATCGGGTCGCTGATCTCGCGCGCGACGCCGGCAACGGTTCGACGCCGCAGCCGAAGGCGAATGTTTGGGTTTCCCCGGATGTTCCACATCCAGGATGAGACGGCTAGGGGCCTCTCGATTGCCAATGCGGGAGGGCGGAGCATCACGACGTACACCTTGTCGTGGCACCGGATCGCGCGAACGTAGTTCCGTCGCTCCTTGCCACTCTTGCGACCGGTCGTCGTGAGCACCCCGTGCCCATGGGGTGTGGAGATAGCGAAGATCCGGAGCATAAGCGCGCTGAGGATGCGACCATCCCTCGCCGATTTCAGCAGCGATCCGTGCTTAGGTACTTCGCGGATAGCCGGCGGCCCGGATCGCGGCGGCACGAACGGTCACCGCTTCATCACCTGATGTGGAGCCGTTGCTCGGGGCCTCCGTCATCTTCAGCCTCTTCATGTCCTCCGCAGTGGTTTGATCAGCATCGCAGGTCATCCTTGACTCTCGCACCTGATGGCGCGCAGTACTGACCGATGGCGACGCCTATCGAAGCACACCGGTTGCCGATCGGCGTACGGAACGAGCACCGACTGCTGCCGGAGTCCGCTGTTCGCCGAACTCGTCCCGGTGCAGGTTCCGCTTCCGGCACGGTAATGATCGCCGGATTGGCGGCAAGCCGCGGCGGCTTACGGGCGAAGGGCACCTGTTGGACGGTCCTGGTGGTCACCGGGAGCTGCTCGACCGCTGTAATTGCGTCGCGCTTGCATGCACCGCATTCGTTTGCGGGAGCACTGGTCGCATTCCCTTGCCCTGGTCGTTGACCAGCCACACGGTAGGGGGCACTCTCGCTCAGGCGTACTCGGGGCGACCGCCCACGCTGTACGTGAGGGCAACGATGCCCGTACCGAAGACGCGGGAGTCGATCAGGTCGAGTGCGAAGTCGGGGCCGTGCTCGGGGAATAGCCGTTTGCCCTCGCCGACGATCACCGGAAACTGGACCAGGTCCAGCTCATCGACCAGCTCGTTCTCGAGCAGCCACCGCGCGAGCGCCGCGCTGCCCACCACGAGCAGTTCTCCGCCAGGCTGCGCCTTGAGTTCGCGCACGCGAGCCGCGACATCGCCGGAGATGACCGTGGTCTGCTCCCACGTGGGGTCCGTCACGGTGGTGGAGACCAGGTACTTCGGCTTCGAGCTGATCGCCTCGCCGAAGCCGTCGTCGTCGCTGCGGGCACCCCAATATGTCTCGAACAGACCGTACGTCTTCCGGCCGAGCAGGAACGCGTCCGGTCGTTGCCAGGTGTCGAGGATGTACTGCACCGCCTCGCCGTCGTTGAGCGGGAGCGCCCAGCCGCCGCGGGTGAAGCCGGGATCCATCTCCTCGTTATTGCCGCCGTTCGCCTGGGCGACGCCGTCGAGGGTGACCTGCAGGCTGATAGTGAGTTTCATGACTAATTCCCTTCTCTCAACAGCAGGACGAACGGGCTCCGCCGACTACGGACAACGCTCAAAAGCCGGTGAGCCTGTGACCGGTGTTCCGCAGCCATTCGCCTTCCCCGGATCGTCGGCGAAGCCGTCCAGCGAGAGCATCTTGGAGAGCAGAACACGGTCGATCATGCGGGGCGTGGCTCGCGCCCGGCATCCTTGACCAGGTGATCCCCGACCTTCAATTCCTTCCAGAGTGCCCGGTCGACTCGGATCTTCTCTGTGGTGCCAGTTTCAGTCTGGACGGTGACCTGCCGATAGAGGTTCGAGCCGTCCAGCAATTTCCGCGACTTCTTGACCACCGTGCCGGTCCAAGCGTCTACGTGTCCCATGCGGTTTCCCTTCGTTGTCGGACACGCAAAGATTATCAACGATAGTCTTGCTCGCCAATGCCGATATTCTGGGACGATGCCGTACCCCTCGCGCACCGACCGCGCCTCGATCGTGGCAGCCACGATCATGGTCCTGGACGAGCGCGGACTGGACCACGTGTCGCTCCGCGCGATCGCAACGCACCTCGGCATCCGCCAACCGGCGCTGTATCACCACTTCGCCAGCAAGGCCGAGCTGCTCGATGCCGCCGCGAACGAGATCCTCGCCCGGCGGCACACCGACCGTCTTCCCGCGGACGGTGAGTGGTGGGACGTGTTCGTTGCTCGGAACGCGCGGAGCCTGCGCCGGGCGATGCTCAGCATCCGCGACGGCGCCCGCCTAATCGCATCGTCCGGCTCGCGAAGCCCTCATCTCGACGCCGCGATGGCTCAGGTGAGCCTCCTGGAGAGCGCGGGCTTCACGGCCACGGAGGCCATCCTTGCCCTCATTGCGGTGGCGCGTTACACGATCGGCTCCGCGATCGAACAACAGACCGCCCGCGACGGTGGGGACATCGCCATCGAGACCAATCGAACCGACAGTGCTGCGAGTCACCTCATCGAAAGCACTCGACACGTCGTCGCTCTCGGCCAAGACCACGAATTCGAGACCGGGCTCGCCGCCCTCATCCGAGGACTCACCCCCACCACTCCCGCTCCTCCCGCGTAGTCAGCCGTTTTCACGACCTGTGATTGCCCCCGGACATGTGAACTGATACCTCTGAAGAGGTGACCGGTCATCGATGGTTGAGCGGGATCGAACGTGGACTGACGAAGAGGGTGCAGTCCTGCCGGATAGTCCGTTCTTGCATGAGAGTCGAGGTGAGGGTGCCGAGCGGTAGGGCGGCATCCGAGGGGGTAACCCTCGACTGGCGTTCCGGACAGGCGGCGGTGTTTCAGCCGAGCGTGGGGGCGGGCCCGTCGGTCACAGGGCGGTCTGTGTGCTGGAGTTCGGTGTTGATGCGTCGGGCCTCGGCGAGCTGGTCTTCGAGGATGATGATGCGGCATGCGGAATCGAGCGCGGTGCCCTGGTCGATCAGTTCGCGGGCTCGGGCGGCGATGCGGAGCTGGTATCGGGAGTAGCGGCGGTGCCCGCCCTCCGAGCGTCCGGGGGTGAGGAGCTTCGCGGCGTCGAGGCTGCGGAGGAATGCCTGTGTCACGCCGAGAATCTCGGCGGCATGGCCCATGCTGTAGGCCGGGTAGTCCTCGTCGTCGAACTTCCCGGCTGGGCCGCGATCGGGCGAATCCTCCTGAATGGGGTGACACCTTTCAATGGACAGGGCCCCCGGCGCCGTGAGGCACCGGGGGCCGGTTTCATTTCCTAGTTCACTGCACTTCTTCCGGCTGCCGGGCCTTCGTGCTGCCCGGTCGCCGGCCGGAGATGCCGGGGCCTTACACACTCACATCAACCCTTGCCCGGCACATCCTGGTCTTGCGGTACTTCTCTGCGGGCAGTTCATTCTCTCCCGCACCTCGTGAACTCTTTCCTTGCGACGAGAGGAACTCTATAACGGCGACGCCTCAATGTCTACAGTTACCACTACAGAAATTGTAGAGTGGGTTGACCAGGGATTTTCATACGAACCCGGGAGGCCGGGGGTGGTTCCGTCGACGTCGACGGGCGGCCCCTCGACGGATCCGCTAACGGGATCGAGCTGCGGTGCGGGCTCCGGCGTAAATGCCCCGTCAACATTCCTGTTGTGCCCCAACCACTCCTGACGTGGGGTGTCAGGGAGTCCTGATCGCCCGTCACAGCAGGGCACCGGCACGGCCCGCCTCGCTTCGTGATGGCTGAAGAAATGCCAGCAAATTGAGACAGTTTGCGGTGGCCATGCCGTGAGACAAGCGACAAGTCCGCAGGCCGCAGCGTCTCAAAATGCCACCGGCGGCGACAACCTACATAGGGAATCAGAAATCGTGGCCAAATCTCATCCAAGTTGGCCACTCGGCGGCCAGTTGGCCAAGGGGATGAGACGGCATGTCTGCGGCTGCCGGACGGCGCCGCGGCCCGCATGCCATGCTCGGGGAATGGCGAGAACGTGGTTGTCGGTGACGGTGGAGCTGCTCGGCGGGCGCGGCGAAGAATTATGGCCGTGGCCCGGGCGCATCTTCGCGGTCGGACCGTCGCACACCTTCATGGACCTCGCGAATGCCGTCAACGACGCCTTCGCCCGGTGGGACCGGGCGCACCTGTCGATGTTCACCCTTGCCGATGGACGTGTGGTCACCGACGTGGAGACGGGGGCCGAGATGGCTTCGTCGATGGGTGGGCCGATCACGGAGACGGTGGACATCGTGTCGGCCAAGGTCGTTCGGACCCTGGTGCCGGGAGCGGAGTTTCAGTTCACCTTCGACCTGGGTGATGACTGGACCCACCGCTGTGTGGTCGGGAAGGAGAAGGTCGACCCCGTGGAGGTGTTGGGTATCCGCCCTGAGGCCCCGATGCCGTATTGGGGCTGGGGCGCCATCCCGGACCAGTACGGGCGGCGGTGGGATGGCGACGACGGGGACAGCCGAGCACCGCGCCGACCGAGCCAGCCGCATCCGATGCTGTTGCACGCGTGGCCCGCACGGGACCAGGTGCCCTCGCTCGAGGTGTCGGAGTTGCGCGAAGCCATCGCGGCAGCCGATGCCGCGCGTTTCCTCGGCGCGGTGAGAGGGCGTGACATCGACGACGCGCTGCAGCAGGTGGGGGCCGGGATACCGATGGCGCTGCAGCAGCGACGGGAGCAGGCCGAGCCGGTGGCGGTGTCGGTCATCAACCGGCTGACCTGGCGCGGCGGCGCGGGTGACGAGGTGCTGGCCGAGGACCTGCTCGGGTGTCTGCGCGGGGAGCCGCTGTCGGGGCGGGTGGTGCCGGTCGACCTCGAGATGCTCGGTAGCGCATTGGAGGGGGATCTGGGTATGTCGACCGGTGGTTACGTCGACCTGCGCACCGGGGATGTGTACGACGAGAGCAGCACCGACCCGATGATGGTCGGGGAGGATGCCGCCGTCGAGGTGGAGGCGCAGCCCGACCGGTGGCTCCGGTTCAATCGAACCGGCTCGCGGGACGGCTGGCGTGACATGGCGGCCTTCGCCGAGCGGCATCATGATGCGGCGCTGCGGGAGCGGTTGGAGCGGGCGATCGAGGGCAAGGGCGCGTTCGGCCGGTTCCGCGACCTGGTGCACCAGGAGAGCCTCGCCGACCAGTGGTACGCCTTCTCCGCCGACCGCCAATTGGGTCGTGCCCGCGAGTTCCTCGCCGGCGAGGGCATCCGCGTGGGCTGACCGTCAGCCCACCCCGTGTCACCTCTGTCTCTGGCCCCTCCGCGTACGGATCGAGCTGAGAGGCGAGGGATCCGGCGTACATGTTCCCGATCGTCGTTCCTTTTGTGCCCCAACAACTCCGTAGCTGGGTAGCGTAGGCGAGTTGGGCGTCGGTGACCACGCTGGGCCGGCCGGTGCGGCGGCCTTCCGACGCGGTCAGTGTCACCCGCCTCGACCCGAGGGCGCCGCGGACAGTGGTCAGCACCGATGACCTCGTGATGCGGATCGACGAGGAGCAGTACGCGGCGGATCGGGGACCGTGCCTGGAGGCGGAGCGAGTGCGGGAACCGGTGCGGGCCGTGGTCGGGGACCATGCTGCGGTGTGGCCGGAATTCACCGCGGCAGCCGAGCAGGCGGGGATCCGGGCGTATCTGTCGGTTCCCCTGATCGTCGAGGGTGCCGGCCAGGGGGAGCTGGTGGGGTCGTTCAATGTCTACAGCTATCGGGCGGAGGCCTTCGACCCGTTCGACGAGAAGTTGATGCGGTTGTTGACCATCGCGGCCTCGGCGGCGATCGGCAATGCCCGGCGTTGGCGGGGGGCAGCGGAAACGGTCGGGCAACTCGAGGCGGCGCTGGTGTCCCGTTCGGTGATCGATCAGGCCAAGGGGGTGCTGATGGCGTTGCATCGGATCACCAGCGATGAGGCCTTCCACCGGCTGGTGGAGCGTTCGCAGCGCACCAACACCAAACTGTCCGACGTCGCCGACGACCTGATGCGGTCGGTGACCGGTGACCGGATACCTGCTAAACCCTTGTCGCCCAACGTCAAACGGGAGTGGCCACGCTATACCCCGGCGCTCGATTCTCGATTCCGCTCGCACCAGACTGGCTGCGACGATTCCTGACGCAGCACCCCCAAGGGAGGGTCGATAGCGGTCACCGGTAGCGAAAGCGGCACCTCAGCGTGCTCCTGGCACTTCCGGCAGGGGTGCGGTCCAGGTCAGGCGGGTTCCGCCGGTGGTGGGGGTGGTGAGGGTGCAGGTGCCGCCGGCCTGTTGGGCGCGGGCGGTGAGGTTGTGCAGGCCGCTGCGCGTGACGGCCGGGGGGATGCCGGTGCCGTCGTCGGTGACGCAGAGGGTGAGGTCGTCGTCGACGGAGACGGTGACGTCGACGTGGTGGGCGTGGGCGTGGTGGACGACGTTGCTGAGCGCTTCCCGCAGCACCGCTTCGGCATGGTCGGCGAGGGGGCCGGTGACCACGCTCAGCGGGCCGGTCATGCGCACGGTGGTGCGCAGTCCGCTCTCACCGGTTTGTTCGGTGATGATCGCGGTCAACGCCGGGCGCAGCGCGAACCCGTCGTCCTCTCCACTTTGCAGGTCGAAGATGGCGGTGCGGACGTCGGTGATGATGTCCTGAACGTCGTCGATCATCTCCGACAGCCGTTGCCGGGCCTCGGGGACGCGGCTGCGGCCGTGGGCGCTTTGCAGGTGCAGTCCGTGCGCGAACAGTCGTTGGATGACGTGGTCGTGCAGATCCCGGGCGATCCGGTCCCGTTCGGCGATCAGGGACACCGCGGCCAGCTGGCGTTGATCATCGGCCAGTTTCAACGCGAGGGCGGCCTGGTCGGCGAACGCCGCGGCCAGTGGCAGTTGGCGGTCGTCGAACGGTTCCCGGCCACGGTTGCGGACGAGGGCGAGGACCCCGGTCACCGAGTCCGCGGACACCCGCAGCGGCAGCAGCAGGGCCGGACCGTGCGGGCCGGTATCGCTGATCTCCGGCACCTGAGCCAGTGTCCCGGTGCGGTAGACCCGGCCGGTGGCGGTGTCGTCGACACCGATCCGCATACCGGGCACGCTCGGATCGGTTCCGGCGTATGCGGTGACGGTGAGGGTGGTGACGTCGGCGGAGGCTTGGTCGAGATCGTCGGGTCGGGCGATCAGGACGTGATCGGCGCCGGCCAGGTGGCGGGCCCGGCGGGCGATCAGGTCGAGCACCTCGCTGGGGTCGATGGCGGCGAGCAGTTCGCCGCGGATCTCGCTGGTGGCCTGCTGCCACTGCTGGCGCTGGCGGGCTTGTTCGAACAGGCGGGCGTTGTCGATGGCGATCCCCGCCGCCGCGGCGAGGGCTTGCAGCAGGATCTCGTCGCCCTCGGTGAAGGACAGACCTGCGGCTTTGTCGGTGAGGTAGAGGTTGCCGTAAACCTGCCCGCGGATGCGGACCGGCACGCCGAGGAAGGTGCGCATCGGCGGGTGATGTGCGGGGAACCCCACAGAAGCGGGGTGCCCGGCGATGTCGTCCAGACGGAGCGGTGCGGGGCGCTCGATCAGCAGGCCGAGAAGCCCGTGCCCGGTCGGCAACTCCCCGATCAGAAGCCGAGTCTCGTCGTCGACGCCCGAGTAGACGAATTCCTGCAACCGGTCTCCGCTGTGGTTGAGCACGCCGAGGGCCGCGTATCGGCAGTCGACCAGCCTGATCGCGGCGTCGACGATCCGCCGCAGGGTCGCTGCCAGGTCCAGCCCAGAGGAGATGGTGAGTATCGCCTCGAGCAGTCCGTCGAAGTGTTCCCGGGAGGCGGTCATCTGCTCGATGCGGTCCTGCATCTCGGTCAGCATCTGACGAAGCCGCATCTGCGAGAGTGTGTCGAGCAGGAGTGATTCGTCATCTCCTGGCATCGTCTACCGGCTTTCTGCGCCGCATTGTCACGTCCCCGCCATAGACGCGGGCGCTGCCGACGGTGGCGCGTGCACCCCCGAGGGTAGCCCCTTTTTGTGGAGGTCAAACCCGGTCACGGGTGGCCGCTGCACCTTTTTGCTGTCCGAGTGACAGGCGCAACGACTTAGGACTCTAACCACGAGGGGAAGAAACGGTCATGCTGAGGAGGTAGACGCACGCACCCGACCGTCGCGCCTGGAAAGAAGACCACAGCGTGATGCGTACCTCCGGCCGTGACGGCACCCTGACCCCGACCGAATGCGTCCACGCGTTGCGGTCGGTGCCCACGGGTCGTCTGCTCTACACCGAGGACGCCCTGCCCGCGGTCCGGTTGGTGACCTTCGCCGCCCCCCATTCCGAGATCATCATCGCGACCGACAACGAGTCCTGGTTCGGCCGCTTCGATCGGACGTTTCTGGCGTTCGAGGCCGGCCACGTCGAGTCGGGAAGCCGCGCCGGGTGGAGTGTGGTCGTTCTCGGTCACGCTCGCACCGCCACAGGCTCCGAATATCTGTCCGGGTTCGACCACACCGGCCCCTCCCCGTGGACCATCCAATCCTCCGACGGTTACCTCGTCCTCGACATCGAGCACGTCACCGGGCGACGAATGACCCTGCCCCGGCTGGCAGGCGACCAGCGATAGAGCTCCCGCTGCTTGGTGACCGTGGTCGGACATGGCCCCGGTAACGGCGTGATCACCACCGACCTCTCCGGCACTGGGCCGGAGACGGCGCGCTACGCGCAAGCATCTGACCAGATTCCCCTTTTTGGTGCACCGGAGGCCACCGGCACCGGCACCTTCGCGGCGGTGCAGCCTGACAGGGTAATCGACATCCCGCACACCCGAATTCGTTCTCGGCGAGAAAGTGTCGACGTCACCGTTCAGGCACTCGACTCTTCGTCTCGGGGCACGCTCAGCTCATCGCATCGGACGGGGCGGCACGTGCCACCGTCGTGTGGGTGACGATGCTCCCACTCGGTGCGGTCGCAGCGAGCCCATTTCCAGGGGGCGAAGGGCACCCGTCCGGGCGTCCTTGGCGGCCGGTGTCCGCATGCCGTCCACGCACCCGCCGTGGACCGCGGCCGAGAAGGTGCTCTCTCTGTCACTTCTGCCGATGACCTTGTGCTCTACGCCGCGCGCCCTGGGTGCGGAAGACTCGGATTCAGTAAGGATGGCCGAGGAGGCGCGGGATGAATATCCATCAGTCATCCGCATCACGCTGGTGGAGACTGACTCCGTGGAGCCGAAATCCCCTCATGCGGGCCAGGGACCGTCTCGATGCCGTCGTCGCGGCGGTCGTGATCACCTTCGTCCTGATCATGGTCCCGTTCGCGGCGGCGTTCGGAACGGTGACCAACACCCGCCTGAACGATCAGTCCCGCGCCGACCTGCAGAGCGGACATGCACAATCTGCTGTTCTCATCGACGATCCGCACCAAGTCCTCGTGGGGGGTGCGGCCGGTGACGCCCCGGACACCGAAGACCATGCGAGGGCGCAGTGGACTGCGCCCGATGGCACCCTCCAGTCCGCCGACGTGGAAACCCGGCACGGCGCCCACCGCGGCGACATTGTCTCGGTGTGGATCGGTCCTGACGGCCACGTGGTCGACGAGCCCCGATCGGGCCTGGAGAACGCGGCGATCGCCGTCAGCGCCGCATTGTCGGTGTGGGCCACCGCCGCGGCTGGTTCCTTCCTGCTGCTCTGCGGGGTCCGGTGGGTGAATACGCGAAGCCGGATGCGCCAGTGGGATCGAGAATGGAACGATGTCGGCCGCACACCGGGATGGCCGGTCAGCTGACGATCTCCGCCCGGCGGGGCCACTGGATCGGATTGTCATCGGCGGGACCACGAGGCTGCCGACGGGGCGAGATCATCGAATTCTCGTGCACCGCAACACTCCTGCGGGGGTAGCCGGACCGCCTTCATGTCAGATAGGCGACGGTTTCTCGTCGGTGCCAGCCGAGCCGGCGTCGTCCCCGTCAGCGAACATCGCCTGGATCCGTTGAAGGATCTCCGGCGTGCTCAGTGCTCGGCGGGTGGGAATGCAGTGATGCGGTGCGCTCACCGAAGAAGCCTGCAGGCGTGTCATGTGGGTACTCTCAGTCGCACAGATGTGGCCGAGCGGTGGCCAAGGCGCGGGCACCGATCCCGGTCACTATCAGTGTTCCTACCCACGCGACGGTCCGGCTAGGGGACAAAGTCCTTTCCGCCGACCCCACCGGACCCGGGGCGGGGGGCCATCATCATGGTCACCGTCGGCATCATCCAGTTCTTCCAGGGTGTCGCCGCCGGCGCCGAGAACGAAGTGTTCCTGCTCGGGGTGGGATACGTTGACACTCACCACCTGGGGCCGGCTCCACATCATCCGCGATTCCCCGCAGCCGTGGCCCTCACAGTCCGACACCCAGCGGACAACAAGGAGAGCGTTTCCGGTCAATGACATCGAAATAGGGGACAGCGGGCCGGACCTCGGCGGGCTCCGGGCCCGGGGCGTGCTTTCCGAGGACGAGTTCAACGCCGAAGCCAAGATCCTGGCGTCGTAGCACCCGGCCGCGGCACCCGCCCGAGGGAAGGGAAGTGCAATTTCGACATCCGCAGGAGCCGAAGAACCGGTGGCGCATCCGAGCCGGCCCGAACGCGCACGACGAGGGGTGGACGCCCGCCGAGACACCCCGCTGGCCGCGCTCGCGGAGCATCATGTCGCCGAGCGGCGCGACCCGGTCGGCCTCCTCGAGCAGCAGGCGGCGGACCGGGTCCCCGAATTGGTCCCGCTCCGGTACGGGCGGATGGCGGCCACACCGTTCACCTTCTACCGCGGCGGCGCCGCGGTCATGGCCGCCGATCTGTCCCGCTCGCCCACCACGGGCCTGTCGGCACAGCTCTGCGGGGACGCGCACCTGAGCAACTTCGGTGTGTTCGCCACCCCGGAACGCAAGCTGGCGTTCGATGTGAACGACTTCGACGAGACGTATCCGGGGCCCTTCGAATGGGACGTCAAACGCCTGGTCGCCAGCCTCGCGGTCGCGGCCAACGAGAACGGCTTCAGCGGCAACAAGCGCAGGAAGATAATCCGTGCCTGCGTTGCCGAGTACCGCGAAACCATGGCCCGGCAGGCGGAACTGGCAAACCTGGCGGTCTGGTACTCGCACAGCGAGCCCACCGCGGACCTGACCGAGCTCCGTGACGAGCTCGGCAAGGCGAAGAGGAAACGGGCGCGCGCTGCGCTGGAGAAGGCCCGCCGCCGTGACAGCGTGCAGGCCCTGTCGAAACTGACCGCCGTGGTGGACGGCCGAAGGCGCATCGTCAGCACCCCACCACTGATCGTTCCGATCGAGGAGTTGTACGGCGGTGAGGACGTCGAATCGTTGTATCGAGACATCCAGCGGCGACTCGACACCTATGCCCAGACCCTGCAATGGGATCGGCGGCTGCTGTACGACCAGTTCCAGATGGTGCAGATTGCCCGCAAGGTGGTCGGGGTCGGCAGTGTGGGCACCCGCACCTGGATCGTCCTGATGGCCGGAGCAGACACCGGCGATCCGTTGTTTCTCCAGGTGAAGGAGGCGAAGCCGTCGGTGTTGTCGGCGTACGTCGAGGGCCGGCCGTTCGCGACCGAGGGCGAGCGCGTCGTCCACGGCCAGCGGTTGATGCAGGCCGCCAGCGACATCTTTCTGGGCTGGGAACGCGGGCCGGATCGCGATGGCGTCGAGCACGACTTCTACATCCGGCAACTGCGTGACGGCAAGGGGTCGGCGGTGGTCGAATCCCAGACCCCCGACTGATGAAGCTGTACGGGCGGATGTGCGGGCGGGCCCTCGCCTTCGCCCACGCCCGCGGGGCGACCGGATCGCCATCGCCGCCTACCTCGGGGACGGCACCGATTTCGACCATGTGATGGCGGAATTCGCCGACACGTACACCGACCAGAACGCCCGAGACCATGCAGCACTGCTCGAGGCCATCACCGCGGGCCGCATCACCGCCGACACCGGACTCTGAGTCGCGCCCGACACGGCGTCCGAACATCATCGGTGATGGCAGGACTACGAGACCGTGGGTAGACGCGCGTCAGTCGCCCTCTGGCCCTTCGCCGGAGGCCGGTGGTGTCGGGTCCGGGATGCGCCTCATGCGGAACGAATTGAACACCCCGATGAGACCGGCGAGGATGGGGATGAGCAGGGCGATTTGAAGGGCGAGCGGTCGTGCGTCGGTGTTGATGCGGATGATCTCGTCCTGAATTTCCGGGGGCTGGTCGACGAGCAACTGTTCGAGCTGGGTGTTGCTCATGACTTCGGCGTCGTCCTCGAGCACCTGCGCCACCTGTTGCTGCTCGGCCGGCGGGAGCACGGTGCTCGACTCCGCCATCGCGGTGAAGGTGAAGGACAGCGTTGCCAGCATGATGGCGCCGGCGAACGCCAGCCCGAACGAGAGCCCGAACGATCCCGCCGCGGAATTGACGCTGGCGGCCTCGCTGATCCGCTCCTCCTCGATCGGTGCCAGCGTGTATTTGTTGAGTTGCGACACCAGCAACCCCAACCCGGATCCGGCGATCACCAACGGGATCACCAGGCCCCAACCGAACTCTGCCCGGGGCACGATCGGGATCAGCGCCGCGATCCCGATCGTCAGAAGCACGAATCCCCACCGGATGATGCTGCTCGGGCGCCGGTCGCCCGCCTTCTTGCCCGCGAGCACCGCCACTGCGAACATGCTGAGCGAGAGAGGTGCGAGGGACAAGCCTGCCTGCATCGCGTTGTACTCGAGCACCATTTGCAGGTAGATCGGCAGCGCGATCATCGTGCCACCCAGGGCGATCTGCTGGAGCATCTGCCCAGAGATGCCCAGTCGGAAGACCTTGGAGCGGAACAGGTCCGGGTCCAGCAGTGCCGGCTTCCCTTGACGTTTGCGCCGCACGAGCCAGTACGCCAGCACAGCCATCGCAATCGCACCGATCACCAGGAGCGCACCCACGGATTCGCCACCCTCCTGCCACACCAGGATTCCGAGCACGATCCCGCCCATGCCCAGAACGGAGAGGGCCGCGCCCACCAGGTCGATGACTCGGGGTCCGGTGTAGGGCACGTCGCGGACCAGTTTGATGCCGGACAGGACGACCGCGATGATGACGACTTCGAGCACGAACCCGACGCGCCACGAGAGGTAGGTGGTGATGAAACCGCCGAGCAGCGGTCCGACGGCGGCGGCGATCGCGGCCGCCGCCCCGACCAGGGCGTAGACCTTCTTCTGAGCGGCGCCTTCGAAGTTGCCGTGGATGAGGGACTGCATGGCGGGCAAGAGGAGTGACGCGCCGATTCCACCGAGTATTGCCCAGAAGATGATGATCGCGGTCAGGCTCTGTGCGAGTGCCATCGCCGACGCACCGACTGCGTAGCCGAGCAGGCCCAGCACATACGCCCGTTTGCGTCCGATGAGATCGCCGACCTTGCCACCGATGAGGATGATCGCGGCGGATACCAGCGCCTCGAGTGCGATCGCCGCCTGGACGCCGCTGACGGTCGTGTCGAGGTCGCGAACCACCGAGGAGATCGACACGTTCATCAGTGATGTGTCGACGACGAGGACGAACATCGCCATCGCCAGCAGCAGTCCGAGCAGGCGTTGCGGGCCCGCTGCCTTCTCGGAGGGATCGCTGGTCGTCGGTCCTTCGGTCATCACAGACCCACCGCCGCGGCTGTCATGACGTCGAGCCGGACGGGCGTGTGAGCGCGAGACCGTGTCGGCCTGCCGATCGGTCGCCCGCGCTGACCTGCGGACACGAGGTGGGACGGTGATCGACGGGGAGCTACCCAAGACGTCATGGCCACCTCCTGCGCGCACACCGCCCTGGTCAGGCCATCGAACCCGGGACGGGAAAGAGGTGGGGGTAGGCGCGAGCGCGACGTCCATCCCGCAACACTGAGTGTCTCATGTGTGGGGCGACCTATCTAGAACGCAAGCCCCGGGCCGGGCATGAGCCAAACGGCTTTCCAGATACCCGACGTGCTCGGACAGTTTCAGAAGCTACAGAGCCGTTCCGAGGACCGATCGTCGCAACTCGGAGCCGACGGGCCGACATCGTCGTTGGTTTCTCCCCGGTTCGGACCGGCCGCCTGCGCCGCGGCGGTTACGGTGAGTACACACCTCGCCGAGGTCAGGAGTCGTCGTGCCCAAGCTGGAGATCAAGCGCAAGTGCGAGCTCTCCCGGAAAGAGGTGTCCGACCGGCTCATCGCGCTCGGACAGGCACTCGCGAGCGGCTCCGAGGTGGAACTGGGCTCGGGCGGCGACTCGATCGAAATCGTCGTCGCCGACCGGGTCCGGTGGGAGCTCGAGATTGAGGTCGAAGGCGACGAGACCGAGATCGAAATCGAAATCAGTTGGCGCGACGATCCGTCCGAGGAGTCGACGGCCGACGCGGAACCGGAATCGGAGAGTCCGCCTCCGATCACGAGTCCGGCTCCGGCCAAGACCACCGCGCGTCGTGGGCGGCCGCGCAAGACCACCGCCAAGTGATCTGTGCACATCGCCGCTGAGCCGGTACCCGGTGGGCTCGTTACCCGGCGGGCGGCAGCGCGGCGGGTACGGCGGACGGCGAGACCGATTCGGTGATGTGCCGGCGGGCTGCTTTCTCGACGAGGAGAGGCACGAAGTCACGTACTCGCCCGTTCACGAAGCGTTTGTGCATGTTCCGCACGGTGTTTTCGATGTCGACCGGTGGGATCGAGGGGTATCGCGTGATCAGGCGGGCGATGACCTGTTCGATCTGCAGCATTTCGTCATCTCCGCGCATTCATTCATCGTCTGCCCCGGAACGGACAAGGGGCAACACACGAAATGGCAACGACACGTAGGGTGGTCACCGGTTGATATCGGTGCTGCGCGAACTCATGTCGGTGAGATCGGTTCGAAGGGCCGGACTTCGTCGTCGCCGGGCCGGACCACCCCGGCCGATGATTCCGGCACCTCGTTCCACGCGCCTTCGAGGTCGCGGAGGGGCTCGGAGACCACGAAACGGGTCTCCCCGCCCAGGCGGTGCAGGACCTCGACTTCTGGGTGCAGTGCGCGCAGCTTCGCGACCTCGGTGGAGAAGAACAACGACCTCGACTGCCGCTCACTCGAATAGCGGAAGATCCACAGCGATTCGCCGTCGGTGGTCGCGACGGTCATCTGCACCGGATCCTCGACCCCATGGGCGCGGCCGACGTCTTCGACGAAGCCGACCGCACGGGCCACGGCATCGAAGGGGTCGTCGACGAGGCCGAACGTCAGGGCGAGGAAGAACAAGGTTTCCGAATCCGTGGACCCCTCGATGTCGAGGAACAGGGCCGGGTCGACGGCCATCACCAACTCGCGCCGGGTCTCGTGGAACCCGCGCAGTGCGCCGTTGTGCATCCACAACCACTGCCCGTGCCGGAAGGGGTGACAGTTGCTGCGCTGCACCGGCGTCCCGGTCGAGGCGCGCACGTGGGCGAGCAGCATGGGTGTTCGCACCTGACCGGCGATCTCCCGCAGATTGCTGTCGTTCCAGGCCGGTTCGATGCTCTTGTAGACCGCCGGTTCGGTGCCCTCGCCGTACCAGCCGACACCGAAGCCGTCACCATTGGTGGTCGTCGCCCCGAGACGTGAGTGCAGACTCTGGTCGATCAGCGAATGTTTAGGGCGGAACAACAGGTCCTCCGCGAGGATCGGCTCCCCCGAGTACGCCATCCACCGGCACATACATCAATTCAAGCAGAGCCGACCCTGTCTGCGACAGCCCTGACGGGCACAGACCCCGGCCCTTCGTGAAGTGCGCGCACGGCCCCCGAAGGCGATGGCGGCACAGGATCAGCACGCGAAACAGTTTTCGCTCCTCGGTGGGGTCGACGCCGGATCGAGGGGCGGTCGTCGAGCCTGCGGGCTCGCGCTGAGTGTGTCAGCTGAGCGCCTTTGCCTTGAGGGCGTCGAACTCGGCTTGGTTGATGGTGCCCGCGTCGAGCAATGCTTTTGCGTCGGCGATCTGTTCGGCAGCCGACTTCCCGGCCACCTCCCTGATGTAGTGGTCGGTCGCCTGCTTCGCCGCGCTCTGCGCCTCGAGTTGCCGTTCCGCCATGCCGGGGCCCCGGGCGATGAGGTAGACGAACACACTGAGGTACGGCAGCACGATCAGGAAGATGATCCACAGAGTCTTGCTGAGACCGGACATGCCGCGGTCGCGGAACAGGTCACCGAGGACGTGAAACAGGATCATCAGGTAGGCGACGAACGCGAACACCATCAGCGTGTACCAGATCAGTTCCCACAATGAATCCAACATGGTGTGACTCCTTCGAGTGCGGCAGCCCCGCATGTGAGCTGCCTGGGTGCAGAGCGATTCTCAGATGTGCCCGCTCACCAGGCAAGCATCCACCTCCCGGGGCCTGTCGTCGCTGGTTTCTGCGCAACTCACTCTCGCGGGCGCAGCCTGTGCGATCACCGCAGTCGAGGCGAGTGCGGCCCCGTCGCCGACCAGGATGTCGTCGAGGTGATCCGGGTATCTCGCTGCCAACACCTGCATTGCCGGAGGAGAATGATTCTCGCCAGGTAGTTTCGCGCCTTGACACGTAAAGGAACGGTCATGTCCGAGGACTCGGTGGTCAAGCAAGGTGTGGCAAAGGGAACGTCGATGGGCGGGGCGGTTCTTCTCGTCACCGTCGGCGTGCTCGAGTTCTTCCAGGGGATCTCCGCGATAGCCAAGGACGACGTGATCGTCGTCGGCATCGAGTACACCTACCAATTCGACGTCACTACATGGGGATGGATTCATCTCGTGCTCGGCGTGATCGTTGCGGCCGTCGGTGTGGCACTGTTCACCGGGGCCACCTGGGCACGTGTCGGCGCGATGGTGCTGTGCGCCTTGTCGATCCTCGTCAACTTCCTGTGGCTGCCCTACTACCCCGTGTGGGCAATCACGATCATCGCGCTGAACGCCGTCGTGATCTGGGCGGTCGCCACCTGGAACCCCGAAGTGATCTGATCCGCAATGGAAGACGGCACGAGCACCGGCCCACTCGACAAGGACGAACGCACCGAACTCCTCCGGTTGCGCGACGAGGTGGCGACGCTGCGCGGACAGGCCGCGGGCGCCGCCGCCGGTGTTCCGGCAGAACCGGTCGCCCGCCCACCCCGGAACGGATTGCGCTGGACGGCCGTCACGATTCTGCTGGTCCTGGTCGCCGTTCTCGCACTCGCGTCGGTCACCGCACGCTTCACGAGAAGTCAGATCCTCGACACCGACCGCTACGTGAGCACGGTCGCCCCCCTCGGTGCGAATCCGGCCCTCCAGGCGGACATCACGAACCAGATCACCGACGAGATCTTCACCCGAGTCGACGTCGAGGGGCTCACCAAGGACGCACTCGAAGCACTGACCGACGTCTCGAATCTCGCAGCGAACGCTCCCCGGCTGGACGCGGCCGTGATCGGCCTCGCACCGGTGATCACGAGCCAGGCAAAGAACTTCGTCCACGACACCGTCAGCTCACTCGTGCAGTCCCAGCAATTCGAGGACCTCTGGATCCAGGCGAACCGTTCGGCGCACAACGCGCTCGTGGCGGTGATGACGGGGAACTACGGTCTCAGCTCGGTGGAGGTCGACCAGAGCGGCACCGTCAGCATTTCTCTGAGCACCGTCATCGAGAATGTGAAGGCCGCGCTGACCGAGCGCGGTTTCGCGTTCGCCGACAAGATCCCCGCGGTCGACAAGCAATTCGTGCTGTTCCAGTCCCCCGAACTGGTGAAGGCGCAGCGCGCCGTCAATGCCCTCGACAAGGCGTCGGCGATCCTGCCGTGGCTGGGAATCGCCTGCGCCGCCGCCGCGGTCGCCGTCGCCCCCACCGGCCGGCGGCTGCGCGCGCTCTCCCTTGCCGGCCTGTCCATCGCCCTGGGAATGCTCGTCCTCGCGATCGGGATTCTCGTCGGACGCGCCATCTACCTCGACAGCGTCCCACCCGACATCCTGTCGCCCGACGCGGCGGCAGCGGTCATCGACACCGTCCTGGTACCGCTGCGGACGAGCCTGCGTGCGGTCGCCGTCCTCGGTCTGGTGATCGCGATCGGAGCCTTCCTCGTCGGTGGCTCGGCGTCCGCGACCGCCGTGCGTCGCGGCTATGGGCAGGCACTGGACTTCGCCCGCAAGTCCGGCGCCGGCCGACCGCCGAACGAAGTGGAACGGTGGGCCAACCAGCTTCGGGTTCCGCTGCGCTGCGCCATCATCGGCGTCGCGGCTCTGCTGCTGATGTTCTGGCGCTATCCCACCGGACTGGTCGTGTTGTGGATCGTGTTCATTGCCCTCCTCGCGCTGGCGGCACTCGAACTGCTCATCCGCCCGGCCCGCACGGCCACCGCGCAGGACGATGGGACGAAGGAGGACTCGGGATCTACGCCGGTGCCTTCGTCGTGAGCGCCTGGAACTCGGCGTCGGTGATCGTCCCGTGGGTTCGCGCAGGTACCGCGATCGGATCGGGTTGGACAAGAATCTTAAGGGTGGAGGAGCTTGCTGTACTCGCGTCGGTGCTCGGGGAGATCAACCGCCGCCTCGCCGAACTGAGGTGTGAGGGCGGGGAGCTGTCGGATGGTGATGATGCTCGCCGCCAGATCCTGGTGCGGGACCGCAGTCGCACCATCTTGTACCGCACGGCCGTGCGGACCGGACACATCGATCTGATCTCGCATCGCAGATACCGCACCCTGATCGCCGAGTACACACCCGACGGCCGGACTCGGCCAGGAATGGCGTGCGACGACGAATCCTGAACAAGGAACCTGGATTAGACGAACACCGCATGAGCAGCAAGCACTTCCGTCGCAGATTCTTGCGTCGAAGATGCGGAACACACGCGCGTGTTGACCCCGCCAAGCGACACCGACGTCAGCGGTTCCAGAGTTGGAGGAGTCGGCCTGCAGGCTGGGGGAGAGGATTCCGTGGTCGGTTCTCAGTCGTGGGTTGGGATCGGCGCCGTGGGCGCTGATGCTGGGATACCTGGCTGCTGCCGTTCGATCTCGTGCCCGATTTCATTCCGGTCGACAATCCTGTCGCGGGGACACCGGCCTCGCGCTCGTCCCGATGGCGCCGGACGCCCACTGGCTGCTCGCTTCGCCGAAATAGCTCTCGCCCTGCTGCTCTTCTCAGGTTTTTCGGTGGTCGGGCCGCGGTCCGCGCCACCGCGGCAGGGGTGGGGTCGTGGGGAGTCAGCGCACCGTACCGGGTGTCGTCCCGGGGGCGGTGTCGGTGGTGGTGGTGCGGCGGCCGAGGAGCAGACCGAGGGCGATCATGGCGGCTCCGAGGGCGAAGTGCAGCCAGTTGTCGGCGGTGTTGACCGGAACGAAGTTGGCGGCGCTGTCCATGTCGATGAGCAGTCCGTAGAGCCAGAGCACCAGGTAGATGAGGCCGCCGCCGACGAGGAACGCTTTCGCTGTGGCCGCGGTCCTCGCCAGGATCAGACCGGCGATCCCGAACAAGAGGTGGACGATGTTGTGCAGGATGGAGACCTCGAAGATGCCGAGGAGTTTGGCGCCCGAATGGTGGCCGGCGAAGGTGAGCATGTCGTAGTCGGTGGTGATGCCGGGTATGAAGCCGAGGATCCCGACGAGCAGGAACACCGCGCCCACGACCAGGGCCGCGAGCTGGATCGGGGTGCGGGTCATCGTGGTGGGGGTGGAACGCTGAGTCATCGCAGATCAACCTTTCTCGTCGTGCACGGTAAACGGGGGCGGAGCCGCCCGCGGCCGGAGCGGGAGGGGTTCGCTGTCACCGTCTCCGACCGCGAGCGACGAACACCGCCGACCGGGGCCGGTGCGTTCGGGGATGTGTATACCGTTGCGCGCCCGTTGATCCGGGTACCCGAAGGCGGGCACTGCTACGCGGTACGTGATATGAGCTGTGGGCAGGTCCACGAAGCCGTTCATCGGTTTCGGGGCCATGCCCACCACAACTGACGGGCTACGCCTCGCAGCTGTGGGCGAGAACCGTGTGCGGGGGACTCCGCTGGGTGATCGCCTCTACTCGAGGCCGACCACCTCGTGCGCGATGGTGGCCAGTCGGGTCTGGGCGGCGGAGACGATGCCGTGCCGGTTCTTGTGTGCCTCCTCGTACGCGACGATTACCCGCACGTCGCCCGGTTCGGTGAGCTCTTTCACCGCGGCGACCGCCTGGGTGACGTTGAGTTGGTCGTAGTCGTCGATGGGCAGCTCCTCGGGTTCGAGGACACCGTTGGCGGCGCGGGCGGAATGGATCGCGTCGGCGACGGTGTCGGCGCCTTGCCGGCGGGTGACCTGTTCGGCGGTCTCGAGGGCGGCGTCGCGGGATGCGGTCAGGGTCTTGACCGCGACGTCCCCGGCCCGGGCGCCGCGGTTGAGGAGCTGGTTCAGGGCGGGTGGGGTGGTGCGGACGGTGTCGAGGGCGCGGTTCAGGCCGCGCGCGGACCAGGTGACGGGGGTGTTGACCAGTCGCACCGTGGCGCCGGCGGCGGCCTGCAACGGGGTGCGGCGCAGCTTCGACGCGGCCACCATCCCGACGGCCAAGCACACCCAGTTCTACTCGATGCTCGGCACCCGAGGCATCTGGCACGACGGCTGGAAGGCCGTCACCACCCACCCGGCGATCAGCGGCTGGGCCCGGTTCCCCGACGACACCTGGGAGCTCTACCACACCCAGGTCGACCGCACCGAGCTCCACGACCTCGCCGCCGAGGAGCCCGGGCGGCTCGCCGAACTGATCGGCCTGTGGTTCCACGAGGCCGGCGCCAACCAGGCGTTCCCGCTCGACGACCGGTCTGGGGTCGAGATCCTCACCACCGCGCGCCCGCAGCTCGCGCCGCCGCGCAACCGCTACGTCTACCGGCCGGGTGGCGCCGAGGTCCCCGAGTCGGTCGCGGTCAACATCCGCAACCGCTCCTACTCGATCGGAGCACTGGTCGATCTCCCCGAACCCGGGGCATCCGGGGTGCTGTTCGCGCACGGCAGCCGCTTCGGTGGGCACGCCCTCTACGTCAAGGACAACCGCCTGCGCTATGAGTACAACTTCCTCGGCAGCGAACAGCGCATCGTCGCCACCGAGGACCTGCCGACCGGCGACAACCTGATCCTGGCCGCCACGTTCGACAAGGACGGTGAGGACCCGCCCGGCACCGCGAACGGCACCCTGACCCTGTTCTACGGGGACCGGAAGGTCGGCGAGGGCCGGATCAAGACGCAGCCCGGCAAGTTCAGCATCGCCGGCGAGGGGCTGAGTGCCGGCCGCGACACCGGGGAACCCGTCACCGACGACTACCCCGGGACCGCCCCGTGGGCGTTCACCGGCGGCACCCTGCACCGGGTGGCCGTCGACGTCAGCGGCGAACCCTACGTCGACCTCGAACGCGAAGCGGCCGCCATGCTCTCGCGCGAATAACACCCAACCCGCGTCGAGCCGAGCGAGCCGCTCCGCGCCCGACGAGGCGGAGCCACCCACCGGGCGATACGGGTTTTCGCCCGGTGGGTGACCCGTGCCGACGGACCTAGAGAACCGCACCCACCGAGGAACGGAGCAGGCAACCGCAGGGGGTTGCTTGCCCGGGCTGCCACCGTGCGGTGGTCGTGCGTGTAGCGATAGCTGCGGAACGCAGGTCGAACTCTCTGCCATCCAAGGATGACCAAGCACCCATCGAGTCTCGAGTGGAGTACTGCTTGATTGTCGACATCCACTCACCTACCGCGAGGCGTCAGGTCACGGAAGCCGTCGAGCACAGGCATGCCTTTTCCCGGCCCCGGCCCCGGCCCCGGCCCCGGCCCCGGCCCCGTCGCTCGGCGTCGCTTCCGCTCTCTTCATTTTCGAAGGTGTAGCGAATAGTGAACGGTTTGTTCGTGATGAAGAGGATGACGCAGTCGCTTTCCTCGGTCGCACCGTGGTACATCGTCATCCCCTCGGGGAACCAGACGAAGGACCCCGGGCCGAAGTCCCCCTTGTGGGTCCGCAGGGTCCCGCTGAGCACATACATGCCGTGCGCACAGTTGTGGGTATGCCATGGGTTGATGAATCCGGCGTCGTAACGCAGAAGCATGCAGGACATTCCGGTGTCGGGATCTGACGTGAACGGCTTGAGCGTCAGACTCCTGCCGAGCTGTTCGATCGGCAGCTCCAGCCAGTCCATCGAATTGGAATCGAAGACCTCGAGCTCATGTTGTTCGGGTTGGCTCGACATGCTGATTACTTCCTCTTCATAGGTGTTGTGCCAGTACGCGCGTCGCGAAAAGACCCGGGGGACCTCAGCAAATCGGGTCAGCGACGCACCGCCCGTCCAGGGCGCAGGACGGACGGTACGAATTGGTCGGGGCCCACGAACAGGTTCCTCGCTCCGTGAGTGTGTGGACATGCC
Source organism: Rhodococcus sp. ACS1 (assembly GCF_002300155.1). Taxonomy (NCBI): domain Bacteria; kingdom Bacillati; phylum Actinomycetota; class Actinomycetes; order Mycobacteriales; family Nocardiaceae; genus Rhodococcus; species Rhodococcus sp. ACS1. The sequence goes on from NZ_NSDZ01000009.1 coordinate 30,389, forward strand.
CGGCGCCTCGCCGGACTTGTCGGTGACGGTGGACATTCCGCCTGCTCGACCGGATTCACGACGCACTCCGGCATCAACCCTCGGACCACACGGAAATACGGAGATGCGGATAAGCAGAAAAGCGGAGACGAACGAGGGGGCGGGCGCCCTCGCTGCCCTCCTGGCAGGAACTCGTCGCATCGTGACGGCTCGGGGCGTGCCCGCCCGTCGGGGTCACTCGGCGTTGCCGGTGGGGAAGAAGACCGATCCGTCGCTGCCGACGCATCCGCCCTGGACGGGTCCCGGCCCGAAGGTGCCGTTGACCTGGCCGGTTCCACCGCCGGGGTTCGATCCGACTCCTGCCCCGCCGACTCCGACTGCGCCGCAGGTGTAGCTGTTGGAATCGCCCTGGTCGTTGTGGAACTGAACCTGCGTCCCTGGTGTGTTCGGATCGCCGTGCATGTGTGGGGCGGCCGTGGCGACGCCCGGAGCCGTGAACAGGGCGATGGCGGCCGCTGCGATGACCGCACGCCTGGTGATCGTTGTCATGGTGGTCACTCTCGATTCGGTTTCAGCCGACACCAGTGCGGGAGTCGTGATTTCCTCGCCGGCCGGGCGCGTGGAGCGCCGTCATCTGGTGATGGACCCATTCGTCCCGGGCTGGACGGCGAGATACCCCTGATGTACGACCGATCAGAGGCCCCCCGCGGCCGATCTCGACTTCGAGGGCATCGATCCGGCGTCACACGGTCGCCGCCGTAGTCGTTGCCGCCGCGCTCCGCTCCTTGGTGCTGGGAAACCCCAGCGGTTTCGCGAAGGGAAACGCGACCGTCTTCTGCTTCGGCGGCACGGCGCCGTTCTTCTTCACCGGCAGCGTGGCGGTGAAGAAACCCAGTTGGTCGGTCCCCGGGGCACGGCCCCTGGCTGGTTGTTCCACCGGCCAGGGTCGGTCTACCCGGTGGAGCCGTGCGTGCTCGGGTCGGCGGTCAGGTCGTCGGTGTCGGCGAAGACCAGGCGCCCGTCGTCGAGGGCGACCGCCCACCGGTGCACCGGCGCCCAGGCGTGCCCGCGTTCGTCGGTGTCGGTCAGCTCGGCGTAGTCCTCGATGATCCGACCGGTCTGGTCCGCTTCGGACGGCCGACGCACCAGCACCCGCGCGCCCACGCAGAGCGGACCGGGTTCGGGTTGCGGTTTGTGTTTCTTCTCGGGCATCGGTCTGCACCTTCCGCTCGCACCGACCCGGATCATAAGCACCTCGCCGACGAAACCTCATGCTCGACGCTGTCAGGGGGCACCCAACGATCGACAACGATCCGACCCGGGCTCCTGTGATTGCCTCGGCCAACGGCGGTTCCGGACCGTCGGGAGGACCGCAGGGACCGGCGCTGACCGCAGATTCGGCGTTGCGTGCGGGTTCGTGCGGGCGGGCCTACTCGTTCCCGTCCGCGCGCCCCGCGGGCGGCGATAGCGTTGTGTGCAGCACTGCACTCCGGGCCCAGGCGAGGGCCCGTGAGCGTTCCGAGTCGAGGAACGGGATGTGAGTGACCATGGTGGAGCGAACGGGTGTGCGTCGCGAGGTTCTCCCGATTCCCGGTCGGCCTTGTCTCGGCCTGATCACCTTCGCTGGCAAGGATCGTGTTCTGGAACCACCCGACCGGGGCCGTGGTCGGCTGGACCGTGCTGCTGGTCCTCTCGCGCTGCTGCTGCTCGCGATCCTCGTCCGGCCCGTCGTCGCGCGGGCCCGGCAGCACGGCGATGAGGCGGTGCCGGCATGACGTGGGCGCTACCGGCGATCGCCGCCATGTTGCTCGCCTACTCGGCGGTCTCCGGCCGGATCGCGGGCACCCCGATCACCGCTCCGATCATCTTCACCGTCGGCGGCCTGATCCTCGGCGCGAACGCGTTCGGGTTGATCGATGTGCACGCCGGCGCCGAGGTGGTGAAACTGCTCGCCGAGGTGACGCTCGGGCTGGTGCTGTTCTCGGACGCCTCCCGGGTGAACCTGCCCACCCTGCGCGCCGAGATCTCACTTCCCGCCCGACTGCTCGGCATCGGCCTGCCGCTGACCATCGCGGCGGGTTTCGGCGCCGCACTGGCGACACTCGGTGACCTCGCCTGGCCGGAAGCGCTGCTGCTCGCGGTGATCCTCGCCCCGACCGACGCCGCCCTCGGGCAGACGGTGGTGACGCTGCCGATCCTGCCGTCGCGGGTGCGGCAGGGTTTGAACGTCGAGAGCGGGCTCAACGACGGGATCTGCGTGCCCCTGTTCCTGGTCGTGCTGGCGGTCGCACAGGCCGAGGCCGGCGCGATCGGCGGCGGCGCCGCCGCCCGCCTGCTCACCGAGCAGATCGGGTACGGCATCCTCGCCGGCGTCGTGGCCGGGGCGATCGCCGCCGCGCTCCTGATCACCGGCGCCCGCCGCCGCTCCCTCGACCCGTTGTGGGCGCAGATCATCCCGGTGACGGCGGCCGCGCTCGCCTACACCGCCGCCGTGCCCCTGGGCGGGTCCGGGTTCATCGCCGCGTTCGTCGGCGGGCTGACCTTCGGCGCGGTCCGCCACCGCGCCACCGACCACCACGAGGGCGGTGGTACCGGTGGCGAGGCCGAGGGAGAGGACGAGGAGGCCGACATGCTCGACGAGGCCGGCGACGTGTTCAGCGCCGTGACGTTCATCGTCTTCGGTGCCGTGCTGCTCGGTCCCGCGCTCGGGCATCTGTCCTGGGCGGTGCTCGGCTACGCGGTGCTGAGCCTGACCGTCGTCCGGATGGTCCCCGTCGCGCTGTCGCTGATCGGGACGCACCCGCGCGGACCGACCGTCGCCTTCGTCGGCTGGTTCGGCCCGCGCGGACTGGCCACCATCGTCTTCGTCATCCTCATCCTCGAAGAACCGGACGAGCTGCCCCACGAAGGGCTGCTCGTCACCACCGCCGTCATCACCATCGCGCTCTCCGTCCTGGCCCACGGCCTCAGCGCCGCACCCTTGGCCGACCGCTACGCCGCCTGGTTCCGGCGTCACCCCCGCCGCGAGGACCAGCCCGCACCCGGCACCCCCGCACCCGGCACGCCAGGATGACGACGGGGACATGACGATGAGCGAGACCCGATCCGCCGCCCCCGACACCACGACCGGAGCCCGCCGCTGGTGGGCGCCGGCGGCGTTCGCACTAGCGATCCTCGCGGTAGCGGTGCCGCTGGTGTCCGCCGGACTGCTCAGCACCGTCGGGGTCCTCGTCGTCGGAGTCGGCGGCGTCGTCGTCATGGTCGCCGCCCTGTACTGGTTCCTCGCCAGTCGCGGTGTGCTGCGCTGGATCTCGCTGACGATCGCGATACTGTCACCGATCGTCGTCCTCGTCCTCTTCATCCGCGCCCACCTGCTCGCCGAGGTCGTCACCTCCATGGTTCTCGCGCTCCTCACGGTGCCCTGCGCCCGCGCCGCCCTGCGCGGACGAACCTCGGACACCGCCGTCCGCGAGGCGCCCGCCCCACCGGTACGGCATCCGGTGCTGATCATGAACCCGCACTCCGGTGGCGGCAAGGTCGCGAAATTCGACCTGCAACGCAAGGCCGAGGAACTCGGCGCCGAGGTGGTCCTGATCGAAGGACCCGGCACCGTCGACGTCACCGAACTGGCCCGGCAGGCGGTCGAGGCCGGCGCGGACCTGCTCGGCGTGGCCGGCGGCGACGGGACCCAGGCCCTCGTCGCGGGGGTCGCAGCCGAGAACGATCTGCCGTTCCTGGTGATCAGCGCCGGCACCCGCAACCACTTCGCGATGGACCTCGGACTCGACCGCACCGACCCGAGCCGGTGTCTCGACGCCCTCCGCGACGGCGTCGAGCTCGCCGTCGACCTCGGCCGGATCAACGGCCGCCCGTTCGTCAACAACGCCTCCTTCGGGGTCTACGCCGAGGTGGTCCGCAGCCCCGCCTACCGCGACGACAAGACCGGAACCGTGCTCCAGATGCTCCCGGACCTGCTCGCCGGACAAGCCGGTGCCCCACTCGTCGCAGAAATCGGGAACCTCACCGTGCGGAACCCACAGGCGGTGCTGGTGAGCAACAACCCCTACGGCACCAGCGATCTCGCCGGCCTGAACCGTCGAGACCGGCTCGACCGCGGCGTCCTCGGCGCCGTCACCGTCTCCGTCGCCAACGCCCACCAGGCGATCGGGCTGCTGCGCCGCGCGAACGTTCGGGGCCTGACCCAGCACACCACCACCGAGGTGATTGTCGACGCCGACACGCGTCAGACCCCGGTCGGCGTCGACGGCGAATCGCTGCTGCTGACCACCCCGGTGCGGTGCACGATCGAGCCCGGCGCCCTCCGGATCCGGGTACCCCGTGACCGCCCCGGGGTGCGCCCCGCCGAACCCACCGTCGACTGGGTCCGGCTCCGCGAACTGGCATGGCACCGTCAGACCCCGCCGTTGCCGACGCAGGGAGACCAGTCATGACGGCCGAGCAACACGACGAGTGGATCGACGGGCGCCGCTGTCTCGGTCTCGACGTCCTCGCCCGTTCCCGCGGCGACAATGCCGCCACTACCGAACCCAAGCTGGAGGTGACACCCGGAGCTCACCGCATAACCCCACGAGGAGTCACGCGACACCTCGTACACCACGTCCTGGGACTTGACCACACGGAATTATCCGGCGACTCGGGTGGTCCGGCGCCGACGACGCGGTGGTGTGTCACCAGTGTGACTTCGCCGGCTGCACCAACCCCACACGCATGTGGTTGGGGACCAACGCCGTCAACCGCACCGAATACCACCTACGCCCGCCGCAACCTCGCCAGCCCGCTTGCCGATGTCCGCGGCCCGGCCGGACGGATCCGCGGATCGCCGCCGCCATCCGCACCGGACTCGCCTGCGGCGAAGCCACCGACAGGATCGAGGAACGGATCAGGTGTGCCGAAGCGGCCGGGCTGCCCCTGACCCTCTGGTGAGTAGACCGGAACGGCGACGTCGCGGTCGTGCGGGGGACGACATCGTCGACGAACACCCCGTCCTCTGCGAGCGCCGTCCCCGGGAGTAGCTGGGGCAGAACAATGGTGATGAGGATGGTCGCGGGTTGCCGAGGCCGGTTGCCCGATGCACTCGAACGGGGGTCAGAGCCGAGCCCCTGATGATGCGCGGCGAAGGCGGCGTGCCGGGCAGGTCGTCGCGCGCAGCAGCTATTGTCCGACGCCTCGGACGAGGCGTATCTCACCCGCAACGGGTGAGACACCGCGCCGGCACCAAGCCCTAGGCTCGAAAAGGGTCGGGTGGCCGGCGATCGGTCCCTCGATCACGGTTTGTCGCGTGGGGCCTCTCACCGGTCCGTCCCGGCAGATGCGGGGTCTAGTCCACATCAGGTTGTCGAGAACGGGCTCAAGGCTGGACAAGCGAGGAGCCGCTGGGGAGGTCCTCAGGGGCTGTATTTGAGAGTCGCCCGATCTGCTCTTCCCGCTGCTGTCTTCAGAAGCGAGGGTCAACGGTGGGCTGCCGAACAGCCTGCGGCGCAGTATGAGTCAGGACCGGCGCAGCAGTTCCCGCCGCAGCCGGCGGCCCCACCGGCGGCGGGGGTCGACCGGATCTCCGCTCTGAAACAACTCGGCGAACTCCGCGATCACGGGGTGCTGACCGATCAGGAGTTCAACACCGAGAAGGCCGGGATCCTGGCCTCCTAACCGCATCATCGAGTGGACGGAGCACCGCTAATGGACGGCTTCTGGGATTTCTTCTGGTTCGTCACCGTCACTTTCCTGTTCGTGGCATACCTGATGGTGCTGTTTCAGATCATCACCGACCTGTTCCGGGACCACGAGACCTCGGGGTGGGTGAAGGCGATCTGGATCGTGTTCCTGTTCGTCGTCCCGTTCCTGTCGGCGCTGATCTACCTGATCGTGCGGAACGAGGGCATGACCGAGCGGTCCGCGGCGGCCTTCGGTCAGGTCAAGCGGGCTCAGGACAGCTACATCCGGGAGGTGGCCGGGCAGTCTCCGGCTCAGCAGATCGCGGATGCGAAGGCGCTGCTCGACTCCGGCGCGATCACCGAACCGGAGTTTCAAGCGATCAAGTCCAAGTCACTGGTGTAACGGCGGCGCCGGTCCCGGTTCGGCCCCTGGCCTGGGCGGCGCGGCGGCGGTCCTGGCGGTGTTTCCACTGTTCGCCAGGCCGCCCGATTCCGTTCGGTCTTCGAGGGGGGAACGACTCGCATGAGCGACGCCACCAGGCATACCTGCATCGAATACGACGTCGACGGATTGAACTGGAGAACGCGGGCGTTGTGTCGGGATGGTCACTTCGACCAACTTTTTGTACGGGGTGCAGCCCAACGCAAGGCCGCGCTCCTGTGTCGGCACTGCCCGGTGCTGATGGAGTGCGGTGCGTATGCGCTCGACAAGCGTGTCGAGTTCGGGGTGTGGGGTGGCATGACGGAACGGCAGCGTCGGGCACTGCTCAAACAGAATCCCGAGGTCGTGTCCTGGTCCGCCTTCCTCGGCCCTCGGACCTGACGATCGTCCGTCCCGACAGCTCGGACCTGACGATCGTCCGTCCCGACAGCATCGAGGAGCGGATTCGGTATGCCGAAGAAGCCGAACTGCCCCTGACCGCGCTGGCACCACCGGTCTCAGCCCGGATTGGTGGGTTGCCGGTGATCGGTGACGAGGATGTACACGCTGACCGCGATCACCCACGCCGGGAAGACCAGCACCGCCCAGATACTGAAGCTGACAACCAGCAACAGGCTCAGTGCGAGCAGGTAGGTGGCGATCACCAACCATCGCGGCATCAGCCCGGTGCGCAGCCACATCGTGGCCAGCGAGATCATGAACACCGCGGCCATGCGTATCGCGTAGACGTTGTTGATGTGCAGCGTCACCTCCCGCCCGAAGTAGACGATGTCGTCCTGGGGAACGTTCGCGTTCCGGGAGACGGCCAGGAGCCCGCCCGCGATGGCCATCGACACGAACGTCATGGCGAGGAACAGCAGCCCGCTGCCCAGGAAGACGGTCGAGAAGAAGCGGTCCTCGAGGTCGCCGAACCGGTCGCGGAGGACCCCGATGAACCACAGGAACGCGATGCCCGCGATGGGGGCGAGGAACAGGGCGGTGGTGATCTTCGAGCCGCCGCGTACCCAGGGCGCCGCGGTGGTGGCGGGGACCGCCGTGGCCAGCAGGATGATGCTGGTGGCGAAGAGCACCCCGAAGATGATGCCCGCGATCGCCGCGGACCGCGGCGTCCGCAGCGGCTGGAACTGGACCCCGCTGCGCGGATCAGCCATGGGTTCAATCATGACCGAATCAGGGTGCGGGAACCAGCAGGCAGTTCCCCTGCCGTGCACCGCGACGCAGCGGCAACCGGCGCACGGCCGATGCCCGGTTGCCCCCGGCGCCGCCGCGGGTTGGCGCTCTGTCGCCGTAATCGGCCGTCGTCACGGGCGATGAACCGTTGGTTCCCGGCGGTGGTTCCGGCTGTTGCCGACGAAGCTATCTGGTAGCCGGGCGACGGCGGAAGTGTCGTCGAAGCGGTCGCACCGACAACCGCTTCCAGGCGACCTGGTCGACCTGCCGAGCGAGCACACCCCCGGCCACAGCACCCGGTTACCCCGCAGGCCAGCCGGTTGCCTGGTGGAACAGCGGTCAGAAGACGACGGTGACGAGCGTCCTGATAATCACCAGGACGGCGGCGATGGCGAACACGCCGATACCGGCGATCCAGGCTCTGAAAACGTGTTTCAGCGGGAGTTTGCCGACCAAACCGGCGTCCAGGTCCGGGATGGCCGGCTGCGCCCTCGAGAACGCCGCACCGTGCGCGACCCACTCGCCGGCGCCCAGTTCCTGCTGCTCGAAGCGCTCCAACCACTGCGTATCCGTGAGCAGGGCGCGGCGGTGACTCACCATGAGCCCGAGCGAGAGCAGCGACAAGGTCAGCGCGAGCAACGCGGCGGCGATCCGGCCCGCAGCGGTGTTGTTCTGGTTCAGCGCGATATTGAACAGGAACGCTTGCGCGGTCAGACTGAGCGCCGGCGCCTGCCAGAGCAGCCTCTCGTAGTGCAGCCGCCGGTTCGCCACGGCTCGGTACAGCTCCTCGAAATGAGGTGGAAACTGCGGAGGAGGATCGGTCACAATGCCACCCCCGTCACACGGTCTCGTCGCGCGGTCGGCGTGATTGCTGTCGACGGGCGACGAGGATGGTCACGCCGACCACCAACACCCACACCGGGAACACCAGAGCCACCCGCGGTCAGGTGTATTCGACGCGCATGGTGTCGATCTGGCCGGTGAACGGGAACGGGGCCCGGTCGGCGTAGTCGAGGGACACCGGGGAGCCGAGGCAGCTGCCGATGTCGAGGCATTCGTTGGCGGTGAAGATAATCGGCGCGCTGATCGGGACGACGCCGTCGGCGACCTGTTCGCCGTCGACGCAGACGGTGATGTGCAGCGGACCGGCGGGGCGAGGTTCGGTGTATTCGGTGATCACCTCGATGGTTCGGCGGCCACCCACTATTGGTGTCTCGGCTCTAATTTTGGTGCGCATGAGGATGAACAGGTTGTACTCGTAGCAGAGGTGGCCGTCGTCGAGGTAGCAGGTCAGTCCGCCGCCGGCGCCGCCGAGCGCGTAGAGGACCCCGTGGGCGTGGTCGGGGACGGTGACGTCGAGGGTGACCCGGTTGTTCTTGTTGCCCAGCGCGGGGGCGCAGAATTCGGGCATCCGGGTGATGGGGCCGGGGAACTCCCACCGGGTGTAGGGCGGGGTGATGCGCTGTTCGGGGTGCAGGACCGGCACCCACAGGCCGCCGCCGATCGGCAGGACGTGGTTCTTCGCCGCTTCGATCGCGAAGATCTCCTTGAGCTGGGCGAGCTTGCCGGGGTGCTCGGCGGCGAGGTCGTGGTTCTGGGTGTGGTCCTCGTCGAGGTGGTACAGCTCCCAGACGTCGTCGTCGGGGGTCCAGTCGGTGATGCCGGGCGGCAGGCCGGGCAGCCACGGCACCCGCGGTCCGAACGCCGACGCGATCCAGCCGTCGTGGTAGATGGCGCGGCTGCCCATGACCTCGAAGTACTGGGTGGTTTTGCCGCCGGGTGCGTCCCGGTCGAGGAGGGTCTCGGCGAACCCGGCACCGTCGAGCCCGTCCTGGGGGAACCCGTCCACCATCCGGGGCGGGGTGATCCCGACGATGTCGTAGAGGGTGGGGACGACGTCGTTGCAGTGCAGGAAGTGCTCGCGCGGCTGTGGGTCGGGGGTGATGGTGGCCGGCCAGCGGACCGCCAGCGGGTTGCGGGTGCCGCCGAGGTGCGAGGCCAGCAGCTTCACCCCCTTGAACGGGGTGCTGCCCGCCCAGGCCCACCCGGCGTGGTACTGGTTCTCGGTCTTCGGGGACCCGAGCGCGCCGAGTCCGCCGAGCTGGTCGAGGGCGGCGATGTGTTGCGCCGCGGTGGTGGGGATGCCGTTCTGGGCGATCAGTTCGCAGATGGTCCCGTTCTGTCCCTCACCGGAGGAGCCGTTGTCGCCCCAGATGTAGAAGATCAGGGTGTTCTCGCCGTAGCCGAGCCGGTCCACCTCGTCGACGAGGCGACCGACCTGGGCGTCGCAGTGTTCGGCGAACCCGGCCGCGACCTCCATCAGCCGCCGCTGGAACGGTTTCTCGTCCTCGGGGATGTCGTCCCAGGCGGCCATGTCCGGGTGCCGTTCGGTCAGTTCCGCCTCGGGTGGGATCCAGCCGGTGTCCTTGGCGCGGGCGAAGACCCGCTGCCGGTAGGCGTCCCAGCCGTCGTCGAACTTGCCGGCGTACTTGTCGGCCCAGTCCTTCATGATGTGGTGCGGCCCGTGCAGGCAGCCGCTGGCCCAGTACATGAAGAACGGCTTGTCCGCGTCGAACGCCTTGTGTTTGCGGAGCCAGTCGATCGCGTCGTCGGCGAGGTCCGCGCTGAGGTGGTAGCCCTGCGCCGGGGTCTTCGGGGGCGCGACGAGGGTGGTGTTGCGGACCAGGTTGGGTTCGTACTGGGAGGCCTCGCCGGCGAGGAAGCCGTAGAAGTAGTCGAAGCCCAACCCGGTGGGCCAGTTGTCGAACGGCCCGGCGGCGGTGGTCTCCTCCGCGGGGGTGTTGTGCCATTTACCGAACGCGGCGGTGCTGTAGCCGTAGTGCCGCAGGACCGTCGCGGCGGTGGCGCTGGAGCGCGGGATGTGCCCGGAGTAGCCGTCCCAGTCGTTGGCCAGCTCGGCGATCTGGCCGTTTCCGACGCGGTGGTGGTTGCGGCCGGTCAGCAGCGCCGCCCGCGTCGGCGAGCACATCGCGGTGGTGTGGAACCGGTTGTAGGACACCCCCTCGGTGCTGATCCGGGTCAGGGTGTCGGTGCGGACCTCGCCGCCGAAGGTGTCCGGGAGTCCGGGTCCGGCGTCGTCGATCAACACGATCAGCACGTTGGGTGCGTCCTCGCGCAGTCGGCGTTTCTTCGGCGTCGGCCGGTACACCGATTCCTGCATGGTGCGTCCGGCGATGCTGCCGGACGGGGGTGGGGGGAACGGCAGCGTGTCGCCACCGGGGATCGGATCGGCAATGATGCCCATCGTTCTGCCCTTTCGAAGGCGTACCAAGATTTGGCGCCGTGACCCAGACCGGCAGCGCCGTCTGACACAAACAATCACAGCACGAATCCGTCGGTCCCGCGATGATCCTTTGCGGACGGAAGAACCCACGCCGGCCCGTCCCGATCACCGGCCGGCGACCCGAACTCGCGCGCTGGTGCGGGGGCGGTCTCAGCGAGGACGTCATGGCGGCGGCAGGCGATGCATGTCTGGGTCGACGCGCCCAAGGGGGGCGGCGAGCGGCCGGGCGCCATCGCTATCAGCTGATCGGTGAGGCTCGGTGACAGAAGGGAGTCGCCCCGCAGATGATGCTCGAGGTCGATTTCGGCGGCCTCGGGCGTGTCCGAGCCTCACGGACCGAGTGGTCCTGGCGGCGTGTCGTGGTCAGTGGCCGGTGAGGGTGCGGTCGGTGTCGATGTGGACGTCGAGGTGGACGCCGACCTTGCTGCCGAGGTTGACCAGGGCGTCGAGGGAGAACTTGCTCAGTTTGCCGCGGTGCAGGTCCGAGATCCGCGGTTGGGTGACGCCGAGGTTGTCGGCGGCCACGGCCTGGGACCAGCCGAAGCGGTCGATCTGTGCGCGGATCGCGGTCATCAGGTCGGCGCGCAGCTGCCGGTTGTAGGCCTCGCCGGGGGTGTCACTGATCGCCTCCCACACGGAGGTGGTTTCGGTGATGTCTTTGTCGGTCATGATGTCTCCTGTGCGTATGCCTGGGCTGTCTTGTAGCGGCGTCGGCCGAGGTCGATGTCTGCGTTCGAGGTCTTCTGTGTCTTTTTGTGGAAGCAGTGCAGTACGTAGATCGCCTCGCCGAACTGGGCGAGGTAGAACGTTCGGAAGGCGCCGTCCGGAGTGCGGACCCGGATCTCGCGGCATCCGGGCCCGACGTCCTTCATCGGTTTCCAGTCGTCCGGATCGAGCCCCTGTTGAGCCCGGCCGAGTTGGTAGCCGAGATCGTCCTGTGCGGCGGCGGGCAGATCGCGCAGGTCGTCGAGTGCGCTACCCACCCATCGGATCGGTTTCTCGTCACCTCGGTTCACCTCCCTAGGTTATATCAGTACGAATATATGCTGTTGTGTGAGGTGGAGGCCCGAAGGTGTTGCGCGTCGTTGAAGGTGACGACGACGGCGTCATTGAGGTTGACGACGATGCGGTGCGAGAACGGCCCCGCTCGGGGGTGGTGAGCGGGGCCGTGGTGGGCGTGGTGACGGGGTGGTCGTCAGGTTGACGCGGTGGTGGTCGGGTTGATGCGGGTCGGGTTCAGTCCGCGGCGATCTCGCTGATGGCGATGCGGGCGGCCTTCTCGTCGACGATGGCGTGGTCGGCGGCGAAGGCGGCGGTAAGCGCGTGCAATGCGAGGTTGTTCACCGCGCGCGGGTATCTGCGTGAGGCGCCCACGGATGAGCCCGATCGCGTCGTCGGAGAACAGGGTGTCGTCGCGGCCGGCGATGCGACAGCGGTGACGGATGTAGTCGGCGGTGTCGGCTGCGCTCATCCCGGCGCTCGTGTAGCGCACGGCGAGGCGCTGGTCCAGCGCGGCGAGCACACCGAGTCGGAGGCGGTGCCGCAGGGTAGGTTGGCCGACCAGCACGACCGCGAACGGGGAACGAAGAGTCCCGCTCGTGGTTGGTGAGCAGGCGGATCGCTTCGCGCCGGTGGTTTCCGATGCGTTGCTGCTTCCGGTTCATGAGATGAACCCGAAATCGCTTCCGCAGCAAGTTAATACAGACAGCGAGGCGTCTGTGTCGACTGCCGCTCGATCGGGCACGGACGTGGCCTCGATCACCGAGATCGTCGGTGCGGCGCGGGCGATCCTGGTCACGACGAGGCGGAGGCGCTGTGCCGTCCTGGCGGGCGGTGGGCCCCGGCACGCCCACAGGGCCGTGTCCAGCTCCCAGGCACGCCTCCAGCGGCGAGCCCGTCCGGTTCCTGATCCGGCCCCCGATCCGGTCATGATCGGGACTCCGGGAGCAGGCAAAACCTGGACCGGGAACCGGCACGGCAGTATCAGCGGCATGGTGGAGATGCTGCCGTGGCCTGCGTGCGTGATGCGGGGGTGTGGTCCTGCTGCTCGTGGGGTGCAGTGATCGCTCGATCAGCGGCACGAGCGGATAGGGGCAGACGCGGAAGCGTCCCGATCCGTGAAGCAGAATGGGATGCCATGGACGATGTGGAGTTGGTCGAGCAGGTGCGGCGGCGTTGGGAGCAGGGTGTCCCGCCGAAGGTGATCGCGCGTGCCCTGGGCGTGCGGCCGTCGGTGGTGGCGCCGTTGGTGCGACGAATCGCTGCCGAGGCGCAGGCGTCCCGAGGATTGGGGCGGGTGCTGGGGTGCTGGGTCAATTGTGGCTGGAGTGTCGGGCTGGGCCTCGAGGGTCGTCCGGAGTGGGCGGAACTGGATGCTCCCGCCGGTGAGGCCGAAGGCTTCGCGCAGGTGTTGGTGGCACGAGAGGGCCGGCGTGGTCGGGCGACGCTGCGGGGCTACCTGGCCGACGTGCACTGCCTGGGGGTGAAGAACACCCGTGACCCCGAAATCATGGACGCGGGCAGGATCCCCAGCGCCATCCGCAGGTACTACGCGGCGTTCGACCGTCCTGCGGTGGAGATTCCGATCGAACTCGGCCGTGAACTGATCCTGGGGGCGGCGGCGTATGCGCGCGGGCTCGGTTTCGAGCCCGCGGACGCGTTCGATGGTGATGCCGCCGCGTTCCTGGGTGAGTGGGGCGGGCCGGGGCGGATCGAGTTCGGTAGGGACGGTCGGCCGTTCTACCTCAACGGGCCCTACGACAATCCGGCTGCTGTCATTGCGACCCTCGAGCGGTCCGTGGGTGCGGGGAACTTCCACGTCTCGGTGGCCGCGGGACCGATGTGACCGCCGCGGACAAACCCGACGTCGAGGGGAACGCCCGACTCCATGGGCCGTGAGCCGAGCACCAGCAAACGCCGGCACGCGAACGGCAAGCGCCGCGACCAGCCGGACACCACAGACGGACCGGCATCGGTGTTCGATGGGATCAGGGTGGGCGGGCGGCGGATGTTCGTTGTCGGCTACACCGCGGGCGGCGCCCCGTACGGGTGTTTCGAGGACGAGTCGGACGACGACGCATTCGACGGTGTCGCCGCCGATCCGTTCGGCTAGCCCGGACTGTGGCCCCGGGCCGGTCGGCCCATCCTGTCCGGCCCACTCGACTCGACCCGGTCCTACACGTGCGCTCTCGACGCCGGCACCCACATTTCGAGTGTGGCGGTGCCGAAAGTACATGGCGAGACCGGATTTCGGTTGGTCCGGCGGGCCTCTCGGATCTACTACCGGACCCGAGCGACTGCGAGTACCCCGCACAGTAATCGGCATGACCGATCACCTCTACCGGTGGCTGGTTCGCCGGCACCGGACCTACCTACGTCCCTATTGGATGCCCCGATGGCTGAGATTGTCCGCACGCCGATAGGCCCGCACGCCGATCCGCACCCAGCACATCGACAAGGCTCAGCTCAACCAACCAAGCAGGGCTCTGTGGCCACGCGGGCCGCAGCATCGGCCACGCGCCACCATCCAGCCCGATCAGAACGAGCGAACCGTAGTGGCAGAACGAGCAGCTCGGGCAAGAAAGAGGAGCAATGGCGGTCAGGGGACAGTACCCGCCGCCGGCGGTTACGAGGCCACCTGCGGCGTCCCCATTAGGGTCTCAAATCCGGTGACCTATCGCCGCAGCGCTCTGACCTGCTGAGTCGGACTTGTCCACGGCTATGTCACCGACGTTTGTCTCAGATTCGTGGCATTTCTGCGGCAACCCCACGTTGTGGCACGGAAGTGGCTCCGTTTCCCGTCGCAGTTAAGCACCGAGTTCGGCACACTAGGGGCATGGCGGATCAGCAACAGGAGCAGTCGTGGTCAGCCCGGTACGTGTCACTGTTAGCGGCCGAACTAGCCGCCCGCGGCGTGCACTACCCGGACGAGATGCTGGCGGTATTTGTCGACAGAAACGCCGCCGCGGTCGCCGCGATCGCCGGTATCACTGAGCGCGACGCCCAGCTGACGATCAACGCGGACGCCGTTCCTGCGTGGGCGGACATGTTTGCGGGGATGGCAGCCGATTTCGCCGCGGACGTGGACGTCGCAGAGGTGCCGCTGGTGCGTATCCCGATGGCGACGGCGGCGAAAACCTCGGCCGCGTTGACCGAATGCCACGCAATGCTCATGTACTTCATCGAAACGGAACAGGAGCTGGCCTCCGACGACGAGGCCGCCGCAGACGTCCTCACCTTGCTCGTCGCTCAGGGGGACACAATTTCTCGGTTGTCGCGGCACCTGGCCACCGTGATCGCCGATGCGGCGTTCACTGCCGGTGATGTCCTCGTTGAGGAGGACTTCTACGAAGCGGTCCTCGAGGTGCTCACCGACATCCTCGAAGGCGACGACGCCGAAGCTCACGATCAACTGCTCCCCGGTTGGTATTGCCATGACTGGCGTGACCCCGATCCCCTCGCAGGGCCGTGGGAGTCGTGTGGGAACCCAGCACACTCGCTCACCGGGATACTCGACGCCGCGGTCACCGAACTCCACGACACCCACATCCACGTGGAGTAGCCAACGGCCGTTGGGGAACAGGGAACCAAGGACGTTATGGGCGATGGCGAACTCATCGAGAACCTTGTCCGCCGTCCGAGGGCGGTTCGACTCCGCACCTTCGTGGCCCTGATCGTTGCACCCGGTGACGCAGCAAGCCGTGATTGAACGGCCGTGTCACACCCGAATGGCGGATCCGCCATCGCTCCGGCATCAACCGCGAGATTCCGCCACGAAAAGCGATTCCCTTGCCTATGACATTTCGAGACGCTGCGACCTGCGCGTTCATCTTGGGTCTCACGGCTATGGCGACCGCGATCTGTCTCAACTTGGTGGCATTTCTTCAGAGGACAATCTCGCTCCCACCAGCTGGCCGTGTCCCATGGTTCCGGGGCGTTGTGCGGAGTTCGCCCGGGGCAAACGGGAACGCGCAGCTCAGAAAGTCTCGGTCCACGCCCCACTTCCGGAACGTGCCGATCACCGCACGAACCCAAGGTTCCTGTTACGGAGCGGTATCTAACGGCCACGCCACCGGTTGGTCAGGATTTGACGAAGTGGGCGTTGATCACGACGTGGGTGGCGAGGCTGGCACAAATTTTCGTGTAGGTCAGGCCCCTCGTTATAAACACGCACAGCCCTCGACGTTAGTGGTGGGGAAGGCAAGACTATAAGCACTGAGTGGTCCGCATCGACCCCAGCCCAGAACCCCAGCCCAGAGAGGGGCACTGCCATGCAGTCCGACGAACCTAACCAGGAGCAGAGCCTGCGGAGCGACCAGATAGCGCTTTCGCGCCGCACAGTTGTCGCCGGTATCGGCGCTGCAGCAGCCGCCTTGGCCGCTGGTAGCGCGCTGTTCGGTAGAACGCGCGCGTCAGCTGCGCCCGGGCCCAGCGCCGGCCCAGCTGTGAAGCCCGCGGGTGCACCCGTGAAGACCGGCAGCGTTCCCGTCGGCAACGTTCCCGTCGGTGGCGGCGCGGTGCTCGGCGATGCTGTCGTCACACAGCCCAGCGGCGGTGACTTCCGCGGGTTCTCGTCGACATGCACGCACGCGGGGTGCACCGTCTCCGACGTCTCCGGCGGTACCATCAACTGCCCGTGCCACGGCAGCAAGTTCAACCTCGATGGGTCTGTGCACACCGGTCCAGCGTCCGCTCCGCTCGCCCCACGGAGCGTCTCCGTTCAGGGTGACTCGGTCGTAGTCGGCTGAGGTATGTGACCACTCAGGGACCGACCGCTTCCCTTGTTGTACTCGCGGATGCCCGTTCGGCCACATCTCTCCGATGATGCCGTTGGCGGACGCGGCTCTCGCGATGCCCCATCGCGTCACGTTCGCCACGGGCGCCGCGTTCGTGCCGACGCTGCGCGCGCTCGGTTTCGACCTGGCAGGCAGGAATCACTACAGAGGCGACGGCTGCTGCCGCAGTCCGGTTTCGCGATTCGAATCCGGAGTCAGGTCCCGACTGAAGGATCGGGATGACCGCGTTCGTCGAGGTGGGTGGGATACGAACCGGACCCGACCTGTTGCCGATCGTTGTCCGGTCATCGCTACTGCACCACCACCGAGGACTACGCTCTGACGGTCATCGACGTGTCGGGAGTTGGGGCAACTGTGTCGACGTGGACGGGGAGTCCCGGACAGACGGTGCGACCCACCGCGACCACCAGCCTGCCTGTCGATTCGATCAGTGTCGAGGTGCGGGCCGGGGACAACGATCAGGTCCTGCTCTCAACGGTGTTGTGAGCAGTGGCGTGTACAGGCCCTGCCGCGTAGAACCCGGATAGGCGATGACCTCGTCATCCGACGGTCAGGTCGCCGTGCATGTTCGGATGGTACGTGCAATGGAATGGGTAGGTTCCGGGTGCCGACGGCACCGTCAGTGTCGCGGTCTCGCCGCCCTCGATCTCGACGTCGAACGCGCCGCCGGTGTCTGCGGTCATCGTGTGTTCGGCCGTGTCATTGTTGCGAACAGTGACCTGCGTGCCGGGTGCCACCGTGGCGGGCACCGTGTAGGCAAATCCCGAGATGACGATCTCGTTCGCTCCCGCCGCCACGGCCCCTTCCGATGACGGCATCGACGTAGTGTCGGTGAGCACCGGGGTGGGTGCGTAGTCGACGGTGCTGCCGCCGTCATTGCTGCAGGCGGTGAGCGCACACGCGGCGAGGAAGGCAGGCCCCAGCAGAGCTGTGGAGAGCTTCATATCCGATACCACGATTCATCGGCCCATTCCGTTCACTAATATGCGTGCGAGAAAATTTCGCCCGCCCCGACCCGTGCGGCACGGGCAGGGTCATCGACTGCCGGCGGTGACGCTGTGGCAGCACTACGGGGATGTTCCGCAGCCGCGGGTGTATCCGCACGGCTCGTTCACTGCCGGCGGTCGGTGCTTGACGGCGTTTCGTTGGCGGATCCGGGTGCTGACGGGTGCCGTGGGAACGGAGTATCAACCGTGTCGGGCGACTCGGTGAACGGGTCCCGTGTGGTTGCCACGTGCACACGGCGGGATGCCGGTCCGGTCCGGGGCCGCTTGGGTGAGGTTGGAAGCCGTGTGGTGTGCTTCTTGAACTGTGTGTTTTGCGGTATGTTGTCGCAACTGCGACCATATGTGTATGGGTGAGATGTCGGTGTCGGCGGCGGCCGCCGAGCTGGGCGTGTCCGGCCGGCAGGTCACTCGTCTCGCGCGGGCGGGGGAGCTGGTGGTGACGCGGGAGGTGGGGAAGGCGTTGCTGTTGGATGCGGGGTCGGTGCACCGTGTGGCGCAGGCGGACCGCCATCGAGGCCGGCCGTGGAACGGGGATGTCGCGTGGGCGGCGTTGGCGATGTTGTCTGGTGTGGGGGTGGATTGGATTTCTCCGTCGCAGGCGAGTCGTTTGAGGCATCGGCTCCGCCGGGCGAGCGCGACCGAGGTGGCGTTTCTTGCCCGCCGGCGCGCACGCGTGCACCGGATGCGGGGATGGGGCGATGATCTGAACACTCTTGTCACCGGCGGGTATGCGGCGGCCACCGGTGTCAGTGCGCTGACCCAGGTTCCGGGGGCGGCGGGCCGGTTCGGTTTGTCGGGAAGGGGTGGTGGTGCTGTGGACGGGTATGTGGTCGGCGACGACCTCGACGGTGTGATCGATACCTTCGGTTTGGTGGCGGACGGTCAGGGGGACGTGACGTTGAGGGTGGTCACTGCGCTGGACCGGTTTTTCACAACGACGACGTTGCCGGTGGCGGCGGTTGCGGTGGATTTGATGGAGTCGCTCGACACTCGGGAGCGCAGCGCCGGGGCGTGGGTGCTGGGGGAGTTGCTCGATGATTTCCGGTGAGCAGCGGCCGGTGTGGACGGTGCAGGCACCGGTCGGTGGGTGGGGGCCGCCGTGGCCGCAGGCCGCCGAGATCGCCCAGATGATTCCGTCCGAGCAGTGGACGTTGATCGGCGGGTTGATGGTTCAGCTTCATGCGGTCCGCGCGGGTGTGCCGCCGACCCGGGCGACCGTCGATGTCGACATGATTCTGCATATCGAGACCGGTGCCGCGACGTTCGGCGGGGTCCGCGCCCGGCTCGAACAGCTCGGATACGAGTTGCAGATGCCGGTGAGGGGGCGGGTGCACCGTTTCGTACGTTCCGGTGGTGTCGAGCAGGTCGATGTGATGGTCGCCGATCACCTGGCACCCCGGTTTCGGCCGAGGGTGTCGGGACGTGAGGTGTTCGCCGTTCCTGCGGGCACGTCCGCGTTGCGTAAGACGGTGGACTGCCTGATCGAGATCGACAGCATGTCAACCAAGTTGAGTGTGCCCGACGTCCTGGGGGCGTTGGTGCTCAAGGGCGCGGCCTACTTCGAGGATCCCCGCGATCGGGGGCGTCATCTCGACGATGCCGTGGTGTTGGCGGGCGCCATCGAGAACCCCGTGGTCGATCGGGCACGGATGAGGGGAAGCGATCGCGGCAGAGTCCGAGCCCTGGCCGATCCGGATCACCGGTCGTGGCTGTCGATGCCCGAGCAACGCCGGAGACGAGGACGTGATGCGTTGCAACTGCTGGTTCAGGAGCCGAAAACGAGAGCTCCTCAGCAGCAACGAAATACACGATAATGAGACACTTTGTCGACTGCCGCTCTACCGGGCGCGGACCTGGCGTAGATCGCAGGTCCCCCCGACGGCGGTGCGGGGCGATCCTGGACACCGAGGCGGAGGCGCTGAACGCCCTTCTGACGGTGGTAGGCCCGGATCGGAACCTGGTGTCGACGAACCGGACCCGCTGACCCTTGGGTGGCTGCCTGGGACCTGGAAACGACCCTGTGGGCGCTGCCGGGGATCGGCCAGGAAGAAGGCAACGAAGCTGATCGCCCGCAAACGCCCCCGGCTGTATCCGATCTTCGTTTCGGTGGTCAGTGAGGTGTTGGGCACCGAGCGAGCACATCTGAACCCGGTCCGGGAGGCCCTGCGCGCAGACGACGGCGCGTTGCATCACCGGTTGCTGTCGATCCGGAAGGAGGCCGGCCTTCCCGACGAGATCTCCGCGCTCCGTGTGTTTGATGTGATCGCGTGGATGGACGGCAAGAACCGCCGCCTGGGAGAGCCTTCTGACCAGGAAAGATGACACGTCCCGGTGCTGTCTTCGACAGGTGCACGAGGATGACGCTTATGCGGATGAAGTTTCACGAGCAGCTCGACGCGCTGACAGACCGTCTGGCGTCGATGTGCCACCTGGCGGGGGAGGCGGTCCGGGCGGCGACCGAGGCCCTGGTGCTGGCGGACCTGCCCCTGGCCGAGCGGGTGTTCGACCTCAACGAACAGATCGAGGAGTTACGCGGTCCGTGCGAGGACCTGGCGATGGCGCTGCTGGCGTTGCAGGGCCCGGTGGCGCGTGATCTCCGTCAGGTGGTCACCGGTGTGCACCTTGTGACGGATCTGAGCCGGATGGGCGGGCTGGTGCAGCATGTGGCCGAAAGCGTCCGCCGCCGTCATCCCGAGCACGTCGCTTCCGGTGAGGCGGAGGAATTGCTCTCCCAGATGGGGCGGGTGGCGGCCGAGTTGGCCGGCCTCGCCGAACGGGTCCTGCGCACGCACGATCCCGAACTGGCCGCCGAGATCGGCAGACGCGACGACGAACTCGACGACCTGCACCGCCGGCTGCTCACCCTGATCGAGGATCCGGCCTGGACCGGCACCATCCCGGCCGCGGTCGATGTCACCTTGTTGGGCCGTTTCTACGAGCGCTTCGGCGACCACACCGTCGTGGTCGGGAGCCGGGTGATTTTCCTCGTCACCGGGGAACAGATGACCCCGTAGGTCGTCGCCGTCACGGGCCGCATCGCCGCGGCCGATCCGAGCGTGGACTTCGCCTCGGGGGGCTCTCGTGAGGGGGTTTGGAGGGAGGTGTTGTGGGGATTTGCCATTCGATGAGTGTGCCTGTGTCTGTGGCGGGGCGGATGGTGGCGGTGCCGTTGAGTTCTTCGGCTCGGTGGCGGATGTTGGCGAGTCCTTGCCCGGGTCGGTGATCGAGGGTGATCCCGGTTCCGTTGTCGCTCACGCGTAGTGCGAGGTGGTGGTCGGAGGCGGTGATGTGGATGCTGCAGGCGGTGGCGTGGGAGTGGCGGGCGGTGTTGCTCAGGGCTTCGGTGAGCGCCGCTTCGAGCGCGAGGCCGGCTTCGTTTCGGGTGAAGGTGTCGACGGGCCCTTCGATCGTCAGGTCGGGGGTGAAGCCGAGGGCGGCGGTGGCGCGTTCGACGATGTCACCGACCGCGCCACTGAGCGAAGCCGCCGGGGTGGTCAGGTCGTGGTGGTGGTGGTGGTGGTGGTGGAGGTTGAAGATGACGGTCCGCAGGCCGCGGACGATGCTGTCGGTTTCGTCGATCAGTGGGTCCAGGTCGGGCGCGCGGCGGGGGTGTCGCCGGGCCAGTGACGTCAATGCCAGCCCTAACCCGAACACCCGTTGGATCGTCAGATCGTGCAGGTCGGTCGCGACTCGGGTTTGCTCCTCGTGCTGTGTGCGCTCCCGTTCGGCGCGGACGAGTTGGTCGCTTTGGGCGAGCAGACTGATGCGCATCCGGTTGACGGCGTCGGCGATGACGGTGATTTCTCGGGGTCCGTTGCCACCGATCGGCCGGGTGTACTGCCCGTTTGCCACGGCGGTGATGTCGGTGAGTAGATTCGTGATCGGCCTGGTCAACATGGGCTG
Source organism: Rhodococcus sp. ACS1 (assembly GCF_002300155.1). NCBI lineage: Bacteria > Bacillati > Actinomycetota > Actinomycetes > Mycobacteriales > Nocardiaceae > Rhodococcus > Rhodococcus sp. ACS1. The sequence goes on from NZ_NSDZ01000009.1 coordinate 51,661, forward strand.
CGTCAGGTATCCGGCGACGAGAACGGTCACGACGGCCAGTGTCAGCGCAACAGTGGTGGCGATGTTCGCGGTTCGCTGCGCGGAGTGGATCTTCTGGATTTGGTCGGCGACGAGTTCGTCGGTGCGAGTGTCCAGGGCGTCGAGGCGATTGCGCAGGGTGTCGAAGAGTTGTTTGTCCGACGTTGTCACGGCGGCGCCTGGGTCCGGTGGTAGGGGTGCGGCCCGGCGGGCGGTGATCTCGGGTCCTGCCGCCTGCGCCGTCCAGTCCTGTGCTGCCTGCTTCACTGCTTCCAGCGCCGCCCGGGCGGGGCCGTCGTCGGCGAGGTCGGCATCGAGGGCGGCCAGTAACTTCGTGGCGTCGGCCCGGCCGGCGTCGTAGGGCTCGAGGAACCGGGGGTCGCCGGTCACCACGAAACCGCGCTGCCCGGTTTCTTGATCGACGAACGCCGTCCGCAACATCGCCACAGCCTGTTGGGCGGGGATCGCATCCTGGTCGTCGGGAACGGACGGTTCGGCCGCAGGTCACAACTTGGGGTGTCGCACTGAAACATGTTCCTGTCGGCCTGGTCGGGCGGACAATGATCATCATGGACGACAGTGAAGAACACGACATCGACGTCGTCCGAAGCCGACTGATCCAGCGGTACCCCGATCTCGACCCGGAGGTGGTCGAGGACCTGATCGTGGTCGTGCTCGCTCGGTTCGACGGATGCCGCATCCGGAATTTCGTCCCGCTGCTGGTCGAGCGGGCCGCCACCCGCACACTCGATGCCACCTACAGTCACCCACCGGCGTATCCGGAAACGGTGCGCACACTCGAAGTTCCGACCACCGCACACCCCGAGCCGGCGGTGCGGTCCGCGCCCAACATTCGAGGAGTGCGGCGTATTTTCGCGCCTCGCTCACCACGTCTGTCGTGAGCGGTGACACGAGCTGACCAGGCCCCGGCGCGGAAACGGAGACGGCGGCTGGGTGTGAGCCTAATCCTTGGACGAAACCGGAGGCGCCGACTTCGACGGTGCGGGCGCATGCCCCGACATCGAGATCAACTACTCGTCGAGTAGTTGAAATGACCCTACTCTGCAAGGGATTTCGTCGACCACGGGGTGGGGCCGCGAACTCGGCGACGCAGGCCCCCGCCAGCCCGGTACCCCAGATCGGTTGGCGGGGTGCAGGAAATTGCGATTACGCAGGATGCGTCACGCGATCCCGGGCGCGCGGCGCCGGACCACCTTTAACGGGAGGCGGCACCCACGAGGACGACGACCGCGGTCAGGACCGCGGCGAGGGTCATCGCCGCGGCCGCTGGCACGCCGAGGAAGCGCCGGTCCGCGGGCCGCTGCTGATGGGCGAGCTTGAGCGCCACCCACGCCCCCTGCGCGAGGACCCCGGCCACGAAGGCGAGCAGCACCGGCATCAGCCCGTCCGGGATCGGCACGGCACTCGTGACGAAGGCGCCCGCGACCGGGCTCAGGCACGCCACCGCGATCCACGGGGACGCCCGCCGGCGCGGCGGCGCCCCCAGCAGGGCGCCCAACGCCAAACCCTCGCTGGCCGCGTGCACCAGCAGGGCCACGACCACGAAGACCGAGCCGGTCAAGGCCAGGGTCGCCCCCTCCAGGAAGCGGTGCAGGCCCAGCCCGCAGGCCGCACCGATGCCGCCGCCGCGGCCCGGCTCGCACGGGCAGCCGACCCGGACCACGCCGCCCATCGCGCCGAACGAGGCGAGCGCGGTCACCTGCACCGCCCACAGCGGCAGCCTGGCAGCCTGCGCCTCGTCCCACGCGTCGGGCAGCAGGTCGAGCACCGCGATGATCAGCAAGATCCCCGACGCGGCGGCCAGCAGCAGCGCCGACCGATCGGAGCCGCGCCAACCAGGCACCGGCCACCGTGGCGACGGCCACCAGAACCACAGCCACCAAAGTTTCGGTCGAGGGCGGGCTGCAACCCGGCAACATCGCCGCCATGGGCGCTCGTTGCGTACAGCACGGAGAGCACGCCCCCTCCCCGATGAGGATGGTTGTGCTTGCCTTGGCCGGGCGAACCGGCTCCGTATCTCACTATTCCACCGCCGACCACCCCACGCTCAAGCCTGGGTTGAATCCAGGAATGACCTGCCCAGAAGTCCCCGATGTCCGGACGCGTGGGGCGCCCGAACCGGACTAGCGTCAAAGGGGAACCACCAACCACCTCGATGAGGAGGGGGCATGACTTTGACCCGCGAACTGTTCGACACCATGACCGCCAAGTCCGGGCTGAGCAGCGAAGTCCTCGCCGGCGCCGTGGACGCCCTGCAGGAATGCGAGGAAATCGTCGCGGCCTGCTCGATGGGCATGCTGCGGCGCGCAGGACGCCCTGGAACTGGCCCCCGCGATCAGCCGGGACCTGGACTGCGCCGACATCCTCGGCGTCACCCGCCGCGTCCTGACCCGCGGCAGCGGACCCGACCACACCCTGATCGCCGCCCAGGTCGAAGCCTGCCTGCTCGCGTGTGAGCGCAGCCACGAGCTGTGCAGCCAGCACGCGGACCACCACGCGCACTGCCGGATGTGCGCGGATGCGACCGGTCGCTGCGCCGACATGTGCCGGAAGGTTCTGAGTTCACTGCGTGCATAGGAGAATTCACCTATCGCCCACGCGGGCTGCCGGGCACCTGCGGAACGTGCGTGGGCTACGGCCGCACTTGGTTCCACCCACGAACACACGCCGGATGCATCACCGGGCCTCATGGGGCCTCGGCGCGCACGGCGGTCGAGCAACGCCCCGGATTTTGCGACTGGTCCATCGCAGGACCTCGTGAGGTCGTTCCACGTCGTACGGAAGAGTTCTGGCAGCTTCGAGCCGTTTCTCTGCAGACACAGACGATCACCGGCACTACCGCGCCGGAGGAGCCGTCGCCCTCGACGGCGCTGACCGCGGTCGGGATCGGAAGGTCAGGGTGCGCGGGTCAGGACGAGGTCGGCTGCGCGCCACGCGGCGCGTCGGTGGGTGTGCGTCGTTCGGCGAACTGCAGGAAACAGGAAATACGTGTCGGCGTCCGGGTTGACGATGGTGGGCAGCAGCCGCCGCCACGCCGCGGTGACCCGGCGGGGTAGGTCGTCGAGGGCGCCGGGCGGCGAGCACCCGGGCACCGTAGGCCATCTCCACCAGCTCAAGCGCCCGGCGGACCAGGTTCCGACACTGCAGGGTCCAGGCCTCGAAGACGGTCGGCGCCTCGCCGCCGCCGTGGTAGTCGCGGCCGACATCGGCGCACACCCCGATCAGGAGCAGATGTGGATCCTGTGCGGCGGAGCGGATGACCGCCCTGATGGCCTCGTTGTCGAGGCGCCCACAACGGCCGCGGTCTCGGGTAGACGGACGAACGCATTCAGCGGGTGCTGTGAATGGGTGAAGAGGTGGTGGCGCGTCATGGGAGTGTCGATAAAATTACCCATGGTGTGCCGGGAAGCCTGGTCGGCGCGGGGATGGACTGCCGCGATCGGCGGCAGGGACCCCGTCCCTCGTGATCGGGGGCTTCATAGATGCGCGAAGTGGCGATCGTCCTGTTCCTGGTGGTGCTGGCCACGGCGGTGGCGACCTTCGCCCGGCGCTGGCGCATTCCCGCCCCGTCGCTGTTGGTGCTCGCCGGTCTCGCGGTGGCGCTGATACCGGGGGCGCCCGAGCTGCGGATTCCGCCGCAGACCATTGCTCTGGTGGTGCTTCCGCCTCTGCTGTACGCGGCGGCGGAGGAGCTGTCGCTGCGGGATCTGCGGATGGTGTGGCGGCCGGTGACGGTCCTCGCGTTCGGGCTCGTCCTGGCCTCGGCGGCGGCGGTGGGTTATGTCGCGGTGGCGGTGACGGGCCTGCCGCCGGTGATGGCGTTCGTGCTGGGCGCGGTGTTGGCCAGTACCGATCCGGTGGCGGTGACCGCGCTCGGCCGGCGCCTGGCGCTGCCCGGGCGCGTGCAGGTCCTGGTGCAGGCGGAGAGCCTGTTCAACGATGCCACCTCGCTCGTGCTGTTCAAGGTCGCCGTCGGCGTCGCGGTGGCGGCGGGCGCGGTGAGCTGGCCGGCGGTCGGCGGGGAGTTCGTGCTGCTCGCGGGCGGTGGCAGCGTCATCGGCGGCGCCGTCGCCGGGGTGGTGGCGTTGATCCGCCGGCGGACCACGGATCCGGTGCTCGAGACGGTGATCGCCCTGGTCACCCCGTACATCGCGTACGTGCTGGCGGAATCCGCGCACACCTCCGGGATCACCTCGGTGGTGGTCGCGGGGGTTCTGCTCGGCCGTTCCCGTCACCGTTTCAGCGACGCCCAGATCCGCCTCCAAATCCAGGCCGTGTACGCGGTCGTGGTGTTCCTGTTGGAGAGTGTGGTGTTCAGCATCGTCGGTCTGGCGCTGCCCACCCTGGTGCGCGATCTGCCCAGCGGCACCGGATGGTGGCCGCTGCAGGCATTGCTCCTCGCCGCCGTGCTGATCGGTATCCGGGTGCTGTGGATGCTGCCGTTGTCCGCCGCCGCGAAGTCCACCGGCTCTCGGCCCTCCTGGCGGGTGGCGGCGGTGGTGACGTGGGCCGGAACTCGGGGCGTGATGCCCCTGGCCGCCGCGCTGTCCATCCCGCTGACCACCACCAGCGGGGCCCTTTTGCCCGGGCGGCCGTTGGTGCTGGTGCTCACCACCGCCGTCGTCGTCTTCACCCTGGTCGTCCAGGGCCTGAGCCTGGCTCCGATCGTGAACCGCTCCGGACTGGCCCTGGAACCCGAGCACACCGCCCGTGAGGAGGCCGACGCCCGCGACATCCTCGACCGCGCCGCCCTCGCCTACATCGAGCACCTCGCCGAGCTGGAGACCCACCCCGAGCCCGTCATCGACCGCATGCGGCGCGGCCTCGCTGCTCGGCTCGACCACACCACCGACCGCCCCGACGGCAGCACCATGCACGCTGCCTACCGCGAGCTGCGGCACGAAGTGATCGCCGTCCAGAACGCTGAACTGCGCCGCCTGTTCGACGAGCACCGGATCAGCGACGCCACCCGCAGAAGCCTGCAGAACGACCTCGACCGGGAGGAAGCCGCCCTCGGCGACCGCTGACGGCGTGACGAGGTCGGTACCGCGATCGGTTGTGCGCGGCGCCGCGCGGCGGGCGGCACGGGTACGGACAGGTCTGGCCGTGAGGGTGGGGAAGCTCGGAGCAGGTCGCCGTGCTTGATCAGGCGTCGGGCCGGACCGTGATATCACCAGCAAGGCAACGAGTTTCGATGCTCTCGCGATCCGGGTTTGAGGGGGGGCCTCCTGCCGGGTGAGTGGTTGAACCGGTTCGCCGAGACCGCCCGGCCGAAGTCGCGTTGGGGGTGGCCTTCGGTGTCGGCCGGGACATCTGCGGAAGCGCGCTGCAGTTGCTGGTGAACCTGTCCGGGATGGCATTGGCCGGTTGGGCAAACCCTGGCTTTCCGGCAGGCCGGCGGTGTTGTCACGGATGTCGGTTCGCCGGGCCGAGGTTTCGGACGACTACCGGGAAGTGATGCGGTTGGTCGTCAGCCGGTCGAATCGGGCGTTGTTGCGGTGGAGGGTGTGTGGGGTCCTGGTCGGTTGGTCACGCACTCGACGGGAGTCGTCGTCGCCCAGGGCTCGGTCGCCGGAGTCACGGGGAATCGATGCGCAGGGGTCCTCCGGTACGGTGCCGGCTGCCCGGCAGGTGTCATGTTCCGCGGTTTTCATGTTCCTCGGTGGTCATGGGGTGACGGGTACCCGTGGGGTCGGGTGGGGTGGGTGTTGAGGTAGCGGATCGTCAGGGCGGCGCCGAGGAACGATCCGAGGAGCAGGACTGTGACGAGTAGATCACCCACGAGGAGGTTTCCTTCATGCATGTAGTTCACCGGACCCCACCAGCATCGACCGCGAGTGGGCCGGTGGGAAGACGTCCGGCACATTCTTCGCGAGATCTATACGCGCACCCGGGTGCGCGCGGCCGGGCGTCCTCCGCGGGTCGCACGCCTTCGGTCTGGCACCGCCGTGGCCGCAGTCAATCCGGCTCGTGTAAAGCGAACCCGACACCGCGAACAGTGCGGACCGACTGCGGAGCACCGATGGACGCCAGCTTTCGACGGAGTGACCAAATATGTACGTTGAGGACGTTCGTGCTCGACTCGCAGGGGATTCCCCAGACGAGTAGCAAGAGGCGTCGGCGCGGGACGACGCGGCCGGCGTTCCGGGCCAGGATGGTCATCAGATCGAACTCGGTGTTTGTCAGAGTTGTTCGTATTCCGTTCCGTTCGATCGTGTTACACCCCCTGTGCAAGAGCAGGTGCGAACTGCTCACCTGACTCGCATCCGGCGGTAGGGCCCTCGTCCGGCGAAGTATCGATCGGGTCCAGGCGATCAGTACCGCCGGGCTCACCGCCCGTGTAGGACGTGATCGGCGCCGGCGTCGAGCAACGCGATTCGTTCATCGATGGAGTGAAAGGCACCGACCACGATGAGGGCGGCCTCGAATCGCGTGGCCCGCAGGGCCTCTACGGTGGCGAGCCCGTGGCGGCGATGCGATCGTATATCGACGATTGCCACGTCCCAGGGCAGCACGCCATTGTCGCGGAGGCGGGCGATGACGGATCGTTCCACTTCGGCGTCGACGAGCACCATGCATGCGGGATGCACGGTGGGGGCGAGGAGGGTGTTCATCGGTAGTCCTTGGACTGGTTTTCCTGCGATGTCGCGCGCTGTCGATTATTGGTTCTGCTCCGCCGAGGTGTCGTCGGCCGGCGGTGACGGCTGTCGAAGTCCATCGCGCATGCAGCGCCGCGAGATGCGACGTCCCTGGGATCCGTGGCAGTCCGCGCGGTCGCATCCGCACGGTGCCCGCGGTTCCCGGTACCGGGTCAGGAGGGTGTGGTGACCTTTCCCGCATGTCACCGTGTCCGCCGGTCGGTGTCGGGTTCGCCGCGTCCGATCACTGCGCCGGGTTCGGTGCGGTCGGGCGCGAACATCGCCTCGAGATGGGCCTTGATCTCCTCGGTGCTCATCGTCCCCGCGGAACGGCGGGCTGGGGTGGCCGGTGTCCTCGATGAGTTCATGTGTGCGGTTCCTTGTCTTCGTGTCCTGTGAATCGTGTTGTAATGGAGGTCTTCTCGACACTTGATCAGTGCAATGGACGTGGGGCCCGCGCCGACAGAGCCGGGAAGGTTGGCCGGGGTGGCGGGGCAGGTCCGTGTGGGGTCAGAGGCCCACGGCGTGTTCGAGTGCGTCGAGTTCGTGGCCGAGGTGGGCGGTCAGCGTGTGCAGGTGCGGCACGGTGCGGCGGCAGCCGGTGATCCCGAAGGAGATGATGTCGTCGTTGCTGGTGCAGGTGATGTTGAGTCCCTGCCCGTCGACGGGGATGGAGAGCGGGTACACCGCGTCGAGCCGGGCACCGTTCCAGTACAGCGGGCGGCGTGGCCCGGGTACGTTGGAGATGATCAGGTTGAACGGTGGACGCAGTCGCGGGTGGTGCCCGAACAGCATGCTCGCCCCGGCCGGGGCGGCGCCGAGTGCGCTCATCGCCAGGATCTGTGCCGTGCTCATCGCGGCCAGGGCTTGTTTGCCTTCGCGCATGCAGGTGCGCACGGTGTTCAGCCTGGCCGCCGGGTCGGGTAGGTGGGTGCCGAGATTGTACATCAGCACCCCGATACCGTTGCCGCCGTGGCTTCCCTGTTGTTCGTCGCGCAGCGAGACCGGGACCATCGCGATCAGTGGTTGTGCGGGCAGCGCGCCGTTCCAGTGCAGGTAGCTGCGCAGCGCCCCCGCGGACATGGCGAGCACCACATCGTTGATGGTGGCATCGGCCGCCTTGGCGACCAGACGCAGCCGTTCGAGCGGCCAGGACCGGGCCGCGAACTGGCGAGCACCCGAAATCGGTTCGTTGAATATGGTTCTGGGGGCGGTCAGGGAGAGTGGTCCGCCTTGATCGCGGGCCGCTCGGCCGAGGGTGCCGGCCAGGGCGGGGACGAGTCCGGCGAGTTCGCCGACCGCGCCGCGGGCGGTGCGGACCGCCGCCCTCGGCAGATCGGCCGCGCCTGCCGTGCCGACGGCGTCGGTCGCCGGGCCCGCTGGCCGTGGGTGAGGGGGCTGCCACGGTGCGGGCATCCCGCGTTCGTCGGGGTCCTCGCTGAGGGTGCGGCGCAGCATGCTCATCGCGCTGACCCCGTCCGCGACGGCGTGGTGCATCTTGGTGTACATCGCGTAGCGGCCGTCGCGCAGTCCCTCGATCAGGTGGGTCTCCCACAGCGGGCGGCTGCGATCGAGCAGGGCGGAGTGTAGGCGAGCGCACAGCGCCCACAATTGCGCCTCGCCTCCGGGCTCGGGCAGGGCGTCGTGGCGGACGTGATGCCCGAGATCGAGGCGGGAGTCCATTTCCCAACCCCACTGTCCCAGCGAGGTCCACGACCGCCGGGCCCGTTTCCCCAGTTGCGGGGCCACGCCCCGATCGCCGTCGGTCAGCGCGGTATCGAGCAGTGCCCGCATGTCCCGGGCGTCGGCCCCCTCGGGCGGTTGGAAGATCTGCACACCCCCGACGTGCAGGGGATGTTCACGCGACTCGCCGAGCAGAAACATCGAGTCCAGTGGCGACATGGGAAGCAACATGGCGTTGACCTTTCGAACCTCGAACGGGCAGACGGATCACGTAAATCCGTCGTCGTGAAAAACTGTGGTGGCGGTGCACCCTCACGCACCGGGCCGGGGGGAGCTGCGCTCGACCGCCTCGATGAGATCTTTTCTCGTGGCCGCGGATTCCCGATGAGCGGGCGACGGTGGACCGCAGGTGTGGGGCGGCGACCCGTGGGGTGGGGGGACGGAGGTGGCGGCGAGCAGCGGTTCAACCCCGGGGGTGGGGGACCGCCGGGTGTGGGCGCGCGTCCAGGTACCGGATCACCCGGGCGATACCGCCGCGAGGGAGCCGACAAGCACCGGTACCAACAGCACATCACCCACGGAAAGTGTCCTTCTGTCCACGTGATCATCGAGTCGGGCACAGACCAGAGTGCGCCCCGCGCACCGGCATCGGCCACCGGCCGACGAATTCTTCGCGATATCCATACGCAGACCCAGGCCGCCTCACTCACCCCTCGGATCGAACATCTGGCCCGGGTGGGGGGCGGTCGACGCCGCCGTCGCCACCTGCTGGTCGACGAGCGACCATGAAACGTAACGAAATTCGCGGCGAACCTCCGCCGCACCGGACAACTGGACCGCCGCGGCCGTGCGCCGGGGCGCGGGCGGGCGGGAGCCTCCGGGCGAGCCTGTTTCCTTTACACCCATGCGGCGCCGTGGCCGATTATGGTTCGACGTGGCCCCGCCCAGCGGGCACGGTGACGATCATCGTGACGACGCCGGGGGTCTCGTCGGGCACGATGGTGCCGCCCATGGGGTCTGACACGGTTATGGCAGCTGCGTGATCAACTCGGCAACGGCGTGCGGCCTCTCGCGGAGAGTGAGGTGTCCGCATCGGGGAATGGTGCGTAACTCGACGTCGAGCAGCGAACGGACCGGGTCGCGGAGACGTTCCGGCTCGAGGAGTGTGTCGTGTTCACCGGTTGCGACGATGATCGGAAGCTGCCCCGCCCACCTGCGGACCGTGTCGGTGGGCAGCCGTCGCGGAGGTCGCGACGGCGTGCAGTCTCGGGTGAGCATGCTGAACCAGTCGGTCAGGTTTTCGTCGGCGAGGTAGCGCGGGGACAGCAGATGCGTCAGGATTCGTTCGCTGTTGCCGCCCCTGCTGTTGCGGATCGATCTGGTACGGAGCCTAGTCAGGGCGCGGGTGGGTGTCAGTGGGACGAGTCCGGCGGGATTGACCAGGACCAGTGCCGCGATACCCGCACTCGGGGTGGCGGCCAGTGCGATGGCCGCTCCCAGAGCGTGGCCGACCAGGATGACCGGTTCCGCACTCAGTTGCGGCAGCAGGTTGTCGAGCCATGCACCGTAGGCGCGGAGTCGGTGCCGGTGAGGGCGGTGTGAGGAGCTCAGCCCCGGCTCTCCCGGGATGTCCGGGACGAAGACGCGGTGCTTGCCGTGCAGGAGGCGCACGGTCGGGAGCGTCGTCGCCGCGTTCAGTCCCGTCCCCGGCAGGAGGACCACCGGGGGCAATCCGGCACGGGTACCGGTGCTCAGGACGGTGGTCGACCCGAGTGGCGTCTCGAGCCGGGTCAGTGAGTGCGTCACATCCCGGTGCTGCAGTTGTTCTCGGCACCAGCGCCGGACCCGGACACTGGCGTCGGTGTCGCGGTAGATCCCGTGCGACGACGTCAGCGGCACTTTCATGGCACTCGTTCCGGCTGCACAGGCTCCGCCCGGACAGCCGTGGGCCGGGAAGCCGCATACCAGGCCACGGCGAGCGGCGTCGCCGTCGGCGGCACGTGACCGATTCGCACCCTCGCGGTCCCCGGCGTGCTCACGGCCGGTTGTTCGGGGTGGGTGTGGCCGCCGGGAGCGCGCCGCGGCGGATGTCCCCCGGCGCGGGCCTCGCGGCGGGATGGGTGACGTGTTCGGCCGAGTCCAGCAGCCAGGGAACGCTGGTGACCATCACGCCCGGTGTGTACAGCAGCCGGCCCTTGAGGCGCAGGGCGCTCTGGTTGTGCAGCAGGTGTTCCCACCAGTGCCCGACGACGTATTCGGGGATGTAGATGGTGATGACCTCGCGCGGGTTGTCGCGGCGGATGGTCTTGATGTAGTTGGCGATCGGCCGGGTCACCTCCCGGTAGGGGGACGCGAGCACCTTCAGCGACACCGGCATGCTGTGCTTGTCCCACTCCTTCTGCAGGCGGGGGGTGTCGTCGCTTTGCACGGTGACGGCCTCGAGGGTCGAGGGCCGGGTGGCGCGGGCGTAGGCGAGGGCGCGGGCGGCCGGTTTGTGCAGCTGGGAGATCAGGACGATGGCGTGCACCTGGGAGGGCAGGTCGAAGCTGTCCTCGTCGAGGACGAGCGCGGCGGCCACCCGGTCGTAGTGCCGGCGGATGGCCTTCATCATCACGAAGAGGATCGGCATCGCGATGACCACCAGGTAGGCGCCCTGGGTGAACTTGGTGGCGGTCACGATGATCAGCACCAGCCCGGTGAGGGCGCAGCCGACACCGTTGACGGCCCGCCGCAACCGGATGCGGTGCCGTTCCGCGCGGTCCGGTTCGGCGCGCAGCAGGCGGTTCCAGTGCCGGACCATCCCGGCCTGGCTCAGGGTAAACGACGTGAACACCCCGAGGATGTAGAGCTGGATCAGGTGGGTGACCGAGGCGTCGAAGATGACGATCAGGATGCCGGCGGCCAGGGCGAGGAGCACGATGCCGTTGCTGAACGCCAGCCGGTCGCCGCGGGTGTTGAGCTGGCGGGGTAGGTAGCGGTCGCGGGCCAGGATCGAGGCCAGTAGCGGGAACCCGTTGTAGGCGGTGTTCGCGGCCAGGATCAGGATCAGGACGGTGGCGGCCTGGATGTAGAAGAACCCGACATTGGTGGTCCCCCCGAACACCGCGGCCGCGATCTGCGCGATCACCGTGCGCTGCGGATCGGTGTCACAGTTGCCGGTGAAACCCACCAGGTCGCAGGTGTGTTCCGCGATGCGGACCTTGCTGACGATGGCCAGTGCGGTGATGCCGGCGAACATCACGATTGCGGTGGCCCCCATCGCGACGAGGGTCTTGGCGGCGTTGGTGCTCTTGGGTTTGCGGAAGGCGGGGACCCCGTTGGAGATGGCCTCGACCCCGGTCAGCGCGGTGCAGCCGGAGGAGAAGGCGCGCAGTGCGAAGAACACCAGTGCCAGCCCGGTGATCCCGGAGTGTTCCGGGGTGATCGAGTAGGCGGCGCTCTCGGCGACCGGTGCATCCCCGAGTAGCACCCGGATCAGGCCGGTGACGATCAGGACGAGGACGCCGGCGATGAATCCGTAGGTGGGGACGGCGAAGGTTTTGCCGGATTCGCGGACCCCGCGCAGGTTCATCGCGGTCAGCAGGATCACGAAGCCGACCGCCAGTTCGACCCGATGCGGATTGAGTGAGGGCAGCGCGGAGATGAGGTTGTCGACTCCGGCGGCCACCGACACCGCGACGGTCATCACGTAGTCGACGAGCAGGGCGGCGGCGACCGTCAACCCGGCGGACGGCCCCAGGTTGCGGTTCGCGACCTCGTAGGATCCGCCGCCGCTGGGGTAGGCGAAGACCACCTGCCGGTAGGAGAGGACCACCACCGCCAGCAGCACGACCACTGCCGCACCCAGGTACGGGGTGAGGTACAGGTACGCCAGCCCGCCGAGCGAGAGGACCAGCAGAATTTCCTGGGTGGCGTAGGCCACCGACGAGAGGGGGTCGGAGGCGAAGATCGGTAGGGCCAGCCGCTTGGACAGCAACTGGTCACCGAGATGCTCACTGCGCAGCGCACGCCCGAGGATCAGGCGCCGCGCGGCATGTACGGCTTTGGACACGGCCGAAGCGTACGTCCCGACCACGGCGAAATCGCCCGGCCGAGGCGTCAAGATCCCGTCAAGAAACCAACCCCGGTGGTAGCTCACTGTCAGCGACGTCCCGCACACGCGGCATCAATGTTCGGGATGTCGTCGTCAGAATGACGTCAAGACCAGCAACAGTGGCGTGTACCCGGTGTAACTGTGGAATCAGGTCTCCCGTGTGATCCGCTGCGGACACCCGAGGGGATCCCAGGGAGCTCGTCATGACCATGCATCGCCCGTTCGCCCACGCACGCCGCCGTCAGAACGTGTTGATCGACCTGTCGTCGACGGAGTTGACCGCCGACAGTCGGGCGATCGACGACGCGCTGAGCGCGGTGATCGGGCAGCCGCACCTGCGATTGGTGGGTGTGTGCTGCAGCGTGGGTACCGCTGCCGCCGATTCCGGGCTCGTCGAGAGGCGTGTCGACCAGGCGATCGGTGTGATGGAGCAGGTTCGGCGTGACTACGGCCTGATCTTGACCGAATTGATCGTCGGGGAGGACCAGGACCTCGCGACCGCCTCCGGAGACGGACTACCGAATCAAGACGCACTTCTCGCCGCCATCGACGACGCGCTCGATGACGCGTGCGCCCGCAACCGGTATCCCCGGCCGGCGGTCATCCTGATGACACACCCGACCGTGATCGCAGGTGCCCCCGCGCCCGCCCGGTCGGTGGTCCGATAGCAGCGCCGAGACGCCCACCGTTGGGGCGACCCGAGACCCCGGAGCCGAACGCCGTGCGCGGCGGGCTTCCTTGCGTTCACGTGAGCACGATGCCGTGGAGATCGGATTGGAACAGCTGCTCGTCGCGTAGGGAGCACATAAATAATCCGTCCTGATCCGTGCGGATTGCGCAAATGTCCCTGCCGCGCGGGGTCTGTCGGGGCCTACTGTCCGCGGTATGCGCAATCCGGATGCCTCCGCGAACCCGGCCGACCGCCACGGGCCGGACGCGCTCCCCGGCGCGTCAGAGCTGCGGGAGCTGGTGAACCACCCGCACATCGTGGAGATGCTCGATGCGCTCTCCCTGCGGCCGCAGACGGCGACCGCGCTCGGAGCACGTGCGCGGTTGCGGCCGCGCCCTCTCATGGCCGCCCTTCGGATCCTCGCCGCCCGCGGGCTGGTAGCCGGCGACCGGGGCGGCAGCTGGGATACCCGCGCACCGCACCCCACCACATATTGGTTGACCGATCGCGGCCGGCGAACTGCAGACCTGCTGTCCTCGTTCTGGGTGTGGACGGCTTTGTATGCGCGACCCGACGGGTCGCGCGGACAGTGAATTTCAGCTCCGCGGCACCGCCACCGTCAGTGTGCGGATTCTGCGGCTCAACCTTCCGCTCGACGTCGATGTGCTCGAACTGACTGATGTGCTCGAACTGACCGTCGGTAGCGCGGATTTCGACGGGCGCGGAGCCCCGGGTGTCGCCGGAGCCGGCCGTCATCACCCGGTGCCCTGGGGGTCTCGACACTTTCTCACCGGAGGTGTTGTCATCGTCGACGCCGTCGCGACGGTCAGGGTTCGAAGCGGTAGCCCATGCCGGGTTCGGTGATGAGGTGACGGGGGCGCGATGGGTTCGGCTCGAGCTTGTGGCGGAGCGAGGCCAGGTAGATCCGCAGATAGTGGGTGTCGGTGGCGTGGCCGGGTCCCCAGACCGCGGTCAGGAGTTGTTTCCGCTCGATGAGTGTCCGAGGGCTGCGCAACAGCGGTTCGAGGATTGCCCATTCGATCGGGGTGAGGTGAACCATCTTGCCTTCGGTGCCGGTGACGGTTTTACGGGTGAGGTCGACCCGCAGGTCGCCGACGTCGATGATGTGTGGCCGGGTGCTGTCGGGGGTGCGCCGGATGACGGCACGGACGCGGGCGAGGAATTCGTCGATGCCGAACGGTTTGGTGATGTAGTCGTCGGCGCCGGCGTCGAGCACGGCCACCTCCTCGTGCGGTTCGGTGTGCCTGGCCAGGACGATGATCGGCCTGCGGCTCCAGCCGTGCACTCCCGCGACGGTCTCGGGGTCGGGAAGGTCGAGGTCGAGGACCACGAGGTCGGGATCCCAGGTGGCGGCCTGGGTGAGGGCGCGGGCGGGGTCGGGTGCGGTCCGTACCTCGTAGTGCCGCGCCCGGAGGGTGAGATCGAGGGCCTGGCGCAGCTGTGGTTCGGCCCCGACGAGAAGAATCCGGTTCATGCGGGATCGCTGAGGTGGTCTGGGTGGGGGGTGGTCCGGGCTGTGGGCAGGGTGACGATCATCGTGACGCCGCCGCCGGGGGTCTCGTCGGGCACGAGGGTGCCGCCCATGGCCTCGGTCAGGCCCTGGGACAGCGCCAGTCCGAGTCCGACCCCGCTGCCGTTGTCGGTGTCGCCGAGCCGCTGGAAGGGTTGGAAGACGAGTTCGCGTTTGTCGTGGGGTATTCCGGGGCCGCGGTCGACGACCCGCAGTTCGACGGTGTCGCCGTGCGCGCTCGCCGCGACCAGGACACTGCGGCCCGGTGGGGTGTGGCGCAGGGCGTTGGCGATCAGGTTGACCAGGACCCGCTCGAGCAGGGCGGGGTCGGCGAGCACGTCGGGCACCTCGTCGGGGATCTGGAGTTCAACGGCGCCCGCGCCGAGGGCGTCGAGGGCCAGCGGGATGACCTCGTCGAGCGCGGTCGGCGCGGTGGCGATGCCGAGTGCGCCGGCCTGCAGGCGGCTCATGTCGAGCAGGTTTGTGACCAACCGGTCGAGCCGTTGCAGCGAGGTGGCGGCAGTGTCGAACAGATCGCCCCGGTCCTGATCGGACCAGACCACCTCGGGGCTGCGCAGGCTCTCCACCGCCGCCGTCGCCGAGGCGAGCGGGGTGCGCAGGTCGTGGCTGACGGCGGCGAGCAGCGCGGTGCGCATCCGGTCGGCCTCGGCGAGGGGCCGGACCCGGTCCGCCTCGTCCGCGAGTCGTTGCTGGCGCAGCGCCACCGCGGCCTGGGCGGCGAAGGCCTCGAGGACCTGCCGGTCGGCGGCCGGGAGTGTCGCCCCGCACAACACCAGGGACAGGTCGTCGTCGACGGCGACGACCATGTCGCCCTCGTCCGGGCTGGTGCAGGGCTCGCCGCCGACCGTGTCGGCCACCCGCCACCGCGCCGGTTCCTGCTGGCGGGCCGGCGTCAACGGGATCTCGGGTGGACGTTCGAGCAGGGTGACGCTGGTCAGGGCGTAGGTTTCGCGTAGCCGTTCGAGGATCGCGGGCAGTGCCTTCTCCCCGCGCAGCACGCTGCCCGACAGGTTCGCCAGGACGGTGGCGTTCGCACTGGCGCGGGCCGCCTCGCGGGTGCGGCGGGCGGCCAGGTCGACCACGGCGCTGACCGCGACCGCGATCACCACGTAGGCGAGCAGCGCGAGCACATTCTGGGCCTCGGCGATGGTGAACGTGTAGAGCGGCGGGGTGAAGTAATAGTTGAGCAGCGCGGACCCGAGCAGGGCGGCGACCAGCGCCGGCCACAACCCGCCCGCCAGCGCCACCCCGACGACCCCGATCAGGAAGATGAGGATGTCACTCGGCAGCGACAGGTGCCCCCGCAGGTTCGCCAGCGCGATCGACAGGAGCGGCATCCCGACGACGGCGAGACCGAAGCCGGCCGCCCGCCGCCGCCGGGTGAGCGCCGACAACTGTTGGGCGCGGCCCTGTTTGGTCGCCTCGTGGGTGACCATGTGCACGTCGATACTGCCCGAGCGCGCGGTCACCTCCACCCCGACCCCGCGGGAGAAGACCTGCGCGACCCGACCCCGTCGCGACGCGCCCAGCACCAGCTGGGTCGCGTTGACGCCGCGGGCGAAGTCGAGCAGGGCGCCGGGAACGTTATCGCCCACCACGTGATGGAAGGTGCCGCCGAGGCTTTCCACCAGTGCCCGCTGCCGGGCCAGGTGGGCGGGGTTGGCGCCGGCCAGACCGTCGCTGGGGGTGATATGGATGGCGAACAGGTCGGCGCCCTTGGACCGGTCCGCGATCC
The DNA here is from genome assembly GCF_002300155.1 of Rhodococcus sp. ACS1. Taxonomy (NCBI): domain Bacteria; kingdom Bacillati; phylum Actinomycetota; class Actinomycetes; order Mycobacteriales; family Nocardiaceae; genus Rhodococcus; species Rhodococcus sp. ACS1. Next base: position 68,071 of record NZ_NSDZ01000009.1, read on the forward strand.
GCGCGGCCCGGCGGATGAGGGTTTCCCCTTCGGGACCGCCGGTCAATCCGACGACGACGCGTTCGCGCGCCTCCCAGGTGCCGGTGATGTGGTGGTCGGCCCGGTAGCGGTCGAGCTGGTCGTCGACCTTGTCGGCCAGCCAGAGCATCGCCAATTCGCGCAGGGCGGTGAGGTTGCCGACCCGGAAGTAGTTGCCGAGGGCGGCACCGACCTTCTCCGGCGGATAGACGTTGCCGTGGGCCATCCGGCGCCGCAAGGCTTCGGGGGCCATGTCCACCAGCTCGACCTGATCCGCGCGGCGCACCACCTCGTCGGGAACGGTCTCGCGCTGCGGTATGCCGGTGATCTGCTCGACGACGTCGTTGAGCGACTCGAGGTGCTGGATGTTGACGGTGGAGATGACATCGATGCCGGCATCGAGGAGATCCTCGATGTCCTGCCAACGCTTCTCGTTCTTCGACCCCGGCACGTTGGTGTGGGCGAGCTCGTCGACGATGGCCACCCGGGGTGCACGCGCGATCACCGCGTCGGTGTCCATCTCGGGGAACGTGGCGCCGCGGTAGGTCATGGTCTTGACGGGCACCATCTCGAGGCCGTCGAGCATCTCCTGGGTGCGCGGCCGGCCGTGGCAGTCGACGTAGCCGACGACCAGGTCGGTGCCGCGTTCGACGCGGCGCTGCCCCTCGCCGAGCATGGCGTAGGTTTTCCCGACCCCGGGTGCGGCGCCGAGGTAGATGCGCAGGGTGCCCCTCACGGCGCCTCCCTTTCTCCGCCCCGAGTCACGGGTGCGGTCAGCCCCGGACCGGGTACTGCTGGTCGAGCGCGACGTTCAGCTCGAGCACGTTCACGGTGGGTTCCCCGAGGAAGCCGAGGCCCCGGCCGCTCGTGTTGTCGTCGACGACCGCCCGGACCTGGTCGACGGGGATTGCGCGGGCCGCAGCCACCCGGGCGACCTGCAGGTCCGCGTAGGCCGGCGAGATGTGCGGGTCCAGGCCACTGCCGCTGGCGGTGACCGCGTCCGCCGGAACCTGCGGGTTCGCCGGGGCATCTCCGCGGATCGGGACGATCTGGCCGATCGCATAGTCCTCACCGAACACGGCGCATTCCACCTGCACCCCCTCGTACGCCCTGAGGAACGGAGTGACCGGGGTGGCCGGGTCGGCGGAGCACGGTTCGTTGACGCTGACCACCGTGGTCGGGTGCACGACGTTTCCGCGTGCGTCCCGCGGGCCGATCACCGACAGCACCGCGCCGACCCCGCCGGGGGTGCAGAACGGGCGGGAGCCGTCGACGCCCTCGAGCTGTCCGACCGATTGGCTTCGCGAGCACACCGTGGTGAGCAGGCTCGCCGTGAAACCCGCATCGGCGGAGTCCATTCCGGCCCCGATCAGCGCCGGATCGGCCGGGGTGTCCACAATGCTCTCCGGGCCGAGGTTGCTCGCGCTCGTCGACGTCGGGTCGTAGCCATCGCCCGCCGCGGACGGCCGGCTCTGGAAGTACCGCGCGAGGGGATTGCCATCGGCGTCGGTGAACAGTTGACCGATCAGCGTGCTACCGACGGCCTGCCCGTTCACCTCGACGATCGACCCCTCGGCCTTCTCGTGCAGGCTCGGGCCCAAGGCCACCGCCCAGACCGCAAGCGGGTACGCGATGCCGGTGATGACGGTCAGCACGAGCAGCGCCCGCACCGCCGCCAGGTGCTGCCGAATCCAACTGGAGATACGCATGTCAGGACATCCCGGGGAGGAATTGGACGATCAGGTCGATGAGCTTGATCCCGACGAACGGCGCGATGATGCCGCCGAGGCCGTAGACGTAGAGGTTGCGGCTGAGCAGCTTCGAGGCGCTGCTCGGTGTGTATTTCACCCCGCGCAGCGACAGCGGGATCAGGGCGACGATGATGATCGCGTTGAAGATGACCGCGGACAGGATCGCCGATTGCGGGCTGTGCAAGCGCATCACGTTGAGCAGGTCCAGGCCCGGGAACACCGCCACGAACATTGCGGGGATGATCGCGAAGTACTTGGCGATGTCGTTGGCGATCGAGAACGTCGTCAGGGCGCCGCGGGTGATGAGCAGCTGTTTGCCGATCTCCACGATCTCGATGAGCTTGGTCGGGTCCGAGTCGAGGTCGACCATGTTGCCGGCCTCTTTCGCCGCCGACGTCCCGGTGTTCATGGCAACACCGACGTCGGCCTGCGCGAGCGCGGGCGCGTCGTTGGTGCCGTCACCGGTCATCGCGACGAGCTTGCCGCCCTCCTGCTCACGCTTGATCAGCGCGAGCTTGTCCTCCGGCATTGCCTCGGCCAGGAAGTCGTCCACACCGGCCTCGTCGGCGATCGCCTTGGCGGTGAGCGGATTGTCACCGGTGATCATCACGGTACGGATCCCCATCCGGCGCATCTCGTCGAAACGTTGCCGCATGCCCTGCTTGACGACGTCTTTGAGATGGATCACGCCCAGCACCGTGGCCCGCCCGTCCACGACCTCGCCGACCACCAGGGGGGTGCCGCCGGCCGCGGAGATGCCGTCGACCAGCTGCCCGAGCTGCGCGGGAACCTCGCCGCCTTGGCGGCGGACCCAATCCGCGACCGCGGTGGCGGCGCCCTTACGCAGTTGGTGACCGCCGTCGAGGTCGACGCCGGACATCCTTGTCTGCGCTGTGAATTCGACCCAGGTGGCGTGCGCGAGTTCACCCGGCGTGCGTTCGCGCAGCCCGTACGCCGCCTTGGCGTACACCACGATCGAGCGGCCCTCGGGGGTTTCGTCGGCGAGGCTGGAGAGCTGCGCGGCGTCGGCGAGCCGCTCCTCGGACACCCCCGACACCGGGAGGAACTGCGACGCTTGCCTGTTGCCCAGGGTGATGGTGCCGGTCTTGTCCAGCAGCAGGGTGTTCACGTCGCCGGCCGCCTCGACCGCACGCCCGGACATCGCCAGCACGTTGCGCTGCACGAGACGGTCCATCCCGGCGATCCCGATGGCCGAGAGCAACGCCCCGATCGTGGTCGGGATGAGGCAGACCAGCAGCGAGACCATGACGATGCCGGTGACGCCGTGTGCGTCCAGCGCGGAGGTGTCCGGGACACCGGGATTGTTCGCCTTGGAGTAGATGGCCAGCGGCTGCAGCGTCGCGACGGCGAACACGAAGATGATCGTCAACGCGGCCAGCAGGATGTTGAGGGCGATCTCGTTCGGGGTCTTCTGCCGGTTGGCGCCCTCGACGAGCGCGATCATCCGGTCGATGAAGCTCTCCCCCGGTTTCTGGGTGATCTTGACGACGATCCGGTCCGAGAGCACCTGGGTGCCGCCGGTGACCGCGGACCGGTCGCCGCCGGACTCGCGGATGACCGGGGCGGATTCGCCGGTGATCGCCGATTCGTCCACCGAGGCAATGCCTTCGACGACGTCACCGTCGCCGGGGATGGTCTGGCCGGCCTCGACGACGACGAAGTCGCCCTGCTGAAGCGCCGGCGCGGCCACCTGCTCCTCGGTGACGACGGCGCCAGGTTGCCAGCCGGTGAGCCGGCGCGCGAGCATGTCGGTCTTGGCCTTGCGGAGTGTGTCGGCCTGGGCCTTGCCGCGGCCCTCGGCGACCGCCTCGGCGAGGTTGGCGAAGATCACCGTCAGCCAGAGCCAGAACACGATCGCCCAGGCGAACCATGAGGGATCGATGATGGCCAGCACGGTGGCCCAGACCGCGCCGACCTCGACGATGAACATCACCGGGTTGCGCCACAGGGTGCGCGGGTCGATTTTGCGGACCGCGTCCGGCAACGACCGCAGGAGCATCTTCGGGTCCAGGAGGCCGCCCTGCACCCGATCTCCCGTGGCCGGCTGCGACGGTCCGGCGGACGCCGCGATGGTCGTGGTGGACATCAGTGGATTCCTTCTGCCAAGGGTCCGAGCGCGAGCGCGGGGAGGAAGGTGAGGGCGACCAGGATCAGAGTTACCCCAGCGACCATGCCGACGAACTGGGGCCGGTGGGTCGGTAGGGTGCCGATCGACTCCGGGGTGGTGCCCTGCTTGGCGAGTGAACCGGCCAGGGCCAGCACGAAGATCATAGGCAGGAACCGGCCGAAGACCATGGCCAGGCCGAGTGCGGTGTTGTACCAGGTGGTGTTGACGGTGATGCCGGCGAAGGCGGAGCCGTTGTTGTTGGCGGCCGAGGTGAAGGCGTAGAGGACCTCGGACAGTCCATGTGGACCGGTGTTGAGCATGCCGGCCCGCTGCCCCGGAAGCGCCATCGCGACCGCGGTGCCGACCAGGACGATCAGTGGGGTGACGAGGAAATACGATGCAGCAAGCTTGATTTCGCGTGGCGTGATCTTCTTCCCCAAATACTCCGGGGTGCGGCCGACCATCAGCCCGGCAACGAACACCGTGATGACCGCGAGGATGAGCATCCCGTACAGACCCGACCCGACACCGCCGGGGGCGACCTCACCGAGCTGCATGTTGAACAGCGCCATCATGCCGCCCAGGCTGGTGTACGAGTCGTGGAAGGAATTGACGGCACCGGTCGAGGTCAGCGTGGTCGAGGCCGCCCAGGTCGCCGAGTCGGCGACACCGAACCGCTGCTCCACCCCCTCCATCGACGCGCCGATCGCGGTCGGCACCGTGCCGTGATGCTGCAACTGGACGAAGCTCATGATCGTCACGCTCACGATGGCGAGGGTCGCCATGACGGCGGCGATCGCGTACCCCTGCTTTTTGCTGCCCACCATCCGGCCGAACGTGCGGGGCAGTGAGAAGCTGATCGCCAGCAGCAGGAAGTTCTCCACCCAGTTCGTCCAGGTGGTGGGGTTCTCGAATGGGTGCGCAGAGTTGGCGTTGTAGAACCCGCCGCCGTTGGTGCCGAGTTCCTTGATCGCCTCCTGGCTGGCCACCGGGCCGCCGGTGATGGTCTGTGTGGTCCCGGCGAGCGTGTCGGCGATCTGGGTGTGGAGATGGAAGTTCTGGATCACCCCGCCGGCGACCAGCACGACCGCGGCCACGAACGCGATCGGCAGCAGGATGCGGAGGGTTCCGCGGACCAGGTCCACCCAGAAGTTGCCGAGATTACCGGTGCGCCGGCGGACGAATCCGCGGACCAGGGCCATCGCGACGGCCATGCCCACGGCGGCCGAGACGAAGTTCTGCACCCCGAGGCCGGCCATCTGCACGAGGTGTCCCATGGTGGATTCACCCGAGTACGCCTGCCAGTTGGTGTTGGTCACGAAGCTGACCGCGGTGTTCCACGCCAGCGGCGCGGTCATCTCGGTGGCGGGATCGGGCAGGTGCAGTGGCAGGTGTTGTTGCAGCAGCGCGAATCCGAACAGGAACAGGATACTCACCGCGGAGAACGCCAGCACGCTGCGGGCGTAGACCGGCCAGGCCTGCTCCCCGTGGGGGTCGGCGCCGATCAGTCGGTAGATGCCCCGCTCCGCGCGGGAATGCTTGGTGCCGCTGTAGACCCGGTACATGTAGTCGCCCAGCGGTTTGTGCACCAGGACCAGGGCGAGCACGAGCGACCCGGTGAACAAGATTCCCGCCGCAGTGGTACTCACTAGAACCTCTCGGGGAAGAGCAGTGCCGCGATCAGGAACACGGCGAGAAGCACGACCAGGACCAGACCGACAGCGTTGTCGACGTTCACAACCGCTCTACCGCCCGCTGGATCACGCCGAGCAGGGCGAAGATCGCCACGGTCAGCAGGATGAACACCAGAACAGTCATCTCTCGTTTCCTTCGCTGAAAGCCCCGCCGGGTCGGCGATCCGAATCGGCCACGGCTTCCTCCTCGGCGGGGTGGCGGGGCGTTTTCCACGGTGAACCTGTCGCGGGTTCAGTGGACAGTCAACTCCGGCGCGGGTCGGATTCGAGGTTCGTTGACGGATCCTTAGCGCCCACCGCAGGGTCTTGACGTTGCGTTGACGAGTGCGCGCCCTGGCTGCATGCACCCTTGCTGTGCAATCGGCCCGATGCGACCGATTTCGCGGCGCTTCGGGGCACCGCGGGGTTTCTCGGGTGGCGGGCCATTCGCCGTTGGGGATCCCGATATCGGGTCGACTTCGAGCAGCAGCACCGGTATCCGGGGGTCCGGCTGCGCACCCGACTGCGAGTGGGGCCGCGAACACGTGGAGGAGGTCGAGGAGCAGAGCGCCCCGCGCCACTGGGGTGCGGGGCGGCCTGTCAGGTGACCCCGGCGCCGACCGCGCTCACCCCGTCACGCGCGCAGGCTCGGATCCCGGTGGGCGGGGTCGATGCGGAGCGCGATCTGGCACACCATCGCATCGCTGTGCTTGCGTAGCGCGCGTGCGATCTCGTCGGCCCGCTGGGTGGGCAGGAGGCGATGCCAGGTGACGGCCGGTTCGATGGTCGCCAGGATCACGGACACCCGGGGGGTGAAGTGGGTGCGGACATATCGTGCGAGCGAGACACCGACCGAGTTGTCGGTGTCCTCGATCAGAATCAGCTCGGTGTAGGGGTACCGGGCCTGCCACTGCCGGGTGAACTCGGTGGTGGATTCGCCGGGGTGGCAGACACGGATCGCGACCGGCGCCGGCGTCATCGTCACGGCCGCGGACAATGCCATCCGGCTCAGTTCCGTCACCCCGGACACCGGGACCAACACGGTGGTCGGCGATCCGATGACGCGTGGGTCCATGCGGTCGGGGCCGAGGGTGAGTCGCTCACCGATGTGCTCGTAGGCGGTGCGGACCCGCTCCATTCCGGCCACCAGCAAGGGTAGGGCGATGACGATCAGCCACGCGCCCTCGGTGAACTTCATTGCCGCCGTCACCAGCGCCGCGACGGCGGTCAGCAGTGCGCCGGTGCCGTTGAGGGCGGCTCGCCATGTCCACCCGGGTGTGCGTTCGGCACACCAGTGCCGCACCATTCCGATCTGCGCCAGGGTGAATCCGACGAACACGCCGATGGCGAAGAGCGGGACGAGGGCGTTCATGTTTCCGCCGGATCCGATCAACAGCACCCCGGCGGCGATCCCCAGTGTCAGTACCCCGTACCGATACACCTCCCGTGAACTCTTGCGGGCGAAGCGGTGCGGTAAGACGTTGTCGTCGGCGAGGATCCGCATCAGCGTCGGCAGGCCGCCGTACGAGGTGTTCGCCGCCAGCGCCAGCAGCACGACCGTCGCGAACTGGACGACGTAGTAGCCGACCCCGTCGCCGAGCGACGCCGCGGTGAGCTGGGAGAGCACGGTGGTACCGAGGACCGGGGCGAGTGAGAACTTCTCGATCAACACGGCCAGCCCGATCAGCATCGTCCCGAGAAGCACACCCAGTGCCACTTCGGCGCGCTGAGCATTCACCACCCGGGGCGTCTTGAAGCTCGGGACGGCGTTCGCGATCGCCTCCACACCCGTCAGCGCGGCGCACCCACTCGAGAAAGCCTTGAGCAACAGCAGGATGCCGATCGTCTGGGCGTGGCCGGGGACGACACCGCCCCCGACGGTGCTCGCCGGTTCCGAGCGGAGGAGGCCGGCGACGATGACGGTGAAGATGCCCGCGACGAACACGACCGTCGGGATCATGAACGCGCGCGCCGAATCCGCGATGCCCCGCAGATTCAGGGCAGTGATACCGGCCAGGATCACCAGCGCGATCCACACGGTGTAGGGCAACAGAGCGGGAAAGGCCGACGTCAGTGCAGCCACGCCGGCGGCGATCGACACCGCGACGTTGAGAACGTAGTCGACGATCAGCGACGCCGCCGCGGTCAGGCTCGACCGCCGCCCCAGTCGCGTGCGCGCCACCGCGTAGGCGCCCCCTCCGCCGGGGAACGCTGCGATCACCTGACGGTAGGACGCAACCAGTACGGCCAGCAGTGCGGCGATGGCGAGAGTGACCGGGAGGGCGAAACCCAGACCCGCCCCGCCGGCCACCGCCAGCACCAGGACGATGGCCTCGGGCCCGTAGGACACCGAGGCCATCGCATCGAGGGAGAGCCCCGCCAACCCGGTAGCGACGGAGAGTTCCCTCTTTCCGTCACCGCGGGGACGAACGGTCTGCGACGACGCCACACCCCGGTGGCCGATCATGACTGCGTGTCTCACACGATCAGCCTCCGGATGCCGGCGAGCGCAGAGTAGGGGTTTGATACCTTCTTGACGCGTCCGGGCCGAGTCCTTACGAACTCGTGCGGCGCACGGATCATTACCTCCGGGTCGATTGGTGCTGCCGCCCAGAAGAACTCACATCCCGCGGTGGCCACGCCGTGACGGGCCCACGAGGGGCGGGGCGGGTGTTGAGGTAGCGGATCATCAGGGCGGCCCCGAGAAACGATCCGAGGAGCAAGAAGGTGATCAACAGATTACCCACGACGAGGCTTCCCTTCACACAATGGCGTCACACAATGGCGTCGAACAGAACCAGGCCAGCGTCGTCCGCCGGTGGCCGCGTGAGAAGACACCCGGCACATTCTTCGCGAGATCCATACGCGCACAACCCGGCGAAAGGCGTGGCGGGCCACCTGTCAGGACTCGAGGCAGGCAGGTGCCGGACTGTACCGCGCCACACCGAGTCAGGATTGCCGCTCGTGTGCGAGGTCGACGAGTCGATGCGCCAGCGGCGGGTCGAGCTGGAAGGTTCGGATCAGGTCACCGGCGTTGATCCCGGATCGGGCTTCAAGCCACGCCACCCAGTCATTTCGTCCGTGACCGCACGAATGCCGTCGTCTCCCGTTGACGTCAGGCGGACCAGCACGTTCTGCTTGCGCTGCAGGTGTGTAAAGAGATGGTGGCCACCCCTCATGGTCATCGGATCACCCGCAATGCCAAGGACGTCCGGTTCCTCGACATATAGAGGCGCATTAAGACGCTGCCCCAGCTCGCTGCCCCGGCTGCCAGACTGACCGCGACGGTCAGTCTGGCGGCCAGACTCGACGCGGCCGACAAGCGTGTTCGGTCGATCTTCCCCGAATCTCGACACCGTGTCCGACTGTTCGCTAGGGGAGCCGCGCTACCAGTGAGAACATTTGCGCGGAAATCAAGGGAGAGCCGGGCCTCGGCGGCGCTCACTCGATTTCGTCCGGTTCGGGTCGGTTGCCTCGTTTTCGGACGGAACGCGTGGCGGCGGATCGCGCCCTTACACGTCGATTCGCGAACCCATGATCACCGTGCGCCCGCCCGGCAGGCCGAAGTACTCGGCAGCGTCGGCGGTGATGTGGGAGGTGGCGATGAACAGTCGCTTGCGCCATGTTGCCATCGTCGGTGCCGTCCCCATGGTCAGTTCGATCTTCGACAGGAAGTAGGAGGCGTCATCGATCGCGATCGGGCCCTCGGTGTCGGCGGGGTCGAGCAGTCGCAGCGCGCCGGGGATGTTCGGTGTTTCCATGTACCCGAAGTGCGCGGTCACGTGGACGATCCCGTCTTTGGCGTAGCCGAGACTGTCGACCTCCGTGCGCTGCGCGTCGGGTATGCGGGGCACCGGCAACGTGTCGATGGACATGATCACCACGTGTTGGTGCAGCACGCGATTGTGCTCGACATTGGCGCGCATCGCCAACGGCGCGGTCTGTTTACCGCGGTTGAGGAACACCGCGGTGCCCGGGACCCGCAACAGCGGCGGCCGGGTAGCGCGCAGCTGGTCGACGAATGCGCGCAGCGGTCCTTCCGCCTGCTCCCGCGCGCGGGTGACTATTTTGCGCCCGCGCTGCCAGGTGGTCATCACGGTGAACGCGATGAGCCCGATCAGCAGTGGCAGCCAGGCCCCGTGCACCAGTTTGGTCAGGTTCGCCGCCAGGAATAGCAGGTCAACTGCTAGCAAGGCGCCGCCGCCGGCCACGAGGAGCCACAGCGGTGTGCCCCACTTGGTACGGGCGATGTAGAAGAACACCAGCGTCGTGATGGTGATCGTCGCGGTCACCGCCATTCCGAACGCGTACGCTAACGCCGCCGAACTGCGGAAGGCGAAGACCAGCGTAAGTACCGACACCATCAGCACCCAGTTGATCCACGGGACGTAGATCTGCCCGATCGTCGACTCCGAGGTGTGTGCCACCCGCAGTCTCGGCAGGTAACCGAGTTGGGCGGCTTGTGAGGCCACCGAGTAGGCGCCGGTGATCACCGCTTGAGAGGCAATCACCGTCGCCGCGGTGGCCAGCAACACCATCGGCCACCGTGCCCAGCCGGGGGCCAGCAGGAAGAACGGGCTGCTCACGGCACTCTGGTCACCGAGAAGCAGTGCCCCCTGGCCGAGGTAGCTCAGCACGCACGCCGGCAGGACGAGCCCGAGCCAACCGCGGGTGATCGCCCGCCGGCCGAAATGCCCCATGTCTGCATAAAGTGCCTCGGCGCCGGTGACCGCAAGCACGACCGCGGCCAGCGCGAAGAACGCGATCCCGAAATGCCCGAACATGAAGGACACGGCATAGGTGGGCGAGAGCGCTTTGAGGATTTCCGGGTGCGCGGCGATGCCGCCGACGCCGCAGGCCCCGATCGAGACGAACCAGACGATCATCACCGGCCCGAACAGCCGGCCGACCGCCGCCGTGCCGCGGCGCTGCACGGAGAACAACCCCACGATGATCACCGCCGTGATCGGCACGATCCACTCTTCCAACCCCGGCTCGACGACCTTCAGGCCCTCCACCGAGGACAGCACCGAGATCGCCGGTGTGATCATGCTGTCGCCGAAGAACAGTGCGGCACCGAAGATGCCGAGCCCGGCCAGCACCGCCGCGGCGCGGCGGCCCCCCGTGCCCCCGAGGCGTCGCAGCAGCGTGATGAGCGCCATGATCCCGCCCTCGCCGTCGTTGTCGGCGCGCATCACCAACAGCACGTAGGTCAGGGTGACGATGAGCATCACCGACCAGAAAATGAGCGACACGACCCCGTACACGTTGTTCGTGCTGATCGGCACGGGGTGCGGGTCGGCCGGGTTGAACACCGTCTGGATGGTGTAAATCGGGCTGGTTCCGATGTCGCCGAACACCACACCGAGTGCGCCGACCACGACGGCGGCCCGCACCGATTCTCGACCGCCCACCGCGCGACTCGGCGGACTGACTCCGGGCTCTGTGGGCACGGCGCGCTCCTCATTTTTCGGATCCGCATCCCATCCTGCCGCGGCGCGACGGCGACGGGACCCAAACCGTGGGAGGTGATGCAGCCCGGTCCGACCGCGGGTGTGCGTCGGTCGTCTTCATCGCCATGGCGGAGGTCGTGTCACGGACTGAGTCGGATCAGGTTGCCGCCCGCCCGTGGGCGGTGTCCCCTACGATCGGGTTCCGGTCATACCGGGGTTGTGCAGTCCCGCCGCGGGGTCCGCGGTGATCTGATCGGTGACGGTGTCGTAGTCGTAGAGTTCGGCGTAGCGGCCCCAGTCGACGGCGGTGTCGAGTTGCTGGTGGGCGTCGTCTGCGGAGAATCCGCGGCGCAGCAGGTCGAGGAAGAATCCGGCCTTGAGATTGCCGTCGGCGCTGCCGGCGAGCGCCGTGCGGATGGTGCGGACCAGGGGTGCGCGGCGCCGGGCCTGAACGGCGAAGAGCTGTTTGCTGTGTTGGATGTCGGCGGTGGTGAACCGCGCGCCGGTGTCGGTGAGGGAGAGCTCACCGCCGCCGACGGTGATCAGGTCGAGCATGGCGGCCGCGTCGACCAACGGGAGGAGGTCGTCGATTTCGAAGTTCAACTCGGCGGCAATGTCGGGAAGTCCGATGTGACCGCCTCGGGCGTAGACGATCTCGACGAGACCCGCGAGTCCGCCGACCGACGCGGCGGGCAGCGGGTGCGCGGTGGGGGTGGCCTCGGTGGGTTCCGGCCCGGCCCGGTCGGGTGCGCGGCCGGTGAGCAGCCCGTAGAGCTGGTCGACCAACGCCTCGAACGCTGCCGCGCGGCGGTCGCGGGGGCGGGGAAGGTCGACCGAGACCTCGGCGAGGATCCGGCCGGGGTTGGCGCCGAGCACGATCACGCGGTCGGCGAGTTGGACGGCTTCCTCGATGTTGTGGGTGACAATGCAGATGGCCTTGGTGGGAAAGCCCTCGGTGGCCCACAGGCTCACCAGTTCGGTGCGCAGGTTCTCGGCGGTGAGGACGTCGAGGGCGGAGAACGGTTCGTCCATCAGCAGCAGGTCGGGTTCGAGGACGAGAGTGCGGGCGAACCCGACACGCTGGCGCATGCCGCCGGACAGTTCCTTCGGGTAGGCGGATTCGAAGCCGTCGAGACCGATCATGTCGATCGCGGCGAGTGCACGTTCGCGCCGCTCTGTTTTGGGCACGTTGCGGGCGGCGAGGCCGAGCTCGACGTTGTCCTGCACGGTGAGCCACGGCATCAGCGCGAAGGACTGGAACACCAGCGCCGCCCCCGGGTTGGCGCCGCCCAGTTCGGTGCCGCGGTACCGGACGGTGCCACTGGTCGGTGCGATCAGGCCGGCGATGGCGCGCAGCAGGGTGGACTTGCCGGATCCGGACCGACCGAGGAGGGCCACGATTTCACCGGATCGCAGCTGCAGGTCGATGTTGTCGAGGACGCGCAGCTCGTCGCCGGCGGATCCGGGGAAGCTCTTGCTGACCGCGGCGACGTCGATGAGCACGCTGTCGGCGGCGATGGAGTCGATCACCATGGGAATCTCCTGGTCTTCGTAGGTTCGGTCAGAGCGCGTAGCGGCGCTGCGCGAGGTCGTAGAGGCGCCGCCAGAACAGGCGGTTGAGGCCCACGACGTAGAAGCTCATGACGACGACGCCGACGAGAATTCTCGGCGCGTCACCGTCGCGGGTTGCCTCCGCGATGTAGGCGCCCAGACCGGTCGCGACCAGGGTGGTCGAACCGTAGGTGACCACCTCGGCGACAATTGAGGCGTTCCAGGCGCCGCCGGCGGCGGTGATGCCGCCGGTGACGTAGCTGGGGAAGATCGCGGGCAGGATCAGCCTGCGCCACCACAGCTTCCGGGGCAGCTGCAGATTCGCCGCGGCCTCCCGCAGATCGTTGGGCACGGCGCTGGCGCCGGCGATGACGTTGAACAGGATGTACCACTGGGCGCCCAGGCTCATCAGGATGATGCCGCCCCAGTTCAGGCTGATGCCGGTCGAGACCAGTACGGCGGTCGCGACCGGGAACAGGAAGTTCGCCGGGAAACTGGCCAGTACCTGCACCACCGGCTGGGCCAGCCGGGACACTCTCGGGTTCAATCCGATCCACACCCCGATCGGCACCCACACGATCGTCGCCATCACGACCAGGACCACCACGCGGCCGAAGGTCACCAGCCCCAAACCCAGTGCGTGCCCGACCTCGCCGAAGCCGACGGTCGAGGAGATGTAACCGACCGCGCGGGCGACCCCGTACCCGATGACCGCGATCACCGCGCCGGCGAACACCAGGTCACCGGCACGCCGACGCCGCAGTGAGATCCGCAGCGGATGCTCGGCGAGCCCGAACACCCACATGATCCGATCCAGCGGTGCGACGACCCGGCCGAGCGCCCGGCCCAGCAGGGCGGGAACGTGCGAGCGCCGCAGCACATTGAGCACCAGGCTGCGGGGTGCCTCACTGGCCTCGGACTCCTCGACCCGGAAGCGTTCGGCCCACGCGGTCAACGGGCGCCAGAACAGCACGTTGACCCCGACCACCATGACCACCATGACCACCATGACCGCCATCGCGAGGACGACCTTGCCCAGGTCGCCCTCATCGGTGGCAGAGGCGACATAGGAGCCGATCCCGGGCAGGGCGTAATGGTGGTTGTTGACCGACAGTGCCTCGGAGGCGACGAGGAAGAACCAGCCGCCGCCGAAACTCATCATCCCGTTCCATACCAGCGGGATCATGCCGCTGGGCACATCGACCCGCCAAAACCGCTGCCAGCGTGACAATCTCAGATTCCGGGCCGCCTCGTCGAGTTCCCGCGGCTGCGACGAGAGGCTGTGGTAGAACGCGAAGGTCATGTTCCAGGCCTGCGAGGTGAAGATCGCGAAGATCGACGCGCACTCCAGGCCCAGCTGGGAGCCGGGGAACAGGGCGATGAACCCGGTGATGGTCACCGACAAGAATCCGAGGATCGGCACCGACTGCAGGATGTCGAGGACCGGGAGCATCACCTTCCGCGCGCGCCGCGAGCGGGCCGCGGCGGTGGCGTAGACGAAGGTGAACACCAGCGAGAGCCCCAATGCGATGAACATGCGCAGTAGCGACCGGGCGGCGTAATACGGCAGCTCGGCCGGGTCGGTGGAGACCGTCGACGGTGCGGTGGTCTCGTCGAACGGGACGTTCAACCCGGAGGACACCTCGATGATCAGCCACAACAGCACCGCGGCACCGAGGAACACCGCGACGTCGGCCCAACGGGCGCGGGGCCGGTCGAGGACGTCGCGGGTCGGGTAGGAACGCAGCACGTTCATGCGTCGGCCCCAATTTCTCCTGGTCGGTTGCTGCGGATCTGCCAGCGCACACGGGTCACCGACGGTTCGAGGCTGAGCCGGCTGACCGCGGACTCCATCGGCCGGTCGTCCCGCTAGTCGCCGAGCAGGTCCGCCCGCACCTCGACGCGTCCCTCGGTCGCGGTGAGGTGAAAGAGGTTGATGCCATGGGGATTCCAGACCATGTGTCGGCTCCTGAGTCGCGGTGGACACCGCGACCGGGCCAGGACTAGCTGAGCGCGGTGGGTGCTATACCCGCGCGGGTGCCGGCCGTCGGCGCGATGCGGTGGGGGCTATCGGTAGATGCGGACTATGACTGCCGTCACTCATCGACAACCTCCCTTCGCTCGGCCGAGCGCCGCAAGAGAGGACCGGCACCGGACGCCGGAGGCACCTCTCCTCGTAAGACCTTTGGCACTTCGCGGCGTCACCCAACCATCGGTCGGGAGCCAATCGGGGCGACCCCTTAAGCCGGGGAAGCCTGTCCTGACCCGGGGCGTCTCTCGACGTTCGGGGTCGCTGGCCTGTATCCGCGAAGGAGCCTCAGCGAACGATGGCACCTTGCATGGCACAGTAAACACCCCGACCGGATACCCGCGCAACCGCGGATTCGCTGAACGCGCCGACATCGGCTGTGTGAGAACAGTGTCGGTGTGCTCGGCCGACGCCACCACGCGGGCACTGTTCGCGGTGCCGGCAGGGCCCGATCCGTGTGCTGACCGTCACCCGTGGTTGGCTGCGCCGAGTGTCGGGGGTTTTCGCCTGCGCTCCGGGCCACCCGGATCCTCGGCACGCGGCGGCCGCACCGTCCCGTCGGCGAGTCGATCTTCGCGGTGCCGCTCGTGCGCGAGGTCGACGAGTCGATGCGCGAGCCCCGGGGCCAGCTGGAAGGTGCGGATCAGGTGGCCGGCGTCGTATCCGGACCGGGCTTCGGACCACGCCAGCCACAATAACGGGATCTGGTCGTCGGGTTGGTCACGCAACTCCGCGGGCAGGCGTTCTCGTAGGTCCGGGTAGGAATCCGCGGCCGGTGACGCCGCGCCACGGGGCGACGCGTGTCGCGGCCACCACCAGATACGAGTCATGAGCAACCCGCTCCCTCCTCGAATGCCCACCTTCGGTGGCGGTCCGTACCAGGTGCGGTGCGGACCCAACTCCACACCTACCCCTGAGGCGTCCTGCTAACGCTTGTCTTAGCGATCCCTTGACACCGAGTCCGCCGAAACCGACGCGCTCTTGACGCACCCACCACCCAGGATCGCGTCCGGAGCCCACCCGCTCCGGCCCTGTGAGAGGGTGCCGGAAACGGGACGCCCGGGCCGGTGGGACCGGGCCCTGTCAGGGGGCGCCGCTCCCACCGGGGGTGCCGCCCATCCCCATCGCGATCTGCACCGTGACGAGCACGATCCAGGCCACCGCGACGGCCAGGAGCCAGAACCACGGCTTTCTCAACCACCGCTTCATCACGCGCCCTCCTCCGTTCGGCCCGGCTACAACCACCTGTTACGGGAGAAGATGCGATACAGGAATACCGACACCGCGGCGATCACCGCCAACACCATCGGATATCCGTACTTCCAATGCAGTTCGGGCATGAAGTCGAAGTTCATGCCGTACACGCCCACCACGCTGGTGATCACGGCGATGATCGCGGCCCACGCGGTGATCTTGCGCATGTCGCTGTTCTGCTGCACCGCCACGGTGGCCAACGTCGCGTCCACCAGGGTGGTCAGCAGGACGTCGAAGTTCGCGATCCGGTCGGTCACGGTGCTCAGGTGATCGTCGACGTCGCGGAAATGCGAGCGCACCTTCTTCGGCACCGCCGGGGTCGTCACGGCGGCCAGTCGGTGCATCGGTGCGGCGAGTGGCAGTACCGCCCGGCGCATTTCGATGATCTCCCGCTTCATCAGGTACAACGGTTCCACCCCGATCGGGGTGGCCGGATCGAAGACCATCGATTCGAGGACGTCGAGATCGGTCTCCACGGACCGGGTGACCGCGAGGTAGTCGTCGACGATGTGATCGGCGATCGCGTGCAGCACCACCGCCGGCCCGAGCGCGAGCCGCTCGGGGTCGGCCTCGAGCCAGGCCCGCAGATGATGCAGCGCCGAGTGCTGCCCGTGCCGGACGGTGACGACGAAGTCCGCGCCGAGAAAGGCCATGATCTCGCCGGTCTCGACGATCTCGTTGGCCGTGGTCGGTGACTCGTGCTCGACGTAGTGCACCGTCTTGAGCACCGCGAACAGGGTGTCGTCGTAACGCTCGATCTTCGGCCGCTGGTGCGCCTCCAGGGCGTCCTCCACAGCCAGCTCGTGCAACCCGAACGTCTCGGCGACATCCCTGAGCTGCTCGGTACCGGGCTCGTAGAGGCCGAGCCACACGAACCCGGCGCCGCGGGCCCGCACCTCGGCATACGCGTCGGTGTGGCTGAACCGGCCGGGGAGCCGTACCCCGTCGACATAGACCGCGCAGTTCACGACCGTCGGCGAGGTCAGGCGTGCCGAATCGGGTGACTGGCCGGTCTCGAACGCGGGGGCCGGTGTCGCCGCCGCATCGACGGCGGCCGCGGTGTCGGCCACCGTGGTGTCGGCGGATGCGACGTGCGCCTCCCACTCCGCCCGGATCCGGTTCTCGAGATCCGGATCTGCCGGACCGCCGCGGTGGAACACCTCCCGCCGGGTGCGGTCGGCCCGATCCGGGTCGGGGACCCGTGTCCAGTGCGGACCGGTCCAGCCGCAGCCGCATTGACCGCGCCAGCCCACCACCTCCGCCTCGGGGATGCGGTCTCCGCCCGGCAACAGCACCTCGCCGCGGTTGAATCCGATCGAGCCGCGTCCATCGGGCGCGACGGCGACCGCCCGGCCCTCGTGCGCACCGTCGTCGGTGGTCCAACCCATATCAGGCCCCTGTCAGCGGTGGGTAGTCGGAACAGTCGGTGGGTGGTCGGGACGGTAGCAGGGTGCGGGGTGGACTGTGGGGATGCCCCGACACCCGGTGTCAGGGGATGCGACGGTTCAGGGCGAGACCGGTGCCGGCGGCGGCGGAGACGAACAGGGAGCCGGCGACCAACCAGGTCCGGCTGGCGTCGCCGCGGGTGATCTCGTACCCGATCTGCTCCTGCAAAGTGTCGTAGACCGAGCGGAGCTCGTCCAGACTGGAGGCGGTGAAGAACGACCCGCCGCCGAGCCGGGCGATCTCCCGCAGCCCGTCGTCGTCGACCGGGACCGGGATGCGTTCGTTCTCGATGGCGACGGTGCCGTGGCGGGTGCCGAAGGAAATGGTGGAGACCGGCACCCCCTTGTCGTGGGCCAGCCGGGCCGCGGTGTACCCGCCGCGCGGATCGTCGGGGCTCTCGGGAACGGTCTGTTTGCCGTCGGACATCAACACGATGTGCGCGGGCGGGGCTTGATCGCTGCCGCCGAGGACGGCGGCCAGGGTGTCGATGGACCCCAGGGCGGCGAAGATGCCCTCGCCGGGCGCGGTCCGCTCGCTCAGCTGCAGATGGTCGATCGCCCGCTTGACGGCTTCCCGCCCGGTGGTGGGCGCGACCAGGACCGAGGCGGTGCCGGAGAAGGCCACCAGCCCGAGGTTGATCCCCGGGGTCAGGTCGTCGGCGAAGGCCTTGGCGGCCTCCTGCGCCACCGCGATCCGGGACGGTGTCACATCGGTGGCCTGCATCGACAGGGACACGTCGATCACCAGGACGACGATGGCCCGGTTGCGGGGGACCTTCTGGGCGGCGGTGGGCCCGGCCAACGCGACCGCCAGCAGCAGCAGCCCGACCACCATCAACGCGACCGGGAGGTGCCGTTTCGGGCCGGGGCGGTGCGGTGCGACCTTCTCGAGGAGCGCGAGGTTGGTGAACCGCAGGGTGTTGCGGTGCCGCCACCGCTGCACCAGCACGTACCCGGCCGCGACCGCGACCGCGACCGCGGCGAACAGCAGCCACCACGGCGAACGGAACTCGGGGAACGTCACCGCTACACCGCCGTCGCGGCGGCGGACCAGGATTCGGCCCGGTCACCGCGGCTGCCGGCCGCGGCGTCGGGGTACCGGGGGTGGCGATCGAGGGTCATCGTGGCTCTTCTTTTCTCTTCTACAGCCAGCGCTGTCGTTTGAACACCGCGAACAGGGCGAGGGAGGTGATCAGCATCAGGGCCAGCGCGACCGGGTAGCCGGTGGCCCAGTGCAGTTCGGGCATGTGGTCGAAGTTCATCCCGTAGATGGTGCCGACCAGGGTGGGGGCGAACAGGATCGCCGCCCAGGCGGAGATCTTCTTGACCTCCTCGTTCTGGGCGACGCTGGCCTCGGTGAGGTGATGCATCTCCGCGTTCTGTTGCTGCCCGACCAAAGTGGCGTGCACGGTCAGCGCGGTCTGCAGGTGCGCCCGGAAGGAATCGGCCCGCTCACAGATCCGCAGGGTGTGGTCGTGCACGTCGCGCAGGTGCCGCTGCAGTTCCAGGTCGACGTGATATTTCTCCGACCCGCGTTGCAGGGCCTCGAGCATGCCCACCAAAGGGTGGGTGGCGCGCTGGAAGGCAATCACCTCGCTGGAGAGGTCGTAGATCCGGCGGGCGACGGATTCGTCACCGGTGAACAGCTGGTCCTCGATCTCGTCGATGTCGTTCTCGAGGCCGGCGATGACCGGTTCGTATTCGTCGACGACCTGGTCCAAGATGGCGTACAGCACCGCCTCCGGGCCCAGGCGCAGCAAGGCCGGGGTTTGTTCCATGCGGTGGCGCACCAGTGCCAGGTGGGGCGATTCCGCGTGACGGATGGTGACGACGAAGTCGGGTCCGACGAACACGTGCAGCTCTCCGAACTCGACCTTCTCCACGTCGTCGAGATACCGGGCCGGGCGCAGCACCACGAACAGGGTGTTGTCGTAGCGTTCGAGTTTGGCCCGCTGGTGGGCCGTGACGGCGTCCTCGATCGCCAGGTGGTGCAGCGCGAATTCGCGGGCCACCGAGTCGATTTCGTCCAGACCGGGCCGGTACAGTCCGATCCAGGCCATCCCCTCCCGGGCTCGCAGGATCTCGTAGGTGCTCTCGAGCGTGTCCGGGCTCGCGGCCCTCACACCCTCCACATAGACCGCGTTGTCCACGATGGTCATGTCCACCCCCCATTTCCGGCCGCGCTGTCGCACCACCGATCCGCCCCCCGCGCCGCCGCACCGCACCGCACGCTGGGGCGCGGTGTCGATGTCCCACCCGGCCGGTGTGCTCCGGACGAATACCTCAGCGAGGCAACGCTCTCGATGGGATCACCTTCTTTGCGTGGGCCGGGTAGTCGGCGACGGGGACTAGGCGGTGCGACCGCCGCGGGTGCGGTGGTCGCGGCGGGGGTGGTGGCCGAGTGCGAGCGCGACGATCTCGGCGACGCCGGGATCGTCGACCAGGTAGACCATGCGCCGACCCTCCCGACGGGCACGCACCAGCCCGGCGAGCTTGAGCTTGGCGAGGTGCTGGCTGACGGCGGCGACGGTCTGACCGACCTCGGTGGCGAGCGTGCCGACGTCCCGTTCGCCCTCGCACAGCAGCCAGATGATGTGCAGGCGGGCGGTGGCAGCGAGCATGCCGAACAGGGCGGCACTCGCGTGCAGCTCGGCCGCCGCAATCGGTGCCCGCGGCGGCGACACGTCCTCGGTCACATCATCCTCCAACTGTGGGTAGCGTGGCACACCCATAATCCTTGCGCAATTGATTGACTTTTCCGACTCGCCAGCATGCTGCTGCCGATGCTGCCGTCCAGCTGATGGGGCAGAACCTGCTCTACGAGACCACCCAGCTCGCGCTGCCCTTCGACCGCATCGACCCCGACTACCCCCGCACCCCGCGCCGCTTCCAACCGGCCGGCTGGCCCGTTTCGCGGTGGTGTTCGGCCTGCTCAGCTCGATCTTCGACCTTGCCACCTTCGGGGTGTTGTGGTGGATCCTGCACGCCGACACCGCCACCGACCAGGCGATCTTCCACACCCGACTGGTCGTCAAAGGCCTGCTGTCCCAGGGCCTCGTCGTGCTCGTGCTCCGATCCCGACACGGTCTCCGCGCGGCGGCGCCGCCGGGCCCCGTGCCGGCCGCGGTCGTCACCGTTATCGTCGCCGGCCTGGCGCTGCCCTTCCTGCCCGTCGCGCACTGGACCGGGCTGACACCGCTGCCCACGGTGTTTTCTCCCGTGGCTGGCGCTGATCCTCGCCACCTACCTGGCGACCGCCCACGCCCTCGAGAGCAGATGGGTCCGCACCCAGCCCAGCTACCCGTGACCTACGGTTGCCCGACGGCCGTCTGAAAGGGTGCGTGCAGGAGGGCGAGGGAGCGACGACCGTCGTGGCCGCCACACCGCACTCCCGCACGATCCAGATCGCCGCGACAGCCACCCCGCCCGTTCGGACCACCGGGCGGAAATACCGGCGATCGATCACGCCGCCAGCTCACAATGGCGGCCGGTGAACTCGACGAGTCGCGGGCCGCGGTGTGCACCCGGAGGCCAAGGCCAAGGCCAGAGGACTAGGGTGCGAGAACAATTGTCAGGGAGGCCAGCTCGAGCGCGGCCGCGCAGGGGTCGGGCCGCGGGGCGTGGGAGCGGTTCTGAACGTGCCACGTGAGTGTTCCGTTCGCTGCGGCGGACACCGCGCAGCTTCCCGGGTCACGCGGGTCGCGGGTGGAGAAGCCGTTTGCGGTGATCGTCGTCCCGAGCGCCTCACGGCTGAGGACCACGTGTTCGGTCTCGAATCCGTCCTGGAGTGCACGGTGCCACAGTTGCAGCAGCGAGTCCTGCTCGGAGAAGGCGAAGGTGAGGTCCGTTTCGCCGTCTGCGGTCTTTGCATTCCAGACGCAGGTGGGCGGAGTCAGCTGAGAGGTAAGCTCCTCGGCCCCGACAGCCTGCGTGATCTGCTCGTCGGTCAACGGCTCGCAGCGAGCGAGCGGACTGGTGACTGCCGCGGCCGCGGGTGCCTCATCCGGCGTAGGATCCGCGGAACATCCCGCCAGCAGTACGACCGCCGCGACGACGGACACTCCAGTGCCGCAAGCTGAGAAGGCGGTCACAGACTGCTCCATTCGTCCAGATCATCAGATGTCGGATGCTCCGTTTGCGGTCCGGACTCGCAGGAGACCTCGGTGCGCTCCCCGGTTGACGTCATCCGATCCATCTTCGCATCCCGTGGACGATCGAGGGCTCGTCGAGTCGCTACCTCTGCCACGTAATGACCGTTACGGCACCCTCGCCGACGCACTGCTCGACTAACTTGAGGCGATGGCTTATGCACGCTCGGGTCGGACGACTTCCCCAGGCCGGTCGGCGACGAAGTGTGTTTACCGCGATTATCTGAGGCCTTGGGTGTGACCCGCCTCGCCTTTTTCGTGTGAGTTCGTGGACGGCTTCCGAATCAATGGCACGATCTGACGAGGTGCGAAACCGGGCAGCGTGGCGCGCAGCACAGCCCGCCGCCGGCGGCGGAGATCGAGTTCGGCCAGACGCCTGACCGAGATTCCGAGACCGTACTGCGGGCTGGTGCTTTCGGTCAGGGGCAGGGGTCGGGTGACGTCGTCGGCCAGGATCGAGCGTAGGGTGTCGAAGTCCTTCTCCTTCTAGACACGTCGTGACCGCCACCTCACCGCTGATCGGACGTGGGTTCTACTCCCGGGTCGGTATCGCCGGTCTCCGGTGTGGGTTCTTTGCGGAGGTGACGGGGATTCTTGGTTTGGTCGGGTGGCCGGTGCCGATCCATACAAAAGTTTGTATACTCGTGGTGTGAAGAACATCCAGTTCATGGGTACCGCGCTGGAGGATCTTCGTGGATTCCCCGGTGCGGTTCGTCGTCAGTGCGGTTATCAACTCGACCGCGTTCAGCAGGGGCTCGAGCCGACGGACTGGAAGCCGATGGTGAGTGTGGGTTCTGGTGTGCGGGAGATACGGGTACGCGATCGATCGGGAGCTTTCCGTGTCATCTACGTGGCGAAGTTGGCAGACCGGGTGGTTGTACTGCACTGCTTCCAGAAGAAGACTCAGAAAACGTCGGCGGCGGACTTGGCTACCGCGACGAAGCGGTACCAGCAGGTGATAGCGGGTGGCGGGAAGGGTGAGCAGTGATGAGCGATGAAATCTTCGACAGCGTGTGGGATGCGATCGAGGACACTCCGCAGGAGGCGGAGAACATGCGGCTGCGGTCGACTCTGTTGATTGCGCTGTCTCGGCGTATCGAGACCGAAGGGTGGACCCAGAAGGATGCGGCTGCCCGGCTTGGTGTGACCCAGCCGCGGGTGTCGGATCTGATTCGAGGAAAGATCGACCTGTTCAGTCTGGATGCTTTGGTCAACATGGTGTCGGCCGCCGGACTTCACGTCGATATGACGGTGAGTGCTGCCGCGTAGCACTTGAAGCCTCGTCCGAGGCTGTACGGGGGTTTCGGGTCGGGCGGTCTGGGTCGGGGAAGGGTTGGCGGATTTCGCTGGGCGTGTCCGCTGGTCTGCTGCCGGGGTTTCTTCTGCCGTTCGTGGATCCAGGTTTCGAGGTTCTGGCCGGCGGTGTGGGCGCGGGTGTATTCGTCGTCGTTGAGCCGGATGGGATGCGGTGGGCGGGGCCTGGGGTGGGCCTGCGGGCGAGTTCGCGTCTGAGGTGCTCACGCATCTCGCTAATGCGTAGGGATGCAAGCTCGGTGAGGATCTTCAGCGCCGGTGGAGGCGGGGTCGTCGAGCAGGGCCAGGAGTAGGTGGTCGGTGCCGATTTCCTCGTGTCCGGGCAGGGCGGTCTGGTGCAGGCTGCCCTCGAGGACCTTCTTCGTCTTCGCCGGTGTTCGGGATGTGCCCCGCTGCCGGGGCGGCGGATTCCAGCGGTCGTCGCAACACGCATGGTTTGGCAGAAGCATAGTCAGCTCCGATTGCACCTTGACGTCGGACGAGATCCACGGAACCGCACTGAGCACCCTGTCCTCGGATTCTCTACGGACCGGTGCACAACGTGTGCGCGAGGAGATCAAAAGATGTCTGCCCCGGCGTCAGCAGTTCGTCAGCCCCGTCACCCGAAACCGGTGCCGCCATCGGGTGATGGGGTAGGCGCGGGATTGGGTCGCCAGTGCCGGCGCGTAGATGGCGTACACGAATATTCCGACCAGCGTGAGTGTGATCGTCACGAGCAGGACCATGGGGACGTCATCGAGCGTGACGGTGGTGAGTGCCGCCGCGAATAGTGCGGCTGGGAGCATTGTCAGTGCCAGGGCCTCTCACCAGCGAGCCTGGTGCGGGCGCCTGAAGTTGCCGAGCTGCAGATGCGCCGCGGCACGAACTCGGGGTCCGGGCGGCGGGTTCGCAGTCCTCCAGCGGTCCGTGCCGTCGAAGACGCGAGTGGTGGTGCACTCGCCGTCAGGCCATTCTTTGTGCGCATCGATCACCGCGCATTCCTGTCACTGAACTGGGCAGAGGGCACGTCCCTGTGACGGCGGAAGGGTCACGCCCGCAACGCGATACGGTCCACACCACGTCCAGTCAGCTCAGACAATGGGGGATGCCATGACCGAGAATGCGGCAACCATGCCGCCGCTCGGGAAGGTTCTGACGGCCGACGAGGTCGCCCGGTTCGTGGCGCGGGTTGCGTACCCCACCAGCCCGGTGGTGCTGGGACGAGGAACTGGCTCTGGTCGCGCCGGCGCGGGCTTACGGTGATTGGCGGGGTGTGCTGGGTCTGCCGGATCTGGCGGAGAAGGCGCGCACGCTTCTGCCCGAGACGACCGTCGGCAGCGCCGCGGCCGACACCGATTCCGATTCCGATTCCGGATCCGGCGCGTAGCGACCGCCCCCGCCCCGGCTCGGTTCCCGGTCGCGGTCGCCTGAAGGGTGAGAGGGTGCGGGGTATGACATTCCGGCTGCCCACCACCCTCGCCATGGACTCGGATGCTGCGGCGATCACGGCACTGACGAGGTATTACGACCGCCCGTATCTGGGCGACGACGCCTACGTCGGCGCGCACTTCGACGCCTGGTCCAGCACCGGGGACCGGGTGGGGGAGGTGGACCGGTTCACCGCGGACGATCTGGTCGCGGCGGGTGTTCCTGTCGGCGGTAGGTCCCACCGAAAGCGGCGCGGGCGATCCTGGACACTCAGGCGGAGGCGCTGAATGCCCTCCTGACGGCGGTGGGCCCGGCTCGGGACCTGGTTTCGACGAACCGGACACCGCCTCTGCCCTCGAGGTGGCCTGAACGAGGTCTCCCGATCCAGGACGGTTCAATTTCACCCGCAGCGGGTGAGACCCCCGTCGGCACCAAGCCCTAGCCTCGAAAAGGGTCGGGTGGCCGAGGAGTGAGAAATGCCAGGACTTCTCCGCGGAGTTGCCCGCACCGCCGTGGTGGCCGGTACCGCGACCGTCGTGTCCAATCGGGTCTCGCGCCGTCAGGGTCGACGGTGGGCCGCCGAACAGCCTGCTTCACAGTATCAATCAGCACCGGCATCAATCAGCACCGGCGCAGCAGTTCCCCCCGCAGCCGACGCCCCCACCGGCGCCGGGGGTCGACCGGATCTCCGCTCTGAAACAACTCGGCGAACTCCGCGATCACGGGGTGCTGACCGATCAGGAGTTCAACACCGAGAAGGCCGGGATCCTGGCCTCCTAACCGCATCATCGAGTGGACGGAGCGCCGCTAATGGACGGCTTCTGGGATTTCTTCTGGTTCGTCACCGTCACTTTCCTGTTCGTGGCATACCTGATGGTGCTGTTTCAGATCATCACCGACCTGTTCCGGGACCACCAGATGTCCGGGTGGCTCAAGGCCCTGTGGGTCGTGTTCTTGTTCCTGATCCCCTTCCTGTCGGCACTGATCTACCTGATCGTGCGGAACGAGGGCATGACCAAGCGGTCCGCGGCGGCCTTCCACCAGGTCAAGCAGGCCCAGGACAGCTACATCCGGGAGGTGGCCGGGCAGTCTCCGGCTCAGCAGATCGCGGATGCGAAGGCGCTGCTCGACTCCGGCGTGATCACCGAACCGGAGTTTCAAGCGATCAAGTCCAAGTCACTGGTGTAACGGCGGCGCCGGTCCCGGTTCGGCTCCTGGGCTGGGCTGGGCTGGGCTGGGTGGCGCGGCGGCGGTCCTGGCGGTGTTTCCACTGTTCGCCAGGCCGCCCGATTCCGTTCGGTCTTCGAGAGGGGAACGATTCGCATGAGCGACGCCACCAGGCATACCTGCATCGAATACGACGTCGACGGATTGAACTGGAGAACGCGGGCGTTGTGTCGGGATGGTCACTTCGACCAACTTTTTGTACGGGGTGCAGCCCAACGCAAGGCCGCGCTCCTGTGTCGGCACTGCCCGGTGCTGATGGAGTGCGGTGCGTATGCGCTCGACAAGCGTGTCGAGTTCGGGGTGTGGGGTGGCATGACGGAACGCCAGCGGCGGGCACTGCTCAAACAGAATCCCGAGGTCGTGTCCTGGTCCGCCTTTCTCGGCCCTCGGACCTGACGATCGTCCGTGTAAGCGACATGGGCAGTGTCCGGTGCGATCACATCGCAGGGCCCGGACTTCCTCGTGTCCGTTGACAGCCGTCATGGTCACCGGGTTTCACGAAGGCGATTTCGACCCACCTCCTCCAACAGGTGGTTCGGGTGCGCAGTGGGCCGGGCGGCCCCACTGGATCCGGTACCGATGAGTGTGTAGGGCGCAATTACGGCGCCCGAGCCGTAGCCCTCGGAATCGAGGGCGGCCGTGTACGCGCGCGGCACTTCCTTGCGTTGTCGCGGGCAGACGAGGGGACATCCCCACCAACACGGACGAGGCAATGGCGCGGCTCGACGCCACCACCAGGGTCTGGCACCGCTGGTTTGGCCGCGCGCTTCTCCGACCCGTCGCGCCTCGAACAGGAAATGCGGATAAGCGGAGACGAGACGGGCGGGCGCCTAGCTGCCCTCCGCGTATGGACTGAGGTCGTGACGGCTCGAGCACGTGCCCCGGCCCGTCGGGGTCACTCGGCGTTGCCGGTGGGGAAGTAGACCGTTCCGTCGCTGCCTACGCATCCTCCCTGGACTGGTCCCGGCCCGAAGGTGCCGTTGACCTGGCCGGTTCCACCGCCGGGGTTCGATCCGACTCCTGCCCCGCCGACTCCGACTGCGCCGCACGTGTAGCTGTTGGAATCGCCCTGGTCGTTGTGAAACTGAACTTGCGTCCCTGGTGTGTTCGGATCGCCGTGCATGTTCGGGGCGGCCGTTGCGACGCCCGGAGCCGTGAACAAGGCGATGGCGGCCGCTGCGATGACCGCACGCCTGGTGATCGTTGTCATGGGTGGTCACTCTCGATTCCATTCCAGCCGACACCCGGTATGGGAGTCGTGACTGTCGCTCGCCGAGCGGGCGCGTCCAGCGCCGTCATCCGGTGGTGGACCCCATTATCCTCCCGTGGCTATCCTCCCGTGGAGGACGGCGAGATACCCCTGATGTCCGGCCTGGAGGCCCGGGCGGCCGGAACGTTCCGTAGATGGCGATGTAGTCGTGATCGAGGAACCAGTCCCAATAGGTGTTCGACGTGATGTCGGCCCGCTCGAAGGGGTCGGTGCGCAGATTGAACAGCTTGGGTACCCGCAGCGCGGTGAACGGCTCCGCCCACAGCCCCAGGGTGCCCTGCGCCCGCTGCTCCATGAACACGCTCTTCCAGTTGTCGAACCGGATGCCCAGCACGTCGCAGTCGCCGGAGAAAAGACCATTCCCCGGCGCGGCGACGTGTCGACCTCCCCGGTGAGGTAGGGGAGCAGGTTGTAGCACGCTGATGAGCCACACCGCGCATGGCCGACCCGCTACTCCGCGACTTGATGGCGGCAACATTCCGTCGAATCCGACAACACAGATGTGAACAGTGATGCCATCGCCCAATCCAAGGACTTTTGCCCCCCGTGTTTACAAAAACTCGATTGCGGAAAAGCGCACCCGAGGAGGTGCACACCATGACCACCGAACAGTGTGTCAGCGATACCGACGGCACAGGCCAGGCCGCCATGCCCATCCATACACAGACGCTCCACGACCTGGTCGCGGCGATGTGTTCCGTCGACACCAGCGACGGGCCACTCGACCTCGACGCGGTGGCACGGATCCGGCAACACCAGTTCGACGACTGGATCCTCGCCGCCGCCCGCTCCGGCTTCCTTACCGCGCGCGAGATCGACACGCTCGTGCAGTCCTGGCACGCCGACCCCCGGTCGCTGTTCGACGCCCTCCTCGCCAACTCCGACGACCTCACCCGGAGGCGCTACCAAGCGATCTGGAACTCACTGGGCACGCTCGCCGCAGTCGAGTACGCCTGACGCATCCCCCGCAGACACCGCGGAACCAGCCTCGCTGTCGGTTCGCGCGCGGCATGCACATAACCGTGACGGTCGAATTCTTCCGCCGCGCGCTGCAATAGCGCGTTTCGGTTCAGTTGTGCCCGCATCCGGTAATGGTGTCGACTCTTCTCAGGTACCCCGCCGACATGGGGTACCCCACGGCGAGGAGGGGTCAAGCGCGCCGGCGCATCGGGCCCCGCGACGGCGTGAAGCGAGCTCCGAATTTCGGATACATGCTGATCAGGGCGGTGGCTCGGCTCCGACCTGGTGAGCCAGGCCCGTCGGGACCCGGCCCCGTGACCGCGTCACCACAGCCCGCGCCTGGCGTTACGATCAGGCCATGGGACTGGGCGCCGTGGCGCGAGCGCTGATACGGGCCGCCTCCCGGCTCGTTCGTTTCCCGTTCCACCTGGTCGACGACGTGGTGCTGCCGGTGATCTTCGACGAGCAGGCGCCGGTGCGGCGGGCGTACGGGAAGTTCCTCCTCGACTGCGACGGTGCCGCGGCGTACCTCCTTGCCGACGACACGGCGGCGGTACACGCCACCTTCCTCCGTCGACGCAGCGCCGCCTTCCAAGACGCGATCGCCCGCCACCCCAGTAACATCCACACCGAAACCGACGTCGTGATGGTGCACCACCGGGCACGCTTTCGAGAACGCCGCCGCGCCACCCACCCGGCAACTCACCAACCCTCCCGCCCCGGTAACAGCCCCCGGGACTGAGGCATGTGACGGAAATCGATGCGCCTGCACGACCGTCCCGTCCTGTTCGATGCGGTCCGGCCCGGGGTGAGCTGTCAGCAAATCGATTGGGTGGCCCGGGCAGTGATCACCGAGGCCGGGTACGGGCCGCAGTTCTTTCATCGCACCGGACACGGGATCGGGGTCACCACCCACGAGCCCCCGTACATCGTCGAGGGTGAGGAGAAGACACTCGTTCCCGGCATGTGCTTTTCGATCGAGCCGGGGATCTATCTCGCCGGCCGGTTCGGGATTCGCATCGAGGACATCGTCACAGTCACCGAGACCGGGGGACGGCGCCTGAACAACACCGGCCGCGATCTGCGGACCGTCGACTAGCCGGACCGTATGCCGCATCGACCAGGAGCGCGAGTTGTGCACCACCGCAGCACTTCGACCAGGACGGCACCGCGGTTGCGCCGGCACCGGGAGGCACGCGCGATGACAGGTCAGCGCGGGGCGGCGGGATCCGCCGACAGGGCAGGAGCATGAGAGCGATGGACCTGAGAGAACGCATCAGCGGTCTGATGCCGCAGGCACGGGAGGAACTCGCCGAACTCGTCGCCATCAGATCCGTGGCGGACCCGCGCCGTACCCACCCGAAGTATGCCGACACGCCGCCGACTGGGTGCACACGAAAAGCTTCCGGAGCACCGCTTCAAGCGCACCGACGGACCGGCCTACCGGGCCCTCGATGCCGACATGCACGACGTGTACGGTCGGCCCATGGCACTGCTGGGGCAGGGCGGGTCGGATCCCACTGTGCAAGGTCTTCGCCGACACCTACCCCGCCGCCGAGATAGTTCCGATGGGCGTCGAGGAACCACAAGCGCTGATTCACGCACCCAACGAGAGCGTCGACCCCACCGAAATCGCGGCAATGTCCCTCGTCGAGGTCCGCTTCCTCCAGGTCTACGCGGAACACACAACTGGCCGCAACGGAGGTGAGGGGGAACTCGCCGATCACCTCCAGGCACCGAGGATGGGCGAGTCGGTACCCGTCAGACCGGAATACCCACGACGGCTCGCGGTATGCGGTAAACGGTCGGCGTTTTCTGGTCCGGGGTGCGGTCTGTCGGTGGGGATCGGGATGGTGTGGATGTGTTGTCCGCGCACGTTTTCGTGCTCTGCCGACGATCACCTCTGCCATTGCAGGTCGGGTGTCTCGCAGTGGGCGCTGCACGGATCGGGAACCCCGCCGGGCGCCGATCTGCACCCATGACGCCCTGTGTCAGGGCGGCAGTCACCGCCCGGGCGAGGAGGTCCTCGCCCGACTCTCCGGGTGCGGCGAGAGCGCCGCGATCGTCGTCCGGTGGGAACACTCGCGTCAATTCTCGGCGGGTTCGGGTCTGGCAGTTCCGCGAGTCTGCCCGCGCCTGATCTGCTCTTCGGTCAGTAGCGTCCGCTGCCCGGCGAGCCTGAGAACCTGATCGAACAGCCCCGTGAATCGGTCCGGCGGTTGATCGGTCGCGGCGGCCGACTTCATCTGTGGAACAAGTGATTCGAGCTCTTCTTCACGCTCGGTGATCATTCGGGCGAGGACATCGGAGCGGAGTTCTTCGAGCCAGTCGAACGACCAGGGAGGAGGGGGGTCGCGCCTGCGCAGGCGTGTTAGCTGTCGTAGCTCCGCAAACGTCCACATATCGTGCGTACCTTTCACGAGACCGACGAAACCGACCACGCAGCTTTCGCCCTGCGGCCCGGCTCCTCCCTCACGCCGCCCTTGACGGGCTAACCGCCTTCGAGGGTGGCACATGCGACAGCGTGACCGTCTCCGTGACGCGCCGGTGATGGAGGCGCACGTGCTGCCGCGGATCGCGGACTCCGGGGGCGGTGGGTTCAGGTCGTCCGGGCCCCGGCTACGACCGCCTGATCACCCTATTGACCTGTGCGCCGTGGTCGTCGTGGGGGAGAGAAGAGTCCGCCCGATCCCGACCATTTTCGATCCGGTGCGGTCCGTCGGTCCCGTAGCGTAAAAAGATGGGTCTCGATCGTGTGGTCCTCGACTTGCCCCGACTTTTGACAGGCGACGCAGCACTGGAAGTGGCCGCCGCCGAACTCCGCGAGCGCGGGGTCACCGGCTGGCGGGGACTGCAGCTGCGCACCACCGAAACCACCGGTACCGCGGTGATCCGCCGATTCACCTTCACCTACTGGTGCCCCACGGCCGTCCCGTCTGCCCATCGGGTCCACTACACCAGCCTGTGGGCGCGCCTCGAGGCCGGCGAGCGCCTGGCCCTGCTCAGACTCGCCGCGAGCGCCGGGGTCACCGACACCATGGCACGGTTCCTCATGCGCGTCGGCGGCCCCGGCTTCCTCCTCGACCAACCGGGCGGCACCTGCCGGATTCCCCTCAGCTTCCGGGTGTTTCTCCACGCGATGGCAACCGAACCCGCCGGCACCCGGGTGCCACCCGCACCGGTGAGCACACCGGCTCGGTAGGCGGCGGAGTGTTCGTTTCGGCTGCTCGATGAGGGTTACGACGAGTCCGGACGAAAACTTCTGGCTCGGCAGGCGCGGTCGGGTGTTGTCGTTTTCCGGCGCATCCTGGGTCGCGGATGGGAAACTGTGCGTGCTGGGACGAGGCATTTCGCATGCCCGCAGGCGCAGATATTGCGCCGATGTTGTATCGCTGCGGTCGTCAGAAGCGAGGTCGAAGCAGTGACCGGCATTGATTTCGACGACGTCGGGCCCATCGACTACCTGGTCGTGGAGTTTCCGGCCGACCACCCGCCCGACGGCTCGGCTCTTCCCCTGCTGCTCGACCTGGTCGAAAGAAAGATCATCCGGGTACTCGACCTGGTTTTCGTCCGGAAAGGCGCCGACGGATCGCTCGCCGGGATCGCCGTCGAGGATCTCGGCTTCACCGGGACCGTCGATGTGACGCTGTTCGCCGAGGCATCGTCGGGCCTGATCGACCGTGTGGACCTCGAGCAGGCGGCGGCCGTCCTCGAACCGGGCTGCGCCGGAGCGATCCTGGTGTACGAGAACCGCTGGGCCGCACCGTTCGCGTCCGCGCTACGCCGTGAAGGCGCCCAACTCGTCGCATCGGGACGGATCCCCGTCCAGGGCATCCTGGCGGCGCTCGATGCTCTCGATGGCCCCATCTGAATATTCGTGAGGAGCACATCATGCCCGGACTTCTCCGCGGAATTGCCCGCACCGCCGTGGTCGCGGGAACCGCGGCCACCGTGTCCAACCGAGTCTCGCGGCGGCAAGGCCGCCGCTGGGGCGCGGGCGAGTCGCCGCCGCCGGCGGCGCCCGCGCCGGCGCCCGCCCCACCGGCGTCGCCGCCGCCCGCAGGCGGTGTCGATCGTCTGACCGCCCTGAAGCAACTCGGGGAACTGCACAAGCAGGGGGTCCTCACCGACGACGAGTTCAACGCCGAGAAGGCCAAGATCCTGGCCTCCTGACCCGGAGAATCACCGAGTAGACGGAGCACCGACAATGGACAGTTTCTGGGAGTTCTTCTGGTTCGTCATCGTCTCCTTCTTGTTCGTGTCCTACCTGATGGTGCTGTTTCAGATCATCACCGACCTGTTCCGTGACCATCAGATGTCCGGGTGGCTCAAGGCGCTGTGGCTGCTGTTTCTGTTCCTGATCCCGTTCCTGTCGGCGCTGATCTACCTGATCGTGCGTAACGAGGGCATGACCGAGCGGTCCGCGGCCGCCTTCGCGCAGGTCAAACAGGCTCAGGACACCCACATCCGGGACGTCGCGGGCACGGGCACGAGCGAGTCCCCGGCCCAGCTGATCGCCGACGCCAAGGCGCTGCTCGATTCGGGGGCGATCACCCCGCAGGAGTTCGAGACCCTCAAGAGCAGAGCGCTGACCTAGCACCGAAAGGCGCCGAGGCACAGCCCTTCTCACACCCCGCACTGCCGCCATCAAAGGAGAGGCAACGGCCATGATCGATCGCACGGACACCCCCGTCACGTTCCGTCGGCGCGGGCGGGGGTGGGGGTCATGAGCACGGTGGACGGGCCCGTCGACCAGCCTCCCGTCGAGGCCGCGGCACGCACCAGAGCTCCTGCGGGGTCCTGGATTTCCTGGATCGCGCTGGCACTGATGACCACCAGTTCGGTGGCCAGCCTGCGGCCGTCGCCGACCATGGCCGTCTACGGCCTTGCGTGTGTCTTCCTCTACCTGATCCCGGCGATCGTGTTCCTGCTGCCGACCTCACTGGTCTCGGCGGAGCTGGCCTCGGGGTGGGAAGGCGGCGTCTACAACTGGGTTGCCCTCGGCATCTCCAAGCCGATGGGGTTCCTGGCCGTGTGGTGCCAGTTCGCCATGACCATCTTCTACTACCCGAGCCTGCTCGGCTACGTCGCCAGCACCCTGGCCTACGTCATCAACCCCGACCTGGCCAGCAACGGGGTATGGACCGCGCTGGTCATCATGGTCGCCTACTGGTCCGGCGTCTTCATCTCCTCGCGTGGCACCAAGGGTGTCGCCGGTCTGGCCAGCGGCGGCCTGATCATCGGCACCCTGATCCCGGGTGCGCTGCTGGTCATCCTCGGCATGGTCTTCCTCGGCCAGGGCAACCCCTCGGCGGCCCCGATGACCGCCGACAATCTGCTGCCCGCCTGGGCCGGGATCGCCAGCCTCGTGCTGATCGTCAACAATTTCCTGTCCTACTCCGGGATGGAAATGAACGCGGTGCACGTCTCCTCGCTGCGCAACCCGGCCAAGGAGTTCCCGCGGTCGATGTTCTTCGCCATGGGATTGGTGCTGCTGATCTTCATCCTGCCCGCGCTGGCGATCAGCTGGGTGGTGCCCGCCGAACAACTCTCCCTGACCGCCGGCGTGATGCAGGCCTTCGACGCCGTGTTCGCCCAATTCGGCTGGCAATGGCTGACACCGATCATCGGAATCATGCTCGTGGCAGCATCACTCGGTGGCATGCTGACCTGGCTGGCCGGACCGTCCAAGGGTCTGCTGCTGATCTCCCGCCAGGAAGGGTATCTGCCCCCGTTCCTGCAGCGGGTGAACAAGCAAGGCGTGCAACAGAACATTCTCGTCACGCAAGGTCTGGTCACCACCGTGATCGCCCTCTTGTACGCCTTCATCCCGGACGTGTCCAGCGCGTACTGGATCTTCTCGGTGATCACCACCCAGGTCTACCTGATCATGTACCTGCTGATGTTCGTCGCCGCGGTTCGGCTGCGCCGCAAGTTCCCCGACCACCCACGGGGGTACCGGGCACCGATGCTCGTCGGGCTCTGCGGGGTCGGCTTCGCCGCGTCCCTGGCGGCGTTGCTGATCGGGTTCGTCCCACCCTCGCAGTTCGGGGGCGGAAACGCCGGGGTGTACTTCCTGTTCGTCGCCGCCGGCGCACTCGGCCTCGGGCTCTTGGTGCCGTTCCTGTTCTACCGGATGCGGAAACCCTCCTGGAAGCAACCCGACCAACCGGAGGTGAGCTCGTCATGACCACCGGATCGGAAGCCTCGACCCGACGCGACCGCATGATCATCTACGGTCTCGTCACATTCATCATCGTGATCCTCACCGTCATCGCCCTGCTCCTGTTTCCCTATGTGTCGTCGAACCGAGAAGCCGAGGCCAAGGCGGATCAGCTCATCGCGGCCCTCGACCAGGCCGGCGCCCGCACACCGTCGCACGACCAGATCGTCGGGGTGCTCGGGGACGACGGCGGGGCGATCTGCGCCAACCCGAATGCGCCCCTGGCCCGGGCCACGTTGCTCACCCAGATGGTCAATGGAGCCGGCGGACCGGGCACCCGGCCGGTCGTCGTGGACGACCGGGTGGTCCAAGGGGAACAGTTGATCATCGAGATCTACTGCCCCGAGAAGCTACCCGAATTCCAGCAGTTCGTCGACGGCCTCGCGACCAGTGACGTGGCAGGTGAGTAGGCGATGGATCTGAAGGAGCGCATCACCGGTCTGATGCCGCAGGTGCGGGAGGAACTCGCCGAACTCGTCGCCATCAGATCCGTGGCGGACCCGCGCCAGTACCCACCCGAAGAATGCCGACACGCCGCCGACTGGGTGCGCACGAAGTTCAGCGAACTCGGCTTCGCCGACGTCCGTCTGGAAGAAACCGCCGACGGGAGCCTCGCCGTGGTGGGGTCGAGGAACTGCCCGAACCCGCAGGCCCCCACCGTGCTGCTCTACGCGCACTACGATGTCCAGCCACCATTAGACGACACCGCCTGGAAGAGTCCTCCCTTCGAGCTCACCGAGAAGGACGGACGCTGGTACGGACGCGGGACCGCCGACTGCAAAGGCAACATCCTCGCCCACCTGACGGCGCTGCGCGCCCTCGACGACGAGTTGCCGGTGCACCTGAAGCTGGTTGTCGAAGGCTCGGAGGAACAGGGCACCGGCGGTCTGGAAGCCTTCGTCCCCGACCACGCCGATCTGCTGCGAGCCGACGCGATCCTCGTCTGCGACACCGGAAACGCCGCCGTCGGCCGACCCGCCGCCACGGTCAGCCTCCGCGGCATGGTCAATGTCGTGGTCACCGTGCACGCCCTCACCTCCGAGGTGCACTCGGGCATGTTCGGTGGCGCCGCCCCGGACGCCCTCGCCGCCCTGGTGGCCATGCTGGCGACCCTGCGCGACAGCGCAGGCAACACCACAATCACCGGGTTGGACAACACCGACACCTGGTCCGGGGAGCCCTACCCGCCCGAACAATTCCGCGCGGACGCCGGCCTGCTCGACTCCGCACGGCTGCTCGGCGACGGCACCGTCTCCGACATGCTCTGGGCCCGCCCGGCGCTGACCATCCTCGGTATCGACTGCCCGCCGGTGCTCGGATCGGCGGCCGCAATCGCACCCCGAGCGCGCGCCCGGCTGAACCTACGCATCCCACCCGGACTCGAACCCGCACAGGCACAGCAGGCGCTGATCGAGCACCTGCGCTCAATCGCGCCGTGGGGCACCGCAGTCGACATCGAACTGGAAGCGTCCGGAGCACCGTTTCGAGCACGCACCGACGGACCGGCCTACCGGGCCCTCGATGCCGCCATGCAGGACGCGTACGGCCGGCCCATGGCACTGCTGGGGCAGGGCGGGTCGATCCCACTGTGCAACGTCCTCGCCGACACCTTCCCCGACGCCGAGATCATCATGATGGGCGTCGAGGAACCACAAGCCCTGATTCACGCACCCAACGAAAGCGTCGACCCCACCGAAATCGCGGCCATGTCCCTTGTCGAAGCACGCTTCCTCCAGCTCTACGCCAACACAGACAGCTGACTGGACTTCCTTGCGCCCGCGGTACTCAAGCCATGGCCGCACACGAGGTGGTCTTGCCGACCACGAAGCACCGGCCCTCTAGGTGCGCGTCGATCACGCGGGTGGGGCGAAAGTCTCGCGGCCCCAACTCGATCTGGTGCTGCAGCCACTCCGCTGGCGCGACGGCCGCCGACTCGGGGTCACCTCCGATCACCATCACCGACCAGTAGGTATCCGGTCAAGGATCCCGTACCGGACGTCCTGCCTCTGGTGAGTTCAGTTCAGTCGCTCGGTGAGGTGGACCTCGACCTCGTCACCGGCGTTCTTGCCGATCGCCTTGCGGATGGCAGCAGCCACCGGCAGCTTGTGGGTGCCGTCTCCCAGCGCCATGAACGCTCCGGTGAACGGGTGCGCGTCGACGGTCCCAGCGACCTTGACCAGACCACGGGTACCGAAGATCCGTGCTGAGTCGGGTAGTTGCACACACGTCCAAGTGTCCCCGGGGCGGACCTTGCCCAGCCGAGCGGTGAAGGTGATGTCCAGGGGTCGGGGGTCTGCCATGCTCTGCTCCTTCGCGCTGCTGGCCGGGGGCTGGCGTGCTTAGCGAGGCTCGTCCGTCTCCTCAAAGTAGACCAGACCGTTACCGTCGGGGCCGGTATGGGACAACATCGCCGGCACCCCTTCCATCCGGACCAGCTCCTCATTGTGTAGCGTCACGCCAGCCTCACGGACCTTGTCGAGGGCATGTTGAGCATCGGAGGTGCCCAACCGAATTGCCACCGGGATCTCACTGTCGGGCGGTAGGAGCACCAGCTCCTCATTCGAACCCCGGGGCACGACCTCGACCAGCCGTGCATCCGGCCACACCTCCACGTCGGTGCGGAGTTCGCAGCCCAGCACCCCGGTGGGGAACGTCAGTGCGGCATCCTGGTCAGCGACCGGAACCGAAACACTCCACACTGTCGTTTGTCGTCATCCCAATGAGACCCCTCTCCGCCCCGACACTCATCGCTTGAGCTGCGTGAGCCGGTCGTCCCGCAAGCCGGCCCCTCACCGGAGCTCGCTGACCCGCCCGAACCCGATAGCAGACGGTGGTGCTGGGCACTTCGAGGATGCTGGCGATCTGGGCGACAGTGTGTTCTCCGGCGTCATAGAGACGTTGAGCGAGGTCGATCTGGTCCTGGGTGAGTTTCGGCGCCCCGGCAATGGGAAGGTCACCGGACGGGTAGCGGTTCAGCGGCTGGACGTCTCGAAGCCGAGAGCACCGGCCGGCGTCGATCGGCGCCGGCCGGTGCTGGGGTGGTGCAGGTGAACGCTGAGCTGGTCTGGGTCTGCGGTCACACCCGGCGGCGGGTGCGGAGTCGATCCCAGATCAGCTCGAGGGCGACCGCCAGAGCCAGAACCGCCACCATCGCAGTGAACGTTTGCGGGGAGGTCCGCAGGGTCTGCACCGCGAAGACGACGAGCACGATCACGGTCGCCGCGATGCCGGTGACCAGGATCGCGGTGCGGGCCCGAATCTCTTTGCGCAGCCGGAAGGCGCCGATCGAGGTGACGAGGAAGATCGCCAACGCGACGACACTGCCCAGGGAGGCGATGGCGGTCAGGTCGACCAACAGGGCAAGGAGCAGGATCAGCACGGCCGAGATGGTCAGTCCCCGGGTTCCGCCGATGAGGGCTCGATGACCGAACACCGGTGGGAAGGTGCCGGTTTCGGCGAGTTTCGCGGTGGAGCCGACCGCCGCATAGATGTTGGCGTTGACCGACGACGAGGTGGCGAGCAGGGCGGCGAGGGCCATGATCGCGAAGCCGGCATCGCCGAGTGCGGGTTTGGCGGCGACCGCGAGGGCGGTGTCGCCGTGGGCGATGACCTCGTCGACCGGCAGCGTTCCGAAGACGCCGACGGCGATCAGGATGTAGAGGGTGACGGTGATGGCCAGCGACAGGTACATCGCGCGCGGCAGGTTGCGGTGCGGGTCGGGCAGATCCCCGCCGGTGAAGCTGACGACGGTGAACCCGAGATAGGCGAAGAAGGTCAGTGCCACGCTCGAAACGATGTCCACCGCCGGCGGGTAGGTGGACGGGGCGAGCAGGGCGGGATCGAGTTGGGCGAGGGTGACCGCGATGAAGACGGCGAAGACGGCGAGCAGGATCAGCACGATCACGGTCTGGACCCGGTCGATGAGCGTGGTGCCGGCGATGTTGACGGCGGCCACGAGCACGATCACGGCGGCGGTGAGGATTTTGCTCCACACGGTGGAGTCGTCGAAGAACAGTGCCGCACCGTAGTTGCCGAACGAGACGGCGACCATGGCGGTGACGATGAGGGCGGCGAAGTAGAGCAGCCACGAGGCGGTGGCGGTGATGTGTCCCCGGCCGTACGCCTGCAGCAGGAACGTCACGATGCCACCCGAAGACGGATACCGCGCACCGAGCTTGGCCACTGCGTACCCCTGCAAGGTGGCCACCACCCCCGCGAGCAGGAACGAGAGCCACACGGCCGCCCCGGCCACCGCCCCGGCCTCACCGAGGAGCGCGAAGATCCCCGCCCCGACCATTGATCCGACCCCGAGGAATGCGGCACCGCGCACCGTCATCGACCGTGCGCCCGCCGAATCGTCTCCCGCAGCGGAAGGGTCCCCCGTTGCACCGTCACGGTCGCCGGGTGAGCTGGGGACGGTCTCGTCCATGTCTTTCATGATGCCCCCGACGGCCACCGCCGGTATCCGGTTCGGCTCGGGAAGCTATCACCAGCTCACCCGGTACCGGGGTACCGGATGCGTTGCGGGGGTTCGAACCGTCGCCGCAGCAATCGCCCTCGGGTGTCCGTTTCTTACCACGGCGGGCAACAGTGGTGCGAAGATGAGGCATGCGCCGCCACCGTTGGCCGGCCATCACGCCGCCCTCCGACCGTGGTGTTCGTGTGCTCGCACCGGCACCGATCGTGGCCGAGAAGGATCTGGCGCTCGAATTGTCCGCGGTCACCGCGTTCGCGTCCGGGCTGTTGCTGCAGCTGGCGATGCGTGTGACCGGGATCCGGGCTGACTTCGCCCGCTTCGAAACTCGCCCGCTGACCGACCCGCAGGACTGGGGGGCGCAGTGGTCGTACCTGGACGTCCGTGTCCGCGTCGATGACCTCGACGGCCCCGCGGACCCGCTCCACCGAAGCGAACCCCCCTTCGATGAATCCGGGCCATACCGGACGACCCCGATGTACTGGATCAGCTCCTACCCGCGCTCCGGGGCGCTGGTCGTCACCACCAGTTGGACCGAGATCGGCCTGCGCCCGGCTTCCCTCACGCTGGCCCTCGGCCCGAGCCCCTTCCCCACGGCCTCCGAATCCGACGCGGGACGGTAAACGGTCACCGCGACCGTGGGGACACCCGGCGCCTCGGCGGCCAGACCATGCGGTGTCTGCGGGACGACAGCTCCGCGCGGCCGGCACACGAAAGCAGCGCACCGACTGTCGGTTTCAGTCTGTTGCGGGGGCTCTGTGGCCGGGCCCCGTGCGCTGCGACCTCGGGTGCGCCGGCGCGTGGCTGTCGGACATCACCCGCCGCCACCACGAGTCGAGCGGACTGGGGTCGGGCCACTGGATCGGATCATCATCGGTAAGGCAGCAAGGTGGGTGTGGGAGGAGTGCGTCGGATTCGGTGGAGTGCACCGCGCTCCCTGTGTGTCGGGTCGCAGTGGCGGGCAGGAATACGTGCATGTCAGGTGGGCGACGGCTTCTGGCCGGGGTCCGCTGAGCCGGGGTCGCCGTGGCCGGCGTACATCGCCTGGATCCGTTGCAGGATCTCTGGTGTGCTCAGTACTCGGCTGGTGGGAATCGCGTGATGCGGTGCGCTCGCGGACGAAGCGTGAAGGTGGGTCATGTGGTTACTCTCAGCAGCATGGTGGACGCGCGGAGCGGCCGGGCACGGGCACCTCTCCCGGTCACCCGTCAGTGTTCCTAGTCGAGCATCGGGGCGGGTAGGGGCGAAAGTCCTCTCCCGCCGGTCTCACCGAGGACCGTAGCGTCGGGTGTGGTGACGCCGGTTGCGGCCCTGGGATGGTTCTCGAGGTCCCGTCGGGCAGCCTTCTCGACGAGCAGCGGAACGAAATCGCGGATCCGACCGTTGTCGAACCGCTTGTGAATGATCCGCACGGTGTATTCGATGTCCCCCGCTGAGACGGACGGGTACCGGGCGATCAACCGCTCGATGACCTGTTCGACCTGGAGACTTTCGTCGTCGCCAGTCATGTTGACTATCGTCTGCCCCGACCGTCGGTGTCGTCAAGATGCCGCCGGCCAGGGGAGTTTTCGCGATCATCAGCAACGTTGCTCGTCGCCGGTAGCGTCCAGCCGGAATTCAAGGTTTTCCCGCGAAGACTGTCCGGGGCGGCGGACAATCGTGGTACCGAACGAATCGGATCTGCACGGGAAGGGGACAGCCGTGTCGGAGTATCCCTCGGCCAAGCAACGCTTCGCGGGCGGCACCTCGATGGCGGCGGCCGTCATCATGGTCACCGTCGGCCTCATCCAGTTCTTCCAGGGCCTCGCCGCGGTCGCCGAGAACGAAGTGTTCGTGGCCGGGGTGGACTACGTCTACAAGTTCGATCTGACCACCTGGGGCTGGATCCACATCGTCCTGGGCGCCCTCGTCGCGATCGTCGGCCTGGCCTTGTTCACCGGCGCCGGATGGGCCCGGGTGTCGGCGATCATTGTTGCCGCGGTCTCGATTCTGGCGAACTTCCTGTGGCTGCCGTACTACCCGTGGTGGTCGGTGCTGATCATCGCACTCGATGTCGTCGTCATCTGGGCCGTCTCGACCTGGAACCCGGTCGCGGACGACAGCCGGGTGCGTCGCACCTATGGGGGCACTGATCCGGGCCAGGCACCGACGGGCGACACGCGAGGTCGGTGACGACTACCCGCATCAGCCCCGGCCGCCGATCCTGCCCACCGTGCCCCTGACCGGGCTGATCAGCAGTCCGACCCAGGCATGCGGCGGCGGGAACCTCGAGATTCGCAGCCCGGCGCGGCGGGTGGGTCACCGGGCCAGACGCGCGGCGTCCGCCCGGGCCCGCTGGGCGGCCTGTAGTTCGAGTCCGTACAGCAGCCCGAACGCGAACCCGTTCTCGCCCGGGGTGTTACCGGCGCGGGCGCCGAGCGCACGGAGGGTCTGCGCGGCCACGACGCTGTCCTGGTGCTCGCCGAGAATCGTCTGGATCTTCTTGTACTTCTTCGACTCCTTCTTCGCTTTCTTCTTTCCGAGGATCGGCGCGGCGAGTTCGGCGGCGTAGCGGGCCCGCTTGGCGGCCTTACGCGCCCGATGCAGTGCCGCGTCATCGGGGTCGGAGACCGTGGCGGTCAGCCTCTTGTTCGCTTTCCGTCCGGCCTTGCGGGTCGCCTTCGTCACCGCAGATTCGGTGGCGGGGGCGGCCCAGGGCGGGGTGGTGCGCCACCGGCCCACCGTGGCGATCAGGTCCCGGTAGCGGTCGCTGTCGAGGGCGTCCATCGCGTGGCCGAGATAACGGTATTGCTCGGCGAGCAGATCGTTTTCGATTCGGGCGGCGACCGGTCCCATCACCAACTCGCTCGGCAGGTCCGCCACCGCGCCGGTGAACCGTGCCCGTTGCACGTGCCGGTCCCGCACCTCGCCGAGTACCCCGGCGTACCAGGATAATTCGGCGTCGA
Source organism: Rhodococcus sp. ACS1 (assembly GCF_002300155.1). Classification (NCBI taxonomy): domain Bacteria; kingdom Bacillati; phylum Actinomycetota; class Actinomycetes; order Mycobacteriales; family Nocardiaceae; genus Rhodococcus; species Rhodococcus sp. ACS1. Next base: position 109,341 of record NZ_NSDZ01000009.1, read on the forward strand.
GGTGCGCCGCGGTCTCGGCATCGAACAGTGTCTTGAAGACCCGTAGGGTGCTGCGGAACCGTCGGATCCCGACCCGGGTGGAGTGGATCGGGTCCAGCCCGCGGCGCAGCCACACGTCACCGGCCACGATCGCCTGCACCTGGGCGTCGAGGTAGCGCGTGATCGCCTCCCGAGCCGGGGACCCGGAGTCGGCACCGTCGGGGGTGTGGTCGCCGGTGAGCGCACGGCCGAGCGTCGACGCGTGCATCGACGGGCTGGCACCCGCCCGGGTGAGCCGTTTGTCGATCTTGGTGAGCAGGGACCGCCCCACGCCGTCCCCGAGGTCGACGTCGACCTCCCGCCATTCGCTGACCAGTGCAGCGTCACCGGCGACGGTGGCGTGCACGACGTCGTCGGTGACTTCTGCGAGCAGGTGCTCGTCGCGGTCGAGGAGGCGGTGGGCGCGCCGGGTGGTGGACACCGCTGCCATCTGGCGGAGGGGTTCGCCCAGTGCGATCCCGGTGACCAGGGTGGCCAGCTCCTCCGGGACCGCGTCCCCGGTGGCCGCGGGCGTCCGGATGTCGGTGCGGGCCTTGTCGGCGGGGACCATCAATCGCCATCCGGTGTCGGTGCCGTCGGTGTGGTGAGCCAGCGTGATGTGATGACGCAACAGGTCCCGGTCGGCGGTGTCGTAATAGAGTCTTGTCGGGTTCGCGTCGCCGGTCTCGATGCGCCCACCGGCCGGGACCATCCCACCGAGATCCGGCAGGGAAAAATCGAGGCCCACGTCGTACGGGTTTGCCCGGTCATGCTGCGACGACACCATGCGTCCAGTCTGCACCTGACAGTAAAACGGCCAGTGCCTTTCGCGGCAACGTCTCGGTCACCGGTCCTGTTTGTCTCGGTCGAGGTCGCCGCGACGGTGACCAAGGGCATCGTCGGCCTCGGCGACGCCGGTGGCCGGCGCGGCTGATCGCGCAGCGGCGGCGAACACGCTCGGCGCGATTCTGCGCTTCTGCTGTGGTCGCCGTCACATGGGTCGCAGATGCCGAAATTGTTCCGCGAGCCTGCCCGCGCCTGATCTGCTGTTCGGTGAGTAGCGTCCGCTGCCAGGCGAGTCTGAGAACGTGATCGAACAGCCCCGTGAATCGGTCCGGCGGTTGATCCGTCGCGGCGGCCGACTTCATCTGTGGAACAAGTGATTCGAGATCTTCTTCACGCAGGGTGATCATTCGGGCGAGGGCATCGGACGCCGTACCAGCATGTGATGGGATTGGGACCCGAGGATCGTCGGCATGCAACGAAGGACGCCGGGTGCAACACACCGACCTGCGCACGGGGGTATCGCTGATCGAGCGAGGTTGGTGGACGTCGCGCGTTGTGTGCAATGTGAGCTTGCAGGGTGGCCCGCTCGTGATCACTGCGTTGGCGCCATTGGCAATGGCGCGGCGCTACCGATCAGACTCGGCCGCGTTCGATTCTGGGAGGCACACGTCGGGCGCCGCCGAGTTGCACGAGTTGGGCGCCGAATCGGGTTTCGGTCCGGTCGGGCACGCACCACGCGCTGGTCGAGGGCACGACACCCGCTATTTGTCCGACAGTGGATTGGGGCAGATACGTCGCGTAGAGCCGAGACAACGACGATGATCCGTGGAGGTGGATCGTTGCGCGGAACGTGAACGAGCACCGGACCTGATGCGACGACAGGAGGCAAAGACAATGGGAAGCAATGAGCCAAGTCTCAGGGAACTCGCTGTCAACGAATGTTGGGCGCTGCTTCGTACCGAGAGTGTTGGCCGTCTCGCTGTGTGGGTGGACGACCACCCGGATATCTTTCCCCTCAATTATGCGGTCGATCATGGAACCCTCGTGTTTCGATCCGGGAGAGGCACCAAGGTGTCCGCTGCGCTGTCAGATGCGCCGGTTGCGCTGGAAGTCGACGGCTACGAGGCTCCGTCGCGCGAAGCGTGGAGCGTGGTGATCAAGGGCCGTGCGGAGGGGATCCGTGAAGTCGACGAGTTGATGGACACCGTGGATTTGCCGCTCTTTCCGTGGCAGGCCGGGGCGAAGAACCTTTTCATCCGACTCGTTCCCACCCACGTGACCGGCCGCCGGTTTCCGGTTGTCGACCCGGCCATGTGGCAAACTCCCTTCTCGAACGTGCGGCGTTCGCCTTCGGAGTAGCTGTGTGGACGGCACACCTACCCCGCGCCGGCCTCGACGTGAACGTGGTGATGGACAACGGCTCCACGAACAAGACGCCGGTGGTCGAGCGGTTGGATGAGGTTGCCGCTGAAGTGTGGATACCGGCGACGTCGCTAACGCATTGGACGGTCCCGCGCGAACGGAGCGCACCCAACTCCCGGTACACGTCGGCGGACTCCTTCGACGTGTACGGGGTCCCGTTGTCGCTGTTAAACCGAATTCCGTTTAACAGCGGCAAGGGCTGTCAATTTACGGCGGTTCGGTTCACCCAGCGGCTCGTCGACGCGGGCATCGCCCCGTCCACCGGAAGCGTCGGGGACAGCTTCGACAATGCGCTCGCCGAAAACCTGTGGTCGACACTCAAGATCGAGCTTATCTATTGGCCAGCAAAAATATTCGCCACCAGAGCCGAGGCGGAGGCGGCGTTGTTCCGCTACATCGATGGTTGGTACAACCCGCGCAGGATTCAGGCCGGCCTGCGCGGACTGTCACCCGACGAATACGAACGCGCCTACTACGACCGACCAGACGGACAGGAGACAGATATCATAGAACCCGAGCTCGTCGGAGCCAGATAGAAAAGTCTCCGGAGAAGCGGGGGAATCTCAGGTCAGTAGTTCGAGCCGTAGCTGGCGTGCGACCGGCGGCCGCTGGGGTGTGATTGCGGGCCATCGGAAGTGGTTGTGGAAGGTCACCGCGCCGCCCCGGCGGGCGTAGACGGTGAGCGCCGCCCCGACTGTGCTGGCGGGGGTTCGTCAGCCATATCACCCGAAACCGGTGCCGCCACCGGGTGACGGGGTAGGCGCGGGATTGTGTCGCCAGTGCCAGCGCGTAGATGGCGTACGCGACTATCCCGACCAGCGTGAGTGCGATCGCCACGAGCAGGACCATGAGGACGTCATCGAGCGCGACGGTGGTGAGTGCCGCCGCGAATAGTGCGGCTGGGAGCATTGTCAGTGCCAGGGCCACTCACCAGCGCCCTGGTGCGGGCGCCTGAAGTGGCCGAGCTGCAGACGCGCCGCGGCACGAACTCGGGGGCCGGGCGGCGGGTTCGCAGTCCTCCAGCGGTCGATGCCGTCGAAGACGCGAGTGGTGGTGCACTCGCCGTCAGGCCATCCTTGGTGCGCGTCGATCACCGCGCATTCCTAATCATTGAACTGGGCAGATGACACGTCCCTGTGATGTCCGAAGGGTCACGCCCGCAACGCGATACTGTCCACACAACGTCCAGTCAGCTCAGACGATGGGGGATGCCATGACCGATGCAGCAACTACACGGCCGCCGCTCGGGAAGGTTCTGACGGCCGATGAGGTCGCCCGGTTCGTGGCCCGCGTCGCGTACCCCACCGGCCCGGTGGTGCTGGTGGACGAGGAACTCGCCCGGACCGCGCCGGCGCGGGCCTACGGTGATTGGCGGGGTGCGCTCGGTCTGCCGGACCTGGCGGAGAAGGCGCGCACGCTTCTGCCCGAGACAGCCGACGGCTGCGCCGCGGCCGACACCGCCCCTGATTCCGGGTCCGGCGCGTAGCGACCACCTCGGCTCGGTTCCCGGGTCGCCGGCGCCTGAGGGGTGAGAGGGCGCGGGGTATGACATTGCGGCTGCCGACCACTCTCGCGACGGATTCGGACCACGTCCGGTCACGGCGCTGACGAAGTATTACGGCCACCCGTGTCTGGGCGACGACGCCTATGTCGGCGCGCGGTTCGACTCGTGGTCCAGCACACCGGGGAATATGTTCGAACCGACGGAGCCGACCACCATGAATCACGAGCCGATGACGCAGGAGCGCAGGGAGGCGTTCTGGCGGAAGTGCCGGTGGACGCCCGATCTGCCGCCGGAGCAGCGCAGGGCGATCGAGCAGGTCTGGTCGGACGAGAAGATCGAGGAAGCCGAGGCCCTCGGCTTCTGATTGGTGGCCGCCGCGTCGACCCGCTCGCCGCATACAGCCGGCCGGACGCCGAGCGAGCCGACTTCGCTTCGCGTGGGCTATCGAGCCCGACCCTGTACGAGCTGCCGTCGTCGGATGAGGATCTGTACCGATTGGGGAAGATCGCGGTAACGCGGATGGTCCGGTGAGCCCGTGTTCGTATAGGCGGATGGAGGTCGGGTCGTCGCTGCGTGAGCGTGGGGTGACCTGCGTAAACGGTGGCCGGACCCGTACACTGTGGGCACCGACCGTAGCGGTAGTTGGCTTGAGCAATGAGGGAGCGAGAGATGACCGTCGTCAATATGAAGGTCACCCGGCAGAAGCTCATGCAGACCGCGATCCTGGACAAGGTCGAGCGCGAGCATCTGCCCCTCGACACGGTCCGCGTCCGCCGCAGTCTGCAGAGTGTCCGCGAGCATGTCAGTCGCAGCCCGTACTTCACCGACTTCCTGGATCGGTGGGAACGAATCGTCGAGAACAACGACGTCGAGACCCTTCGTCGGATCGTCGAGTCGGACGACGAGACTGGGAACGAGATGCGCAACCTTTCCCCGCTGCACGTGCTGCTGACCGAGGATGAACGAATGAAGGTCCTCGATGATCTGCGTGAGCTCGTCCTGAAGTGAACCGCGAGGAGCTCGAGCAGGTCATCAAGGCAGCCTGCGCGAACCTCGACGAGGGTCAGGTGATTGTCTTCGGCTCCCAGTCGATCCTCGGGACCTACGACGAAACGGAGTTGCCGGAGTACGCGACTTTGTCGCGTGAGGTCGATGTGTTTCCGCGGAGCGGCATCGACGCTCGGCGTCGCCGGCAGTGGTGGAGAAGATCCTCATCCTCAACGGACGCCTGGGTGAAGGCTCACCGTTTCATGAGTCTTTCGGCGTGTACGTCGAGGGGATCCACAAGGACGTAGTGGTACTGCCGAAGCAATGGGACAACCGGCTGGTCGCGGTGAAGGTCGAGGACGGGTCGGAATACGGGCGGACGGGCTTTTGTCTCGATCCCGTCGACCTGTGTGCGTCCAAGGCCATCGCTGGTCGTGAGAAGGACCACGTGTTCGTGGCGGCTCTCGTGGAGGACGGGATCGTCACTGCCACCCAGATTCTCGGCCGCATCGACAATTACGGGATCGAGTGGCCCGACACCTACGACGCTGACAAGGATGTAGCACTCGGTCGTGCCCGGAACTGGCTCGCCGGCCTCGAGAAATTCGACGACGGCCACGGCTGATCGGGACGAAGCCGCGCCGGACCAAGTCTGAACGCAGACCACGGGGCGACCGTGATCGGCCTGCACCACCTCCTGTCGGCGGGAGGTCCCAGCGAGGGCGACCCGCGCGATCCTCGACAGGAAAGCAGAGGCACTGAACGCCCTTCTGGCGGCGATAGGCCCGGATCGGGACCTGGTTTGACGTACCGGACCCGCTGGCCCCGGGATGGCCTCGTGGGGCCTGGAAACGGCCCTGTGGGCGCTGCGGGGAATCGGCCGGACGAAGGCGACGAAGTTGATTGCCCGCAAACGCCCCCGGCTGTACCCGATCTTCGGTTTCGGTGGTGAGTCAGGTCCTGGGCACCGGACCGGGCACGTCTGTACCCGGTCCGGGAGGCGCTGCGGGCCGACGGCGCGACATTGCATCGCCGGTTGCTGTCGATCCGCGGGGAGGCGGGCCTGCCTCCCCGAAGGGATCTCCGTACTGCGCGTGTTTGATGTGATCGCGTGGATGGGCGGGAAGGCTCGCGGCCTGGGCGAGCCGTCGGACCGGGGGAGGTGACACGTCCCGGTGTGTTGTCTTCGTCGGGTGCATGAGGATGATGGTTATGCGGATGAAGTTTCATGAGCAGCTCGACGAGCTGACTGACCGTTTGGCGTCGATGTGCCGGC